>CAVQOI010000001.1:0-498610 GCA_963714425.1 uncultured Chloroflexia bacterium
AGAAAAGGTCCATCAAACAGCTTCCCAGACCGAGATTACAAGAAGACATCTAAGTATAGATATCCCTTTAATCTTGAAAATTGGAAAATTGTTGAGCATTCGATAATTATACCCGCCATCCCCTCCTCTATTGGTCCATGAGTTATTGATGCGTTAGATGCATAATATTATTACCGAAGCCAGAATGGTTGGAGTATTTGGGTATTTTGATTGCAAATAAAGTGATATGGTTTTGCCGTTGATAACTGAAAGCTAACCTTGCTTGCATTCTCGTCGTTTCGGACAGCGCCAGGATTATGAGCTGTAGTGCGTCTAAGCTGCCTATATCTCCAATCTCCGAATTAATATACAATATATGCATAATATACTTCAAAGTTGAGCGTTCTACAGGAGGCAGGCCGATGGGAGCGGAGAAGTCTGTACCTGACAAGATACGTGTCCTGATCGTCGACGATCATGCTGTGGTGCGACAGGGACTGCGCACCTTCATTGACCTGCAAGGCGATATGCAGGTTGTGGCTGAAGGGGAGGATGGTACGGAGGCGGTCAAGCTGGCGGGACAGCTCCAGCCCGATGTGGTGCTCCTCGACCTGGTGATGCCTCGTATGGGTGGTGTTGAAGCCACATCCGCAATCCTGGAACGCAGCCCGAAGTCGCGCGTGCTTATCCTGACCAGTTTCGGCGAAGACGACAAGGTATTCCCTGCCATTCGCGCCGGTGCCCAAGGTTACCTGCTCAAAGACATCCACCCCGACGAGCTCGTTCACGCCGTACGCCAGGCGAACCAGGGCAAAGTCCAGCTCCACCCGGATATCGCCCAGAAGCTGATGGCGGCGGTGGCTGCTGACAAGCGCCCGCCCGGAACCACTCCTCAACCTGATCTCCCTGCAATTGCCAGCGAGCTCACCTCACGTGAGCTTGATGTGTTGCGCTTGATCGCTACGGGCATGAGTAATCACGAGATTGCTGAAAAATTGGTAATCAGTGAGAAGACTGTCAAGACTCACGTCAGCAGCATCCTGAGCAAGCTGCAACTGGGCGATCGCACACAAGCCGCAATTTATGCTTTGCGCCATAACCTGGTGCCAGACGAGCCCTGATGCGAACCCTTGCCTTCTACCTGATCCTGGCAGCGGTCTCGCTGCGGTCGCTGGTGGATCTGGAGGGGGAATCCACGGGAGGCATTATCCTGGCGTTGATCGTTCCTTACGGGCTGATCCTGGCGGCGGAACCGTGGTTGGTCAGGCAGGTCCAACCGGGCAAATCAACGGGACATCGTTGGCTTGCGGTCCTCTATCTTCTCGTCCAGATCAGCCTGGTGATTGGCTTATTGCTTGTCCCACCACGCACCGATACTTTCCTGGCTCTGCTCATCCCGGTCAGCCTGGATGCATTTCTGCTTTTCGGGAGGCGGATAGGGGTGCGTTGGATTCTCAGCTTCCCATTGCTGTTGATACCCTGGCTTGTTGTGGAAGCCGAGTTTGAAAATGTGGTCATGGCGGTTGCCTACATGGGCATCTACTTCCTGGTGGGTATCTATGCCGACTTGATTCAGAAGGCGAAAGCAGCCCGCGGAAAACTTGCGCCTGACCGATGAGCTGCAGGATGCTTTCCAACGCTTGCAGGAATATGCCAATCAGGTCGAAGAGCTGGCTGTCGAGCGAGAACGCCTGCATCTGGCGCGCGAGCTGCACGATTCAGTAACTCAAACCGTATTCAGCATGAACCTGACCACTCAGACGGCGCGCTTATTATTTGACAAAGACACCACCCTGGTGAATGCCCAGCTCCACCGCCTCCAGGAGCTGGCTGGCAACGCCATGAGCGAGATTCAAATGCTGGTGGCTCAATTACAACCGAGACCTGCACCGGATGGGGATCTTCCCAATGCCATCCAGCGCATGGTTGACGAGCGGCGAATATTGGATGGCTTGCAAGTCCACCTGGAATGTTCTGCGAAAGTGGATTATCCTCAACCGGTCGTTGCCGGGTTGCTCGGTATCGTGCGTGAGGCGCTCACCAATGTCGTTAAACATGCCGGAACGCATGAGGCGACTGTACAGCTATGCCTGGATGCCAGCCCTGCTTTCATCGAAATTGAAGATCAGGGCACTGGATTCGACCCAGAGGCAATCGCCAATCAGGCAGGACATATGGGTCTGGCGGAGATGGCGCACAGAGCCAGCGAGATCGGCTGGAGGCTTTCCAGTAGATTCTCATCCGGGTCATGGCACCCGTATTCGGATCGAGGCTAAACCCTAAGGACGGATGCATGGCTCAAACTAAGCGATCCATGAAGAACCGAGGTGCCGATATTCTTGGAGCTCTTTTCGTGGTTGTGGTTGCAGTACGAGCGGCGGCTGATTTTTTTGGTAGCCAGAGCTTAATCCCTGCAATGCTGTGTGTGGGCCTTTTTGCCATTTATTATGGCGTTGGGCTATATCTCTCCTCCCGCTTGCCCTGGCACAGACTGATTTACTTTCCGGTGCAGACCGGATTGGTGATCCTCCTGACCAGGCTGCAGCCTTTTATGGATGTCTCTCCTATCCTGTATATAGTGTTGAGCTTGCAGACTGTGCGAGCTTTCTCGCGTAGGTACGCTCTCGCCTGGGTGTTACTGTATATTATTTTGCTGACCGCCACTCAAATATTAGGTTTGGGTCTGTTTGCTGGGCTGGGGCTCAGCTTGCTGATGATCGCTGTCGGGGCGTTCATGATCTCCGGTACGATTCTGTATTACCAGGCGCAGACTGATCACGAACAAAGCCTTTTGATGCTTACCCGTTTGCGAGGTGCACACCAGAAACTACAGGAATCGGCCTCCAAGTCCGAAGAGCTGGCAGCGGCGCGCGAGCGCAACCGCCTGGCACGCGAGCTGCACGATTCCGTCAGCCAGATGATCTTCAGCATCACACTGGTTACCCGGGCTGCGCAACTCCTGCTGGAGAGAAATCCTTCCCAGGTCGTTGGGCAGCTCGATCGCCTGCAGGAGATGACCAGCGCAGCGCTTGGACAGCTTCGCTTGCTGATCTCCCAAATGCGACCCCCACAGAAGTAACTTTACTCTCCTGGTCTTAATACCAGGGATGTAACTCAGCCCTCTAGACTGTAAAAGAAAATACGCCTTAGGACCGAACCGAATCCCACCCACCGCCGGATGCGCTGTGGCTTGGATTTTTGTATAGTTAAGGCGAATAGAGGAAGGAATTCCATGTTAGCAAATCTCTCGATCCTGAATTCTCACATCAGCCAACTGAATCACAACTTTCCTTGGGTCGTTCGGCGGGAGGGCGCCATCCAACTGAAAGCCTCAGAAGTCGAAGGATATGGGGATTACGACACGAATTTATTAGGAGAGCAGTTTGAGGCGCTCTCCAAAGTCCCCGTCAACACAGCTCCCATACCTGATATCGCTGCGGAAGAATTCGAAGCGATCTACAGTTGGTTTCTTTCCTGAAAGGCCTCGCCATAATGAACACGCTGCGAGTGCTGATTGTCGACGATATGCCCCAGGTGCGCAGAGAGTTGCGCTCCATCTTGCCGCTGGCGGCGGAAGATTTCGGCACTTCAATCGAGATTGTCGGCGAAGCCGGGGATGGACAAGCGGCAGTCGAGCAAGTCTTGGCCTTGCAGCCGGACGTAGTTTTGATGGACCTGGAGATGCCAGGTATGGATGGCTTCAAAGCCACACAGAATATCAAAGTGCTTTCTCCACGCATTGCGAT
Organism: uncultured Chloroflexia bacterium; assembly: GCA_963714425.1. GTDB lineage: Bacteria > Chloroflexota > Anaerolineae > Anaerolineales > UBA4823 > DATCYX01. The sequence goes on from CAVQOI010000001.1 coordinate 3,726, forward strand.
AGTTGCTCTAACCGTTCATGGGGATGAAGTGTCCCGAAAGAAAGCGGTCGAAGCAGGAGTTGATCTCTTCATTGAGAAGGGCGTGCCTGTCACGGAAATTATTCAAGCAATCCAAATATTCGAAAACAAAAAGGATTAAATCAAATGAACGCAATATCTACACTTATCCAAAGAAGATACGATCTGGACTGGCTGCGAGTGCTGGCTATCCTGAGCGTCTTCGTCTACCACTCCACCCGCTTTTTCAATTTAGGAGACTGGCATGTAAAGAACGCCATCACTTACAATTGGGTGGAGATATGGAACACATTCGCCTCCATCTGGTTGATGCCGTTTGTCTTCGTCATCTCTGGCGCCAGCCTGTTCTTTGCCATGGATAAAGGCGGGGTGGTGAGCTTTTTCAAAGATAAGGTGCTACGCCTGATCGTGCCCTTGTTGGTCGGGGCGCTCACCCATGTCTCATTGCAGGTCTACCTGGATCGGCTTACGCACGGCCTGTTCAGTGGCTCTTATTTCCAGTTCCTGCCCCAGTATTTCCACGGCGTTTACATTGAAAATGATCCTGCTGCCGGAAACTTCGCCTTTCATGGCTTGCACCTCTGGTACCTGATGTTCCTCTTCCTGTTCATCGTGGTGCTTTACCCGATTTTCCGCCTTTTGAAGACAAAGGGTGGGCAGAGTGTGCTGGCTAGGCTTGGCAGTTTCCTGGCGATCCCGGGTGCGATGTATCTGCTCGCGCTGCCGATGATCCTCATTGAGGATCATGGAAATGGCTTTCTTGTTGATCTCGCTCCCGGCGGCTGGGGGTTAGCCTTCTACATGTGGTTCTTGCTCTCGGGCTTCATCCTGATTTCGAGCGCCCGCTTGCAGGAGCGCATCCGCAGCTTGCGCTGGGTATCCTTCGGGCTGGCAATTGTATCAACCCTATCCTTCCTGTTCCTGGTGATCAATGCCCAAGATCCGGCTTATACCGCACTGAGTGAAGAGCTGGATGACACGCTCGCCTTCTTCAGTGCCTGGTTCTGGATTTTTAGCTTCCTTGGCTTTGGCAGGCAGCATTTATCCTTCAAATCGCAGGCACTGAAATTTGCCAACGAAGCCGTGCTGCCCTTCTACATCCTGCACCAGACTGTGCTGCTCTGCGTCGGCTATTTCATCGTCCAGTGGCAGATCCAGGATGTGCTTAAATGGCTGCTCATTCTCCTGCTCTCCTTCCCGGTCATCATGGGGCTTTATGAGGTGGCAGTCCGCCGGAATAACGTGATGCGCTTCTTGTTCGGCATGAAAGGTATGCAGGCTGCGCCAGCACCTCAAATAGACCTGCATACTGCAAGTTCCCAGGCAGTCAGCGATTGACTTCCCATCCACGCGGAACTGTGTGAACCAATAAATCGTCTCAGATATATCGAATTGGGGTGTGTGCGGTCGCATGACCGCACACACCGGTTGAGATAGGGTCTGGGTGATTGGTACGGATAGACAGGAGGTCCCATGAAACTGATCTTTGCACTGCCGCTTTTGGTGATATTGTTGGCGGCTTGTGGATTTGCTGTCCAAGAGGGGGATGCAGCCCGCCAGACGCTCGAAAGCTACTTCGAAGCGCTCAACCGGGGTGACTATGCCAAGGCGGCTGCGCTGTATGGGGGCGAGTATGAGACACTCACCGGCTGGAACCCGGATGTCGACCCACATGACCGTGCCATCCTTTGGGAGCGCGGTTGCCAGCAGAACGGGCTGCAATGCCTGACCGTGCGCTCGGCAACACTCAAAGATCAGAATGGAGAGGCGTTCACCTTCATTGTTGAGTTCAACAATCCGGATGGCTCGCTCTTTGTGTTAGGTCCATGTTGTGGAGCAGACGAGACTGATATGCCGCCGCAATCGAAATTTAACTATCGAGTGATCAAGTCTGCGGAGGGCAAGTTCCTGGTGATGGACCTGCCGGTCTACGTCCCGTGATGGCTATACTTAAGGAGGGCACTGCACTAAGAGTTTTACTATTCCCATTTGAAACGATGAGGGCAAATTCCGCTTATACTTATTACCTGTGGGAAATATAATCAAGACCGCACGTTTGACGCTGAGGGAATTCTCCATTGAGGATGCTCAAGGGTTATACGAGCTGAACCTTGACACAGAAGTGCTGCGCTATACAGGCGACATACCATTCGCCTCGGTCTCAGCTGCCGAAGATTTTATCCGTAATTACAAGAACTACGACCGTGATGGATTCGGGCGCTGGTCAGTTTTTCTCAAGGAAGCAGGTGAATATATCGGTTTCTGCGGGCTGAATTACCGTCCGGCGTTGGACGAGGTGGACCTGGGTTTTCGCTTGCTTCGAGTGCACTGGGGCAAAGGGTACGCCACGGAGGCAGGCAGTGCTAGCTTGTCTCATGGTTTTCGTGGTCTTGGTCTCAGGCGCATCGTAGCGCGGGCAATGCGAGAGAACATTACCTCTCACAGGGTAATTCAAAAACTGGGCATGCGATTTGAGAAGGAGTTTATTGAAGATGGAAAGATCTGGTACCAGTACGAGATCTCCCAGGCAGCGCATGGCAAAAACGATCAAAAGAGACCATTAGAGTGAACATACTGGAGCGTTTTCGGGGCTGCTTACTGGGATTAGCCTGTGGCGATGCGGTGGGGACAACGGTCGAGTTCCGGCCGCGTGGATCGTTCCCTCCTGTGACTGGCATGACCGGCGGCGGGCCGTTCAGGCTGCGCCCTGGTGAATGGACAGATGATACCAGCATGGCGCTGTGCCTGGCGAGCAGCCTGGTCGAGGTCGGCTATGACCCGCAGGACCAGATGCAGCGCTATTGCCGCTGGATGGACGACGGCTACCTCAGCAGCACCGGACGCTGTTTCGACATCGGCTCGACCATACAGGCTGCGCTGCAGCGCTTCCAGAGGATTGGCGAACCTTACAGTGGCTCTACCGACCCGCGATCCGCTGGAAATGGCTGCATCATGCGCCTGGCGCCGGTTCCCATGTTCTTTTTCCCAGACTTCGCCGCCGCTGTGCGCTACTCTGGGGATAGCGCACGCACCACACATGGCGCTCAGGAATGCATCCATGCCAGCCAGCTTTTTGGCGCAATGCTCATCAGGGCGTTGCATGGGGATACAAAAGACGAGATTCTAGACGCAAACCAGGGATGGGAAGAGGTCAACCCCCAACCTTCTGCCTCGATCCTGGCGATCGCTCGTGGGGAGTACCGGGATAAACCCATCGAGTCAATCGAAGGTAGCGGCTATGTTGTCAAAAGCCTGGAGGCCGCACTGTGGTGTTTTAACCGTACCCAGAGCTTTGAGGAGGCCATTCTCGCGGCAGCAAACCTGGGGCAAGATGCAGATACAACAGCGGCAATATGCGGTCAGATTGCTGGAGCGTATTACGGTGAAGGAGGCATCCCAGAAGACTGGCGGCGAAGGTTGTCATGCGGGATTTTATTGTTGATCTGGCTCGGCAACTGCTCCAAGTATGACCTTTATTTACCGAATTGGGGGTTTATGGTGACATTCGTCAGATAGCCAACCTGTTACAAGCTTGTTATACTGTTTTTGTGAATAAAGAAGCATATTTTACGCCTGGCACTTTGCTGCAGCAATCCACAGCTTTCCTGGATAGCCTCGGCAATCGACGTGCTGGGCACGAGAAACAGCTCGTTCCAGGGAAATCTGCGCTGCTTGTCCTGGATATGCAGGATTATTTTCTCGATCCATCCTCCCATGCCTATATCCCCAGCGCGGCTGCAATCCTGCCTGGAATACGCCAGCTGGTATCGGTCTGGACCGAAGGAAACCTACCGGTGATCTTCACCCGCCATCTCAACACACCTCAAAATGCGAGAGGCATGGCCGTCTGGTGGCGAGATCTGATCCAGGAAAGCTCGCCGCTGAGCACCATCACTGGGAGCTTGGATGTAACCTCTGGGATGCTTATCGAGAAGAGCCAATATGACGCCTTCCTTGGGACGTCGCTCGAACCTGAGCTGCGCCGCTTGGAGATATCCCAGGTTGTTATCTGCGGTGTGATGACCCATCTGTGCTGTGAGAGCACAGCGCGCTCGGCCTTTATGCGTGGATTTGATGTTTTCTTTACAGTCGATGGAACAGCAACGTTTACGGCCGCCTTTCATGCGGCGACCTTGCTAAACCTGTCACACGGTTTTGCGATACCACTGATGATTGATGAAGTGGTATCCGCGGTACAACGTGATGCAGCCTGAAGATCTCATCATCATCGGCGCGGGACCGGCAGGAATCGCAGCTGCAATCCAGCTCAAGCGATCGGGCGTGCCTTTTACGCTCCTGGAGAGGGTGCGTGTGGGTGGATTATTATGGAATGCCAACCTGGTCGAGAACTATCCTGGGTTTCCAGCGGGCATATCCGGACCGAAATTGGTACAACTTTTTGAGAAGCAAATGCAATCGACCGGCGTCAAGGTAACTTTTGATGAAGTTACCCAGCTAGGCGTTGATGAATACCTGAAGGTCGAGACGCCTCGGAAGGTATACAAGCCGTGTTTTGTCCTGATTGCCACAGGCACGCAACCCAAACCGATTCCATTGAACGTGCCAGCCGAATGCTATGACCGGGTTCACAGTGAGGTAGCCCCAATACTCAACATCCGAAATGAACGGGTTGCTATTGTGGGAGCAGGGGATGCAGCGTTTGATTATGCGCTCAATCTCGCTCACCATAACACAGTAACCGTACTTCACCGAGGGCGGATGACACACTGCTTGCCGCTACTCGAAGAGAGAGTCAAAACCTGCGAACGAATTGCTGTCCGACCGGAGTTGAGCTTGGAGTATATTGAGGAAGGTTCATCCGGAAATGGATTGAGCCTGCATTGCCAGCAAGGGGATGTAGAAGAAACCATCTCCTGCGAGCATTTGATCTTTGCAATCGGACGCCAGCCCCAGATGGAATTTATCCAACCTGGTCAGACGGAGCGAATGACAGCCTTTGAAAAGCGAGGCGATGTGGTATTTATTGGGGATGTCACCAACGGGCATCTGCGGCAGACCGCCATCGCCGTTGGAGATGGCTTGCGGGCTGCCATGCTGGTTTACGCGCGCATCAAGAGTAGAGGAGAAGCTTGAGATGAAGGTAGTAGCCACAACTGGGAGTGCCGATCTAGCCACAGTATATATCGCCGATCTCGGCCAAGGGCGCATGCTTGAGTTCGTCGAGGCGGTCCAGCCTCCGTACTCGCGCGACGAGCGCTGGATTCTGATGGTTTCTACACTGTTTGGATGCCCGGTCAGATGCCTGTTCTGCGACGCGGGAGGGCAGTACCGCGGCAAGCCAACTGCTGAGCAGATTTTCGCCCAAATTGACGCGCTCGTAAATCGCTGGTATCCTGATGGGAATATCCCCGCCAGTAAATTCAAGATCCAGTTCGCACGAATGGGCGAGCCTGCTCTAAATCCAGCGGTGCTTGAAGTTCTGGAGCAGTTGCCCCATCGCTATCATGCCCCTGGGTTGATGCCCTCAATATCAACGATCGCTCCCCATGGCGCGGATGAGTTCTATGAGCGGCTGATCGATATCAAAAACCGCCTGTACCCCAACGGCTGCTTTCAATTCCAGTTCTCGCTACATACCACCGACCAAACCCTGCGTGACCGCTTGATCCCGGTTAGGAAGTGGGATTTTGCTCGCATGGCGGCATATGGCGAGCGCTTCTACCAGCCCGGTGACCGCAAGATCACCCTGAATTTTGCCCTTGCTGTCGATGCGCCTATCGAGCAGCAGGTGTTGTTGCACTATTTCGATCCGAAGCGCTACCTGGTCAAGATCACTCCAGTGAACCCGACCTTGCAGGCGAAACGGAACGGGCTGGCTTCCTTTGTCGACCCCCACGACCCTGAGAGTGGCAACGCGCTGGCAAACCAGCTATCTGCGGCGGGATACGATGTAATAGTAAGCATTGGCGAGGTAGAGGAAAACCTGATAGGAAGCAACTGTGGGCAATATGTGCTCAATGTGCTCGAAGATGGCGAGGTGATCGAAGGTGGTTATACTTACCAAGTCAGCAACGAGCCTGTCTAAAACCCGAATTATTACCGCACTCAATTTATCATCAACATTTGCAGCTTTTGGTTAGGGAGGAACAGCATGACCGCGCGTATTGCAGTCATCAGCTTGTGGGCGCAGGACGTCCCTGCGACAGCTTATTTCTACCGCCAGGTGATAGGGCTGCCCCTGGTAGCTCACCATGGCGGTCGCCCGCACTTCGACCTGGGAGGCAGCTACCTGGTGATTTTGCAAGGCACCCCGTCACCTGCAGAGGACGCTGTCCCCGAGCGCTTCCCGCTGGTAGCATTTACGGTCGAAGACCTCGACGCTGCGATCGCGCGGCTTGAGTCTCACAGCGTTTCGCTTCCCTGGGGGGTGGAATCAGATGCCATCTCCCGCTGGGTGATGTTCCACGACCCGGGAGGCAACCTGGTCGAGCTCGTCCAATATGGGCATTGATCGCATCCGCAAGCACTGTATCATCTTATTACTATCTTTTTCTCACCATCCATTTAACTTGGAGGACTATACTTGCCTAGTGGAGGCAATATTTGTATGAACACAAGAATTAATCAGGGCAAACGTGCCCTTCTTTTTATGGCACTGGTACTGCCTTTGATCGCTTTATCTTGCGGGGTATTCACACCACGTAGCGAGCAGGTGGTGGCTGAACAACCCGCGCAGGTAGTTGTCACTGTACAAGCGCAGCAAGAGAAATCCGTCTCGATTATCGAATCGAACGAGGAGCAAGTTCTCATCGATCTTTACGCTCGAGTGAATCCTGCGGTCGTCAACATTACTGTATTTCAAACGCAACAAGGCGCTCTGCTGCCATTGGGACAAGGATCTGGATTTGTTTTCGATTCGAGTGGTCATGTTGTGACCAATGCCCATGTTGTGCATGGCTCTGAGCAGGTTGAGGTGACCTTCGCCGATAGCACGGTGCGAAGCGCGCAGTTGCTCGGCGAGGACCTGAACAGTGATCTGGCTGTCCTTATGGTAGAAGATGTGCCAACGGGCATAGACCCACTACCTTTGGGCGATATGGAATCCCTGGCAGTTGGGCAATCGGTGGTTGCGATCGGCAATCCTTTCGGGCTTGATGGTACGCTCACCCGCGGCATCATCAGCTCACTGGGTCGAAGCATTCCAGCACTAACGCCCTTCACCATCCCTCAGGCGATCCAGACCGACGCGGCCATCAATCCAGGTAATTCAGGTGGCCCATTGCTCAACTTGAGCGGCGAGGTAATCGGGGTCAATGCCCAGATCGAGACAGGGGGAACGACCCGCAGCAACCTCGGCATTGGTTTTGCCATACCGGTGAGCATTATCCGCCTAGTTGTTCCAGACCTGATCGAAAAAGGCCAGCATGACTGGGCTTGGCTGGGTGTGCGCGGCGGCAGCCTGAACCCCCCTTTGATCAAGGCTATGGACCTGCCGGTAGATAAAGGTGCCTACATCGCTGAGGTGATTTCTGGAGGGCCATCTTCAAAAGCGGGCCTGCGCGGAGCCAACCGTGAGGCAGTTGTTGACGGTCGCCCGCTGGAGGTCGGCGGCGATGTCATCACAGCTATCGACGGGCAGCCGGTGAGCACATTCGACGACTTGCTGATTTATATCGCTTTAGAGTCTGCACCCGGGCAGGAAGTGACCTTGAGCGTGCTTCGCGAGGGCGAGGCACTGGAGATTCAGGTTACTTTAGAAGGACGTCCAGAGACCTTGGAGCAGCCGTAATCATTCACCGAAAAGGGGTTGATTTCGATTAGACTATACGGATCATGCCACCTCTCACCGCGGATGTGATTGTGTGCGGCGCCGGGATTTGCGGCATCTCGGCGGCTTACCATCTTGCCGTCAAGCAAGGGATTGGGAACGTTCTCCTGGTGGACGAGCGCCACCCGATGAGCTATACCAGTGATAAATCGACCGAGTGCTACCGCAACTGGTGGCCGGGTCCAGGCGATACCATGCTGCGGTTCATCAACCGCAGCATTGACTTATTAGAGGATCTGGCGCTGGAGAGTAATAATTACTTTGGCTTGAACCGGCGTGGGTATGTGTTCCTGACCGCAGATACAGAAAGAGCAAAGGCTTATGAGCACAGTGCCGCCGAAATTTCCCGGCTTGGCGCGGGGCCATTGAGAGTTCACCGCGGACATGTAAATGATCCGCATTACATTCCCTCAACTGTGGATGGCTTCCAGGACATGCCAACCGGGGCGGACCTGGTGCTCGACACTGAGATAATTCGCAAAACCTATCCATTTGTCAGCCAACAGGCGGTTGCCATGCTGCACATCCGCCGAGCAGGCTGGCTTAGCGCGCAGCAGTTGGGAGCATATCTGCTCCAGCAAGCGCGGGCGAAGGGCGTCAAGCTGTTGCGCGGAAGGGTAACACAGGTTGGTGTGGAAGGGGGTGGTGTGCGCTCGGTAAAGGTTGAGACGCCCACCGGAGATCAGCGCATCGCTACCAGCAATATCGTGATCGCTGCAGGCCCATTCATCCAGCAAGCGGCAGGATTGATCGGGGTTGACCTACCAGTGGTCAACGAGCTCCATGCTAAGGTAGCCATTAACGACCACCTAGGGGTAGTACCAAACGGTGTCCCTTTGATGCTTTGGGACGATCCAGTCTATCTGAAGTGGACGGCGGAGGAGAGAGGTGAGCTGGAGAGCTCCGCTGAGACTCGTTGGCTGTTGGGCGAATTCCCATCGGGAGTGCACTTTCGACCGGAGGGCAGGGGCGAGAATGCGTACATCCTGGGATTGTGGACATATGACGTGCACGCTCAGGAGCCTGTGCCTGAGCCCAGATTCGATCCTTATTATGCCGAGGTGATCTTGCGCGGCTTGCTCCACATGATCCCTGGTTTGAACGTATACCTTGACCGGGGGCGCAAGCCCCAGGTGGATGGGGGCTACTACTGCAAGACACGCGAGAACCGGCCGCTAATATGCCCGCTGCCAGTGGAAGGGGCTTACCTCTTCGGGGCAGTATCGGGCTTTGGCATTATGGCTGCTATGTCAGGGGGGGAGTTGCTTGCGGCCCACGTGGCTGGTGCCAGCCTGCCAGATTATGCCAGCGATTTTCTTCTCAGTCGCTATCAGGATCCTAAATACCAAAAACTTCTCGCGCAGTTGGAGGCTGCGTCTGGTCAATTGTGATGGTTTAGATTAGTTTTGTCAGAAATATAGTTACCACTCGTTGATAATGGCCAATATACTCTCTCAAGCCAATACCCAATCGCCGTATATGTAATTATTCCCGCTCTAACGCAAGAGCCAACTCTCCTAATCTGGAGATGACTTCATCTGGCTGGATAGTATCCTCGTGGGCGTGATTGGCTGCAGTATCGGCATGCCTCGTGACCCACACGCTGAACAGCCCGGCATTCTTGGCGCCCAGGATATCCGCTCCCAGCGAGTCGCCCACCATGGCAGCACGAGAGGGGGGGCAGTCTAGCTGGTCTAGAGCGGTTTGAAAGATGCGCGGGTTAGGCTTACGGATACCCAATGCCGCAGATGTCAAGATCACCTCAAAATAGTCCCGTAGCCCTGCTTGGTCCACTAAGGTTTGCACATCTGCGTCATCGCCAGCATTGGAGACCAAGCCTAATCGATAGCCCCGCTCTGCAAGCCAAGTTAATGTCGGGTGGGCTTCGGGGTCAGTTTTCCAGTGCGCCTGGCTTACAGAATACAATCCAGATAGGGTCTGGCTGATGACTTCATCAGGAACATTTGTATAGTCCCACTCATCCAATACCGATCGTAGCAAGTATGCGGTGGTCTGCTCGATAAACTCGGTGTCGCGTTCGTTATAGTAATGCGCCAGTTGCTTGTTGAATTGCTCCAGGAAAGCCTGAGCGTTGAGCGTGATACCTGCCGATCGCAAGCTCCGTAACAGCTCCGCGTCTCGCTTGGGGCGCAGTGTATCCCATTCCCCATCGAAATATATCAACGTACTCCCTAAATCAAAAAGTATTGCATCAAAGCAATTCATAAAAATACTCGTCAGTGCAAGCCGGCTTCCAGCTAAATGGAATAATCTCAATAGCCTCGCTCAGGGTCAATACGGTTGAACAGGGGTTGACCCGAGAGATAGCGCTGCAGGTTGGTGGCAAACATCTCCATGGCGCGCTCGTCGTACTTGGCGGTGATCCCTGAGACGTGTGGAGTGATCAACACATTCGGCAGCTTCCAGAGGGGATTGTCGGGAGGCAGTGGCTCTTCCGGAAATACATCCAGCGCTGCGCCGCCGATTTTGTGCTCTTTTAATGCTGCGACCAGGGCTGTGTGGTCGACGATGCCTCCCCGGGAGATGTCAATCAGGTAGGCTGTCGGTTTCATTGCTTCCAGCTCCTCAGCACCGATCAGTTGTAGCGTGCCGGTGGATTTTGGGAGGCAAACAATCACATAATCGCAGGCTTTCACCATTGACCGCAGAGCCTCGGCTGGGTATAGGCGATGGACGAAATCCCCGCCAGGATCGCCCTGGCCCTCGGGAATGAAGTCGAAATCTTCAGGATGCTTTACATCGCGCTTGGTTGCTAGCACTGTTGCGCCGAAGCCCACTAGCAGGCGGGCTGTTTGGCGTGCAATGCTGCCATAGCCCACCAGCCCTACCGTGCTGCCGCGCAGCTCCGACGGTATGAAGCGCTCCCAGCGGTCACGCGGCCAATCGGAGCGTTTCTGGTTAATTACTAGCTCCGGCATATGGTGTCCCATGGCGAGCAGCATCATCACGATGTATTCTGCAACCTGCGTTGCTGCTGCCCCGCTCAACGTGGTGGCGATCAGGTCCTGTTTGCGCAGGAGCGGGTCGTTGACGATGTGATCCACGCCAGCCCAGTGGAACTGGATCCAACGTAGGTTGGGCACTTGCTCGGTGTGGGGAAGCACGCGGGCGGTGTATAGTATTTGAGCGCGCTTCCAAACGTCCGGAAGGATATCCTCCGGTTTGCTGGCTTGCTGCACGGTGAACTTCAGCTGCGGCGAGAGCTCACCCAAGGGATTGATCAGGCTTTCAGGCAAAGGCAAGGTGATCAGGACTTCAATTGGGTCATTCATAGTCATGATTTTCTGATGTGGGTAGCAGAATTTGTCTAGTGCTCGGTAGATACTAAAGGAATAGTTTGTTTCAGTCAAGCCCAGAGTGATCCGGGCACTTGTAGCAAGTTATCGGTCTCTTAAGTGGTCAAATCATATCATCGACCGATTGACCTCCGGCTCTTTTACGTGGCTGGTAGGAAGCTGTGCATTGCTCATCAGACGATTTACTGCCACTCCCAGGCGTTGGACACCTACTTCGATCATTTCGACCGGGTTGCTGACAAAATTCAAGCGCAGGTATGGCTGGTGTCGGGCACCTGGGTAGAAGTACGAGCCAGGCGTAATGATGACCTTTTCTTTGAGCGCCAGGGGATACAGCTCGTTGGCGGAGAGGTTGTCTGGCAGCTTCAGCCAGACGAACAGCCCTCCCAGGGGCTTGTGCCAGGTCACACCTGAAGGCATGTGCTCTCCCAGTGAAGCGAGCATGGCGTCCCGCCGCTGCCCATACACCTGGCAGGCGCGGCGAAGGTGCGCCTGGTAGCGCCCTACAGTGATGTATTCATGTAGCGCCTGCTGGATGAGATTTGAGGTCGCCAAATCGTTGGCGCGCTTGCACGCCACAAGGCTTTCATAAACGGGACCTTCAGCAGCCAGGAAGCCCACGCGCAATCCCGGAGCGAGCATTTTTGAGAACGTGCTCACATAAATTACCCGCCCTCCCGGATCCAGCACCTTGAGTGCTGGCTGGATGCGTCCTTCGTAACGCAGGTCGCCTGCAAAATCATCCTCCAATATTGGGATGTCGTAGCGCTCTGCAAGCTCGATCAACTGTCGCCGTCGCTGGCTGGTCATGCATACCCCGGTTGGATTGTGGAAAGTGGGAATCGTATAGATCAGCTTGGGTCGCGAAGTACGTAGCGCATCTTCCACTCTGTCCAATTGCATGCCTTGTTCATCAACAGGGATACCAAGCAAGCGCACATCGATCGAGCGGAAAAGGTCGATCACACCGGAGTAAGAAGGGCTCTCCACCAAGGCCACATCGCCGGGTCTCAGCAGAAGGTGCGCAACTAACGCCACCGCCTGTTGAGAGCCTGAGGTAATCAGGATATTATCCGGATTCGCCCGTACACCCTGGCTGGCAAGGATTTGGGAGATTGTCTCGCGCAGTGGCGCATAACCCCGGCGGTCGCCATAACCCAGGGCAGCCTCGCCATCCCTTCGCAGTACGCTCACAAGCGCCTTGCGGAAATCGTCCGCTGGGATCAAGCGGCTCTCTCCTACGCCATAGGAGAAATTGATCAAGTCTGAGCTTTCGATGGAGTGTGACAATCGGTCAAGCTCGCTTGAGACTGGCGTCCACCCCCGGCTGAGCAGCGATTGCTGCCACAGCGGCCAATCCGTACTGTTGGAAGGCTCGCTGGTTGACCGGTAGAGACCCAGGTCGAGCTCGTCGACATAATACCCGCTGCCGGTTTTCCCGTAGACGAGTCCTTGGGCTTCCAGCTCGGCGTAGGCGTTGATTACTGTGATGCGGTTCACTCCCAGGCTCTGGGCCAAGCTGCGTGTGGAGGGCAGGCGAAATTCTGGCGCGAGAGCACCTGATTCGATTTGCTCCTTTATGAACTTGATGATCTGCATGTACAAAGGCATATCGCTGTCGCGATCTAACGGGATATGCATCACTCATTCCTCATGGGCGTCAGCCCTCAAAATTGGTGCGAAGCGCAACAAAGGCGTCAATCACCAATCGTTTGAATCATCGATCATAATCAGTCCAGTTAGTCAACTGGTATATCAATTATACTAATAATTTTGAAAATGAATAGATCCAATTGTCGAGTTTGAAACCCAATCTACTCGCGTTCCTAAATTCCTTTATAGCTCATCTTGAATCTCCCCCATGTAGCCCATTTCAGCCAGAGCGGCCAGCACTTTATCGGCAGCCCCGGCTTTGACCATGATCGCCGTTGAGCCAAGCGGGTCCCCTAGATAACGTGCTGCGCTGGATTTTATCAAGGATAGTAGCATCTCGGGTGTCCGCACACGCAAGACTAGGGCATGCTTCAGGCTCGCTTCACTCCCGTTTTCTTCCCAGCGTTCCAGTGCGTGTGCCAAACTGGGTGGCACCTGTAATGCATACCTACTCAACAGAGTGAGCAAATGACCTACGCGCAGTCCGTTCTTACTGGCGCGATTGAGCGATGCTGCTGTCAGGCGATAAGAATAACCATTCTCTCTGGCGCCCTCCCATACACAGAAACGCGCCAGCTGGTAGCGTGCAGCCCGGGGTGCAAGGCGAGGGACACGCACGCGCGCGTCCGAGCTGAGCAGGAAGGAGCCTTCTTCTGCCTCAAGACCACTGGGCTCGGCACCCTTCAGAAGCGCATCTCCCCAGGGGGAAACCCGGAAGGCAGAAGGCGGTGCCCCTGATTCAGGCGCAGCCAGATCGAGAATGCCTAACCAATGCAACGGACCGCAGACCAGGAAGCGTACTAGGGCACCGTCTACTTGCTCCCAGTGCTCGAACCCGCGCAGGTACTCGCCGGTGGCTTGATCGCGGATGAACCATGAATCGTAATCGCCAGATGGACGTTGGAAATCAGGCTGCTTCTGCTTGACTGCAGCGGTGAAGGATGACAGGCTCCACCAGGTTTTTGGCGGCACATCTCTGAGTATTTTGAGAATGGCAGTGCGGGTGCCCAGTGGGTCGTTATGCCACTCCCCCTCAAATCCCAGACCAGGTAACAGGTGCAGATCGTTGAACGATGTACTATGCTGCCAGGAGCGCGCCAGCAAAGCAAGCGCTTCGCCGCGCGTCAGCTCCAGCAGTCTCCGAGTCGCCTCTACCAATGGCAACCCTGTAACCGAATCGATCACTTCCGCTGCAGAGAGCACAGCTTGCAACCTTTGCGGAGTGAGTGGGCTCTCCTCGGAAAGATCCCATTGGGCATTGGTGAATTCCGGGGAATCCAGGGGCAGCCCCATGCGCAGGGCGCTCAGCAGTGTGCACGTGTGGTCTAGAATATGGTCATCAGAGGGGAGGATGAGGAGACGCTCCGAAGGGGAAGCCGCTCTACCAGGCGATGAGGTTGGTTCTCCCTTATGGCCGGGAATAAGATCGATCAGGTCGCCGGGGATATAGGCAAACTCTTGCGGCCCGTCGGGCGTGTCAAGGAATGCACGCATCACCAGCCCACGGTACCAGAGCACTTCCGCGGATGAGACTGGCTCCAGGTGCGGACGCACGCGGTCGCGCTTACCTGCTCCCATCTCACGCACCGCGCCATAGCGGCGGGAAAAGAGTGCCCAGGGTAGTTTTCCAGCATTTCTTAGCAAATCGTCGAGTGCCAGGCGAGAATCACTGCTAAGTGCCTCGACTAGCTCCATCAGACGCCTGCCTTCTACAAGATCGTCGATTTGCTGGAGAAGTACCTCGCTTGCTTTGCCGGTAGCAGGAATCCCCTCTACCTTCGGTGAGCCCCAGAGTTCGCAGAGAATGCGCAGGAAGCCTTGATCCTTGTTCTGCAGGCTATGAATAAGGCTGGGGAGCTTCTCACTCATGAAGGATAGGGTCCGGGGATGGGAAATGCCAGTGTCACTATCCGTGTTCCCTTACCCAGGTTTATGACATGACTTCTATAGCGCCGGGCAGGAGCTCAGCTTTCAAGTTGTTTACATCTACCCCGAACCCAGAAAACACCTCACCATCCGTGTGGATGAGCAATGGTCGGTCGGACTGTACTTCGAGTTGTTTAAAAGTACCCATGCGCACCTGTTTGAAGCGCTCATGCGTGCCGCGCATGAACTCAGGCAACAAGCGCAGCATCATCGGGCGTGAGACACGTTGTATGGCGACGTAATTGAACATTCCGTCGTCATTTTTAGCAGGTGGGGCGATATAGAATCCGCCACCTTCTCGCCCACCGTTGCATAAGGCAAGCATGAGCAGTTCCTCATCCCAGGTTTCCTGGTCGCTACTCACTCGCAGACGCGGCGCTTCATGATTGAGCAGGATAGTTTGCAGCACTGCGATGAAGTAGATGATGAAACCGCGCAGATAGGGGAAGTTTCGCGAGCGGATGGTTACAGTAGCGTCAAAGCCAATGCCGACTGTATTATCCCAAAATTCGGTGCGACCCAGATTATCTTCTAGCTTTCCGATATCGACACGGCGGGGCTTCCCACTGAATACCTGGCGCATGGCAAATGCGGGCCGCTTGTCGATGCCGAGTGAGTGGGCGAAATCGTTGCCGGTGCCCATCGGCACAAGTCCCAGCCTAGGCCTTCTTCCAGATGGCACCTGCATCAGTCCATTGATCACCTCGTGGGCGGTTCCATCGCCGCCTACAGCAACCACAAGCTCGTAGCCATCATCAGCCGCCTGGCGGGCCAATTCGGTTGCATGGGTGGGATACACAGTGCCGGTCCAATCAGCACCTCCAAACTCCGCAGCCACCGGGCGCAAATCCGCAGCCCAACGCCAGGCACGGCCCAGGTCGGCGTTTGGGTTGATGATCAACTTGACTTTATTTTTTGGCATTGGCTAATACCTTTGCTTTAGCTCATTTACGGGCAGGATGATCTGGCCTTCACTGGCATCTCCTACCCAGCTGACTTCCTCAGGGCTCATAACGGTTTTCCAGGCGGTATAGGCTGCCACAAGGGCGTCCAGCTCGCCGGCTGAATAGATGGAATCATCTGCCAGCATGCCGTTCAGTAAGCGGTGTCTGGTGATCTCCTCGAAGAATCTCATTGGATCGGAGATGTGTATTTTGAGCTCATAGAGGATCAATTGGCGTTGTAATCGGCCCTCCAATGTGTATTTTGGAAAGGGCGTGACGCCCAGCAGCGCGGTGAAGCTCGCGTGTGGATAAACCTCAATTGAGATGTGCTGGTTGTCCTGAGATGGATACGCCTGGTAGCCCAGACCATCCAGACGTTTGAAGAGTGTGATGCCCATGCGCATCCAGTTTGGGCATTCTTTCTCCCGGCTGGGCGTCCGCGGTATGTGGATATTGTGCAGCCGTAATAGGTATTCTGCCAGGCGGAAATTCGTCCATCGACCTGGTCGGGGAGGCGGCGAGAGCTGCTGGCGCACTTCGTCGCGTTGCATCACGCGCTGGTTCAGCTGGCGCGGAGCACACACTGCGACCGCTGCCTGGCGCTGTCCGGCTACGAAGGCTAAAACATCATCCATCTCGCCTTGACCCAGTGCCAGCAAGTGCAACTCGTCATCCAGCGCGGCAAAGACGAACGGTCGCCGCCCGGCGGTTGGATCGATGCCAATGAAGGTGGTGCGTTCGTAAAACATGAGCCTTTTTTGCGATTAATCCGATGAAGTTAGCGCACTCTCGTGTTGGGTGTTTCGGGCCTCACTGTTATGCATTGCTCACACTGTACATCTGGTCAGGTGTCAGCAAGTGTGGGAAGCGACTGCGCAGGTCTTGCCGAGCAGTGAAACAAAGGTGGCAGGCGTCAGCGTAGCGCTCCTGATGCGGTAAGTCGAATTCGTTCACTAAAGCCACCGGGCCGCCGGAGAGCAGCGCCCCGCAGATAGCATGTGAATCGGGATCGTACTGGGTACAGATTTCCGACAATGAATGCTCATGCAAGTTGCCCAGGGATATCCCGTGGCAGATGTGCAGGTTGCCAAGTGGATCGAGATGCACCCTGCCGGGATCTCGCAAGTCCTCGTGCGGGCAGCGTGTGAAGGTCTCCCAGGGCTGGGGGAGAGCAAATTGAACCAGCTTCTCTGCAGCCCTGCCGCGGTACATCACTCCAGAATCCCCCAGAGGGATTTGTCCGCTGCTAGCAGAGGCTTCAACTTCGGGTCGCTCGATGCAGATGACTCCCAGGGGAATGCCCAGCACCTGCGCAGCATGGGTAGCATTTTGCGCCTGCTGGCTGAGCTTTTCGTCGTAATGAAACAAATCGCTGCTCACGGTGAGGTCTGACAGCAGCCCGGCGAAAGGTTTCAGAGTTTCCAGGGCGTCTTCCTGGCTGGTTGCCCAGTAAGCGTTGGAGACGATCCCTACCTGAAAGTCCATCTCAGCCGCCATTCGCACTCCCTGTAACAGCGTGGCGTAGTAGAGAAAAGGCTCGCCGCCCTCAAAATAGATCGAGTTGATCGTGCCCGTATGGCGCGCTTGTTCCAGGTAAAAGCGGATATCGCCGAGCGACATGACTCCGTCCTGCCACGGGCTGCCCCACACAAAGCAGTGGTCGCACTCAAAAGTGCATTGGTAGGTCAATAAGAAGTGCAAGCCGGTCAGTTTCATATGCTATGAGTTTAGCGTAAAATAAACGGAAATGCAATAAAAATCTGGAACTCTGTCACGTCCAGGTGATCCCACCTGTCTTTTGACGAGATAGCAGGCCTCAGATATACTATAGGTTGCAGGTTGAAAGTTGCAAGTTGCAGGTTTTTTTACGCCATAGGAGATAATTGATACTTAGTTCTTTTTTTCCTGCTTTGTAACTTCTAATTGGAATAGAATTGAAAAAACCATTCAACCATGGCTAACCTTCAACCTTCAATCTTATACCTTCAACGTATTTACTTATCGCTAGGAGAGCTATATGGCTGAGATCTTCAAACTTACTTACGCCACCATGTTCAACCCCCCGGAAGAACTGCATACACGCTTTGAGGAGGCACTTGAAAAAGTCAAAGCCAGTCTGGGCAAGGAGTATGGCATGATCATCGGTGGCAAGGACCGCTTCGCCACCGAGAAATTCGAAAACCACTCACCGGTGGATACCGATGTCGTCCTGGGGATCTTCCAGAAAGGCAATCAGCAGGATGCTGCTGATGCCCTGACCGCTGCCCGCAAAGCCTTCCCGGTTTGGAGCAAGATGCGGTGGCAAGATCGCGTTGTCCTGCTTCGTAAAGCTGCTGATCTGATCGATGAGCGCATCTACGAGATCAGCGCGGCCATGGCGATGGAGGTTGGCAAGAACCGCATGGAGTCACTTGGCGATGTTGCTGAGACCGCCGACCTGATACGCTACTCTTGCTATCAGATGGAGAAGAACGACGGCTACCGCGTCGAGATGGGCCGCGACCCGCTCGCTGGCTATACATCCACCAATTTCTCTGTCCTGCGCCCTTATGGCGTCTGGCTGGTGATCAGTCCCTTCAATTTTCCCACTGCCCTTACCGGGGGGCCGTCTGGGGCTGCCCTTGTAGCTGGCAATACCCTGGTGATCAAGCCAGCCACAGATACACCCTGGGTAGTGCGAATGCTGGCAGAGTGCTTTCGAGATGCCGGCCTGCCGGATGGGGTTATCAATTTCGTCACCGGTCCTGGGCGCACGCTTGGCCAGGCGCTTATAGAGAGCCCCGAGGTCGATGGGGTTACCTTCACGGGCTCCTATAATGTCGGCATGAAGATCTTCCGGGATTTTGCGCAGGGACGCTACGTACGTCCAATCATCCTCGAGCTGGGAGGTAAGAATCCCGCCATTGTATCCCGCAACGCGGACCTGGAGCGCGCCGCAATCGGAATTATGCGCTCGGCGTTTGGCCTGCAAGGGCAGAAATGCTCAGCTTGCTCCCGGGTGCTCGTTGAGGAGCCCGTTTACGATCAGCTGGTGGAACGCCTGGTCGATCTCACCAACAGGCTGGTAGTAGGCGATCCAACCGAGCGGAGTGTTTATATGGGTCCAGTAATTAACCAGAGTTCATACCAGGATTTCAAGAATTACACTGAGGAGCTTTCCCAGGCTGGGCGTATCCTAACAGGCGGAAAAGTACTCGCCGACGGCTCTCTGGCAAAAGGATATTTCTGCACACCCACCTTTGTAGCCGACCTTCCCCTGGACCATCGACTGTGGAAGCACGAGATGTTCTTGCCGATTACTACGATTGCCAGGATTGGGAGCCTGGAGGAGGCGATGCGACACGCAAACAGCGTAGATTACGGCCTGACAGCTGGGTTCTACGGATCCAGCGAAGAGACGAAATGGTTCTTTGAAAATATTCAGGCCGGTGTTACCTATGCCAACCGCCCCCAGGGAGCAACAACTGGCGCATGGCCTGGCTTCCAGCCTTTTGGCGGATGGAAGGCTTCTGGTTCCAGCGGTAAGAATGCAGGTGGGTATTATTACCTGCCACTCTACATGCACGAGCAGATACAAACATTGATCGATTAAACTAGGCAGGATGATTCAGTATCTCTCCTCCATTAAAATTAATGATGGGTGGTCGTACAGATGAAGTCCATCCGAACACACAGGTTTCATCGCGTTCCCCCTTCCCCATTCGCTGGGGAAGGGTAAGTTGCGGGGGTTCTGCATGCTTCGCTGGCACGTCGGACAGTTTCTGGTCTTGATTGGCATTCTGGGCCTGATCATTTTCTTTGTCAGCGATCAGGTGAATCAGCCCAATTGCCTATATTTCTTCTCGGGCCTGGTTGCGCTCCTTCTTGGCGGTTACGCCATGTGGACGGGTCGCAACCCACCTCAACCCAGCCAGCGGTTTCGGTACTTCCGCCAGAAGCCAGACAAAAAATCTGAAGACGAAAATGAGTGAGGCCTATGTCAAAATTGTTCCCTCTTTCTGAAGCGATCGCCCGCTTTGTTCAGGATGGCGACCAGGTCTATGCAGCAGGATTCACCCACCTTATTCCATTCGCTGCTGGACACGAGATCATCCGCCAGAAAAAGCATGATCTAGTCCTGGCGCGTGCCACCCCGGATTTGATCTACGACCAGATGGTCGCTGCTGGCTGCGCTCGGAAGATAATCTACTCCTACATGGGGAATCCAGGTGTAGGTTCGCTGCGCATCTGCCGGGCAGAGATCGAAGCGGGTAACCTGGAATGGGAGGAGTACTCCCATTTCAGCATGATCTCTCGTTTACAGGCAGGAGCGACCGGCTTGCCCTTCATGCCCATGAATCCCACTGCTGCAGGTGACCTGGAAGGTGCTAACCCGCAATACCGTACAGTCGTCGACCCATATTCTGGGAGAGATGTGGTCGTGGTACCAGCGTTGAAGCCAGATGTTGCCATCGTTCATGTACAGCGAGCTGATGCGGATGGCAATGCCCACATCTGGGGCATTATCGGCGAGCAGAAAGAGGCAGCTTTTGCTGCACAGCGGGTAATTCTGACTGCGGAGGAGATCGTAGATGAAGCCATCATCCGCTCTGATCCTAACCGCACGCTCATTCCAGGCTTTATTGTCGATGCAGTGTGCCACGTGCCTTACTGTGCCCATCCCTCGTACACGCAGGGTTATTACGATCGCGATAACGCATTCTATCTGGAATGGGACAAGATCAGCCAGACTAAAGAAGCGGTGCAAGCATATCTGGATGAGTGGGTCTATGCTGTGGAGGACAGAACGCAATATTGGGAGAAGCTCGGCAGAGGTGCGCATGATCGCTTGAAAGTGGGCTCACGCCCCAGTGCGGTAGTTGATTATGGGCACTATTAATCCACGAATTTCAGCGAATATTAAACGATTACGGGTCCGAACCACAGTGATTGAGCAGGTACAAATGGTTGAAGTGTTGCTCAAATGTGAATCTCATGCCATTGTTAGCAAATCAATTGCGGTTGATAGAATAAACCTGCACAAGATTTGGAATGGACGCGGATTTTATTCTCAAAATCCCCCCTCCAAATCATTCTCAGATATTAGCGGAGATTAGCGGACAAAAAACATGACCAATTACTCCTCATCAGAATTATTAACCATCAATTCCGCCAGGCTTTTACGGGATGGCGACGTGGTCTTCGTGGGGGTTGGACTGCCCAATCTGGCGTGCAACCTGGCCAGGCGCACACACGCCCCAAACCTGGTGATGATTTACGAAGCTGGTGTGATCGGCGCGCAGCCGGCGCGATTGCCGCTCTCCATTGGGGATCCGACCTTGGTCAGCGGGGCGCTCTCGGTGTGCAGCATGTACGATATCTTCGCCTTTTACTTGCAGCGAGGAAATATCGATGTGGGTTTCCTGGGTGGGGCGCAGATCGACCGCTTTGGCAATATCAACGCTACCGTAATCGGCGATTATCTGCACCCCAGAGTACGCCTACCCGGATCGGGTGGCTCCATGGAAATCTCCGCCTGGGCTAACCGCTGCTATATTCTCACACCACACCAGAAGCGCCGCTTCCCGGAAAAGGTCGACTTCCGCACATCGGCTGGCTTTCTGGGAGGGCGTCGCGAGCGTGAAGCAGCACGCCTGTCTGGTGCGGGCCCACAGGCTGTGGTTACCGACCTGGGTATCCTGGAGCCTGATGAGCGTGGCGAGCTCGTGCTCGCTGCGCTGCATCCCAACTGTACGGTCGAGCAAGCCAGAGCGAACACCGGTTGGGATTTGCGCACTGCTCCCGAGCTGCGTGTGACTGCCTCACCCACACAGGAGGAGTTGCGCATTCTGCGTCAAGAGCTTGACCCTGATGGGATATATCTCAAGGGAGCAGAATAGAGATATCCAGATATCGAAGCCAACTTTGACTGTTTAGCACGTACTCATCTCAGCTAACCCAACTCCGTTATGACCTTCATCCTTGCGCTCACTCCGATCCTGTTGATCTTCATCCTAATGGTGGGCTTTCGCTGGGGCGCTGCCCGCGCAGGCGGCGCTGGATACCTGGTGGCCCTGCTCATCGCCATACAATATTTTGGCGCTGGTCCTCAGCTTCTGGCTTATGCCCACGCCAAAGCCTTGCTATTAAGTATTGATGTGTTGTTGATTATCTGGGCTGCGTTCCTTATGTATCGGGTTGCTGATGAAGCTGGCGCAATCCGCACAATTGGGGATGCATTGCCGCACCTGACCAATGATAAAAGTATGCAAGCGTTGGTGATTGGGTGGGTTTTTGCATCGTTTCTCCAGGGTGTCGGGGGGTTTGGGGTGCCCGTGGCGGTTATTGCACCGATCCTGGTTGGGCTAGGTTTTTCGCCACTTTCTGCGGTGGTTATCCCTTCCATCGGTCACGGCTGGGCGGTGACCTTCGGATCGCTCGGCTCATCTTTTCAGGCGTTGATGGCAGCAACAGGCCTGCCTGATTCCATTCTGGCGCCTGATGCAGCCTTGTTCTTGGGGATCTCCGGCCTGGCGGTTGGTTGGATGGTAGCGCATGCTGCCGGAGGTTGGACAGCTGTTCGCCGCTTGTTTTGGGGATCGCTGGCGATGGGCGTGGTAATGGGCGTGGTGCAATATCTGGTCGCAGTTGCAGGCGTCTGGAACATTGCCGCATTCTCAGGAGCCATTGCCGGTTTGGCGATCGCCTACCCCATTGCGCGCAGATTCCGGGGCGAACGACAGGACAATGGTGTCCTTGATGTGCGCTCCTTGCTGGTTGCAGTCTCCGGATACGCTATCCTGGTGGCTGTCATCCTTGGCGTGCAGCTTATCCCTGCGCTGAACGCTTTCCTGAGCCAGGTGGTGATCCAGGTGGATTTCCCCCAGGTGAGCACAACCACTGGCTTTATCAACCCTGCTGGGGCTGGTCGCAAGATCGTGGTTTTCAGGCACACCGGGACGGTGTTGGGATATGCGGCACTCCTTGCATATCTGGTTTACCGGCGTGCAGGGTGCTACAATGCCGGGGCGGTAGTGCGCATTTTAGATGGCACCTTGCGCCGGGTGATGTCCTCCAGCGTGAGCATTGCCTCGATGGTTGCGATTGCGGTCATCATGGAGCATGCAGGGATGACTGACCGGCTTGCACGTGGTCTGGCAGAGGGTGTGGGAGGGTTTTTCCCAGTTGTAGCTCCCTGGATTGGCTCGCTGGGGGCATTTATGACGGGGAGCAACACCAATTCAAACGTTGTCTTCGGTGCCTTGCAGATGAAGACTGCCACCCTATTAGGCTATCGCGTCCCCTTGATCCTGGCAGCACAGACGGCGGGTGCTGCGCTGGCTTCGGTCATGGCTCCCACCAAGGTGGTGGTAGGTGCCAGCACGGCGGGCATGGCTGGCCGCGAGGGTGACGTGATGCGTAAGCTGCTGACTTATACTGGGTTGCTTGTCCTTCTGATCAGTGGTTTAACTCTTATCGGTGCCCTGTGGGAGTGATGTGATTGCTACCACATGATAAGTTGTGAGAATTATAATAATGGAAATATTCGCGTAATTTGCCATATGAGCGGAACCTGTATTGAATCTTCGTATGCGTGAAATTTCTACCTGGCTCCACAAGAATGCTTACACGATCCACACCCTGGCTTTCGTGCTTATGCTCCTGGCTTCATTGGGGTTGTACTTCGCCGCGCAGGCGGGTTCGCAGACATGGATCTGGATCTTGCTTGCTGTTTTTAGTCTGGCGAACATCCTGGTGCTGTTCGTGAAGTGAGCTGCCAGCCGTGCTGAAGCTTGCAGAAAACATTGTCTTCATACTTTCAACACATGTATCCTAATGAGGCGTTCCAAAAATATTTCGGCAAGCGACCTAGTGCTGAATGTGCGCTCGCCAGGTCGCGTCAACCTGCTCGGTGAGCACGTGGACTATAACGATGGGATCGTGCTTCCTATTGCCATCGATCGCGCCGTCTATATGGCTGCAGCTCCTATCGAAGGATCAATCGTTCATCTGCACGCCCTTGACCTGGAGGAGAGCGTAGATTTCCACCTTCTAGAGGTTGCAGAAAAAGTAGATATCCACGGTTCCCCCTTGCCTGGCTGGGCGCTCTATCCAGCTGGTGTAGCCTGGTCGCTGCTGGAAGCCGGGTATGAAATCACAGGCGTGCAGGCTGCCTTCACATCGGATGTGCCCATCGGCGCAGGTTTGAGCTCATCTGCCGCAGTAGAGGTGGCTTTTGCTGCCTTGTGGCGAGCAACTGGTGGTTGGGGGGTGGATAACCTTGGACTGGCAAAGCTCTGCCAGCACGCCGAGAACCAGTACGTTGGGGTAGCCTGCGGCTTGATGGACCAGTTCGCCAGCGCCTGTGGTGTGGAGGGACACGTACTGTACTTCGATACACGCAGCTTGGAATGGCAGCCGCTATCTTTGCCCGATGGAACGCTGGTGGTGATCGCCAATTCGGGTGTGCGGCGCAGCCTGACCAATTCAGCCTACAATGACCGCCGCCAATCCTGCGCGCAGGCGCTGGAAATTCTGCGCGGCTATAAACCGGATATGCATACTTTGCGCGATATCTCCCCTCCTGAGCTTGCTGCATATAGCCTTTATCTGCCGGAGGAAGTAGCTCGCCGCGCAGAACATGTCGTCAAGGAGATCAACCGGGTGGAATCAGCGGTGCGCGCCTTGCAGCGAGGAGATGCGCAGATCTTTGGGGCGCTGATGTATGCCGGGCATGCATCCCTGCGTGATCTGTATGAGGTCAGTACTCCAGAGCTGGACACCCTGGTGGAGATCAGCCGTGGTCTGCCCGGATGTCATGGTGCGCGGCTGACAGGAGCCGGCTTTGGTGGCTGTACGGTACACCTGGTGGATGCCGAACAAAGTGCGGCATTTATCCCTGCGTTGATGGAAGCCTATACTGAACGAACCGGGCTGCGAGCACAGGTGTATCTGTGCCGGGCCAGCTCAGGGGTTGAAGTTAGACCGGCTGATCAGAAATAGCCTGTTATGAACAGGGGACATTGCTAGATTCCCTTCGGTATCGTAATCGTAGAAGAATACCATCCACAAGTCATAGTCTTGCATGCGTGTGAGTTGGTGCGGCTTGGCAGGACAGCAGACTGAGGTGGATGAGCAAAATCGCAATCAATCGGAATTAGTTTTCATCGTCGGCTACCTGTTTGTCTTATTGGGAAATCAGCTTGCAGGGAATATTCCATGGACGTTCTGGGTGCTCGCCCTGTTACTCTATTGCACAGGACTCCAAATCAGGACGCGCGCATCTAGCCCGCCCGAAACCAACCAGCGAGCATCCGGGCTGAAAGCTAGGCTGGTCACCGCCGCAGTATGGCCTGGAAGGGTTGCGAGTAGCCGTCCGCTGGCAGTATCCCAGATTCTCACAGTCCCATCCCCTCCTGCAGAAGCCAGCAGCTTACCATCCGGGCTGAAGGTTACCCGCCAGACGAGACCGGATGGGCGTGTGGCTTCTCCAGTGTGTCCCGCCATCTGCTTCAGGGGTTCACCCGTCTGCTCATCCCAGAGCATCACCGTGTTTGCGCTGTCGCCTGTAGCCAACAAGTTACCTCCATCGGAGATAGCCAAGCTGAAAAATGAGTTCACCCCACGCAGGGTCTGAACGAATCGACCATCCTGTACAGAGCGGATACGCACAATGTCTCCATTGGCGATCACCAGCCGTTGACCGTCTGGAGTGAATATCACCGCTGGAATACCGAAGGATCCCCCGATCATCTCGCTCTCGAGTTTGCCAGTTCCAGCATCCCAGACCCGTACTAACCCGTCATTGCCAGCCGATGCCAGCCATGTGCCTGTGGGATCGAAGGCGACTGCATTTGCGCCCTTTTTATGCGCTGGGATTGCGACACGTAACTCACCTGTTTCTGCCGCCCAAACGCGGACATCGCCATCCCGTCCGCTGCTGGCAAGTAAGCGTGAGTCTGGGCTGAATGCCAGACAAGTCGACCAGACACCAGCATCAAGGACGCTATGCTCCTCAAGCTCGGTCGGTCGGTACAGATGGATTTGTTCGCCCGCCGCTACAGCCAGATTCATCCCGTCCGGTGACCATGCGAGTGCCAGCACCAGCTCCCAGGCGCTGAACTCCAGAGCTGCTGTTGGAGCCAGGGCGTTCGCGTTCTCAGCCGATATCACCGCCTGAACTGTGGGCCTGGGTGTTGGGGTCGGCGGGGCTGGAGATTTCGTTGGTGGAGGCGCTGGCGGGATCGTTGGCGCTGCAGTAAAGACTGGTGTAATACCAATCGTACTCGGTAGCCTTAGCTCAGCGGTTGGGGAAGGTGATTGTGCTGTTGGCAGCCCGGCACAGGCAGCCAAGAGAATAACTATTAGCCGGAGCAGCCGTCTCAAGGGCGCACAGCCCACAGGCGCAAAGTGCCGTCGTATGACCCCGAAACTATTAGTCGACCATCGGGTGAGAAGGTGAGGTGATCCACAGCATGCGTGTGGCCTTTTAAGACGCGCAGAATTTGACCGGTGGCGATATCCCACAAATGAATGTCGAACGCATGATACCCTTCGCCACTGGCAAGCAAGCTCCCGTCAGGACTGAATGCCAGGCTCTCAACAACACCTCTCTGGATAAATTCCTGCTTGAGCTCCCCTTTGTTTACGTCCCAGAGACGGATGGACCCATCGTAATGTCCGGTCGCTAGTGTGCTTCCATCTGGCGAGAAAGCCAGGGTATTCACCGCTCCGGTGAAGGATGTGGGCAGATCATATAATAACTGCCCATCCCTCAAGCGCCACATGCGGATGGCAAAGCGATCGGGTGTGGAGGCAATCGCCTGCCCGTCAGGTGAAAATGCCAGATCGAGCACACCTCCGGTGCGCATGGTGCGGGTGATCTCAAATGTGAACGAATTCCAGAAGATAAAATTGTTGTCGATGTACTCTGGGCTGGTTACGCCAGCGACAAATATCTTCCCATCGGGCGAGAAGGTGACGCCGCTCACACCGCGACGGTCCAGGTAATAAATGAACAGACGCGTCTGATCCGAAAGCCGCCAGAATGAGACGCTGCCAGTGTAGCCAGATTGTTCGGTTCCAGCGTTGCTGGCAGACGCCAGGTAGCGTCCATCAGCGCTTATAGCAAAATCCACCAGCCCATCATCGACCAGCAGGCTAGACTCCTCCAGGCGGGTCTGGAGATCGTAGAAGTGGACTGCAGCCGCGCTCCCCACAGACAGGCGATTGCCGTCTTGGCTTAATTCCATGCTGGTGATGGCATCCTGGCGCCACTCTGCCAGGGCGTGTACCTGAAAAGCATTTTCAAAGTAAATAGTATCCAGGAATTCAGGTAAGAGGTTTCCTACGTCGATTAGTGGGTGCGGAGTGGCTGTGGGGGTGGGCAGGGGGGTGAGCGTGATGGTAGGTGTTGGTGATGCCGTAGCTGATGGCACTGGAGTAGAAGTAGGTGGAAGGGCTGTCGCAGTGGAAGTTGGGGTTGGTTCAGGCGCGACCCCAGGTAAGTTGCAAGCCAGTTGGATCAATGCCAGGATTGTAAATGAGAGCCAGCTCCGCTGGATGATTTTATTCATGAAGATCCCGTGAGAATTTGTGGGCTTAGCATAGGTTTCAGGAAGTCTTCAGCTTTGCGATGGTGACCCCATCTCCACCCTCTTTGTCGCTACCGGCTTCATGCGAGCTTACATGGGGGTGCTCGTGCAAGGCCTGGCGCACCGTCTGGCGCAGCCTGCCGGTACCCTTGCCGTGGATTATACGCACGAATGGCAAGCTAGCCAGATACGCCGAGTCCAGGAATTGCTCCAGGGCGTCCAGGGCTTCGTCAGCGCGTTGACCACGAAGATCAAGCTCGAAACCCGGTGATGGAGACCCAGTAAAAGACGGTACCTGGGTCTCTCCAGCCGGGTGATCCTGACGGGTCTTTCTTGTTTTGGATTTGGTTAGGATCTCGTCTGCAATGGGTTGCAGTTCGGGAAGGTGCGCCCGCACCCTAAGGATTCCTACCTGTACCTCAGCTTCATCCTCGTCCAGCGAGGTGACCACCCCCTGTATATTGAGTGTCCGCAGGCGTACGGTGTCGCCGATTTGCACGGGCTTGTACAGAATTTCGTCATCTGTTTTCTGCCGGCGACGCTTCGCAGGTTTCTCAATCTTTTCCTTGAGTTCTGCCACTTTTTCTTCAATGTTATGGAACTCTTCGACAGGTTGGCGAGTGCGCGTAAGCTGTCGGCGTAGCGCCTCCATCTCATCAGCCAGGCTTTGGAGCTGCTGCTCGGATTCTGCTCGCGCATTCTCCAGCACCTCCTGGCGTTCATCCTCAATAGACGCAAGTCGTTCCACCAACTCTGCTCTTAATTCCTCTACCTTGGACTGCGCCTTTTCGGATGCCAGACGCGCCTGGATCGATAGATCTCGCTGGCGGTGGATCTCATCCAGAAGATCTTCGGCGCGTATGTCGGTTGGACTGAGCTCAGAACGTGCTGAAGTGATTATCTTCTCCGGCATGCCTAAACGCTGGGCGATGGCTAAAGCATTAGAACGACCTGGCAAGCCGATCGTCAGGTGATAGGATGGACGTAGCGTCTCAAGATCAAACTCCACGCTGGCGTTGACTACCCCAGGAGTGGAATGTGCATAGGCTTTTAGCTCCGGGTGGTGGGTAGTCACCAGTGTTGTAATACTGCGCTCGAGCACGTGGTCGAGCAAGGCGCGCGCCAGGGCGGCACCCTCCTGGGGATCAGTACCTGCACCCAACTCATCCAAGATGATCAGTGAGTGTGGGTTTGCATTTTCCAGGATATGGATGATATTAGTGATGTGCCCGGAGAATGTGGATAGCGATTGTTCGATGGACTGCTCATCCCCGATATCGGCGAAGATTGCGTGGAAGACGCTTAATTCCGAGCCGGATAGCGCTGGGATGTGCAACCCGGCTTGAGCCATCAGCGCAAGCAGACCGACAGTTTTCAGCGTCACCGTCTTGCCGCCGGTATTTGGTCCAGTGATGACCATGGCATAAGTACGCGCATCCAGCTCAACGTCCACTGGCACAACAGTGTTAGGTTCCAGCAGGGGATGGCGCGCCTGGTACAGGCGGATAAGGCTGCCGGGATGGCGTCCAGTCTTAGGCGGCTGGAAGGGCTGCAAGCTGGGGAGTGTAGCTCGGAGATCATCGGCGTACTTGGCGCAGGCGAAGGTCATATCTAACTCTGCGACGGTCTCGATGATGAGCAGGATATCTTCGCCATGCGTGGCTACTTGATAGGAGAGCTCCGTCAGAATTCGCCGTTCTTCGTCGCGCTCAGCTAGCTGGTGCTCGCGGTATTGGTTATTGAGCTCAACCACTACCAGCGGCTCGACGAACAGGGTTGCACCAGAGGAAGATTGGTCGTGCACGATGGACTTGATGCGCCCTTTGAATTCCGAGCGTAGCGGCAGCACATAGCGTCCATCGCGTTGGGTGATCAATGCCTCCTGTAGGAAAGGTGCATTTTTTGGGTCACCTACCATGCGTTGAAGCCGGGTGAGCAACCGGTCATGAACAACGCGTAGTTCACGACGGATTTTCCCCAACATTTCCGATGCACTGTCCAGGATCTCACCCCGTTCGGAGAACGTACGTGTGATGGCATCAATCAAGCCTGTAGGAGAAGGCATGCGGAAGGCAATGTCGGTCAGAATCGGGTAACTTCCACCCACTCGTTCAAACAGTCTCACAAGATTGCGGGAAGCAATCAATGTCGATTTGATATCGAGCAGGTCGTTGGGCAAGAGCACTCCGCCGTGGTTTGCTAAGTCAATGGCTGGTCGTACATCCCTAACCCCACCGATGGTCAGGTCGGGATGATTGTTAAGTAATTGCAAAGCCTCACCGGTTAGCGCCTGGCGGCGGCGAGCTTCCAAGAGGTCGTTGGTTGGGAGCAGGGCGCGTGCTTTCTCGGCGGATGCAGAAAATGCGCAGTAGCTTGCCAGCCGTTCAAGAATTTTCGGATATTCTAGTGTTTGTAGCGTTTTGTGATCCATGATAATGGGTTGATTCTAGCCTATATATATTGTCACTTATCAAAACAGTAAGAATTTCCCATTGGAAATCGTGAAGTTATTCTCTATAATTGTAGTATCGATATTTGTTTATTCGAAAGGATTCATTCATTATAAGGACGGAAACCATGGAAGCGAAAGGCTTCGGGAGGGCGCAGGGATTAGTAGAATACGCGTTGATTATAATGCTTGTAGCTATGATCGTAATCATTGTACTTTGGGTACTCGGACCCCCACTCGGGAACATGTATAGCAACGTTGTTGCAAATATCTAGCGCCTCCCAACTCACATGAAGTGGTCCATGCGCATTCCGCAGTATGGACCATTTTCATTTAATACGCCTTGATTTTTCCCTGCTTCCATACTAAAATGCAATGCTGTGTTTGAGAACCTGACCGAACGCCTGGAAAATGTATTCAAGCAGCTTCGCCGCCGCGGAAAGCTCTCCGAGAGTGATGTGGATGTTGCCATGCGCGAGGTGCGTCTTGCGCTGCTGGAGGCGGATGTCAACTACGCCGTCGCCAAGGAGTTTGTCGCACGCGTGCGCCAGCGCGCTGTTGGGCATGAGGTCTCCCGGGCGCTCAACCCAGGGCAGCAAGTTGTCAAGATCGTCAACGAAGAACTGATAACCACCCTGGGTGAGCCAGACCGTTTGAACCTGAGTGGTCCGCGCCCACGATTGATTATGCTTGTTGGATTGCAAGGGTCGGGGAAGACGACAGCTGCAGGCAAGCTGGCGCGCATGCTGCGCTCACAAGGCGAGCGGGTTATGCTGGTTGCCTGCGATCCATACCGCCCGGCGGCAGTCCGCCAGCTGGAGACTCTGGGCGAGGGCTTGAGCGTCCCCGTGTTTTTTGAAGCGGGTATACAACCCCCTGAGGTGGCAGCACGTGCCCTCGATAAAGCCCAGAAAGGTGGCTACAGCATCGCTATTTTGGATACTGCCGGACGATCCCAGCTGGACGAAGCCTTGATGACTGAATTACAGGCGATCAAAACCCGAGTCGCTCCCATCGAGACCTTGCTGGTTGTGGATGCCATGATTGGCCAGGAGGCGGTGAATATCGCCATAGGTTTCCGCGATGTGGTAACATTGACGGGCTTGTTCCTGACCAAGATGGATGGTGATGCTCGCGGCGGAGCGGCGATCTCCATCCGCTCGGTAACCGGCGTACCCATTAAATTCCTGGGGACCGGTGAAGGGTTAGATGCCATCGAGGCTTACGATCCCGGGCGCCTCGCCTCCCGTATTCTCGGTATGGGCGATGTGATCGGCTTGATCGAAAAAGCTGAGGCGGCTTTCGACCAGCAAGAGGCTGCTGAACAGGCGCAACGTCTCCTGATGGGTGAGTTCACCCTGCAGGATTTTGCGGACCAGCTGCGGCAGGTGCGCAAGATGGGTCCGTTGGGGCAGCTGCTGGATATGCTCCCCGGTGGGATGGGCCAGGCGGCACGGCAGATCGACCCCCAGGATGCCGAGAAGCAGTTTAAAATGACCGAAGCGATCATCAATTCGATGACCAAGCAAGAGCGTCACAAGCCAGATGTGCTAAACGCCAGCCGTCGCAGGCGGATCGCCACTGGTTCGGGGACGCAAGTGCAGGACGTCAACCGCCTGATCAAGCAATACCGCGAGACGCAACGCCTCTTCAAGACACTCAAGAAATCGGGCAAGCGCAGTTTACCGCGTTTGTTCGGTTAGTATCGCTCCGAAATCATCGGGAAGAACCCAATTTTCGGAGTTGCATTTTTGTAATCAGTAAGGAGAAAGAAAAGACAATGGTAAAAATTCGATTGCGCCGAATGGGAGCCAAAGGGCAGCCATCCTATCGCATCGTAGCCGCAGATAAAGAAAGCCCGCGCGATGGTCGTTTCCTGGAGATCCTGGGATCGTACAACCCACGCACGGTGCCGGCAACGATTGAGGTCAAGGAAGATCGTGTCTATCACTGGATGAGTGAGGGCGCCCAGCCTTCCGATTCAGTTGCCAGGCTTTTCACCAGCATGGGTCTGCTCGAGCGCTATGCGCGATTTAAGCAGGGGGAGGAGCTGGAGACACTACTAGCTGAGGCTGAAGCGGCCTCGGCTGCCCAGCCGGTAAGCCCAAAAACGCGCCAGGATTAACTCACATCGATTCGATTGCAATCTATGGATCGTGATTGGTTCGATAAAGGAGGTGGCGAGTGAAGGAATTGGTTACGTTAATTGCCAGTTCTCTGGTGGATGATCCCACTCAGGTTCAGGTCACTCAATTCCAGCGCGGCGCTTCGGTGAGTTTGCGCTTGAAAGTTGCGAAGGAAGATATGGGGCGGGTGATTGGGAGAGGCGGAAGAGTAGCGAATGCCATGCGTGCTTTATTACGCGTAGCAGCTGCCCAAGAAGGTAAACGCGTGTCCCTGGATATCGAAGATCCGCGATGACCTTGCCGATGTATTCAACTGACCACCCTTCAGGCTCGCCCGCTCAGGGCGAGCCTTTATTCTTGGTAGTGGGCAGGCTTCGCAAGCCACACGGTGTGGCTGGAGAGGTATTGATGGAAGTGCTCACCGATTTTCCTGAACGCCTGGAGCCTGGTATGTTGGTTTATGTGGGGCAGGACCACAGGGAAATGCACATTCTGCAATTCCGGAGTGCCGATAATTCGTTACTGGTCACCTTTGAGCAAGTATCCGACCGCGATACAGCCGGGCTATTGCGCAATGAGCTGGTTTATGTGCGTGGGGATAAAATCCCTGCCTTACCAGACGGTGAGTACTACCACCATCAAATCTTGGGATTGTACGCGATCGGCGATTCAGGCCAACGCTTGGGGACGGTCGTTGATCTACTGGAGACCGGCGCGAGCGATGTGGCTGTAGTGCGCCCGGAGAGCGGGCGGGATATCCTCGTACCGTTGGTGGATGACTTCATTATCAAGATTGACCTGAAATCGGGCGAGATTCACGTGAAGTTGGTGGAGGGACTGTTACCGGATGGACCTCCAGCCTGACGGGAATGAGATGGCACGCTCCTTGACAGGGATAATTCCTATGTGGTATTCTTTGCGCGCTTTGCGATTCGGAGGCTTGCTTCATTAATACTGGTGTTGTATCAGGAGATGTGGGAGGTTGTGTAGAGCAGGCGGAAATATCCTGCCTGCATGCCCCCTTTCAATAAGGCTGCATCCGTAAGGTCTTCCTTGGTCGATACTAAAGCGTATTGGGTTGGGTTCAACATGGTCAAGGGCATCGGGGCGGCGCGCTTGCGCACCTTGCTCCAGTACTTTGGTGATGTAGAAACCGCCTGGAATGCGCCTCCTGATGCCCTGCGTCAGGCTGGCTTAGGCCCAAAGTTGGTGGAGTCATTCAGCCAGGTGCGCAAAGGTGTCTCGTTGGAGCAGGTTTGGGATCGGCTCAATCAGTTGGGTATCCAGGTTTTTACGTGGGAAGATGAGGCTTACCCACACCGTCTGCAAGAAATCGACCAGCCGCCGCCTGTGCTCTACGTAAAGGGCACTTTATCGACCGAAGACGAGTGGGCAGTGGCAATTGTTGGCACACGCGGTGTCACAACTTATGGGCGCCAGATCACCAGTGAGCTTGCTACCAGCCTGGCTAGGCGAGGGGTTACCGTGGTCAGCGGGCTGGCACGTGGGGTAGATGCTGAAGCGCATAAGGCTGCTTTGGCTGCCGGTGGGCGCAGCCTGGCAGTATTGGGTAGCGGCTTGGATCAGATCTATCCGCCAGAGCATCGCAAGCTTGCCGAGCAGATGGCATCCAGCGGTGCTTTGATCAGCGATTATGCTCCCGGAACAGCTCCCGATGGGGTCAATTTTCCACCCCGAAATCGGATCATCTCGGGACTTTCTCTGGCTGTCATCGTGGTAGAAGCCGGTGACCGTAGCGGGGCCTTGATCACTGCGGAGTTCGCTGCCGATCAGGGTCGGGAGGTTTTCGCGGTACCGGGTAACATTACTGCCCCCAAGAGTGTAGGCTGCAATCGCCTGATCCAGCAGGGAGCCCGACCATTGTTGCAAGTAGAAGATGTCCTAGAATCGTTGGATCTCACAAGCTTGAGCCAGCAACGCGCCGCGCGCAGGGTTTTGCCAAAAGACGAGGTTGAAGCTAAGCTGATGGTCGTTCTCGGCAAAGAGCCCGTGCACGTGGACGAGATCCGCAATCAGGTGAGCATGCCAATTGAAAAGGTGTCTGCCACCCTAGCACTCATGGAGTTGAAAGGCATGGTCCGCCAAGTTGGTGGGATGCACTACGTCGCAGTGCGCGACGAAACTGATGATTACATCGTTCATTGAGTGAGTTTTGATTTGGGATAAGATAAAGATATGTTCGAAGATTATTATGCTGTCATTATGGCTGGAGGAGGTGGTACGCGTTTGTGGCCCCTCTCCCGGCAGGCACGCCCGAAACAATTATTGCGCCTGATTGAAGAGCGCAGCCTATTCCAGACATCAGTCCAGCGCCTACAGGGTATCTTTCCGCCCGAGCGAATTCTGGTCGTCACCGTAGAGGAGCAGGCGGCTGATCTTCAGGAGCAGTCCCCGCATATTCCAAAAGAGAACTATTTAGTGGAGCCAATGCCCCGCGGGACGGCTTCCGTCGTTGGTTTGGCAGCTCTCGCCTTACAGCAGCGCGACCCTGATGCCGTCATGGCAGTGCTCACCTCAGATCATTTCATTGGAAATGAAGAGAGCTTTCGCCGCTTATTGCTATCTGCCCACGATGCTGCTGCTGACGGGCACCTGGTGACACTGGGCATAACGCCGACGTATCCGGCTACAGGATACGGTTACATCCAGCGCGGTGAGTTCGTCGCCAGGTATCGCCAGCACGACGCATTTGGCGTGCTGCGCTTCAAGGAAAAGCCCGATGATGAGCAGGCCCGCTTAATGCTGGATGGCCGGGACCATTCCTGGAACTCGGGCATGTTTGTCTGGCGTGTTGAACGCGTGCTGATTGAGTTAGCCTTGCAAATGCCCGAGCTTTACGCTGGCTTGCAGCAAATTCGCCAGGCATGGCACACTGCAGATGATACTGTTACCCTGCAGCGGGTGTGGAGCAGCTTGCAGAACGAGACCATCGATTATGGCATCATGGAATCTGCCCAGGATGTGGTTGTTCTGATGGCCGATGATTTGCAATGGAACGATGTGGGCAGCTGGGATTCGTTGTTTGATGTCCTCCCTGCCGATCCGAAAGGCAACATCGTGATTGGCGGCCAGCATATAGGAGTGGATACCATGCAATCCCTGGTCTATGTCGATCAAGAGCACCGCTTGATCGTTACCATCGGAGTTGAAGATCTGGTGGTTGTCGACACGGGCGATGTGCTGCTTGTATGCCGCAAGGATCAAGCGCAAAAGGTACGCCAGGTGGTAGCGCAACTGAAAAAGAGCGGCCTGGAATATTTATAAGATATAGTGATCTACGATCTTTTTTATTGTGGATAAAAAGGCATAATTGGAGGTTAGGTTGGAAGCTTATTGCTTTAAATGCAAAACGAAACGGGAGATTCAGAATCCCAAACCGGCTTTTACTAAAACTGGCTCACCAGCTTCACGCGGCGTATGTGCGGTATGCGGTACATCAGTCTTCCGCATGGGCCGGACACCAGAGCATGATGGTCTTAAACCCGAGGTGGTGGTTGCCAAGCCAAAATCCAAGCGCTCTGGAAGGCTGGTGATCGTCGAATCACCGGCGAAGGCGCGCACGGTCGGTCGCTTCCTGGGTAAGGGCTTTACGGTGAAGGCTTCGGTGGGTCACGTGCGAGATTTACTCCGCTCACAGCTGTCGGTAGATGTGGAGAACGATTTTGCCCCCAAATACCGCGTCCCGAAAGAAAAACGACAGGTTGTTAACGAGATCAAGGAGCTTGTCAAGGGTGCCAAACAGGTTTTCCTGGCGACCGATCCGGATCGCGAGGGCGAGGCGATTGCCTGGCACCTGATGGAATCTGCAGCCATCGACCCGAATATCAGCCAGCGGGTTGTCTTTCACGAGATCACCGAGCCGGCTGTGGCGGAGGCATTCGCACACCCGCGCAATATCAATACCGATCTGGTTGATGCTCAGCAAGCGCGCCGTGTGCTTGACCGACTGGTTGGGTACAACCTCAGCCCGCTGCTGTGGCGCAAAGTACGCGGACGGCTCTCGGCGGGGCGTGTGCAGTCTGTAGCATTGCGCTTGATTGTAGAGCGAGAGAAGGCGATCGATGCATTCGTACCCGAGGAGTACTGGACAATCGCGGGTGAGTTTTTCCCTGAAGGAGGTAAAGACCCTTTTATTGCCAAGCTGGCAAAGATTGATGCCCAAGAGCCGGTCTTAAGTCGTGAATCGGATGTGCAGCCTGTGCTGGTGGATATGGAGGCTGCTGAGTATGCCATCAGCAACATCAAACGCGGCGAGCGCAAGCGGAATCCCGCCGCTCCATTTACGACCAGCACCTTGCAACAAGAGGCTTCGCGCCGCCTGGGATACTCGGCCCGCCGCACTATGGTGCTTGCACAACAGCTCTACGAGGGCGTGGATGTCGGCGAAGGTGGTGCGGTTGGATTAATTACCTACATGCGCACCGATTCAACCAATATTTCTCGGATGGCCCAATTGGAAGCACGCAAGTTTATTGCCGAACGTTTTGGGAACTCATTCTTACCCAAAGATCCTCCGCACTATAAAACAAAGGCGCGCGGCGCTCAAGAAGCCCATGAAGCAATCCGGCCAACCTCCGTGCTGCGCCAGCCTAATGCACTCAAAGAAATCCTCTCGCGCGACCAGTTTCGCCTGTACCAGCTGATCTGGCAGCGCTTTGTTGCCTCACAAATGGCAGCCGCCATTTTTGACACGCTCACCGTCGAGGTCACGGGTAAAGCGCAGCATGAGTATCTTTTGCGCGCTTCAGGTTATACCGTGCGCTTTGCTGGATTTTTGGTTGTGTACGAAGAAGCCCGTGATGAAGATCAAAAAGTGGAGGACGATGAGGCGGATGCTCGTATCCCTCAAGACCTGTCGGAAGGTCAGGGCCAGCGCCTGGTGCGCCTGCTCCCGGAGCAGCACTTCACTCAACCTCCGCCACGCTTCACCGAGGCTACCCTTGTCCGCACGTTGGAAGAATACGGGATTGGTCGCCCATCCACCTACGCGCCAATCCTTTCGACATTGCAGGATCGTGGATATGTATTTAGGGAGAATAAGCGCCTGTCACCCACCGAGACGGGTATCCTGGTCAGCGATATGATCACCGAGAACTTCCCCGATATTGTCGATGTGGGCTTCACAGCGCGCATGGAAGAAGATCTAGACCGCATCGCCTCCGGTGAGCAGCCCTGGGTGGAGATTATCCGACGTTTCTATACGCCCTTCTCGCTCCAGGTTTCCGAGGCAGATGCTCGCATTCCCGAGCGCAATAACGAGCTGGAGCTGGTGGGGCGTGATTGCCCGGAGTGCGGAAATGCTCTTGTTATCCGCTACGGGCGCTATGGAAAGTTTATCAGCTGTAGCAACTTTCCCGATTGCCGCTATACTGAGGCATGGTTGCAGAAGATCGGTGTGCATTGTCCCAAGGATGGCGGCGAGATCGTTGAACGAAAGACCCGTAAGGGACGCCAATTCTATGGTTGTGCCAACTATCCAAATTGCGATTTTACCTCCTGGAAGCGTCCGCTTCCTGTTCCGTGCCCAGCGTGCAGCGGAATGCTGGTAGTCGCAGACAAGCGCAACGCGCAATGCTTGAATTGCAGCGAGCAATTCTCCTTGGACGAAGTTTCTGTGGATGAGATGGTGGGTTCGGCATGAGTCTTGCAACAGAATATGTGTGCTATCGGTGTACACAAAATGTTGCATTAATTGATACTTTCGTCTAAAATTAACGACGGAAACATTTGCATTGAAGGTCATGGGAGAGTGATATGGACGCCATTCGAGAGCAATTGAAAAAGCCGCTCGTCATGGGCATCATCGGATTGGTTCTGGGCATCGCTCTTGGGATCCTTTACGGCTGGGTAATCAACCCTGTAGAGTGGACGGACGCTGCCGTCGATCACCTGCGTCCTGATCTGCAGCAAGAATACCTGCGTATGGCAATTGACTCATACGCCAGCAATCAGGATGTCGAGCTAGCCAAGAAACGATTTGCCGACCTGGGGGAGGCTGGGGTGCCCGCCCTGGATGCGGTCATGAACAATCCGGGGAATCTGAATTTTGAGGTCATTCTGGCTTACCAGGCGACGGTGACCGCTGGAGCACCAGTCGTCACTCCAGTTGGAGGTGAGGTGGCGCCAACCCCCGAAGAGGAGGGCGGAAGCAGCTTGCTCACCATGGCCGTCATCGTACTGTGCCTGGCATTTCTTGTGATTGCAGGGGGAGCGTATTACTTGTTCATTTACCGTCCCCGGATGGGCGCGGCTGCGCCGGTGACACCCATGATGGAGGCGCGGGAAGCCGCGCGACAGGCGGAATGGACAGATTATGCTGCAACAGGCACCGAGCCGCCCATGGTTCAGTTTATGTCATCCTACAAGTTCGGGGATGACCTTTACGATGAGTTGTTCAGCATCGATTCTCCCGCTGGTGAATTCCTGGGGGAGTGCGGAGTGGGCATCTCCGAGACGATCGGCGTGGGTGAGCCAAAGAAAGTATCTGCTTTCGAAGTCTGGCTGTTCGATAAGAACGACATCCAAACGGTGACCAAGGTGCTGATGAGCGCCCATGCCTTCCTGGATGAAGCCAGCCGGCAGCGACTAGCTGCCAAAGGCGAGCCCGTCTTATCAGAGCCGGGGATTGAGACTGTGCTGGAGACGCAGACGCTTAGGCTCGTCGCCCGCGTGGTCGATATGGGCTACGGTGATGGCGCCCTTCCCGACAGCAGCTTCTTCGAGCGATTGTTGTTGGAGCTGGCTATCTGGCCAAAATCTGAGTAGGCTGTCTTAAACCAAGAACTGCGGGCGTAATTTGCCCGCAGTTCTTTTCTATTAACCAGACCATCATCTGGATAGGAAGTTACTCGATCTTTAATATCTTGATCTGGATTTGCCCGCCAGGGGTTTCTACAGCGACAACTTCGCCGACCCTATGACCAATTAACGCGCTGCCTATGGGGGATTCGTTAGAGATACGCCCCTGGCGAGGGTCTGCTTCTGTTGCACCAACCAGATAGTACGTTTCCGGCCCCTCATCCCCTTCTTGAATGGTGATGTGGCTGCCAATATCCACAATTTCCACATGTTCATGACTCTCTTGAATAATAACCGCGTTTTGCAGCAAGTATTCCAGTTCCTGGATGCGCCCTTCAAGAAAACCCTGGTCTTCCTTGGCTTTGTGATAATCCGCGTTCTCTGAGAGATCCCCCATCTGTACTGCGGAGCGCAGGCGCTTGGCGAGTTCTTGGCGTCCGGTTCCCTTAAGTTTTTCAAGCTCGGCTTTCATGCGGGCGGCGCCCTCAGCCGTTAGATACTCCTGATCTGGCATCGTGCTCTCCAATAAATTAGCAACTAAGGTCTGGTTGAAGGATCGAATAATTTGATGTGCTCATCGACAGCAAAACGATCGGTCATCCCGGCGATGTAGTCGCAGATGGTGCGCTCGCGGCCGCGCTCCTCGATAAGCTCCTGAATATGTCCGGGTAAGATCGATGGCTCGATGCAGTACGCGTTGAACAGGTCACTGATGATCTGTTCAGCTTTCATTTGCATGCGCACCACGCGATGATGGCGATATAGATGATTATACAAGAAATCTTTTAGCTGCCGGTTGCGCCGGTGCATATCCTCGCTGTAGCCGATAACATTATGCGGAAGCTTTTGCAATTCGTCTACGGATTTAACGTTGCTCTCCTGCAACCGAGCGTTCGTAGTGTGCACAAGGTCGGTCACTTCCATGCCGATCAAACGCCGGATCAACCTGTGGCGGGTTAGCTCATCTAATACCGCATCATGCCAGCCAACGCTGTCGACCAGGATCTCCCATAAGGTGATGCCTTCCAGCATGTGAGGCGCGATCATGCCCGAGCGCAGGCCGTCGTCCAGATCATGCGTGCTGTACGCCAGCTCGTCGGCGACGTTTGCAATCTGCGCCTCCAGGTGGCCGCGCAT
The DNA here is from genome assembly GCA_963714425.1 of uncultured Chloroflexia bacterium. Lineage (GTDB taxonomy): Bacteria > Chloroflexota > Anaerolineae > Anaerolineales > UBA4823 > DATCYX01. Next base: position 43,477 of record CAVQOI010000001.1, read on the forward strand.
CTCGGGATTGTACTCGCTGGCATCGGAGATGTCGTACTCGGATTCGTGCTTGACGATGCCCTCGCGCACTTCCCAGGTCAGGTTCAGACCAGAAAATTCGGGATAGCGTCGTTCCAGGAAGGTGACAATGCGCAGAGATTGCTTATTGTGGTCAAAGCCACCGAACTCCTGCATCAGGCGAGCCAGAGTGGTTTCTCCAGAATGCCCGAAAGGCGGGTGGCCTAAATCGTGAGCTAGGCATATCGTTTCTAGAAGGTCCTCATTGGCGCCTAGAGCACGAGTGATTGTGCGCCCAATCTGCGAGACTTCCAGTGTGTGCGTCAGACGAGTGCGGTAATAATCGCCTTCATAATTGATAAAGACCTGAGTCTTGTACTCCAGGCGACGGAAGGCGGTCGTGTGCAAAATGCGGTCGCGGTCTCGCTGGAAAGCTGTGCGGTATTCCGGCTCGTCCTCTGGAAAAAGGCGGCCTTTGCTGTCTTTGCTGTGGCAGGCATACGGCGCCAGCGCCTGGTCTTCAAGGGCTTCAAGTTTTTGGCGAGTTAAAAACATCGATGATCGCTATCCTGGAAAACATATTCCTGAGAAACGTAGGGATTTAATTATAATCTAATTGGAATCAAGGGGGTGAGAGGTGCCTAGACGGGTGCCGGAGCGGCTGCCCAGAAGAGCTTGCCCAACTTGCCCTGCTGTTACCCCAGAAAAAATAAAAATTTCCAGGCCTGGGATCTCCTGAGCCAAAGCAAGGCTCTGATGCACCTTGCTTGCCATGCCCCCCGTCACATCCGTGCCGCTGGAGCCGCTCAACGCCGGGGCGATCTCGGGAAGGCTCTCAGGTGTGATCTCTGGAATCAGTTTCGTGCAGGCTGGAAAGTCTGCCCATACGCCTTCTTCCAACCCAGCCAGCAGGATCCGCTGGGGGAGCAATTGTCGCGAAAGGTGGGCGAACAAATCTTCCGTGGATAGAATCGTCCCGCCTCGCACGGTATCGAAGATCACATCGCCATGGATCACCGGTATCAAGCCAGCTGCCAGCGCAGCGCGCAAGGGAGCCAAATCCCAAGAGGCTACTTGCCCGTCGTGGGCGATAACGCTCGCAGAAGGAGGAAAGGCTACAGCAGGTAACCCTGCAGCCTGTAAGGCATCGGTCACTAGACGGTTAAGCGCGGCGGCCTCCCTCCACACCTCGGCGAAGCCGACCCATTCACGCTGCGTATGAACTCCCTGGCGTGTGCCATATCGCCTGGCGGGGATATGCCCAAAGGAACCAGCGCCGTTGCCTACGACAAGCTGCAGAGAGGGCTTTTTGGCGCAAGCCGTGGCGATCTCTTGCGACAGGCGGGCGATGACTTCCAGATGAGGCGAGTGTGGTGTGTTCTTATCGGTGATGAGCGAGCCGCCGAGCTTCAGAAAGTAGAGGGAATGATTGAGCATGGGTGCTTAGCTGAGTGGAATTTGGGAAGATCAGTAGATAAACACATTTTACTGCAAATGCCAGCCACGTCAGAGTCTCTATTGGTTCTCCTCCTTCATCGCTAGATTTGCTAACAAATGAACTCCTCTGCTCCCAGACATGTCAGCTTCCCACCTCCGTCAGAATTGTTCGCTGCGCCCCAGCACCCTCAAGCGCCTTGGCGATCTCGTGAGCCAACTCGGGAAATGCGAGTGCGATCATGTTCCCCCCTCGCCCGCCTCCTGAGAGCTTCGCCCCCAGCGCTCCAGCGGAGCGTGCTGCACCTACCAGGCGGTCCAGCTCCGGAGAAGAGACTCCAAGATCTTGGAGCAGGGAATGATTGCGATCCATAAGCGTGCCAAGTGTCTGTGGTTGCCCGCTCTCAATCGCCTCCCGCGCCTGGCGGCTGATTTCCCCGACAGCATCGAAAAGAGATTCGTATCGAGGTGTGTCTGAATGCCATTGGCGGCGCACGTTGCTCACAGCGGTCCCTGTCGGGCTGGCGATACCCGTATCACCGATGACAACTGTGAAGGGGGCGGAGACGTGCAAGGTTTCGATGGGCTGGCCGCGCACAAAATAGACCGGTTTTGAGTAGGTGATGACACTGTTATCGATGCCCGACGGCGTCCCGTGGTGCAGTTTTTCAACTTCGAAAGCCAGCGCAGATACCTGCTCGTCCTCCAGCTGAGCGCCCAAAAACGCAGACAAGGCGCGGATCACTGCAACCGACACGGCTGCCCCGGAGCCTAATCCGGCAGCAACCGGGATGGTTGATGTCACCCGCAGTGTGCAGGCTGGCAGCCGAATGATATCCAACTGCCCGAGTACAGCGTTTACTGCTGCAGCCAGGGGGTGCTCGCTGGGCAGGTCGGAGAGTTCTGCCTCCAGGCCAATTGCTGGTGCCTGAATGCGCAGGCTGCCCGGTTTCCCACGCAGGTCTGGGGTCACTACCGCTCGGGCGCGCACCTGCTCGACAGGCGCTGCAATCGCAGGCCTGCCGTAAACGACGGCATGTTCTCCGAACAGGATAACCTTTCCTGGAGCGGTGGCGGTGAATGCAGGCATTCGCGCATCATTGCGAGGGCGCAAGGCGCCCGAAGCAATCTCCCATTAATTCAGAAAACATAAAAAATAATCAATACCGATATCCCCCACAACATGATGACTGCCTGCAAAGGCCGGTCTGAAAAGAGAACATCCTCTGGCGCCCCACCGCTGTGCTTGATCTGGATCAAATAGAGATAGCGAAAAATCCCGTATAGCACAAAGGGAATGGTGAGCATCATCACGTGGTTATCCGGCAGGTTGGGTGCTGAGAATGTATATAGGCTGTAGGCGATGATGGTGGTTCCTGAAACAATCGTGATGAACTGATCCAGCAGGGGAATGGTATAGCCATCTAGCACGCGGCGGTGAGAGTTGGCTCCATCCGCCAGGAGTGCCAGCTCAGCACGGCGTTTGCCAAACCCGATGTACAGGGCTCCAAGCGTTGTGACCACATATAGCCAGGGCGAAAAGCGCGCCACATGGATCAGTGAGACACCAGCGCCCACACGGAGGACGAACCCCGCCGACAGGGTGAGCACGTCGAAGATGGGAATGTGCTTGATCCACTTAGAGTAAGCCAGGTTGGAGAGCAGGTATAACAGGCCAATTGCGGCGAAGGCGGGGGAGAGCAAATATGATAATGGGAAAAGTACGATAATCAGCCCATACGCTACTGTGCGCGCCAGGGGTAGTGGCAGCTCTCCAGAAGCAATTGGCCGCAGGCGTTTGCGTGGATGGTGGCGATCGGCTTCGATGTCGATCATGTCATTGAGAAGATAAACAACACCAGAGAGCAAGCAGAAGATGAAAAAGCCAGCCAGCGTTCTGAGGATATCAGGCACGTGAGTGGGGGTGAGCTGGCGATCGAAGACAATTGCGGCAAAGAGCAAGCCGTTCTTCACCCATTGTTTCGGACGCAGGGCACGTACCAGCGCCTTCCCGGTTTTCCCAAACATGCTGGTATGATAGTAGTGAAGAAGAGATTCGTCAACCACGAACCAGGCGTATGGTGGAATTAATTGCAGAATTGCAATTTGCTCTAGGTTAGCGTGGTTTTTCCACCTCTTGTCATTTTTTTTGATTACTTCGAAGGTCGAATCGTTGAATTACCAGGAGATTTTCTAGTTTCGTGTTAAAATATTTTCAATCTGGATCGGCGGTCGTCGCTGGAGCCGGGCACTACCCGGTGCCTGTGACGGCGTCGGGTCAGGCCAATCCCGTCGAAAAGTGCCGCCGTTCTCATCCTGGCAGCAGAGGAAACGCCGATCCATGACGACCTGGACATATTACCATCTCGCTGAAAACATCCCTGATGCCCTGCTGGCGCTCTCGAAGGCGCCTGGTCCTGCACGCCTGGTTGCAGGTGGAACGGATCTGTTGTTAGATATTCAGCAGGGGCGCCACCCCGCTGTACATACCTTAGTTGATGTAACCCGCATCCCAGAGATGGTACGCCTCGAAGTGCGCTCGGACGCTCTATACGTTGGAGCCGCCGTGCCGCTTAACACCGTGGTCACTTCGCCGCTTGTCCGCCAGCACGCACAGGCGCTGGTCGAGGCCGCCGGCTTAATCGGCGGACCGCAGGTGCGCAACACTGCCACGCTCGGAGGTAATGTGGCTCATGCCCTGCCTGCCGGGGATGGCACGATCGCCTTGCTTGCTCTGGACGCGCTGGCTGAGGTGATCAGCCTGGGAGGCTCACGCCAGTTACGCATGCAAGAGCTGTTCGCTGGGCCCGGGCGCTCGACCCTTGACCCGCACAGCGAGCTGCTTGCGGGGTTCCTGATTCCTATTAGCGCTCTCGGTCAAGCCTCGGCATTCCAGCGGGTCATGCGTCCCCAAGGAGTGGCTATCGCTATATTGAATATGTGTGTATGGTTGCAGAGAGATGCGGATCTGATTAGCGATGTGCGTATTGCCATAGGACCCTCGGGGCCTACCCCTTTTAGAGCACATCATACTGAGGGGGTCTTGCGTGGACAGACCTGGGGTGAGGACATATTAGATCAGGCCTGTGAAACATTGGTCGGTGAGGCGCGTTTCCGCACCAGCCCGCACCGCTCCACAGCGGAATACCGACAGAAAATGTCGGCTGTGCTTTTACGTGAGACATTGCTAACTGCCTGGCAAAGAAGCTGGTTAGACGTTGCTAGTTGAAAGTTGTAAGTTGAAGGTTGGAAGAACTTAGGTATTGGAGGTATCGAGATCTCGGCATTGATAGTCAATTTCCCGCCTTCAAGTTGAGAGGATAGTAATGGATATACATGTTAATGGTAAACAAATCGAGATCGAACCGCTTCCGGGGGAGATGTTGAGCGACTTACTGCGTGAGCGCCTGGGATTAACCGGCACCAAGATCGGCTGCAACGAGGCCGAATGCGGTACTTGCACGGTATTAGTGGACGGATCCCCGGTGCTTTCTTGCACTTATCCTTCCGCCAAAGCCGCTGGAAGACACATCCTGACCATTGAGGGTCTGGCTGGGCAAACGTATGCCGACCTTGACCGTGAAAATGGATCGAGCGAGACACAGCCGGATCAATTGCATCCCCTCCAGGAAGCATTCATCCAGCATGGCGCGGTGCAGTGTGGCTTCTGTATCCCAGGGCAGATCATGACTTCGTATGCCTTGTTGCAATCCAATCCACAGCCAAGCGAGGCAGACATCCGCTATGCCCTGAAGGATACTTTGTGCCGATGTGCGGGGTATCCCACCATCATCCGCTCGGTGCAAGCGGCAGCCGAAGCCTCGCGTACGGGGAAACCGCTTGCTCCACCTGAATTCCCTGCACCGCAAGGCGCTCCAGCTCAGGCTGTGATCGGCACGCTCCAGCCGCGTCCCGACGCAGTCGAAAAAGTAACCGGTGCGGCGCTCTTCACCGATGATCTAAAATTTGAAGGCATGTTGCATGGGTCTGTCCGCCGGACCGGGGTGCCCCATGCCATCGTGACAAGCGTGGATGTAGAGAAGGCTCTCGCTCTTCCAGGAGTGGTGGCTGTATTGACCGCCGTTGACATCCCAGGCGAGCATGATCACGGTCTGGTGGTCAAAGACTGGCCCAGCCTGGTTGGCGTCGGTGAGCGAGTGCGCTTTGTGGGCGATGCGGTCGCCCTTATCGCTGCAGAATCTCGAGAGATCGCCTTGCAGGCGCGCGATCTGATTGGTGTGGAGCTTGACCCGCAGCCCGTGGTGAGCGATCCTGTGCAGGCATATCGTCCAGACGCCCCCCAATTGCATGCCAAGGGGAATCTTCTCAAGCACATCAAGGTGCGCAAAGGCGATATGGAGCAGGGCTTCGCTGAAGCGGATGTCGTCCTGGAGCACACATTCTATACCCAAATGACCGAGCACGCCTTCCTGGAACCGGAATGTAGCATTGCCCGCCTCACGCCAGAGGGGCGCATGGAAGTTTACGTGGGCTCGCAGATCCCGTATTCGGATCGTGAGGAAGTCTCGCGGGCTTTGGGTTGGCCTGAAGAGCGCGTGCGCGTCTTGGGCCAGTTGATGGGAGGTGGGTTTGGCGGGAAAGAGGATATCGCCGGGCAAGTTCACGCGGCTCTGCTGGCCAACGCGACTGGACGTCCTGTCAAGGTGCTCTTCGATCGCCATGAAAGTCTGCTGGTACATCCTAAGCGCCATGCCACCCAGATCCGGGTTAAGCTCGGCGCAAAGCGCGATGGACGCTTGACTGCTGTGGAAACCGAGCTATACGGAGACACAGGGGCTTATGCCTCGCTCGGCGAAAAGGTGATGACGCGCGCCACTACCCACTCGTCCGGTCCTTATGAAGTGCCTCATGCTCGCGCTGATTGCTATGCCATGTACACCAACAATCCCCCTGCGGGAGCTTTCCGTGGTTTTGGAGTGACCCAATCGGCATTTGCCATTGAGACCATGATGGATATGCTGGCGGAGACTCTTAAGATGGACCCAGTGACGCTCCGGCGCCTGAATGCGTTACGATTGGGGAGCGTGACTAACACTGGCCAAACCTTGCGCGAGAGCGTTGGGCTGCTGGAATGCTTAGATCGTGTAGAGGCTGAGATGCAACGCCTGAGTGAGAGCGAGCCCTACACCCCCCGTAAAGTGGAAGGTGCTCCACACCTGGTACGCGCCTGGGGTATTGCTGCAGCTTACAAGAACACTGGCCTGGGCGGGGGCGCACCAGATAAGGCCGGGGCAGAGGTGGAGCTTCACCAGGATGGCACACTGGAAGTGCGCACGTCCTCGGCAGAGCTGGGGCAGGGACTTGTGACGGTATTGCAAATGATCGTGGCGGAGGAGTTTAACCAGCCACCGCGTAATGTGCGCGTGCTGGTGATGGACACTGACCTCACACCCGATGGCGGCCCGACCACAGCATCACGCCAGACCTATGTCACGGGCAATGCCGCCCGTGGTGCCGCCCAGGCATTGCGCCAGGCTATCGCCACCACCCTGGCAGAGAAATTCGACCAACCCCCTGAGCGTATCCGCTTCATCGAGGGGCTGGCTCAAGTGAACGGGCAAACTATCCCTCTCGGGGACGTTGTCGCTGCCATGCATGACGAGGGGCGCGAGCCACGTGCCTTGTTCGAATACTGGGCACCTACCACCCAACCATTAGGGGAGGGAGGGGACATGCACTTTGCTTATTCGTTCGCTGCCCAGGCTGCTGAGGTGGAGGTGAATACCCTCACCGGAGAAGTGAGCGTGCTGCGCCTGATAGCCGCAAATGATGTGGGTAGGGCTGTTAATCCGCTGGGCTTACACGGACAGGTGGAAGGGGGCGTGATGATGGGACTGGGTAATGCCCTAACCGAGCACTTCATCGTCGAAGACGGGGAGGTGTTCAGCGACCACCTGGCGCGCTATCGCATGCCATCAATTACCCATACGCCCGAGATCATTTCGATTGTTGTGGAGCACCCTGCGGCGGAGGGACCATATGGGGCGAAAGGCGTAGGGGAAATCGTCAGCATTCCCACCACTCCAGCCATTACAAATGCCATTTATAATGCAGTTGGGGCGCGCATCGACCGCTTGCCGGTAGACCAGGAAGTCGTTCTTCAAAAAATGCGAGCAGGCAAACAGTGAATTCGTATGAGTATGACTGAGCCACCGCGCTGGCTGGAATGGGCGCGGGAAATCCAGGCGCTGGCGCAGACGGGCTTCCATTACGCTGAGAACGAATACCAGCGAGAGCGCTATCATCGTCTCAGTGCGATCGCGGCAGAGATCATTGGACAGCACAGCAATTTTGGGGTGGAAACCCTCATGGGCGTCTTTGATCGTCAGGTGGGCTATGCCACGCCGCGCGTGGATGTGCGTGGGGCGATCTTCCGAGATGGCGAGCTGCTGCTGGTCTGTGAGCGTCAAGATGGCGGATGGACTATGCCGGGCGGATGGGCAGACGTGGGTGACGTTCCCTCACAAGCCGTCGAGAGGGAGGTGTGGGAGGAGGCAGGCTTGCGCGTTAAAGCCAGCCGTCTGATCGGCGTATATGATGCCAATCGGGTAGGTCCCTTGGAGCTATTTCATGCGTTCAAACTGGTTTTCTTGTGCGACTTGATTGGTGGAGAGCCAACACCAAGCTCTGAGACGTCTGAGGTTTCCTTCTTTGCCTTTGATGAAATCCCTCCATCTCTATCCGGTGAGCGCACGCTCCCTCGCCATATCGCAGATGCTTTCGCTGCCCTGGGGGACCCACAGCGCCTTGCGGTATTTGATTGATGTCAATCATTGAGCTCCCATTCGGATTTCCGGGGCGCATCTTGCGCAGCCCCATGCCCTTCAGTGATTTTGATTATGGAGACAATCTATTTATCCAATTCCAGCAGCAGGAGATCGACGTGGTGGTCTTATTGCTTACTGACGACAGTTGTGTGACCCGCTCTGGGCGCAACCTACGCCAGCTGTACCAGGATCATGGTTTGGAAGTTATCCATCTTCCCATCCGCGATTTTGGCGTGCCAGCGTTGCAACCTTTGGAAGAAGCTATCCAGGCTACGATTGAGCGTGCCTGCCAGGGAAAGGATATCGTCATCCATTGCTACGCCGGATTGGGTCGTTCAGGCATGTTCCTGGCTTGCATGGCCCGGCGGGTGCTTGGCAAATCCGCCGAAGAAGCTGTAAGCTGGGTGCGTACCTATGTGCCCGGAGCAATTGAGACAGCCGCACAGGTAGATATCATTGGCGAATTTCAGGAGGGTTACATAAAATGTTAATTACAAATGCTAATCTGGTCACCTGGGAAGAGCCGAACCAGATTCTGGAGGGGCATGCGCTGTTCATCTCAGACGGTCTGATTTCCGAAATCGGCCCAGAAGCTGAACTGATCGCCCGTTACCCGGACGAAAAACGCCTGGATGCGGGCGGGCAATACGTCATGCCCGGCAATATTTGCGCCCACACGCATTTTTATGGTGCATATGCGCGCGGCTTAGCCATTCCTGGTCCAGCGCCCAAGGATTTCCCTGAGATACTCGAGAAGCTGTGGTGGCCTCTCGATCGTGCACTGCGCATGGAGGATGTGCGCGCATCAGCCGAAGTGATGCTGGTGGATGCTATCAAGCATGGCACCACTACCTTAATTGATCACCACGCCTCTCCAAATGCCATCGACGGCTCCCTGGACGCGATCGGCGAGGCAGTCGCGCGGTCTGGCTTGCGAAGCGTGCTCTGCTACGAGGTGACCGACCGTAACGGCGCGGAGGGTGCCACAGCTGGCATCCGGGAGAACCTGCGGTTTTTGCAAAAACTCTCGTCGGATGGCAGCTCCCGCTTGGGCGCCATGTTTGGGCTGCACGCCAGCCTGACCCTGTCTGAAGGAACCCTGGAAGCGTGCCGAGCTGCAGCGCCTGATGGTGCTGGTTTCCATATCCATGTTGCCGAACATGAGGCGGATGAATACGACAGCTTGGCAAAGTCCGGATTGCGAGTTGTCGATCGGCTCGCCCGTAGTGGGATTCTTGGTCCGCGCTCGATCGTGGCGCATGCCATACATATCGATGCCCGCGAGGCAGAGCTGCTCGCAGAAAGCGGCACATGGGTGACACACCAGCCGCGTTCCAACATGAATAATGCAGTTGGAGTGGCGGATGTCGAATCCCTCATGCGTCTGGGCGTCCCGGTCTGTCTGGGTACGGACGGTTTTTCTCATACGATGTGGGAGGAGTGGAAAACGGCTTACCTGCTGCACAAGGTCTGGCGGCGTGACCCACGCCGTATGAACGGCATGGATGTAATTGCCATGGCTGTACATAATAATGCCGCTCTAGCGGGGCAGTTCTTCCCCCAAGCACCGCTGGGTATGCTGGCTCCCGGTGCCCACGCCGACTTGATCTTTGTAGATTATCACCCGCACACACCAGTCACTCCCGGCAACGTGCCCTGGCACATCCTCTTTGGCTTCCACGAGAGCATGGTGACTACCACGATCGTCGCTGGGGTGGTGCTGATGCGCGACCGGCGCTTACTCACTTTAGACGAAGACGCCATCACTGCGCGTGCACGCCAGCTCGCTCCAGGTGTTTGGGAACGGTACAACGCGCAATTCTAGCAAAGAGACCCTGAGGATCGTTTAGTTCCCAGATGTCTGGATATGGAATAAGCTATGACTGATACAAACCTCCCCACCATTGCCATCCTGGGCGGAACAGGAAAAGAAGGCACAGGGCTTGCCTACCGTTGGGCGAAGGCAGGCTATCCCGTGATTATCGGCTCTCGCACGTATGAGAAAGCCCAAACCGCAGTTGCTAATCTGCGCCCCCTGCTGCCAGAAACATCCGAGCTGGAGGGTATGGTAAATGCTGATGCTGCGCAACAGGCAGCGATCCTGGTGCTCACAGTGCCGTTTGCTGCCCATAGCAGCACATTAGAGTTTGTGCGTGAGTACGCCCAAGGGAAAATCCTTGTGGATGTCACCGTCCCGCTGGTGCCGCCCAAGGTGACCCGCGTGCAGATGCCCCCAGCGGGTAGCGCAGGTCAGGAAGCGCGCCAGATCTTGGGAGATGGCGTGGAGGTGGTGGACGCCTTCCAGAATATCTCCTACGAGCACCTGCTCCAGGATGATCCTGTCGAGTGCGACGTGTTGGTCGTCGGCACCAGCAAAGTAGCCCGGTTGGAGGTGCTCAAGCTCGTCCAGGCAGCTGGGATGACCGGGTGGGATGCAGGACCGCTGGAGAACGCTGTCGTGGTCGAAGGGCTTACATCTCTGTTGATCTATATTAATAAGCAGTACAATGTAGAATCTTCTGGTATCCGCATCACGGGAATTTCACAGGATTGATGAACCTTGATTGCGAATTTCCGATTCTCTCAGCGGTGAATTTCACCATCCTCATTTGCTCACCTGTCTACCTGCAGCCAATCTGCACGTCGTGACGCTTACTCGCTGATTCGCTGACTCGTCCGCTCGCTTTTTATGCCGCTTACACTCACCCCCCTTCCCGGAATGCCTCTCGTTGCCCCAGGGGACGACCTGGCTGACCTCATTTTGGAGGCCTTGGAGCGTGCAGGCATCCTCCTTCAGGATGGGGACATTCTCGTCGTCGCCCAGAAGGTTGTCTCAAAATCACAGGGTAGACTGATTAACCTGACGACGGTGCAGCCTTCACCCCAGGCAATCGAGCTGGCAGCTCAGACAGCAAAAGACCCTCGCCTGCTCGAGCTGGTATTGCAAGAATCCAACGAGGTTTTGCGCACACGCAACGGCACGGTGATCGTAGAACACCGATTGGGATTTATCTGTGCCAATGCCGGCATTGATCACTCCAATGTGGCTGGAGAGGCCAGTCAAGACGAAGAGTGGGTACTGCTGTTGCCGGAAAATCCAGATGCCGCAGCAAGTGAGATTCGAGTCAGCTTGGAAGGGGATGCAAAACTGCGACTGGGCGTGCTGATTATTGATTCACATGGGCGTGCGTGGCGGCAGGGCACAGTCGGGATGGCGATTGGGCTGTCTGGTTTACCGGCTCTAGCCGATCTGCGCGGATGGACAGATTTATTCGGTTACAACTTGCGTATTACCCAGGTGGGCGTTGCTGATGAGTTGGCGGCAGCTGCTTCGCTGGTCATGGGTCAGGCGGCGGAGGGCACGCCTGTAGTACATGTGCGCGGCTTTCCATACCCAATGCGTGAAGCCTCGCTGTCGGAACTATTAAGGCCAAAGGATCAGGATCTTTTTCGCTGAAGGAGGAAACATGCCCGCGCTTCCGAGAATTAATATAAATAATAATGAGTTTGTCCTGGATGCCCGCCGGGACACCGTTGACTTCCGCGATCTGATGTATACGCCTACGCTGGTAGAGGTTCCGGTCAGGATTGACTTAAAAGAATATCAAGCTTTGGGCATTCCCATTCTTGACCAGGGGGTAGAGGGGGCGTGCTCGGGCTTTGGACTGGCGACCGTCGTACATTACTTGATGCGTACCCGTGAGGTGACTCGGGATGACACTCCGGTCAGCATGCGCATGCTCTATGAAATGGCCAAGCGCTACGACGAATGGCCCGGCGAAGCATATTCGGGCTCCAGCGCTCGCGGCGCCATGAAGGGCTGGCACAAGCACGGCGTGTGCTCCGAGTCGTTCTGGAAGTATAAAGCTGGCACGACCGATCGTGTACTGAGTTTTAGGCGTGCTGAAGATGCCCGCAAGCGTCCTCTCGGCGCTTACTTTCGCGTCAATCACAAGGACCTGGTCGCCATGCACTCTGCCATAACCGAGGTGGGGATACTTTACGCTACTGGCAACGTGCACGAGGGTTGGGGCCAGATCAGCAACGATGGTGTGATCTTCTACGAGCCAGATATCAAAGTCCGTGGTGGTCATGCCTTTGCGATAGTGGCGTATGATGAGGAAGGCTTCTGGATCCAGAACTCCTGGGCGGAGCGCTGGGGGAAAGGTGGCTTCGCCAAGATCACCTACGACGATTGGCTGGCAAATGCCATGGATGTGTGGGTGGCGCGCCTGGGCGTGCCGGTCAAGCGCCTAGGGGATCGGGCGACAGCCCTCAACCGTTCGCCAGGAGCACGCAAGACTGGATCGTATTCGTTCTCAGACCTGAGACCTCACGTCATCAGCCTTGGGAATGATGGCATGTTGAATGAGCGTGGTACGTATGGCACTTCAAAGGATCAACTTTCCCGAATTTTTCGATATGATATTCCGCGCATCACTAAGGATTGGGATAAGGTGCGGATCTTCTTGTACGCCCACGGCGGTCTGGTGGGCGAGAGCATCTCCCTGCAACGCCTCGCTGAGTACCGCTCTGCCATGCTGGATCTGAATGTGTATCCGTTAGCATTCATCTGGCATACCGACCTATGGAGCACTGTGACAAATATTCTCAAGGAGGCCGTTTCCAAAAGGAAGCCAGAGGGTATCTTGGACGATGCTTTGGATTTCATGCTGGACCGCCTGGATGACACCCTGGAGCTGATCGTGCGTAGCCTGAAGGTGCGGGGCTTGTGGGATGAGATGAAGGAGAATGCCTGGCGAGCTTCCCAGCTCCCACAGGGAGGCGCACGACTTTCTGCCGACCTCTTGAAGAAGCTTATCAGCAGGAGCAAGAAAGATGTGGAAGTGCACATCGGTGGGCACAGTGCAGGCAGCATCTTCCACGCACCTTTGGTGCAGTACCTGACAAGCAAAGGGAAGCTTCCCGGGGCTGCTTGGGACGGCGCCAGGGGGCTGGACTTAATGGTGAACACCTGCTCTTTGTGGGCACCTGCTATACGTATGCAAGAATTCCATGAAACCTATCTCCCTGCTATCGAATCAGGTGCACTCAAACGCTTTAATCTTTACACGCTGACCAACGAAGCTGAGCGTGGCGACCACTGTGCCAATATCTACAGAAAATCCTTGCTGTACATGGTCTCGAATGCGTTGGAAGAGAACTATGAGGAGCCGCTATTAGGCATGCAGACATTCGTTGAGGCGGATAAGGATCTCAAGAAACTCATTAGTCAGGGAAAAGTGCACTGGGTGATTGCTCCTGATAATACCAGCGAGCCCCCAGCCTCAAAAGCCAGGCGTCATGGCGATTTCGACGATGACTCGCCAACGTTGATGTCCACCCTGGCAGCGATCCTGCCTGAAGGCAAGATGCCCAAGGAGAATGTCTTTAAGTTTGGTCGCTCGAGCGCTTCTCTGGGCGACCGCAGGCGCCAACTCGGGTGAGCGCCAATCCCGAAGCGCATGCTTTCCTGCGCTCGAGGCGATCTGTGCGTCGCTTCCAGCCGCTCGTGGTGCCCATGGAGATTATTCATCGTATCCTGGAGACGGCATCCTGGGCTCCCTCCGCCCACAACCGCCAGCCCTGGCGCTTTGTGGTGATGCAAGAGATCGACGCTCGCCAGCGCCTGGCGGACGTTATGGGAGCAGAGTTCCGCCGCGATCTAATCGCTGATGGGCTCGCGCCTGACAAAGCCGAGACACAGGTAGAACGCTCACGACAACGCATCACAGGAGCACCTGTCGCCATATTGCTCTGCCTGGATCAAGCCGAGCAGGATAGCTACCCGGACGATCGCCGCCAGCGGGCGGAAGTCTTCATGGGCGTACAATCCGTTGCCATGGCAGGGCAGAACATGCTCCTTGCGGCTCATGCCGAGGGTCTGGGCGGCGTATGGATGTGTGCGCCCCTCTTCGCTCCTGAGATAGTGCGGGCTGCGCTGGATTTGCCCGCTGCCTGGCAGCCGCAGGGGTTGGTGCTTCTGGGATATCCGGAAAGCGTTCCGCCCCCACGTGCAAGGAAATCGATAGATGATGTGGCAATATTCCGCGATCCGTAAAGACCGAAAATCAGGTGTGTGCGGGGGCATATGCCCCCGCACACACCTGATTTTCGGATTAATTCCCCCCTTCCCTTCAGGGAAGGGGGGTTGGGGGGATGGGTGATTAAGACAAGAATTGTCGCCCTCGCCGGTGGTGTTGGCGGTGCTCGCCTGGTTGATGGCTTTACGCAAATCCTTCCGCCTGAGAACCTGACCGTCATCGTCAACACAGGCGATGACTTTACTCACCTGGGTCTGCGCATCTGCCCCGACCTGGACACGGTGTGCTATACCCTGGCTGGGCTGGCGAATCCCGCCACCGGATGGGGGCGCCTGGGCGAAACCTGGAATGCCTTGGAGAGCCTGGCTGCTCTCGGCGGCCCGACCTGGTTCCGCCTGGGTGATCGCGATATCGGCACCCACCTGGAGCGTACTCGCCGGTTGAGCCAGGGAGAGACCTTAAGCCAGGTCACCCGCCACTTCTGCCTTGCCTGGGGTGTCGACCTTACAGTTATGCCAATGAGCGATGACCCGATAGGCACCCTGGTGTATACTGATGAGGGAGAGTTGCCGTTCCAGGAATATTTCGTTCATCGCCAGTGCCATCCGCGCGTACGCGGTTTTCGTTTCGAAGGCGTCGAACGCGCACTACCTGCTCCGGGTGTGATGGAGGCAATTGCCGCAGCGGATGCGCTAATTATCTGTCCATCCAACCCCTGGGTGAGCGTAGACCCGATCCTGGCGGTGCCCGGCATCCACCAGGCGGTGGCAGAGGTTTTCACCCTGGCGGTATCGCCGATAATCGGCGGGGCGGCAATCAAAGGACCAGCTGCAAAAATGTATGCTGAGATGGGGATTGAACCTTCTGCGCTCTCTGTCGCGCAACATTATGGCTCACTATTAAATGCCTTCATTTTGGACCATGTCGATTCTGGTCAAGCAAAGCCTTTGCAGGACCGGGGTGTATCCGTCCTGGTCACCGATATATTGATGAAATCACCTGGCGATCGCCGTCGCCTAGCGGAAGAGGTGATAGAATTTACGCTGAGATCTTTGGAGAAGAAATCGCCCAAGCGCCAATAAATAAGGATGAAAGGAAATTCAACGCATGACGCTTTGGGCTATTGTCCCGGTCAAACCGCTTCGTCGCGGCAAATCGCGCCTTGCGCAAGTGCTTTCTGTCGAGGAACGCAAAGACCTGAACCGCCGCCTGTTAGCACATACAGTTGATACACTGGCGGCGATCCCTGAAATCGAACACGTGCTTGTTGTAAGCCGCGATCCGGAGGCTCTAGCTCTAGCGCGAGAACATGGCGCGCGTACCGTTCAGGAAAACGGCTCGCCTGGCTTAAACTTGGCGCTTGCCAGGGCAACCATCATTGCCAAGAATTACACGACCCGGGGCGTGCTGATCGTACCGGCTGATCTACCTTTGATTACCCCGGAAGATGTCAACTCGATGCTGGGGCGTGTAGGAGAGCCTCCAGTTGTTGTCGTATCCCCGGACCGGCGCCGGCAGGGGACCAACGCTTTGCTCGTCTGCCCGGTTGGGCTGATCGAATACGATTTTGGCACCGGCTCCTTCCAGCGTCACTGTAATCGCGCCCTGAAGGCGGGCGCCCGTCTCGAAGTGTGCGAGCTGCCCTCTCTGGCTCTGGATGTCGATATTCCCGAAGATCTGGATATCGTCGGTCAGGCGCTAGAGTCAGATTACTAAAATGGTTTGCCTGGCTGAATGACTGCACGTCTGAATCGCTGATTCGCGATTTCTTTGAATTACCACCTTAGCCTTTTGCTTACTTACCAATATCTCAAGGAGGATATTTTATGAAACGTGTCGCCCTGTACTTGCAAGACGCCCACGACTTACGCGATGGCCTCGAATATGTGCGCTACGCTGAGCAGCGCGGCTTCGAAGCTGTCTGGCAGGCAGAATCGCGCCTGGTGCGTGACGCCATCGTGCCCATGGCAGCCTATGCTGCTGTGACTGAGCGGCTAAAGGTCGGTTCGGGTGTGATCAACAACTGGACGCGCAACATCGGGTTGCTGGCAGCCACCTTCCTGACCCTGGACGACCTGGCTCCAGGTCGCATTATCTGCGGTATCGGCGCCTGGTGGGACCCCCTGGCGCGAAATGTGGGCATTGAACGGCGCAAACCGTTGACCGCCATGCGTGAGACCATTGAGGTGCTGCGCCGCCTGCTCAATATGGAACGTGTCACCTATCACGGTGAGTTCCATCATGTGGATGGTATCGAGCTGGACGTTGTACACGGACGTACAGAGCCGCGTGATGTGCCCATCATGATTGGCGCAACTGGCGAAAAGATGATGGAGCTCACTGGAGAGATTGCCGATGGGGTGGTCTTGAATTATTGCGTCCCACCTGAGTACAACGATAGCGCCATGGGATCGCTTGAGATCGGGGCGAAGCGCGCTGGACGCAGCCTGGATGATATCGATCGCCCGCAGCTGGTGGTGTGCTCGGTCGATACCGACCGCGAGGCTGCTATCGACACCACGCGCGAGTTGCTCACCCAGTACCTGGCGCAGCAGCCGCACATCGCCAAAGCCTCAGGCGTCTCAGACGATGTTGTCAAGCAAATCCAGTCCATCCTGGGCTGGCCAGCGACCAAGGAGCAGATCCGCCAAGCCAAGCACCTGGTTTCGGATGATCTCGTCCAGCGCATCACCGCCTCAGGCACGCCGGACGAAGCCCGCCTCAAAGTGCAGGAATACATCGACCGCGGCGCCACCTGCCCTATCCTTTATCCTGTGGGCGGCGATGTCAGGCTGCTGATAGATACCTTTGCAGTAGCTTGAGAGGGATTCTTCGTAAAACGAGTAAATTACACCTTCCCCATAAGGGGAAGGATAGTGTGGGGAGAGGAGACGTGCGCAAACAGTCTATGCGACCGGCTCCTCTTTCTCTATCTTATTGAGCCTGCCGCGTTCGTGGGTGTCGAGAACCCGCTTGCGGATGCGGAACTCGACGGGGGTCACTTCGAGGAGCTCATCATTCCCCAGATACTCAATCGCCTCATCCAGGCTCATCCGGCGAGGTGGTGTAAGCCGTATTTCCATGTCCCCCCTGGAGGCGCGCATGTTGGTGAGGTGTTTTTTCTTGCACACGTTTACCGCCAGGTCCCCAGAACGCTGGTGTTCCCCGACGACCATACCTTCGTATACTTCTGTGCCAGCCTCGTAGAAGAGGCTGCCGCGCTCCTCGGCATTCTTCAAGCCGTAGGTTGTGGTCGCCCCGTTCTCCCAGGATACCAGAGAACCGGAGGAACGCCCGTTGATCGCACCCGCGTGCGGGGCGTAGGCGTGGAAGATGGTGTGCATCACCCCCGCGCCGCGCGTGGCAGTCAGAAACTGGTAGCGGAAGCCTAATAACCCACGGGTGGGTACCAAAAACTTCAGATAAACGCTGTTCTCGTTGGTGTTCTGCATGTCGAGCATCTGCCCCCGCCGGGCGCCCAGCATCTCTACCACCACCCCAACAGTTTCTGGACTGGTCTCAATGTGCACCTCTTCGAATGGCTCCAACATCTCGCCATTCTCTCCCCGTCGCAGGATGACCTCCGGGCGAGATACTTGAAACTCGTAGCCCTCTCTGCGCATGGTCTCGATCAAGATCGCCAGGTGCAGCTCGCCGCGACCCGATACCAGCAGGGTATCCGGGCTGTCGGTGTCTGCCACGCGCAGGGCTACATTGGTGCGCAGCTCTTCGTAAAGGCGCTCGCGCAGCTTACGGGATGTGCTCCAACGCCCCTCCCTTCCGGAGAATGGGGAAGTGTTCACGCCAAAGGTCATGCGCACGGTTGGCTCTTCCACCCGGATGGTTGGGAGCGCCTGGGGGTTCTCCGGATCGGCTAAGGTTTCCCCGATAGAGATACCCTCCAGCCCAGCGAGGGCGACGATCTCTCCCGCGCTTGCCTCGTCGACCTCGACCCGCGCCAGGCCGCGATGTACGTAAAGGTAGCGCGCGCGCTCCGGGACCACCTGCCCATCCACCTGGATGCGCGCCAGCGCCTGTCCGGTCTGGATGGTTCCAGCAAATACACGCCCAACAGCTGTGACGCCACGGTATTCATCGTAGCCTAGAGTAGTGACCAGCAGCTGTAATGGTGCCTCGGGTTCGACCAGTGGCGCCGGGATGCGGCGCAGGATCGCTTCGAAGAGAGGCTGCAGGTCCGGGCCTAAATCCTGCGTGATTCCGGCTTGAGCGGTGACTGCATTGGCATAGATGACCGGAAAATCGGCTTGCTCGACAGTAGCGCCGAGCTCAATAAACAGATCGAACGTCCGGTTCAGGACGTCTACTGGTATTGCATCCTTGCGATCCACCTTGTTGATCACCACAATTGCGCGATGCCCCATCTCTAGAGCCTTCTTCAACACGAAGCGGGTTTGCGGCATCGGGCCTTCGGCGGCATCCACCAAGAGCAAAACGCCATCTACCATGTTCATCACCCGCTCGACCTCTCCGCCGAAATCGGCGTGCCCTGGGGTATCTACAATATTGAATTTTACAGTTTCTTGGGTGAGTTCATCCCAGACATCGATTGCAGTATTTTTCGCCAGGATGGTGATACCGCGCTCCCTCTCCAGGTCGTTTGAGTCCATCACCCGCTCGACCACTTGTTGGTTCTCGCGGAAAACGCGCGCCTGCTTCAGCATTCCATCCACCAGCGTAGTCTTTCCGTGATCGACGTGAGCAATGATGGCAATATTGCGCAGATCGGTTCTTTCTAACATATCGACTCTCACAGCTTCGTACATATTTACACATAGTCCTTTCAGAACAACCAGCGACCTCGACCGTTCAGGCCGAGGCCGCCGATTAGCTTAGTAATCTTACCAAAGAGACTCCATTTTGAGAAGAGGCCTTTTCTTCTCTCTTCCACTCCAGGGCGGAGGAGAGACTTCAATCACCTTGCCGGAACGAAAGCTGCCCTTATTGCGTCTAACAGGATAAGGGATACAATTAGAATCGTGATTGAAGTGCATCAGAATAAGGGGCTGGCCTATGTTCAACATCGTGAAACGCTACCGTATTGCCATCCTGCTTGCTATTGGATTACTTGCCCTGGCTGGCGGTTATCTTGCTATCCGATCCTTACTACAACTCCGAGGGGGTGGGCAAGAAATCCCAGTTGAAGTGGGCGTGGTACCAGAAAATGGAGTAACCTCCCCAATGGACGAACCGGATCAAACACAGGCTTCCATCCTGTTAAGCCCGGGCCAGGCGCAGCCGCAGACGTCTGTGCCCTTGCCCATTGCTACAGGAGTCCCGCTGACTGGCGAAGAGATCCAGCAGATTTTGCAAAGGCTGCCCGGTCTGGTGATTGAAGCTGAAGACCAGGGTGATTTCCGCCTGGCGGGCGATCCCATCCCTCCACCACGCACAGGGGATACGGTCGAGGAACCCTTCCCACCTGCTGCAGGTGTGACCACACCCGGCGATGTAGAGACTGGTCCCCTGGAGGTGCTGCGCTTTGCCCCTGAGGGTGAGATCCCTATTGCTCCCTTTGTCAATATCACATTCAACCAGCCAATGGTGCCGGTGGGCACGCTCGAAGATCTGGCGCTTGAAAAAGTGCCCGTTCGCCTCGAGCCAAACCTACCGGGGACATGGCGCTGGCTGGGCACGAAGACCCTTACCTTTCAATATGACTCGGATTTGATAGACCGCTTGCCTAAGGCGACCGAGTATCATGTCACCATCCCCGCCGGCACGCGTTCGGCAGTGGGCGGGGAGCTGGCGGAGTCTGTTGCGTGGACATTCAGTCTGCCACCCGCCAAATTAACCTCCACTTACCCCTACGATGTCCCCCAACCTCTGGAACCACTTTTCTTCATAGCCTTCGACCAGCGCATCAACACGTCAGCAGTTTTGGAGACCATCCAGGTGACAGCTGGCTCGCAGCCAGTCAGTATTGCGCTGGCGAGTGAAGCTAACATCAAAGAAGACGCGCAGGTCAACCGGCTTGTGAAAAATACACCCGAAGGGCGCTGGCTGGCGTTTCGCGCCAAAGAGCCTCTACCAGCTGATACCCGCATCAGCGTGACGGTCGGTCCCGGCACGCCCTCAGCTGAAGGTCCGCTGCTTACCAAAGAGGCGCAGTCGTATAGCTTCAGCACTTATGCCCCATTGCGCATCGAAGATCATGGCTGCTCCTGGTACTCGGACCAATGCCTGCCGTTGACTCCCCTATTTATTCGTTTCAACAACCCCATCGATACGCAAGTGTACAAGGAGAGCATGCTGCGCATCCGGCCTGAGCTGCCCGGAGCCTCGATCAACATCTTTGGGAACACCATCAATATCCAGGGAGCTACGGAAGGACGGACCACGTATACCGTCGTCGTGGATGGCGATGTGCAGGATATCTTTGGGCAAAAGCTTGGCACGGACCAGGCATTGACTTTCAAAATTGGCCCGGCAGAACCTCTTCTGGTTGGCCCTGATTCCATTTTCGTCACCCTAGATCCGGTGGCTGAGAAGCCAATCTTCTCTGTATATACCATCAACTACAGCCGCCTGAATGTTCGCATCTACGCGGTTCAACCTTCCGATTGGCCGGCTTTCAAGCTTTATCTGCAGGAATATCAACGCACGGATAATCCTCCCAAGCTGCCCGGACGCCTCGTAAGGGATGAATCTCTGCGTATTGAATCTCCGGCGGATAAATTAAGTGAGGTAGACATCGACCTGAGCCCGGTAATGGACGGGAAATTTGGCCACTACATCGTTGTGATCGAGCCGCCTCGCGCCCTTTTCGAAGAAGACCAACCCTGGCTCACTGTGCACTCCTGGGTGCAGGTGACCCAAATAGGTATTGATGCCATCGTCGACCACAGTGATATGGTCGCCTGGGCGACAGCCTTGAATGACGGGTCGCCCCTGCAGGGAGTGACGATACAGGCAGGCCCTGCAGGGATCCAAGCCCGGACAGATGAGACAGGACTCGCCCGTTTCCCAATCCCTGATGGGGCGGTGTATCTGGTAGCCAGTCAGGGCGCTGACCAGGCTATGCTACCGCGCTCCCCATACCTCTGGGATGATGGTGGCTGGTATCACAATCCCGCCTAGCGACGAGCTGCGCTGGTATGTGTTTGATGACCGCCAGATGTACCAGCCGGGGGAAGAAATCCACGTCAAAGGCTGGCTGCGGCGCGTTGGGGGCAAGCAAGATGGCGACGTTGGATTGGTTGGGACTGATCTGTCCACTGTATTCTTCAACGTTATCGGACCCCAGGGCAACGATCTTGGCAGCGGGCAGGCGGACGTCAACGCGCTGGGTGGGTTTGATTTCGTGTATACATTGCCTGAAGAAGTAAATTTGGGCTATGCCCAGCTCTATCTGGATGCACGGGGCAGCCTGGGCGGGTTGAGCAATCTCCAATACTATCACAGCTTCCAAATCCAGGAATTCCGCAGGCCCGAGTTCGAAGTGAACGCCCGCAATGAGACGCTTGGGCCGTACTTCGCTGGAGGGCATGCCATTGTTGCGGTGGAGGCGAAATATTACGCCGGAGGTCCATTGCCCAATGCCGACGTCACCTGGCAGGTAACCTCGTCACCGGGGCATTACGCCCCGCCCAACTGGTCCGATTTCACCTTCGGACAATGGGAGCCCTGGTGGTGGTATTACGGTCCGGTCAGCGAAGAGGGTTTCGCAGAAAACTCCTCAGGGGGGATGCTTGAGACCTTCACAGGACTAACCGATGCCGCTGGTGAGCATTTCCTGCGCCTGGATTTTGGTTTATCCTCCCCGCGCCCGCTCAGTATCCTGGCTGAAGCTACCGTGATGGATGTCAACCGTCAAGCCTGGGCAGGCAGCACCAGCCTGCTGGTCCATCCCGCTGAGCTTTATGTAGGACTGCGAAGCGAGCGATATTTTGTCGAGCGCGGTCAGCCATTAGAGATCTCCGTGATCGTCACCGACCTGGATGGCAAGCCGGTCTCCGACCGGCCAGTCAAAGTCCGCTCTGCTCGCCTGGAGTGGAAATACCGCGGCAATACCTGGGGTGAAGATGAAGTCGATGTCCAGGAGTGCACTGTTGGATCGGCGCAAGAGCCGGTGGCTTGCACATTCGAGACACCTGTCGGTGGCAGCTATCGCATCAGCGCCGAAGTGACGGATAGCCAGGGCAGGCTGAACCAGAGCAGCTTCACACGCTGGGTGAGCGGCGGTGAACGACCGCCATCTCGCGAAGTAGAACAGGAGTCCGTAACGCTCATCCCAGACAAGGATAACTACCAGCCCGGAGATGTGGCACGCATTTTAGTCCAGGCACCATTCAGCCCTGCAGAAGGATTGCTCACCGTCGGTCGCAGCGGGATTCTCTACACCCAGCGATTTTCGATTTCGGAGTTTACGATCACCCTGGAAATCCCCATCGATGCAGCCCATATCCCCAATTTGAACGTACAAGTTGACGTAGTGGGGTCGGCCCCGCGTAGCGATGATCAGGGCGAAATAATTCCAGGCGCTGCCCCGCGTCCTGCCTATGCCTCTGGCCAATTAAACCTGAGCATCCCCCCGTACCAGCGCACGTTATCTCTGCAAGTGGCACCTGAGGAGACTGAGCTGGAACCAGGTGCTGAGACGACCGTGGCTGTGGAAGTGCAGGATGCCAACGGACAGCCGGTCGCAAATGCTGAGGTAGCCCTGGTCGTGGTGGATGAAGCCATCCTGGCACTCACCAATTACCAGCTGGCTGACCCAATGGCGGTTTTCTACGTTCAACGTTCATCCGGCGTGATGAGCTGGTACGGGCGAGCCAGCATCGTCCTGGCTGATCCACAAAAATTAGCTGAGGGCGACATGTTCCGCCAGCTAGCGGTCGAAGAATCAGCCGATGTGATGATGATGGAGGCTCCGTCAGCCGCAATGCCTACCCAAGGTTTTGCTGCGGATGCGGCGGGGGAGGGCGCTGCTCTTCCTGCCATCCGCATACGCACCGATTTCAACCCGCTGGCAACTTTCGCCCCAGCGACACGCACAGGGGCTGACGGCGTTGCCCTCGTGCCGGTAAAGCTGCCTGATAACCTGACGCGTTATCGCATCATGGCTGTGGCTGTCGATAGCCAGGGACGCCAGTTTGGCAAGGGGGAGGCCAACCTGGTGGCACGCCTGCCGTTGATGGTGCGTCCGTCTGCGCCGCGCTTCTTAAACTTCGGCGACCGCTTCGAGTTGCCCGTCGTCCTCCAGAACCAGACCGACGAACCCCTGGAAGTGGATGTAGTAGTACAGGTGGGCAACCTTGAGTTGACTGGCAGTTCTGGCTTGCGTGTAACTGTCCCTGCTCGTGACAGGCTTGAAGTGCGTTTCCCTGCGCAAACGCTGCGAGCCGGCACTGCCCGCATCCAGATCGCCGCCGTATCAGGGGCTTATGCCGATGCGGCTTCCATCGAGCTGCCGGTATATACGCCTGCGACTACGGAGGCCTTTGCTACGTACGGCGTAGTCGATGAGGGCGCCATTCTCCAGCCAGTAGGATCCCCTACGGGGGTCTTCCCCCAATATGGTGGATTGGAGATAAATACGTCCTCCACAGCGTTACAAGCGCTCACTGATGCAGTGCTCTACCTGGTCTCTTACCCTTATGACTGCACCGAGCAGCTGGCCTCACGCATCCTGGCTGTCGCCGCCCTGCGAGATGTGCTTACCGCCTTCGAGGCTGATGGTCTTCCCTCTCCTCAGGAGATGGAGGCAGCCGTCCAGCGCGACATTGAGCGCTTGCAAGGTTTGCAAAATAGTGATGGCGGCTTCCCCTACTGGCGGCGTGGCTTTGACTCGATCCCCTTCAATTCGATCCATGTCGCGCATGCTCTGGTGCGCGCCGAGCTCAAGGGCTTTGCAGTGCCCGATGACGTGCAGAGCCGCCTGCTCGACCACCTGCGCCAGATCGAGAACTATTATCCCTCCTGGTATAGCTTGCAGACCCGCCGTACCCTTTCTGCCTATGCTCTCTTCGTGCGGAACTTGATGGGTGACCGAGACCCAGCTAAAGCCCTAAACTTATACAATGAGGCTGGCGTTGATGGGCTCACCCTTGAGGCACTGGGCTGGCTGTGGCCTGTGCTGCAGGATGCCCCTGGATCTGCCGATGCGCTCGAAGCAATCCGCCGGCATGTGAACAACCGCGTCTGTAGAGACCGCTGGGGCAGCCAATTTCACTACTGCCTACGATGATCAGACCTACCTGCTGCTCAGCTCCAACCGGCGCACGGATGCCATCTTGCTGGACGCTCTTATTGGTGATAGCCCCGACCACGACCTGATCCCCAAGCTGGTCAACGGGCTGCTGGCGCACCGAGTGAAAGGACGCTGGGGGAATACCCAGGAGAACGTCTTCGTCCTGCTTGCCCTGGATCGCTACTTCAACACCTTCGAGGCCGAGACGCCCGACTTTGTCGCCCGCATCTGGCTCGGGGATACTTACGCCGCCGGTCACGAGTTCCGCGGTCGTTCCACCGAGCGCCATGAGACCGTCATCCCTATGGCATACCTGGTCGACGAGAGCCTTGGCGGTGGTGTTACTCAAGATTTGATCTTGAGCAAGGACGGTCCGGGTCGACTGTATTACCGCCTAGGATTACGCTATGCGCCGACAGACCTGCAGCTCGACCCGCTTGATATGGGCTTTGTCGTCCAGCGTACTTACGAGGCCGTGGATGATCCTGAGGATGTCGTTCGAGAGGCGGACGGCACTTGGACCATCAAAGCTGGAGCGCGTGTGCGTGTGCGCCTGACCATGGTAGCTGACAACCGCCGCTATCATGTGGCGTTGGTTGACCCTCTGCCTGCTGGCCTGGAGATTGTCAACCCTGCTCTGGCAGTCTCGGGTAGCACGCCCCAGGACCCGGGCAGCTCCGACTCGCGTTATGGCTGGTGGTGGTGGTGGACCTGGTACGAGCATCAGAACCTGCGCGATGAGCGGGCGGAAGCGTTTACATCCCTGTTGTGGGATGGCGTGTACGAATACTCCTATGTTGCTCGCGCCACCACCCCCGGCACGTTTGTCGTCCCGCCCGCCAAAGCGGAGGAGATGTACTCACCCGAGGTGTTTGGTCGTAGCAGCAGCGATGTGGTCATTGTGAAATAATGCGCTTTGACCCGAAAATCCATCACCGGCGCTCATTACGCCTGAATGAATACGACTATACCCAACAGGGCGCATATTTTGTGACGCTCGTTGTTCAAAATCGTGTTCAGATGTTTGGTTCTATTGTTGATGGGATTGTAATAATGAACGACGCTGGAAGAATGATCCAAACCGCATGGCTGGCATTGCCCGACAGATTCCCATCAATCGAATTGGATGAATTCGTGATTATGCCAAATCACATGCACGGTATCCTTGTTATTGGCGGAATCAGTACGGATGTGGTCGTCACCGGATCCGAACCAGGTAACGTAGGGGCGACCCTTGTGGTCGCCCCAAAACCCGGTGAGGTCACCCCCAATATTTGGGCAGGGACAAGCCCTGCCCCTACGTTGGGGGATGTCGTCGGCGCGTATAAATCCCTAACCACGTGTGCATATTCCCAGTCCGTACGAGATTTTGGATGGATTGCATTTGATCGCAGATTGTGGCAACGCAATTACTACGAACGAATCATTCGTGATGACCGCGAGTGGGATGCTATCCGCACCTATATCCTCCAAAACCCCCAACAATGGGAAACCGACCCAGAGAAACCGTTTTTTCCATAGAGCGGTTTATTTCCCTCCCCCTCACGTCAGAGTATAATTAAATCTGGCTGACAGTATATTGTCCATTATTGTTGCCCATAGGGAAAGGATAACCATCTTCAATGCAATCCAGTAATGCCGACCATCGACAGCCTAACTCGCGTAATTGTTTCGTTTGTGGGGTAGAGAATCCCTTCGGGCTGCATTTGCATTTCACGTATACTGGCCCGGGAGAGGTGACCTCGGAATATACCGTACCGGAGCGCTACCAGGGATACCCAGGCGTTGTGCATGGTGGCATCGTCACTGCCATGCTGGATGAAGTCGCCAGTCGCTCCCATATGGGCATCGACCCGCCGCGCTTCATGTACACAGCACGTCTAGAGGTGCGCTTCCGTAAAAACGTTCCCGTTGAGCAACCCTTGCGCATTGTTGGCAAAGCCAGCCGGAGCAAAGGTCGCACAGCGGTCGCGACTGCTGGGATCTATGATCTAGAAGGGGTGCTGTTAGCTGAGGCGGAAGCTTTGCTGGTTGACTTGCCAGCCGAAATCCTCGGTGAGGCTGATCTCGAAGCACTTGGCTGGCGGGTATATGATGATCGCGAGCTACGGCAATTTGAAAAGGTGGAAGAATGACACGGATAAAGACGCACGATGAGGGGACTGCGAGATGATCGTTGAATATCACCATCCTACGACCCTGGAGGAAGCTCTAGGATTGATTTCCCGGCAAGATCCAAAGACTCTCCCCCTGGGAGGTGGCACGCTATTAAACCAACCTTCGGCGGAGCAGTTTGCTGTGGTCGACCTGCAATCTCTCGGGCTGGACGGGATTGAGAAACACGGGAACACACTATCCCTTGGCGCAACGCTGACCTTACAATCTCTTCTGGATAGCGGCGAGGCATTCCCAGCCCTGCAACGTGCAATCCATCATGAGGCAAGCTATAACCTGCGCCAGGTCGCCACCATTGCCGGCACCCTGGTGGCGGCTGACGGGCGCTCCCCATTTGTAACTGCAATGCTGGCATTGGACGCGTTGATCGAGCTGCACAATGCTGCTGGAGAGGTAGGATCAGCCAGCCTGGGGGACATCCTTCCGTTACGCGGCGAACGCCTCGCACAACGACTGATCACCCGAGTGGAGATACCTACCAATATCCGCCTGGCATATGAAGTGGTCGCCCGCACACCTGCCGATCTGCCCATCGTGTGTGCGGCTTTGGCGCGCTGGCCTTCAGGGAGGGTGCGTCTAGCGTTGGGAGGGTTTGGTGGGGCGCCTCTCCTGGCGCTCGACGGGCCTGAATCTGGAGGCATTGAGCAGGCTGCGCGCGATGCGTATAGCCATGCTGGCGATCAGTGGGCATCTGCGAGCTATCGCCAGGAAACAGCCGCCATCCTTGCCCGCCGCTGCCTGTCCTCAGTTGTTCCACACCGAGTGTGACGCTGAAATCCTGGATCATGAGGATACTGGGATCACTACAATACGGGTCGCTGCTGCCTGCCCGTTAGAACTGGAGAGATCATGGAACTGAGACTTAACGTTAATGATCGTGATCATGAATTCGAAGCATTGCCTGGCGAAAGCTTGCTAAAAGCCCTTCGCCGGCTTGGCTATTTTGGAGTAAAGCATGGCTGCGAAACCGGGGAGTGCGGCGCTTGCACCATTCTCCTGGATGGGAAACCGGTTAATTCCTGTGTGATGTTAGCTGCCCAGGCACAAGGTCATTCCATCCAGACGATCGAGTCGGTGGGGCAGCATCCTGAGCAAGGCTGGAAGCTCACTGAGGGTCTGCACCCGCTGCAACAGGCTTTCGTCGAGACTGGCGCTATCCAGTGTGGCTACTGCACTCCCGCTCAGATTCTGGCTGCAAAGGAGTTGCTCGAGCGCAACCCATCTCCTAGCGAGGTCGAAGTGCGCGAGTCTCTCTCGGGCGTGCTCTGTCGCTGTACTGGCTATCTCAAGCCTGTCCAGGCTGTGCTGCGCGCGGCTGCACGCATGCGGGGCGAGGTCGTGGAGGATGGAGACCTGATCGGCTTCATCTTCCCGGAGATTGGAGAGCGAGCTCCAGGTGATTCAGGCGAAGAGATCCCCTCTTCACCTACCACTTATCCTATTAGCCCCACACCTTCTTCGCCCCTTGTTGCAGTGCAATCCCGCCCCAGGGTTTATGTCGCCCCGGAAACCCAACCATACCAGCGTGTGGGCAAGCCAGAAATCAAGGTGGATGCTGTCAAGTTGGTGCAGGGAAAGCCAGCCTTCGCTGCAGATTTTGAGGCGCGCGGCTTGCTTCACGCCAAGGTGCTCCTCAGCCCGCATGCCCACGCTCGCATTAAGCGCATCGACGCCAGCCGTGCTCGCGAGCTGGATGGCGTAGCAGCAGTGCTCACGTGGCAGGATGTCCCCCGCGTGGTTTACTCCACGGCAGGGCAATCCGATCCCATCCCGGGTCCACTAGACTCATTTTCACTGGATCACAAGGTGCGTTTTGTGGGCGACAGAGTTGCGTTCGTGGCAGCTGAAACCGAGGAGATTGCCCAACAAGCGCTGGGCTTGATCGAGGTGGAGTACGAACTTTTGCCTCCGATTATCGATCCGGCGGATGCCATGAAACCGGATGCGCCACGTCTTCACGACGAGCCTGAGTATGTCAACTTCGCTGATTCCGATCCGTCTCGCAATTTGGCTGCCCACATTCACATCGATATCGGCGATGTGGAGCGTGGCTTTGCTGAGGCAGAACTGATCATTGAAGGCGATTATGAGGTGCCCAAGGTGCAGCAGGCCCACATCGAGCCGCACGTGGTGCTGACCTACTGGGACGAGGATGACCGTCTGGTGATCCGCACTTCCACACAGGTGCCATTCCATGCCCGCCGTATCCTGGCCCCCGTGCTGAATTTGCCAGTCAAGCGTATTCGTGTGATCAAACCACGTATTGGTGGCGGATTTGGTGGCAAGCAGGAAGTGATGATCGAGGACGTCGCCGCCCATCTCACCATCGCCACTGGTCGTCCGGTGATCTATGAATACACCCGCGAAGAGGAGTTCATCGCCGCACGCTCGCGCCATCCCATGCGAGTGCACATGAAGACGGGCGTTAAGGCGGATGGAACTCTGACCGCCAATGAAATGCGTGTGCTCAGCGACACGGGCGCCTATGGCTGCCATGCCCTGACTGTCACGGGTAATACCGGGCACAAGTCCATGGCATTGTACGTTGGGGATGGTCCTTATCGTAAACAGCCGAACATCCGCTTCCATGCCGATGTAGTGTATACCAACCAGCCGCCCTCGGGGGCGTACCGTGGCTACGGTGTGCCGCAAGGGTATTGGCCCGTAGAGCGGCATATGGAGAAGATCGCCCGGCAGTTGGGACTAGACCCTATCGAGTTTCGCCTGAAGAATGCCTTGCGCGCCGGCGAGCTGCACCCCTTCAGCACCGCCTGGAGTGAGGGGCGTGAGCCACGACCGGAAATCATCGAGACCTGCGGGCTGGAGGAATGCGCCCGACAAGGCAAAGCTGCCATCGGATGGGATCAGAAATTTGCCAACTCCGAATGGCGCAATCTAGACCCATCACGACCCTATCTAAAAAAAGGCATCGGTGTGGCGTTGGTTATGCAGGGGACCGCTATCCCATACCTGGATATGGGTGGCGCCAGCATCAAGATGAACGACGATGGCTCGTTCAATCTCCTGGTCGGCGCCACCGATCTGGGCACTGGCTCGGATACCGTCCTGGCGCAGATGGCAGCCGAGGTCTTAGGCGTGCCGCTGGAGGACATCATCACCTATTCTTCGGACACGGATTTCACCCCGTTCGATAAAGGCGCCTATGCTTCCAGTACGACTTATATCTCTGGCGCAGCTGTAGTCAAAGCCGCTGAGATCGTTGCAGAACGTATCAAGATTAGGGCAGCGAGGATGCTAGATGAGCGTTCAAACGATTCAACGATCGAACGTTTAAAGGTTGATGATATCCGGCTGGTTGATCGAAATGCTGTATCCAAAGATGGACGCTCGGTAACGCTTACTGAGGTTGCCCTGCATGCGCTGCACCACGAAGACCAGGAGCAGATCATGGGCGTGGCGTCCTACATGTCTCCCGTCTCACCACCGCCGTTTGCCGCCCAGTTTGCCGAGGTCACTGTTGATACGGAGACGGGACAAGTGCGCGTGGACAAGCTGGTAATGGCGGTCGATTCAGGCGTTATTGTCAACCCGCTCACAGCCTCTGGTCAGATCGAGGGCGGCATGACGCAGGCGCTCGGTTATGCGGTTTGCGAGGAAATGCGTTATGATCAGAACGGCGTCGCCCGCGAGCGGGACTTCCGAGATTATCATATCTTCCGCTCGGATGAGATGCCCGAGCTGGATACGATCTTTGTTGAGACATTTGAGCCCTCGCACCCGTTTGGTGTCAAGGCAGTTGCTGAAATCCCCATGGATGGCGTCGCGCCAGCGGTGGGAAATGCGGTATTCGATGCCTGCGGAGCGAACATTGACGATAACCCGATCACCCCAGAAAAGGTTTGGCGGGCGTTAGAATAATGGGATACGAGTAAGGAGATTACAATTAAGACACAAAGAGCGGAATAAAATTGTTGGGAAATTCTTTGCGTTCTTTGAGCTGAATGGTCCATAAAATCATTAAATAATAAGAAAGGGCAGATCAATGAAAGGCAACGAAAAAATCATCGAAACACTTAATAACCTGCTGGCCGATGAGCTGACCGCCATCAACCAATACATGGTGCACTCTGAGATGTGCGCCGACTGGCGCTACGAAAAGCTTCACGAAGCCGACGAGGCGCGCGCTATTCAGGAGATGAAGCATGCAGAAAAGCTGATCGGGCGCATATTGTTCCTGGAGGGTATGCCAGTTGTCAGCCATTTGAAGCAGATACACATCGGGGGGAATGTCCAACAGCAGCATCTGAACGATATGAAAGCTGAACAGGAGGCCGTCGAGGCCTACAACGGCGCCATCCGGTTGGCGGTCGATGCCAGCGACAACGGCACCCGCGAGATGCTCGAATCGATCCTGACGGATGAAGAAGATCATCTGGATTGGCTGGAAGCCCAGCTCGAGCAAATCAAGCAGATGGGTGTACAGAATTATCTTGTAGAGCAGACGGGTTGACACAGAGACAATGCTAGACCAGATTTTTGTTATCGGGCACGTTAACCCAGATACAGATTCGATCGCTGCTGCCACTGGATACGCCTGGCTGCTTCGGGAGCGCGACGCGGCCAATGCCATCGCTGCTCGCGCCGGGGCGATTAATCCACAGACAACCTGGGTGCTCAAGCGACTTGGGTTGGATGCCCCTGTCCTTCTGACCGATGCTTCACCGCGCTTCGAAGCGGTCAACCGACGTCTCGATACTGCCGCGCCGGAACATCCTCTGCGAGAAGCCTGGGCGATTACCAATCGTACTGGTGGCATCGCACCTATCGTAAACGAGGACGGCACGCCCCTGGGTTTGATTACGGGCAACAGCCTATTTAATCTGATGGCTAATTTGGTAGGTCCCCACCCACGCCGCCAGGAGATGCCTATCCGCGAGCTGCTCGACCTGCCTTGCAAGGAAGCCTGCGATACACACGTGCCCCGCTACCGCGCCAGCACGCGTATCCGCGATGTCATCAATCGCCTGCTGCGAGAAGAGCATAACGATTTCATCATTGTGGACGAAGACGGTCTCTACATGGGGGTATGCCGCCAGAGAGATGCACTCAACCCACCGCGCCTGCGCATCATCCTTGTTGATCACAATGAGCCAGGGCAGGCGCTTGGCTCTCTAGAGGAGGCACAGCTGCTCGAGATCCTGGATCACCACCGCCTGGGAAATTCCTCCACCCACGTGCCTATTAAATTTACCGTAGATATCGTCGGGAGTACGAGCACGCTGGTATCGGAGCGCACAGAGGATGCCGGCCTGAGCATGCCCCCCGAGCTTTCGGGCTTGCTGTTAGCGGGTCTCCTTTCAGATACGCTGCTGCTCACCTCGCCCACCACTACATCCCGCGATGAACGCGCTGCCGAGCGGCTGGCGCGCTGGGCGTTTGTGCGTACCGGCCCTCTGGCTAACGAGACAATTGAATCCTATGGGCAGCAAGTGCTGCGGGCCGGCAGCGGTCTTGCCACCCGCGACCCGCAGGACGTCGTCAGCACCGATCTGAAGTTATACGAGACAGAGGAACTCTCCTTTGCCATCGCTCAGGTCGAGGTAACTGATTTGCTGCAGCTAGACGAGCACCTGCAGGCTTTACGAGGAGCTTTGAAAGAACTGCGCCAGCAGCGGGGCGTGGATTTTGCCATGCTTATGGTCACCGATGTGGTCAGTGGTTCCAGCCGGCTTATTATTGACAACGAGCCGCCCATGTTTGGAGACTTGCCCTATCCGCCTCAGCTGGATGGTACCCGGCTTGCTGAAGGTGTCGTCTCGCGTAAAAAACAATTATTACCGGTTGTATTAGGGTTGTTAGAGAGTTGAAAGTTGGAAAGTTGACGGTTCAAAGTTAGAAACATTTCAACCTTCAACCTTCATCGACAAAGGTCTCGAATATGATATATAAATCGATTGTGGAGTTGGAAGAGAAGAACGAACCCGGCGCATTGTGCACGGTGGTGCGCAGCCAGGGGTCGACACCGCGCCACGCCTCCAGTAAGATGCTGGTTTTCCCCGATGGGCAGATCCTGGGTACGGTCGGTGGCGGCGAGCTGGAGAATCGCGTGATCGATGAAGCCAAGCAGGCTATGCAGGATGGCGCACCGCGCTTGCTTGAATACAGCATGGCTGATCCGCAGCGCGGCGATCCTGGGGTGTGCGGCGGGCAAGTGGAGGTGTATGTGGAACCAATTATGCCAAAACCGGTCTTGGTGGTGATAGGCAGCGGGCATGTAGGGAAAGCCGTAGCTCACCTCGCCAAGTGGCTTGGATTCCGAGTGGCAGTCAATGACGACCGGCCTGAGTTTTGCACTCCTGAGGCTGTACCGGATGGCGACGAGTTCTACCCGGTGCCCATGGAGGAATTGACCGGGCATCTCAAGATCACGCCCTGGACATACCTTGTGCTCACCACCCGCGGGGTGCTCGTCGACGTGCCCGGGCTGCCCGGCTTGCTGGAAACGCCCGCAGCCTACATCGGTGTTATCGGTTCCAAGCGTCGTTGGGCAACCACGCGCAAGCAGCTGCTCGAGACTGGCTACCCAGCGGAGAAGCTAGGACGCGTGCGCTCACCCTTGGGCCTGGAGCTCAACGCTGAGACCCCCGAAGAGATTGCCGTAAGCATAATGGCTGAGATCATCATGCTGCGCAATGGTGGTGATGGCAGGGTGATGGCTAATGTCAAAGAGTAATCGAACTACAAGTCTTATGTTTCAGCAATGGAAATTCAATTCACACAGGTGCTCGGGATGTGATCCGAGGAGAAATTATGTGGCGTGATTATTTCAATGTTGCCACGTTAGACGAAGCTGTGAAAATCCTGGGCGAGCGCGGAGCAAGCGCCCGTATTGTCGCTGGAGCAACGGACTTGATCTTGGAGCTCGAGCGCGGCGTGCGCACAGGCATCGATACTTTGATCGATATCACCCGCGTTCCAGGCCTGGATCGCATTACACTGGATGAAGCAGGTGTAATCCACCTTGGGCCGCTGGTCACCCATAATCAGTGCGTAGCTTCGGCTTTGATCGTCGAGCGTGGTTTCCCATTGGCACGCGCCGCCATGGAGGTGGGTGCGCCTCAGATCCGCAACCGGGGTACCGTGGCGGGCAATCTCATCACTGCCTCCCCCGCCAACGACACCATCACGCCTCTGTTGGCAATGGGTGCCACCGTCACGCTGCGATCGATGACCGGTGAGCGTGTGGTGCCAATGGAAGCATTCTACACCGGCGTGCGTCGTACGGTCATGCGCCCAGACGAGATCATGGTGGACATCTCTTTCCCCGCCATGCTTACCGACCAGAGAGGTACCTTCCTCAAGCTGGGTCTGCGGCGCGCCCAGGCTATCTCGCTGGTGAATGTGGCTGTACTTGTCTCTTTCGATGGCGACCGTCTGGGCGGCGCCAGCATCACCCTGGGAGCTGTTGCACCTACCATCATCCACGCTACCGAGGCTGAAGACTTCCTGGTTGGGCGCGTGCTCGATGAGGCGACCATCGAGGAGGCCGCCCGCCTCTCGGAGGGCGCTGCTCGCCCAATTGATGATGTCCGTAGCCCAGCCGATTACCGCGCCGAGATGGTGCGCGTGTGTACATTGCGCGGCTTACGCTTGCTGGCTGCCGGTAATGAGCGGGGCGATTATCCTGCCCAGCCTGTACTCTTGTGGGGCAAGCAGCACTACCAGGCGGGTATTGTGGAACCAGCGCTGCCCGGGAATCCAATCGCTACGCGCATCAACGGGCGAGATTACATCTTCACCACTGGTCACGAAAAGACACTGCTGCGCCTGCTGCGGGAGGATGCCGGGCTTACCGGTACCAAAGAAGGCTGCGCTGAAGGAGAATGTGGGGCGTGCACTGTCTTTTTGGATGGGGTCGCGGTGATGAGCTGCCTGGTGCCTGCGCCGCGCGCCCACGGAGCTGAGATAGTAACCGTTGAAGGGCTGGCTCAAGATGGCAACTTGCACCCGGTACAGCAGGCATTTATTGATGAAGGTGCAGTGCAGTGTGGTTACTGTACGCCGGGATTCTTGATGTCGGCAGCTAAGCTGCTTGAAGAACGACCTGATCCCACGCGTGAGGACATCCAGCAGGCAATCACGGGCAACCTGTGCCGCTGTACTGGATATTATTCCATTGTGAATGCTATCGATAAGGCAGCGCAATACGCGCAGAGGAGATGACACAATGACGCGCTATGATAAATTCAACCGTCGCGCCAGCATGCTTGATCGCCCCTGGAAAATACACCCAATTTGGCGAGGCATCGGTTGCATAATGATGGTCATTATCCCCATCATGGCTTATGCAGGTGCCGTGCTGCTCGTGCAGGAGAACATGCGTCAGGGATGGCTGCCCATGCCCAGGGATTTGGCGCGTACTATAACGATCCCCATGTTAGGTAGCTACCCAAACCTGCTGGCGTACCTGGTTGTTGCGCTGACGCTTAGCGTGGTGGGTTTTGGTGTCTATACGGCCATCTACGCGCTGTTAAATGCGATTGTTGGACCATCTCGCTTCGGGCCCCTGGATGTCCCCCCCGTACGCCGTGAAGACCGCCTGATTGAGACCTATCGACCTAAACCGGGTGACAGGAAACGGAAGAAATAATCACGTATTAGGGAAGGGGGGAATTCATTCCGGAATTGGGGAGTTGTGGGCGCACTGCGCCCACAACTCCCCAATTCCGGTTTTTCTCCCCTCTCCCACTTTGGGGGAGGGGCAGGGGTGGGGGTTATGTAACCAAGCTGCAGGAGTCTAACTCCACCACCTTAACCCTTTCGGGTAGAAATACTTAATTCCCCCAATCGACGGTGTATCGTTTATCGTGTTATGTGGGCGGAATTTACTTCACCGCTCTGTCGGTCATCTCCAGTGCCTTATCCAGCACCTCAAACCCCTCTGCCAGCTGCTCCTCGGTGATGATCAGGGGAGGGATGATCAGCACAGTGTGCCAGTGGGTGTACAGGAACAGCCCGTGCTCCAGGCAGTACTTGCGCAGGAGTGTCATCTCGGGGCTGGAGGCGTCGAAAGGCGCCATTGGCTCTTTGGTTTTGCGATCGCGCACCAGCTCCAGGATGCCGAACAACCCAATCGAACGTACTTCTCCCACCGAGGGGTGCTGTTCGCCCAGGTCGGTGAGCATGCGGCGAAAGATAGGACCCATCGTCGCGGCGTGCTCCACGATGCGATCCTCTCGCATCACGCCAATATTGGCAATCGCCGCCGCCAGCGAGATGGGGTGCGCCGTGTAGGTCAGCCCGCTTTGGAAGACCCTGTCCCGAAAATATTCAGCGATCTGCGGGCGCATGCCCACTGCCCCTAAGGGGGCGTAGCCGGACGTCAGCCCTTTTGCCATGCTCATCAGGTCTGGAACGACCCCCCAGTGCTCCACGGCGAACCATTTGCCCGTGCGCCCGAAGCCGCTCATCACCTCGTCCGCGATCAGCAGGATTCCGTAGCGGTCGCACAGCGCCCTCACCCCCTGTAAATA
This sequence comes from uncultured Chloroflexia bacterium, assembly GCA_963714425.1. Classification (GTDB taxonomy): domain Bacteria; phylum Chloroflexota; class Anaerolineae; order Anaerolineales; family UBA4823; genus DATCYX01. Next base: position 79,619 of record CAVQOI010000001.1, read on the forward strand.
TCCCTCGGGCGGGATGATGATCCCATTCGTGCCGGTGACCGTCTCCAGCAGCACGGCGGCGATCGTCTGAGGCCCTTCGTAGGTGATGATCTCCTCCAGGTGGTTGAGGTAGTCTTGGGTGAACTCGTTCTCGGGGATATCCGGGTTGGCGCGGTGGAAGGTGGAACGGTAGCGGTAGGGGTCCAGGAAGTGCACTACCCCGCCCATCAGGTTGGGCTCCCACGCGGTGCGGCGCGGGTCGCCGGTGGCTGCCATGGCGCCGGCGCTGGCCCCGTGGTAGGAGCGGTAGCGGCTCAGGATCTTGTGCCGCCCGGTAAATGCGCGCGCCAGCTTGATGGCGTTCTCGTTGGCGTCCGCCCCACCCAGGGTGAACAGGAAGTGGTCCATATCCCCCGGGGTGATCTCGGTCAGCAGCTTGCCTAGCAGGGCGCGCGGTTTGGTTGCCATGCCCGGGGCGGCGTAGGAAAGCTGGCGCGCCTGTGCAACCATGGCCTCGATGATGCGCTCGTCGCCGTGACCGGCGTTCACGCACATGGTCATCGAGTTGAAGTCCAGGTAACGCTTGCCGGCGGTATCCCAAAAATATACGCCCTTGGCGTGGGTCACAGGGATGGGGTCTACTTTGCCCTGCGCCGACCACGTCCAGAAGGCATGCTGGAGGGAGAGGGAGAGGATGTCGTTATCGGGGAGATCGAACAAGGCTGCCTCGGAAGAAAGCGCATCTTTCAACTTTAGAATCCTTATTGAAATGGGTTCGAATGAGTATAATGGTATCACACACTTTATCAACGAAGGAGCAATAATGTACCCAATCCTCTTAGTCATCCATAACCTCCTGCGCTGGATCGTGGTGGTCTTCATGATATTCGCACTGGTGCGCGCCTACCGCGGCTGGCTTGGAAAGCGCGAGTGGACCTCCGCCGATCGCCGCTCTGGCGTCTTCTTTGGCGTTTCCATGGATATCCAGCTTTTAGTCGGATTGCTGCTGTATGTCGTTTACAGCCCCATCACCCGCGCAGCTATGACGGACATGGTAGCCGCCATGAACAATGCCGCCATGCGTTTCTTTGCGTTGGAGCATCTCTTCTATATGTTCGTGGCCGTGGTCCTGGTCCATCTGGGAAGCATGTTTGCCAGGCGAGGAGCCAACGCAGTGAGCAAGCACCGCACTTCCGCCATCTTCTACACACTGGCGGCGCTGGCGATCCTGCTGGGCATGCCCTGGATGCGCCCCTTGTTTCCTGGTTTGTAATAGCAGGCTGATTAATTGGATAGATCCCGGCTCATCGCCGTCCTTGAAGCGCTCTTCACCGTCATCGTGTGGGGAGCGTCCTTCATTGCCACCAAGGTTGCCCTGCGCGATCTCTCCCCGGTGACCCTGGTGTGGATGCGCTTTGGTATCGGTGTGATCATCCTGTGCTTGGCGGCGGCTGCCCGCCGACAGCTTGCCTGGCCCGAGCGCAAAGAATTGGGGTACTTCGCATTGCTAGGCTTCCTGGGCATCACCTTCCACCAGTGGCTGCAGTCCACCGGTCTTTTGACCGCCCAGGCTTCCACAACTGCCTGGATCGTTGCCACTACGCCGGTCTTTATGGCATTGCTGGGCTGGGGGTTTCTCAAAGAGAAGCTATCCCGCTCGCAGGTTTTCGGTATCCTGCTAGCGGGGCTGGGCGTGCTGCTGGTAGTGAGCAAAGGCGATCTCTCCACGCTTACAGCGGGCAGGTTCGGCACCCCGGGGGATTTCCTCATCCTCATCAGCGCGCCCAATTGGGCGGTTTTCTCAATCCTTTCCCGGCGCGGCTTGCAGCAGTACGCACCCACCCGCATGATGCTGTATGTCATGGGTTTTGGCTGGCTCTTCTCCAGCCTGCTGCTCTTCACCGGCTCGGGACTGGGTGAGATCGCCCGCATGTCCTCGGATGGCTGGATGGCAATGATTTTCCTTGGGATATTTGTCTCTGGCGGCGCGTATATTGCCTGGTATGATGCCCTGGCGGTGATCCCCGCCTCACAAATTGGGGCGTTTCTCTACCTCGAGCCCCTGGTAGCCGTAGTGGTCGCAGCCGCACTCCTGGCTGAGCCTCTGCTTTGGGCTTCGCTCCTGGGCGGGGTAATTATCCTGGCAGGGGTGTGGTTCGTGAACCGCACGACCTGATTCTGGCAGATTTGTCTTGTCCAGACAATTCCGCATCTGCAAGATCTATGGTACAATAGTACTGTTCTTGCCAAAGGATTTGTGTGTGCGAGAGCCGCCATTCCTGTTTGTCGGGATGGCGGTCGTTCTTCTACCCCTCGCCTGCACATAGAGGATGCTCAGCAGATGAAGCTTTATGTGGGCAATTTATCGTACACGACAACAGCAGATGATCTGCGCGCCTGGTTTGCTCAGGCGGGAACGGTCATGTCGGTGGATCTGATCACAGATCGCTACTCTGGCGAGTCAAAAGGGTTTGCGTTTGTTGAGATGAGCAATCAAAGCGAGGGGGAGAATGCCATTCGCATGCTCAATGGACAGTCTCTGGACAACCGGGAAATTAAGGTGAATATCGCCCGTCCGCGCGAAGAGCGAGGCCCACGTGGAATCGACAACAAGCGTGGTGGGCGCGACCGTCGTCCAGGTGGCGGATCGAGAAAATATTGAGTGTAAACACGATGTCTTTTCAAGTAGGTGATACGGTCGTTCACTGGTCGTACGGCCCTGGGGTTATCCTCTGTATCGACGAAAAAAGCCTCTCGGGTCAGGCGAAGACGTACTATGAGGTACAGGTCAGAGACCTGGTTCTCTACGTTCCGGTTGAAGACGCTGAAAGGCGCCGCTTGCGCCCGCCTACTTCGAACGATGATTATGCCAAGCTGTTCAAGATACTGAGAGGTCCATGCCATCAACTTCCAGACGATCGCTTTGAGCGAAAAGCATACCTTGCGGAGCTGCTCCACGATGGCAGTCTCGAATCAGTCTGCCAGGCTATCCGCGATCTCGAGCGCGTTTGGCTATCGGAAAAAGCTCAACGATTACGATAACGCCACATTAGATCGGGCGCGCAGGTTTTTGCTGGACGAGTGGAACATATCCTTATCGGTGCCTCTCAACGACGCCCAAAGACAGCTGGATAGTCTCCTCGAGATTGGGCGGCCCAAAGAAGCAAGTTAAGGTTTCCACCCACGCATTCCCAATAGTCTCCAACAAAAAGCCGTTCAGAGGTACGCTGAGATTTCTTCGCTATATTGTCGTCTGAAGGTATTAATCCAGGCGATAATGCACCGTCCACTGCACTTTTCGCAGCAACTCGATGCCTTGCAAGAACTTCATCCAACCCAGCTTTGGATGGCCTGTATCGAAGTAGCACCAGTCGTCCAGGAACTGAATACCCGTGTGCCACCTCTCCATCTCTCTACTGTCAGATAACCCAAATTGATACGCTGTGTTCTTTCCCAATCCCAGCTCACGCTGCATTTTTCGGTTGACGATACTCTTCAGCGGCTTCTTCAGCCACGCCTTGTTGAAAACTTCACACACAAGCTCTGTGCCAGGGAAGCGAGATTGAAGCTCAAGAACCAGGGCTTTTACTTTCTCAGCCTGTAAATACATAAAAACACCTTCTGCCAGGAACAAGATGGGGCGCTTGCCGTGCGCTTCGACGTCCTCCATCCACGCATAGTCGAACGCTGAGCAAGGGATCATCTGGTAGCGCGTAGTTTCTTCCACAAAATGGCGTTTGAGTTGTATCACCTCCGGCAGGTCAAGGTCGACGAGCAGAAGCTGCCCGTTGTCGATACGGAAAAAGCGTGTGTCCATCCCGCAGCCAATGCTGACGACAATTCCCTCCGGATGTCGGGCGAGGAAATCGGTTGCATACTGATCGTATTTTTTGGCGCGCAGAACAATGTGCACCTGTAACCTGGAATTGACTCCTCCCTGCGCCAGGCTGCGCAACAGGCGGCTCTTGGATTCCGCCAGCGTGGGAGTTATTTCCTCGGTAATTCGTACCGCCCAGTCGTCGATCAGGATCGGGTCTGGCGATTGGCTTTCACCAGCGCGGCAGTATAGCGTGAGCAGGCTGGTCTCTGCTATATCCGAGAGTCTCTCTGAAATTTCCGGTAGGTTTTGTGAGCGAATTGGCATCGGGCTGGACTCCCTCGATTTATTAATCCCTTGGTCAACCAGGATATCATGGTTTGCTCTCCCCGGCTAGTCAACCATATCTTACCATCTTCACGCCGTGGCTTGCTGTAAGATGATAATGATTTCCGTAGCGCCTAACACGCTTCTCGCGTCTTTCGCCCCCTTCGTGTCATTTGCGTTTCTCCCTTGACATTAACGTAACGTCATAGTTTAGAATCGCTGCATGGCTACCCAGGCTCAATTCACCGTCAAGCAGCTTGCCAGGATGGCTGGCGTGAGCGCCCGCACCCTGCATTACTACGACCAGATCGGGCTACTCAAGCCATCTCGGGACCCGCGCAACGGCTACCGCATCTACACGCGACCTGCCCTGCTGCGTTTGCAGCAGATCCTCTTCTTGCGCGTGCTGGACCTGAGCCTGGAGCAGATCCGCTCCGTGCTGGACCAACCCGACTATGAACTGTTGAGCGCTCTGCATGAGCATGAACGTGCTTTACGGGCGCGCCAGAAGCGCCTGGGCCATTTGCTTGACACCGTCGAGCGCACCATCCTACATCTGAAAGGAAAATATGAAATGCAGGACGACGAGCTGTTCGCTGGCTTCAGCGAAGAGAAACAAAGGGAATATGAATTGGAAGCCCAGCGCCGCTGGGGTCCGGAAAATGTGATGGAATCGCAAAAACGCTGGGGGAGCTACACAAATGAGAAGAAACAACAGATTATGGAAGAAGGGCAGTCAATCTACCTCGACCTTGTGGATGCGATGACCCACGGTCCAGCCAGCCCGCAGGCACAGGATGGGATTGGGCGCTGGCACCAGCACCTTCGTTATTTCTATGAGCCCACCTCCGAGATACTTTTGGGTCTTGCGGACCTGTATAACGAAGATCCGGAGTACTCTGCCACCTTTCAGCGTATCCACCCGGAGCTGGCGGCGTTCATGCGCCAGGCGATTAACGTGTATTGCCAATCGAAATGATCCCGGATCAATACTTACGCGTTGTAGGTACAACATAAAAGCATCGCGCTTTTATTATTTCGACCGGGGTAAAATCCTTGCTCTGGTTTGCTTTTGGCCATCAATGGAAGAGTTGTTTTATCTTGAAAAACCTTGTAGTATTTAACAATGGACATCTCCCGATTACTTACAGGCACGGTCATCAAACCAGTATTTGGCGCTATTGTGGGTTTCTTCATAGGGACGATCCTTCTCGCGACCGGCGCCGGCTTTGCCGGCTCGATGTTGGGAGCCTTTGCCCTGGGATTGATCCTGCTCTTTGCGGGTCTGCTTGATCTGCTGGTGGCGGTGGTCTTGTGGTTTTTTCTCCTGGCTTTGGAGAGCAGAGTCCATCGCATCGAAGCCCTGCTCGCACCGCTATCGATTAACCAGCAAATGGGTGGAGGCTTTGTGGGTGCTGCTGCTGAGAAGGTGGTCTCATGGACGGCGGTTTACCTAGCGGGGCTGTTGGTCGTCACCCTGGTGCTTTCGTTATTGAAATCGAAAATCGGAGCTCCCGGTATGCCCACCATCGCCAGCCTGGGATGTGGGGGAGGTGCTGGGTTGGTCCTGGGCACCCTCATCTGGTTGATCCAGCGATCAATGGAAGCTGGCACTCCAGCGATGGTTGCGATCTGGGTTGTGTCTGGAGCATTGCTGGGCTTGGTTGTAGGCTTCCTACCAGGTCCACCCTGGGAGTGATCCCAATGGAGTTATTACTATTCCACCATGCTTCGGCAAAGTGGTGAATGGTTTTCGAATTATCCGTATCGAGAAGTATTGTATTTTGTTTGGAACTCCTGTAAGATAAATGCAAAGGGAGTAAGCAAAACCGCTGCATCGCCTCCATCCACTTGAGCGTTTGTTATGGAGGGCATTTGATAGGATTGGGAGCTGGCCAATATCCTGGGATCACCTGGGAATTGGTATTTTTTTTATTCGGAGGGAATAGAAATGGACAAGCAAATTTCATCAGGTCTCAAGACCACATTTCTCATCCACATCATTGTGGGTTTGATCTTTGGGCTGGGCATGCTGTTGTTCCCCATGGCGTGGGCCGCATTGGGCGTGCCTGTCCAGGAGCCGGAGATGTACCGGCTGGTGGGCGCGGCGATCCTGGGCTTTGCTTCGAGCTCATGGTGGGCGTACCGGGAGACATCCTGGGAGCGAGTGAAGATCGTGGTCCAGATGGAGATCTTCTGGACGGTCCTGGCGACCCTGGTGATCCTGTGGGGCTTGCTCTTCGCCGGGCTTCCAGCTATCGAGTGGATGAACGCCATCATTATGGCAGCTTTTGCGGTTGCCTTTAGTTACTTCTATTCTCGCGTGTGAACGGCTGAGTGCACTTTCTTACGTCTCCGTAGTAACCTCTTACGCTCAACGCGCACGAATTCTACGAGCGCAGGAGGTACTTCATCATCAAGTTGCTGCGGATCAACATAAGTGGTTGTAAGGCATTAGGTATTGCCGTCTTGATGCCGTTAGAACCCCATCGAGCACCCTATCGAGAAGTATTATGCTCAAGAGAGTGTGGGGTTTTTGTATGAAATTACACCCTCTCTTCACTATCAATCTATTTATTGCTGCCTTCTTTGGGCTGACTTGTTCTCTGTTCCCAGTATGGGTCTTGAGCCTGTATGGTCTTGCCTCTAACGACGCGGCGGAATGGACCACCCGTTTGGTTGGGGGCTCGATTCTCGGCTTCGCCACGCTTATGGGTTTTGGGCGCACACGAGCGTCGCCTGATGCCCGCAGAGCTATCGCGCTTGCTCTCCTGACCCAAGACGGCGATGGCGCGGTTGCCTCGCTAGAGCTCCAGCTTCGCGGAAACGTGAATGTCCTGGGCTGATCAAGTGTTGCACTCTACGTGCTTCTCGCCTTGGGCTATATCTACATTGTGTTTTTCGTCCTGGGGACAGCTAGCTGGCGGGGATAGCTGCTGATCCTCAGATCAGTGGCATCACACCCATCTAAACCGCTATCTCATTGCAATGGCTTGCATCTGTATGCTGGACTATTACTTCGTTTAACTTAACCGCCGGACATGCAGGCACCCCTCTCCCATTTTGGGAGAGGGGCAGGGGGTGAGGTCTAAATCCCTTTGCATTTTCACCAAAATGACTGTAGAATTTATAGGAGAATTGGATTGAATCTGAATTGGATGGGATATCCGCTCTTTTTACAAGCGAATTGCTTGAATCTGAATAAGATACCGAATTGTCTTGTTATACAGAATATTTTTGAATACCTGCAGTTTGGGAGGGTCGATGGTGCAGCTCTGTGAGTTAGTCAATTGTGACGAACTTTACGTGGTAAGATTTTTTCATGGCCTTGATTCTCTTTGACTATGACGGTGTCCTGGCAGACACACTTGACGACCTGCTTCAATTCGGCCAGGAAGCTTGTGATGAATTAGGTATATATCATGTTGTAACGCGAGATGATCTGAGCAACCTCGAGGTGATGTCCTTTGCGACTTATGCGCAAGCATGCGATGTGCCTGAACACCTCGTGGAAGAATTTGTCCAATATTGTTTGAAGCGCTTTGCCGACAAGAAATCCGCTCCAGCGATTTTCAATGGGTTGAGCAACGTCCTCCAGCATATTGCAGATAAAAATACGATTGTAATTGTCACAACCAATTCTTCTCAGAATGTAAACGCCTTTTTGGTCGAACACAGTTTGGACGAATATGTTGATGCAGTGTTTGGGGTCGATATGCCTGGTTCGAAGGCGCAGAAAATATCGATGGCGCGTGAGCAGTTTTCGTCAGATGCAAAGCGTGAATCAGTCATCATGGTGGGAGATTCGTTGAGTGATATTCGTGCGGCGAAGGAGGCGTCAGTCAGGAGCGTTGCGGTAGCATGGGGTCATCAGAGTTTAAAACTCTTGCTTCAAGGCAACCCCGATCATGTGGTTCATTTTCCACGAGAGCTGCTGGAGGTTATTGAAAAAATAGGTTGAGCAAGCCACCTTCTTTTCACTTGGAATCTCGTTTCGCAAGCCAGCCCAGCACAGCGCGCACTGGACGGCGGGGATTCTACGGCGTTTTAGGCTTATTCCACGACCCGGCGGAATCCTGCTCCCAAAGCAAATAAGTCCCGCCCGCATCTGGAAGCCAGTCAATCATTGGCTTAGACTTAACCGCACGACAAGCAATTGCCCCTCTCCCAACATTGGGAGAGGGTCGAAGATCTGCCGACTGGAGGGAGGCAGAGAAGGGGGTGAGGGAATGAGGGCTAAACCCTATTGCATTTTCGCCAAGATGATTGTAGAAGTTAAAGTAGGCTTGGATTGAATGTCATTTCGGATGAGATAACTGCTTTAATTACAAGCTAACTGATTGAATCTGTATATGATACCGAATTGTCTTGTTATGCAGTATATCCACTAGTTGGGCGGCTTAATCGGCTAACTGGTTGTGAGTTCTTTCTGTTTTTGCTATATAATGACTTTGTGGGGTCAGTCGTATGTATAATCTGTCACTTGGCGGAGTAATCACAGCAAACATCGATCAAATCCGTCTCCTATACAAAGGAGAATGACCATGAAAAAGTTTGTCTATCTGATACTCCTTACGCTCATCGCTATTATCTTGGGTGCATGTGCAAAGGCAACGCAGGAACCCATCAATGAAGCAACGCCGCAATTTATCGATGAGATGATCAATCCAGGTGATAAGATAGGCAATTTTCTCATCACCACAAGTGATGATGATAGTGTTATCTACACAACAAAAGCCCATTGCCCCTTCGATCCAAGCACAAAGACAGAGACTTGTGAAATAGACATAGGCACAAAGGTTAATGTCGCATTAGGCGTCTATGGTGATAGCGTGGAGAAGTTGGATACGTACTGGTCAGGACAGACCTATATGATGACGATTGAAGGTCGCCCCGTTAACCTCCAAGCCTTTGGTTCAATTGACATAACCCATCCTATAGTTGACAAGATGCGTCTATGGAATGTTGTAATTGTTACCGACAAGCCAGGTAAAATAACAATTCAGCATTCTGGAGAAATGATTGGCGATTCCATGGAAGGAACGAATATTCTGATCTATAGTGCACCATGATGAAACAACCCTACTCAAATCTTACTTTAGCCTTGAATTTAGGTTAGATCAGATATGCAGATAAAAATACGATTGTAATTGTAAAAATTTTTAGAATGTAAAGATTTTTGGTGAACACAGTTTGGACAATATGTTGATGCAGTGTTTGGGTGATATGCCTGGTTCGAAGGCGCAGAAAATATCGATGGCGCGTGAGCAGTTTTCGTCAGATGCAAAGCGTGAATCAGTCATCATGGTCGGAGATTCGTTGAGTGATATTCGTGCTGCTAAGGAGGCGTCAGTTAAGAGCGTTGCGGTAGGTTGGGGTCATCAGAGTTTGAAATCTCTTGCTTCGCGGCAACCCCGATCATGTGGTTCATTTTCCACAAGAGCTGCTGGAGGTGATTGAAAAAATAGGTTGAGCAAGCCACCTTCTTTTCACTTGGAATCCCGTTTCGCAAGCCAGCCCAGCACAGCGCGCACTGGACGGCGGGGATTCTACGGCGTTTTAGGCTTATTCCACGACCCGGCGGAATCCTGCTCCCAAAGCAAATAAGTCCCGCCCGCATCTGGAAGCCAGTCAATCATTGGCTTAGACTTAACCGCACGACAAGCAATTGCCCCTCTCCCAGACATTGGGAGAGGGTCGAAGATCTGCCGACTGGAGGGAGGCAGAGAAGGGGGTGAGGGAATGAGGGCTAAACCCTATTGCATTTTCGCCAAGATGATTGTAGAAGTTAAAGTAGGCTTGGATTGAATGTCATTTCGGATGAGATAACTGCTTTAATTACAAGCTAACTGATTGAATCTGTATATGATACCGAATTGTCTTGTTATGCAGTATATCCACTAGTTGGGCGGCTTAATCGGCTAACTGGTTGTGAGTTCTTTCTGTTTTTGCTATATAATGACTTTGTGGGGTCAGTCGTATGTATAATCTGTCACTTGGCGGAGTAATCACAGCAAACATCGATCAAATCCGTCTCCTATACAAAGGAGAATGACCATGAAAAAGTTTGTCTATCTGATACTCCTTACGCTCATCGCTATTATCTTGGGTGCATGTGCAAAGGCAACGCAGGAACCCATCAATGAAGCAACGCCGCAATTTATCGATGAGATGATCAATCCAGGTGATAAGATAGGCAATTTTCTCATCACCACAAGTGATGATGATAGTGTTTTCTACACAACAAAAGCCCATTGCCCCTTCGATCCAAGCACAAAGACAGAGACTTGTGAAATAGACATAGGCACAAAGGTTAATGTCGCATTAGGCGTCTATGGTGATAGCGTGGAGAAGTTGGATACGTACTGGTCAGGACAGACCTATATGATGACGATTGAAGGTCGCCCCGTTAACCTCCAAGCCTTTGGTTCAATTGACATAACCCATCCTATAGTTGACAAGATGCGTCTATGGAATGTTGTAATTGTTACCGACAAGCCAGGTAAAATAACAATTCAGCATTCTGGAGAAATGATTGGCAATTCCATGGAAGGAACGAATATTCTGATCTATAGTGAACCATGATGAAACAACCCTACTCAAATCTTACTTTAGCCTTGAATTTAGGTTAGATTCTATTTCTATTTAGTACTTATTTTTGAAATGAGCAGCCGCCCAACACAGCGTGCACCTGACGCTGGGGATTCTGCGGCGACAGTCTTTTTCCACGTCCTGGCGAAATCCTGCACGCAAACCGAGACTGACTCCGCCCTGACACTGGTTGCGCAAACAGTTATGCATAAATAATATGAATCCAGATAATTCATCCTATCCGGCAAAGATAAAACAGAAAAATGTCATTGATATGGCTTTGACATTTACCGCGATGATCCGACTGTTTGAAAAAGGATCGAAACCAAAGGTCGCTAATAAATTGTTCGTGGAATTTCAAGGCTTGGATAAAATAACAAATCGTGCGGATTTTCAGGCTTTTCATCGGGGCTTTTGTGCTTGGTTTACAAGCAATATTAAAACAGCACAAAGAGAACGAAATAACAAGATAGTCAAAAAATCGCGATACGCCCTTTATGGTCATGCAGCCAAGCTGCTCGACGTTTCGTTAAAAGTCTATGTCTACTACTCAAATTTGCCAAACGTAATTACAGCATCGACGCTAATGCCTTTTTTAAATTCCGCCATTGACAATCCAATTCTTAACCATTTAAAGAAGTCATTCCCAGGCGAGCATATATTGGCGAAAACAGTAGAGCAAATAGACGAAAACACATATAAAAAACTTCAAGAACTTGTCAGATTGGACATAGAAAAACAGTTTGATAACGGAATTCTTCCAACTCAATATGACGACATCATGTGGCATCGTTTTAAATTCGGTTGAACTGAAATCACCCCTTAATATGATATGAGCCTCCAACCGCCAGATTCTGCGTTCAACTTCAGGTGAGTATTGGGCCAGTTCCGCTCTTACCTAATCCATCCCACAATATCCCCCAAAATATCCCCCATTTTTGCCGTCTTCGGCGCTTGACTCTCTGCCCAAATCTTCGTGCAATTGTTCTATCTTAGATGGCAGGTTTGAAGATTTGATGGTATGAAAGTGAGCAGGTCGCAGGGGTGTGCGATTATCTATCACTCTTCACGAGTACCCCATTTGTTTTGAATTGAATATATTACAACAATTCGCTATCAAAACTCGCACTACGCACCTCACACTTGGAACGTGGAACATGGAACCTGGCGCCTGGCGCCCCTCACCCCGTTTCGTTTTTCGATTTTTTTACTTTCTTGCTTTCATATTTTCAAAAATCCCCTCCTCACCCTCACCTCTCGCCTCCGCACCTGACACCGGAACACATGACACCGGAACACGTGCCACAACCGGAACCTGAAACACGCCGCACGCAGTCGCTCAGTGTATAATACAGGCGATTCGCCCAAAAGCTCAACCTTCAACGTTCAAACGTTCTAACGTTTAAACCTGTCAACTGCTAACGCAGAAACGGAGTTGCACCCTCTATGATCGGTGAGTCCATCAAACGCTTAGACGCCCTCGGCAAAGTCACCGGGCAGACCCTCTACCCCGGCGACATTGACATGCCCGAGCAGGCGTATATGAAGATCCTCTTCGCCGGGCGCCCGCACGCCCGCATCCGGAGTATCGACACCTCCACAGCCGAAGCCCTGCCCGGCGTGCTGGCGGTCTTCACCGCCAAAGACGTGCCCGTCAACGAGTACGGCCTGATCATGGACGACCAGCCCGTGCTGTGCGGCCCTGGCTCGCCCAAGCCCTTCACCGACCGCGTGCGCTTCGTCGGCGACCAGGTCGCCCTGGTCGTTGCGGAGACGGAGGCCATCGCCGCCCAAGGGAGGGACCTGATCCAGGTGGACTACGAGGACCTGCCTGTGGTCACCGACTTCCTGGAGGCGCGCCAGCCCGGCGCCCCCCTGCTGCACCCCGAGCGCGAACTCAAACGTATTCTGCCATTATCGCATCCGCAAAGGGGATGTCGACGCCGCTTTCGCCCAGGCGGATGTCATCATCGAAGGCGAGTATCGCACCCCCGCCCAGGAGCACGCCTACCTGGCGCCCGAAGCCGGCCTCGGCTACATCGACGATGAGGGTCGCGTGACTGTCAACGTCGCCGGTCAGTGGACTCATGAAGACCAGGAAGAGATCGCCCACGCCCTCGGGCTGCCCCTTGAACAGGTGCGGGTGGTCTATTCCGCCATCGGCGGCGCCTTTGGCGGGCGCGAGGACATGTCCGTCCAGATCGTGCTGGCTCTGGCAGCCTGGCGACTCTCCCAGCGCGGCATCCACCGCCCAGTAAAGATCATCTGGTCGCGCGAGGAGTTGATCATCGGGCACCACAAGCGCCACCCCTATTACATTAAGACCCGCTGGGGAGCTACCAAAGAAGGAAAGCTTATCGCCGCTGAGGTGGAGGTGGTCGCCGATGGCGGCGCCTACGCCTACACCTCCACCAAGGTGCTGGGCAACGCCACCCTGATGTGCACCGGCCCCTACGAGATCCCCAACGTCAAGGTGGATGGCTATGCCGTCTACACTAACAACCTGCCTAACGGAGCGTTCCGCGGCTTTGGCGGCCCGCAGGGCGCCTTCGCGGCCGAGACGCAGATGAACCGCCTGGCTGAGGCGCTGGGAATGGACCCGGCTGAAATCCGGCTTAAGAACGTGCTGCGCGAGGGCTCGTTGCTCTCCGTAGGTACCCCGCTCCCCAAGGGCGTCAGCCTGCCCCAGGTGGTTGAGAGGTGCCAGGCTGAAAGTTCCAGGTTGATAGCTGAGGTCGAAGACTACAGAAATGAACATTCAACCTTCAAACCTTCAAACTTTCGACGTGGAACAGGCTTTGCCTGTTCTTTTAAGAATGTTGGCTTTTCCTTTGGCTTCCCCGAGCAATCCTGGGCGACGGTCGAGCTGCACGGTACTGCCGAGATCCAGCGTGCCGTAGTGCATCACGCTGGCGCCGACGTTGGTCAGGGCGCCCACACCGTTTTCGCCCAGATGGCGGCCGAAGCATTGGGCCTGCCTATGGAGAAAGTCGAGCTGGTCGTCTCTGACACCGCCCACACCGGCAACTCGGGCAGCGCCTCCGCCTCACGCATGACCTTCATGGCAGGCAATGCCATCCTGGGCGCCAGTCAAGATGCCATGGAGAAATGGAACGCCGAGGAACGCCCCGCTATCGCCACTTTCCAATATCGCCCACCGCCCACCACGCCATACGACCCCGAGACTGGCAAATCCGAGCCCAATTTTTCCTACGGGTACGTAGCGCAGGCGGTCTCGGTGGAGGTGGATACCGAGACCGGGCATGTGCGCATCCTGGATGTGGTCTCTGTCGATGACGTGGGCAAGGCGCTTAACCCCAAGCAGGTGCAAGGTCAGATCGAAGGCGCCGTGGTGCAGGCGGCGGGTTATGCCATCCTGGAAAACTTCATCCAGACCGGTGGCTATGTTCAGACACAACATCTCTCCACTTATTTAATTCCATCCGTCCTGGATGTGCCCGAGCGCGTCGAGTTTGTCATCCTTGAGTACCCTGATCCAATCGGCCCGTGGGGAGCGCGCGGCATGGCTGAGATGCCTTTCCTGCCGTTAGCTCCTGCTGTCATCGCGGCTGTCCACGACGCTACGGGTGTATGGTTCCACGAGTTCCCCCTCACCCCCGAGCGAATCCTGCGCGGCCTGGGCAAAATATAAAGATGGTTCCCAGTCCAGAAAACACCGAAATTAGAGATTTGCGGGCGCATAGCGCCCGCAAATCTCTAATTTCGAAGCCTGCCGCCGCGATGCGCCTACGAGCACAGCGAAGTAAGGCAGGCAAGTAGGGGGGATGTGACTCGAATGGACCTCTCCACAACAATCCACTACCTGGGCGAGCTGCTCGGGCAGGTGATCACCGAGCAGGAATCTCCTGAAATCTTCAACCTGGAAGAGCGCATCCGCCTGGAAGCCAAAACCCGCCGTACCACATCACCCGCCAGCCCCGAGCATCTGCAGGCTGCTGATCGTTTGGTGCGGGAGGTGAAGGCGCTCACCAGCCAGGCAGCCCGTCCGGTCGCCGCAGCATTCAACCTATACTTTGACCTGGTAAACCTGGCCGAGGAGAACTATCGCGTCAGCCTGCTGCGCAAGGAAGAGCTGGAGAACCATCCACTGCCAATCCATGATTCGATCGCCGCCGCGGTTGCGGTGCTCAAATCTCGCGGGGTGAGCCGCCAAGCAATGATTCATCTGCTCGATACCTTGTGGATTGAGCTGGTGCTGACTGCCCATCCCACTGAGGCCAAACGGCGTACCATCCTTTCCAAGTTGGGGCGTATTGCCTCTGAGTTGCATCTCCTGGAGCAGATCGACTTGCTGCCCCGCGAGCTCGAGGCCAGCCGCAAGTCCCTTCTGGCGGAAATCACTGCCCTTTGGCACACAGACCGTTCTCGCACTACTCGCCCCCGCGTGGCGGATGAGATCCGCACTACGCTATATTTCGTTGACGAAGTTTTCTGGGACGTACTGCCATTAATCTATGCAGACCTGGACGCTGCCCTGGACCAGCATTATCCTGGAGTCCAAATCGAGCGCCCCTGGCTCACTTTGGCATCCTGGGTAGGTGGTGATCGGGATGGCAACCCGAATGTCACCCACACCGTCACTGCTGAGGCGCTGCGCTTGCACCGTGGCCTGGCGGTCGAGCGCCATCGCCCCGCCATGCAAGAACTGTCACGCCGTTTGAGCCTAAGCGCCAGCCGCGTGCCGCCCCCGCCGGAGCTGGCAGCCTGGTTCGAGAGCCGCCGCCCGCTGCCCGCCCACGTCGCTTTTCTGGAGAGTCGTTATGCCAATGAGCCATACCGGCTGGCGCTCTCCTTGCTGGCGGATGATCTGGCGCAGGCATCACAAGATGACCTTATAACCACCCTTCTCAGCCGGGAGCCTGCTCCAACTCGCCTGCGCACGCGTGATCTTCTCTTCCCATTAACCATTATTCGTCGAGCCATCCCTGAGCAACTTGCATCCGGTCCGCCCTTGAAGGTACAGCGCCAGCTCGAGATCTTTGGGTTACACGCTACCCGTCTGGATATTCGTGAGGATGCCTCCCGCCTGAATGCCACACTTGGGGAGCTATTGCGCGCCCTCGGCCTGCACCCGCGTTTTGAAACTGCAGCGCAAGATGAGCGCACCCAATTGCTGGCTGACCTTCTCGTCTCTCCGGTCCCCGAGTTGGCAGACCAACCTGGCGTGACCCCAGGCGCAGCCGAGACCATCGCTACCTTCCAGATGATCGCCCGCACACGCCAGGTGTACGGGCAGGATCTGCTCGGCCCGGTGGTAATCTCTATGGCCAGTGGTCCTGCCGATGTGCTCTCTGTGCTCCTGCTGGCGCGTTGGACAGGTTGCGCCGACTGTCTGGATATCGTACCCCTCTTTGAGACCCTGGCCGACCTTGAAGCCGCCCCCGGAATATTGCAGGCGCTCTTTGAGCTGCCCATTTACCGCGATCATCTTAAGACCTGCCGCCACCACCAGATGGTAATGCTGGGCTATTCGGATAGTAACAAAGATGGCGGCTATCTCTCAGCTAACTGGGCTCTCTACCAGGCGCAGGAGCGAATTGCCCGAGTGTGCCAGGAGCATAATGTCACACTCACGCTCTTCCACGGTCGTGGGGGCACCGTGGCACGCGGCGGTGGTCCGGCAAATCGTGCCATCAGGGCGCAACCTTCCGGCACGATCCAGGGGCGCTTTCGCCTGACCGAGCAGGGCGAAGTCATCTCCTCGCGCTATGCTGAGCCCCATCTTGCCCACCGCCATCTGGAGCAAATTGTCAGCGCAGTGCTACAAGCCTCCATCCCCCAGGGCAAAGCGGAAGGCGGTGCTGTGCCCGATGCGTGGCGTGTCGCTTTGAGCAGTATGTCCGGTGAAGCGCGCCGCAAATACCGGCAGCTGGTATACGAGACCCCTGGTTTCCTGGATTATTGGAGAACTGTCACGCCCATTGACGAGATTCAGCGCCTGCAGATTGGCTCGCGACCTGCATCTCGCCGCCTGGATGGCGATCCTTTGTTGAGCATCCGCGCCATCCCCTGGGTCTTCTCGTGGATGCAGTGCCGCTTCAACCTCCCCGGTTGGTACGGCCTGGGTACTGGGTTAAGGGCGGCACCACTGGAGCTATCAGCCCTACAGGAGATGTATACCGCTTGGCCCTTCTTCCGTAGCTTGTTTGATAATGCCGAGATGTCCTTACTCAAGGCCGACCTGGACATCGCTGCCCTGTATTCAAGTCTTGCGCCAGATCAATCGGTTGCGGCTGCCATTTTTGAGGACATCCGCATTGAATTCGATCGCACCCACGAGCTGGTTCTGGCGATCAGCGGTCACAGCCAATTGATGGATGGGGATCTAAGCCTCCAGCGATCGATCACCTTACGAAATCCGTACATTGATCCCTTGAATTACATCCAGGTGGAAATGCTGCGCCGCCTGCGGCAGCTTCCTGAAGCTGATGAAGAGGAGGCGGAACGTCTGCGGGATGTGCTGGTCCTTACCATCAATGGAATTGCCTCCGGGTTGAGAAACACTGGCTGAATATGATTGTCCTGATACAAGGTGGCGGCGATTTGGCCAGCGGTGTAGCCCTGCGATTGCACAGAGCTGGGCTGCGCGTGGTCATCACCGAGCTGCCCCAACCCCTGTCAGTGCGGCGTCTGGTGTGCTTTAGTGAGGCGGTGTATGCCGGAGAGTGGCGTGTGGAAGGCGTATCCGCCAGCCGGGTGAATGACCCTGTCGATACGCTGCGTGTCTTGCAGACTTTATCCAAAGGGATGATCCCTGTGCTGGTTGATCCGGAGGGGGACTCCATCAAGCATCTGCATCCGCATGTACTGGTGGATGCGCGCATGACCAAGCAGCCAGCCTCTTTAATCCGGGAGCGGGTACAGCTTATTATCGGGCTTGGACCCGGATTTGTGACCGGAGAAAACTGTCATGTTGTGGTTGAGACCAACCGCGGTCACATGCTTGGCCGGGTGATCTTGGAGGGGGCTGCCCAACCCGACACAGGCGAGCCGGATGCGGTTGCCAACCGCCGGGCTGCGCGCGTATTGCGCGCCCCAGCCGACGGCGAGCTGGTAGCCCATGCTGACATCTGCGACCACCTGGAGGAAGGCCAGCTCGTCGCCAAAATCGCCGGGCAGCCTGTAGTCGCCCCCTTCAAAGGTGTGCTGCGCGGGTTGCTGCATCCAGGCTTGGCTGTGCGGCGCGATATGAAAATCGGCGACGTTGACCCGCGTGATGACCATCGCTTCTGCACGCTGGTCTCGGATAAATCCCTGGCGATTGGCGGCGGGGTGTTGGAAGCAATTCTTTCCCGCCCAGAGCTGCGTCCCCACCTATGGGTATAGAGTTGCAGCGCCCATCGCTCTCGCCGCAAAATATAGCGCAAATACGGTTGTGCAGGCGTTCTGCGCCTGCACAACTGTATTTGCAGGACAGGGGGGTGAGGTAAAGGATGCGATTACTCGAAGCCCTCCGCCTGGGGTCCAGTACAGCCTCTCCGTGTATCGCCTTCGTCGGCGCAGGCGGAAAAACTATCGCGCTTTTCACCCTTGCCCGAGAACTGGTCGAGACACCCGGAGTAGGCGACAAGAACACCGTCCTTGTCACCACATCCACGCATCTGGGTGTCACTCAGGCAGCTCAGGCGGACCACCACCGGATCGTCGCTACAGAGGAAGACCTCGACCAGCTGGCAGCGGAGATGCCCTCCGGAGTGCTGCTGGTTACAGGGGAGCCGAATGACGAGGGACGCTTGGGCTCGCCTTCCACTGATATTCTGGATGGGTTGCGTATGCTGGCAGCGTCACGCAATTTACCGCTCTTAATTGAAGCCGATGGCGCCCGCATGCTCCCGCTCAAAGCCCCGGCGCTCCACGAGCCTGCCATCCCGCCTTTTGTAGATGTGGTCGTGGTTGTGGCTGGTATGAATGGTTTAGGGAAGCCGCTCTCCCCAAAATATGTGCACCGCCCGGAGGTTTTCGCTTCTATGTCTGGCCTCTCCGCGGGCGACCCGATCAGCGCCCGCTCTTTGCTAGCTGTCCTGGCGCATCCGATGGGAGGATTGAAGAACATCCCTGCCGCAGCCCGCAGGCTTGTGCTTCTCAACCAGGCTGATACTCTTGAGCTGCGCTCCATAGCTGGTGCGATGGCAATAGACCTATTGGAGAGCTACCATGCCATATTGGTCGCTTCCTTAATATCCCCAATTCTGACCAATGGCTCCCTGACACGTGGTGAGGCAGTGGCAGGTAACTCCTATCATCAAACTGTTCTACCTATTCACACTGTCCACGAACGAATTGCCGGGATCATTCTCGCAGCTGGGGGATCGCAGCGATTTGGCATACCCAAGCCGTTGTTGCTCTGGCGCGGTGAGCCATTCATTCGTCACGTAATCCGTTCATCCCTTGCAGGTGGCTTATCCCCCGTAATTGTTGTCGGTGGTGACCACACCCCTGAGCTGCGCCAGGTTTGCAGCGATTTATCGGTGGAGCTAGTGCACAATCCTGATTGGAGTGATGGGCAGAGCACCTCTGTGCACGCAGGCTTAAGACATCTACCGGAAGAGGTCGGCGCGGCAGTGTTTTTATTGGCAGACCAACCCCAGGTGCCTGCTGGATTGGTCCGCCTCCTGGCAGAATCTTACTCGGCAGGTCTACCTCCCATCGTCGCCCCCCTTGTGGATGGTCGCCGGGCAAATCCGGTGCTTTTCGATCGCACCACCTTTACAGACCTGGCTGCCCTTCAAGGCGATGTCGGCGGGAGGGCGCTGTTCTCCAAATACCCAATCACCTGGATACCCTGGCATGATTCCTCTGTTCTCCTCGACGTGGACAATCACGATGATTATGCACGCCTGTTAGAATTGGATGCAGGATAAAATACTTATAATGATCGCCGCTGTGGTCCTTGCTGCTGGAAAATCTGAACGCATGGGTAAACCCAAGATGGGATTGCCCTGGGGAGGTACTACCGTGATCGGCCAGGTAGTATCCACATTATTAGACGCTGGGCTGGATCAGGTACTCGTCGTCTCCGGAGGGGGACGCGCTGAAGTAGAGAACGCCCTGCAGGTCTTACCTGGAGAGTGGCCTGTACGCACGATGCATAACCCGGACTACGCTTCCGGCGAAATGCTTAGCTCGTTACAGGTCGGAGTTGCTGCACTCGGTGAGAAGGTGCAGGCGGCAGTGATCGCTCTGGGCGACCAACCACAAATGCAATCCGGGGTTGTCCGGGCTATCCTGCAATCATACATCCATAAAGCCGCCGATCTGGTGGTTCCGAGTTTCAACATGCGTCGCGGGCATCCCGTGCTGGTTGCTCGTCCCTTGTGGGCTGAGATGCTCTCCCTTCGCCCTCCGCAAACAATGCGTGAGCTGTTACAAGCTCACAGCCACCAGATCCAATACGTGAGCGTGGATACGCCTACTATTTTGCAGGACATAGACACCCCGGAACATTACCTGGACTATAAGCCTTGAGATCTGACACTCCGAAGCGAGTGACGAATGTCAGTGTGCCCGGCTGGTTTATGATATACGTGTTCCCCCTCTTGCTTTCTGCTTGATCTTGTGCTATTTTCAAGGACAAGAGAATTTTCGCCTGATGTCAGTTATCCGCTCATTTATCGCTATTGACCTGTCGCCGGATATTCGCCAAAGTCTGGACCGGATTTCAACCCAGCTTCGCCAGCAAATACAGGCAGCCCCGGTACGTTGGGTGCCTGCTGCGAACATCCACCTCACTCTCAAGTTTCTGGGCGATGTATCTCTGGCGAATTTGGACGTTCTCAAGGAACTCATCCAAAGCGAGGTGGCTCGCTACACTCCCTTCGAGTTGAGTGTAGGGGAAGTCAGCGCGTTCCCTTCAATACGCCGCGTCAGGGTCCTGATCGTCAAGGTACAGGCTCCAGCGGAGCTAAGCACACTGCAACATGGTTTGGAAGAGCAATCTCGGCGGCTTGGCTACGAGCCAGAAACCCGCCCATTCACCCCGCATCTTACTCTCGGTCGCGTGAACCGCAATGCCAGCCAGGCCCAGATAGATCAGATCGGCCAGGCTCTCGAAAAAACTAAGATTGGCTTTTTAGGTGCCATGCAGGTAGAATCAGTAAATCTATACCGTAGCGACTTGCACCCAACCGGCGCAGTTTATACTTGTCTGCATACGGCTGAATTCACGCTAGGAATTTGAATGAAAAGGAGAGCGAACATCTGGACGCATTAGAAGTATCTCGGACGATTGTAGACACTTTAGAAGACAAGAAGGGGGAAGATATCCTGCTCCTGGACATCCAGGGGTTGGCTCCATTTGCAGATTATTTCGTGGTGTGTTCCGGCACAAGCGACCGTATGCTTAATGCCCTGGCGGAAGCCGCGGTCGATGAGGTGCGCAAGGAATACAAGTTCCGGGGCAGGGTGGAAGGTGCCCCCAGCGATGGCTGGGTTCTCGTAGACTTTGGAGATATTATCCTGCACCTGTTCTCGCCCGACCGGAGGAATTATTACCGTTTAGAAGAACTTTGGGATGACGGTAAAGTTCTAGTCCGCTTGCAATAATTGATCTGTTTTCAAGTGGAACTTTCCAGCACAAGGATTCGATGCTGGTGCTTTTCGACCTGTTCTCTTGTCCATAACATGGGCAGGTATTCTCCTGCCAGCCATGGCTCGACCATGTCGTTGTAGTGTGGGCTGCCAAGCTGCCCCGATTGCCCCGGAGGGACGATCACCTGCGATTTCGACAGGTCGCCCATATCAACGATCTGGCGGAATGAAGGCGCCCAGGCGTAGTTGTCATAGGGTCGGTCTGGGTGCATAGCCGTCTGGCAGGGGGTATCGGTATCCCCGCCGATGGGCACTGGTCCATTGTTGAACACCTGATCGAGCGGTTTCTGCAATCCCATTGGATGAGGGAAAACTGCACGGTGAATCTTTCCCCATTCCCATCCCTTGGGGTCTTCCCCGAGGTTGCTGCGCAACCATTCTACAGCCTGTTTGAGGCCGTGACCGATGAGCGTCTCGCGCCCGCCTGCCTGCTGCACCCACCACGAATCCGGGTCCTTTAAAAGCCGCAGCAGCACAACGGTGTCGTGCCCATAAAACTCATTGGATGCCAACAATACAGGGTTGAAGCCCTGGCCGAGGAAGCGAAAGGTCAGATCTCTGCCAAGAGGACCATCGAAGAGCAGACGTACCAGGGCGTATCGGCAGACCTCGTACACGATCCCCCCTGTCGAGTCGGGGGTCAGTTTGCCATCCCAGCGACGCAGTATCTCTAAAGCAAGGCGCACGTCTGCGTCATCGCTCTCGAAACCATCCAGGCACGCAATAAATTCCCTGCCTGGCAGGCAGGTGGTATCGATGTGCATTGCCCGAAAATCCTCCGGCGCCAGCTTACCTTTGCTCTCAAAATAATCCTGGATTCGCCGGGCGCGGTATCCATTCATCCATACATTTCCAAGAAAATGAGGGTAATCGTCCCCAATGACGCGGTTGTTCGTGTTCACCACCAATCCTTGGGTGGGGTTGAGAGCATGTGGCATCTCCTCAAATGGTACCTCGCCTGCCCATTCATACTCTCCCGTCCAGCCAGGAACAGGGATACTGCCATCCCCTTGGAGGCGGATGGGTACTTTTCCAGTAACCCAATCGCCGATATTGCCTTGCGTATCAGCATAACCCACGTTGATCTGGGGCGCTTCGATCAGGCGCATAGCTTCTACAAAATCATCCCAGTTTTCTGCTTGGTTGAGCCGGTACCAGCCTGTGAATGCTGGATTGGGCCGCAGCGCCATTGAATTCACCGCCACGCGCTGCTCTGGATAGCCGACCACGTCAGAGATAACCGGTCCGTGGTGCGTGATTACCACTTGTTCGATGTGTGCCTTTTCGCGACCTTTCACCTGGATGCTTTCCGGGATAATTTCTGCCTCTCGCCACTCATCTTGATAGCGATACCGCCCAGGATTTTCGGGATCGAGCTGCTCAACAAACAGGTCTTCGCAATCGGTAAAAGCCAGAGTCATCCCCCATGCAATGTTGGCGTTGTGTCCTACCAACACCAGGGGCACACCGGGCAGGCTCACTCCGCTCACGTGCAGATCCTCCGCAACAAGGTGGTTTATATACCAAAGAGCGGGAGTGCCCAAAGCCAGGTGCATGTCGTTGCACAGGTAAGCGTGACCGTTTTCTGTGCGCCCGCCAGAAACTGCCCAGACATTGCTGCCCATGCCGCGCTTCAAAAAGGGACCTCCGATGCGCTGCAAGCCACCATCTGGATCCAGGCGATTGGCTTCAATGCCCTCTGGCAAGGTGATTGGATTTTTCTGAGGGTAATGGATCTCAAGCTCTGCAGCCCGTTCAGGACCGACCGCCTGCGCCAGCCTCAAGCGCACTATCTCGCTATACCAGGCATGCGAGAGCTGCCAGATCATAAACCTGGAGAGGGCGGAGCTATCTCCCACTTTCCAGGTCTCGGGTTTGCATCCCAGGAGTGTATACTCGATTGGAAGTTTCTTTCCGGCTTGTTCGATAAAGGCATTGACACCAGCTGTATATGCCAGGATCACCTGGCGGATATCCTCCCCCGCATTTTCCCAGTCTTGGTTTCCCAGGCGAGCGAATCCAAATGTTCGTGCAGCCCGGTCTGTATCGAGCGCTAAATCACCGAACAGCTCTGAGAGCCGCCCCTCAGCTGTGCGGCGGTTGATGTCCATTTGGAACAGGCGATCCTGTGCGTGCACGAAGCCTTGCGCGAAAAACAGGTCTGCTTGACTCTTGGCGTAGATGTGCGGGACACCCCATTGGTCGCGGATAATCTCAACCTTGTCTTGCACGCCAGCCAACGAGAGCTTTCCACTGATCTGGGGCAGCCGTTTGCGTCCCAGCCATGTAAGCCCACCTCGCGCTACCGGACCGAGAATATTCATGAGAATAGACATGCCTCCACCCCTTATCTTCTACTTCTACCTAGAACATACCTTTGTACATTCCCCCGTCCACGGGCAACATGACCCCGGTTATGTAAGACGCCGCGGGGGAGAGCAGAAAAACAGCTGCATTAGCAAACTCTTCGGGTGTCCCCATGCGACCCAACGGGCTGTCATCCGCCTGCTTAGTCATCTCCTCTTCCCATGTGGTGCCACGTGCCTGAGCGCGATATTCCATGAGCTCTCGAATGCGTTCGGTTGATGTCCAGGCGGGCAGGATGGAGTTGAAGCGGATGCCATCCCCACCTAGCTCAAGCGCCAGGGTTTTGGTCAGCCCGATCGTGGCAGAGCGGATGCTATTAGAGAGCACCAGGAATGGAATTGGTTGCTTAACTGAATAGGAAGTAAGGGTGAGTACACTGGGGGTTGGGGACTGTTTAAGATAAGGGATTGCAGCGCGGATTAGCCGCACATGGCTGAGAAAATTAAGCTCTATCGCCTTGTACCAGGTTTCATCGTCCAGGTCTTCGAAATTGCCGGACGGTGGTCCACCCGAGTTTGTCATCAACAAGTCCAATCCGCCAAAGGCAGTTGCAGTTTCCTTAACGAGATTTTCGGGCGTAGCTGGATCTGTCACATCCCCCACCAGTGGGATGACCTGGCTGCCGGTTTCGTGAGAGAGTTGCTCAGCGACCTGGGTGATTTCTTTGGCGTTGCGAGAGTTGACGGCGACACGGCAACCCTCCAGGGCAAGCAGGCGAGCGGCAGCGTAGCCCAATCCACTGCTTGAGCCAGATACCAGGGCGCGTTTTCCTTTCAATCCAAGATCCATAATTGGCTATCCTTTTATCGGTTGATGAATACTCAAAGCGCTTTACATTGCGGCGCTCTTGAGCTAAACTGGAGAATGTATCGCTCGGGAGATTCGCATGAATACAGGCCAATGGATTGTCATTGTTTTATGCATAATAATTGGATTATGGTATGCAGTTGGCTTTTATTATAACCGCAGAAAATCAAGAACGATTGCTAACTGGCTGTATGCTGGTCTGAGTCAATTTGGCGATGTCAAGGTATCGCGTTTAAAGAGTACGTCTGCCTGGGGAGCGCAATTTCAAGTGAACTGTAACGAGGATCCATTTAGACATTTCGATGTATTATTTTATTTGGAAGCGCGGGAAAACCTGCCTTTATGGATTTACAATCGCCTTCAGGGAAAAAGGGATGAGATCATCCTGAGAGCCAAATTAATGCGTGCACCAGCCCTGGAACTGGAGGCTGCCTATAATGGGGATAGCAAATTTAAAAACATGGTTTATGGCGAGTATGATAAACCCTATGAATGGATACCCGGCCATCCACGGATTACAATTGCGCGACGCGGCCGGAAAGATATTAAACCTGTAGCTGATCTCAGGGATCTAATGGAAAAATTTCGTGGAGGGATTTCGCGCGTCTCTCTACAGAAAAAAGCACCTCATTTGATTGTGAAGGCTGATCTTTCTTCGTTGCGAGCCGAACCTGCTGAGAAGTTTCTAGAAGATATCCGGGGGTTTGTTGGGTCATTTATGCAATGACCAGATGATTCGCGATTTTAGGTGTATAGGTCCTAACCGACACACCTAAAATCGCGAATGCCTTGATTTTATGATACAAATTTCAGAAGTTCACGCGGCGTAGAGTAGCGTTGCCACGCGTTTAAGCATACTGACACCGCGTACCTCGGTTTCAAACAAGGGTAGGATGGCGCGCACTTGACCGCCGAACTCTTTCCAGATCGTCTCCATGTGCTCATCTTGCATTGCCACGCGATTCTTCACAAAATCAGGCGCATCTGGCTTCACACTGGATTTGTCGATTTGCATGTTTACGACCACGCCACCAACCGGGATGCCAAAGTCGTGAAACCAATGTATAAACCGGGTAATGACGGCAATCGGCAGAGCTTCAGGCAGTGTGATGAAGAAAAAGGTAGTCAGATCCGAGTCGGTTAGAAGTGTCTTCGCTCGCCCCATCCGCTCACGCAAATTTAAAAGATACTCCATGAGGGGGTCTTTCTCTTTCTTCTTCTTACTGTAAGACAGCAGATCTTTCAAGGACATGGCCTCTTCACGACTTTGGACCATCTTGTTTACCCACATGGAATATACACTAGACATTCCCAATAGACGGCGGGCGTTGGCTGTTGGTGCGGTATCAAACACGTACACTTGGTATTTGTCATCAAACATCAGATCGATCATGTTCTCAAACATGGCAGATTCTTCAAAGGCAGGGTTCATGGTAGCTGATTCGACAAATTCGTCCGCCTTAGTTTTGACATCCGCAAATTTTAGAAACCACTCGATCTTCTCGCGGATTTCTTTCTTGGATTTTTCGATCGTATCGCGTGTGTCGATCTCATAAGCGTCAAAATTAGGGACACCGGTGACTGGAGTTGGCTTACCGAACACATTTTGATCTAACAGGCTCGACAGGGAATGCACCGGATTTGTGGACGCAAGCAGTGTTTTCTTGCCTTGTTGGGCTGCCCAAAGCGCAGCAGTGCCTGCCAACACAGTCTTGCCCACACCTCCCTTGCCCCCAAAGAACACGTATTTAAGGCGAGGATTTTCATTTAAGTACTGTTGCATAGGTTTTTCGATCATCCCCCACCTCCAAACATGGCTTCAGCCATTTGCTCAATCATTGAAAGTCCGGTTATGTCGCGCTCAAACTCGGGTATTCGGGCGAGAACTTCTCCACCAAATACTGTGTCAATTTTGGTCAGGTAATCTTTTTGCATGATCAAACGGTTCTTGAGATAGTCCGGGATATCTTGGTCAGCCAGCTCGGGAGGAATGACACGATTGACAATGTAGCCAGCAATGGGCACATCAAATTTCGCAAAAAGGCCAGCTGCCTTCTGGGTATCCAGGATAATCATTTCTTCAGGCGTCACCACAAAAAAGAAAGCCGTCTTCAGTTTATCTGTCAAAATACTCGAAGAGGTGTTGATGCGGTATTTAATATATTGCAATTCTTTGAGGATCAGATCCTCTTCGCTTTCCTTATCGCGCTTCATCACGGATGCTACCTGATCGTACTCAGCCATCTCTTCACGTAATTTGGTGATTTTATCGATCCACTCGTCGTATACTGATGCCATGCTCAAATAATACAATGCATGTCCCAAAGGGACTAAATCGTAGATGTAATAGTCGTATTTACCTCCGACCACGATATCTACAACCTCATCAAAGATCGCGCTCTCTTCCATGGCGGGCTCTGCAGCAGCCGCTTGGATATAATTCTCGATCTCTTCCGGTATCTCCTCTAATCCATACATATCGCGAATCTTCTGGCGAATCTCCTCTTGATATTCGTGGATCCGCCGGTCTGCATCAATCTCCTGGGCGTACAGGTTTTCCGTGATTTCGACCGGTCCTTTTCCAAAAATATCACGTTGGAAGATATCTGACAGACTGGCTTGAGGGTCTACTGAAAAGACCAGTACTTTATAACCTTGTTTGGCAAGCCAAAATGCCGCTGCCGCGCTAAAAGTCGTTTTTCCTAATCCCCCCTTTCCCCCAAACATGATATATCGTCTATCAGGATTTTTTTCAAAAATATCTCGAAGAGACATAAGGTTCTCCATGTTCATCGTAATTATTACTGATCATCCTGAATATGCTGGCCATCTCAACCTGGCTAGATAATTCCTCTCAGGGTCAGGAGAGTTAGCAGCAGGATGTTTGATAGATCCACGGCCGCTAGGCGAGAGCGTCTGTCAAGTCTTTCTCGCGCAACATGCGTCGCTTCCAGGTGCTGATTTGAGGCACCACGTAAGGGAGAAGGCGCAGGCTGTAGTAAGGTGGGAGGATGGGAATGCCCAGAAGATCACCCATTGTGATCAGAATAAAGAGATGCTCCATGCTTCCACGTGTCTTTAGCGCATAGCGCGCCATGTCGTGTCCAGCCATGCCGTACAGGACACTTTTGAAGCTATCCATAAAACTATGTTTATTCTCATCGGCTGTCATTTTTACTCCTCATTGATTGTGAAGTCAGGTGCTTCCCAGTATGCTGTCTGAACATGTGGAGATATTTGGATCAAGTAATTTCCTGGTCACACAGATCGGTCAAATCTCGCTCACGTAACAGTGTCCGCTTCCAGCCCGTAATATTGGGCATAACATAAGGCAATAAACGCAGGGTGTAATACGGTGGCAAAACAGGCACGCCCAAGAGGTCACCGAATACAACCAAGATGAATAAATGCTCAAGATGGGCACGTTCTTTCTTTAGATCGCGTACCATCTCATAAACAGTCGCTCCATAAACCATATCGCCAATCGTTGTGGCGATCTGTTTTAGCACATATTGCCAGTTGGTGGGAGGCGGTTGTTTATTCAATGCAATCCGATAGTAGCACTGGAAATGATCTTACGTATCGCGTCGGGGATCATGATTATTCTGCACTGAATGCCGCAAGCATGGCATTTTCTAAGCCGATTTCATCCCAGCCCGTTACTTTGATGCGATGATCTATCACGAAGGTTGGATAACGTCGCACGCCATGCCGTATGGATTTGACGAGCCCTTGGAGCGAGCGGGGATCCCAGATGCGTATGAGCACGCGATCACCATACTTCGTAGCTAGGTCTAGTATTAACGAAGATAAGCGCTGGAACTCTTCTTGCCATTCAGGAGGATATTCGTCGATGCCTCGCTCATGAGGGGCGTCACCCAAATTGGCGCGCGCTATCAACATTTCACAAGACATGCAGACCCCCCAACCTTCGGGTATTGGGGAAATGACCTCTACCTGAATGGGTTTCATTGATCTTAGGCATACGGTGAGCTACACACTATTGCAGTGTGTAGCTCACCTCCGATCATGTGGAACTATGCAGCTTTGGCTGGTGATACCTCTCGGAAGCGCTGGAAGGCTTTCAGCGCGTCCCAAGCCAGAATTAGCGCAGCAACAACCAAGAAGATGGCGATAACGCCAGCGATGATATTGCCGATCAAGCCATCAATTGGCATATCTGGCGTCCTGGCGATTTGTGCAAACACATTGTACGCCGTGATGATTAGCGCGGCAATTGTGGTTACGAACATGAACAAGAACGGGATGAGCGTCCACAGATAGTTCTTGCCATTTGACATCAGCCACAAAGTTACCAGCAGCAACGCCAGCGCTGCCATCAGTTGGTTCGCGCCACCAAAAAGGACCCAAATGCGAGCCCAAAAGCCGGTCCAGATCAGCAATGCAGAGAAGGCCAGTGCTACGATTGAGCCGAAGGAGACATTCCTGAATAAGGATATAGAATCGCCTAAGAACTCGGCTGAGGCCACACGCATGAAACGCACTACCAGGTACATGATCGTGAGGGCCATCAGCGTCAGGAAGACCGATCCATAAGGCAGTCCGAAGCTGGTTGGGACACCAACTCGCGCCATCATCTCGCTCAAGCCCGTAGCGAATATACCCGCGTTCTTGCCTGCTGCCACGAGGAGCACATATCCCGGAGTCTCTGCTGTGCCAACGAATCCTCGTGTGACGCCTACACCCACGACAGCAGTAAGAAGGGACAGTGTCGCCAGGAACATCTCGAGGAACATGGCGCCACCACCAACATACAGAGCGTCCGTCTCTTTTTCGAGCTGGCGTGCTGTCCCCGATGAAGAAACAAGGCTGTGCCACCCAGAGACAGCGCCACAGGCGATAGTCACAAAAAGTATCGGCCAAAGTGGTCCTAAGGCCAGGGGTGCTTTCTCGACCCCGGAGCAATCAGCGGCCAGACATAGGTTGCCGCCCCAGTTCGTAAATGCAGGGAAATCAGCCGGAAAAGCTGGACGCCATATTAGAAGGCCAATAGTACCTGCCAGGATGCCCAGGAAGACAATCCAGAAAGCCACGTAGTTGATCGGCTGCGCCCATCGCCAGATCGGCAGTACTGCACCAAAGTAGCAGATTACCAGCACTACCAGGCTCCAGACGAACTGCGCCTGAGTGACTGAGCCGAAGACCAGAGGTGGTTTTTCGCCACCATTGATCGCCAGGAAGAGCGATTTCACGGCTGGAAGTGTGCCGAGCCAAATCCCCACAAATGCCAGGACAACCGTGATCAAGCTGGTGAGAATGATGTCCATCTTCCACTTGTAAGTCATTTGACCCGCCAGCAAGCCTACACCAATCACCAGGAGGACTCCCAGAGGTACTGCGGGATTGGTCATCAGGTCATAGCCGACGATTTTTCCAAATGCGCCCATAATGAGCAACAAGTAGAAGTAAATAAACATCAGCAAGATTGTACGAGCTCTAGGGGAAACGAATCGATAGCTCAATGCTCCGAAGCTTTGGCCCTCTTCCCGCACACCCATTATGATGGATGAATAGTCTTGCACCCATCCGATAAAGAATGTGCCAAAGATGACCCATAATAAAGCCGGCAGCCAGCCCCATTGGACGGCTACAATCGGCCCTACGATGGGACCTAACGCGGCAATGGACTTGAATTGATACCCGAACAATACATTTCGATTGGCGGGGGTGAAATCAACACCGTCCATGAACATCTTTGCTGGCGTGGCTTTCTTGTCGTCTGGTTTGACGATTCTAGTGTTGATGGTTTTTGCGTAAAAGCCATAGCCAACACCGATTGCTAACAACCCCACAACCAGGGTTATGACTGCGTTCATCGCATATTCTCCTCATCACTACATAAATTGTGCTTGAGAAATGGTTTAGTAAGCGCATTTATGAAAATATAGACACCTCCTTCATAATGATCACAACCCCATAATCCCCCTTTATAAGTGTTGGAGGGTTGTTTGAGCATATAGTGTCCACTTAATGAGCCGTACCTTTAATTGTAGAGGAATTCATCCCTGAGAGTCAAATGTAGATGATCACATCCACGGTATTACATAGAACACCTAAATTCTCCCATTTGTTGTATACTACTCGATGCTAAACCCATCGAAATCGGAGCAGTCGTGAGTTTACCAACTTTGATCATATTAATAGGTCTCGCTTATGTCGTTCTCTTCGGTGGGTTATCCCTCCTCCGGCGGGAAGGATTATCGAGCAGGTTTGCTATCGAGGCAATGGCTATCACCTTGCTTATCAGTGGATTGGCTGCCTTTGCCAGTTTACAAATCCATCCCATCTTTTTTCTCGTCATTCTCTATCTGCTGACGATGCGTGTCCGGTTGCTGGTTGATATTGGCAACTTTTTTGCCCAACGTGGCCAATTTGACCGGGCTAACCGCATCTATCTTCTTGCAGAAAGGGCATGGCCTGATCAGACAGGTCAATTAGTTGTTCAGGTGAACCGCGCCACGGCGCTACTTCAAAATGGCTCATTAGACCAAGCAATTCTGGTTTTTACTGAAGTCCTACAAAAAGCCAGTCACGGTTATCTCGGCGTTAAATATGAGGCCGCATCTCACTATAATCTTGGTGTAGCATATCGGGAGAAGGATATGGAGACCCAGGCAAAGCGGGAATTCAAAGCCGTTTTGGAGACCTGGCCAGCTTCTCAATATGCCCACCGCGCTGAATTAGCTCTGACCAAGTACCGTCAAAATAACATTAAGCAGTAGCTATCATTAACAACACTCTTTTCAAAGAGTGGTTGCGGGGGGATCATTAATTCCGATCTGGCCTTCAGGGCAAGGGATCGTCGTTAGATAAGTTCCAATTGGTCTTCTACAATTTGGAGGTCAGGCCAGGTTTTTTCAATCCAACCCGGTATGGCTTGCAAACTGCGCTGCGTGAATCCATTGTCATTGCTCACCAAGGCACAGGCGATGACTGCCTCTTTCCAGGCATCATGGTGGTCGATTTCAGCAACAGAGATATTAAACTCGCGGTGCAGCCGTGCCAGGAGTGGTTTAAGGCGGCTGCGCTTCTGTTTGAGCGAAGTGCAGCCTGGGATCTGGAGGGTCAGCGTCAGGATTCCGACATGCATAGAGAGTTCCTCGATCAAGTATAATTACTTTCATGTCAAATGACAATAACCTACGGGGATGGGTCTTGGTCATTGGTGTGTTACTGATCCTGGCGGTGGGTGTGTTCGGCGTTGTTTATGCAGTGCAGCAGAGTGCCCGCCAGGCGCAACAGGCGATCCAGCCTGTGAGCGACCTCACCAGTAGCGTTGCCACTCAGGTCTCAGACTTTTTTCATCCCACCCCTACAATCCTGCCGGACCCAGTGACGATCATCCAGGGCATACGCTCGCTCTCCCGGTTAGAAACTATCCAGTACAGTATCGAGAAAGTAATCTCTGCCGAGACCAACCAGGGACCATTTGGTTTCCTGTTTGGAGATCGCGTAATCCTGGTGGCGCATGGCATTGTCATCGCCGGGATTGATTTGGAGAGGCTGGCTCCTGAACATCTCGAGGTGCGCGGAGGAGTTCTGTATGTCGAACTGCCCGAGGCGGAAATCTTCCTGTCTACCTTGGACAACGAAAAGTCTTATATCTACAACCGGGATACGGGTCTTCTCACCCATGGGAGCATTAATTTAGAAACCGAGGCTCGCCGGGCTGCGGAAATGGAAATCGAAAAAGCAGCCTTAGCAGACGGTATCCTGGACCAGGCGAGTAAGAACGCCAAATCTTATCTATATCGCCTGATGCGTGACCTTGGATATCCCGAGGTGATTTTCACTCAACAACCAGCAGAAGATTGATAGTTGAAATCAATTGTTTGGAAAATTTCACGTTACCGAAATATCCAACCGGTCATCCCAGTCTACAACCATCAAGTCTTTTCTGTCCACGTTTGGTTTGCGTACTTGCCACAAACCAGCTCTTCAACTCTGCTTGTTTCAGCAGGGGTGAGCGCTGCCGGCACCAACTGGAGTCTTAGCGTTTGAGAGAAGGCTTCAGCGAATGCCCGGGCAGCGGCATCCCAGGATATACGCTGGCCTAATGCGCTTTCGACGGTCGTTGCGTGCTCCAATAGGCGGGAAGCCGCCTGCTCTCGATTCCCTTCGCTATCGAAGCGCAGCACTTGCGTTATCCGGGTTATATCTCCCCATAAGGGCAGCGTGCCGTGCTGTAAGACACCATCCCGCCGCCGCGCCTGAGCGCTGCCAACCAGCTTCTTCCCGTTTATGGTAATTTCGTAATTAGAGGGTGCTTCGAAACAGACCGGGCCAGGGGGGTTTTCACTCGATTCCAGATCTGCTCGTGGGTTCGCTTGTACAGCAAGATTCAATGTCTCCAGGGCAACCAGCAGCGCCTCGGACAGTCGCCGGTAGCTTTCGAGCACACCACCTGTCAGGCGTGGGTCATCCTGGGGGCCAATCACCGAATAGGTTAACTCATCGGTGTGCAGAATGGCTCTGCCGCCGGTGGGGCGCCGAACCAGATCCCAGCCGCGCTCGCGTAAGCGGGGTATGTCGACGTCAAAAATTGGCTGCGCATAGCCCAAGGAAAGACAGGCAGGCTCCCAGGCGTATAAGCGCAGGGTGGGGGGCGCTTCCCGGCTACCTACAGCTTCGAGGATGGCCTCATCGATAGCCATATTCCATGCGCCTTGCTCAGAGGGCGTTTCAATTAATCTCCACTCGGAGAGGGGAAAATCAAGGTCCAAAGTCATCTAAGGATAGGGAGGATTGATAATCTGGGAGGGTTCTGGGTACGGCGTGCCCTGCCCTGAAGGGCTCGTCGGGGTTGGTGTGCTGGGTGGTGGCGTACCAGTCAAAGTGCTGGTTGGAGTCAATGCACCGACTGGTGTCGGTGTGGAAGTTGGTGATGTTGGCGTAGGTGGTGCGGGTGTTTGAGTGGCCGGTACTCCAGCCAGCTTCAGACGTGCCATGGTCGTGAAGGGGCTCCTGGAGTAATCTCGCCATAGCTGTACGAATGTTGAGATAGCGTTTGGACGATCGCCTGCCAGTTCTGCAGATAACCCCAAAATATAATAGTACTCGTCACAGCTCCATGTGCTTCGGCATAGTAATCCGGGAAATTTTTCCAGATCGCGCAGGATCTTATAGATCTCGCCCGGCTCTCCGCCATCAAGCAATGCCTGCATGGCTGCTTTGTAAGCTTCTTTGAATCGATCGGGGTAAAACTTCGGAAGCTCGAAATAGGTCAGGTACGGTTCCAATGTGTCTGGGATCCGCTGCATGCGTACCGCCTGGATATTATTTATCAATACTACCGGTGGAAGCTGTTTTTGGTCGTAATACGAAAAGTTTGGCGTATTGGTATCTAGCTCGCCAAGGGGTAAGGCCTTTATCCCGTCTGTATAGTCAGCTAATACCCAGGCTTGCAGCTTCTCCCCAGGTCGGTGGCGGGTAGTGAACCAGACCTCGCGGGTGTCATCACCATCCAGGTCAAAGTATCCCGAGGCGCGCAGAGACACGCCTGCCTCGCCCAGCATTGAGAGGACCTGTGGGTAATCACCGCGTTGCAGAGATGCAACAATATTCACCAGGGCTAGACCTGGATCGCAGACGGTCGACTGGATGCAGGCCCGGTACACATCCTTGGATGCACGATATTGATTCAAAAATGATTGTGCGGGAGCGATCCATTTACTCTTTGGTGAGGTGGGTGTGTCGACGAGCTCTTGCAACGCCTTAACCGCTTCATCCTGCTCGCCGAGCAAGGAATAATTGATACCCAGGCGGTAGCGCCATTCATCCTTAGTATCGACGGGGTCTTCATCGGGCGGCCAATCCGGCAAGATGGTTTGAATGATCTGGTTTGCGGCCTCCGGTCCCCACACGCTGATGGCATGGTCGACCAGCAAGCGGCAGAAGCTGATGGTAGCTGGCTTGGATTCAACGGTGTAGGTTGTTTCTATGGGGTTGAAGAATTTCCCATCCCAATGATATGTGCGGAAAATTTCCAATGGGCAGGCTGGGAAAAGCTTAGCCCGCGTCTGAAGATCCCGCTTTCCATTCTGTTTAGAGATCGCAGCCCATTCTGCGCTGTAATCCATCCCCACATTAAATGGTGCGGTGACTGGATGGTACGGCAGTTCTTGTGGGGGAATCTTTGCAAGGCTGAATATGCGTGGTAGCGCCAGCTCGCGCGTCTCATTCTGTGAAACCTGGTAAATTACAATTTCCTGTATCCCGTCATCAGTGAGATCAGCTGTGAACGACTTATACTGGGGTTTGTGGATAAAGTCAAAGTCGCTGTTCAATGCATACGCCTGGAAACCTGAGCTCGTCTCCAATAGCAAGAGGGACGCGCCGCCATTTCCATCGAGTTGCGCGAGCCGACCAGATAGGTACCCTGGAAGTGGTTCAAGCAACGTGATGCTGATACCCAGACGAGATTCTTGTTTTCTAAACCACTTTTCAAGATCTTTAACTTCCACCTGCCTGCGATTGAGCGCCTGGGCGATGAGTTCGGCATAGGCCTGGCCGGTTCCTTGATCACCTACCCGAGCTAGATTGTAAGCTTGCATCATGCGCCAGCGGGGAGCCTGGGTTGCTTCCGGAAAACGTAGTAAGGCTTCAGAGAGAGATACATTAACGAATTGGAAGGCGCTGAAATAATTCCCATCCGCCTCGCCGCGCTGCTGGCGGGTAAGCGTGTTCGGATAATATTCAAGCAGAGTAATAAGATAGTCTGCGTCCTCAGGCGACCAGGGTTTGAAGCTGTAGGTGACCTGACCTGCAGCCGGGGAATCGGGGGTCAATGTTGGCGGCCCGGTAGGTGAAGCGGTTGGTGTAGGCGAGGAGGTGCGCGTGGGCGTCAGTGTGACGGTTGGTGTGAATGTTGGCCGGGGAGTGCGCGTGATGGTTGGCGTGAGCGTGATGGTGGGAGTCGGCGTTATCGAAGCTGTGGGTCGGAAGGTGAGCGTGACAGTAGGGGTGTCCGTCGGCGGGGGCGCAAGGAAGACCGGATAGGCAGACAGAATGACCAGCAAGGTCAGGATAAAGACGAAGATGATTCCGAGACTGGTCAGCAAGAACCGAATCTGGGAGGTGTTGTTTTTCGACTCAGCCATTGCGGAGTGGGTCTATCGCTGCCAGAGCCTTCTCTGCTGCTTCAGAGGATAAAGACAGCAGGGGTGGTCTTACGGGCCAGATGGGGAAGCCATACCAGGCGTTCAAAATCACCTTGATCAATGGAGGCGCAGGTGGATAGCTTTCTGAGACATCCCTGGCAGCGTCCAAGCGCATCTGCGCGCTTTCATCCGTCTTTCCCTGCTGGTGGGCATCCCAGATTCGCCGTAATTCTGGGGAGAACAGGTTTCCCAGGGCAGTAATACACCCTGAGGCGCCCGCTTGCAGCGCTTGGGTGAGCAACCGGTCGGTGCCGTTCAGGATGAGCAAATCATTGCCGAATCGGGCGCCGAGACCGCGAGCATGGTTTGGATCAGCAGACGAGTCTTTGATGCCGGCGAAGCGGTCGGGAAAAGCATCTTTTAAGCGGCTGAGCAAGTCCATCGAAAGCGCGACGCCAGAGACCGGCGGGATATGGTATCCGAGCAGCGATCCACCGGCTGGTACTGCCTTATGGATTAAATAGCTGAACCAGGCGAAGAGCCCGTCGTCGCTCACCGAGCGAAAGTAATAAGGCGGCAGGACGACGACGCCATCCACTCCGAGATCGAAAGCGGAGCGTGTGAGCGCGACTGTCTCCTCTAGGCTGGGAGTGCCCGTCCCAAGCAAAAGTCGAAAATCGGGGTATGATTGCCGGAATTGCAGTGCGCATCGGAGCATTTCGATGCGCTCGTCGCTTGAAAATGATGGTCCTTCGCCGGTTGTGCCAAACAGCAAAGTGCCATGACAGCCTCGCTGGGCAAGATAGGCGAGAAGTTCTGGTAGGGCATCAACATCAGGTGAAAAATCTGATTGTAACGGCGTTACTGCTGCAGCGTATACGCCAGCTAAGCTATGGAGCGTGGTCACGAGGCAGATTATAACCGTGAAATCCTGATCTGCGCCGTGTTCGCTGGATGGATCATTTGGGAGTACGAATTTGGTACAATTGGATCGGGCGGTAATACACATTGACCTGGAATACACTCACTCGTCGCTTCCCCCGGCTAATGCTCCTGTCTGCATTTGCTCTAGTTTCATGTCAAGGCGGCCCAGTTTCTGCGGTCCGTACAGCGATGAAGCCGAGCGAGACCCCCTATACACCCCGCACCTCCACACCTCTCCCAACCGTCACGCCAGTTGTTGTCAGCGGTACGGTGAGTATCTGGCATTCATGGGAAGAAGCCTACATGCCAGCCCTTCTGCGGCGTATCTATGAGTTCGGTCAGCTATACCCCACGATATTTTTCGATGTAACCTACATCCCTGAAGTGGATTTGCGCTCTGCCTTTGAGACAGCAACCTTGGATGGACGCGGCCCAACGCTTCTGATTGGGCAGGCGGAGTGGGGACCGTCACTATATGACCAGGAGCTGGTGCTTGATCTCTCCACCCGGGTCAGTGCCGACCTGCTCAACACTTTGAACCCAGCCGCTGTGAGCACGGGGCGATACCAGGATGCCTTGGTCAATGTACCGCTAGATATTCGCGGGGTTGTCCTTTACCGGAACCAGAGTATCATCCCGATTGCTCCGTCCACATTTGAGGAGCTTATCAGCCTTGCGCAAGATGCCACCCGCGGGCAGACGATGGGTGCAGTTTTAGACCGTAGTTTCTTTTTTTCTGGTGCGCATCTCGTCGGGCTGGGTGGCAGCCTGATGACGCCCATGGGGGAGCCAGCTTTTCTGGATCTTAAAGGCCTGGAATGGGTAAGCCTGTTGCAGGCATTCTCTGAGGCTGGACCAACGGAGTTCTTCTCAGATACGGACCTGAACCAATTTAAAGAATCGCATGCTGGGATGATTATTGAAGGCACATGGAACCGCAAGGTGTTGGCTGAGGCTATCGGCGCAAACAACCTTGTGATTGATCCCTGGCCTATCTATAGAGGAGGCTCATTGTCGGGTTTCGTCCAGTCAGAGAGCATATATCTGAGCACCCGAGCGCGGGAAGAGTCACACGAGGTCACGTTAAAATTTCTACAGTACATGCTCACGCCCGAATCCCAAACTGCTATCGCTGAAGTAGGGCTCATACCTGCCATCAACGGCTCGCCAGTGAACTTGGCAGCCAGCCGGATGCGTGTTGAGGATCCACTGATTGTTCAGGCAATGCGTGCTCTGGTGGACGGGACAGCCTATCCGGTTTTACCTGAAATGAGCATTTACTCCAGCCAGCTGGATATTGCTCTGGGATCGATATTTAATGATAGCGTCCCGGCAGAGGAAGCTTTGCTTCGTGCAGATGAAGCAATCCGAGCGGCATCCGTGACTCCCAACCCATGACAGTACCTGATTGGATCCAAGACGCTATCTTTTACCAGATCTTCCCCGACCGCTTCGCGAATGGCGATACGGGCAATGATCCACCAAACGTGCAGCCCTGGGGAGAGTCACCGACTGGCTGGGGGTTCCAGGGAGGTGATCTGCGCGGCATCATTCACCGTTTCGATTACCTGCTCGACCTGGGCATCAATGCACTTTACCTCAACCCGATATTCCTGGCTTCATCCAATCACCGCTATAACACAACCGATTATTTCAAGATCGACCCTAAACTAGGCAATCTAGACGACTTTAGAGCTTTGATCAGCCTGGCGCATCGCCATGGAGTGCGCGTGATTCTGGATGGGGTCTTTAATCATTGTGGGCGGGGTTTCTTCGCATTTGCAGACCTGCTGGAAAACCAGGAACACTCCCCCTATGTGGACTGGTACCACGTACAGCGTTTCCCCGTGCATGCTTATGGTGACGGGGACTCGCGTGATTATTTGGCCTGGTGGGGTATCCGCAGTCTCCCAAAGTTCAATACCAGCAACCCAGATGTTCGCGATTTTATCTTCGAGGTGGCGCGCTACTGGATCGAGCAGGGTGCTGATGGCTGGCGCCTGGATGTGCCTAATGAGATTGATGACGATTCCTTTTGGGCTGAGTTCAGGCAGGTTGTGAAATCTACCAATGAGGATGCATATCTGGTGGGGGAGATATGGACGGCGGACCCGCGTTGGGTTGGATCAAACCATTTCGATGGTTTGATGCACTACCCGTTGCGCGATTGCCTGCTGCGTCTGGTGTACGCTCGCACGCTGGATACCGCCCAGTGTTCTTTGAAGCTGGAGACATTTCAGCAAATATATCCTTGGGAAAATGTGACCGCCATGTATCTGCCCTTGGGGTCACACGACACCGAGCGTCTCTTGACCAAGCTCGAAGGCAATGTGGATAAAGCCCGGCTGGTTTATATGTTGCAGTTTGCCTATCCCGGCACTCCGGCGATCTATTATGGTGATGAAATCGGGATGACCGGTGGAAAAGATCCTGACTGCCGCGGCGCTTTCCCCTGGGAGGAAAGACTGTGGAACTTGGAAATCCTCAATTGGGTCAAAAAATTAATTTCGTTGCGAAAAGAATATCCCACGTTGCGACGTGGTGCATATCGTTCAGTCCACGCGGATCGCCGGCTGGGAGCATTTGCCTTTGCTCGTACTTTGGGACAAGAGAGTATTCTAGTTGTGATGAATGCCAATGACGAGCAGGGGGAGTTGCACCTTCCCATCACTGGACTTGGTTGGGAGGATGGCACCAGATTAGGCAATCTGCTGGGGAGTGGCGAGTATACTGTCTCGGGGGATTTGCTCCTGGTAACTCTGCCTCCCTGGAGCGGGGCATATGTCGCCCGATCAGCGTGAGGAAGCCGAGGTTGCAGCCCGCCGTTGTCCGTAAACCCATGCAATCGTCACGCCCAGGGGAGCGAGCGAGAATACAGCACCTGCCAGTGCCATCACAGCAAATCCCAGAGCGGCGAAGATCAGCCCGCTGCTCAGGCTGGCGGCTGCAGAGGCAAGTCCGACAAGCAGATCGTTAAAACCCTGTGTGCGTCCCCGCTCGGCAGGAGAAAGCTGATCTGCCAGCAGCGTTGAGCCACCAACAAAGCAGAAATTCCATCCTAAACCCAGCAAGAACAATGAGACCGCCAAGGGCAAGACCTGAGGGGATAGCGGGGCTGCCAGGCAAGCCAGCAATAGTGTGGCTGCACCAATGATGATTACAGCACCTCGTCCCCAGCGATCTGCCAGGCGTCCTGAGATGATCGAGAAGCCGAACATGCCGAAGGTGTGGGAGGAAATCACCAATGAGATCGCTCCCAGCTCGTGCTGGTGACCGCGCATGTGCAGGGAGGTGATCACCATCACCATCACCATCACCATCTGACCCAGCACCATGGCGGATACCGCTACAATCACACCAGGTTGGCGCATAATCTGGGCTAATGGTCGCGCGAGTTTGGGTGCGGATGATGATTCCGGGAACATACGAGCCACTTCACGACCCAGATCACGCGGGTCAGGTCGCAGCCTGGTAAAAATTACGATACCTGCCAATATGAAGAGGAATGCAGCCGCTGCATACGCGCCAGAGAGCTCGTCAAATCCTTGCGTGAGCGCCAGCCTTCCTGATGGACCGACGAGTAAGGGTCCCGCGATCGCACCAACCGCACCGCCCAGCACGACGTTAGATATCGCCCTCCCGCGAGCTTGAGGTGGGTTGACTTCGGCTGCAGCAAAGCGTCCCAGGACAACAGCAGCATTCCCCATACCCATCATCACCATACCTGCCAGGAAGAAACCCAAGGAACTGAGAAAAATCGCCAGGAAGGTCGTCCCTGCACCTACGGCACCAATCACCAGCCCTAATGCCAGACCACCGCGGCGCCCTATCCTATCCATTAGATAACCCCATAGATAGGCAGCACCAGCACTCCCCAGAAGGTAGACTGCGGAGGGAACACCTGACCAGGACGCACTTCCACCCAGCTTGGCGCCAATGATCGCGTTCAAGGTGGCTACAGCGATAAAACCAGCTGATGCCAGGCTCTGCGCGATGAAAAGTGTGTTGGTGATCTTTTTTGAAAGATGATCAAGTGGGTTCATGATCGTAATGCCTTGCCGATAATACATTTCTCTATTCTGTTTTCACTTAATATCCTTACTGGGAAATCAAATGCTTGTCGCCGGAGGGTAACCCAAACTGGTGGAAAACTCTTTGCGGGTTGACTGCAGGAAGCTGGGGTCAGTCAGCAAGTCGTATCCGGTCAGAGCCATGGCTTTTCCGGCTCTTATGACTGCTGCATCTGCGTAAGGTGTGACAACTGCCAGTTGGAATTCGTGTGTGTGCGGGAAGAGCGGTTTGCCATTGGCAACATCAATCAAGACATGCACTGCTGGCACCACATGGGAGACATTGCCCATATCCGCCGAGCCAAAGCTCTCTGGTGCCCGCAGGAAGAGCCCGCTTCCCAGGTCCTGGGTGAAGTAATCCCGCATACGCTCGGCAATTATGTGGTTGTTCACCATGTCATCGAAGGAGTTTTCGTAGTTATGGATCTCGAAGCGCGTTCCAGTAGCCAGCGCTGCAGCCTTGACGCAGGCTTTGACTTTTTCTGTCAGTTCATCGAGATAACTGCGCGTTTTCGCACGCACGTAGAAGCGACCTACAGTATGTTCTGGGATGATATTCGGTGCTGCTCCACCTCGGGTGATCACGCCATGGATGCGCGCATCCGGGCGCACCTGCTGCCGGAGAGCGTTGATTCCCGTAAAAGTCAAGATTAAGGCATCCAGAGCATTAATCCCTTCCCAGGGTGCTGAGGCCGCATGCGCTGGTTTTCCAAAGAACTGAACTTCCAGGGCGTCCATCGCCAGGGATTCGGTCAGATAATAATTATTCTCGTGGGGGTGGATCATCAAGGCGGCGTCGACGGCCTGAAAAGCGCCGCGCTCGACCATCACGACTTTAGCCCCGTCGGTCTCTTCAGCTGGCGTGCCGATCACCCAGACTTCTCCCCCTATTTTCTCCACCACCGCCCCCAGTCCAATCCCCGCGCCAAGGGCAGAGGTAGCGATGATATTATGCCCGCAAGCATGCCCTACCTCAGGGAGGGCGTCGTACTCAGCGAGGAAGGCTACCCGGGGTCCTTTCCCGCTTCCTTTGCGGGCGCAGAATGCAGTGGGGATGCCAGCATAGCCGGTTTCTACTTCAAATCCGTAAGCCTCGAGTGTGTGAGCGAGTAATCCCGAAGCATACACCTCCTCGTATCCCAGTTCCGGGTTGGCGTGGATTTGGTGTGAGACTTCTAGGATGGTGGTCGCAGAATTTTCGATCGCCTGGAGTATGTTTCCTTGCTGAGCGTTGATAGTCATATTCCACTTTTCACTGAGATTAACAAAGATCGGCAGGTGAGGGCTTTTCCCGCCGATCCCATTATACATCTCTAAGGATGACGATCAGTCACTGAAAGTTTACACGGAAACACTACGGGCAAAGGATGCAAAATCCAATCCGGTGGGCTCCTGAAAAACGCGCAGATCAAAATGACCGGCTGCGGCGAGCAGGTTATCGAAGATCTCAGCTTGTATGGCTTCATATTCTTCCCAGCGTGTGGTTTTGGTAAAAATGTACAGCTCGATGGGCAGGCCGGTAGATGTGGGGGAGAGTGTGCGCACGAGGAAAGGCATGTTCCCATCGCTATGAATATCCGGGCGGCTTTTGATATAGGCCATAATGTAGGCACGAAACACCTCGATGTTCGTGATCTGCGGGCCATCCAAGGGTGAGTCATAATGTTCGGCGTGCGCCTTGCGGTAAGCTTCAATCGCCTCAATTTTCGCGTCTAGGAATTCCTGGATCAGGTCGATGCGCTTCAAGCGCAGGAGCATCTCTTCGTCGCAGAATTTAATGCTGGTCATATCTGCGACGACTGAACGCTGAATGCGCCTCCCACCGCTCTCGGTCATGCCGCGCCAGTTCTTGTAGGCAACGTCCACGATTTTGTGCGTTGGGATCATGGTAAATGTCTTATCGAAATTCTGGATCTTGATGGTGTGCAGGCTGATGTTGACCACATCGCCATCCGCCCCATAACTGGGCACTTCCAACCAATCCCCTTCCTTGATCAGGTCATTGGCACCGATCTGGATGCTGGCGACGAGAGAAAGTATGGTATCCTGAAATATCAGCAGCAACACGGCTGTCAGTGCGCCCAGACCGGTCAACAAAACCAGTGGCGACTCACCGGAAAAGAGTGAAATGCTCATAATAATCGCCACAATAATGAACAAGATTTTTGCGATATCCAGGTAGCTCTGGATGCTGACCCCTGTATAAGTTGGTCCGGTCTCATAGATCTCATTCAACGCGTTCATCAGCGAAATTATTGTAAGCACCGAAACCCACATGATGAGGAAGAGCGACGTTGTTTTAAGGGCAGCTTCGTAACCTGGTACGAGGTATGCAAAAATGTAGAGAATGGCAAGAGGAGCGAGCAACGACGCGCGCGTGGGCCGAAGATGCTTGAGAAGGATATCGTCGACCTTCGATTTTGTGCGGGATGCCAGCGAGATCAAGCCTCGGGCGATAATGTTGCGTGTAAACAGAAATAACAGAATGCTAAAAAGGAGTATTGCCCCAAGTGTGGCGGCTGGATATTGTTCAATCCATAATTGAAAGCTGGCTGCGTCCATTGACCCTCCTAGAATATGCGTAATTTTACCATTTTTATTATAAACAGAATTGGATTCATCCATAACCCACACCCATGATTAGGGTGTCCAGGGTGTTTAGTACAACAGTAAATTGAAATAATTGAATTGAGAACTTGTCTTGAAACGTAATCTTCATAAGCCAACCTTAAACTTACTGCGCAATAAGCTCGATTACACTCGGGTGCCTTTCAGTGATCGTGGCTCGCGCTTGCTGGTTTTCCAGGCTCCTTATCAGAGTCAGTTCTATGTGAAACTTGCCGAGCGACTTACAAATGTAGAGCCCGGCATAGAAAGCTATCTACGCCGACCTCCATTTATTCACTCATTGCAGTTGGTCGATGAGCATGGTGAGTATCTTGAGTTTGAAGCAACGACATATCCACACATGATCAATATGAACACTCGTGTGGGTGAGTTTTGCCTGGTTTTCAAGGATGAGCGCACCCTGACATTTGGCTTGCCCCCTCAAGCGACTGCCGGTATCCGGTTTCATGTCACTCCTGAATTATGGCGCAACCTCGAAAATGGAGGCGAATTCAGATCGATTCGAGACCTGATCTATACCACCAACGGTAGCGCAGTGATCAACCAGATCAAGCCCCGGGATGGAGGATACGACGTCGAGTTTGTCGTGGAGAGCAATGGAGATTGCACGATTAATATCATCATTGGTTTATCAATCATCCATCGCAGAGAAGCACTCCCGCTCTCGGAAATAAGCCAGGCAGCGGAGGGACGCTGGCGCCAATGGTTTGAAAGTGTGCCTCCAGTCTTGGAGCGCTACCAGGATGCGTATGCTTACGCCTGGTGGGTCATGGCGAATAACCTGGTGCGGCCCTCTGGCAGCATCGTTTACGAAGCGATGATGCCATCCAAGGCGAACTACGTTGGATTGTGGCTGTGGGATAGCGCCATGCACGCCCTGGCATTCCGTCATATCGACGCGGATCTAGCCCGCAACCAAATCCGTTCCATGCTCGCTTGCCAGCTCGCGGACGGCATGCTTCCAGATGCAGTATATGATGAGGGTGTGATCTCAGAGATCGAGCACCCATTCAAGGCGGAAGTGACCAAGCCGCCCATCCTTGCCTGGGCGGCGCTGAAACTTCATGAAACTGCACCCGACCTGGATTTCTTGCAAGAGATCTATGTCCCTCTGGTGCGCTGGAACGCCTGGTGGACGAGTATGAATGATGATGACGTGGACGGACTTGTCCAATATAACCACCCGTATTCATCGGGTCTTGATGATAGCCCGCTATGGGATTATGGCATGCCTGTCGAGTCGCCCGATATAAATACATACCTGTGCATCCAAATGGGCTCTCTGG
Organism: uncultured Chloroflexia bacterium; assembly: GCA_963714425.1. GTDB lineage: Bacteria > Chloroflexota > Anaerolineae > Anaerolineales > UBA4823 > DATCYX01. The sequence continues at coordinate 124,143 of CAVQOI010000001.1, forward strand.
CGCTCATGGCTGAACTGCTGGGGATGGAAGCGGAAGGCGCTATGTGGCGGCGCCGTACGAGCTCGATCGTCAAGCGGATGATCGAAGACCTGTGGGATGACGATGTTGGTGTCTTCCGCGCTACCCGCGATCACGCGCCGATACAAGTGATCACGCCATTTAACCTGTATCCCTTATGGACAGGACAGTTGCCAGAAGTGATCCGCAAACGCCTGATTGGACATTTGACCAACCCAGCTGAATTCTGGGGAGAGTATGTCATTCCTTCTGTGGCAAAAAACGATCCGAACTATGATCACCAGAAAATGTGGCGCGGCCCGGTGTGGGCAAATATCAATTATTTCTTTATTGAAGCCCTTGGCCAGGTTGGCGAAACCAAACTGGCGCGGCAGCTGAGAGATAAGACCCTGGAGCTAATCATGAGCCACCCCAGTATGTACGAATACTACGACTCAAAAACCGGGGAACCCGCTCCCAAGGCAGCAGACGGATTTGGCTGGACCGCCGCAGTTTTCATTGATTTGGCCATCGCTGCCAGCCGGGATGCAACTTTGAAGAAAGAAACCAGCAAGTAGGGATTGGTAGCAGATAGGAATAATAGTATGGGAGATATCTCAGCACCGGGCTTACCCGACCTCAGAGCCACAATCATCGCCTCCAACCGTGGACCAGTCACGCTAACGCAAGCTGATGGCGGTGCAGTTCAATTTCAGCTTGGGAGTGGAGGCTTGGTGAAGGCGCTCACCTCATTGGCGATGCAGATTAATGCCACCTGGATTGCGTGCGCCCAGTCTGATGTTGATATTGCCTGGCGGGAGGGCAAGGTTCCTCTTGAACAAGGAGGAGAACTCCTGGTTAAGTTCCTAACACCAGATCCTAGTGCTTATGATGGATATTACAACGTGATATCAAATCCGCTCCTTTGGTTTTTACAACATTCGATGTGGGATATTCCCCGCACGCCTTTGATCGATCGTTCCACCTGGCAGGCATGGGAAGATGGCTATGTGGTTGTAAACCAATTATTTGCGCAGGAGATAGCCAAGAAGGTCCAGCAAACAACATCCCGCGCCTTGGTGATGTTACAAGACTATCACTTGTACCTCGCCTCCCGTTACCTGCGGGAATTCAAATTTGAGCATAAGCCAACGGTTTTACTCTTTGTGCATATCCCCTGGCCTGGCCCTGAGTATTGGGGCATCTTGCCGCCTACTATGAGGCAGGCAATATTGGACGGATTGTGTGCGGTTGATCTCCTGGGTTTCCAAACACGAGAAGATGGATTGAACTTCCTGCGCACTTGTGAATCCTACCTCCCTTCGGCAAGCGTAAAGTACAAACGCGGGCGGGTATGGCACCGGAACCACGCCACTTATGTAAAAGACTTTCCAATCTCGATCGACGTCCAGGCGTTGCGAGAGCAGGCAGCCTCTCTCGAGGTTGAAACCTATCTTCCGGAGATCACTGAAATTGTCCAGAATCGTAAATTGATCCTGCGAATCGATCGCATCGAACCCAGCAAGAACATCGTGCGGGGGTTTAAAGCCTTCGAGGAGATGTTAGAAGACTATCCCGAGCATCGCAAACAAGTCGTCTTCCTCGCATTGCTGGTACCATCCCGCATCGATGTAAGCGAATATCAAGATTATCTGGATGAGCTCATGGCTTCTGCCGGGAGAATCAATGCCCGGTTTGGAGATCATGAATGGGAACCAGTACGCCTGTTGGTGAGCGAGAATTACCCGCGGGCGATTGCTGCTATGAAAGAATATGATGTTCTCTTGGTGAACGCGATTGCAGACGGGATGAACCTGGTTGCCAAAGAAGGACCCACCGTTAACCAAAAAGATGGGGTCTTGATCCTCTCGGAGCGCGCCGGAGCGCAGCAGCAGCTCGCTCCCGGTGCTACCGTGATTTCCCCTTGCGACGTGTATGCCACAGCCGAGGCGTTACACCAAGCCCTGGTGATGCCAGCTGAAGAGCGCCGGGCACGCGCCCAGCGTCTGCGCTGGATAATTGAGAAAGAAGATATCTACGCCTGGCTCCAACACCAATTGGATGCAGTTGCAGAGCTGGGTCTGGGCTGAGCCGCTATGACACGTATCCCCAAAACGGCCATTCTCCATTACACTGGCCCTCCGGTTGTCGGAGGTGTGGAGGCGGTCATTTTGGCTCATATGCGCACTTTTATTGATTCTGGCTACCCGGTGACCCTGATTGCCGGGCGGGGCGGGATCGGTGCACTCCCGCCTGGCAGCGAGTTGATTATCATTCCTGAGATAGACTCGCGTCACCCGCAAGTGATGTCCATGAACGCTTTGCTTGAGAGCGGGAGTATCCCACAGAATTATGGGATCCTGGTAGAGCAGTTGGTTGCTGCCCTGAAGCCTTATGTCCCGAAATTCGATCACATAATTATCCACAATATATTTACGAAACATTTCAACCTGGCGCTGACAGATGCTCTTCACCGCCTCATTGATGAGGGAGTCATCCGGCATGCCATTGCTTGGTGCCACGATTTCTCCTGGACCAGCCCAAGCTCGCGCCAAAAAGTCCATGCAGGGAATCCATGGGATTTATTACGCCGTTACCGGGAGGACACAACATATGTGACAATCTCCGAGCAGCGGCGGAAAACGCTGGCAGAATTGCTTAATTGCTCATTGAAGAGCGTTCACTGTATAAATAACGGTGTGGATCCTAAAAAATTGCTTGGATTATCGGATGAAGGACAGGCGTTGATAGACCGCTTGGGGTTATTTGAGAGCGATCTTGTATTGTTGATGCCCGTAAGGGTCACCCAGGCGAAGAATATCGAATATGCCCTTGAAGTTGTTGCGAATCTTAAGACACTCTTCCAAAAGCCACGCTTGGTGCTGACCGGTCCTCCCGATCCGCATGACCCTCTAAGCCTGGAGTATTTCCAGTCTCTGAAGGAGCAGCGCGACCGCCTGGGTTTGGCGGAAGAAATGTGCTTTGTGTATGCGTCTGGCACAGATGACGATAAGCCTTACTTGATCGATGAGACACTTGTTGGAGAGCTGTTTCGGGTTAGCGACATTACCTTCATGCCCAGCCACCGTGAGGGTTTTGGCATGCCAGTCTTGGAGGCGGGGCTGTCAGGTATCCCTGTCGTCTCTACTGAAATACCAGCATCGGTCGAGATTGGGGGATCTGATGTCCACATCTTCGGGCTGGATACGCCACCAGATATTCTGGCACGAGAGATCTTTCATCTTGTGAAAAATAACCCTCAGTACAGGTTGCGCAGACGGGTACGCCAGGGCTACACTTGGCGGGCAATTTTTCGCAAACAAATCGAGCCTATGTTAACCCTCTCCCCGAGTTAAAAATGACACTATTGCGGGATGCTTTGCCTCCCTCGTTGATTGAGGCAAAATTTTTATGGCTATTTTTGGATTATGATGGAACCCTGGCTGAATTCGCCCCCAATCCAGATGTGCTCCTCCCCGATCCAGAGTTAATCCAATTGCTTGAGAAGATCGCGCAAAGGAAAAATACTCAACTGGCGATCATCAGCGGTCGTCGATTGGCTCACATTCAAGAGCTACTCCCAATTCCTGGTATCTGGCTGGCGGGTACGTATGGAATTGAATTGCTCACACCCGCTGGAGAGAGGATCGACCGTCTGGATTATGACACGATCCGTCCGCTATTGGAGAGAATCAAGCCTGAAATTGAAGCATTACTCGAAAAGAAGGAAGGGTTTTATCTGGAGGATAAAGGTTGGTCGCTCGCAATTCACGCGCGCTTTGCAGATGACCATCAAGCTGAGGAAGTTTTGTATTCGGCACGTCAGCGATTAAAATTGCTTTCAGACACACCCGAATTTCACCTGTTGGGTGGAGAAAAATTCCTGGAGATAAGCCCGCGCCAGGCAGATAAAGGCATCACAGTAAATTACCTTTTGAAGAGACATCCCTGGCCTGATGCGACGATCGTCTTCGCAGGTGATGATGATAAAGATGAACGTGCGTTTGAGGTCATAAAAGCGAATCAGGGAATTACCTTACTTGTGTCGAAAACATCACGACCATCCCGAGCAGCGTTTCGCTTGCGGTCACCTGGCGATCTGCGGCGATTGTTAGCCAGCCTCGTGTAAACCCTGGCTATCATTTGTGAGCTTTTCTATCGGGAGGCAACGGGAACCAGCTGAGCGAATAAATAATCTGTAGCAGCATGGGTACTCAGAGTGTGGGTGTATTCAGCATGGTTAGAGATGTGGCTCGAAAAGCATTCAGTTATTTAAAGATTGCCTTCGCAAGCTTTTCTAGGTTGCGCGCTGCTCAAGCTGCAGCAGGTATCGCATATTACGCATTCTTTTCCCTTTTTCCATTGCTCCTATTGCTGGTCGCTGGGGGGAGTTATTTCTTGAGCGAAGAACAGGTGATTGCCTACGTTCTCCGTTTTGTTCGCTCTGTTCTACCCATCTCAACGGACTTTCTCAATCGCAACATTGACCGTGTGCTTGAGTTACGCGGTCCGGTTGGCATTACTGGAATTGTTGGTCTATTATGGTCTTCGACCGGGGTCTTCACCGCACTCGCTCATAATATTAATCTAATCTTGAGCGAGGCGAAGCAGCGCGGATACTTGCGCAGGCGGCTAGTAGCTCTCGGTATGATCGGGGTTTTGGTAGTCTTTTTCCTTTTTTCGATCGCTGCGACGACCATCGGGGAAGTTCTCCCCAATTTGCAGGCGCCGAGTGCCAGCAATGATATTGCGCTTGGGGCAAAGGTCTTCGCACTCCTTACCACTCTTATCGAATGGACATCTGTCTTCTTGATGTTTCTAGCCATGTATCGCTGGGTGCCTACGGTAATCGTGAGCTGGCGAGCCGCCTTATGGGGGGCAATGGTCGCCATGCTTTTATGGCAGATTGCCACAAACGCGTTTACTTGGTATTTGCAGCATGGCTTTAGCCGTTATGAGCTTATCTATGGATCATTGGGTGCTGTTGCAGCACTATTGTTTCTAATATACATTAATGCCTGGGTTGCCTTGTTCGGCGCGCATTTATGCGCTGCCATAGATGAGCGCGATCAAAAATCAAGTGGAGAGATATAATTCCATACTCCACAATGTAAAATAGTAGACAATAATATTAAAGAGCATTTCCGATCAGCGGTTTTAATTGCAACGACAGATGATAAGTTTTGCTGGGTTCCTCGCTAATAATGCCCCGGATTTTCCTGGAGGATATTATTGAGCGCCATCGTCGTTCAAGATTTATATAAATCCTTTGGAGAGATCCATGCAGTGCAGGGGGTCAGTTTTGTTGTCCAGGAAGGGGAGATATTTAGCTTGCTTGGTCCGAACGGGGCTGGCAAAACGACTACTATCTCGATGCTGGCCACGTTATTACGCCCGGACAATGGAGATGCGATCATTCTGGGTCACTCGATCCGCTCTGACCCAATGGGCGTCAAATCCGTACTGGGTGTTGTCCCTCAGGAGATTGCCCTGTACGAGGATTTATCCGCTCGGGAAAACCTCACATTCTGGGGAAAGATGTATGGGTTGCGTGGCGCAGGCTTGCATGAGCGAGTAGAGGAAATTCTAGAAACCATAGGTTTGACGGAACGAGCCGACGGGCGAGTGGGGAAATATTCTGGGGGCATGAAACGCCGGGTGAACATCGGGGTGGCACTGCTCCACAAGCCAAAAGTTATCTATATGGACGAGCCTACGGTAGGCATCGACCCTCAATCGCGGCGTAATATCCTGGATAGCATTGTTGATCTCAAGCATCAGGGAATGACCGTACTTTACACGACGCACTATATGGAGGAAGCTCAGGAACTATCCGACCACATCGCGATCATGGATCACGGAAAGCTGATTGCAGCTGGCACGCATGAAGATCTGGTTAAAATTGTCGGGGAGATGGATCGTATCAGCTTGAGAATAACCCCTGAAAGCGAGGGTATCCTCGCGTCTTGGAAAGCCGTTCCGGGGGTGCATGCAATTAGAAATGAGGATGGGCTCACTACCCTACTGGTAGAAGATAGCAATGAGGTTCTACCCAGGTTATTTGACGCTGCAAACGATCAAACCGTCCGAATCACCTCAGTAGAAATCCAGGAACCAAACCTCGAAGCCGTGTTCCTCCACATGACCGGGCGTGCGCTGCGCGACTGAGGGATGGAAATGAAAATCCTTGACATTGCCATCAAAGACTTGCTCCGATCGCTACGAAGCTTAATGGGGCTGGCTTTCATGTTCGTTGTACCTATGTTGGTAACCGGTATGTTTTATCTAATGTTCGGGAACATCGCTGGTGAGGGGGAATTTACCCTCCCCCATACGAGTGTTGTGGTTGTCAATCTGGATACGGACGCGCCCAGACTCCAGGTCTCATCCAAGAATACCCCCGGCGATATAAAAGCGAATACACTCAGCGAGCTGGTTGTTGAAGTTTTGCGGAGCGAGGAGCTGAAAGACTTGCTTGATGTTTCAATTGCGCCCGACGCCGAATCAGCTCGCGCGGCTGTGGATAATCAGCAAGCGATGGTTGCTGTCATCATCCCGGAAGGGTTCTCCCGGCAGTATGCGGATCTCTATGGCGAAGCATCCCTCGAGTTCTATCAGGACCCGACATTAACGATTGGACCTGGGATCGTCAAATCGGTCTTGAACCAATTCATGGATGGCTTGTCTGGGGTTAAGATTGCCGTGAACATCGCGTTAGATACAGCCAACTCAGGTGATTTCAACCTGGTTAGCAATGTTGTACAAGAATATTTATCTTCATCGACAACTCTCTCGGAAGATGTAACCGGCACTTTACTGGACGTGCGTTTACCTGAAGGCGTCGAAGAGACCACAAACCCTCTGGTGGGTATTATCACGCCTATCATGGGGGGGATGATGATTTTCTACGCGTTTTATACCGGGGCTTCTACTGCAGAAAGTATTCTTAGGGAGGAAGAAGAACGCACACTGCCGCGGCTTTTCACCACACCCACCCCCCAAGCCGTCATTTTGGCGGGTAAGTTTCTGGCTGTCTTTTTGACGGTCATGATGCAAGTGGTTGTGTTGCTGAGCGCGGCACGGTTGGTGTTTCGCATCGAGTGGGGTGCGTTCGATGCGATCGCATTAGCAACAGCTGGCATCGTGCTTAGCGCCTCCTCGACGGGTATCTTCATCAACTCCTGGTTGAAGGATAGAAAACAGGGTGGCGTGGTTTTTGGTGGCGTACTGACAGTGAGCGGGATGGTGGGTATGATCAGTATTTTTGCGATAAACTCGCCGAATGCCGCTGCTCTGGGCAATAGCGTATCTCTACTGGTTCCTCAAGGCTGGGCAGTGCGCGGCCTTCTGCAAGCGATCAACGGGGAACCGCTTTCGGATCTGTCCTTCACTGCGCTAATATTACTGCTTTGGAGCACTGCCTTCTTCATTGTTGGCGTATGGCGCTTCAACCGGCGCTATGCGTAGGATTGGCTGATGGTCCGCATACTGGATATCACTGGCAAAGATCTGCTGCAGTTATTGAGGGATCGTAAAACATTTTTGTTCCTTCTAATAATGCCAGTTCTTTTCACTTTTTTGTTTGGTTATGCCTTCGGTGGTTTTGGAGGCAATCAGTCCGATCCTCGCCTCCCAATAGGAATCCAGGATGAGGATGGCAGCTCACTAAGCCGCCAACTCACGATGTTGCTGGATTCTTCGGATGTGATCCGTCTCACGGAATATCACCACCATACTTATACATCCCTGCAAGCAATGGTAGCGGGTGAGGATCTGGCAGCTGTGCTGATTATCCCTGGCCGCTACGGGCATGCTCTAATGAAAGGCAAGCCCGCCAGTCTGATTTTCATCGGGGATACGTCCTCACCTGCCGGGAGGAGTGTAGAGAGTGAAGTGCTTAGTGTTAGCATTCGCCTCGAGAGCGCTGTGCGAACTGCGTTGATCCTGGAACGAGAGGCAGGCGATCAGGCGCCATTCGATTATGTGCTGGAGGAAGCCATCGCAGAGTGGGAAAATCCTCCTATCAACGTCATAGAGATGACAAGTTCTGCAATATCGTCGCAGGACGATGGAAGCGGTGGACTGGCTCACACATCTCCAGGGATGATGCTTCAATTTGCGATCGCCGGGCTGCTCACGACGGCGCAAATTCTGGTTTCCGAAAGAAAGTCACGCGCCTTGCAGCGTATGCTAACTACCGCAACCGCCCGCACGCATATCCTTCTTGGACATTTTCTGGCGAATTTCGTATTGATCTTTTCCCAGTTTATCGTTCTGATCGGCTTCGGTCAATTTGTGCTCAAGGTGAATTATTTGGGCATACCTCTCGCCACGATGTTGGTTGCCTTATCTGCCGCTGCCTGTATCGCTGCACTGGGCTTGCTAATTGGTACACTAGCCAGGACGGATGAGCAGGCGATCATTTTTTCACTTATCCCAATGTTTGTGCTGTCTGGGATCGGGGGTGCGTGGGTCCCGCTTGAGATTACTGGACCTGCCTTCCAGGTGATTGGCCATGCCTCACCGGTAGCTTGGGCGATGGACGGGTTTAAGAATATCTCAGTGCGTGGATTGGGAATGCAGTCAGTACTGGTTCCTGCGGCAGCGTTGTTTGGCTATACGGTGTTGTTCTTTATTTTGGCGACATGGCGCTTCCACGCCATTCAGGAGCAGTAATCACCACTGCCGGAAACCTTCTTAGACTATCAATACTAGATTCGGAATGGAAAAGCGAGTCAGGAGGAATTTTACGAATATGTAGAGCCTGCAATCATTGCAGGCTCTCTGGCGCCCCCGGCACGATTCGAACGCGCAACCCTCTGATCCGAAGTCAGATGCTCTGTCCTTTGAGCTACGGGGGCGGATCGATTTGTATTATACCGTTATTGAGAGGGCAGGTTGTAGTAATTGTAGACCGCACGTGATAGGTCCGCTACAAGCGCTGCTGCTGGATCCCAAATCAATTGTTCGGGGTGGTTTAAAAATATTACGAGAATGTAATTTCCGCCCGGCGTATATATAATCCCAGCGTCGCCTATCGTATTGATAACGCCATTAATGTCTGAAACCCAGCCATGCTTGTGAGCAATTTGTGTGGCCTCTGGAATGCCAGCCGTTAAGAGAACCGGCAATTTGTTGCCCTTCAGATAGTCAATCATTTCCTGGCATTCGGGCTGGGAAATTTCCGCGGGGAACAGCGCTTGAAGCGCCCCACCACCGGAGATTGCGCACTGGTAGATGTCTTCGAGCAGCATGCCAACATCGGAGGGTGTAATCTGGTTGTAAGGGTCAGGGTCGGTGTTTACGTCGCTGCGCTGGTTTGCAGGCGTCTGGATGCGTGCCAAAAGTGGTGATCCGGCCGAAAAATACCCCGCCAGAAAAGTGTTTTGCAAACCAAGCGAATTCATGTCGTCCGTAACCAGGAGAGGCGCTCGTCCTGGATCTATGACGCGGTCCATCAACCAGTCGGCAGCTTCGTTCCCGGATTTGGTAATCATGTCGTTGAGTAATTTGAGGGTCTCGGCATCAGTGTCTTCGCCCAGGCGACGATAGACCGAGATCATGATTGGGATTTTGATGATGCTGGAGGCAGTGAAGGCGATGTCCGGTTGGGTTGTCAGCTCCTCGCCTTGTCGATAGGCAAAGTGGATTTCCTGAGCCGTTTGCAGATCGATCAGATAAACCCCAACCAATCCATCAAATCCATCGATATCGATGGTCTGCTGCATTAAGATTTTTAGATTTTGAAATGCCGGACGGGGCGCCGCCGTGCGTGCCAGCGGGAGGACCACCTGGTGCTGATTCAGTGAGCGCATGGCGTTGATGATCATGGGCAAAGCATTGTCGATGTCGAGGATCGTACCCGGTGCCCCAATTTGGAAATTCACCGTGCCCACCACCGGTCGGGCAGGTGTGGGGAGTTGATCGTACCGGCTGGCGATTTCTTCTACTAAGTATGCACGCAGCCGCGCTTCTGAGTAGGTAGAGCGCAAGGGGATTTCTTCTGGGGAGGAAGAGCGTCCCCAAAGGTAGTCCCAGTATCCGGCCCAGAAGGACTGCCGCGTGCGCACCAGGTCGGCAGCCGCCAGCATGCTCTCCAAATCGAGTCGAAAATCCACAACCCCTGGCGGGACCTGAATGTAATTATCGTTGTAAATGAGCTCGACAGGGTAAGAATAAGCTTCTAATAGGCGCTGTGCAGCTTGCTGGCGGTCCATTCCACCTACAGGAACGCCTGCAATTTTCAGCCCAGATGGAAAGTTGGCGCGTACACGGCTATAATTCGCCAGCTGCACCGCAGTCAGCACCAGAGCAGCAACCAAAAAGAAGGCGGAAATCCACCTTAATGGAGAAAACAGGCCACGATTTCTCATGGCCTGTTATGATACCATAGCTACCCTCTAGCGGGATACAACCAGTTTCACCAATCTGTTCTGCCCGTCGAGTGTGAGACGTGCATAGTGCCGGTGGATGTGCGTTTCCCCATTTACTTCTTTGCTTAGGACAAGAATTGAACGCTGAGAGAGTGAGCCCTCAGGAGATGGGGTGTTGTCATCTTTCTCAGCTGAGGCGCTCTTGACAGAGGCTTTCACTTGCAACTGCCCTGTCGGGCAATCGTGACCCTTAGCAACGCACTCTGTGTGCTCGTGGCTCAATGAGACATGCGCTCCTGCCATGCCTGGTAGGTATTGTTCGACCACACTCTTTACGTATTCGATCATCTCCTGGGGTACTGGATTCTCCTGGTCCTCTTCACGTGCCCGGTCGCAGACGGTCTTCACACCGTTGGGCGGCTTGAGCGGGCGCATCACAGCGGGGAGAAACATACCCTTTACCTGCCGGATTTTTCCTAGGGGTTGGGCAAGAGGATCGCCATACAAGATAAAAGAGATCAATGTCTTTTGATCCTCACCATCCAGGTATCCCTGGCTGCGGTGCATCTCGCGCGCCAGGGTGAATTTTGCGCGTCTCAATGCTTCTCCTGCCGGGCTACCCTGCTTTAATGCGTTCCAAAATGCGTGTCCCAGGAAATCAGCAGCGGTGAGCGGGGTGCTGATCGAACCATAAGCCGTGCAGGTTGAACCTACCACAGCCTGGCTACCAGACTGCAGGAATTTTAAAGCAATTGCCTCTTCAACTGTCTTTCCGACGATGTGTGCCCCATAGCACGCTTCGGTGAAAACGACCTCAGGGGCGTGCCCGCTGTTAATGATATCTTGAGGGCGAAGCGCAACAGGGTAGTCCAGGGATGCGTTCTCTGCACTACTGAGCCCATTATTGGGATTTTGGGAAACGGCCTCGCTCTGCCCGTACCATTCCATTGCATCGACCAAGCCGTGCAAATTGAAGTAGGCCAACCTGCCAGATGGGATACGGTGCTCCGAGTTTTTATTGGCACTGAGGGGAGGTGAGTTGCGCAAAGCCTTTGGATCTCCGATCGGGCGAAAGACCAATTGTGATGCTTTGCGCCAAACAGCGGCTGTGTAGCCAAAACTGGGGTGTTTATGTCTGGAGCGTCCCAAAAAGCCAAGCTTGCGAACCAGCCAGCCCAGGAAGCGCAGCAGCCAGTTTCTCCGGTGGGATTTTCCCTGCCCAGCCAGAGCTGCATGACGTGTCTTGAGTGATGTCAGCAGAGCTATCAGGCTGCTAGCATCCCGAGATGCACCTCCAGGCAGCCGACCCACAGGCCATTCAGGGATGAAGTAGTTCTCATCGCGAGTGGCATAGGGGTTATCTGAAGGCACGTAATCATCGGCATCGTCGATAGGGTTGGGGAGGTGGTGGAATGGCACGACTTCCGGCCCGCCCACGATCAAGACAGCACCGATCATTTCGCCATTTCGACCGAGGTGAGCGTCCAGGTCGGTGAGGCTGAGTTTTAACGACCAGGGGTCCGTTGGGCGCGCCGCGCGTACGTTTGGTGGGAAGCCTTCATCGGCAAAGAAGACGAGTGCTCGCCAGTCTCTTCGAGATCTCACCGCTTGGGCTAGCTCGTCAAGCTCCGCTTGAATTGTTGGAGCCTCGGTTCCGTATTGGGTGATCAGTCCCTGCCGTGTAGTCATGATCACGTATACAGGGAAGCGACCATCCGTGCGCGCCAGGCCCGGTTGGTGCAATCGCTCAGCGACGCGCTCGAGTTCGACCTGGACAGATCGGAGCGTCTCAGGGATGGTCGTATAGATTGGCGGTGGGGGCAGTCTAATCTCCTGAGTTGATTCTTCTTGAGGAGACTCGTCCTCGTTTTCTAGCACGCTCCGATCCAAGCCTTTAGGCGTCAACTCTGGCAATTGCTCATAGAATTCCAGCTCGATTTCGTCTTCTACGATTGGTTCGCCAGCTGGGAGCTGGTTCCAGCCAAGGACCGCTGACACTCGTGCGGGGATGGGCAAATCCAAGCTCAGCTCGAGTTGGTCGTGCCAGAGTACCCGATAGGGATGGTCGCTTCCCCATAACCGGGTGGCAACCTGACCGGTGAGGTCGCGCGCAGCCACTTTATGCAGAAGTGGAACTGCCTGGTCTGTGCGACCCCCCTCCATCAAGAGCTCCGCAAGGATCAACTGGAATTGCAAGCAATCGGGCCAGCGGTTGCGGTAATGCTCAGCCAGGCTGTTCAGGCTCTCTATGGGTGCATTCTTTGCTATCAACACACGCAGGTGAGTGACCCCAACCAGTGGACTAAGCGCATCCGAGGCAAGAACCGGCAGTAATCCGGCTTCAACACTATCGAGGTCGCTGCTAGCCTTACTTGCTGATGGATTGGCTTGTAGTGCCAGTCTGGCTAAGCGGACAGGCTCGCTCCATGTTGAGCGTGTGGCTTCCAGTGCATCCTTTGGAGCATCCCCGGACTCCTCAGGAACGACTTTGCCTCCAAGGGCCAGCACCCAGGCAAGCGTTTCTTCTGTCCTCACCTGAGAACTGCGCGCAGGCCTGCGACCCAAGTTCGCCTGGTTTGCAGGCTTAGCTTGCAAAGCCTCTTCGGCTTGCAAGCGGGTACGAGTTGCCTCCAGGTACTCAGGATCTGTCTGGCACAACCTGACCAGGATAGGCAAAGCCTGGCTCGCATGGCCCAAGCGCAATAAGATTTGGGCGTAGAGCAGGTTCGCGGGTAGATCTCCTGGAAAGGCAGTCAGCCAGCTCAGGCATGCCTGACGAGCGAAGCTCAATTGTTCCAGGCGAATGGCTGTATGGATCAGCCTGAGGAATAGCTGGCGACCGATTGGTCTGGCAGATGGAGTAATTTTTTGCATCGTTGTCATCAGATTGGATCTACCTATCCTATCGTTATCTATAGGGTTTACATGATCTGGCTGGCTTCGCGTGCCGTTTCACGCCGGTTGTGCACCAGGTTGAGGGCAACCACGGCACCCAACAGACGATGGACGCTGACGTCATCGGGTGCCAGATCAGCTGCACGCCGCAACATCTTCTCCGCGCCGACGTAGTCTTTGATATCCTTGAGTGCAATACCGATTAGGTGATAGGCACGGTGGTCGTGGGGGGCTACGGTGATAGCCTGCCGGTAAGCATTCAATGCTTGATTATGCTGCCTGCGTTCCTGGTGGACATGCCCGATCTCTAGGTGGGCTTCCACCAGGTCTGGCGCAGCATGGATGGCTTCGCTCAGATGGTGAATGGCCTGGTCGAGCTGCCCAGTACGGCGTAGCAATCGCCCGAGCAGGAAATGCAGTCTGGCTTGATCGGCGTTCGGTAATGTCACCTGGCTCTCTGGCAGCCTCAGCGCTCGTTGAGCAGCCTGGATCGCAGCATCGCTCTGCCCAGCGCCTTCAAGAAGCTCTGCTTGCAAGGCAAGCACTCGGGCTTCCTCTGGATAGTGATCAGCAAGCGATTGGGCAGCTTGCAAGGCGGCCTCGTGCCCGTGCGCCCGGCGCAGCAATCGTACTCGCTCTATCGAGAGAGGCAGGGGTTCAGAGCTAATCGGCATCGCTTTTTCCAGTGTTGCTAATGCCTCATCTGGTCTGTCCAGGTCGTTGAGGGCGCGCGCCAGGAGCAGCAATGCATCAGGATTATCTGGTTCGATCCGCAAGGCGGCTTGTGCACGGCTCTGTGCGCCGCGTGGATTATCTGCCTGAAGTGCAATTTCGCCGCGCAGGAGCAGGGGTGATACCTGGTTTGGTGCCAGAGTTACTCCACGTTCTGCATGCATAGCAGCTTGGTCGAGGTCCCCAAGGCTCTGGTATGCCTTTGCCATCCAAACCCAGGGTGTTGCTTGATCAGATTGGACCTGTGTGGCTTGCTCGAAAACCTGCACAGCTTTACTCGCAGAGCCCTTGCGCAGGTAGATCTGACCCAGCGCCAGAAGCGCATCTGAGTTTGCGGGCTCGTACTTGATTGCCTGTTCCAGATGGGCTGTGGCAGCGTCGAGGTCACTGTGATCACCGAGGTTATCTCCAGCGAGATAGATCTCGGCAGCCAGAGCATGCCATTGCGGCTCGTCCGGCCATAGGTTCAACGCATTAAGGATAGCCTGCAGAGCGCTCTCCCGGTCAGAAACACGGTTGCCATTGTTATGAAACAGACAAGCCTTCAAAGCATTGATAAGCGGTGCGATCTCATTGAAATTGATATCGGAGCGATGGCGGCGGTAAACCGTCGGTTGGTTGAGCACATCGGTTGCAGCATGTATAGCCGCCATAGCCTGGCGTGGTTTTTCTTCTGCAAGTGCCAGAGCTAATTGAAGCAACACGAGGGGGTGCTGCGGGTAGTCTCTGGCAGCCAGGCCGGCTTGAGCCAGCTCGCCTACCTGGCGCAGGCATGCAACCCGCGCTGCAGTATCGTCTGGAGTAGAAGGTAAACTCGCCAGAGCTTGCGCTGCATCACCGCTTGGTAAGAAGGCGCTATTGGCGCGGACACGCCAGCGCTGGATGTGGGTCTGTGGATCGGTCCATTTATTGATCCGTGGGTTGGCGGTTGCCTCATTAGCGCTGCCATCCTGGTTTCTGACAGAGGGCTTGCCCCAATTCGTTACCAATGTTTCCGCCTTAGAAATGAGAAGCTCGACCTTGTTGCGGGTTTCTTCTGATGTCGCCTCAGGTTCATTCGCGTGTTGAACAGCGTCCAACGCCAGGCACAGGCGTGAGAATTCTGCCCGTAGTACCAGTGTTCGGGCGTATTCGAAGTATGCGCGCGGTTCAAATGGGGTTTCCTGCATTACACGCTCGTACAATTGCAGGGCTACCTGCCATTGGCTGAGTTCAAGGGCAGACCGCGCTGCGGATCGGATCAGGGCGACCGGTAATAGAGCGGGATCTCCCATTATCTTGATAGTATTCTCCAAGGCTTCATTGGGAGATTGGGAGCCATCGCGGTGTTGCAGCAGGCGTGCCTGGATCGCCAGCAAGCGGGCATTTTCAGGCGCAATCTCAAGAACCCGTACCAATTCCTCAACGGCGCCTCGCTCATCGCCTGCTTCGATGGCAAGCTCTGCGCGCAGGGCATGGTAATCCAAAAGCACTTCGTCCTCCACCTGCTCTGAGGGCTCAGAGGGCGGGAGAGGCCCGTCCAAATACGCCTGCGCCTGGGCGGTCTGCAGCAACGCAAGCGACAGATCAGCAGCCAGTGTGCGGGCTCGCATGGCCTGGGTGATGGAAACGCTCAGTTCTACCATTTGGTCAGCATGTGCCAATGCAGACGGCAGGTCGCCAGCCGATCGATAAATTAAGGCTGCACGAGAGTGCAGGTCAGGGTCATGCGGATTCAGGCTCATGGCTGTGACCAAGCTGGCAAGCGCTTCACGAGTATTCCCAGGCATATCAGTCGTTTCACTCGTGGAGAATCCCAACTCCAGGAGAATATTTGCTTTCTCCAGATGGAGGTTAGGCTCGTCTGGGTTGATGGCAATTGCCTGATCCATTGCCTCAAGCGCACCTTGCAGATCGCCAACCTGGTAACGTGCACCACTCAAAGAGATCAGCATTTCCAGGATGCTGGGGCTGGCGGGGTCGCCATTTCCGGCACCAGCTTCCAGAGCGCGTTCCAGACAGCCGACAGCATCAAGCGGCTCACCCAGCAGTAACAGTCCTTGAGCAGCTTGGTAGAGGTTCAAGGCTGGGCTGTATGCAGCTGCTCCCTCAGGATCGGACAGGTTGGACAAGGCAATCAATGCAGCCTGTGGATCACCTTCATCCACATTTAGCTTTGCCAACCTCACCCACATATCGCCCCGTTCTGGTGCATGAGCAGTAGCCCGCTCCAGGGCAGCCCGCGCTTCGGTTTTAGCCTGTGGCAAATTCACCCCGGGGCGCTCAATCAAGCTGAGTGTTTGATTTGCGAACCAGCCCATATTGTCGACATCAGCCGGCGCAAGACTCAACGCCAACTGTGCTGCCTGGTAGGCATCCGATGTCAGGCCTGCAGCGTCATAGGCTTCGGAAAGGCAGCGATAGACATGGGGGTTAGTTTGATCGACTTGGCTGGCCTCTTGCAATGCGGCGATAGCCGTTTCAAATTGCCCAAGCTTTTGGGCAACCTCACCCAATCCCACGCATAAGCGCGCCTGCCAGACAGGATCTTTGGATAATTCACTCTCCAGGGCATCGCGGAATGCCTCCATTGCTGGGAGCAACTGTTGGTCAGCTGCTAGTGCTTCAGCAAGGAGGGCATTCGCTTCTTCGTGCGAGGGATCAATCGCTTGCGCCTGGTGGATGGCAGAAATTGCTTCCTCCAGGGATGCCTGGCGATCATTCTGAGCATTCAGCGCCAAATGGATGCGTGCATATTCCAGGTAAGGAATTGGATCGTGCAACCCGGTATTTATCAGGGATTTCAGTGGGTCCAGCGCTGCGGATATCTCGCCCAGCGATAGCAAAACCTGCGCATAGTTGTATGCAATATCTGCATCGGCTCGAGACCTATGATAAGCGCTCTGCAAGATCTGCCTTGCATCGGGCAAATGTCCTAACTCAACCAGAGTTTGCCCAAGAGAGAGGGCGATCTGGTCGGTAAGGCGGCGAGATGGCACGCCAAGCGAGAGCTGACCCTTCCATATGGCGCTCGATTGAACTGGGGATGGGAGATCATCCGCGAGAGATGCCGCCTTTCGCAAGCAGGTTAGAGCCTGTGTTGCAGCACCCTGCTCAAGATAGCTCTCTCCCAAGGCGAGCTGGATCTCCGGCAGGTCAGGCGCAGACAGGGCGGCTGCCTGGAGCGTCTCATGGGATTTCTCTTTCTGCTCGATTGCCCGGTATTGCTTTGAGAGCGCCAACCAGGGAGCAGACACCTCAGCTGCAAGCTGTGTGGCTCGTTGCAGATAATCCACAGAATTTTCGATATCGCTCACTGCAGCTCGGGATTGCCCCAGGAGCATCCAGGCCAGACCGTCACTTTCATCCTGTTGAATAAGCTGCTGGCAAATTTGCTCTGCCTGTCCTGGTTGTCCAGCGTAAAGAGAGCATGCAGCCAAATCACGAAGATCATCGGATGATGGGGATTCAGTACGATCCAACAACACACTACGCTCTTGCAAAGCAGCTGGCCAATCTCCAGCGAGCTCCAGACTTTCGGCCAGCAGGCGCCGGATGTCTGGGTTCTGCGGGAGGTGGGCGACTGCCAAATGAGCAGCCTGGACCGCAAATGCAGGTTGGCATGCGACCAAACGGGCTTGTGCAAGCTGTGCCAGCAAGCGCGGGTCATTAGGCGAGTGGCGTAATGCCAACTCAGCAGCTTGGGCGGCATCGAAAGCGGCGTCAACCTGGAGCAGTATACTGCTCAATTCAGGGCTGGTTATCGACAGAGGTAAAGTTGTCGCGCTCTCTCCCACTTCAAGAGCCTGGAGTGCTACTTGTCGTGCGTATTCCTTTCTATCTTGGAGAAGAGCCAGTCGGGCATGTGCGAGCAAGATACCTGCATGTGGTGTTTCAATATTATTTTCTGCCAGGTATGTTTGGGCATCCGAATAACGGCCTAAATCCAGCAAGGTAAATACCAATCCCGTAAGGTGATCTGCCGATTCCGGTGCGAGCTGGAATGCCTGCTCCCACGCTGCCAAAGATGCCTCAGCACCATCTTTTTTGGAGACCAACTGTGCGGTCTGAGCTGCCAATTCTGACTGCAAATGGCGAGCAGCCAGACCTGCTCCTTCCAGGCTGGATAACGCTTGGACGAGGTCGTCTGCCAACCGGTGCAGATTAGCTGTTCGCAGCATCTTTTCAATTTGTCCCAGCTCGTTTATACGGTCCATACCGCCTGCGGGCATTATTCCGGCGACAGTTGGCTCACGGTGTAACGCAGCAAGAGCCAACGGGGGAGCCAGGTCTGGGCGGAAACGGTGGATCTGGCTTAGTAACGTAAGACGCTCGTTTCGCGGCAGATCGTTAAGCAGCTCATTGAGGGCTTCGGCATGTGCTTGAGGAGGAAGTGGGTTTGCAAGGAGCGCAAACAAGGCAGGATTTACCCCAGGTCGCACTTGGTCATCGACGTCCAAAGAGAAAGCTGCCTGGATGAATTCTGCTGGATCGGGCACAATGGCGTAAGTGCATGCGAGAGTTGTAAGGGTAATCCTGCCATTCTTGCGAAGGATTGCTTCCCAAGAAGCAGAGGAGCGGCGCGCATCCCGCAGCTGTAACGCGGCCAGGCCTGATCGTGCCAGGTCGGAAGCTCCTTCTGTGGAGGGATGCTTCTCGAGATCGACCTCCATCATAGGAGTGAGGCTGAGCTCTCCTGGGGTAAGATGTATGTCCAATTCCACCAGTGCCAGCGCAGCAGGAGAGAAGTCGCGTTCAAGGCCAGATTTGCTCTCCAATGCGCGCTGCCCAAGATTCCCAGCCAGGCTCCCCCACACAACAGGGTCGAAGCTTAATGCTGAGAACACCCATGGCCAATCGGCTTCGGGTAAAAGTTGTTTTATCGCGGAGATGAAGGATACGATAGTCATATTGGCACTTTGCTTAATAGATTTGTAACGCCAGCCAGGCGGCAGCAACCATGACCAACAGCCCAAAAACGGTCAGAAATACTCCCACTCCGGCAGCTGTTCGGATTAACTGATTCATGGCATCCAGCAGCGAGGTTGCATTACCCACCAAGCCAGCGACCTCTTCGGCTAATCCTTTCTGAGCCAGTCGAGTGGTCTGAGCGGCAAGGGTGTGAATATCTTTGCCTGAAGCCCGGGTTGTAAGGATGACTATTCCGGTCACGGTAGATGCCATTCCTAGAAAAAACAGGATCATGGCCATTACGATCAAGACTTCGAAAGTGAGGGTTGGGGACATAGCTACCTCGCTCCATCTAAAAAGGGTCTGATAAGGGTCTGCAACGGTATGTTGCAACATGTATGCCAAAAAAGTATTAGGGCAGATGCTCGGCCAGGCTCAATGAAGGAAATTCGCAGGAGATCGGACTGCCCATCGCAAGCATGCTCACAAGCTCAGCAGCAGCCTGCTCGCGGGAGATATCGCTTGTGATGTGGTCTGAGAAGAGCAGGAAGAGATCGGCAAGGGCGCTAATATGCTTCTCGGTCAGACTGCCAGCGGAATTGCACAGTGCTGAGACAATATGGAATTGGCCTTCACTGGCGCTTTGTGGATCGTTCAAGGCAAGGGGAACCTCTGCGATAGAGGTGCTGCTAACCTGGTTTTCAACCTGCGATAGACCAACCACCCGGTCTGTGATCTGGGAAAGTGCATGGCGGTCAAAAATATAATAACCTTCCCACCAGATCCCCTGGTCTTGCAGCTGGCTGAAGAACGCCGGCTGGTCCGAGTTGAACAGCTTTTCGAGATCAGCATCTTGCGAACGCATCTGACCATCCTCGGCTGGCACAGGATAGATGGGCATCAAGGTGAAATGCGGCTTGTGCGTCAGGTATAAGACCAACCATACGCCTTCAAGGTGCGGTGAGCCTGCAGTCAGATCGTCTACGCCAATCAGCAAGATGTTTTTCTGAGTGAATGGTTCCGGTGTGATGTCAACGGAGGGTGTTACTGGCTCGGGGGCGCCTACATTGGGCACAGGCGGTGCCAAGGTGGGAGCGTGTTGCGACTGGAATCCTTTTGAATGAGATTTCACCTCGAGCACAAATGCGGGCCGATGGGCCTGGTTCGAAGGCTCGGTTTGGTGGAAAAGAGCGTTCATCAGCCTGCCTGCATTCAGACCAGCGATGAGGAAGAGTGAAAACAAGGCCAGGGTAAATAAATATCGGATAATTTTCATGGTCCACGCGGTTTTAATGATCGCTTATTTCCCCCCGAGGAGAGTTGCTTGTGCAAGAATAGCTGGAATGAAGAACGACCGTCGCGGTTCAGGCTGATTATCTGACCAATCGCTTGCAGCACAGGGTGACTATAAGCTCCATTTGGGTCTACAACAATCAAGGAATGCCTGATGGACAAAGACGCCTTGGAATTTTCGGGTGGATTAAGCTGATCAAAGAAAGCCACCCCGATGTAGAGCTGTGATCTCATCAGCTGGTAGGCTTGATTGAGCCAGCAAATCTGCTCATCCATCGCACCCGATTCACCAAGTTTAGGCCAGCGAAAGCCCGTAATCCAGATCAGACCATCAGAATGGTTGAACTGAAGCATGGTCTGGCGAATGGCTTCATAACGGCGTAGAGATGTGAGACCGGGCGGGTCAAGAGCTTCCCCTTCAAGCTGGTTCAGACGTAAACCGATGATGGGCATTGAAGAGGCAGCGCCTGCCTGATATAAGCCATTTAAGAATTCCAAATCATCAATATCTGAGGTAAAAGCCTGCGCGCTCACTGGACTTAGCCCGCCTGCTACGGGGACAATTGATGTGCCGGATGCCTGGAGGGCAGCCCTGCTGGTCTTTAGCATTTGAGCATACGCGGGGGGGTTGGGGGGCGCGCCCCAACCTTGGGCGGTATTGGCCGCCGGGAAGAGCTCGATTGCCAGTAGGGTAGCCGGATAGCGCTTCGCCAGCATAACAGCCAGCCCTGCCGTCTGATTTGAGTTTGGCCCGGTAGGTCCCAAAGCCCAGTCTGGGGTATTGAAGATTGAAAGCATTACACGCAGATTTTGGGCATCCAACCAGGCCATTACTTGATCCAGCCGATTCAAATTTATCGGACTGCTGGCGTCTGGCCAATGGCGCGCCCAATCGAATTCCAGGCCAATCCACTCCACCCCGATATCTGCCGCAGTGAAAATGGCCATCTCCACCTCTTCGCCCCATATATCCAGGCGCGCCCCATAGCCGAATTCGGCAGAGTCGGGCATGCCTGCTGCAGCGCGAGCAGGTATGGGAAGGTGGCCTTTATCCGACACCAGTATGCTGGTGATCAAGAGCACCAGGAGGACTTTGGTCAGATTGGGGCGGATGATGTCAGGCATAACAGTGGCTTTCTAATTGGTACTCACATTCCAGAAAAACCTAGTACCGCACCCAACAGGAAGCCTGTAGTAGAAGCGAGGAGTGCCAGATGGAAGGCACGCCTCAGTTTCCCTGTGGTCATCCAATAGTGCAGCTTGCGAACAAACCGTTGCACGACTTCTGAATCGCTCAGAAGAGCGATAATAAATGACCAAAAATAGATCTCGATGCTGGTAGGGATCAGACGAATGTTCATGGAAAGCCACCCCGTATTCGGAATAGTTATCAGCGCGAGGTCGTAACCTTTAGGACCTTACCCTTCTCGTTCACGACCACACGCACCCAGCGTGGAAGGGTCTTTTTTCCAGCCGATGATTCTGCTCGAGCAACATTATGAAAAGTGAGCAGGTATGTCGGAGCACTGAGCAAAGCTTTTGGCTGGGGTGCGTCCTGTTTGCGCACCTTTGGTTGGACACCGGCGAATTCTGGGAAGCGCTTATGGATCTGTGTGATTACACTCTTAAGGATATTCGTGTCCATCATTTCACCCATTTTCTAAGCCGGCCAACCGGGCGCGGCGTCGTAGGAACGCTGGAATATCCAGGTTCGTCGTGTTGATGGCTGAGATTCCTGGTTGGAACGGCTGCATTCTGACTTGCTCCACATCCATAGGATGGAGTTCTCTAGGAGAATCGACCGGTGAGGGCGGGGCTGGTGGCTGCAATGTGTTGGGCATGGCAACTTTTGAAAGAGTCTCTTCCAATGTGGGCGCGCCCAAGCCGGTAACGATCAGAGTGATTTGAACCCTGTCAACCATGCGCTCGTCGTGGATGACCCCCATGACAATCTCCGTTTGGCTGTTGGTCTGCTCTTGCAATGAGGAGAGTGCTTCCTCAACTTCGAACAGGCTCAAATCATCACCGCCTGTGAAGTTTGCAATTATACCTGCGGCATGCTCTAGGGAGACCGTCTCCAACAGAGGATGGTGTAGCGCCTGTTCGATGGCTTTGCGGGTTTTGTGCTCGCCTTCACCCTGTCCAATGGACATCATCGCGCCCCCACCAAGCTGGATCAAACGGCGCACGTGCGCAAAATCGACATTGATTAATCCCGGCTCGGTGATCAGTTCGGTGATCCCTTGAACGGCCTGGCGCAGGACGTCATCAGCGAGGCGGAAAGTGGTCTCAATGGGTAAGTTTCGTGGAGCGACGAAGAGCAACCGGTCATTGGGGATGGCGATAAGGGTATGGGTGTTTCTGCGCAGGAGATCCAACCCTTCGCGTGCGTTTCGTTGGCGACGGCCCATCTCGAAGGAGAATGGGGTGGTGACGATGGCGATGGTGACCGCGCCTACTGAACGGGCGATCTCAGCTGCTACAGGTATGGCCCCGGTGCCCGTGCCTCCGCCCATGCCAGCGGTGAGGAAGACCATATCTGCGCCTTGCAGGGCAGCCGCCAGCTCACGGCAGCTCTCTTCCGCAGCAATCCGCCCGATGCTCGGAGTGCCACCTGCGCCTAATCCGCGTGTAGCTCGAGGTCCTAGCTGGATCTTTACAGGAGCGGGGTTGTTCATCAATACCTGATGATCTGTGTTTGCGGCGATGAATTCCACATCGCGCATACCTAGCTCCATCATACGGGCAATGGCGTTGCCTCCACCACCGCCCAGCCCAATTACCTTTAATACGGGCTTGCGCAGGTTTGAGAGGTCACTTTCGATTGGGGAAGAGATTGGGAATGTATTCATGGGGTATCCCTTTCAAAACGGATTAAAGAGTTGCCAGTTGTGTTGCAATTTCTGTACCGTCCCCGGCGATGCGGTTGGTGTCGCAGCCTCTACTGCGTAAGCCAGCAAGCAGCGCTTCGGGAAATACGCCTTCACTACCGACCACGGTAACGTAACGCGGATGAGAAGCCTCTTCTACGGAGTATCCAACGGTCGGGTGATATTTCAATACGAATGGACGAGCAGCTTCAAGGAGCCATTCAGCTGCACCGCTATCTGGCAACGGGAGCAACAAATAGTGGGCGATCGGGAGAGGATTTGATGTCTCCGTTAGAGGGTCACCTGGTTGAGGTGGTGTTGCAGGTTCTTCCGGTTTGGGATGTGCAGTTGGCTCAACCTCGATTTGTGCTGAATTCGTGGGGGGTTCTTCCGGCGTTTCAGAGAATGGCTCGGCCAGAATTTCTGGTTCTACTTCAGGGGAGCGGGTATCAGCTCCGCCTTCATCAGTGCCCGTTTCATCCCAACCTGCTTCAAATATTTCGGCATTATCAATAAGCAGGTTGTTATCCGTGAAGCCAATGAGAGTTGTTTCCTTACCGAAGGGGTCGGGGATAAATTCGTACGCTTCGTGCATCTCGGATTCCACGAGCGGAGCCTCTCGACCAGCTAACTGTTCAATGGCATCCACGACCGGAAGATAGTAGCCATCTGCCTGGTACCAGGCTTGAGGGGCATATTCATTGTCGGACTCAGCTGCGAGCAGCCAGAAGTTGCATGCAAGCACATACGGGGAGATAGGCGATTCATCCTCGCCTAGCTGACCGCCATCAATTATTCGCCGTGCGATAGCCTGGTTAATGGCGGCATGTTCTAGTTCCTGAGTTTCTGTTACGAACTCTTCGCGTGATGCCGGCAATCGTTGCCCGGCTGCCAGCAGAAGAATCGGAAGCGGCGCGCCGAGAGCAGCTTGGGTGTGGGCGATGTACCAATCAAATATGTAAAAACCGCGTTGGTCTTGCTCGCCTTGGGGTGTGCTGTAAGGGCGTACACCCGGCCAACGCTCAGGTCCACCCGCGCCCCACTCTACGTTTTGAGCATCTGCCCAGGCAAAGGCGCCTATATGGAGATCCTGCAGTAATGCGTCGTGACCTCGGCGCGCAATGCCGCTCAGAGCTGCCTGCAAGAACGATGTATCCCAGTAATCTCCACCGGGCTCAAGGGGAGGGAAGACTGGGGTCAGACCAGCGTGCCGCGCCTTAGTTGCGACCGGTAAGAAAATATCCAAAAAGCGTTCTACCAGGTCAGCCTGAGCCCAAGAAGAGGCTGGCCAGGCATGGCGCATGTTGGGTCGATCGAATAATGCAGCGTAGCGTACGCCCCAATTTGCATATACATCAAAGAGTAAGTCGAGTGGACTCTCACTATCCTGGGAAGTTAGTGGCAGCTGGAAATGCAGAACTGGCTGGATTCCAGCATCGAGCAGGCCGCGCAGGAAGGGCTCGGGGATGGCTCTGTCCGCCGGGGCAAGTAGAGTGAGCCAGCTTGCTCCTAATGCTTTGAGAGCAGGTAGCCAAATAAGCAGGTCCCTCTCTCGGTAATGCAGCGAATCGGGGTAATAGTGCATGCCGATGCGGGAGCAGCGGTTTTGGGGTTGGGATGGGGTTTCATCTGCTGACATTCATTACTCCTCCCCATTCCTTCGATGGTTTGGGGCAACACTTTATGATGCAAGAGATGTGCCATGGAAATTGTGGATTAATTGGTGATGGGGTGCCATTTTATCCGTGTGATTATTCTTACAGTTTTGTCAGAATATATAATTCAATTTCAAGCGATCAAGAGCGGATTGCGTGCTAAAATCGAATTAAGCATTCATTAATCTTTTGATTTAAGTGATTATTCATGACTATGAAGAGATCGGTCTTTAGAGCTCTGTGGATTACTGCCCTGATCCTGGCAGGCTGTGATGAGGGTGGTTCCTCCAGTGGTTTGCTCCTGCCACAGGCTCATGCGGTAGATCCAACTTTTCAAGTATTCTACGACCAGCTCGGGGGAGAGGAAGTTCTTGGACCAGGAATATCTCCACTGTTTGTATATCAGGACGTTTTTTACCAATACACTGAATCATCTTTGCTGGTGCACAATCCCAGTGCGCCAGAAAACCAGCGATATTCATTGGGACCTCTAGGTATCGATATGGGGATCAGCGAGCCAGTCGTGCCACCTCCCGCAAATTCCGAGGAGCGTTACGTCGAAGGGCATATTATTTATAGTTTGTTCGTTCCACATTATGAAGCGATGGGCGGCTTGCGCTATACCGGGGCACCTTTGACGGAGGTACATTACAACCCAGATAAGAATCGGTACGAGCAGTTCTTCGCAAATATCGGCTTCTACTGGGTCAAAGGAGACCCGGCGGAGAAAGCGCATTTGCTTGCTTATGGCGCCTGGAAATGCGATGCGAAATGTCGGACACGTCCTCCTGAAGCGAGTACAGTCGAGCTGCCATTCCACGTATCTCCCCGCTTCTCAGATACAGTCATGCGTCTGGGGGCAGATTTTACCGGTTACGCCATCACGGATGAATACCAAACACCAGATGGTTATTTCGAACAGGTCTTCGAGAATGTGGTGCTGGTTGTAGCTCCCGATCATCCAACGAGAGTATTATTAAGAGCAGTTACCGATCGTTTGGGTTTCCGCGCTGAACCCATGAATACACAATTGCATACCAATGATGATTTTTTCTATGCTGTTCAGGGGGAGCTTGGGTATACCATTCCGAAACGGTTCTATGAATATATCATCCAGCGCAACGGGTTTGAGATAAGCGGTCCGCCGATCAGCTCGATCGCCCGAGTTGGCGAAGCCGTTTACCAGCAGTGCTTCAAAAACCTGTGCATCCAAGCGTACCTGGACCCGCTGGGTAAGATCACTGTACGCCCATCTCCATTGGGCTATTCTTACCGACGCCTGCCAATCCTTGCGATCAACCCTGACTCGAGTGTGCACAGCCTAACGCCTGAGCTCCCAGTTGTCGCGATGGAACCACAGGTGGAGCTCGATAACCAGACCCAAGATGGGGACCAGGTAGCAGAAGTTGCATCTGAGGCTGTTGTCCAGCCTGAGGTTGATACACCAAGTACTGCGCAGCGCTCCGGAGATGTGGTGGCCCAGATATGGGAAGGCTATACCATGGTATCGACCACCCAGAGTCAGGAAATCGGGGTGAGTGTTCTCCAGGGCGGTCAGCCTGTTGCAAACGTTGAGCCAGACCTGACCGTAACCTTACCAGGGAATGATCATCGAACTTATTATATGTACCCCACTGGCATTGACGGGCAAAGCCGCCTATCGATCGATCCGGTAGCAGCAGAGTCGGGCACGCTAATCCCCTACCAGGTGTGTATTTATGACCTGGTTGAGGAGGCTGTATGTGTGTCCGACACCTTCCTCATCTGGAACAGCCCCTAAGCCGGGTCAAAAGCAGATATTTGTATAGAGCGCCGTGAAGGCGCTATTTGCTTTAAACCCGTTATAATAAATCTTGACAGGAATGGTCTTTATCATTATGATCATTTCCACATTCACATTCGACGCAATGAGCGTTATCTAATAAATCATCATATTTAGAACAGGAGGAGAGAATGGTTTTTTCACTATTTGAAACGTTGGACAAACGTTTTGGTTTTGATCGCGCCCACGCGCACTGCGATATTCCGTGCGGCATCTACGATCCGAGTGGGGCGCAGATTGCTGCGCTGACGGTAGTACGCATGGTCGACCTCATGGGAGAGCTAGAAGCCAAGGGTGGTCCGAAAGACCCGGCTTACCAGAACAGCATGTCTCGCTACGTTACCGTTAAGGAAGAACACGCAGAGAAAGCCAAGGCGGAAATCCGCGTAATCTGGGGCGATTACATCAAACCCGTGCATATGGAGAAGTTCCCGCAGACCCATGAGCTGGTGCATAAGATCATGATGCTGGGCTCGAAGAGCCGCCAGACAGCAGACCGTGAGACTGCAGTACAGTTGGTAGAGGCGATTAACCAATTCGCACAAATTTTCTGGGAGACGAAGGGCATTAAGACCAAGATGGCGAAGGCCCCTTATGCTCCTGCATTGGAAATGGTCTATCCCGACCTGTAACCTACCAGAGGCAGGTAATGCTTCGAGTGATCAGAGTGACTGGCGAGAGCCTGTCACCCGAATACAGGGAAGGGGATTTTGTGCTAGTCACAACGATCCCCTTCTTTTTGAATCGAATACGGGTGGGAGATACAATAGTTTTTCAATATCCGGAACTGGGATTGATGATCAAAATCGTGACCGCTTTAGGACCCGCGGACGGAGAATATTTGGTGAGCGGCACGCATGCACTTAGCATGGATAGCCGCAAAATTGGTCCTATCTCCCGCAAGGCAGTCATTGGTAAAGTGATCTGGCAGATCCGTAATCCAACCCGATGAGCGCAGAACACGGTGCCAGCCGCCCTTCGATTCCGCCCGCGATCGGTATGCTTTTCGGTATTCTGACGATCTCCACTGGCTCGGTGCTGGTACGCTACGCGCAAGTTTACACCCCCTCCCTGGTGATCGCCGCCGTTCGGATGGCACTGGCAACACTTGTGGTCGCGCCTATAGCCCTGAAGTTTCATGGCAAGGAGCTCAGGGGGTTGAGCCGCGCTGAGCTAGGACTGGCAGCGGTATCGGGAACCTTTCTAGCGCTACACTTCGCTCTTTGGATCACATCTCTGGAATACACCAGCGTAGCGAGCTCGGTGGTCTTTGGCACATCTACTCCCTTATGGGTAGCGCTGCTAGCACCGCTGATATTGAAAGAGCCAGTCACACGTATTGTTATGGCAGGCATGCTGCTGGCTCTATTGGGTGGAATCATTATCGGACTGAGCGACGCGTGTGTTGTCACTGGCGTCACCTTATCCTGTCCCGAGTTCGGACAATTCTTCATGGGCAAAGCCATCCTGGGGGATACGCTGGCGCTTGGCGGGGCGATTGCTGCTGCCTTCTACGTGCTTATCGGACGAAGATTGCGAGCGAAGTATTCTCTAGTCACCTACATCTTTCTGGTATATGGAGCGGCGGCAGTTGTTCTGGTTTTGGGGATGTTTGCTTCTAATCATCCACCTATCGGTTATCCTCCACAGGCATATCTATGGATGGTATTAATCGCCTTGTTGCCACAATTGCTTGGGCATTCTTCATTCAATTGGGCATTGGGATACGTCTCGGCGGCTCTTGTTTCAGTAGCACTCCTGGCAGAGCCGATCGGCGCGATCATCCTGGCATATTTTCTCTTGGGCGAGACCCCATCAGCGATGAAGTTATTTGGTGCTATACTTATTTTGACAGGTATTTTTATCGCATCCACAGGCGAGCGATGAAATTATTTTGTTCATTTGTTCATTCATTGAATAACACATATCAGCGATAAAAGGGTATAGGGTGAATAAGGCAACATCCAAGTCAAAGCCAACAACGGATGATTTGCAGGCTCCAACTCGGTTCCAGCGATTTGCTGGGGATATCTCCGGAGTAGGTCTGCTGGCTTTGGCGCTGATGACCCTTTTAGGACTGTTCGCACCTGAGGTGACAACTGGAGTATTGCTTGCCCTTTGGGCGGAAGCACTGCTGGCCTGGTTGGGATGGGGGAGTCTGTGGGTTGTAGTTGCCTTGGCGATTTTTGGACTGGTATTACTCCGGCGCTCAGCGTTGGCACGCGCAGGTGAGCCATTTCAAGTGAATTGGTGGCGGGTGTACGCCATTGAAGCGCTGGCTCTCACAAGCCTGGCCTGGCTCTCCGCTTCAGGAGGAAACATCTTCCAGCGTGCGGAGGCAGGTTTGGATGGTGGGCGAATCGGTTGGGCTTTAGCTTATATTTTAGGTATGGCTCTGAAGCCGCTGGGGATGACTTCTACGCTATGGCAAATCCTGATCTTGAGCGGGCTGATGTTGGTGTGGGCCCTGATGGGGCTCGGACTGAGCCGGGGTTTGGTGCGTTGGATGGAAAAGCAGGTCGCTCTTGCGCAAAAGGAAGCATCCAGTGAAACGGGGGAAGATGAAGCGGTCAGTGTGGCTCCCATCCAGGGTCCGGCAGCTGGCGTCGGGGCCACTAAGAAAAAACGCCTGCGCCTGCCTGTAGGATACCGCCAGAAATTCCAGGTGCCCGAACAAGATGTAGCCAAAGAGACTGCCAGCCCACTTCCGGGGCGCGATGAGCATTTACCCCCCTTGGACTTGTTGGTGCACGAGCAATCCGCGCGCCCTGACGAGCGCACGATAAACGAGACAGCCTATCTGATCGAGAAGACTCTGGCTGAATTTGGCATCCCGGCAAAAGTGGTGGGCTTCCGGGTGGGACCGACGGTGACTCAGTTCGCCGTGGAACCAGGCTTCTTGGAGAAAGGGGCAGCCCCTGGGAATGATGGTGACGCTAACCGGCAAAAAGTGCGCGTCTCGCAGATTTCTGCTCTGAGCCGTGACCTGGCCCTGGCGCTCTCAGCTGAACGCCTGCGTATTGAGGCGCCTGTACCGGGGCGGCCGTATGTGGGCATCGAAGTGCCCAATGTGCGCTCGACTGTTGTCAGATTGCGCCCTATCCTGGAGAGCGACACCTTTTATAAGGTGAACTCGCCACTGGCTGTTGCCCTGGGTCGCGACGTTTCCGGTCTGCCGTTAATTGCCGATCTGGAACGCATGCCTCACCTGCTCATTGCCGGGACCACCGGATCAGGCAAGTCGGTGTGTATTGCCGCACTCACAACCTGCCTTGTGATGAACAACACCCCTGAGGATCTGCGGCTGGTGATGATCGACCCCAAGATGGTAGAGCTGGTACGCTTCAACGGACTTCCGCATCTCTACGGGAGGGTGGAAACCGATTTAGAGCGCATCCTTGGTGTGTTGCGTTGGGTAGTGGCAGAAATGGATCGACGTTACCGCCAGCTCGAGGCGACGCGCTCGCGCAACATCAACTCCTATAATCGCAAAGTACGCCGCAAAGGCAACCAGCAACTGCCGCGGATTGTTGTCCTGATCGACGAGCTGGCTGATCTAATGATGTCAACTCCTGACCAGACCGAACCCGCCCTTGTGCGTCTGGCTCAGATGGCACGTGCAACCGGCATCCACCTGGTCGTAGCCACACAACGCCCAAGCACCGATGTGGTTACAGGCTTGATCAAAGCCAACTTTCCAGCGCGGTTATCCTTTGCTGTGGCTTCATCGATTGATTCGCGGGTGATCCTGGATTCTGTAGGCGCTGAGTCTCTTCTGGGACATGGGGATATGCTCTACATGCCGCCCGAATCCTCGTCCCCGCTGCGCTGCCAGGGAGTGATGGTAAGCGACCAGGAAGTTGAGCGGGTGATCACCGCCTGGCAAAAAAGCTACCCTGACGAGCAGGAGGAATCACCGCCGTGGGATGAGATGCTAGAGCAAGAGGCCATCCTGGCTGACCGGGATAACCTGATCGAACAGGCAATTGATCTGGTACGTTCAGAGCAACGCGTCAGTGCCTCGCTCTTGCAGCGCCGCCTTCGCGTCGGCTACCCGCGTGCAGCCCGCCTGATCGATGAGCTTGAGGATCTGGGAATCGTTGGACCCTCTCAGGGTGGCGGGAGGGACCGAGAGGTGCTAATCGAGCCTGAAGAGGACTGAATAATCGAGATTTGTTGGTCGCCCGATTCCTTGACAGTCCTGACTCCTGCTGATAGCATAGCTTGAATCTTGCTTGATCCCTTTATGAAAGGTGGAACACGAATTGTGACGGAACACGTAGCCGAACGCAAACAGCGCATGACCCTCACGGACCAGCTGCGCTCCAGGTTTAAAGGTGTGCTCGATCCGGTAGCAGCTTATCTCAACCGTTTGGGATTGGCGCCAAATACGGTCACAATACTTGGTCTTATAGGCAACACGTTCGGCGCATATCTCCTGGCGCGCGGGCAAATGACCCTGGGAGGTATCCTTATCCTGCTGATGGGTCCGGTCGATGCATTGGATGGCACGATGGCTCGCCTGCGCGGTGAGCCGAGCGAGTTTGGGGCGTTCGTCGATTCTGTAACAGATCGCTACTCTGAGCTGGTAATTTTTGGCGCACTGTTGTATTTCTACATGACCCAGGGCAGGGAGCTGCTTGCCATGTTGGCATTTGCAGGCGCAGCGGGATCACTGCTCGTCTCATACACGCGGGCACGCGCCCAATCACTGGGGATGGAGACCAAAGTGGGTATCCTAACCCGGCTGGAACGCTACCTGGTGCTCTCACCCGCTCTGGTATTCAATATCCCACATGTGGCGGTGTGGATATTAGCGGTGTTCACCAACCTGACAGCTCTGCAGCGTATTCTAGATGTGCGCCGGATGGCGCGCAAAGGGTAGAAACTCATGGTGCCGCAAGGATTCAATGTTGGACCTGTGTTTATTTATTACTATGGAATTATTCTCATGCTCGGCGCCGTGTCAGCGGCATTCCTGGCAGAACGTGAGGCGCGCCGTAGGGGATTGAACGGCGAATTAGTGTGGGATGCGTTGATCTGGCTGTTGATCGCTGGGATCATCGGAGCGCGCATCTGGCATATCCTGACGCCCCCACCTTCTATGGTTGAAAACGGGATCACGACCCGCTATTACCTGACACACCCTCTGGACGCGCTATGGATCCGCAACGGCGGTTTGGGAATTCCTGGCGCGGTCATTGGAGGTGTGCTGGCGCTCTATTGGTTTTGCCGCAGGAGAAAGCTCAGTTTCGCAGTATGGGCAGATATTGCCGCACCTGCATTAGCCCTGGGGCAGGCGATTGGTCGCTGGGGGAACTTTACTAACCAGGAGCTCTATGGCGCACCCACATCGCTGCCTTGGGGGATTTCCATCCAATTCAGTACTGGCTACCCGCTCGAGACACGGTTCCATCCACTCTTCTTGTATGAGTCATTGTGGAACTTTGCCAATCTGATCCTGTTACTATGGCTGGGAAGGCGCTACGCCGACCGGTTGAAGGATGGAGATCTGTTTATAGTCTATCTGATCGGTTATCCGATTGGGCGATTTCTCCTTGAATTCTTGCGTCTGGATGCTGCACAGGTCGCAGGGATCAATGTTAACCAGACGATCATGCTGGTAATTGCAGTGCTGGCTGCAGGCGTATTGTTTTTTCGCCATCGACAGCAAGTTGAGTCTACCTAAGCAGTGCCTGGCGAGCAATCTCCAGCCTGGCACCTGGATGCTTTCAGGCATGGAAAATGGGGTCACGCGGACGCATTTCAGCCGCAAGACCCCATTTCTGGAATTTAACCCAATGGTAGAGAGGCCCTCTCCGGCTTAACAGTTGCAATGGCTATATTGGAACACCACAGTCCGCGGATGTTCTACCTCTCAATTATGCAAGCGAATGAAGGACTCTTGTCTCATTGGCATTGCTTAATGGTGTAATAATAATAATCCTTATGAGGAAGTGATGGGATCGCGAATATCAAGATGATCGAGACCAGAGATCTGGGGAAACAATTCGAGGAGTTTTGGGCAGTAGATGGCGTCGACCTGCAGGTGAGGGCTGGCGAAGTGCTGGCTTTGCTCGGGCCAAACGGCGCGGGAAAAACGACTACCGTGCGCATGCTCACGTCGATCCTACGCCCGACGCGTGGAGAAGCGCGTGTTGCAGGCTACGATGTGGTGCAAAATGCAACGAAGGTTAGAGCTTTGGTGGGAGTGCTCACTGAGCAACACGGTCTCTACTCTCGTATGCGAGCAGCCGATTATCTGGATTTCTTCGGCCAGGTTTACGCACTTGATCTCGCGACACGTGAACGTCGCATCAACGAGCTATTAGGTCACTTCGGCTTGATGGATGACAGAAAACGGCGCATCGGTGAGTATTCGAAGGGCATGCGCCAAAAACTTGCATTAGCCCGAGCGTTGCTCCACGAACCTCCCGTCTTGCTGCTTGACGAGCCCACCTCAGCAATGGACCCGGAAAGCGCCCGACTGGTACGCGATGCCATCCGGGAACTGCGTACCGCAAGCCGGGCGATTATCGTGTGCACGCACAACCTTGCCGAGGCAGATGAGCTTGCGGATCAGATTGCAATCATCCGTTGCGGGCGCATTATCGCGACGGGGTCGACCTCTGAGCTAAAGGGGATTTTTCTGGGCCCGCCCGAATACGAAATCCGCCTGAGCTCAAATCTGAACGGCAATAAAATCTCTCTCCCTGAAGGTGCCTACATGACAGGCTTGGGCGAGGATTGGTTACGCTACCGCACCAACGAGCCAGGCAATGTGAATCCGATGATTCTACGCAACTTGTTGGATATGGGTTTACCGGTAGTGGGTTTGCAGGAGGTGCATCGAAGCCTGGAGCAGGTCTACCTTGAGGTGGTGGGTTCCGCCGAACGAATGGAGAGCGCCGATGCTTGAAACCGTCCGCCAGCAGCTCTCCCCGGCTTTCATCATCACCCAGCGAGAAGTGCGCGACCAGTTTCGTGACTGGCGCATCATCTTCCCAATCGTCATTTTGACCCTGTTTTTCCCAGCCCTGATGAACTTCACCGCCAGACAGGCGGTCACATTCGTGGAACGCTACGGCGCGCCGATGATCGGTGACCGGCTGATTCCTTTCTTATTGATGATTGTCGGATTCTTCCCTATCTCAGTATCACTCGTTATCGCCTTAGAAAGTTTTGTGGGAGAGAAAGAGCGACGGAGCATCGAGCCGCTGCTGTGCACTCCCCTGAGTGACTGGCAGGTTTATCTAGGCAAGCTGCTCGCTGCTATGGTGCCACCCTTACTGGCCAGCTACCTGGGGATTAGTGTCTATTTGGTAGGGGTATATTTCCAAATCGGCTGGACTCCCGACCCAATGCTGCTTTTACAAATCGTGGTGCTTACCACGGTCCAGGCGCTGGTGATGGTGAGCGGGGCAGTTGTTGTCTCTTCTCAGACCACATCGGTACGTGCTGCGAACCTGCTGGCATCCTTTATTATTATTCCCATGGCGCTTTTGATCCAAGGCGAAAGCATTATCATGTTCTGGGCAGATTATCAGGTTCTGTGGTGGGTGATTATTGGACAGGTGCTCATCGCTGGTTTGTTAATGCGCGCAGGAATCGCTCAATTCAATCGCGAAGAATTGTTGGGGCGCGAGCTGGACACACTGAACTTACTTCGGAGCTGGCGGATATTCAAAAATGCTTTCCTCGGACAGGCACACGGCCTTCTGCAGTGGTACGGGCGCGAGCTAAGTTCCACGCTGCTAGCTATGAAGATCCCAATTCTCATCATGAGCTTGACTCTAGTGGCGGCAATCTGGTTGGGCGCAGGGCAGGCACGTAATTTTGCCCTACCAGCGAACCTGTTAAGCCTGGATCACCTCGACCAGGGTTTCCTAAGTGGGATGGAAAACATCCGCTTCTTTTCCGCGGCTGGCATCGGCAGCATTTGGCTGCATAATCTGCGTGCATTAGCACTGGCAACAGTGCTTGGCATTTTTTCGTTCGGCGTTCTGGCAGTGATCCTTCTGATGTTGCCTTTGATGCTGGTAGGGTACTTTATGGCGAATATGGCGACAGTTGGTATCCATCCGCTATTATTCTTTTCGACCCTGGTCTTGCCGCATGGGATCCTGGAGATCCCAGCGATAATTCTGGCTGGGGCAGCTATCCTGCACCTGGGAGCCACCCTGGCGGCACCCTCAAACGGGCAAGCCGTTGGCGAAGCCTGGTTGCGTTCGCTGGCTGCCTGGGCGCGGGTGATGCTGGGACTTGTAATCCCATTGCTTCTCGGAGCGGCGATGCTGGAAGTGCTGCTGACACCACGTTTGGTCGTTTGGTTCCTCGCGAAATGATTGAGGGTCGATGACCAAGGGAGACTGGCTTTTGTGGCAAAACTGATCATTTTGGGCTCGGCGAATGCCATCCCAGACGAAACACATGAAAATACTCATATGGCTGTAAGCCTTCCTGAGTGCACCATACTCATCGACTGTGTCAGCAATCCCATTGTTCGCCTATCTCAGGCAGGTTTGGACCTCGAGAAGGTGACAGATCTCATCCTGACGCATTTTCACCCAGACCATGTATCTGGGGTGCCTCTATTACTGATGGATATGTGGCTGATGGGGCGTAAGCTACCGTTAATTATTCACGGTCTGGACCACACATTGGACCGGATGGAAGAATTAATGGGTTTTTTCGAGTGGAAGAACTGGCCCCACTTCTTTCCAGTGAAGTTCAATCGGGTTTCTAACGAGGAAATGACTCCGGTTCTTGAGTATGCTGATTTGCGCATTTTCGCATCGCCAGTGAGGCACCTTGTGCCAAATATCGGACTGCGCGTTGAATTTATGAAAACCCAAAAAACGCTGGCTTATTCTTCTGATACCCAACCCTGCCAGGAGGTTGTTCGTTTGGCTGCCAGAGCTGATGTCCTCATCCACGAATCAGCTGGGGCCACAATTGGACACACCTCGGCAGAGCAAGCTGGAAAGATCGCGCAGCAGGCAGAGGTAAGCTCCTTGTATCTCATCCACTATCCGACCCGCGACTTTGACCCTGAGACTCTGGTTCCAGAAGCTAAGACTACCTTTGCTGGAAAGGTAGCGCTGGCGAAAGATTTTATGGAATTAGACTTTTAGGTAGGCGAATCAGGAATAATATATTCAGGATTGCCGCGAAAGTCTCTGGACTCTTTTGTAAAAAAAACCGATGCAGGCTTACACTCCTGCATCGTGTCATTTCAAGATCATTTTCCTGATTGACCCACCAATTTAATTGAATGATCACCAGCCCTGAATAAATGGCACCCAGTCCATATTTTGATCTACATGTCGGCCATATAGGTATTGTGCTGATGTGGGAGGTTCTTGTGGCAGGTGTAACAGGTGCATTTGGGCTTGCTCGAGCGTGCGCCCTCCTTTGCGATGATTGCAAGCTGGACAGGCAGCAACCAGGTTCTCCCAGGAGTGCTCCCCACCCAGGCGGCGGGGAAATATGTGATCCACGGTGAGACTGGCGGCGCGTTGTCCACAATACTGGCATGTATAGTTATCCCTGCGCAAGACCTCGCGTTTAGTCAGGCGGATACGCGGCCGGGGCCGCCGGATCATCTTCTCCAGGCGAATTATGGAAGGTCGTGGGTAGTATGTCGAGACTGTCTTGATCTCACCACGACCATTCAGCACCATGTTGGCTTTCCCGTTAAGAATCAAGCCAATGGCACGGCGTGTAGTGCATACGTTGATGGGCTCAAAGTTGGCGTTCAGAACCAATACCGGTGCATACATCGTGCTCTCCGTGACTCACGGAATTATAGCCGGGATGCTGAATTGCTGTCAATAAGAGGTTAGCTTTTTTGTGCTATACTCTAGCCGATGTTAAAAATGACAATCGACGAGCAAGTTGCGCTGCTCATGCAAGGCACAGAGTATGGCGATGACGAGCTCAAGCAGGCGATGGCAGCAGAGCTTCGCCAACGACTGAAGGAAGCCGAGAGCGAAGGCCGGCCATTACGTGTTTACTGTGGCTTCGATCCGCGCACCAGCGACCTGCACCTGGGACATACTGTGCCCATGCGCAAGCTACGCCAGTTCCAGGAGCTGGGGCACGAAGTGACTTTTTTGGTTGGTAACTACACCTCGCTAATCGGCGATCCCTCCGATCAGGATAAGCTACGCCCCTTGCTTACAGCCGAGCAAGTGGAAGAGAATGCGCGCACTTACTCCGAACAGGCATACAAGATCCTCGATCGCGAGAAAACCCTTATCCGTTTCAATGCCACCTGGCTATCAAAATTATCCTTTGCCGACCTAATCAACCTGGCATCAAACTTCACCATACAGCAGTTCTTAACCCGTGAAAATTTCCGTGTGCGATGGGAAAAAGGCGACCCGCTCTACCTGCATGAAACGTTTTACTCAATTATGCAGGGGTATGACGCCTACGCCATGAAATCCGATGTCCAGGTAGGTGGAACAGACCAGCTTTTTAATATTGTTACTGCGGCACGCAAAATTATGACTTCGCTGGGCGAGAAACCCAATATAGCTGTCATCCTGGGGATACTTCCGGGCACCGATGGCGAGGTCAAGATGAGCAAGTCGCTTGGGAATCACATTCCTTTGCTTTCCACGGCTGAGGATATGTATGGCAAGGTGATGAGCATACCCGACAAAGCTATGCCGCAATATTTTCGCCTGGTGACGAGATGGACTCCTCCAGAAGTCACCAAGCTGGTGAGTGGCCTTGATTCGGGACAGCTGCACCCGCGGGATGTTAAAATGAAGCTGGCGCGTGAGATTGTATCCATCTATCACAACGATGTTTCCGCCGAGCAGGCTGAACAGGCCTTTGTGCGCGTCTTTCAGAGAGGCGGAGTACCCGACCAGATGCTTGAATATTCATTAAAAGATGAACAGACCGTGCTGGATGTTCTCTTGGAAGGTGGGTTGGTAAGCAGCAAAGGAGAAGGGCGGCGCCTGATCGATCAGAAAGGTGTGCGCCTGGATGGAGAGGTGCTCTCGGACCCTACCCAAAGCTTTCCAGGGGTGGGTGTGTTGCAGGTAGGCAAGCGCAAGTATTTGAAAGTCACTCGATAACTGACTCACGGTTGCATTGCCAACAATAACAGATCTTGTCCAAGCTGTTGGGCGAGCTCGCGATTATCTTCTTCAAGCAGAACAGCGATGGCGAGAGGCGTCCCACTCCAGGTAGGGGGCGTACCACCCACGTACCACGTGACGAATGTTTCAGACTGGTCGGCAACCTGGCTGACCTGTCCCCAGAACATTTGATTCTCAGTCAACAAATCCCTGGTGATCTCAAAGGCAGCATTTTCGTCATATTCAGGCGAGGGAGAACTCTGTGCAGGTAGAAAAACCCAACCTGCCGCAGGTGTGTTGACTGCCATTGCCAGGATAGGTGCCGGGCGGATGCCGCTAGCGCTGAGGGCAGCAGCGGAGAGGGAGACTTGCAGTGGGCTGAGACGTGGCACCTCGCCATCTTCGGGTAGCCCCGTGGCAGGTAAATACAGCTTATTCGTAAGATCCAATCCGGGGTCTTGATAACCGAGGGGGAAGAGAAAAGCAGCCAGATCGCCTATGGGATAACGTCCCTGAGCAGCGCGATTTAGTAGGGGGGTGAAGGGGTCATTGACCAAGCTCTCCCAGGTTTGTTCGAGGAGGTTGGCATCATAGGTGGGGTGTGAGGCCATAACCAGAATCTCGCCTCGGCGAGCGTCGATCAGCACAACCGCGCCATTATGCAACCCCAGGGCTTCATCGGCTGCTCGTTGTATCTCCAGATTTAGGCTCAAGCGTATATCCAACCCGGGTGGAGGCTGTCCGTAGAGCAACTGGTTCCACAAGATGCTCAAGCCAGGGTTGCCGCGCAGCCCACGCAGGTATGGATCGAGACCATCCTCTAGTGCTGCCAGACCGTACATCGGATTTGAGTAGCCGATAACCGGGCTAAGAGGTGGGTAGAGTATTTGCCGGGTATACGCGCCTGGCTCTCCGCTGCTGGTAGATAGCACGGTGCCGTTGCGGTCGAGGAGTTCTCCGCGGAGCACGCTGCGCTCGGCAATGGCGCGCCGGGCGTTATCGCTGCGAGTGAGCAGGTCAGGACCGCGATAGATCGCCCACCAGCCGGAAACCAGCGCAGCTGACCCCAAACCTGCCAGCAGGATGGCAACCAGACCGAGATAGGGTCGAGCGTCGATCTGCAAAATGGGGCGGCTGTCTTCATCGCGCTGGCTGATAAGCTCGAGGAGCAGCACAGAAATGAAGGAAGTCAGTAAGGATGAGCCTCCGTAAGATACGAATGGCAAGGTGACACCCGTGAGAGGCAGCAGGCGCAGATTTCCACCGATGATCAGGATGCTTTGCCCAGCCAGGTACGCGCTCAATCCGGAAGCCAGATAGCGCTGGAAATTATCGCGAGCCAACAAAGCGATACGGAAACCGCGCCAAGCCAAGATCGCCAGCATCACCAGTAAGGCGATTGAACCGGATAATCCTTGCTCCTCGGAGATGGCGGCGAAGATGAAATCGGAGTGAGAGATGGGTACCAGGGTCGGGTTGCCCAATCCTGGGCCCCGCCCAACTAATCCTCCGCTGGCTACAGCCAGCAAAGATTGAACAATCTGAAAGGAACGCCCGCTGGGGTCTAGCCAGGGATTGAGCCAGGCGTCCACCCGCAATCGCACCACATCGAAGAGTGCATAGCCTGCAACGCCTGCCAGGATGAGGGTCAACCCACCGAAAGC
This sequence comes from uncultured Chloroflexia bacterium, assembly GCA_963714425.1. Taxonomy (GTDB): domain Bacteria; phylum Chloroflexota; class Anaerolineae; order Anaerolineales; family UBA4823; genus DATCYX01. The sequence continues at coordinate 163,430 of CAVQOI010000001.1, forward strand.
CAGGAAGCGCCAATCCCCGGTGGCGACAAAAACCACGGCGATGTATAAGAAGATGAAGATGGACGCAGTTCCGAGGTCGCGCTGCACCAGGAGCAAAGCCATAGTCAGGCCGGTCATTATCAGGGTAGGCGCCAGCAGAGGGAGCAGGTAACGCCTGCGTTTGGTGAGGTAATAAGGGTCCTGCCCTGCAAGGTAAGCTGCCAGGTACACAACCAGAAGCAATTTCAAAGGCTCGGACGGTTGGAAGTAAAGCCCGCAACACCCCAACCACAGGCGCGGCCCGAACCCCAGCGGATTCGTTCCGAAAATCAGGGTGAGACCTGTCAGCAGCAGCCCTCCGGTAAGCCAAACATACTTGAACCGGCGTAAAAAATCCAAATCTCTGGATAATCTCAACCCTACTACGAACACCAGTCCACAGACCAGCAGCCAGACGCTCTGGCGCAGTCCGATGGATGGGGTCAGACGCCAGATACTCAACAATCCCCAACCGCTAAGCACAGCCGCAAGGGGCAGCAGGTAAGCATCGCGCCCAGGTAAGCGCCGTCTCGCCTGCAGGTGGCTGACAAGCACGACCCCCGCCCAAATCAGGAGTCCTAGCCAGTGTGCCCAGCGCAATTCCACGTCCCAGGAACGCTGGCGTACGGCAGGTGCAAGCGTTAGACTGGTAGCAAATAAGAGCAGGAACAGGGCAGCAATACTGAGCAGACCCCGTTCGATGCGGTCAGTGAGCCCGTGCCTCATTTCTATTACTTCAAGTATTTATCAACCAGGATAGCAAGACGCTGGCGCGTCTCAGTAGGGATCTTTTCGGGCTGTGTGATCAATGCGCTCGCCAGGGCATGCGGGCATTCGCAAGGACGCTCTGAGGAGAGACTACGCGCCAGTAAACGTACTGCTGATTGCGCCAGCTCGGTGTTTCGGTGTAAGATTTCGATCACCATCTCGACGGTAACCGCTTGCTCGCTGACGTGCCAGACATCATAATCAGTGACGTGCGCCATAACGGCATAACAAATCTCAGCTTCACGCGCCAGAAATGCTTCGGGCGAGGAAGTCATCCCGATGATTGACATCCCCCAAGCCCGGTAAGTGTCTGATTCGGCTTTGGTAGAGAAGCGCGGCCCTTCAATGGTTACGAATGAGCCGCCCATGTGGACGGTTCCGCCAGATGCTCGAACTGCCTGGAAGACCTGCTCCGACAGGTCTGGGCAATAGGGTTCGGCTACGCTGATGTGGGCGACCATCCCTTCGCCAAAGAAGCTACGAGCGCGCCCGCGAGTAAAATCAAATATCTGGTCAGGTATAACGATCTCTCCAGGGGCATAATCCTCACGCAACGAGCCACAAGCGCTAATGCTAACGATTCGCTCGACGCCTAAAGATTTGAGTGTGTAGATGTTGGCGCGGTAGGGCACTTCGGAAGGGGAGATATGATGCCCGATGCCGTGGCGAGCCAGGAAGGCAACCCGTTGCCCCTCCAGGTTTCCGACCACGATCGGGGCGCTCGGTTTCCCAAAAGGCGTATCCGGGTAGGTCTCCTGTGTGTCTTCCAAACCTTTCATTGTATAGAGCCCTGAGCCGCCCATGATCGCCAGGGTGGGGGATGAGTTCATTAGGTATCTCCTACCGTGATGGTAAAGCTTACCTGGCCGCAGCGCAGCTCGTCGCCTCCGGCGATTACCAGAGCTGCAGTGACCGGGTCCAGGTTCAGGAAGGTGCCATTTGTTGAGCGTAGGTCTTCAACCCACCATTGCCCCTGACGGTAGTACAGGCGGGTATGTTGCGCGGAGACAGTACTGTCTTCCAGGACACAGTCACAGACAGGATCACGGCCAATGGTGACCTCTGGAAGTGTGAAGCGCAGGACCAGCGGATCGCCATCAGTATGTTGGTGCAGGGTAATTGCTGGCGCTTGGCGGACAGTTGAAAGACTTGCCTGCCGCTGCAAGTCTCGCCAGAGTAGATAGAGGGCGAAACCTAGAAAGGCATACAGGCTGAGGGTTGCCAACATGCGTAATACGAGAACGATGGTTGCACTCATTCGAAGTCGAGTTTTTGTGTCGCTCCCAGGGGGGTCTCGTCCTGACCGAAGACCAGCGGCACACCCGCCAAAGAAATAACATCTCCCGGGTAGAGCAGGCTTTGATGTACCGGTTGGTCATTCACGAGCGTCCCGCCTAGAGAATCCAGGTCGAAAATCACATAGCGACCTTTGATGGCTCGTAGCTGAGCGTGTACGCGAGAGATGCGCGCATCGTCGATCACTAGGTTGTTATCGGGTCGTCTACCGATATTGATGACGGACTGGTCAAGCTGGAAAATGCGCGTACCATTAACGATCAAATAAGCATAGACAGGCACAGACGGAGTATCTGGGGTGGCTTCGACAACCATATCAGTTGTCTCCGCAAGGTTGTCGATGCTGATTTGGGCTTTAACCTGGACCTGGCGGGGCGCAGCCTCTGGGTCCGTGATCACACGCAGCACCGGTGGGCTGAGCATAATCAGGTCTGCAGCTACTGCAGCCTCTCGCAATGTTTGCGCCAGGGCTTCCAGCACCTGTGCATCTGGCTCGATAAGCTCCGTTTGAGAAGGGTGGACAGAAAGCGTGTAGAGATTGGGCGCGGCCATCTCACCACCTGCTTGTTTTTTGATGCCAGATTGCATGGCATCTGTCAGGCGGGTAGCCAGTTCTTTTTGCAGGTGTTCGGATGCAAATATGCGCGCTGCGCTCCCTTCGATAAGGGTTTGCAACCGCGATTCCAGCTGCACCAGTACTTCTTTTAACAATCCCATGCTCTGTACCCCGTGGTAATTATAGCAGGGAACACATACGTTATAATCCAATTATGAGCGCCACATCCGGCTATCGCGAAAGGCAGCACACCGCCGACTGGGAGCTGGAGGTTTGGGCACTGGACCTATCCGGGCTTTTCGAGCAGGCAGCGCGGGGGATGTATGCTCTGGCGGGCGTGGATCTCGGGTCAGGTAGTGGTCAAAAGCGCCAGTTTGTTCTCGAGGCTGTGGATAAAGAGAGCTTGATTGTGCAGTTCCTCGAAGAGTTATTGTACATCCTGAGCATGGAGTGGCTGGCGTTCGACGAGTTTCACCTGGAAGTGAATGAGACCCAACTCCAGGCAAACCTTGTCGGAACCAAGGTGGAGTCCCTACAAAAAGAGATCAAAGCTGTGACCTTCCACAATATCCACATCGAGCAAGATCGAGATAGGTTTGTCGTGCGGATCGTGTTTGATGTGTAAGTCACAACCGGAGGTTTGAGGACTTGCCTCTACAAGGCAAGTAAAGGAATGAGTTTGATGGTGAATTTGAAAGACTTAAAGCGAATTAGCGACTACGAGTGGGAAATCCCCAAGAATTATCGGGAGGATATGCGCGTACCTGTGCGAATCTTTGCCACACGACGCTTGCTTGAAGCGATAATGGATGACAAGTCTCTGACGCAGGCAGTAAACTCGGCCACGCTGCCAGGTTTGGTGGGCTATGTCGTTGTGATGCCGGACATGCACCAGGGCTACGGATTTCCTATTGGTGGTGTGGCAGCCACCCGATACCCAGAAGGTGTGATCTCTCCAGGGGGAATTGGCTACGATATCAACTGTGGTGTACGCCTGTTAGCATCGCAGATTGACCTTGAAACCGCAGCCGATCATCTGGACGCACTGGCTTCGGCACTTAACCAGAATTGCCCAAGCGGGGTGGGTACGAAGGGTCACGTGCGTGTGACCGAGCGCGAACTGGATGAGGTCTGCCGCCTGGGCAGCCGGTGGGCATTTAATAACGGGTACGCCAGCGAAGCAGACTTGCGCAGGACTGAAGAAAATGGGACGCTGGCAGGCGCTGACCCAGACCAGGTGAGTAAGCGCGCCAAGGAACGTGGCCGCGCCCAGATCGGCACGCTGGGAGCCGGAAATCATTTCATCGAAGTAGACTTGGTAGAGCAGATTTTTGACGCTCAGGCAGCGCAGGCGATGGGGCTGCAGGAAGGTAAGCTGGCGGTCCAGATTCACTGCGGCTCGCGCGGATTTGGCCACCAGATTTGCACGGACTATGTTAAAGATTTCCAGAAGGCTGTGCACCGTTATGGCATTAAGCTGGCGGATCGAGAGCTGGTGTGCGCACCTTTAGATTCACCTGAAGGAGAGGCTTATCTGGGTGCCATGCGCAGCGCCGCAAATTATGCATTTGCCAATCGACAGGTGCTGGCGCATTATGCACGTAAAGCCTTCGAGGAAGTTCTGGCGGGTGTTGTCAAGAACTGGCATCTCCACCAGGTATATGACATCGCTCACAATATGGGCAAGATTGAGACGCACCTGGTCGAGGGTAAACAGGTCAAGGTATGCGTGCATCGCAAGGGGGCGACACGCGCATTTGGTCCTGGCTTCAGCGGATTGCCCGAGGAGTATCGCTCGATTGGCCAGCCGGTTCTGGTGCCGGGAAGCATGGGTACCGCCTCGTGGGTGTTGGTGGGTACACAGGGTAGCATGGAGCGGTCTTTCGGTTCGTCCTGCCATGGAGCAGGACGAGTGATGAGCCGCAGCGAAGCCAAACGAAAGGTATGGGGTGAAGATCTCCGAACTCAGCTCGAAGCCAGCGGGATCCACGTCCGCGCCGGATCGCTGCCTGGTTTGGCGGAGGAGGCTCCCCAGGCTTATAAGGATGTGGATGATGTCGTGGCGACGGTTGCTGGGGCTGGCATTGCCCGGAAAGTGGCGCGGCTGACTCCCGTGGCGGTGGTGAAGGGGTAAGCGGGGCGATGCAAGAGGGACGCGCGAGGTGAGGCAAGGTGCGAATCCTGAGGGAACCGGTGAGGTACGGAGTGCGTTATAAAGGTGAGAAGATGCTTTGTTGGAGGATGCAATGATGCGAAATTTGTTCACGCTTTGTGTCTGTCTGGTCATTCTTTGGATGGCTGCCTGCGCCCGGGTGAGCGATCCGGTTGAGTTTGAGCCAACCCGAGATGCGTCAGCCCCTGTTTCTAGCGATGAGACACCTTCGGGAGAGCAGCCAGCTTCGCCTCTGGACCCAATCCCCGGCGAGGTAAACCTGTCGCGCGGCCAGGTGATGATAGAAGAGAGTGAAGTCCTGGTTATGGAAAGTTACCCCTTACAGGTGATGTTGCGTTTGAAAGGCACAATGGCCACACCTTGCCACCACTTGCGAGCACAAGTCGAGAAACCAGATGTGGAAAACCGAATCGTTGTCGATGTGTATTCGGTCTACGATCCAAACGAGATCTGCATCCAGGTGATCGAAGAGTTTGAGACCAACCTGCCCCTGGGCAGTTACGAGGATGGCTCCTATACGATCAGGGTGAATGGTGAGCAGGTGGGCGAATTTACGCAATAATGGTCAATCCCCAAAAGCAAGTCAAGATCTATACCGATGGGGGCTGCGATCCGAACCCGGGCCCAGGGGGTTATGGGGTTGTTCTTCTTTCCGATAGGCAGCGCAAGGAGCTATCTGGAGGCTTCCGCCTGACCACCAATAACCGCATGGAGATCTACGCCGCTATCAAAGGCCTCGAATCCTTGCAAGAGCCCAGCGCGGTCATTCTCTATAGCGACTCGGAATATCTGGTCAACGCCATCAACCAGGGGTGGGTTCTGCGTTGGAAAGCCAACCGCTGGAAGCGCAATAAGCGCGAGAAAGCATTAAATGTGGATCTATGGAAAAAGCTATTGTCGCTGTGTGAGTTCCATCAGGTGGAATTCGTGTGGGTGAAGGGGCATGCTGGATTGAAGGGAAACGAGCGTGCCGACCGGCTCTCTATTGCTGGCTTGAGGGGGAGGAACCTGGGCGTAGATGAGGGGTATGAAAACACACAGACGAGCGACCAAAGGTCGTTTAATTTCTAATCGGCAAAGCTATTCATAGACGATTTGAGGGTTAGTGGGTTAGGATCTGCGATAGAAATAGCTTGGTGCGGTCTTCCTGAGGGTTTTGGAAGATATCTTCGGGTGTTCCGCTCTCAACGATCAAGCCTTCATCGAAAAAGAACATGCGGTCAGCAACCGCTTTAGCGAAGCCCATCTCGTGTGTGACGACGAGCATGGTCATCCCGCCGGATTTCGCCAACCCGACCATAACATCCAGTACTTCCTTAATCATCTCGGGATCGAGGGCAGAGGTTGGCTCATCGAAGAGCATGATCTTGGGCTGCATAGCCAGGGCGCGAGCGATGGCGACGCGTTGCTGTTGCCCGCCAGAGAGCTGCCCAGGGAACTTAAGGGCTTGCTCGGGGATGCCCACGCGCTCTAACAATTTCATGCCCTCTTCCTCAGCCTTCTGCTTTTTCCATTTACGCACCCAGATCGGAGCCAGGGTGATATTTTGAAGCACAGATAAATGAGGAAACAGGTTGAACTGCTGGAAGACCATGCCGGTTTCCATGCGCACGCGTTCAATGTTGCGCACATCATGGGTGAGCTCGATACCATCGATGATCACCTGCCCGCGCTGGTGCTCCTCCAGCCGGTTGATGGTACGGATGAAGGTCGATTTACCCGACCCGGACGGGCCGAAAATGACGATCACCTCACCGCGGTCCACTTCCATATTGATGCCCTTCAGGGCATGGAAATGACCGAACCATTTGTGTACGTCTCGGGCAATAATAATCGGTCCGCTAGGGTGTATTTTGTCGTCCATGGTTGCTCCTGACAGGATTATCCCATAAAATTGCGCGTTATCCAGAAAGTTTATTGCTCGCCCACACCCAAAGCTTTCTCTAACTGCAGGCTGGCAGCGGACATGAAGTAACTGAAGACCCAGAAAATTACAGCTATGAAAAGATAGACTTCCATTTGCAAGCGGACGAATTGGGGATCCAAATTGAGAACGGCATTTCCGATGCCCAATAAGTCGTTAATCCCGACAATGACCACCAGGGTTGTGTCCTTGAAGAGGGAGATAAACTGCCCCACGATATTCGGAATTACCAGCCTCAATGCTTGGGGAAGGACGATCAAAATAGTGCTCTGGAAATTATTCAGGCCGATCGCTTTGGCAGCCTCGATCTGGCCCTCCGGGATGGCTTGAAGCCCGCCGCGCACGTTTTCAGCGGTATAGGCGGCGCTGAAGAAGACCATGCCCATCAGGGCACGCAAGACGCGGTCGATCCTGGATTCTGACGGCAGGAAGAGGACCAGGATGATCGAGAACATAAACAGGATGGTGACCAGTGGCACACCGCGAATTACTTCGATGAAGAAGATCGAGAACACCTTAACAACAGGCAGCGATGAACGCCGTCCAAGCGCCAGCAATACTCCAATCGGAAAGGAGAGAACAATTCCACCGACGGCAAGCAACAGGGTAATCAGCAAACCACCCCAGGCGGTTGTGGGCACCTCAGGCAGGCTGGAAACGTTGGGTACTCCCGGCAGCAATACCAGGGTGATTAATACCAGCACGATCAACCAGAGCGTAGCGAGTCTGCTCGTTTTAACTCCCGGGAACCTGCCTAAGCGGTAACCCAGGTAGATGATGAACGGGTTGGCAAGGAAGACCAGGCGCACAGACAACGTGATGGTTGGAGTCTCCAACGGGATCACAGCGAGCACACCGAGCAGTATTCCTAGGAAAATGGCGAAGGGTTTGACGAAGCGCTCCCAGACTCCCCAACTCATGCCAATCAAAAACGTGATCATTAGCAGGCTAGCAGCCAACCGCCAGAGTTGGTCGCGCGGATATTGACCGACGAGAAACAGCAACGGCGCCACAGTCACAGGTCGCCAGTCGGCGGTGAAGAGCATCCAGCGCAGCAAGTTGGCAAAGGTGAGATAAAGTAATGCCAGCGCGAGGATCGTCAGGATGGCGTTGAACCAACTCGAGAACAGGTTCTTACGCATCCATTCAATCGGACCGGGAGGAGCAGGAGGGGCGAGGCTTTTGGAACGGGTAGACATGCTTATCGCTCAATAAACTGGACGCGCTGGTTATAGATATTCAAGATAAACGAGGTGACCAGGCTGATTGCCAGGTAAGTTGCCATGATCATGATGAATACCGGCACCGCGCGCCCTGCCTGGTTGATGGTGATCTTTCCAACCGCAAAAAGCTCCTGGTATCCGATTGCCAGCGCAAGGCTGGAGTTCTTCGTCAAATTGAGGTATTGGCTGATTAATGGGGGGATGATAACTCGCAGCGCTTGTGGGAGGACAATAAAGAGCAGCACTTGATTGTTGCGTAACCCGACGGCCTTGGCAGCCTCAATCTGCCCCTTACGAACTGCCAGGATTCCAGCGCGGATCGCCTCAGCGATAAAGGCAGCTGTATACATCGCAAGTCCTACCATCAGGGCGGCGAACTCAGGTGTCAGGCGCAACCCACCTCGAAAGTTGAAACCTTGCAGCACTGGTACATCGATCCACAGCGGCGCTCCACCTGATGCGAACCATCCGATGATCGGGAGCAGAAGAAGCACACTCAGGCTAACCCGTCCAAAATAGGTATCTCGTCCTGTGGTCTCGCGGATGCGGCGCAACACTACCCAAAGGATGATTGATAGCAGAATGCCAGCCACGATCGAGAAAAGAAATAAACCACCCGTCTCGTTGAAACGCGGCCAGGCGAGGTAAAAGCCGCGCTGGTTGATGAAAAGTGGTCCGGGTAAGGTGATGCTGTCTTTTACTGCAGGCAGTTTGCTGAATGCTCCAAAGTACCAGAGGAACAGCAAAACCAGGAGAGGAATATTGCGATGGAATTCAATAAACGCCAGGGCGATCCTGCTGACCAGCCAGTTTGAAGACAGACGCATGAGACCGATCAGGAAGCCCAAGATGGTGGCGAAAACAACCCCCCAGATGGATACCACCAGGGTGTTGATCAACCCGACCGAGAAGGCTCTGCCGAACGACATCGTCGGCTCATACGGGATGAAAAACTCCTTGATGGGGAAGCCAGCAGGTTCATCCAGGAACCCGTAGGTTAAGGGCATGCCCCGCGTGCGAGTGATCTCAAGAAAGTTTGCGATGGCCCAATATAAGAATCCCAGGATTATGGCTGCAGAGACCAGTTGTGCGGCAGCCTTGAGGAAGCGCTCGTCGCGCCAGAAAGGAGTTTTTTCTCGGAAAACCTCGTCTGTGACCATGCTGATAGCGGATAAGTTGAGATGCGTTATGCAGCCTGGGTAAACCCAGGCTGCATAACGAAATCGACAGTAGGGAGATTATTTGATAGGCGGAGCGTAGATCAAGCCGCCGTTAGACCACAGGTTGTTGAGACCGCGGTCAAGCGTAAAGGCAATGCCACTTGCGCCGAAGTAGCGGTCGTAGATCTCACCGTAATTGCCGACGGCCGCAATAGCATTTGCCAGTGCCTCCGGCTGAAGTCCGAGGGTGCTGTAGCCCCAGTCACCTTCTTCACCGAGCAGTGTACGGATGTCTGCATTCGGGCTGGTTTTCATCTCCTCGACATTCGCCGAGGTTACCCCATACTCCTCAGCGTTGATCAAGCCCCAAACAACGGTTTTGACGATATCAAACCATTGTGCATCGCCAGTGGGCACTGCAGGGGTCAGCGGTTCTTTGGATATCGTGAGGTCCAGGATGACGTGTGCATTGGGGTCGTCGAAACCCGCCCGCACAGCAGCCAGCTGCGATTTGTCGCTGGTGGCGACATCGCAGCGCCCTTCCTCATACGCTCCATACACTGCCGACGTCTCTTCAAAGGTGACGGCTTCATAGGTCAAGCCAGCGTCGCCGAAGGATGTGGCCAGGTTCCTCTCGGTCGTGGTTCCCGTTGTCACGCATACCGAAGCGCCGTCCATGTCTTGCAGGGTTTGGATGCCGCTGTCGGCGCCTACAAGGAACCCCTGACCATCGTAGAACGTGATCCAGGTGAAGTTACCCCACTCAGCATCACGCTTGGATGTCCAGGTCATATTGCGGGTGATTAGATTCACTTCGCCGGTTTGCAGTACAGGGCCGCGATCGGCTGCTGTGATCGGAACTGCTTCGATAGCCTCAGCATCACCAAGCACAGCCGCGGCGACTGCGCGGCAGAAGTCAATGTCGAAACCAATATTGCGACCGCTGGCGTCCAGGTAGCCGAAACCAAGCAGCTCAGTATGCACGCCACAAACCACTTTGCCTTGCGCCTGGACTGCAGCGAGGGTTTCGCCATAGCCTGCTGCTTGCACGACCTGAATTTCCGCAGGGGGTGCTGGGGCTTCGACAGTGACGATAACTGTCTCGATTACCTCAACGGTCTGAACAATCGTTTGTGGTTCGACCTCTCCAGCAGGCGCTGGAGGCGCTTCGGTGGCTGGGCTTGCGCAGCCAGCCATAATCAGCGCAATGATCATTAGGAACGCGAATAGGGAAAAAGTTGAACGGGACATCAGGGTCTCCTCCTTGGGTCCAATGTCAGGATAATTGTCTTGCTTCTCGGAATAGGTTCGTAAATTATGATATATGGGGAATAGACGATGACACCTCCTCAATTTATGTGCCGTGAGCGAATATCCGAGTTGGTATTGATTGCCCGCTAATGACCAGTTATCGCAATCCTGCGCTGGCACTATCCGTTCATGCTACATTTGTAAGGGTTGGGCAAACAGAATATGGTAACTGTTATTATAGAGAAAAATCTCCATACAGGCAAGTAAATAATTGATAAACCTTTAACCGCCTCCGCCCCCTCCTCCCCCAGCAAGGCAGGGGTGTATTCTATTAAGGAAACTGCGGTCGCTCAGCGACCGCAGTTTCCTTAAGGAGCTTCCGACTGATGAGAGGAGTATTCACTCATTTTGATATCTCCGCGAAACGGGCTTTGGTGAGGGACGCCAGGGAGGAGGGTGATAAACGGATATTCAAACCACGCTGGCCTCCGGAAATGAAGAATTCGGTCAATACCTGCGCCGAGTCGTCGATGATAACTTGAAAGCCTCTATGTATCAGCGCCAGAGGTGAGATCCCCCCAGCTTGTAGACCGGTCAGCTGTTCGGCTTCACGCTCGGTCGGCAGCTGCACCTTTTTCTCACCCACCGCGTTTGCCAAAGACTTCAGATCGACTTCCCGGTCCCCTGGGATGACAGCCAGGATGGGCTTTCCTCGGGTTTGCCGTGTGACGACAATTGTTTTGTAGACCAGATTCGGCGGGACACCCAGGAGGCGGGCAGTTTCGATGGCACCCAGTTTTTCCCCTGGCAGCTCGAAGGCTGTATAAGCGATCTTACGCTGGTCGAGCAAGCGGGTGATGTTGTTGGGTTTGATCATGCGGTTAAAGGTTTAACGAAAAAAAACGGTTGTGTCACGCTATTCGATATACGCAATACGCTTTATCGCTGGCATATATCCAAACAGGTTAGGTGGGAAGCACGAGGGTAAACACAGCCCCTCCATCTGCATGGTTGGCTGCCGTCAAATCTCCTCCGTGCGCCCGAGCTAATTGACGGGCAATGGCTAAGCCCAGACCTGATCCACCTTCAACCCGGCTGCGTGAACGGTCGGCACGATAGAAGCGCTCGAACACATAGGGCAAGGCATCATCATGGATGCCCGGTCCGGAATCGTGCACAGATAATTGAATATCATCTGGTGTCTGGCGCAGCGCAATCTCAATCCAGCCTTCTGCGGATGTATGGCGCAAGGCGTTGGAGAGCAGGTTGCCGAGAATCTGTTCCACGCGCATCGCGTCCAGGGAGAGCAGCGGAATGGCGGTCGAGTCATGGACAAATCTGAGCACAATCGAGCGGGAGGATGCCTGTGGCGAGAAACGCGCAACCAGGCGCTCTACCAGAGACTTGAGATCGGTCGGGAGCTTCTCTAGGGTTAATTGACCGGCGTCCGCCAGAGCCAACGTGCGTAGATCCTCCACCAGGCGGTTCAATAAGGCGTTTTGCTCGAGAATGGGCGCCAGATTCTCAGAAGTGAGCGGGTAAATACCATCTTGCAGTGCTTCCAGGCTGGCGCGCTGCACGGATAGTGGCGTGCGAAGTTCGTGGGCGATATCGGCGGTCATCGAGCGGCGGCTCTCTTCGGCTTGCTGGAGCGAATCCGCCATGCGATTAAAGGTCCTCCCCAGAAAAGCCAGCTCATCATCGCCATTCGCAGGCACCCGTTGAGATAAATCCCCTCTCGCCATGTGATCGGCTGCTTTGGTGAGCTCACCGACAGGACGCAGCAGCCGGTATGCCAGCGCTAACGCTAGCAGCAGGGATACGCCGCCTGCGATCAATCCGGCGATCAGGGCAGCGTGGGTGATGCGGCTTACCAGACGGGCTTCGTCGCCGCTTGAGAATGCCATGCCTCCCTCGGGCAATAAATATCCGACCGTTGTACCGCGCACTTGCATGGGGATTGCGCTCTCAAGCTCGGCTTGAGTTAAGCTTCCCGAAGGGACTTCCAAGCCTGTATCCGCGACGAGATTTCCCAGAGAATCTGCCAAGCGCAGGCGTTGGCTCATCATGCCACCCATACCCTGCCTGCCCATCCCCCCGCCGTGTGGAGGGCCGGATGAAGCAAGCAGGATCTCAACACCGTGCCATGAACCCTGGGAGGAGTAATATCCCTCCAGGTCGCTCACCAGATCCTCGATCCCTGCCATACCTCCGCGGAACATAAAAGCCCTCACCTCATTTGCTGCTCCCTGGCGGGCAATCAATACCACAGAGGCGATGGAGACCAATACAACAATGGCGAAAGAAATAATTAGTCGGATGCGCATACCGAGTGAAAACTCGAGAGAAGAGAGGAGAGAATCGATAATTGTGGCAATATTGCCGCACCTTCATCAAGTGTCACAAGAATCGCCTCTCTCTAATCTCGATTCTCCTTTTTAATTCGATAACCTACCCCAAAGACGGTCTCAATATAGCGCGGATGCTTTGGATCGGGCTCCAGCTTGGCGCGCAGGTTTTTGACATGGGCATCGATGGTGCGTTCGTAGCCTTCATATGCGGAACCCTGCGCGGCTTCCAAGAGCTGTAACCGTGTGAAGACACGCCCAGGCTGGGCTGCCAGGGTTGCCAACAGATTGAACTCAGTTGGTGTGAGGTCTAACGACTGCCCGCTGCGAGTGGCAGTGTGCGCATCAAGATCAATCTCCAGGTCCGCAGAATGAAGCACACCTGAAGTGGTAGGTGCCGTGGTGGAACGACGTAGCAGCGCCCGGACCCGTGCCACCACCAGGCGCGGCGAGAATGGCTTCGGAATGTAGTCATCTGCGCCCAACTCCAAACCGAGCAGCTCATCCATCTCCTCGACGCGTGCGGTGAGCATGATGATGGGTGTCGCGCTCTTGCGACGAATCTCACGGGCGACGTCCAGACCATCCATTCCGGGTAGATTGAGATCCAGTAGGACCAAGTCTGGGCGTTTGTGCTCCCATATTGAAAGGCCGTTGTCGCCACGCGAAGCGGTCAGGACGCTGAAACCAGCCTGTTCCAGGTAGGAGCGAAGGATTTTTACTAGCTCGGGTTCATCTTCGATGATAAGGACAGTAGCCATGAGGATTGGAAGAATAGCGATTAATTTGTGGAGGTCCGCAATGCGTAAGTCGTGATCATTTAATTATACAATATGAGCCATTTGCGAGGCAGCCACCATGCATTTCCGATTTCCACTCTCCGGTCTCTCCGCTCGACTCTCTCATACACTAAGAGTGGGTAGCATAGTGGCTACCCACTCTTGATAAATAACTAATCTCAACTCTTAATTCTCTTATGGTTTATTCCAGCCCCCGCCAGGGCCACGTCGCTGACCGGCGCCCTCATGCATGGGGCAGTCACCGGAGCCAAATCCGGACACTTGCCTCTGGTTCATGCGCTGGAGCATCCAGTCAGCTTGTTCCTGGGAGAGAACACCATTTTCCACTGTTGCTTGCAATGCTTTGGTGCGAGCTTCCGTCATCAAGGTGGAGAATTCTTCGTCGGATAGACCCTGGGATTCGGCGATGGAGTACATCGTCTCACCAGCATCTATCCGAGCTTCTAGCTCTTCAGGAGCCAGCCCTAATGCATCTGCGAAAACCTCAACCATATAAGAATGCATCGGATCGTGGGTACCATCTCCCACCATGCCCATCATCCCAGCTCCAAAGCCGCCATTGCGGCGCATCATGCCGGGCTCGTAGAAGGGTGCGTCCGGAGTGGGCGGCGTTTGGGATTGTGCAGAAGCGAATCCAGCTACGCCAAGAACAGCTACAGCAACGAATAAAACAGCACCGATGGTTAGAAATTTTTTCACTTCGTACTCCTTGAGCATATCTTTTGTTTTTTTAAGATTGTTGATCAATCTGTCCCCAGTTTAGTCCAGCGATATGTAGAAGTTGTGAAGATTGCTTGAATAGTTCGTGAAGAATTTCAGCCTACAGTATTGATAGCTAGGAAGCATTGTAGTGAATTTGCCGTTATCATTACTAAGAATATGACTGATAGCTTTTCAGGTGTTACAACGTGTGAGGAGCATGCCTTGGGAGCGGGTACACAATACCGAGTTTAATGGGAGGAAAGAGAATTCATGCCTGTTGTCATCCTCAGGTTAGGTGAGAAAAACCCCAAAAATGGTAGCCGCCCCCACCAATGTCCTCAGTGTGGGAGCCAGATCCTGCACAAGTGGGGGAGCGAAGAAAGGGTCCTCAAGGACGTCAACCAGTCGGTTGCTCAGGTACACAGGTATCGCTGTAGCAGCTGTAACCATACGTTTCGTTTTTATCCATCGGGTTCAGATCGATCCAATATTTCAAGGCGGGTGCGGCGAATGGCAGCGATTGCCTGGGCGCTTGGGATGAGCAGCAGAGAGGTGGTGGAATTTTTCCACCAGTTTGATATCCACCTGAGCCACTCAACGGTGTGGCGAGACGCACACAGATTACTTAAACAACAAGGCGATGGGCAGGATTCCAGGCGTTTCAATTTGGACAGCCGTTTTTTACCCGGGGTCAGCACTCGCTTAGGTGTGGTGGTTGCTGTAGATATGGGCGCTGGAAGGTTAGCGGTGCTCGGTACGGTTGATGAATACAACCCTAGAAAAGTAATATCCCAACTCACAAACCTTGTTGGGGATGTGGTCGATGTTGTAACTACTGAGACCAAGAGCTTATATCGAGCTCTGGCTCAGGCCGTGAGCCCTCCTAATATCTGATAATCTTGCAAGGTGGCTCTATATATGCCATTTTCGGAGTAATTGACCAACCGATTTTGGTACAGATTTGATTCCCTGGGTCAAGAATTTTATATAATCCATACAGTTAATAGCTCCTTAATAATTGCACAGAAATGGCAAACCTGTCGAAAGGCAGGGACGCAAAGCTATGGGTCTAAACAGTGAGCATCTCATCTGCATGATCGCCAGGCTACCTAGGCCATAATATCTTGAAGGCAAGAAAAGGCAAACCTGTCGAAAGGCAGGGACGCAAAGCTACGGTCTAAACGAATGCAAACTCGCATAACGCATGACGGTCGGGCTGCCTAGGCACTATCAAAGAAGATCCTCCCTCAGGCAGCCCAAAGGCCCGAGGGAGGTTTTTCTTAACATAACTGCTATAACTGCCAACGGAGGCAAGACGAAGGCTGGTCGATCCCACCCCATCGGAGAAGGTGTGACATCAAAGATAATCTAACCAGAAAAAAAGGAAAATATTCATGAACAATGCACAAAGAATCTCAATGATCCTGATTGCTCTAATTCTGTTTATCGGAATACTGGGAATGAGCCAGCTGGGAGCTTTACAGGTGGATGCATCGTCAGGCTACGAGGACACGTCCACATTGTCGGTGTTCTTCGCACCACCTGACTTCCGACCTAATGTTTCCTGGAACAGTCGAATTGCGTGGTATTACATTCCTTTTGGCCCGGGAATGAATGTATCCTGGAATAGCTAAGGGAACACATTGCGAAGCCGACGCTTCTTCGGTCAAGAGCATGGATGTAACGCTGGCTTGAATTCTTTTAGCTCGAGAACCTGAGATGTCTGCAGGAAATTGTATGCTTAGTCAATGATAACCAGCCGGCACAGGTTTGTAATAGTAGCCTACAAGGGAAGTGGGGTGAAATCGTGAAAAGAAGAATTGTATCCGTCGGAACATTGCTCATTGTATGTTTGATGAGCGTGCTGGTGCGCTTTTTTGCTGGATCTTTGCCGATTGCAGAGCTGGTGAAAAAAGTGTGCAGCGTGACCTGGAATTCATAAGGGGTTAAGGAAGAGACTCATGAAGAAAATTCCAAAATTCCTTCACTCCCTGGTTGCTGTGGTTTTCCTGCTCAGTATGTTGGGGACGGCAGTTCAGCCTGCCCAGGCAGGGTCTTTGCAGGCTGATAGAGCGCCACGAAAGGCTTATCCGGCATTGCTGGAGATGGCAAAGCAACGACCGAATGAGACCGTTCGCATCATCGTCCAGACAGTCAAACAGCGCACAGGCAGAAAGAAGGATATGCCAGAGCAAACAGTAGCCAATGCAGGGGGTAGGATATCCAAGCGGCTGCGCATTGTAAATGGCATGGTCGTTGAGGTGCCGGCACGTGTGGTGGAAACTCTGGCAAAAAATCCGAATGTGCGCTGGATCTCTCTGGACGCGCCTCTGCGCTCGTCAATGACAGTCAGCGCAGCCATGCGGGATGAGTTTACATCATCATCGTTTGAGAATAGTCAGGGCACTGCTTCCTGGGCGACCCCCTGGTGGGAAAATGATCCGCTGGCAAATGGAGCTGGCCCGCTGTTGGGCCAGGTGCAAGTGGTAAATGGTGCTTTACGACTGGATGATGCACCGGATACCGGCGGGCAGCCAAGTGCCGCTCGTATAGCTGACCTTTCATCAGCGTCAAGTGCCACACTCACCTTCAATTATGCCACCTCGGTGGGTGTTGATCCAACCGATGTCGTTGTTCTTGAAATCTCGAGTAATGGTGGAAACCAATTTACCGTTCTCGATACCTTTGTGAATATTCTCGGCGCATCCTCCGGAAACCGGAGCTATGATATTTCCAGCTTCATCTCCTCTTCAACAACTATCCGATTCCGGGTTTCCAGCTACTATGGTGTCTCAGATGAATTCTTCACAGTCGACAATCTGGAGATTTCTTACTCCCGAGATGGTGTGGATACAACCAAGTTGGCTGGCAACTTTATACGCGATATTGGCGCCGACCGGCTTTGGAATCGCGACCCTTCGCTCCAGGGAGAAGGAATCACCGTCGCAGTCGTGGATAGTGGTATTTCTAATCATGGAGACTTCAGCTCTGATGCGGCTTCACGCCTGATCGGATCGGTTAATTTCAGCAGTGTTTCATATAATGCTGACGACGAGAACGGTCACGGGACGCATGTCGCCGGGATTATCGCCAGCAATGGCAGCTTATCTTCTGGCGCACATATGGGAGTCGCGCCAGAGGTAAACCTGCTGAATGTTAAGGTTAGCAATGCTGATGGGATGAGCTATACGTCCGACCTGATCAACGCGCTGCAGTGGATCTACGATAATCAAGACGCCTATAACATTCGTGTCGTAAACCTCTCCCTGAATAGCTCGGTACCGGAACCTTACCATCTCAGCCCCCTGGACGCAGCTGTAGAGATCTTATGGTTCAACGGAATCGTCGTGGTGGTTTCGGCGGGAAACAATGGCAATGGGACGCTTCCAGTAGATATTTTCCCGCCTGCCAATGACCCGTTTGTAATAACGGTTGGAGCAGCCGATGATTTTGGTACAGCGGGCATCAGCGATGACGTCGTCGCCCACTTCTCGGCGTTTGGCACCACTGAAGATGGGTTTACCAAGCCGGAGATCGTAGCTCCTGGGCGTTTCATCGTCAGTGCATTATCAAGCCCAGCAGCTCGTCTCAATCAGGGTCACCCGAAGCATTTTGTAGCTCCGCAGTATTTTCGCATGTCAGGGACGTCCATGGCAGCCCCCATGGTGGCAGGCGCTGCGGCTTTGTTACTTCAAGACCAACCTCATCTAACCCCTGACCAGGTCAAGTATCGCCTGTTATCCACTGCAAATGCAAATTGGGTGGGATATGATCCGCTGAAGGCTGGGGCGGGTTACCTGGATGCGTATGAAGCCGTCCATGGCACGACTGTGGAGAGCGCCAATGTCGGTGTTCTCATGAGCGAGCTACTGTGGAGCGGCTCCGATACAGTCAGCTGGGGCTCTGTCAGCTGGAACTCGGTCAGCTGGAACTCGGTCAGCTGGAATTCAGTCTCATGGAATAGTGTCTCGTGGAATTCTGTAAGCTGGAACAGCAATTTTTGGGATGAATTGCCGTGATGCTGTTTGCGAGGATCGGCGCTTGGGTCTTAGAGCATACTAGTTACAGGGTATTGATCCGGCCGACCTACAGGTTTAGAGGTAACAAAACTGTTGGTTCGTCGGTGAAATAATCTTATAAAATAGGGTAAAGAAGAGCAGAGATCAGCCCTCTGCTCTCTTTGCAAAACTTCGGTCCGTTAACCTGCAGCCTTGCCAGGGAGACGAAGTGGGATGAAAAACTTAACGATTCCTTCAAAGATATACATTCTCGGCACCATCCTGATTGGGTTGCTGGTGCTTCTCGGTGATGTGCTACCTTTGAAATCGGATACTTTACTGGCTGCAATGGGTTTGAGCGCCATCGCCTCTCTTTCCCTGATCCTCAAGGTTGAAGGCTCTACGAGCCGTTCGCATTACAATATCAGCTTCGTCATTTACGCTTTCAGCTTCGTTATTCTAGGGCCAGAAGAGACCATGCTGGTGATCTTGGTTGCCAACTTGGCGGAATGGATCTGGTTTAAATATCCCTGGTACATCCCCAGCTTCAATATCTTCTCCCATATACTGGTTCTGCATCTCGCCGGGATGGCGTACAGGTGGGTCTATTCCGGAACCGATTTTCAACATTGGCAGAGCATTGCAGGCATCTTGTTGAGTATGGCTATTTTCACCTTTTTCAACCATTTGATGGTCGGGCTGGTGATCTGGCTGGCGCGCGGCGAAAATTTTGGGAAATCGGGTGTATTTGAATTTTTGCCCCTGATGCTCGACTTTACGCTCTTATGCATGGGGGCGATGGCAGCGATTGTCTGGAGGCTAAATCCTTTTGCGGTGATCCTGTTTTTATTGCCTCTTTACCCAATCTACAGCACCTTGAAAGTGCCCGCTCTGGAACGGAAGACGGAGACAAACTCGAAAACTGGGTTATTCAACGCTACGTATTTTGAGCAGGCGTTGGTATCCGAGTTGAAGCGCGCGGACCGCTTTGATCGCCCTCTCACGGTGGTCATGGCGGATCTGGACCTGCTGCGCAACATCAATAACACCTACGGGCATCTAGCAGGGGATGAAGTCCTTAAAGGAATTGCGAATATCCTGAGAAATTCTGTCCGGGAATATGACATTGTCGCCCGGTTTGGCGGCGAGGAGTTCTCTATCCTTATGCCAGAGACCACACCTCAGCAGGCTTACCCGCGCATTGAGGCGATTCGAAAGGCGGTAGAGCGGGCAGATTTCATGGTACCCACCAGCGTAACACCCATCCGGGCAACCATGAGCTTTGGTATTTCCGGAAGACAAGGGAACATGAATTCCCCTCAAGAGATCATCCACAATGCAGATACATCGCTATATCACGCCAAGCTGAAAGGACGCAATGGGACATTTATCTACTCCGAGGAGGGCATCTATAATCTATTTAGCCAGTGGCAGGAAGAATACCCGGACGAAACCGGAGATGCCATGGATAAAATACTCCCTGAAGCTCGATCACTACAAGGGGACGCACTGACAGACGCTCACCCTGTGGATACAACTGATGCAGAAGAAATCCCCGTGAAAGAGATAAACCCTCCACGGAAGCATCCCCGGTGGGTAGTGCTTACTTTCATCAGCTGCCTGACTGCGTTGGCAGTAATGGGATTCGTGCTGACGTATGACCCGGAGTGGAAAGTCGAGTGGATTGGCGTGGCAATCTTCGCCATTATGGTTATTTTGACAGAATTATTGTCAATCGATATCTATGATTCCCGTGGCACTGCGGTATCTACATCGACGGTTCCAATGTTAGCCGGGGTATTGCTATTTGGGCCGCTGGCGGCTCTCTTGCTAAGCTTAACTCTGGCAGCAGTAGCGCTTATTAAGTATCGAAGCCCGTTTAATCGCTTCATGTTCAACGTTAGTAACCAGTTGATCGCGGCGGTGATCTATCTGGCGGTGATTGGAACAACTGGGGTAGTCTTCATAAATCAGCCGCCTCTCTATCAGTTTCTTCTCAGTCTTACAGCCGTTGGGATAACATTTGTTGTGACGACCAGCTTGATCTCTATAGGGGTTGGGCTGGATGTTAATACTTCAGTCAAAACAGTATGGGTTGAGAAATTTAGCTGGCTGCCTCCTTACTACCTGGCGATGGGCTTAATTGCCTACGCACTGATCTTTAGCTATCAAACAGCGGGTTTGTTAGGGACGCTTATCACTCTAATCCCGCTATTGCTCCTCAGGTTTAGCCAGATGCAGTATATTGACAGGACTAAATTGGTAGTCCAGGAAATCCGGGAGAAGAACACCGCCTTACAAAGGAGCTCGTTCGAGATCCAGAGGTTGAATGATGGGTTGATGGATACACTCGCTGAAGTTGTTGACCTGCGGGATCCGAATGTCTTGGGTCACTCCAAACAGGTCGCGCATTATGCTGTGTTGATGGCGAAAAAATTAGGGCTGCACTCCCAACAGGTGGATATGGTTCGCAAAGCCGGGTTGTTGCATGATATTGGAAAGCTGGGGGTGTCAGAATCAATCTTGTTTAAACCAGGCCGGTTGACGTCATCGGAGCTAGAAATTGTTCGGCAGCACTCACTTTTGGGAGCAGAACTCTTAGAGAATTCATACTCACTTAAAGAGTTGATACCGATCATCCGTCATCATCATGAGCATTATGATGGGCGTGGCTACCCAGATGGTGTCAATGGTGCTGATATTCCAATGGAATCGCGCATCCTGGCAGTGGCGGATGCAGTAGAAGCAATGGCCTCAGATCGACCTTACCGGCGAGGGATGAACGCCCAGGAGATTCTGGATGAGTTGAATCGCAATTCCGGAACCCAATTTGATCCGCTCGTGGTGAAAGCCTTTATTCAGGTAGTCCGATCTAATCAGAACCTTGCGTTTGTAAACTCAGCACGTCACGTAGAGGAAGAGGACCACTCGCCAAGCCCGAAATTTCGGGGGCAGAAAACATTAGCTGAGTTAAAATAATAACCCGGTGACGGCTATTCGCAGGCTACGTTTCCCCATCTCCAGCCAGCAATTGCACTTTTTTCCAAGGGGGTAGTTTCGAGTCTTCAGCCAAAACCCCGCGCAGCTCAAAGATCTGGTCTCGCAGCATAGCGGCCTTCTCAAATTCCAAATTCTTAGCCGCTTCTTTCATCTGCTTTTCCATCTCTCCGATCACTTTGTGGATCTCCGAATGTTCCATATTTCTTTGAACCTTATAAGTACCTCTATTCTCTGAGACAGCTCTAGCTGAAAGCTGGTCAGTCAGGTCACGCACAGCTTTATAGATGCCGACAGGCTGGATGCCGTGTTCTTCATTATATGCTACCTGCTTGAGCCGGCGGCGGTTTGTTTCGTCGATGGCGCGCTTCATAGAATTTGTCATTTTGTCGGCGTACATGATCACCCTACCATCCACGTGGCGGGCTGCACGTCCTATGGTCTGGATAAGGGCAGTCTCCGAGCGCAGGAACCCTTCTTTATCTGCGTCAAGAATGGCAATAAGGGAGACTTCGGGCAGGTCCAGGCCTTCGCGCAGCAGGTTGATGCCGACGACAACGTCGAAGACACCCAGACGCAGGTCTCGCAGGATGCCTATGCGCTCGAGGGTGTCGATCTCTGAGTGCAAATAGTGCACCTTGATCCCCAACTCCATCAGATAATCAGATAGCTTCTCGGCCATGCGTTTGGTGAGCGTAGTGACCAGAGTGCGTTGTCCCACCTCGACGCGCTTGCGGATTTCGGCGATGAGATCATCAATCTGTCCGGCGATTGGGCGCACTTCAACTTCAGGGTCTACTAAACCTGTGGGGCGGATGATCTGCTCAACTACCTGGTCAGCCTGCTTGATCTCGTATGCAGCAGGAGTTGCTGAAGTGTATAAGGTGAAGCCCATACGCTTTTGAAACTCGTCGAAGGTGAGTGGACGATTATCTAGCGCAGAGGGCAGGCGGAAGCCATATTCAACCAAGGTCTCTTTTCGCGAGCGATCACCATTGTACATTCCACGTATCTGTGGGATGGTCATGTGCGATTCGTCGAGAATGAGCAGATATTCGCTGGGCAAGTAATCCATCAGGGTCCAGGGAGGCGATCCCTGAGGCCGCTGGTCTAAGTGGCGTGAGTAGTTCTCTATCCCCGAGCAGTAACCCACTTCGCGCAGCATCTCCAAGTCGTAGAATGCCCGCTGCTCCAGGCGTTGGGCTTCGAGCAGCTTATCCTGCGATCTTAGCCAGGCGAGGCGCTCCGCCAGCTCATCTTGGATATCTTGAATGGCTTTTTGAAGCTTGTCCTGGTCGGTGATAAAGTGCTTGGCGGGGTAAATGTGGACTGTGCTGAGCTGGCGGCGGAGCTCTCCCGTGACGACATCGAACTCAACAACTTTTTCGACCTCATCCCCAAAGAAAGTGATCCGGTATCCGAACTGGTCCTGGTAAGCTGGAATGATCTCGAGCGTATCGCCGCGTACGCGGAATTTGCCAGGACTCAGGTCCAGGTCGTTGCGCTCGTATTGGCCCTCAATGAGCTGGCGTAGCAGGGCGTTGCGGCGGTACACTTTTCCGCTCTCCAGGTTTATCACAACTCGACCATAAGCATCTGGGTTGCCGATGCCGTAGATGCACGAGACCGACGCAACGATGATCACATCTTTGCGTGACATGAGTGCAGTGGTTGCTGCGAGGCGCAGCCGTTCGATCTCCTCATTAATATCGCTGTCTTTTTCGATGTACAGGTCGTGGCGTGGGACATAAGCCTCGGGCTGGTAGTAATCGTAGTAAGAAACAAAGTATTCGACCGCGTTTTCCGGAAAGAAATCTTTGAATTCCGCGTAAAGCTGTGCCGCCAAAGTCTTATTGTGAGCCATGACAAGAGCGGGCATGTTCAGCTTCTCGATGATCGAGGCGACAGTGTAGGTTTTTCCTGTCCCTGTGGCGCCAAGCAAGACTTGATGGCGGTAGCCTTTATCTAAGCCTTCCACTAGCTGGCGGATGGCTTCCGGCTGGTCACCGGTGGGCAGAAAGGGGGCACGTAGTTTGAAGTCCATGGTCAGGGTTATATCTTCAGCGTGGCATTCGGTCAATTGTGAAGCGCAACAGGGGGGCGTATTATAACACAAATGTGCTAATTTCAGTCTCTCACATAGATCGGATTGCTGAGAATCCAGCTTCGCTTCCTGCCAAGATAATCGATATACACTTCAACCCGATATACCCCAGGTTCGGTTGTGATGTGGGTGCATGTCTCGCGTCCACGCCAGGATTTGAGTACGTGGCCGTCTTTTATGAGGCTGCATTCCGCCCGGCGTGGCAGGCGGATTTGAAGCGTGACCCCATGTTTGGCGGGAAGCTCGTCGCCCATCCAAGCCTGGGAGTCTTTTCCCTGGGCTGTGAAGCGGAATCCTTTTGTTGATGCAGGAAGGTCATAACCGATGAAGGCATGACCCTGCGCCAGAGCGTCCAGTACTAGGCGCCGGTCTTTAGCCAATTCACCAGTGAGGGGTGCAGGCAAGAGCAGGTGCGTGTTAATGGTTCGGAAGTGAAATTCGTAAGGGAAAAGCGTGCGGTGCAGTGGGCCCATGGTAGCAGGTAAAGCATGAGCGTCGGACCCGCCAATAGCAACGATGCGCTGACCATTCTTCAGCAATTCATCCCACTTAAGTAGCGCATGTGGATGTGGGCCACGGGCGATGCGTTTGGGGAAGTACGCATAGAAAAGGGCATGCAGCTTGGTCTTCAGGAGTGCTTTAAACTCAGAGAAGCCATTCCAAAGTTCCAAGCCGGTATAACCCTGAACATCCCAGGCTTCCCAGGAAATATCCGCCTCCCCTACTGCTGGCGCAGCCGGATCAACAGGATGTGCGATGAACGAAATCCCCTCTGCTTTCTTGGCAGCGTTAATCAGAAGTTGCGGGTCATGTGCCAAAGTTGCCAGCTCTCGATTTGCACCGAATACCAGCAGGTGGTTCTTCTGTGGGTCACGCTTTTGGTCGTGGACTTCCTCACCGACGAGCAGAAGGATACGCTTGTCGCCATCCTGGTAGATGTCCTCAGGACCGTTCACTAAGACATTGTGATCGGTAACCACCACCGCATCTAGACCTGTGGCAAGTCCAGCCTTCACGATCTCGAGGTGTGAATAATGACCGTCGGAATATGGTGTATGCATGTGCAGGTTGATCACAACTTCATGCATGGGGGTCTGCATCCTTCAACGATGGCGATATGGGCATCATGGATTTCGATATAGCAGGATGGCTACTCACGCTCAACATTCTCTATTACTCTAGCCTGATTTGACGAAATTTCGGCGCGAAGGTATAATCCGCCTGCCTATTGTAAAGTATGAAATTATGCGGAGGAAGTTGTGGAAGTATACCTGAATATTGCATTGATTATCACCTCAATTGCCCTGATCATCGGCGTCATCTTACAGAGTAAGGGTGCTGGTCTGGGTGGACTGACTGGCTCGGATACGGGGGGCATCTTCACCGCCCGGCGCGGCATCGAGAAAATCTTATTTCGAGTGACCATCGGGCTGAGTATATTGTTCTTCTTGCTGGCTATCACAACGGTGATCATCAAAGGATAGATTGAAAAGGCTGCGCTGGCAACTACTTATCGTGGTGCTGGCACTGGCGACTATCGTGGTGCTGCTGCTTGTACAGCAGCAGCCGAACGTTGCCCAGCCGCCGGCTCTTATCCAACCGGTGACAGGGGGCGTCTATACTGAAGCGATCATTGGCACCTTTGGTCGCCTCAACCCAATTCTGGATAGCTACAATCCCGCAGATCGAGACGCAAGCCGGCTCCTCTTCAGCGCGTTGATTCGTTTTGATACCCAGGGTTTGCCCCAAGCTGATCTGGCAGAGTCGTGGGGCGTGTCTGCGGATGGCAGTGTATACAATTTCTCAATCCGGCCTGCGGCAGTCTGGCACGATGGTGAGCCTGTGACCAGCGCGGATGTAGCTTTCACAATCGAGACAATGCGCAGTGAAGAGATTCCACTCCCAGTGGATTTGCGCCAGCTTTGGGATCAGGTAGAAGTTAATGTGCTGGATGATAAAACCATACAATTTCGCCTGCCGGAGCCTTTTGCACCCTTCTTGGACTACCTGTCTTTTGGTGTGCTGCCCAGACACATTCTCAATGGGATGTCCCCGGCGGAAATAATCGATGCAGAATTTAATCTGAATCCCGTGGGCAGTGGACCATATCGTTTCGACCACTTCATATCTAGCCAGGGACAAATCCAGGGGGTTGTGTTCTCTGCTTTTGATGAGTATTATCAAGGCCGACCATTTATCGACCAGATCGTATTTCAATATTACGTAGATGCACAATCCGCCTTCACAGCCTACCAGAGTGGTGAAGTGCTTGGCATCAGCCAGGTGACAGAGGACATCCTTGGTGAAATATTAAGTTCTCCAGATCTTAACCTCTACTCCAGCCGATTGCCGTCATTAACACTGATTTATTTCAACCTGGATATCCCAGACCTTGACTTTTTTCAAGACGCAACCCTGCGCCGAGCTCTCCTGATGGGACTCAATCGCCAGCGAATGGTGGACCAGCTGCTCAATGGGCAGGCAATCCTTGCTGATGGGCCGATCTTCCCAGGCACCTGGGGATATTACGAGGACATTGAGCGTATCAGTTACAACCCCACAGCCGCCCTGGAAGCGATTAAGGCTGCAGGTTACACTATTCCTGCTGAAGGGGGACAAACCCGTCAGCGCGAAGGTGAAAGATTTTCATTTGAGATGGTTTATCCCGATAATCCCGTGCATCAAGCGATTGTTGAGATGATCAAGGCTGACTGGGCAGCCCTTGGCGTTGAGGTAATCCTCAAACCGGTGGGATATGAACAGCTTGTGGAAGACTATCTGGAGCCACGCGAGTACCAGGCTGCGCTGGTGGATATCAATCTTACGCGCTATGCGGACCCGGACCCATATCCTTTTTGGGATCAAGCCCAGACGACGGGAGGGCAGAATTACGCTATGTGGAACGACCGGCGGGCCAGCGAATTCCTCGAACTAGCGCGGGTTACTGTCGATATCGCCGAACGCGCGAAAGCCTATCGCAATTTCCAGGTGCGTTTCGCAGCTGAGCTGCCAGCCCTCCCATTGTTCTACCCAGTCTATTCCTATGCCGTAGACCCTCAAGTGCAAGGCGTGCAGATCGGACCCTTGTTTGACCCAAGCGATCGCTTCGCCTCGATATCAAGCTGGTACTTGCTGGCTAGAAGACCTGTCGGTCTAACGGAAACAGCGACACCTACCCCTTAAACCGAACGCACAACTCAAGGTAAACGAGAGTAGACACGCCTGTACAGGTTATAGATCTCGTAGATTGAACGGATATAGCGCCGGGTCTCCTCGAAACGCACAATCTCGACGAAAAGATCTGGGTCATCGCCAGCAATCTCCCGCCAAGCGATGGCATTCCCAGGACCGCCATTATAGGCCGCGAGAGCTGCGTACACATCGCCATCCAAGAAATCCCGCCACTTTGCTAGGTATTCCGAACCCAAACGCACGCTGACCACCGGTCGGTAAAGGTCTTGATCCGTGTAGTTTGGCGGCCAGCCCAGATTGCCGGCTATTTCGTGGCCCGTGGCAGGAATGATCTGCATCAGCCCGCGCGCCCCGGCAGTGGACCGCACAAACCCCTCGAAGGCGCTCTCCTGGCGCACAACGCTCAGCAAGAATAACGGGTGGAATCCATGCTCGTGTGCTGCTGGCAGGATAAGGTCCGAAAAATACGCCCCAAAACGAATGTGGTTAAAATAAGCAGGTGCGCTCAAGGTCTCTGCATCGCTCATCCCTGCCAGGTCGAGCACCTGGCGAGCAGAGAGGATTGCGGACCGATAGAGGCCGATTTCGTGCAAATAGCCTGTCAGCAAGAAGCTTCCTACAACATCGGATTGTAAAGCCAGGCGTAGAGATTCGAATTCCTGGCGTGCCTCTTCTAATAATCCCAGCTCCCACAACTCCGTACCGCGCACCATGCGTGGATCCCCGAGGAGTGGTACCACAGAAGCGAGGTCCTGGTCTTGGGGAAGATTGAATGTTGTTCTTAGCCAGACTTGGGCTTCAGAGTGCTCGACGCTCAGGTCAACTGCCAGATCGTATTGGTCGGGCGGCTGAAAAGGCTGGCGCTGGCGCAGCAGGTCGAAAGCACGCTCGGAGTAGTATCCAGTCGGATCAACATTGGCAGATTGTTGCCAGGCTGCAGCCGCCGCGCTTGCATCACCCATGGCGAGCTGGCTCTTTCCCTGCCAAAGATAAGCCGCCGCTCGCTCTTCCGGAGTTGTAGCGTTCTCCAGGACACGCTGGAAGGCTATTAATGCCCCCTCATGATCACCCAGGCGCGCACGCGCTATCCCAGCCAAAAAGCGCGCCCGCGCAGCCTGTTCGTAACCAGGATATTCTGCGGCGACGCGTTCCCAAAGCAAGCCTGCCTGGACAAGATCGCCTGCAAGCTCTGCTACCAGGGCAGCATCATAGAGGAATTCACCGGCGCGGGGATGGTTTGGCGCTGCGGTAACGAAATCTAGCAGGGTCAGAATGGCTTCCGGGAATTGGTCGAGAAATTCCCACTGGGTATAGGCCTTTTGTTCCCAGGCTCGATCCCAGAAACGGTCGTCGCCATAGTTCTGGATGATTTGATCCCATTGGGCGATGGCGTCTTGATACCCTCCGAGAGCGCGCAGGCTCAGTCCATTGTAATAGTGCGCAGTTGCCGGGTAAGCCGAGCCAGCCTGGAAATAGCGATCGAAGGCAGCGATGGCAACCCCATATTCACCAGCGAAGTAATCCACAATGCCGCGGTTCAATTCGTCTACCGGGATACCCGCATCTACCAGAGCAACCAGTGCCACGTAAGAAGTCACGCGAGGCGGGATAGTTATTGACCGCATCCTGGTAGGCTGCATAAGCCTGCTCGTTGTCGCCTTTTGCGATGTAGGCTTGACCGATGAGCAGGTCCATTTGAGCCTTGGTGAAGTCGCTATCTGTGCGCCTATAAATTTCCAAGTATAGTCCCAGGGCAGTGTCGTAGTCTCCGACCGCAGCATGAGAACGAGCGATCTTGATTTCGATGGGCAGGCTAGCCAGCAGGCTGGGAGCCAGTAATGCGCTGCGATAATCCACCAGTGCCTCGCCATAGCGCCCGGCAGACTCGAGGGCATCGCCGCGTATGTCAAGGATATAGGCGTCGATTAGTCCAGGGCGTATGGTCAAGTAGTTCAGATATGCGTCAGCAGCCTCACTCTGCCTGCCTGCAGTAGAGAGCGCCTGACCCAGAGCAAAATGGGCGTATGGCACATGGAGCGATTGGGGATAGGTCTGGATGAGCTGATTAAGCGCCTGGATAGCACCCTCTGGGTCGCCAGCTTGGATCCGCGTCCTGCCAATACCCAATAGTGCGGCGCTTTGGATATCCTCCTCGGAGCTATTTGCTCGAGCGCTTTCGTATTCTAGCAAGGCGCGATCCCAATCGCCGGCGAAGCGCGCCTCATCCCCACTCTGAATGCGTGCCGCGGGAAGCGGCGTGGGTATAGGAGGCAGGGTCACAGTGGGCGTGGGGATTGGGGTGGATGGCGAGGTGGTGGGTGTCGCGCTGGCTTGTGGTATGCCCGTGGGTAACACCTCAGTGATGCCCTCGACCAGCGTGCAGGCTAATGTGAAAGAAGCAACTACGAGGACGTAACCAGCAGCACGAAGGTTTATTAATCTCACGGGGCGATTCTATCACAGCAAAAAACAGGATGTGCAAAACACCAATATGGCTGCGCCGCACACCCTATATCCAGCTTAGATTGTGAGTCGATGTGGAGACTGATTAATAATTCACTACACGAGGCAGTTTCTTCGCTTGAGTAACCCAGCTCTTGACCTGCGCTAGGGTCGGTAGCTTTCGTACCAGTTTCTTTTCTTCGTTTACAGAGACCATCTTCTCGAATAGGTTTTCTGCATTACGTTGGGCCAGCTCCACAACTGTGTCGACACCAGATCGCTCCAGCAGGTCGGAATATTCTTCGCCGACACCGTTGATGCGAAACAGGTCTACATGATTCACCCAGGTGAGTACCAGGGCGTCGCTGATGCCGGCCTTTTCAGCGATTGTCTTGCGCCCTTTGGGCGTTGAGCCCATATCAAGCAGAGCAGTGACATTTGTAATTCCTGCCATTTTCAGCTTCCCGGAAAAGACTGGTCCAATACCCTCAACATCGATTAGTTTTGGCATATTATTCTCCTTGATTGATTGAAATTATGCGAAAGCTCATTTATCGCTGAAGAGGCCGCCGAGGCCTTTCATCAAGTCTTGCGGCAGCTTTCCACCGCTCAGTATTGTATCGATCTGATCGGTGATGGGCTTGGGAAGGTGGTCTTTGAGAAAACCAATCACCAATTGGACAGCGCTTTTAGCCTGATCCTGGGTAATGCCAGTTTTTTGGGCAACAAGTTGAATCAATTCCTCCATGTATTTACCTCCTGAGGTTCTCATGAGTGTGATCGCCGTTATATGCAATTCAGTTGTGGAAAATAAAGCCAGCCCTTGACAATCCGATACAATTATACACAAAATCTAAGTGTCGAGGATGCAGGTGAGCTACACAACCGCTCAGGTTGATTCTTTGACAATCCATGTGTTGCATGTTAAACTCTCGTCTGCTATCCAACCAGAAGCGAAAACCATGCGCACCTTGGAATGGGATGATACACATAAATGCCTCCGCATGATCGACCAGCGCTTGTTGCCTGGTGAGTTCCACGTTGTCTGTTATGACGATGTGGACCAGGTTGCAGGAGCTATACGAGACATGGTAGTGCGTGGTGCACCGGCAATTGGCGCTGCAGCTGCCTTTGGATTGGCCTTAGCCGCTTATCAATCAGAGGCGAGCAATTCGGCATCTTTACTACTGGATCTGAAACAAGCAGCCGAAATGCTGCATAAAGCCCGTCCGACAGCTGCGAACCTGGACTGGGCATTGCAGCGAGTGCTCAAGCGCAGCATTGATACTGATGGCGACCCAGAGGAGCTACGAGCGGCAGTGCTCGAGGAAGCCCAGCACATTGCCGATGAGGATGTGGAAATCAACCAACGTATGGCGCGACACGGTGCAACTTTGATTGACGATGGGGATACGGTAATCCACCATTGCAATACCGGTTCGCTGGCGACTGTCGATTGGGGTACAGCACTCGGGGTGATACGTATGGCGCACGAACAAGGGAAGCGTGTACATGTGCTGGTAGATGAAACCCGTCCACGCCTGCAGGGAGCACGGCTGACAGCCTGGGAGCTGGAGCAATATGGCATTCCCTACGAGATCATCAGTGACAATGCTGCAGGATTTTTCTTGAGCTCCGGACAGGTGCAAAAAGTTCTTTTCGGCGCAGACAGGGTGGCTGCTAACGGCGACGTGGCGAACAAGATCGGCACATATATGCTGGCGCTGGCAGCAGAGGATAACAATGTCCCGGTTTATGCAGTGGTGCCCACCCCGACCATTGACCTTTCCCTGGGACACGGTGGATTGATCCCAATCGAAGAACGCGATGCAGAGGAGGTACTTGACCTGCAGGCTGGTGGGCAGGCTGTGATGCCCGCAGGCGCCGCTGCCCGCAACCCAGCATTTGATATCACCCCCTACCGCCTGTTGACTGCGATTGTCACCGAGAAAGGCATTGTCTACCCGCCGTTTAAGCAAAATATTGTTAAGATTGTGAAGGATCATTAAAGCCATCAGGAGAATCCTGCTCTGTGGCTGCATAATTTTCAGGGTATAGTCTCTTGCGCTCCCAAAATATGCTATGAACATCGTTCTGACCGGCTCCGTTGCGTATGATTATCTAATGATATTCCCAGGATATTTCCGTGATCATATCCTTCCGGATAAGCTGGAGAGCATCAGCCTGTCGTTTTTGGTTGAATCTATGGTGCGCATGCGCGGCGGAACAGCCCCGAATATCGCCTACACGCTATGCCCTGTTCGGAATACACCCCAGGCTGTTTGCCACCGTCGGCGAGGATTTCGAAGAGTACCGCCAGTGGCTGGAAGGGAAGGGAGTAGATACCTATTGGGCAAAGGTTATTCCGGGAGAGTACACTGCGTCGTTCTTTGCCAATACTGACCGCTCAAACAACCAGATTGCCAGCTTTTACCCTGGGGCTATGGCACACGCAGCACAGCTCTCCCTGCATGAGCTTCAGGCTGATCTGCCAGATATTGTTGTAATATCACCGAATGATCCTGAAGCGATGAAACTCTACGTGCGCGAATGTCGAGAACTTGATATTTCCTATCTGTACGACCCGAGCCAGCAAATTGTGCGCATGACAGGTGAAGAGCTGCGTGCGGGAATTGAAGGTGCACTGGCACTCGTTACCAACGATTACGAGTTTGCATTGATTCAAAAGATGACCGGCATGTCTCCCCAAGACATCCAGGCGTTGTGCAAGTTTCTGGTTGTCACACGTGGAGAACACGGAGCCAATGTGTATGCTGGGGATGAGCAACACCATGTCCCGGTGGTCGTACCTGATCAAATCGTCGATCCTACCGGTGTGGGGGACGCTTTTCGAGGCGGCTTCCTGACTGCCTATGCTCACGATCTGGACTGGCTCACATGCGGCCAGGTAGGGACTCTGGCGGCGACATATTGCCTGGAGCATAGCGGCTCGCAAGGTCACTCCTACACTCCCGAGCAGTTCGTCGCACGTTTCCGTCATCATTTTGACGATCACGGTAAGCTAGATTTGCTATTGAAATAATGATTACGAGGAGATAAGTATGGAGAAATATGACGTCAAAGATGTGAAACAGGCTGAGGGAGGCCGGCGCAAGATCGAGTGGGCGGCACGTGAGATGCCAGTCCTGCGCATGATCCAGCAACGCTTTGCCAAGGAGCGCCCGTTGGCAGGCGTACGTTTGTCTGCTTGCCTGCATGTGACGACTGAGACTGCAAATCTGGCGCAGACACTGCACTCGGGTGGCGCTGACCTGGTGCTCACCGCATCAAACCCATTATCGACCCAGGATGATGTGGCCGCCTCATTGGTGACTCACTTCGAGATCCCGGTGTTTGCAATCAAGGGGGAGGACCACGCCACCTACTACCGGCACATCAACGCAGCCCTGGATCACCGCCCGCATATGACTATGGATGATGGCGCCGATCTCGTCGGGACACTGCATAAAGAGCGCAGAGACCTGCTCTCCAATATGATCGGCGGCACAGAAGAGACTACAACTGGCGTGATCCGCTTGCGCGCCATGTCTGCCGATGGCGCCCTGGCTTTCCCGGTCATTGCCGTCAATGACGCCATGACCAAGCATTTATTCGACAATCGCTACGGGACAGGGCAATCCACGATTGATGGGATTGTGCGCGCAACGAACGTACTGCTGGCTGGGAAGACCTTCGTCGTGGCTGGATTCGGCTGGTGCGGGCGCGGGTTGGCGATGCGGGCACGCGGACTGGGTGCCAATGTAATCGTCACCGAAGTAGAGCCATTGCCTGCTCTTGAAGCGATCATGGATGGCTACAGGGTCATGCCTATGGATGAAGCCGCGAAGATAGGCGATTTCTTCTGCACAGTCACAGGCGATATCAATGTGATCGACAGCCATCACTTCCAAATGATGAAGGATGGGGCGATTGTGGCAAACTCAGGTCACTTCAACGTGGAAATCAATATCCCAGCACTGGAAGAAATGGCAGCCGAAAAACGCCTGGTGCGTCCTTTTATTGAGCAATATACCCTTAATGATGGGCGGAGGATTAACCTGCTGGCGGAAGGGCGACTGATCAACTTGGCGGCAGCGGAAGGGCATCCAGCCAGCGTGATGGATATGTCGTTCGCCAATCAGGCACTCGCAGCCGAATACATGGTCAAAAACGCCGATAAACTTGAGAACAAAGTCTATTCCGTACCTGAAGAGATCGATAAGGAGATCGCCCGCTTGAAACTCGATGCCATGGGTGTGAATATCGACGTGCTTACCGCCGAGCAGGTGAAATACTTGAATTCCTGGGAAGAGGGGACATAATCTTCGGGAAAGGCGGTCTGATCGTCACTTTGGAGGGAGTGTCAGAGCAAAATGTATGCCTAGGTCTACCCATTCCCGTAGTGCTTGCTCAGATTGGAAGCCCGAGGGCCGCACACTCAACCAACCGCTCATGGGACGCCCTGTCAAATCAAAAGGGTGGGCGCCTGGGCGGTTGAGTGCATCTATATACCCCTCCTTCCCAACACGGACAATCATTTCGTTCTTGTGGACGCCGCACGCCATATTTCCCTGGAGCATGTAAGCCACACCTCCAAACATCTTTTTCTCAACGAACTCGGGATGGTTGGCTTGTTCCAGGGCGTTCTTTATGCGCTTTGCAAGTTCGGTGTCATAAGCCATTATTTTCTCCTTCTGGAAATATTGACTACCGAGGTGCGCGGGTCTGATAGTCGCGTGCTTAAAATTTATCGAGCCTGCGTTTCATGATACTTACCGGATGACCTCGGTATTCAGGTTGCTCGATGATCTCCCAACCAAGTTCGGCGTACAAAGCCACACTGCGTCGTGTGTACAGGTAGAGTTCGCTTATCCCGAGGCGCCTCGCTTCGGTAGCAGTAGCCTCAACTACGCGGGCGCCAATCCCCTTACGACGATATTGCGGAAGGGAAAACACGCCTCCCAGCCAATGCAAGTATTGCGGGTGGGTTTCCATTTCCATAAGCTTCAGGCTGGCTGTGGCGATAGGTACACCCTTCAGAGATGCTACCATTGTCAATGGAAATCGGTCCCGGTTCAGGCGTGTGTGGAATTGGTTGAGGAAGTCCTCTATGCTGAATGGCGGGTCGCCATGCCCCCATTCCTGGTAGAACCATTCAGCCAGCACCGGCAGCCACTCAGGTCTATCAGCAAGATATTCGATATCTACGGGTAACATACTCAACCTGCCGGTGACTAAATTCTTGGATTGGATTTCTGTTGGCGAAAAGTGCAAGCCCCTTATCGGGGACGATTAACCTGAGACTTGAATCTCGATAAAGATCAGGTCACCGAAGGCCGTACCATCCGGGGAAAATGCCTGCCAGGCACTGCGATGAGCTCCAGCTTCGGAAGGAGCAGTGAAGATTACTCGGATGGAGGCTTGCATGCCACTGCGGGCTGGGAAGAGCGCTTGTTCGGTAGGAGCATCCATTTCAGGTCCGCCTACGTGTTTGAGACGGTAAGCTGAATCCCAATTGCACGATCCGTTATTCTCTACCTTCCAGCTTTTGTCCAATACCTCACCTGGTGTAACCAGCGAGCCATCCGGGATGCTTAAATCTTCCACGAAGCGAAGGTTGTTCGTACACGGGGGTAAGGAAGTAGGCAAAGCGACCAGCGTAGTTTCAGCTTCAGGGATGGTGGCTGTAGGGATCAGCATGACCGGTGGATTGGCAGGGGACACAGAAGTAGGGGGCAAATAGATCCCTTCTGATTGACCAGGTAACGTGCCCGTGCCGCAGGAGACTGTGAGGAAGCTTATACCTAGAAGCATTAATGCGAGCCCAGGGTAGCTGCTCTGTTTTATGGTCGCACCAACCCTGGATTTATGTCTCGTCATCTTCCATGCCGCCTTCGTCGTCACCCCCGAAGGGCATCGGCACGATACCCGAAAGCGCTTGCTGCCGGATTGCCAGCTCGATCTCGTCAGCCATATCGCGATTCTGGCGCAGGAAGTCTTTGGCATTCTCGCGCCCTTGTCCGAGACGAATATCGCCATAGTTATAGAATGAGCCACGCTTGGAGATGATCTCAAGCTGAGACGCCAGGTCGATCAAGTCGCCAACCTTGGAGATGCCCTCGTTATACATGATGTCGAACTCGGCAGTGCGGAACGGGGCAGCGACTTTATTCTTTACCACGCGCACCCGCGTGCGATTTCCGATGATATCTTGCCCTAACTTGATGGATTGAATGCGGCGTACATCCAGACGCACCGAAGCGTAGAACTTGAGTGCCATACCACCGGTGGTGGTTTCGGGGTTGCCAAACATGACGCCGATTTTCTGACGCAGCTGGTTGGTAAATATCACAGAAGTATTGGTTTGTTTGATTGCCCCGGAAAGCTTACGCAAAGCCTGTGACATCAAGCGCGCTTGCATGCCCATCGTAGCATCTCCCATATCGCCTTCGATCTCATTACGCGGGACCAGGGCGGCGACTGAGTTGATTACAATGGCGTCGATTGCCCCAGAACGCACCAGCGTCTCGGTGATCTCCAGGGCTTGCTCGCCCGTATCGGGTTGAGCAATGAGCAGGCTGTCAACCTGTACGCCACAGCGTTCAGCATAGGTGGGATCAAGAGCGTGCTCCATATCAACAAAGGCACAAGTACCGCCGCGTTTCTGCGCCTCGGCAACGATATGCTGGGCGATGGTGGTTTTTCCAGATGATTCTGGGCCATAGATCTCCGTAATGCGCCCGCGTGGGATGCCGCCGACACCTAAGGCAATATCCAATGAGAGCGAGCCTGTGGGGATGGCTTCCACCAATAATTTGTGCGCTTCGCCCAAGCGCATGATCGATCCATCTCCATAGCGTTTGGTAATATCCCCCAGGGCTTTTTCGAGAGCAATATCGCGTGAATTGTCCGGCTCTTGGCTGGATGACGAGGCTTTTCGGTTCATGGTTCAGGGTCTCCTGCTGGCTAGAAATCTATACATCAAACTCGGAATCAAGTCGACCAAAGTATATCGATTTAATTAGTTTAGCACAAATGTTCGACCTGTCAAGGGGTCGGTGTGATCTGTGATGCGGGAGGCGTGAATTCAGGTTTCGGTGTGGGCGGAATAAGGACTTCGCCGCCATCTTTCCCGTGAAAGCGGAAAAACGTAACCCGACCTGGATCGATATGAACCTCCAGGTTGTATGTGGAACCTTCGAAGGGAATCCATACCACGTAATCACCCGCCGGGAGGTCACCCAACACCAGATTTTCCTGGTAATAGTTATCGCTGACAGCGGCACCGCCTCCGTAGGATTTGACCGCCCAATACTGTGAGCTTGTTTTAGAACGTACGCTGATGAGATGGCTGAGAAGCGGTGCGCCGTTGCTGTCCAGCAGTCGGGCAGCCAGTATGCCCCAGCCTTCTGGCGGTGAAAGCCAGAGCTCGGGATTGCGGCTCTGGAAAAATCTGTTTTGACCGAGGCGCACTTCGAAATGCAGGTGTGGTCCGGTTACTTTACCCGTCTCTCCCACCAATCCGATCACTTTGCCAGTCTCCACATGCTGCCCTACTAGCACATCCACACGGCTGAGATGTCCATAAGCAGTATAGAGGGTTTGCCCATTGTAACCAAATGAGTGCTTTATCGCCACAGCCAACCCATACGGGTCAGTAGTGTCCTCTATGCCGCGGAATAAACCATAGCCAGCCCAAGTGACGCGGCCTTCTCCGGCAGCCAGAACTGGTGTCTCAGGGGGCGCAGGGATGTCGATGCCGGTATGCACGACATCCGGTAAGAAAACGCCACCATAGCGGTAATCTGCCAGCGGCCAATTGACTTC
This sequence comes from uncultured Chloroflexia bacterium, assembly GCA_963714425.1. Classification (GTDB taxonomy): domain Bacteria; phylum Chloroflexota; class Anaerolineae; order Anaerolineales; family UBA4823; genus DATCYX01. Next base: position 200,209 of record CAVQOI010000001.1, read on the forward strand.
GTTGGCAGCGATCGGGCGGGAGAAAAAGAAGTGATCGAAGGGTGTTGGCACCCAGGGTGTAGGGTAAAGTGGCGGTCGCCAGGCCGAGACCGGCGGTTGACCTGGCGTAGGGAATGTGAAGCGCAAAGGATCAGCGGCTGGCGTAGGTAAGCTAATCGCGAGCAGCCCGGGATTGGCCAGGCTGTCATCTTCCATCACCATTACGGGTGTAGAAGTTGGCAGCTCTGCAGCAGTAACGGTTATATTCGAGAGGGATTCATCCTCGGAAATTGTAGCAGTAGGGGAGACCGTATCTGGGCTAGACGTGGAAAACTGGCAGGCCGACAAGCCGGCGAAGATAAGGAACGCGACCAGACGGCTGCCATGGGTTTGTGCTCTTAGGGAGATGGAATTGCGGCTCATGGCGTGGCTGTAAGCAACGGCAGGGTCAGGGTAGGAGTACGTGTGATAGTCGCAGTTCGGGTGACGGTTGGCGTGCGCGTTGGGAAGGGCGTACGCGTGGGGGTCGGCGTAAGCGTAGGGCGGCGGGTAATGGTGGGCGTGAATGTTGGTGGCTGGATTGGAGTCGGGGTATAGACTGCATCGACCGGGTAGACCTCCACCATAGCCGAGAACCAATCCAAACCGCCAGTCAGGACAAACTCGTTGAGACGCGCGGCGGGTAATGCCGAGCGCCATGTCGAGAGTGCTGGCAAGCGCTCCCACCCGTAACTGGAAGCTAACTCGGTGAAATCCAGCCAGTAGCCGGATGGGATACCCAGAACGGGCGCACCCCCCTGCTCGTAGAAGCGCGGGTCACCCTGATAACGAGCGTTTAAGTCCCAGGGGGCCTGTTCGAGAGGGATCCCCTGAGTGCCATCCTGGAAGCGTGTGCGCAAAAAGACACGCCAGTAAGTGGATGGTCCAAAGTCCTCGCGGGTGAAGACCATCCATCCTGCATTAACGGGGGCTGTATTAAGCTCAATTGCGCGCCCGGTATACAGCCAGTCGTTGAGCAAACCAGGAAAGAGAGGCGATGTGAGTGGAACATAGGCATTCTGTAACACCGAGAGGAAGTCCCAACCCAGCCGTCTGGATAACTCGTTGCGCAGAGCAATGAACGACTCATCAGCCCGGTCGTGCAGCAATGGGTATGGCGCCTGGACGTCATCCAGCGATACAACCCGCATTCGACCGCTAGGTATCTCAGTGATGGGTGTCAGGATATCCTGGTACGGTGGTGTGGGAAGGCTGCGCGCAGCCTGATTAAGCACGGAAGGCAGGGGTTGAGGGAGCGCTTTGCTCCCCCAACAGAGTCCAGACAGAGACCCCAGCAGAGGCAGCGCTGGCAGAACCAGGCCTGTCCCGTTGGATTGGTATGCGGTCAAATATGCACGATTTGGAGACGACAGAGGTGTCACAAGAATATCGTTGGAAGGACTCCAGGCAGGCCAATCGCCTGCGCCGATGGCACTCGCAGCTGTTCCCGATTGGCTCACGTCTATCAGCAAGATGTTCTGGAAACCCTCCATCTGGGCTGACCAGGCCAGACGCCTGCCCGCTGAATCCCAAACTGGGTGCGCATCGTTCGCTTTAGGGTTCTGGCTCAGGTTGCGAAAACGATCTTCAATGCGGTCCAGGTCCGCCAGCCAAATTTCGTTCTCACCACTGCGGTTGGAAACGAAAGCGATATGCCTCCCAGAAGGAGACCACGCCGGTGTGAAATCGGCGGCAGGATCGTCTGTCAGGCGTAATACCGCCTGGTCGGCTACATCACTCCCCACAGGTCGGATAAATATTTCCATGTTGGGGATCGTAAGGGTTACCGGCGGCGTCGCCGTCAGCTGCTCTTGACCTTCCTTGGGAGGCAGGGTGGTGAGTGTTGTGGTGTAGCTCTCATAAACAAGGTATTGCCCATCGGAGGACCAGGATGGGGCACCGTCGTATTCGGGCGAATTCGTCAGGCGGCTTGTCTTGCCTGTAAACACTTCCAGCATGTAGAGATCCCAGACGCCGTCTCTGTTGGATGCAAAAGCCAGGCGCGTTCCATCCGGACTGATTGCAGGATGGATGTCGTCCCAGTTCCCAGAGGTTAAGCGGGTGAATGGCAGGTTTTGTGGGTGGTAGGCAAAAAGGTGATGCCGCCCACCTTCATTCATGGCGAGGAAAATAACGCCTTCATCTACAGAGAATTCGGCTCCTGCTAAAAGTTTCGAAGTCTCAGGCTGTTGGGAGGGACTTGGACTTGGGGTAGCAGTGTCAGGGTTTTCGACTGCGGAGGTGGTCGGCGTGAGCGTGGGTGGCTCATCGCTGGGGGTGGGGGAAATTACTTGCGTGTCAGTAACTTCAGCGGGTGGAGAGACCGATGGGCTGAGGCGGAGCATCTGGGCTAAGGGTCCACGCCCATTGACTCTTGCGTCCAAGAAGACGCCCACTACGATGAGCATGACGACCACCAGCAAGGCGAGCAGAACACGGCGGATCTGTATGGTAATGGGATCTGGGGTTTGCCTTGGTTGGGGGGCGTCTTTAGGTTGAGTCATGGAGCTTTACTGCGAAAGCGGTGGTCACTACCGGAATCATTCTAGCATGGTCGAATAACCCCGTCAATTGCAGTAAATTCCAAAATTATCAGGTTTGAAAGAAAATTGGGTACTTAAGTAGATTACACCAGCCCTACAGCCAGCAAGGGAACAGGCGTGAACACTAACAAAAAAATTACCAGCCCTAAGATAGCAACAGCCCGCCTCGATGGATCCAGGGGGGTAATCTGGTCAAGCGGTTCGGCATGCAGGCGTCCCAGCATAAAGATCAGAAACGCCCATAGCCACCAGCCATTCCAAACCAGGCCAAGCAGCACCAGTGCGCCGAGAATTAGCGGGAGAAGTGTGTTGGCGCGCTTGCCGACCAGCACATACAGCACATGACCACCATCCAGCTGTCCGGCAGGAATCAGGTTTAGGGCAGTGACCAGCAATCCTGCCCATCCCGCCCATGCTACGGGGTGCAGGAAGACATCCAACCCCCCAAGCGGCAAGGGTTGGCCGGTGAAAAAATAGCGGATCCAGTACAACCACGGGGGCATGCCACCGAAGCTGCCAGGTTCCGGCAGCAGCTTGCCAAAGATCACAAATTTGCTCAGGAGGTATAAGAGCGAATTGCCCTCAATCTGCAAGAATTGCCCGGGTGGCACCTGAGCAGGGATCGGGCTTATTTGCGAGAGCGAAAGCCCGAGCAAAAGCACGGGGATGGCAACTACCAGCCCAGCAATAGGTCCAGCGATGCCGATGTCCAGCAGGATACGCCGGTTCCTGGGCGGTTCCTTAAGTTGTATAAAGGCTCCCATTGTGCCGAACAGGCTGAGGGGGAATGGGATGAAGTATGGCAAAGTAACATGCGTCTTATGGATCCGGCCTGCGAAGTAGTGACCAAGTTCGTGGGCCAGCAGGATGGACAGCAGGCTAACTGCAAATGCTGCCCCACCGCCCATGCCCTGAATTAAATATGGGAGCAGCTCACGCAGCCCCAGGTTTGGCGGTCCATCAAAAGACCCCCCCATGGTGTAGAGAGTCCCGGCGATAAAAACACTGATGATCGTCAGGATGAATAACACCACATTGACCCATGTCCTGGATTTTCCCGGCCGGCGGACCCCCTGGGTCAGGAGCACGACATGGCGCTCTCGCTCCTTCCGGAATAGCGGTGTGATCTCCTGGGGGCGCAAGAGATTGGTGAGCTCATCATAGGCGGCTGCGCTGTCTTCGTTGTAAAGCCTGCCACGATAACGAGCAATATACCCCAGCTTGGGGTCGCCGGGGGTGAAGTCTTCAATGCGCAGCACGCGGCTGACGATATGCGTCAGAGTGTCAGATTCTTGGGGGTACATTTAATACCAGACTAACCAATCAGCTAAAAAAAGGGTGTACTCGAAACCACGAAGATAAGTGAGTACCAACGAATATTCAAGTTACTCAGGAGTGCTCGATCATGAGCAGTCGCGATAGGCGGGAGTGGATGGGAGTCGAACCCACCGCGGCCCGCAACGCGACCCGCCACCGGTTTTGAAGACCGGGGAGCCCACCGGGACCCAACCACTCCCCAGGGCGTCGACCATGGCGATTATATCAGACTAGGTGTATAGCTACTATTAACATCCTATCAGAAACCTTACCGTTGAATCGTTTTTCGCACTATAATTAGGCGCGGTAGAGGAGTGGAGAACGTGGATCAGAATCCACAAGACTTGTTACCGCGCAGGGAATGGTGGGAATGTATACCCACAAAGAACAGGTAGTGTTTCTGTGCACATTCACAATCACCGAGTTCCTGTAGCTCAATGCATAGGTTAATCGAACTGATCCGAATGCATTTTATGTTGTCTCCCCTGCCCAAGAGGTCCTGGGAGGGGTTTTCTCCTGATGGAATCTGAAGATGATTGAATGGCAATTAAATATAAGACCTTGGTGGGGATAATCTGAACCGGCATGACATCCAACAACATTCGAGAAGTTCAAAATGCATCCCGGCGGTTAAAGCGATTGCAATGGCTCTTCTTAATCTTTGGAGTCATCCTGGTGACCGCCTCGGTTTATGTAGACTATTTGCTTGGGGGCGGTCCAATCAAGCATCTCATCGAGTGGGTTATTGCGGTCATCATTGTCGTGATGTTGATCCTGGTTGCATTTCGTGAAGCTTCCAAGAATAACTCGCTGCTCAGGCGACAGATATCTGAAAGCCAAACGCAAAGTCTACGCCAGGCTATCCTGTTCCAGTTAAGTACCAAGCTGGCAGCTTCTCACGATGAAACCGAGATATGCCAGCTACTGGTCGAGGAGCTGGGTGCAGCCCTGGATTTTGCTGAATTTGGCGTTTTTCTTATCGACCGGAGTACCTCCAGCAGGATGCGTATCGGCAGCTCCGAAGACAACGAATTATCGGATACATCGCCAGTTAACCTGGCGGAACGGAATACCCGCCTGGAAATTCCTCTGCGCGCAGGGCAGGAACGTCTGGGTGGCTTGCTGGTCGATGTAGACCATGCGCGCGGTTTGAGTGAAGCCGAGCATTCACTTTTGGTTTCTGCAGCAAACCTTGCCGTGCTGGCGATCACAAATGCGCGGCTCTACCATGAACAGCTCCGCCAGCGCCTTGATGCTGAAGAGCGCGAACTGCAGCTACTCGATCGCGAGCGCTCGCTGAGGTTATTTAATGAGATCACCCAGGCTTCTCTTGAGAGCGTGGATAACCCCTCATTATTTCAATCCCTGGCAGATAACTTGGGGAAAACCTTTGATGCTGACGGTGTCCTTATCCTGATCCTGGACGAGAGCGCGGGTATTCTTCGAGGGGAGGCCGCCTTTGGTCCACTGCGACCCTCAGCCCGCACTCTGAACTATGAACTTGAAAAAATTGTCCTGGGCAGTACTGTGCTCGATTCCGGGCAGGCATTGGTTGTAGAGGATACGCTCGCCTCAACGAATATTGATCGACAGACGGCTGTCGAGCTGTACAGCCGCTCCCTGCTGGCACTACCGCTAATTGCAGGAAACCAGAAGTTGGGAATCGCCTTGCTCATCTTCCAGACCGATCACCTGTTCTTGGATCAGGAGGTCCACACAGGGGAGCAAGCTGCACGGCAGATGGCGCTTGCCATTGCTAAAGCGCGCGCCCTGGCTGCTGCACAGGACCGCGCCCACCAGCTGGATGCTCTGCAAAACGCCACAGCCGCGCTGCTGATCACGCTGGACCTCGAGAAACTGTTGGGACAGATTCTGGATGCAGCCATCAGCGCCATCCCAACTGCTCACCGTGGCTCGGTACACCTTCTCGCCAGAGATACAGGCCAACTGCAGGTACGCGCCGTTCAAGGGTACACGGATGCGCGCATCCGTGCTTTCAACCGAGCTGGTGCAGATAGCCATACAGCTCGCTCTGTGGGTGAACGCAAACCGCTCTTGGTGCACGCAGCCCTGGCAGAGCAGATCTTCGGAAGAGGGCAAGCCACCCAGGAAGTGCGCGAGGTGGTTTCAGCCATCATCGCCCCACTGTTGCTGGGTGATGTGCCCTTGGGAGCAATCTCGCTCGAGTCATATCGCCCGTATGTTTTCACAGAGGCAGACTTAAACCTTTTAGTGAGTTTCGCCGCCACCGCGACCACCGCAATCCAGAATGCACAGCTGCATGCTGAGGTGCAGAAACAGGCGATTACAGATACACTCACTGGCTTGTATAACAGGCGGGGATTTTCGGAGCTGGGCCGCCGCGAGGTGGAACGTGCCCTGCGTTTTGGCAGGCCGTTGACCGCATTGATGCTGGATATCGATCACTTTAAGAACGTGAACGATGAGTATGGTCACCTGGTGGGCGACAATGTCCTTATTGGTCTATCGACTCGCTTCTTGCAGGAGTTGCGCCAGATCGACCTGCTGGGGCGCTATGGCGGTGATGAGTTTGTCGCTCTGCTGCCTGAGACTGATCTCCATAACGCCGTCAGTGTTGCCGAGCGGCTGCGCAAGGAGATTGCGTCTATTAACTTGACATCCCCAGCACTACCAGTAAAGATCACGATGAGCGGCGGAGTTGCTACGCTTGGATCTGACTGCAAGGATCTGACCAGCCTGGTACAGAAGGCTGACCAGGCGCTTTACGAAGCAAAAGCGGCGGGAAGAAATCGGGTGGTAAGTTTATAACGACGAGAATCATAAACGAAAGCTAAGTTTTTGGCTTATACAACCCGGCATGGTTGACATTCAACATTCCGGCCTTGTAGCTTAGCTGGTCCACAGGCTGTAAACCAACCGCCAACTCAGGGGTTAGCAGAGGGATACGGCGCAGGCCGAGTAAGCGTTTTTCAATGACATCGGCGGTTTCCTGGCGCCACTCCCAGTCCATCCGGTCGAAACCCTCCAGGTTGAGTGGGCGTGTATAAGTACGCATCGTGCGCAAGCCATTGACATTGAAGAAATCGTTAAAGTAAGACATGACCAGCTCGCGCAGGTCTCGGTAGACCGGTTCCCGGTAGCGCAATCCTACGAAGTTGGATTTGGCGATGGCACCGAACCTCCCGCCTCGCTTGAAGATCGCCAGCACATGGTCGTCATCAGCACCTGGGTCAGGGAACATGTCCACCAGGAGTGGGTGGTCGCCAAGCCGGCGGAGAGCTGCAGCGGCGAAAAGTGCGCCATCCAAGCAGTGTGCTTGCCGGTCGTGCAGCACTTCCAGAGGGCTGCGATTGCGATCCTCGGCGGAGTATGGGATGCTATCCAGGAATTCTTGTATCTTTGCGGGGTGATTGAGAGAGCGTAGAAGGATTGTCTGTTCGGGGGTGAGCTGGGTTTCAAGGCTGTCGGGCATGGTAAGTATTGCTCCAATCTTATATTTGCTGAGTTGGTTAGATCGTAACCCTAGGGAATGGCTCGGAATTTGAGCCCATTGTGGGCTATATCATGTGGGTTTGAATTAACTACGACACCCTGTACGCACTGCTTATCCTGAGCGATTCAATCCACAGGAACTGCCATGCAGTCGGAAATCGTAGGTCAGACAGCTGGTAAGTGACCCGACCAGCGTTTTTTTATCATACTTGTTAACCCACGAATGATCAAGTCAACTGCAAAGGGATTATTTTTGTTTCAAATGGATGTTGTTCACCAATTTACAATTCTAGCATCTCGCCGAGCGCATCCAGCAGACAGTCGACATCGTCAGGTGTGTTGTATGCCTGCATAGAAATCCGCAGCAGAGGCTTCCCATTCCAATCAAAGCAGGGGACCTCGATTCTGTATTTCTCGAATAACTTCTCCTTAAACGCTGGCAAATCGGGTATCGGCGGTAGGGATACAGAGCCCATCTGGTGAAAGTAGCCAGCACCGCTGGGGTAAAGTGGCTCAAGGCCAGTTAGTTCGACGCAGCGTGCCATGGCAGACTCGAGCATAGCATGGCATCCCTGGCTCACATCTGGCCAGCCGTGCTCCTTCATGAAACGGATAGCCGCAGGGACTGCCAGCGCCGCCGATGGGTCATGCGTCCCCAACCACTGCAAGACGTCGATGAAGGGGGATCCCGTGCTGAAGGATTGCTCAGGTTTCCAGCCCCAACTGACCACCAGTGGCTCAACCAGATCTTGGACGTCCGGATGGGCATACAGGAAGGCTGAGCCCTTAGGCGCCATCATCCATTTATGGCAGTTGCCTGTATAAAAATCTGCTCCAATTGCAGCCAGGTCCACCGGGATGTGACCTGGAGCGTGTGCCCCATCGATGAAAGACAGGATTTCAGCATCCCGGGCACGCTGGCACAGCGCCTGGACAGGCAGAGTCAGTGCGGTTGGTGAGGTGATGTGGCTGGTGAATACTAGGCGAGTGCGCGGCGTCACCCCTTGCCAGAGTTCCTCGAGGATGTGATCAGGACTGACGTACCGGCATGCTCACATGCTGGCGCACGTAGCGGGCACCACGTCGGGCGCAAAGGAATTCCCAGGTTCGGTCGCAGGCGCCGTACTCGTGGTCGCTCGACAGGACTTCATCCCCAGGTTTTAGACGTAATGAGCGGGCAATCACATTCACGCCGAAAGTGGCGTTGGGGATGAACACCAGGTCGCTGGGTGGGGCGTTGAGATAAACGCCCAGCTCAGCGCGGGCTGATTCCAGCAGGACGGGCAACTCCCTCGCCAGGAACTTCACCGGCTGGCGCTCTAAGCGCCGCTGCCATGCCTGATACTCTTCAAAGACCGGACGAGGTGTGGCGCCAAAGGAGCCGTGATTGAGGAAGACCACATCGCGGTCGAGCAGGAACAGGTCGCGAAAGATGCGCATAGGCTAATATTAACACGAATAATACGAACTACAAAATTGCGGGCGTCATGCGCCCACAATCTCGATTTTTCATCTCCCATCATGCTAGAAAGAATTGAGAATATACCGACCAAAAGGAGACTAAGAATGGTTGTCTGGGGACAATCTTCGCAACGTCTACCTGCACCACCACTTCCAGCGGACGCGTGCAGAGTTCAACTTTATCTCACCTGTCTTGATGCCACAGGCGTTCCGAATCGTGTAGGTGTAAAAACCTTCGAGAATTTCTATGCGCGTCGTTCCAGGCTGAACGGTGTAGCGATACACGCTCTTGCCTTTCAATTCCAGGTTGGTCGTATACCCGGTATCATTCTGGATGAAGACTTTTGCCAGCTTGCAGCGGATCGTGATGAGTTTTTAATGATTGGATCTAACTTCGATCTTTTTTGTTAGTGTTGTGCCACATGCCTCATATCTGATCCCTGATCGTGAGAACAGGGTGGTTTCACCCCGCGCATTAATCTTGGGTGAAATGTTTGATGAGAAGACCGGCAGGTTGTCCTTGCCCGCCGGTCACTGGCTTTGCACCCAGGTCTCGATCCTGGAGCTTGGAGGTTAGAGTTCAATTACGGTTCTTTTTCTGCTCCTGTTGGCGTTGTATCCGTTTCTGATCCTGCTCCTGCTCCAGCTTTTTTCCCTCTTCTTGTTGCAATTTCTGTTTTTGTGCTTGTTGTCGTTCTAACTCTTTCCGCTGCTCTCGCCCCACTTTTCGATCATATTCCTGCTGTTGCTCCAGTTTTTTCTGTTCTTCTCGCTGTATTTTGCGATCCCGTTCCTGCTGTCGCTCCAGCTCCTGCCGTTGCTTTTGTTGCAGCTTGCGATCCTGTTCCTGTTGCCGTTCCAATTGTTGCTGCTCTCGCTTCTGTTGCTCCAGTTTCTCGCCGTTATTCGTGGGTTTTTCGTGTGTCATCTTATTTTCCTTCATGAGCACATGGCGGGTCTACATTCAGCGCACGCTCCGATCAGCTGTTGCGGGCCCAAGCTTCTATCTTTAAGCCGCTTCTATTGTAATCCATGCACGCTGTTATGGTCTACATTTGATGCTCCTATGGATTGCAAGGAGAAATCTTAAAGAGTGGTTACAAAGGGTTGGGCTGCCGTATCATTCCCCTCTTAAATTCAGGCATGGTCACATTCAATACGGGATGGCTCGTGCAAAGACAATAGCTGATTTCAAGGCCGTAAGTTTGAACGTGATGCATTCAAGTATGGACATAACCGATGAAATTTATAGCCAATTGGGGGATATCGAAGTACAAAACCGGATTAGCTCAATCAGCAAAGATAAGATAATAACGAGGACCAACCCTGTCCAGGTAGATACCTTTATACTATTTCAAGAGTTTTTAGCATGGCGGGAAAGTAGCGATCGTTTTATATCTCAGCAAGATGGCTTGCCTTAGCTAACACCAATACTTAAACTCCCGTCTTTTCTTACCCAAATACCAATTCTTGAGTTCGTAAAAGTATTACCTATCATGGCTACACCACCTATTTCTAGAGCTTTTTCCTTCTCGCCAAAAAATAGTCTAGGCATTAACTTATCCGTACACTTAACAAATGCACCATCTGGTGTAAATAATTCAGCTTTAGCTCGTAATGCAGCAGACCCAAGCCGAAGGATTTCAAATAAAACTTGCCCGTTAAGTTCACATACTGTCATATTTTTTGGATATTTAAGAGTAAGTCCAGCCTTTTGGCCATCCTTTGTGGTATATAGACGGGAACCAACTGCTTTTGCCAAGTAGGTTCCATCTGGATGGTAAATAGGAATTTGCGTTGTAAATCCTGCTGGTTCCACCTTTATTACTTCAACCAATGGGAGTTCTTCGTATTGAAGAATTACGGGTACATTGACGAAAGTATTCGTAGCCATAGTGACACGGGGTGATTGAAAAAACAAGAGAGCGTTTTCCATAGTAATTTTCTCCTTTACCAGATAGCTGAGGTTTGGAGAGTGAAATATATTATAGCTCAAGTATTAATCTCGGTTATGGAGCGTTCTTGTCTTTCAAGTCGGTAATTTACTCGGACACAAAAAAACGTATTAAACCAAAAACACACCGGCCAAGGTGCGTTTTGTTTTTATCCATTAGGCTCCTCGGGTAGGACTCGAACCTACAACCTAGCGGTTAACAGCCGCCCGCTCTGCCGAATTGAGCTACCGAGGAATTTAGCGTCGTGATTATAAACTCTTGGGTAGGGCGTGTCAAGCGAGTACCTAACAACTTCATCAGTACTTCGTCTATCAGGCGGCAATTGAATAATGTATAATCTTTTGCGTGGAAACGTCAGCCTTCTCTCAGGGCGTGGAGCATCTATGGCATTAAAGGGAAACCTGCGTGATTTCACGATCACGCAATTGTTGAACCTGATCAATCTAGCCCAGAAGACAGGCACACTGGTTCTCGAGAGTCCCGGGCAGGCTGCCTGGATTTCTTTCCGAGCAGGGAAGCTCGCTCATGCCCAGATTGGTAAGGAACCTAATAGCCTGGCAGGTATCCTCTACGCGGCTAAACGGCTCAACGCCGCCCAGCATCGTCTAATCCGGGAGCGCGCCGGCACAATGAGCGATAAAGAGCTGGGCTTGCTGCTTATTAATGCGAACTACATGAGCCAGCAGGAGATTCTGAGCTGCTTACAAAATCATTTTACCGGTGTTGTCCAGCGGTTATTCACCTGGGGTGATGGTTTCTTCCGCTTCGAAAATGACGTGCTGCCCCCAAATGGCAAGATTATGGTGCGCGTCAATCTCGAGAATATCATTCTTGAGGGTTCGCGTCGTTTGCGAGAATTCGAGCAGCTGCAGGATGAGATTCCTAGTCTGGATATGGCCCTCAAATTCGTAGAGCGCCCAGGCACCAATATCCGCAACCTGAGTCTGAGCGTGGACGAATGGCGTGTGGTCTCGTTTATCAATCCGCGGAATAGCATCAAGCAGATCGCCACGACCGTAAAGAAGAACGACGTGGAGATCCGCCGCATTGTTTATTCGCTTCTTCAGGCGGGGCTGGTCGAGATCGTTCGCCCAGCGGGTGTTGTGCCGCAGCCGGTCGTTCAGCGCCCGGCGGTTGAGGTTGACGAAAAAGATGAGCAGAAATCGCTGATAAACCGCATCATCCAGCGAATACGCAAGCTATAGCACAGCAGCACAAAGGTATCAACGAGGAAGTGTCGATGCAAACGGTAAAAATGGTGGTCACCGGCCCCTTCAATGCAGGCAAGACGGAGTTCATCCGCTCGGTCAGCGAGATCGATGTGGTCTCAACGGAACGGAAGATCTCTTCGGTGAAGGAGCGCGTGAAGGAAACCACAACGGTGGCTATGGATTTTGGCCGCATCACAGTAGACGACGATTTAGTCTTATACCTTTTCGGCACACCGGGCCAAAAACGCTTCGATTTTATGTGGGAAATCCTATCAGAGGGTATGTTAGGGTTTGTCGTCATGATCGATAGCACTCGCCCCGAGACATTTCGTGAAGCCCGCTCGATCCTGGAGACCTTCCGTGCTTACGCACCCACGCCCTATGTTGTCGCTGCCAACAAGCAGGATAAAGAGGACGCCTGGGACCTTGCAGACATGCGCATTGCTTTGCGTCTTTCTTCCGCGGTCAAATTGCTGCCTTGCGTGGCGGTCGATAAAGAAGCCGTGAAGAGCATCCTGCTGGAACTGCTGTATACAATCCTCGCCGAGATGGATGGGGAGCGAACCTAAATTACGCCAGGCAAACGTGTCTTCCATAACCACTGATCAAGGCATTGTACATTACGAAGTATTTGGTCGAGGACGTCCAGTCATCTTGCTGCACGGCTGGCTCGGATCGTGGGGTCTCTGGCAGGAGACGATGACTCAGATCGGGCGCCATTATCGGACTTATGCGCTGGATTTCTGGGGTTTCGGTGAGTCTGGTAAGAAGCGTCCTTCGTACGCCGTTCAGGACTTCGTTAGCTTAGTCGACCAGTTCATGGAGCAGCTGGGTATTGCTCAGGCGCCACTGGTAGGGCATAGTATGGGCGGCACGGTGAGCTTGCTCGTCTCTATGAAGTACCCCCAGCGTGTAAGCAAGGTGGTTGTCATTGGTTCGCCCATAACTGGGGCGTCGCTGAATTTCTTGCTGAAGCTGTTTGGGCAGCGGATGATTGCCTACGTTGTACATACCAACCTTTGGGCACTCCGACTGGGTTTTCGCATATTGGCTCCATTGTATTCGCGAGATAAGCACTGGGCAGACATGATGGACCGTGACATCTCACAGACGACGATGCAATCTTTCCTGATGAGCATCGCCTCATTGCGACAAACGGATCTGCGCCCCAATCTGGGACAAATCCACGTGCCAATCATGGGCATGTATGGTGATAAAGATATCGTCGTGCATCCCGAGCAATGGCAGCCGCTCATGGAAGGTGTGCCGAACTCGCGCATCGAGCGATTCCACACCGCCGGACATTTCATCATGCTCGACGAGCCGGGCAAATTCGTGGAGACGTTGTTGGAGTTTCTCGCTTCAGATAACCCACCACATGACTGAGTTGACATTCCCCTCGTATTATTATCCTAACAAGATGGGGCGTATCGTCCTGCTTGGGATGGAAGAGATCTTGGGACGGACCGGTATAAATGCCGTGCTCAACATTGCCAGCTTGCCGAGTTATATCAACGCTTACCCACCGAACAACCTGGAAATGCGGTTTGAGTTCAGCCATTTGGGAAAGCTGCAAACGGCATTGGAAAACCTGTACGGGCCTCTCGGCGGGCGTGGAGTAGCGCTGCGTTCTGGGAGGGCATGCTTCAAGTATGGGATGCGTGAATTTGGCGCGCTGCTGGGCATTTCGGATCTGACGTTTAGATTATTACCATCGAATACGAAGTTGAAAGAAGGCATCAGCATATTTGCAGATATCTTCAATAAATTCAGCGATCAACGGGTACGCGTCGAAGAGAGCAAGACGCAATATCGCTGGGTTATCGAGCGCTGTCCGCTGTGTTGGGATCGACAGTGCGACAAACCCGCATGCCATCTCGCCGTCGGAATCCTTCAGGAGGCGCTTTATTGGGTGAGTGGCGGAAAGCTATTCAGTGTTGAAGAGACACACTGCATTGCCATGGGGCATGCCTCCTGTATAATCGAAATCGAAAAACAGCCGATCGAATAGATGTTAAAAATTATCCTTCAAGATCTTCGCCAGATCAGTCCTTTTAATGAGCGCGCCCGAGATTTGCGAATCCATAACAAGCCGCTCTGGCTACTGCAACGCGATGTCCTTTCGTCGCACACCCAGCGTGAGCTGGAGCTGCCATTTGGCGCACCGCTGCCAGACTTCAATGAAGAGTGTATTGTTTACCGGGATAATCTCTTCTTCGATGCAGCATACTTCCAGGCATTTCTATCCGAAGCGAGGAGGATTGGCAAGGCCTGCCGGGCTGCTTTTACCGCAGACTTCCCTGCCTTTCGAGAACATGCTTTTCCCCTGTCAAATTCTTTTACCCAGGTAAAAGACCTATATTACACGGACTTGTGGTATTACCCTAAGGGGTACGAGCCTGGACCAGAACCTGTGCTGGTAGATTTGCAGTCTACCGAGGTGGGTTATTATCACGTGCCTACCTACATGGCTTACGAGCAGGGAGACCTGGTGTTCCAGGTGCCGCGACGCAGCTTCCTGGCAATCGATTCTTGGGTTCACATCTTCATCGCTGATGTGGTTTTTGGGCTTTTCTCGCGGGGGCTCGCTTCGAAGATCGTCTTAAAGCGGATCCGTTTTTCAAACTTTTTATCCTTGCCAAGGCAATGTACGAGGGCAAGCAGGTATTAGAATGCTCCGAACTTGTCAAAGTCGGGCGTAATTGCGTTATTGATCCCCATGCTGTGATACACGGGCCTACCACTATAGGCGATAACGTAACCATCAACGCCGGAACGGTCATCGAAAACTGCATTATTGGCGATAATGTAAATATCTCGCAGGGTTGCCAGCTGATGCTCTCGGTAATTGGGGATGGTGCCTTCCTACCCTTCCGTTCTTCTATGTTCATGACGACTGTCATGGATAACAGCATGGTGGCGCAAAATACCTGCCTGCAGATGGCTGTAATTGGGCGGAATACCTTTATCGGCGCGGGGTCCACATTCACCGATTTCAACCTGCTCTCTGCTCCCCTGCGTGCCAGGGATGGCAAGAGCCAGCTGAATATCTCCAACCGACCGGTTTTGGGAGGCTGTGTCGGGCACAATTGCCGCATCGGGTCCGGTATGATTGTATACCCTGCACGGACTATCGAATCAGATGTAGTCCTCTTCGCCTCTACCGATCGCGGCGTGATCGCAAATGACGTAGTTTATGAAGAAAGCGATCATCACAAGCTCTCCTATAGCCATATTCACCCCCGCCTGTATCCGCGTCAGGGGGAAACTGTCTCTGAATCCTGGTAAAACGGGCAGGGCGCACAACCGATTACCCTTTGTTGTGGGAGGCTCGCATGGGAAAGGCTCGTTTGCTCATCGTTGAAGACGATGCTGATATTGCCAACATGCTTCGCATCTACTTCACTGGATTGCGATATGATGTTGAAATTGCACCGCGTGGTGGGGAAGCACTAGAGAAAACTCGCCAGAGTTTGCCTCACTTAATCGTGCTGGATATAATGCTCCCGGATATCGATGGATTCGAGGTATGCCGGATTCTACGCACGAATACACGCACCAGCCACGTGCCCATAATATTCTTGACGCAGAAAGATGAGCGCAGCGATAAGCTGCAAGGGTTGGAGTTAGGCGCGGATGATTACATCACCAAACCATTCGATATCGAGGAGCTCAAGCTGCGTGTGGCGCGTGCCATCACTCGAGCAGAGCAGCAGAGCCTCACCGATACACGCTCCGGCTTACCCTCAGGAAAGCTGATCGATGAGCAGCTCAGGCGCATCATCCGGCTGGAATCTTGGGCACTCTTGGACGTGCGCATTAACCATTACGGGGCGTTTAAGGAGGTCTACGGTTTTGTGGCTGCAGACGATGTCCTGCGCTTCGCGGCCATGATTCTTGGAGAAGTTGTCGACGAGAACGGCTCGCCCAGCGACTTTATCGGTCATTCCGGTGGGGAAAATTTCATTGTTATCTGTAATGACAACTCTGCTGACACGCTGCGTTCTGTGCTAAAAACCCGGTTTGCGACTGAAGTCCTCTCCCACTACACTTTCCTGGACCGGGAGCAGGGCCATATCATCAATTATGACGATGATGGCAAGCCGGTGAAGAAGCCTTTGATGACGCTTTCAGTTGGAATAGTGTCACCAGCAACCCAATCATTCACCGATATCCGGGAGATTACCGAGCTGGCTGCAGAAGCCAGGAGGATGGATAACTAGTTGCAGGTAGGCAGAGATAACCGTTCACAAAAGTGCTTACCAGCAACCCGCGCGTATCGCTCAACCATTCGTACTAGGAGCACCTAGAGAGAGATGCCACGTATTCTGATTGCTGATGATGAAAAGGATATCCGCGACCTGATTGCAATCACCTTACGGTTTGCAGGGCATGATGTGACCGTCACATCAGATGGGCAGGAGGCCTCCGAAATTGCCCGTGCGTTGCAGCCAGATTTGATATTACTCGATGTGCGCATGCCGCGCATGTCTGGGCACGATGCCTGTCGCAAAATGAAAGCAGACAAAAGCACCCGTCACATACCGGTGGTATTCCTCTCTGCCAAGGATCAGGAAGCGGAGATTCAAGCTGGCCTCGACGCCGGGGCAGACGACTATATCGTTAAGCCTTTTGCTCCTGACCAGCTTGCTGACCGCATCCAGTCGATCCTGGAGAAAATCGGAAAGGTCTGATCCTTAATCACCATGAGCGCCGTCATCCTGCGAAATGAAATCGTGCATTACGAAGTGCTGGGCCGTGGTCGTCCAGTATTCTTTCTGCACGATTGGATAGGCTCCTGGCGTTACTGGATCCCTTGCATGCAGGCAGCTTCTATGTCATTCCGCGCCTATGCCCTCGACCTTTGGGGGTTTGGCGATACTGGCAAGAATCCGGGGTACTACTCGATCGAGCAGCAGCTTAGCCTCTTGGAAGAATTTATTGCAACCCTCGGCATCTCCAAGATCGCCCTGGTTGGTCACGGCTTAGGCGCAATTATCGCCATGCTTTACGCTGAGCGCCGTAAGTCAGCGGTGGACCGTGTGATGACGATTGGCTTGCCTTACAGCGAAGGCAGCATCAACCAGAGGTTGCGCCAGAACTCGCCCACTGAGCTTGCAGAATGGCTATTGGGTCGCTCATCAGTATATGAAGCCGCATATGTAGACGCCCACAAGGCAGACCCAAAAGCCATATTGCTCTCCTTAGCCAGCCTTCATAGCCTCGACCTGACTGCTTTACCCGTTAAGACGGTAGTCCCTTGTTTGCTTATCTATGGGGGCAATGACCCGGCAATCCTGGCACCTAATTCCCAACACGCGCTCGCTCTGCCTGAAAGAGCACATTCCATTGAGTTTGAAAATTCTGGACATTTCCCCATGCTGGATGCGCCGTCTAAATTTAACCGTTTGTTGGTAGATTTCCTCAGCTTGAATTCTGGAGAGAGCCCGCGGCAACTACAATTAAAGAGGGAATGGAAGCGTAGGGTGAGGTAAAGTCTGTATTGACAATTGATTCAACATAAATTACAGTTCAGCAAGTGTTGTACAATTGCTTGCTGAACTGTCGTTTCGAAACTTTGAGGAGAATATTCTATGAATGAAGAGAAACCGGTCCCTATTCTTTCCGACTTTAATACGCTTGCTCTTGTGCTGATTCCTATTGGCATCGCCATCAATTATGTGGGCGGTCTGATTGTGAAAGTGCTGCAACTGCCGATCTACCTGGACGCGATCGGCACGCTCATCGTAGGCATAATCGCCGGTCCTTGGGTGGGCGCGGTGACTGGCGGCCTCGCCAACGTAATCTTCGGCCTAACCATCGATCCAATATTCCTGCCCTACTTAATCGTCAATTTGGCTTTCGGTCTGGCGGCTGGCTTCATGGCGCGCCTCAACTGGTTCGAACGGTGGCAATCGGTATGGGCTGCTGGTCTCGTCATTTTTGCCCTTGGGGTTATTCTCAGCGCGCCGATCAATGTCTTTTTCTTCGGTGGCGTCCCTGAGAGCCCAACAGCTTCGGTGATTTGGACTTATTTCATTGCTATTGGCGCAAGTCTTTGGCAATCGGTCATAGCGACCAGCATTTTACGCGAGGTTGCAGATAAGTTCCTCTCAGTTTTCGTGGCTTATGGTGTATACAAAGCCTTTCCAGCACGTTTCTTGTTCAAGTTCCCTGGGTATATACGCAAATCTAATAACGCCTAGGCGATCCAAAATTATGGTGGGAAAGACACTGGTGGGTGAGAATTTTATGCCCACCAGACTGGCTATTGAGGAACCCTGATGTCGTCTGCTGAGGGGCATTTTCGTCCGGGGACGACGGTCGCACATCGTCTTAACCCTTTCACCAAGCTGACCATCGCCATCTCATTTACCCTGGCGTCCTTCGCATCTGATTCGCTTTGGATTCCCTTAGTTCTCTTATTGGCGAGCATTGTGCTCCTCTCACTAGCACGTGTGTTATTTCAAGTGGGCGGAATCCTCACCAGATACCTGCTTTTTATGCTGGCTGTGCTGTTTGTTGTGCAATCGCTATGGTATCCGGGGGGATCAAGTCCTATCCGCATGCTGGGCCCATTTGAGATCAAAATTTACGGTCTTCTGTTTGCAACAATGGTTAGTTTGCGTTTATTGGTTGTGATTTGTTCGTTCTATCTGATGATGTTTACCACCCACCCGGCTGACCTGATGTTTAACCTTGAACGGCGAGGTCTGTCTCCTAAAATTGCTTATGTGATGCTTGCCACCCTGCAATCGATCGTTGAAATGCAGGAACGCACAGCGATAATCATGGATGTACAAAAATGCCGGGGAGTTGAAATGGAGGGCAACTTATATGTACGCGCTAAGGCGTATTTTCCTTTGATTGCACCATTAATTATTGGATCAATCCTAAGCATCGAGAACCGCGCCCTTGCGCTTGAAGTGCGCGGGTTTTCTTCCGGGTCAGTACGCACCTATATGAAAACTATAGACGAACCAGTCTGGGAAATTTGGGTTCGTTACTTACTCTATTCATTGCCCGTATTATCTCTTATGACGCGGTGGTTATGGTGAGCGCCATTGAGATTCGAGGGCTGAGGTATTGCTATCCTGGGAGCGAACGACCAGCTTTGATCCTGGAAGAGTTGAGTTTGCAAGAGGGGGAGATCTGCTGGTTGACAGGCTCGAACGGTGCTGGTAAGACAACCTTTTGCCGCCTATTAGCTGGGTTGATCCCTCATTTCTTCAGGGGGGACCTCTCCGGAAGCGTCAACGTCCATGGGCAGGACTTGCGCGCACTCGAATTAGCCGATATTTCCGGTCTGGTGGGTTTTATCATGGATGATCCCTTTGATCAGCTGACGCGCGCAACTTATTCTGTGCGCGACGAGATAACATTTGGATTGCAGAATGTCGGGTTACCACCCAAAGAAATCCAGAGCAGGTTAGAGGAGACCATGGAGGAATTAGAGATCACCCCTCTGGCTGATCGCTTGCCTACCTCCCTATCGGGGGGAGAGCAGCAGCGTGTGGCGATCGCATCAATATTCGCCCGTCGCCCAAGAGTGTTTGTGATGGACGAAGCTACCTCCCAGCTCGATCCCCAGGGCTGCGCTGCAATTTTTCGTCTGATCAGCCGGTTCAAAACTTCGGGTAAAACCATCATCATGGTTGAGCCAAAACCGGATAAAATCTCCCAATCCGCAGACACCATATTAATTCTCGAAGAAGGCAATTTGATCGCTCAGGGGGCTATACAAGAAGTGCTTAAATCAGGCGTTTATGAAGATGCCGGGTTGAGTCTGCCCAGCTATCCAGCGCTGGCGAGGGCGCTGCAGGCGCAAGACATCCAACCTGAGGATCTTCCGGTTAGCCTGCGCGACACCTGCGCGATGGTAGAGAGGCTTCGCCATGAGCGCCATTGAGCTAGAAGATATCACCTTCACGTATCCTAGTGGTACGCGTGCCATCGATGGTGTAAGCCTGACCATCGCTGCAGGAGAGCTGGTTGCTATTGTTGGACAAAATGGCGCTGGGAAGACAACCTTGGTGAAGATGGCAAACGGATTGTTGAGACCTTCAACCGGGAGCGTGCGAGTGAGCGGCAAAGATATCCACCTAAGGACCACAGCCAGCTTGGCGCACCAGATAGGCTTCGTCTTCCAAAACCCACGCACACAGATTTTTCTTGGAACTGTGGAGGAGGAGATTGTATTCGGACCGAAAAAGATCGGGATGGGCCGGGAACTGGTCAATCAGAGGTTGGAATACGCCCTGGATATGACTGGATTGTCAGCCTATCGCCATACTCATCCCTATGACCTCACCCCTGCCGATCGCAAGTTATTGACCATCGCATCGATAATTTCCATGGATCAAGAAATCCTGATACTTGACGAGCCGACCGGTGGGTTGGACATGGCAGCGACAGAAGCGGTACGTCAAATTGTGACATCGTACAAAAATCAAGGTCGGACTGTGATCGCTGTGACGCATGATATGGATTTCGTCGCCAACGGATTTGAGCGAGCGGTCGTAATGAATCGCGGTCGAATTGTGTCAGACGATACGGTGAGTATGGTATTCAGCCAGCATGACTTGCTGGCAGACACATACCTCGAGCCAACTGCCATCAGTTTGCTGGCTGCAACCTGCGGACTCCCCAGAACGATATTAACGGTAGGAGAAATGGTCCAATATCTGGTTAAGTAACGCAGGGTCGAGAGGTTATTGGCTTGGTTCGTTACTTGACAATCTGTGTCAAGCCCATTTATACTTAGAGCATTAATATCATGATGCACGGGGAGCCTGGTGTTGCCAGGCTGAGAGGAAGGCCTACAGCCCTCGACCCGCGAACCTGATCCGGGTAATGCCGGCGGAGGAATCGCAAAGACACGCCTAATTGCCTCCCGCCGGACCCAGCGGGAGGTTTGCCTTTGTCTAAAACACAACGCGCCGCTATCTTTGCCAATGGTGTACTCAATTATCCTGATAGTGTTCGCAATTTGATCCAGCCAGGTGACTTGCTGGTCGCTGCTGACGGCGGAGCACGAATCTGCCGCCAGTTGGGGATTCTCCCCCATATCCTGATTGGTGACATCGACTCGCTCGAGGATAGTGAAGTGGTGTATCTTTCAGAAAGGGGAACGGAGATTATCCACCACCCGGTGCGCAAGGATTACACGGATCTCGAGCTGGCACTGCGCCACGTCCAATCCCTAGGGATTAAGCAGGTGATTGTTTTAGCCGCACTCGGAGCACGTTGGGACCAGACACTGGCGAACTTGTTGCTACCGGCGGCGGTTGAGCTGAGCGGCGTGGATATCCAGCTGGTAGATGGCCCGCAAGAGGTGATGCTGGTACGTGCTGGAGAAGAGCTGTCCATATTTGGAGAGCCGGGCGATACAGTATCGCTGATCCCATTGGGTGGCGATGCCCAGGGAGTGACTTCCCACGGATTGGAGTACCCTCTTGATGACGAGACCTTATACTTTGGCGCAACTCGCGGCCTGAGCAATAGCTTGCTCATCCAGAATGCGAGTGTGCGCCTCAAGGTAGGGTTGCTATTATGTGTGGTGATGCATTCCCATGGACAGGGTGGCGAGGACTGATGGATGAGGATCTAATTCGCCGACTGCCTGTTGCCTCTCTTCCGAGGTGGAGGTGAGTATGAAGATAGGCTGTAAAAATTTGCTAGCGCTATTGTTTTGGAGTCTTTCAGCTTGCGCAACAGTAACACCCACTTCCAGCGGTCCGCGCACGCTGACGCTGATGACTCACAATTCTTTCGCCGCTTCGGAGGAGGTCATTCAAGAATTTGAGCAGGCCAATTTCGCTAAGCTTAAGATCCTGCCTGCTGGGGATACCGGAGCGGCTGTGAACAAAGCGATTCTTTCAAAAGGCAACCCCCTCGCCGATGTATTTTATGGTGTCGACAACACATTCATCAGCCGAGCCATGAAAGAGGATATCTTTGAAGCCTACAACTCGCCTGTAATGGAAGAAATCCCCGATGCGTTCAAACTGGATCCCCAATCTCGCCTGTTGCCTGTGGATTATGGCGATGTTTGCCCAAACTACGACTTAGCTTATTTTGCTCAGGAGGGATTGCCACCTCCCCAGAGCATTGCTGACCTCACCAAGCCTGAGTACAAGGGCTTGCTGGTCGTGGAGAACCCGGCTACTTCCTCCCCAGGCCTGGCATTCCTTTTGGCTACCATTGGGCGGTTTGGCTCAGATGGCTATCTGGATTACTGGCAGTCCCTCATGGATAACGATGCGCTGGTCGTCAACGACTGGGAAAGCGCCTATTATACAGAGTTCAGCACTCACGGCGGGACACGCCCGGTGGTAATTTCCTACGGCTCAAGCCCCCCGGCTGAGATAATCTTCGCTGATCCTCCAATCGACGAGCCACTCACAGGTGTAATCACAGCCGACTTGAGCTGCTTCCGGCAGATTGAATTTGTCGGCATCCTGAAGGGCACAGAATCCCGCGATCTGGCGGAAAAATGGATTGACTTTATGCTATCAACCCGTTTCCAGGAGGACATGCCGCTGCAGATGTTCGTTTTTCCAGTGAATAAAAGAGCTAACCTGCCAGAAGCGTTCGCCAGGTTTGCCACTATACCTGACGACACTGCTGAGATCAGTCCGGAGGAGATAGATATCAACCGGGATGCATGGCTGCAGGAGTGGACCCAGGCGGTGTTAAGATAGAAACACAAGCACCAAAACGACGGCTGATCAATCCAGTTTCATTGCTCTGGATTGTGCCGCTGATCTTCTTGGGAGTGTTCTTTTTTTACCCGCTGGGCAGCATCCTGGTGGTAAGCTTTGGGCGCGGAGAAGGGGGGGCATTAGTACAGCTTTTGGACGCGTTGAGTTCTCCGTATGTACAGCGCGTGACAGCCTTCACCTTCTGGCAAGCCACGATTTCGACTTTATGCACGCTGCTTGTGGGTCTTCCAGCAGCGTATTTGCTTGCGCGCTTTGATTTCCGCGGCAAGGCGCTCTTTCAAACCCTCAGCGCAATTCCTTTTGTATTGCCAACGCTGGTTGTAGCGGCTGCCTTCAATGCCTTGCTTGGACCAAGTGGCTGGCTCAATACGAGCTTGATGTCGTTGTTCAGCCTGCAGGAACCGCCAATACAATTCTTGAATACATTTGGGGCGATCATTGTTGCCCATGTGTTCTACAACACGACCATCGTCCTGCGTATCGTCGGAGATTTCTGGTCCCACCTGGACCCGCGGATGTCTCAAGCGGCACAAGTTCTGGGGGCCGGACGGATGCAGACCCTGAAAAATGTTGTCCTTCCATTGCTGGCGCCAGCCATTGCAGCAGCAGCCCTGCTGGTATTCATCTTTGACTTCACTTCTTTTGGCGTAATCCTGGTGTTGGGCGGTCCTCGTTTTGCTACCCTGGAGGTTGAGATCTACTACCAGGCAGTCAGCCTGTTCAACCTGCCACTTGCCGCCGCGTTAGCCTTCTTGCAGCTGCTGTGCACCCTGGCGATGGCTGCGATCTACACTCGCCTCTCAAGGCGCCTGTCACAATCCCTAGAATTGCGCCCGCGGCGCTTTACACAACAGCCGCTACACTCCAGGCGCAGCCGCCTTGCAGCAACGATGGTCTTGGGGATGATTTCGATCTTCTTGATATCCCCTCTGGTGTCTCTTGGGCTGCGCTCAATCACGCGCATACAACCAGGTAACGTTAGCTCACAGGATAACGCTTTTGAGTGGACGTTTGATTACTATCGCGAGCTTTCTGTGAACCGGCGCCAATCGATCTTCTTTACGCCGCCGTCCACGGCGGTTGCAGTCTCGCTCGGATATGCCGTTACGACAGTGGTATTAGCGCTTTCGTTGGGGCTGCCCGCCTCCTGGGCACTGGCGCAATCCCCAAGCTCGCGGCTGAGCCGTGTATTGGACCCTGTGTTGGTGCTTCCGCTGGGCACTTCAGCGGTCACGCTGGGGTTGGGGTTCATTGTTGCCCTGGATAGTCCACCGCTCGATCTGCGCGCCTCTCCTGTGCTCATCCCGCTTGCACATACCCTGGTTGCATTTCCGTTTGTCGTGCGCAGCCTGACACCTGCCTTGCGCAGCATCAGTCCGCGCCTGCGCCAGGCAGCGAGCGTGCTGGGTGCCGCGCCGCGGCAGGTGGTAGGCGCTATCGACCTGCCGCTGGTGGGTCGCGCTTTGCTGGTCGCGGCAACCTTCGCATTCACGATCTCGATTGGCGAGTTCGGCGCCACAGCATTAATCGCCCGTCCGGAGTATCCCACCATACCCATTGCCATTTACCGCTTCATCGGTCAGCCGGGAGCGATAAACTATGGGCAGGCGATGGCTCTCAGCACGATACTGATGGGCATTAGTGCTGCAGGCATGCTGGTCATCGAGCGTTTGCGCATTGCCGAAGTGGGGGAGTTTTAATGACTGGCTTGAGTGTGACGGACCTCTCAAAGTCCTTTGGCGAGGTGCATGCCGTAGCTGGGATATCTTTTGAAGTTTCGAAAGGCGAAGTGCTGGCGTTACTGGGACCAAGCGGAAGCGGAAAATCAACGGTCCTGGGAATTATCGCAGGACTGGAGCGTCCGGATCGTGGTGATATTTACTGGGAAGGGCGATTAATCGTGGATGTCCCGCCGCACCAGCGCGGTTTTGGTCTGATGTTCCAGGATCTCGCTCTATTCCCACACATGAATGTCTTTGATAACGTTGCTTTTGGTCTTCGCATGCGAAGCTTGTCTGCTGAGAAAATACATGAGCGAGTGAAAAGCGTGCTTGAGCTGGTCGGGTTGCAAGCGTTTGAACGGCGCGACGTAAATACGCTCTCTGGAGGCGAACAGCAGCGCATCGCTCTGGCGCGATCACTTGCACCATCGCCACACTTATTGATGCTGGATGAGCCGTTGGGTTCATTGGACCGTTCTCTGCGCGAGCGCCTAGTATCGGAGCTGGCTGGGATTCTGCGTACGACGCAGCAAACCGCAATCTATGTTACCCACGACCAGCAAGAAGCTTTTGCTCTGGCAGACCGGGTAGCAGTTATGAAATCAGGCCGCTTGGAGCAGGTTGATACCCCGCAAAACATCTATACCCACCCAGCAAGCCCATTTGTGGCGCGCTTCTTGGGTATGAGCAACCTGCTGGATGGGGAGACCAGCTTCATGGATGGCCTCCGCATGGTCCGAACAAAGGTTGGGGATTTTCCGGTTGAAAGCTATCTTGAAGGGGCGGTGACCTGTCTTCTGAGACCGGATGGCGCACGCCTGGATGGAACCGGCAGCTGGCGCCTAGCAGGCAAGTTGGTAAGCTGCTCATATCGTGGAGGCTTTTGCCGGGCGAGAGTCGAGGTGAATAATGAAAAACTTGAATTCGACTTCAAGACCAGTGCGCGCCTCCCTAAATCCGGAGAACTCATTAATCTATCATTCGATCTTCACAGCGCGCTGCAGCTATTCCCAAGAGAAGATGCGTTAGAATAGAACTGCTTGACGCATTTAAATATATTTTTTATAATAATTACCTAAATTATTGGCAAGAAAGGAAAAGTGTCATGAGTGACAGATACGCTCACCCTGAATATATCGTGGAGACCGCTTGGGTTGCTGATCATTTGAAGGATCCCAGCGTTCGGATTGTGGAATCCGATGAAGATTACCTGTTGTATGAGACCGGGCATATCCCCGGTGCAGTTAAAGTAGATTGGTTTACGTCATTACAACATCCTGTAAGGCGCGATTTTTTGACGCGCGAGGATTTTGAAATGTTGTGCTCGAGCCTGGGCATCGCCAATGACACTACCGTCGTCTTCTATGGCGATAAAAGCAACTGGTTCGCAACCTATGCCCTTTGGCTGTTCAAATATTTTGGACACGATAAGGTGAAGATCATGAACGGGGGGCGCACCAAATGGACCCTGGAGAACAGGCTCATGACCCGGGAGAATCCGTACTACTCTCCAACTCGTTTTAAGGCGAACCCACCTGATGAGAACATTCGCGCTTATCGCGATCAGGTGATGAAGCACATAGACGATAAGAAACCGCTGGTCGATGTACGCTCGCCGAAAGAGTTCAGCGGCGAGCTTCTCCACATGCCCAACTATCCGCAAGAAGGAGCCACGCGCGGTGGGCATATCCCCGGTGCCGTGAATATCCCCTGGTCGCAGACGACGAACGAGGCAGATAACACTTTCAAGACCGTCGATGAGCTTCAGGCGCTCTACGCAGGCAAAGGCATCACGCCAGATAAGGAAGTGATTGCTTACTGCCGAATCGGCGAACGCAGCTCGCACACATGGTTTGTATTATCGTATCTACTGGGATATGGGAATGTGAAGAACTACGACGGCTCCTGGACTGAATGGGGCAATTTAGTCAATGCTCCGATTGAGAAAGGTTGAGGTCAGAATAGAGACCCAAGAGTCGTTGATCAGCATTGTAAAGCAGAACTTACAAGGGCAGGAGACCTGGCGATACCAGGGGCGGATTGTGTCTCACGAAGGACGCCGGATCGTTCTCGAGGCGTTTTTCGACCGGGAAGACATGAATTTCCATGGCATGCTTCTCTGCCGTGGGGACCGATTCCTGGAAACCTACTATACTGACCGGTGGTATAACATCTTCGAAATATTCAGCCGCACAGATGGCAATCTGCGCGGCTGGTATTGCAATGTGAGCACTCCCGCCAGATTAAGTGATGGGATGCTCACCTATCGAGATCTGGCACTCGACTTATTGGTATTTCCGGATGGTCGCCAGATCGTGCTGGATGAAGATGAGTTTGATGGTCTTGAGTTGTCTGCCCACGACCGCCAGCAGGCGCGTACAGCCCTTCAGTTGCTACAGGACCAATTTGCCCAACGCCTGCATGGTCAGGCTAAATAGTTCGTCGCCGTTGTTATAGAGCCAGACCCCGCCAGCGATTGTAATCGCACAACAGCACAATAGCAGCACAATTACTACTAGGACGATGATCAGTGTGTTGCTTCGTTTTTTCTGTGGGGGATCCAAGGGGGCATTTGGTAGGCTAAAATCATCAGTCATTGTTTCCCTTCCTCTTTGTGTGTGCGAGATAATTGCCGAATGATGTAATCCCTTGCTATTGTTTTCAATGCAAAGAGCAAATCCGTTATAACCTGTGGGTTGCGCTTGAATTGAAGCTGTTTGCCCGACGCAACATGCGGAATACGATCCAGGCTGTGGCCACGACGATCACTGCACCGAGCAGGATGGGGATGACAATCGACACAATCGACAGCAGCGTGGATATGATATCTTCCAAGATGGAAACGGGGATGTTACCTGTGCCGCCGGTTGTCGCCGTCACTGCTGGACGGACCGCCAGCGATTTGACTGCGTGCACGCCCCCGGCGACGATCAAGCCAGCAGCCACAGAAAGCACTGGATGAATGTCAGTGATCACATCGGCGCTGGCAGCAAAGACAACCGCTCCTGCAGCAGGCCGCACGAAGGTTTGCAGGATGTCGTTGATATGGTTGACCGCGGGGACTTTATCGGCAACAAACTCGATCGTCGACAGAGCCACTAACAAACCAATGATCCACCAGCTCTCCAGCGCATCCCAGGGGGTCTTGAGCTCAATCCAGTCTGTGAACCGACCCAGCAGGGCAACCACCAGGAGTGGGATATATGCATTCAAACCTGCGCTGGCTGAGAGACCAAAAGCCGAGAAAATACCATTCATATTTGCTTCCTGATTACATGATACTTGCGAATTTCGTTCTTGTCCATGCCAGGCGGGGTGGGCTACTTCACCGCAATTTTCTTGAACCTACACATTTCGATCATCCGATATGGAATCCATCCCATGTGCCGGTAAGCAGATAACGCAGCAGGTCCAGACCGGCAATTTGTCCCAATCCCAGACCGAAGCCTGCAGTCAGGGGCAGGAACAACTGAGCGAGACGCAGGCTTTGGTTTTCCTTGCGCATCAGCATCGTAGCGATCATGGAATATACGAGCGTGAGCTCAACCAGCACGCCAAGTGCGCTGAGCAACGCTAATGGATAGAGCACTAATGGATTTCCGCTGAAAATCATCGCATCCAGGATTATCGCAAGGACGAGCAAGACCCCAAACGGCCGAAATCCATCCAAAGCCGCCAAAGGTTCCCAATCCTTCCAGACTGTCTGGTTGAAAGCTGGAAATAGCAAGCCTGCTATGGCTAAACCCATTCCAGTGCCTGTGAGCAGTCGGAGCACATTATTAGGTTGGTAGAGCGTGGGCATGCCAGGGATGAGGGAGGCAAAAGAGTTTAAACCATCCAGCGCAAAGGCAATTGACAGCAAGCCCAGGAAAATCAGCACCGATTTGGGCGGCATACCCGCGCGGCGACGGCCGATCAAAAACTGGTATCCAAGCCCGAGGAGTGCACCCAGATGCATCCCGGTACAGCGCGCGCATAATGGCAGTGTGCGCTCGCCGAGGTGAAAGGAACGCAGATCGATGCGGTGGCACACGGCATATCCAATGGCATCTGCTTTGCCCAGCAACCCCGGAGGTGTATTGAGCAGCCATGCTAAGAAAAGCAAGCCAACCGCAGCCAGCGTGATGGGCTTTGCAAGAGCGCCGCTGCGGAGCAATCCCCTAAGGAAAGGTCCCATAACCCCGAATTATAGGGCATTTCGGCAGAAAGACAAGTTTTGGGGTATGATTCCCCCCTGAGTTTCTAATTGGATTGGAGATGACCATGATTAAACGATGGAGCCTGGTTGCTGCGCTGGTCGCCATCCTGGCAGCCTGCACGAGCGCACCAGCCCCACAACCAGCCTTAACACCTGACACAAATTCTAACGCGGATGAGACGCCTACAGCTCCGCTATCTACACAAACACCCACTGCCACGTTGACGCCTACCATCACGGTGACCTTCACACCCAGCGCCACATCACCCCCAGAAGACCTGGGTCCGACAGGTTTCCCAGCCAATGTCAACCCGCTCAGCGGATTGGTCGTCGCGAACCCGGCTTTGCTGGATCGCCGCCCCCTGGCAGTCAAGATCCAAATGTTCCCGCGCGGCCAACGCCCTCCCTGGGGGCTCTCCCAGGCGGATATCGTCTTTGATTATTACCAGAATGATGGCCTGACCCGCCTGTATGCCATCTTCTATGGCAAGGATGCTGAAGTGGTTGGCCCGATCCGTTCAGCGCGCTTGTTAGATAATCGCCTGACGCGCATGTATCGATCTATATTTGCATTTGGAGGCGCCGACCAGCGCATTTTAGATGTCATTCTTAACACAGAATATTATGACCGTCTGATATTTCAGGGTCCAAACTCGCCGATGTGGCGAGAAGAGCCCAATGGACCGAACTACCTGCTCACCAGCACGGTTAAAATGGCGGAGTTCATCAACACGAAAGGGGTCGCCAACGGGCGGCAGAACCTGGACGGCATGAAGTTCCAGCTTGCGCCTCCTGGCGGTGGACTGCCGGGAAGTCAACTATCAGTGCGCTATTCGATCAGCTCCTACACCCGCTGGGACTACGATCCCGCTGCTGGAAATTACCTGCGCTACCAGGATACCCAGGAGGATACCGGGCAGGGTGAAGTGTATGAGGTGCTCAAAGATCGAGCCAACGACCAGCCGATCACCGCTGAGAACGTGGTGGTGATATTCGTCACACACGACGACTATCTCAGGAACGGTCGCTACAATATTGTGGATATTTTGCTGGATTACACCGGACTGGCCTATCTTTTCCGGGACGGACAATCATACCAGGTGAGCTGGTTGCGCCCCACTCTGGAGTCTGTACTTTCACTGGTTGATTCGTCTGGCGCTCCTTTCCCGTTCAAGCAAGGCAATACCTGGATTCAAGTGGTCGGGCAGAACAGCTTGATCCCCCTGCGTGGCGAGGCTGGCGCCTGGCGATTTGAGAGCCGCATCCCCTAAGTGGTGAAGACTTCCCTGTGTTGCGCTTTCATTGGGATGCTCCTGCTCACGGGCTGTCGCGGGGCATTGCGTGAGCCTGCGGCGCAGCCAGTCGATTCACCAATCCCTTCACCAGTCAGACCATCGGAGACACTTACAGCAGCTCCTGAAACGCTCGAGTTGTTGTCCTCGGACACCCCTACTCCCGAGCCAAGCAAGACCCCAACTTCGACAGTTACACCTACACCCTTTGTGTACGCTTATGGCCCGGACGATTTTCCCCCACCGATCAACCCGCTCACCGGTGTGGCGGTGGAAGATCCGCTTTTATTGGAGCGCCGGCCGATCGTCATCAAAGTGACCAATTACCCGCGCAGCGTCCGCCCACAGTGGGGGCTCTCGCGAGCCGATCACGTCTATGAGTATTACATTGCCGATGACCTTTCCCGTTTTGTGGGCATCTTTTACGGGCAGGATGCCAGCCGGGTTGGGCCGATCCGTTCTGCCAGGCTGTTCGATGCGCACGTGACGCGTATGTATGATGGCATTTTCGTCTTTGGCTGGGCAGATGACATCGTTCTCAGCTTCCTCTTTGCACCAGATATCAAGCCACACCTGATCGTCGAGCGCCCGGACAACTGCCCGCCGCTGTGCCGTATCGGACCTAAGACAGCATATAACACCCTGTTTGCCGACACATCCACGATCGCCGAGTACCTCACCTGGCGGCGTAGCAGCAACGACCGGCAAGACCTCAGCGGCCTGCGTTTCGAAGAGGCTGTACCCTCCAGCGGTAATCCGGCGGTTGACATCTCGGTCCAGTTTTCCCTGGCTTCCTTCAGCCGCTGGGAATACGACCGCCAACTTGGGCGCTACTTGCGTTTCCAGGATACCGGGGAAGCGGATACTTATGAACCCTTGATGGATGCGCTCACGCAGGAGCAGATCTCTGCCAGCAATGTTCTCATCTTGTTCGTGCCGCACCAATTTTTCAAGAAGTCTGCCTCCACCGAAATCATCGACACACCCTTCATAGGGCAGGGCTGGGGATATGCCTTCCGGGATGGGCAGGTATATCCGATCATGTGGACTCGTGAGGCAGCCAATCAGTTGCCATCCCTGACGCTGCCCAGTGGGGACCTGTATCCGCTCAAGCCGGGCAACACCTGGCTGGAGATCCTGGGGGAGACGTCTCTCATCGAGCAAAGCGACGAGACTGCCTGGGAATTCGTGTTTGCCATCCCGTGACATTTTCAGCGAATTAGCGCAGATATCCGCGAATCTATCCGAGTATTATATGTAGGCAGCTTTCCAAAGCTGCCGTTTTGCTTCCGCTTTCCCCCAACGTAACTTTGCAGATGCGAGTGGGTTATATACCGCAGATTGATGCGAAGCGCAATATAGAAGTTGCCAGAGGAGGCTCTATGTCGAAAGTGGTGATTGTTACGGATAGTACCGCCTATATCCCCAAGGACTTGCTCGCTAAGCACCAGATCACCATGGCTCCGCAGGTGCTCATCTGGGGTGAGGAGACCCTGCGGGATGGCATCGACATCCTGCCGGAGGCGTTTTACTCCCGCTTGCAAAAGACCAATGTGATGCCAACTACGTCTCAGGTAACCATAGCAGAGTTCCACCACATCTTTCAGGAATTTACGGATGCTGGGAAGGAGGTATTGGCCATCCTTGTATCCAATAAGATCTCAGGGACCATCGATTCCGCCTTACAGGCGCGCGACATGCTTCCAGGAGCGCCGATTGAGATCGTCGATTCTGAGGCTACCGCCATGGCACTGGGCTTTCAGGCGATTCATGTGGCGCGCCTTGCAAATCAGGGCGCCAGCCTGGCGGAGTGCAAAGCCCTGGCAGACAAGTGTCCAGATCATACCGGGGTGGTCTTCGCAGTGGACACGCTCGAGTTTCTACACCGGGGCGGGCGAATTGGGGGTGGGACGCGCTTCTTGGGCTCAGCGCTGAATATCAAGCCAATCCTCGAGCTGACCGAAGGCCGCGTCGAAGCCGTCGAGCGAGTCCGCACGCGCAAGAAGTCGCTGCAGCGCCTGGTCGAGATCACAGTCGATCGCATCGCTGGACGAACTCCGGTGCGCCTGGCAACACTACATGCCAACGCCGTCGAAGATGCCAGAGAGGTGCTTGCCATGGCAACCGAGCGGCTGGACCCTATCGAAACGGTATTCTCCGAGGTTAGCCCGGTAGTGGGTAATCACGCCGGACCAGGAACGGTCGGGCTGGCGTTCATGGCAGGAATGTAACTTACCCAGTCCCTTCGCAAGTTTTTTGCTGAAGGAGGGGTGACACTGGCGCAAACCGCTGGCGTCATCCCTCATTTCATTATTTTTTCTTTTGACGGAGGGGGAAATTCGTGATACCCTTATGCCGTTGTATACGTAATTGGTAGATTAACGATCTTATTAGAGGGAAATATGGATACGGATGGTTCCCTGGTATCCGACGAGCACCGAGTTTACGACGACATCTTGCACACGATCGGTAATACCCCGCTGGTGCGCCTCAAGCGCATCGGTCGCGATCTGGTATGCCGGCTGTACGCCAAGCTAGAATTCTTCAACCCTGGCGGTTCCGTGAAAGACCGCATCGCCATGAATATCATCGAGGAAGCCGAGCGCAGCGGGAAGCTTAAGCAGGGTGGGATGGTAGTGGAGGCCACCTCTGGCAACACCGGTGTAGGTCTGGCGATCGCCTGTGCCATAAGAGGCTACAAGACGGTTTTCGTGATGCCGGATAAAATGAGCCAAGAGAAGATCCAGTTCCTGCGCGCCTTTGGAGCCAGAGTAGTGATCACCCCCACCGCGGTAGAGCCGGAGGATTCGCGTTCATATTACAGCGTGGCAAAGCGCATTGTCGCCGAATCACCCAACGCTATCCTGGCAAACCAATATCACAACCCTGAGAACCCGCACAGTCACTACCTGACAACGGGACCGGAGATCTGGGAGCAGACACGCGGACAAGTCACCGATGTGGTCATGACCATGGGCACGGGCGGCACGATTACCGGAGCAGGCAAATACCTCAAGGAGAAGAATCCTGCCATTCGCCTGGTGGGTGTAGATGCGACAGGCTCGATCCTGATGGAAGCCTGGCAGAATGCGGGGCGGATCCCGCCAGATGCCAGGGCAGCTCCCTACAAAGTGGAGGGTTTCGGCGAAGATTTCATCCCGTCTACATTGGACCTCACGATCATCGATGATATCGTGCGCGTCACAGATAAGGAGTCCTTCCTGTGGACACGCCGCCTGGTGAAAGATGAGGGCATTTTTTGCGGAGGTTCGTCGGGGGCAGCTGTATCCGCCGCAGTTCGTTACGCGCGTGACCTTCCGGCAGACCGGCTGGTGGTTGTGTTGCTGCCCGATTCTGGCTCGCGCTACCTCTCCAAGATCTTTGACGACAAATGGATGCGGGAGAACGGCTTCCTGGAATCGTTATGGCGCGAGGCAACGCTGCGTGCGGCGTTGGCGGCGAAGCCCTCTCCGGTCTTGATCACTGCTAACCAGAAGGATAGCATTGCTTCGGTGGTTGCCATGATGAAACAGTATGATATCTCCCAGGTGCCCGTCTCGAACGGCGATGGAAGTCTGGTCGGCATGGTCACCGAAGTAGATTTGCTCAAGTATATGCTGGAGAGCGGTGCAGGGCATTCCCCAGACGAGAGCATCGCTGCGATTGTCCAGCCTGCCCGGGCTGTCTATGCGGCAGATACACCCCTTGGTGACGTGCTGCAGGCGTTCATTGAGGGGCAAGTGATCCTGGTGACTGATGCTGGCAAGCCGTCTGGCATCCTGACCAAGATCGATCTGCTCGACTTTATGACCCAGGAGGGGTAAGCATGATGCAGGTACGGGACCTGCCATTCCTGGCGGTGCTCCCCATCGATAAACTGCTTCTGCACGAGCGCCACGACCAGCAGCGCTCGCCTCACCTGCTGGAGAGCTTACGCAGCAGCGGGGTACTGCGAAATCCGCCCATTGTGGCGCCTCTCCATGACCGTACGGGGCGGTATATGGTGCTGGATGGGGCGCACCGTGTGCAGGCGGTGGAGGTTCTGGGACTGCAGCATATCCTGGCGCAGGTGGTGGAGCCCGACGACCCCAGGTTGGAGCTGAGCCCGTGGAATCACGTGCTGTGGGAGTGGGATAGCGCCGAGCTCCTCGAAAGGGTGCGTTCCATACCCTTGCTGGAAGTTTGCGATTGTGAGGATGAGCGTGCCTGCCTGGAGTTGATCAACAAGCAAGCTATTGCATTGATCCGCATTCCGGGGGCGAAAGCGCACAGCGTGCGTCCACCCAAGATCGACCTGTTCACCCGTGTGACCTTCCTAAATGCCGTGGTTGACCGTTACAAAGATCGCGCCCGGATGGATCGCACCAAGATCGAGGATGTGGATACTCTTGCAAAGCTGTATCCCAGCCTGACGGCGCTGGTCGTCTTGCCGGCATTCCGCGTAGAGGAGGTGCTGTATTTGGCTGGGGCGGGGCACCTGCTGCCAACGGGAAGCACGCGCTTCACCATCTCGCCGCGCGCCTTGCATGTGAATTATCCACTGGAAGAGCTGAGGTCTGAGAACACGCTGGAAGAGAAGGATGCTTTCTTGCAGAAGTGGATTCAGGACCGCATCACCCGCAAGGGGGTCAGGTACTACGCCGAAGCGACGTTTTTGTTTGATGAGTAAAGTGCATTTCTGAATTATTATGGCGAGTAGAAGCGCGCTTTCCAGGAACCCGTTTTGACTTCAGTCACGGTCGCCGACAGGTCGACGATCTCGACCCAGGTCTTGCCGGGCTTAAGGGGGAATGGATTGCCTTTGACGTCTCCGAAGCGCAGCGGTCGTAGCAGGCCGGTCTTCTTCTCATAATCGCCTGAGAAGGTGCTCCAGTAGACTGGGAAGACTTTGCCATCCCGAAAGACATATGCCTTGTTGCGAGTGTAGAGCAGGTCGAGGTCGATCAGGGTCTTATCGCCGTTGAGCGGCTCGTGCTCTGCAAATAGTACGACGACGTTCTCGAAGGCGAGCGTTTTACCTGTGAGCCGGTCGGTGGCAGGGTAGAACTTACCGGTGCCATCGGCTTTATCCTGGCTGCGCAGGTAAGCGCCTGACGAAGAGTCGTACTCCCACAGGACCTGGTTGTAAAAGTTGTAGAAAACCCACAGATCAGAGGCTTGCTTCCCTCCAGTTGGGGGAGACAAGGCAAATGAGTTACCGGTGAGGTTTTGCGGCTTGGTGGACACGTTCGCTTTGGCAATCGTCTCCAGCTTGGTCACGTCGATCAAGGCGCTGTTGATGTCGTCGTTGTCCGAACCGAAGATGTTGGTTGAAGCTGAGAGCTGCGTGCGCACCTCGGAAGAGGCAGAGGCCATGACGAGGAAACCGCTGTACAGCTTCCGCAGGGTTTGGTAGGGCAGGCGACCGGAGCGGATGGGACCGATGGCGGCTGTATCCATGCTCAAGCCGGATTGATCCTCCGCATCGGGCAGCGTTTTAGGGTACTCACCATAGAACAATGCCAGGAAGCGCGTCATGCCCTTGCCAATGAACATCTCAAAAACATAGGGTGCATACGACAACCCCGCTTGCGGACGGGCGCTGACGGGGAAGTTTGAGACCGAGATCATGGCTGGCGGCAGCTTGAGCAGCTCGGGGTCCTCGACAGGCAGACCTGTTAGCGGATTCACGCCGAGGGGGAACTCGTCCGGACCGGATGAGGGTGGGGCTTTGGGTGTGGGCGTTGCAGCGGGGGTGAAGCTCGCCACACCCTGGGCATACGTGATGCCAGGGACGAGCAAGGCGAGAACCAACACTCCCACAATCATGGTGTGTCTTTTCATGCGGTTAGGCCTCCTGCGAGGTAGCATTGCGAAGTTTGCTTACAGCGATTTTGACTCGTGAGCAAAACCTTCACAAGGATGTGTAATTAGTATACATGAATCGAGAGGCAGGAAGGTTAAGGGGGATTTAAAGGTACTATCAATCTAGAAAGCGATGGTAGATGAGCGGTTTGTGATTTTTGATATTTTGAAAGCGTAAAGCGAGGTTTTTTTGCATACAATCCCAATCCCGATTTTTGGAATTTTGAAAGCGTAAAATGGAAAATTTTCCATTCAATTCTCACGGCAGAAGTCTCGCAATGACGAAAGAGTGTGAGGCAAGCCACCATTACTAGAACAATTGTACTGATTATTAGAGAAATGTCAAGCGAAAAAGGTACCAAGGGCGGTAAAAAAATGGGGGATATTTTGGGGGATATCTGCAAATTAGGGAGCGCCGTAGTCCCACTCTTCCAATATCAAGCCCCCGTGGGGGTCGAGCGGGTAGACGGGCTACCCACAGCCTTACTCTTGCAGCAGGAGATGTGAAAATAGCTCGTCGCTTTGGGTGGTCTGGGAGTCATCTTCCAGGATGCTCCAGATATCCACCTTGATGCCCCCGGATAGGAAGGTGGTGTACTCTCGAAGGATGCAGGTGTCGCCTTCACAGGGGCGATTGGAAATGTAGTAGAACCACTCACCTATTTGGAGAAGCTCGTATTCTTCAAATCTCTGCCGCTGGTCAAACGCCTGGCGTTGCCGAAAGTACCTTTCCAGGTCGGGATAATCACCGAAGAAGCAAGGATAATCCCCTATGCAAGTTGCGATGAAATCACGGATGGATCCCTCGGTGAAGAACTGGATCTCTTGCAGGTAGGGTGTTTGAAAATTGTCTGGCGGCGTGAAGTCATAGGAGACGAACGAGCCGCGGCGATTGGCTTCGTTGCTTTTGGTTAGGGTATAGCCTGCAGGGAGGATCAGGGTAACCGGGACCTCCTCCAGCAGGATAGGCTCGGAGGCTAAAACGACTGTGGCCTCAGCAGGATCCGGAGTTAAGTCAAATTCCGGCATTCCGGCGCAAGCGCTGACAAACATGGCAATCACGATAATTATCAGAGACCGATAAGCTGGCATAGATCATCCTACGGCGATAAATTTATCAATGCTTGATCGAGGTCCTCAATCAGGTCGTCGATGTGCTCCAGACCAACGGACAGGCGTACCAGCCCGGGATCGACGGCGATGGGGGAGTCGGCGGTGGAGGCGTGGGTCATGAGGGCGGGGATCTCGATGAGCGATTCCACACCTCCCAGGGATTCGGCTAGGGTGAAGAGGCGCGTGGCTTCCACCAAGCGGCGGGCGGCTTCAGCTCCGCCATTCAGAACGATTGAGATCATACCACCCCCAGAGCGCATTTGCCGTCGAGCGATCCCCAGCTGGGGGTGTGAACCGTGGAAGGGATAGATCACCCGGCGAACCTGGGGGTGGTTGCCCAAGAAATCGGCGAGGCGGGCAGCGTTGGCAGAGTGGCGGTCCATGCGCACGGGTAAGGTCTTCAAGCCGCGCAAAACCAGGAAGCAATCCATCGGACCGGGCACAGCGCCTACGGCGTTTTGGATGAATGCCAGGCGCTCCCGTAGCGAGCCATCGTTGATCACCAAAGCTCCGCCGACCACATCGGAATGCCCACCCAGGTACTTTGTCGTGGAATGCAGGGTAATATCTGCCCCTAACGCCAATGGTTGCTGCAGGTACGGCGTGGCGAAGGTATTGTCCACGGCGAGCAACGGTCGAGTTGGGTGCTCCCTGATGATCGTTGAGATGGCGGCAATATCGCACACACCGAGCAGCGGGTTGGTAGGTGACTCGAGCCACACCAGGCGGGTCTCCGGTTGCAGGGCATCGCGTACCTCTTGCAGGTCGGAAGCGTCAACGTAAGTGAAATCAAGCCCGTAAGGCCGCAAAAGGCGCTCGAAAAGGCGGTATGTGCCGCCATAGACATCACTCCCAGCGACGACGTGCTCGCCGGGTTTGAGGGTGCGCAGCACGGCATCGGTGGCAGCCATGCCGGATGCGAAGGCCAGCCCATAAGCGCCGCCTTCAAGCGCAGCCA
The DNA here is from genome assembly GCA_963714425.1 of uncultured Chloroflexia bacterium. Taxonomy (GTDB): domain Bacteria; phylum Chloroflexota; class Anaerolineae; order Anaerolineales; family UBA4823; genus DATCYX01. Next base: position 238,038 of record CAVQOI010000001.1, read on the forward strand.
GACAGGCTTCGAGTGCGGCGCGGGTGGGGTTTCCAGTTCGGGAATACTCGTAACCACGGTGGGTGCCTACACTGTTCTGCGCATAGGTTGATGTCTGGTAGATGGGGGTCATCACCGCGCCGGTTGTCGGGTCGGGTGACTGACCTGCATGAATGCTTAGGGTTTCGAAACGCATGAGAGTCTCCTGAGATCGGCGAGGATATTATTAACGCGAATGACGCGAAGATTCGAATGACGCGAATAATTTGAACATAGGAACAATTCTACTGGAGAATTGAAGATTGTAAATTGTTGACCGTAGGTGCTCACGACTGGTGGCGAGCAGGGGAGGTTATAATCGTCAGGAGATCAAATCCGAGGATAAATAATGGATATATTTTTTCAGGACCCGACTGCAGTGCCGCTTCCGCCAGAAGAGGTGCGCATAAAAGCGCTGGAAGCCAAGCCCTGGACGGATAATCGCCGTGTGGGGATCATGTTAGAGCTCACCCCTTTCCTCAAACGCCCAAGTGGAGACCTGCGCATCACAAACCCAGACGGAGAGGAAGTATCCAGCGCCAGCATCATCGAATCGATCGTACCGCGCATGGAGTTTAACATGCACCTGCGGGGTGAGAACCCTGACGGGAACTACCAGCTTACCGCGACGATCTATTACGAGGAGGAGCCCAAAAATCCAGACACACCACCAACCGAGCGAGAGCGGCGGGTTGTGGATGAAAAGAGTATAAGATTTGCGATTGAAAAAAGCGATAAGTGAACCATTATTCGTGATCAGTTATTAGCGCTCGTATATCGTTGAGCAGAGTGACTGGACATGCGCAGCTCCACTTTTCTCTACCCACGCCTCACTCTACCCTGCTCACTATTTTGCACTCTTTACTCCCATATTTCGACCCTCTTCTCTCCACCTTGCCCTCGTAAAACCCTTAACCTTCCTTTCAAACTTGTATTGTCTTCAAGCCGCCTGCGTCCTTGATACCTAAGCAAGCCTATGCTAAACTGCTGAATGAGTATAGGCGATGCCAGAAGATCATATGCTTAAGGAGGCAATCGAGGCCGTCCGCCAGGGACAGAAGGTGAGGGCGCGCGATCTGCTCACCCGCCTTTTGCGGGCAGACCAGACTAACCCGCTCTACTGGCTGTGGCTGAGCAGTGTGGTGGAGTCCAAGCGGGAACAGGCTTATTGCCTGCAGTCTGTCCTGCGTCTGGATCCACAAAGTCAGACTGCGCGGCGAGGTCTGGTGTTGATGGGTGCCCAGCCCCCAGGAACGCAAGTGATCCCTAAACCCATTGCGCGACGCAACTGGAAGGTACAGCTGCTGCCGGAGCCTGCTGGGGGACTCAAAGCGATCTGGAGCTACCCGGTCGTACGCATCTCCATCCTCTCTGTAGCCGGATTAATGATACTGGCGGGGATCGCGATTGGCGTTTTTGCCATGAATGCACGTCCGACAATTGTTGCTGCCCGCCCCACACGCACCCCTGGAGTGGCACCAACCTTCACAGATACACCCACTTCCATCCCAAGCACGCTCGTTGTAGCTCAGCCCACGCCAACATTTCCCATAGCGGGGGTGACGCCGCTGTGGATGTTGCTCGAATCCACCTATACCCCTACCCCTGTGTATGTGAACACTCCTCACGCGGTGAGTGAGGACTACCGCCTTGGTCAACGAGCATTTGGGCGCGGCGATTGGGAGACTGCCTTGCGGCACTTCCGAAATGCCAGCCAGATCGTATCCGACTCGCCAGATCTCTATTATTTTATTGGGGAAACGCAGCGCATGCAGGAAGATTACCGGTCGTCGCTGGATTCGTACAAACAGTCGTTGCAAATATCCCAATCCTTTGCACCAGCTTATCTTGGGCGAGCACTAGCCAGCCAGGCGCTGGATCCCAAAACCGATATTACCCAAGATCTAGACCGGGCGATCGAGCTCGATCCGAACTATGTCGAGGCGCGTTTGCAGCGAGTGGCGTTAGCTTTGCGAACTGGAGACCTTGAGAGCGCTGGATTGGACCTGGATGCTGTCGCCGAGCTGGCACCCGACTCGCCCATGCTGGCTTACTACCAGGCGCGGCATGCACTGCAGGCTGGAGAGCGAGAGGCGGCTCTGGAATACGCCCGGAATGCTTACAATCTCGACCGCACCTTGTTGCCAGCTTATCGGCTGCTCGGCGAAATGGCTGTAGCGAATGGAGAATTCCAGCTGGCGCGAGAGATCCTGAATATTTACGTGCGATACGAGGGAGAGGACGCCGAAGGCTGGTTGGCATTAGGGCAATCCTATCTAAAAATCACCGGACCTGAGCAGGTTTTTGATTATGACGCTCAAAGCGTGCCGGCGAAAGATTTCGAGGCTGCTACCGAAGCATTCGAGCGGAGTTTCGAGCTGGATGACGAGCTGCCCGGGGTGTACCTGTATCGCGCCTTCACCTATATGGCAAAGGACGAAGGGCAGAAAGCTGTCAATGATCTGGTACGAGCCCGCAAACTGGATACGAACTCTTTCGCAATCAACCTCGCCCTGGGACGCGCTCTGCTGGTTGCAAATCGCGTAGATAACGCCCTCTCACAATTCGAGAGCTGTGAAAAACTGGCATCTAGCGATGAACATTGGGCGGCAATTTATTTCTGGCGAGCCCTTGCCGTGGAAGCTGATAAACCGGCATCTGCCGCAGTTCCTCACTGGCTGGCATTGCTCTCCCTGCCTGAAGAATCCGTCCCCAGCAATTGGCGGCAGATTGCCGAAGAACACCTGATCGCCCTTACGCCTACAGCGACAGTCACCCCCATGGAAACAGTGACGCCAAATAGCATAAAGAAATTGACCGGATCTCCGACGCTAACGCCCAAACCTACCCAAACTGTGGGCGGGACACCAGACATCTAGTAAGTAATGTGAGGATATGTGGCTATCCCATCAGACGCGACCCCTCCGAAATGGTATAAAGGCCCCCTCCCCGAAAGCAGAGTAAGCAATCCGCGCTTTGCCATTGCTTATCGCAGGGTCGTGGGTATAACCGGATTGATCCTGCTCGTCGGATTCACCTGGGTGGCACCCCCGAACCTTGAGCATTTCTGGTACATCCTTCTGATGGCACTGTTCGTTGCCTTACAGGTGATCTTTCCATTTAACTTGCTATCCGGTGAGATTAACTTAATCAACGCCGTCACTCTGGGTGGTGCGCTTTTGTACGGGCCATCTGCAGCAGCATGGGCGGCGACGACCGGTATCATTCTGGGGAATGGTGTGCGATGGTTTGAAGACCGGAAATGGGTTCAAACGTCTCTGCCACCTCCCCGGGAGTGGATCGAGATACTGACAATGATGGGGATGCACCACATCGCCCTGATTATTGTGCTGCCGTTGTTCGGGTGGCGATATGGGATGAGCGTGGACCTGGCTGCCCCAAGCGATTTCTTGCGGTCTGCAGCCCCCGCGTTGGTTGCATTTGCATGTATCCATTTCCTGTTATTCCTGTGCAACGGGCTGGTGAGTGGTCGCAGCCCGAAAGGCTGGGGACGAGATGCATTGTTGCTGGTCCTTATCGAAGGGCTGCCACTGCTGTTCGTACCCATTGTGGTCATGGGATATCCAACAAGCGGGGTGGGCTCGTTAATCCTGTTAGGCGGGGTGCCCTTAATCCTGCAAGTACTTATCTACGTCGCCAACAGTGTACGGATCGACCTGGAAAGGCGCGGCAAGGAGCTCGCTTCACTCAACCAGATAAGCCACATCCTAAGCTCAACGCTTGATCTAGACCAACTGCTGGAGGAAATCCACAACCAGGTTAGCGCGCTGTTTGCGGTGGAAAATTTCTATATTGCACTCTTCAATCCTGAGGAGGAGCAATTATGGTACCCATTGGCGGTCAAGAATTCTCAGCGTGTATACTGGCCACCCCGCCAACTCACCGACCGGCTGACCGACCGAGTAATCCGCAAGCGATCTCCCATCTTGCTGCCCCAAAACGCCCGCGATGCGCTGGTGCGTATTGGCTTGCCCGCCGGTGAAAACTCACCCACCGCTTGGATGGGTGTCCCATTGATCGCTTCAGAGAAGGTGATCGGCTGCCTGGGCGTATTTTCCTTCTCTCCAGAGACGGTTTTTACACCCGCTGATTTGAGCTGGCTCACCACACTTTCTGGACAGGTGAGCGTGGCGATCGAGAATACGCTACGCTACCAGCGCATTCAACGTCGAGCCGACTTGGCTCTGACGCACCGGGTTTACCAATTATCCATCCTGGAAGCAGTCGGGCGCGAGCTCGCTGCAGCTATCCGATCAGACCGCATCTTGGATGTCGTTCTGGGATATGCTCTGGATATCACCCGGTCAACCTGGGGCTGTATTGCATTGTATGATCCGGCAGCAAACCAGATGGTGGTCAAAGCAGTGCGCGGTTATGAGAAGGCGATCACTTCGATCTCAGCTGATTCCGGCATCACCAGCAGGGCGGTTAACTCCGGGCAGAGAGTTTACATCCCGGATGTGACGCAAGACCCAGATTACGTAGACTTTTCCGCTGGTGCTGCGCGCTCACAGCTGAGCGTTCCGATGGCGCACGAAAGCCGCGTACTGGGTGTAGTGACGCTGGAAAGCGATCAGCTCAACGCCTACTCTGCTAGCGACCAGGTGTTCATTAGCCAGCTGGCGGCTCACGCCACGATTGCTGTTGTCAATGCTGACCTGTATGCCCAGGCACAGGAACGCTTGAGCGAGCTGGCTGCAATATTGAACTCTGTGGGCGATGGCTTACTGGTACTTGATTCGTCTGGAGAGGTGACACTCGCGAACGAAGCCCTCCAATCCCTGACAAATTTAAAGATCGCTGAGATCACCGGGAAACGCCTTATGAACCTCCCCGAGAAAGCGCTGGCGAATCTGGGCTTCTCGAAAGAACAGGCAGATGCGGTGGTAGCTTCCTTGGATCAAGGCATTGCCCCGTCGCTACCAAATCTGAAGATCAAGGTGAACGAGACAAACGCACACGCTGAGAAATCCTTGGAACGCACGACATTTACCATCTGGGATCGGAAAGGTCGCATCACTGGCTGGACAATCGTGATGAGGAACATCACCGAGGAAATTCGGATCGACCAGGCCAGAGAGCTGATCACAGAAACTCTGATCCATGACCTCCGCTCTCCTGCCAGCGCCATGCTCGGAGCGCTCGACGTGCTCGAAGATACCATCCTGCGGAGTGAACCTGTTAAGGATGAGATGGTCGATCAGGCACTGGAAGTTGCCAGACGGGGCGCCAACCGGGTTCTTGGAATGATTGAATCGCTCCTTGAGATCGCACGCATGCATGCTGGGAAGGTCGATGTGGACACATCGACCTTTGCCCTTCGCAAACTTGCGACTAGCGTGATCAACGACTACCTACCTCAGGCGATGGAATATGGGATTATTCTGCGCAATGAGATAGCTGACGACCTGCCTCAGGTATGCGCTGACTATGGCAAGACCACTCGGGTTCTGACTAATTTGTTGGATAACGCCCTCAAATTCACCCCGGCGGGCGGCCAGATCATCCTGACAGCAGACCGCCAGGGAGCAGACACCATTGCAGTTCTGGTTGGCGATAACGGACCTGGGGTACCCGAAGAGTACCGCGAGAAAATTTTCGAGCGCTTCACCCAAGTACCCGGGCTGGTTGGACGGCGCAGGGGTTCTGGATTGGGGCTGACTTTCTGCCGGCTGGCCCAAGAAGCGCAGGGCGAAAAAATATGGGTAGTGCCTAGAGAAGGTGGAGGTAGCCAGTTTATCTTCACTCTCCCCGTAATAACTGATCCCAACGAGTGAATTAATAAGGTCTGGGATAGGCCTCACTGCCGGTGCATCGGCAGCTAGTTCAACGCAGCTGCTCTAGAGAACGTTCTAACATTATTCTGACAAACGCTCCCTTGCCAAGCCTCCAGCGGCGCGCTATAATCAAAGTTTGTGATTAGGTTCGTATCGCAGGATGAAGGTTAGGAATGCCCATCTATACGTATCGGTGTGAAAATTGCGGCGTACAGTTTGATCGACAGCAGTCTTTCAACGACCCACCCCTGAAACGCTGCCCAGAGTGCATGAAGATTGCTTTGCGAAAAGTCTATTTGCCTGTTGGAATTGTATTTAAGGGCTCCGGGTTTTATTCTACGGATCATCGCTCGCCATCTGGTACCAGGAACTCTACACCTGCTGAGAAAACGCAGGATAGCAAGAATGAAATTAAAAAGGAATCAGAGTCCACACCGGTGGTTGCTAAAGAAAGCACGGAGAAGAAAGATTGATGGTTATACCAATGATAAAAGTCCAAGCGAAGGACCGCTCTCACACACCAGCTCTTCAGGAAACCTTCTCTCGGCAAAATTTCTGAGACGCCCCGCTCCTGAGGCGTCTCAGTTTATACAATAAGGAGGAATTATGAATACGAAAGATCTGCTCAACCGAATCAAAGAAGATAATGTCAGGTTTATCTCATTGCAATTTACTGATGTCTACGGAGGGGTGAAAAGCGTAGATATTCCCGTACATCGGGTCTCGGATGCTCTGGAGGATGGCGTCTGGTTCGATGGCTCATCGGTGGAGGGATTTGCCCGCATCCAGGAGAGCGACATGCGCCTGGTGATTGACCCAGCAACCTACGCAGTGCTGCCCTGGAGTCCAGAAGAACTACGCCGAGCGCGTGTCTTTTGCGATATCTACCAGCCCGGGGGTAATCCATTCCCAGGCGATCCGCGCGGCACGCTCAAGCGCATCCTGGCAAAGATCAACGAGCGCGGCTGGACTTTCAATGTTGGTCCCGAACCGGAATTTTTCTTGTTCCGTAAGAATGGTGTCCAATCAATTCACCCGGTGCCCCACGATGTGGGCGGGTATTTCGATTTCTCAGCCAGCGATGATGCTGTCCGTGTTCGCAGCGAGCTGATGGCAGCTCTGGCTGGCATGGGCCTTGAGGTGGAAATGGGGCACCACGAAGTTGCCCTGGGGCAGCATGAAATCGACTTTCGTTACGAGAACGCTCTGCGCGCCGCGGATAATATCCTAACCTTGAAATATACCGTGAAAGCAATAGCTGCCCAAAATGGATTGGTGGCATCTTTCATGCCCAAGCCAATCTTTGGCATCAACGGATCGGGGATGCACTGCCACCAATCGCTGTTTGATAAGGATGGCAACAATTTATTCTTCGATGCACAGGATACCTACAATCTTTCCAGTCTTGGATATGGATTTATCGCCGGTCAATTACAACACGCACGTGCTCTGGCTGCAGTGGTGGCGCCTACGGTTAATTCTTATAAGCGCCTGGTGCCCGGCTATGAGGCCCCTGTATACGTGGGCTGGGCGCAGATTAATCGCTCCGCGCTGGTTCGCATCCCTCGCTATACCCCAGGGCGTGACAAGTCTATGCGCGCCGAGCTGCGCTTCCCAGACCCATCCGCCAACCCCTACCTGGCGCTGACAACCATGCTGGCAGCAGCATTGGATGGAATCGACAACAACCTGCCCTGCCCAGAGCCGCTCAACAATGTCAACGTGTATCACCTGACCCCGGAAGAGCGCGTTGCGATGAATATCGCCGAGCTTCCCGGCTCGCTGGCGGAGGCGTTGCGTGAGTTGAGTAATGACAGCGTGCTCAAGGACGCGCTCGGACCGATCACTTATGAGGCATTCCACCGCGCAAAATGGGCGGAAGTCGAGGAATACCGTATGCGGGTGATGGATTGGGAATTGGAGCGTTATCTGGAAGTGGCTTAAGTGACCTGACGACCATCCACTTACACAGTTATACTCGTTGATGGAGGATAGATTTGAATCTATCCTCCATCTTTTGTTTTAATAATGTATATGAGCGGCAAGCTGAGCAGCGTTACCGCGTACTTTACCAGGAAATTGAAAATAAAGATCTGCCAGACCACCCCCCAGGGCAGGTTCCAGCCAAAGGCGCCCACTGAGAAGATCAGGTTATCGACGGGAATGCTGACGCCGTTGCTGACCAGGACGCGCCCCCACTGGTAGCGACGGGTGACCTTGGTCACGAACCAGTGATACACCTCGGTATCTACCAGCTCGCTGAAGATTTCAGCGGCGATGGAGGCGAGCACAATGCGCCATACCGGGGAAAGAATGGCGCTGAATTCTGCTCCAAGCCCCCAGGAAGGATCGCTGGAAACTTGTGCAGCCCACATCAAGTAGGCAGCCATAAAAAGGTTGATCAGTCCGGCGGCGAGAATGAGTATTTGGGCGTTGCGTTTTCCCAGGAGCTTGTGCACCAAATCGCGCAGGGTGAATGTGAGCGGGTAGATAAACGTACCCATATCCACTGCCAATCCAAACACAAGCCCGATCTTCAGGCTGGCGATGTCGGAGAGCATCTGGGCGGCGATGTAGGCGGAGATGACCAGTACAGCCACAGCAGAGATGGCTCCAGGCAGCGCGCCACGCGGGGTGGCGTCTGCGCCAGAAGGGATATTTTCTGAATCCACAAAGGGCTCCTTTGTTTTGGTAAGGCGGGTAACTGCGACCGCCGTTTACCTGCATGCTATGTCGCTGGCGTGCGTGCAACCATCCTGCAGAAAGCACACTCGCCGGGGGCAGAAGTCGGTTGCCCGCAGGTGGGACATGCGTGCAAGGCCTCACCCGAGGCGCCGACTTCATCCGAATCTTCACTGTCCTCGGACGGGGTTGCAAATAGGCCGTTTTCTTTAGCCTGCAGGAAAGACAAATAGAAGCTTAGTTTAGCGCCCGGTCGGTCGTATTCCATCTTATTCAGGATCTCTTTGTAATAGATGGTTTTGGAGCCCTCAGCATAAGGACATTCATCATAGATGTACTCAATGCCACGCACCAAAGCATATGCTGCCATCTCACGCTCGTAGAAGCGGCACAACGGCTTGGCTTTGCGCGCCATCCCTTTGCGCTCAGGGAGAACTGGGCTCTGGCGCGTAAGGTAACCGGATGCCCAGTTGAGTGTATTTGCGAACAGCACAGCAGCCTCATCATCCAGGTTATGCCCGGTAACGAGCACGTCATATCCGAGATCGCGGGCGATGCGATTCATCTCATGGCGCTTAGTCAGCCCACAAACAGAGCAGGGGCGACCTTTGCCACGCATGGTGCGATCAGCGGTCTGGGGGATGGTCTCGCCATAGCTCTCAGGCACATCCACCACGTGTAGCTGCAGGTTGCGCTGGGCAGCGAATCTCTCTGTGAGGCGATGTGATTCATCAGAGTAACCGATGCCGCCATCGATGCCCAGGCCAATGTAGAGACCGTCAGCCCGGTAGCCTAGCTGGTGCAGGATATCCCACAAGGATAGCGAGTCCTTCCCACCCGATACGGCAACCAGGATGTGTTCATCCCTGGAAAACATGCGATATTTCCCGATAAATCGTTCGGTCTGCTCATAGATCCACTGCGGGTAGTGGTCTGTGCACAACGACAGCTTATGCTGGCGCATGTTGATGATGGCTTTTGAGCTACATTTTCGGCAACGCATAATAAATCTTCCTTGTTGTTGTTTACCAATAAAGGGTTACGTTTCGAAATTCGCTAGAAGATATTCGATTTTGGCTATTGCGTATTGCGTATAGCGAATACGTAATACGAATGACATGAACTAACGAGCGCCTCCAGAGATGACTGCCACCAGCTTGATTACGTCTCCCTCACGCAAGATTTCATCATCGGTGAGCAGCTCACCGTCTCGAGTAGCGAGCACGCTCTCAGCGTTGATGCCGGCTTTCTCGATGGCATGGCGGATTGTCATTCCGGATTTGACTTCGTATTCCTGCTTTCGCAAGATCAATTTTGCTGTCATAGCAGTTCTTGGATAAATTCCAGGATCATGGGCTTGACAAGATCATACTGGCTGATGTGCGGTTGGTGACCCGCATGTGAAATGGGGTGACCTTGGGCATTTGGGAGGGCCTTGACCAGCAGTGGGAACGATGATGGCTTAAGAGACTGGTCTTTCTCACCCCAGATAACAAGGGCAGGCGCCTTCACTTGAGTCAGGCTGGAGGTAAGGTCGGGGATATCCCGAGCTATATAGACGAAATACGGCGAGGTGCGCTTGTAATCAGAAGCAATCTGCTGGCGAATTTCGGTTGAGGCGATTGTAGTGATGTCATGATTTAAACCCATGGCTGAATGTACCAGCCATTGCGGGCTGAAGCGCATGAGCATACCGCCTACAGCGGGCTTGCGGTTTGCCAGTCGTAAGAGCGGAGAGAGCTGGCGGCTGTTATAGAAGGGGTCGATCAGCACAAGCCCGCGCACACTGCCTGGCTCTCGCATGGCGTGGAGCAGGCTCAGGTAACCGCCCAACGAATGGCCGACCAGGATTGACGGTGTAGCCAGCTCAAGCGATTCAATCCAGGCTGAGAAATGTTGATAGATGCTTTCGATCTGGTAGTCACCCGGATCGTCCGGTTTGTGACTGTCACCATGTCCGAGGAGGTCCAGGGCACGCACGTGAAATCCATCACCAGCCAGGTCGGGCGCCAGACAGCTCCAATCGTTGATAGAGGATGCCATCCCATGAATCATGATCACGGGCTGACCGCTGCCGAGGGAGATATCATTTACAAGGAGGGAGTCCATAGCTTATGGAGAAATAAAAGAAAATATCCTTAAGGGAATAAAGGCTACACGCTTATCAGTGAGTAAATTTCCTGATCATTCAACCTTCTTCGATAACCCTTTCTTCATACCTGCGTGCTAATTCTCTGCGCAATACTTTTCCGATGAAGGTACGAGGGAAATCATCCACAAAGAAGACAAAGCGAGGCACAAGCTCTGGGGGCAAGCGGCGTTTACAATAGCCTATCAGCGCTTCGGCTGTTGGGCGATCTTCGCGAGCGATGATGAAGGCAACTGGCTGCCCGGCAATCGCCACTACGGCAGCCTCAGCCACCTGGGGCACTTCGAAAAGCACTTCTTCAACGTCGCGTGGGAATGCCGGTTCTTCGGGTTTTGAAGGATACCACAAATCTGCTTTCCTTGCGATAATGCGAAAATAGCCGTCGCCGTCCATCTGGGCGATATCGCCGGTGAGCAGCCAGCCGTCGTCCATAAGCACCCGGCTAGTCTCTTTGAGGTTTTGCCAGTAACCCTGCATTACTTGAGGCCCCCGCAACGCCAGCTCTCCAATCTGCCCGACGGGCACTACCCGCTTGCCGCGCTGCAAATCCACAATACGCGCCTCTGTTGACGGGAAAGGCACACCAATACTTCCCACCTTGCGCATCCCTTTTAACGGGTTTGCGTGAGTTACTGGAGCGGCTTCGGTCAAGCCATAACCTTCAACCAGGTGGCCGCGGGTTAATTTCTCGAACGCCTCCTGGACTTCTACTGGCAAAGGCGCTGATCCGCTGATGCAGGCTTTGATTGAGCTCACACCAAAACGGCGTACTCCAGGGTAATCCTTTATTGCAACGTACATTTGGGGGACACCTGGAAAGATGGTTGGCCTGAAACGCCGGATCGTCCTGAGTACATCTTCGACATCAAATTTTCGTTTTAATATCAGGGTTGCGCCGAGAGATATGGGTACATTTAAGGCTGTTGTCAGCCCATAGGAATGAGAAAAAGGAAGCACGCACAGGAATCGCTCGCGGCCTTCTTGTGCTTCTGGTAGCCAGTGGCGAGTTTGTAGAGCATTCGCCACCAAATTGCGGTGCGTGAGCATCACCCCTTTGGGGAGGTCGGTTGTGCCGCCGGTGTAAATGATGACAGCCAGATCTTCCGGATTGATGAGGACTTCTGGCGCTTCCGCGCTCTGTTTCGAGATCAACTTGTCCCAGGCATGCATATGAATGTCTGGTGCGTTGTCTGCTTGATTGGGCGGGTTGCTGTCGCTTGAGACCATGGCAGCCTTCACCCCCCTTGGCTTGTGAGGCTCGCCAGGCCCGATGGTAATCAGGTGGCTGAGGGGAAGCTCGTCTGCACCCGGTTGGTTTTGTACTCCAGCCAGCAGCTCTGTTGCAGATTCAGTGAGAATGACCAGATGGCGAATGCCACACGATGTGATCTGGCGGGACAACTCCTCGGACGATGTGCCGGGCAGGGTGAAGACCGCCACACCACCGGCTTTGAGCACACCAAAGTAAGCGATAACCATTTCCGGTAAGTTTGGTAACAAGAGCATGACCCGGTCGCTCTTTTCAACGTCAAGCGAGCGTAAGGCGTTGGCGAACCGGTTGATTTGCTGATTGAGACGCCGGTAAGAAAAGCGTTCCCCATCGTATATAAGTGCAGTGTGTAGTGGGAAGCGCCGCACAGCCGAGCGGAGCAGGGAGGGCAGGGGAATGCGGGGTATGGCTACCGTATGAGGCACACCCTCGTCGTAATGTGCCAGCCATGGACGCTCTTTAACCAGCGCTTCTCGCTGGGGTCCTTCGTGGGTTGAACTGGATTCTCGCCATGTGCTTGTTGAAGCTTCCAAGAATCTGGTAATCGCTCGGTTGACCGCTTCGCGGCGTTCGAGCATCACCAGGTGACCCGAGGCGCCGACATCCACTTCCTCTACGTTCGGGAGGGTTCTAGCAACCTCCTCATAGACGGGCTTTTCGAATACGATATCCATGTGGCCGCGGATCACGAGCGTAGGCACCTGCAGGCTGCGGAACAGGCTCCATCCGACCCAATGGGCGATCGTATCGTGATAGAACGCTTTCATCACCTGGGGTGTGCCATGCAGCCATCTGCGCGTGATTGGCGCCAGCAGTGGTAGAAAACTATTGGGGAGATTGAGCAACAGACGATAGAACCAGTTTAGCCGGAAAACACCTGAAGTTGCGATCAGGATCAGGCGCTCGACACGCTCGGGATAGGCGGAAGCAAACTCGCTGGCGATTGCGCCGCCGAAGGAATGCCCAACTACAACGATTTTTTCATCGACCTCGAGTGCATCAAGGACTGCGACCAGATCAGCCAGGAGCACTGGTAGAGTATATTCCCCCGCCGGCTTGTCGGAGCGACCATGCCCGCGTAGATCGACCCCGATGACTCGGTTGGCACTCGAGAAGTGATTGAGCTGGTAATGCCACTGGACCGCTCTGCCGCCATAGCCATGGATGAATAACAGGGTTCGCTGAGGACTCTCCGGCGCGATATCGATTACAGAAATGCGCACCTGGGGGCGCAACGAGACGCGTATCTCACGACGGTAGAGTTCGAGATCGATTTCCATTAACTCCTCCAAAAACTTTGAATTATTTTATCATCTAAGAACTCGGATAGGTTTGTACAGGTGATGTATAATCGATGAGGAAAACACAATCCGGGAGGTCCAATTATGAGCCAAAAGATTGAATTTGCCAGGAATTATACGGATCAAAGTACCGATAACGGCTTTCAATATGAGTTCTATTGCGACCGCTGTGGCACAGGGTACCGCACGCGCTTTCAGCCTTTCATCATCGGCTCGGTCTCGGGCGCGTTGGATACCGCCAGCAGCCTCTTCGGAGGAATCTTTGGACAGGCAGCCAACATCGGCGAGCGGGTGCGCTCGGCAAGCTGGGAGAAAGCCCACGACGATGCATTCCTAAAAGCTGTTGAAGAGATGAAACCGGATTTCATCCAATGCCCGCGTTGTTCCTCATGGGTCTGCCGCGAGAAGTGCTGGAACGTGCAGCGCGGCCTGTGCAAGGAATGCGCCCCTGATATGGGTGTAGAGATGGCAGCTGCTCAAGCCAGCCGCACAGTTGAAGAAGTATGGGCGCACTCAAAGATGGCGGAAGAGGACCGGCAGATGCTCCAGGAGAAAAGCTGGCGAGAGGGAGTGCGGGCAACCTGCCCGGAGTGCAATAGCCCTCTTGAGAGAAACGCCAAGTTCTGCCCGGAATGCGGTGCGAAGATCAAAGCAGAACGGCATTGCACGGAGTGCGGAGCAAAAATTCCTCTAGAAGCGAAGTTTTGTGCGGAATGCGGTTCTAAAGCAACTTAGGGAGGTTTTCAATGTATGGAACGATCCTCGTGCCACTGGACGGCTCTCACAGGGCTGAACGTATCCTGGCACATGTGGAGGATCTGGCACGCCACTGCAATTCAACCCTGGTGCTCTTGCGTGTAGTCGAGCCAGATCTTAATGTATTGCACAGCACAGGAGCGCCAGCGGGTTTTTATTCCGGGATGATCGCGCGGTTGGAAGAGGAAGCCGGTGCTTATCTGGCTGGTGTGAGTGGTCAAGTGCGGTCTTCGGGCTTGCGTGTGCGCACGGTTGTGGAACGGGGTCCGGTAGTGACGACGATCATCGAGGTGGCCGCGCGGGAAGCAGCGGATTTGGTGGCGATGGCCAGCCACGGTCGTACGGGGCTCCACCGGGTATTCTACGGTAGCGTGGCTGCGGGCGTACTGCACCGCGTGGACCGGCCCATCTTGCTGGTGCGGGCGGATGACGGCTAATATGAGCGTTGTTAGCCAGAGCATCGCACTTTCCACGCGCGGTAATGCGGATATTGTAGATATCACCGAGCAGGTCGCCAGAGGTGTAACAGAAGCTGGATTGGAAAGCGGGATCATCACGATTTTCTGCCCCTCCTCGACCAGCGCGTTGACCACCATCGAGTTCGAGCCAGGCTGCGTGAGCGACCTACGGCGACTCTTTGATGAAATTATTGATCCCAAGCGTCCATATGATCATGATCGGGCATGGGGCGACGGCAACGGTCACAGCCATGTGCGCGCCGCCCTGCTGAAAGCCTCGTTGACAGTACCTTTCGTGAACCGGCGGTTGACGCTGGGCACTTGGCAGCAGATCATCTACGTCGATTTCGATAACAGACCGCGTCGCCGGGAGCTGGTGTTACAGGTAATTGGGGAGTAAACCAGTTAGCAGTTATGCAGTTGTTGGGAGGAGGGGGCTACCTGTACGGCTGGGACTGGAAAATTCCGTAAGGCTGCCTAGTCAGGCGGCTTGGCGAATATACCCAGGTGGTTCCCTACCGGGCGCTCCCAGCCGGGGATACCGTGGTTGACCGGCGAATTGAGCATCCTAGCACGGATTCCATTTTGCATTACCAGGCTTGACGAGCCCCCACCGTCCAGGTTCATGGCGGTGTAGGCGCCATAATCAAGCAAGATTTCCGCCAGCTCCTCAAGCGTGGCACCCAGACTGTACCCCGGCTGGCGACCATCCACCACAACAAGGATCAAGAATTTACCGCGTTTATCCAAGCCTATGGCGCTACGGGGCTCGGATTCGTCGTCCAGAGCAGACTGGACCTGTCCATTTTGAAGCAACATCTGATTGCCAGCAATGGCATTAAATATCTTCCCCTGCGGGGAGCCGAAACGAGCCTGGTTGGTTCTCGAGATATACAGCACCGGCTGGTCTGGATTATTCTCTGAATAGATTGTTCCTTGGGACGCGGCATATCCGAGTGGCTCGACCGGGTCGTTGTTATGCGGATAGTAGTCCCAAAAGTGGTTGGAATGCCAGGGGGAGAAGCCGCCCCCATTGATGGCAATTTGCAGGTTGAAATCGTCCAGGAATTTGGATGTCGTGCGAGCTTTCAATGGAAGATCAGCCTTGGCATCGCCAGGGGTTACCAGAAGGCGGATGCCGTCACTGCGCAAGTCTACAGTGACAACATGGATCACCATCAGCCGCGGAGAACCCCGTATTTCCCGGTTGTATTTCACACCTTGAAATAGAGCCTGGCTGGAAGGCTGGGGTTGCGTGCGTGGAAGCCAAGAGACATTACCGAATGCAATAAGTCCACCAATGATTATGGCCGTCACCAGCGCGCATAGTGAAACGATAAAGAAAAAGAGGAAAGGCTTTTTACTTGTCATGAGAACAAGACGTCAATCATTTCGGATAAGTTTCCCGAAAGTTTCACGCTGCGATCCAGCCATGCAAAAAATTCGGTATTGCCTTTAGGTCCCAGCAGAGGTGAGCGCATCACGGCGCGCACCTCGAATTCCTGTGTCTGCGCAAATGAAAGCACGTCCTGGAGAACCTGGCGGTGTAGCTCCGGATCGCGTACCACGCCAGCACCACGGGATACCTGGCGCCGACCAGCCTCGAACTGCGGCTTGACCAGCATGATGACGTCGTGAGTTGGGGAAGGGCTGAACCAGTTTTTGACAACTGGCAGCAGGATTTTTAACGAGATGAAAGATGCGTCAATCGTCACCAAATTGACAGGTTCAGGCAGGCGTTCCACATAACGGGCGTTGCAGCCTTCCATCACGACCACGCGCGAATCCTGGCGCAGCTTCCAATGCAAGATGCCTTTGCCAACGTCAATTGCGTAGACTTTTGATGCGCCATGCTGTAACAGGCAATCAGAAAAACCACCGGTCGAGGCGCCTACATCAGCGACGACCATGCCGACCGGATCGATGCCAAAGTTTTCCAGTGCGGCATCCAGCTTCTCACCCCCACGCGAGACAAAACGTGGCCCCCAATCGATCTCAAGGCTGGCGTCTTGTGGCACACGTGAGGATGGCTTCGCCACGACTTGCCCATTGGCGCGCACCTGTCCTGCCATCACCAGGCGCTGAGCGTGGCTGCGGCTTTCCACCAGCCCGCGCTCGTGCAATAGCATGTCGATGCGGATATTCGTCACTGAATAATTGTAACTGATCACCGCAGTGTATAATTGAGCCAGCATCCCATCACTAAGGAGACATTAATGACCGAGCCACGCAAGGCAGCCATTGACTTTGCTCATCAAAACCAGGGTCGCTTTTTGAAGGAATTGATCGAGTTCGTAGCCATCCCCTCAATATCAACCGAGCCCGAAAATAAAGAAGATATGCAGCATGCGGCTCAGTGGGTGGCAGATCGCTTGCGGCGGATGGGTATCGACCGAGTTGAAATTCTACCCACCAATGGATATCCGGTCGTGTATGGAGAAAGTCTTAAGGCGGGTCCCGGAGCGAAAACCATATTGGTTTATGGTCACTATGATGTGCAGCCGGCCGAACCGCTTGAGCTTTGGGAGAGCGATGCCTTCAACCCTGAGCGTCGAGGGGAAAACCTTTATGGGCGCGGCTCCAGTGATATGAAGGGACAGGTCATGGCGGCAATCGCTGCAATCGAAGCGGCGATGAGCACAGGTGCGATGCCTGTTAATGTAAAATTTCTCATCGAGGGCGAAGAGGAGGTTGGGTCGCCTAATCTTGGGGAATTCATCGCCAGCAATAAAGCGCGGCTGGCGTGCGATATGGCATTTAACCCGGATACCGGTATGCTTGGACCAAACGATCCCACGATCACCTATGCTTTGCGCGGCATGGCATATTTCGAATTGCGGATATATGGACCTTCGCACGACTTACACTCTGGATTGTATGGAGGCGTTGTACACAACCCCGCACAGGTTCTGTGCGAGCTTGTAGCAGAGATGCACGACGCCGACGGGGTGGTGACGTTGCCGGGTTTCTATGACCGGGTCCTCCCGCTCGATACGCAAGAACGCCAGGAGCTCAAGCGCCTGCCCACAACGGAAGAATTCTATCTGGAACAAACCGGCGTTTCTAAACTCTGGGGAGAATCAGGGTATACGCCTTCAGAGCGGGTTGGCGCCAGACCGACTTTAGAGGTGAACGGGCTGTACTCTGGCTTTACCGGTGAAGGGAGCAAGACGGTGTTGCCCGCCTGGGCAATGGCAAAGATCAGCTGCCGGCTGGTTGCTGACCAGGACCCTAAGAAGGTCCACGAGCAGCTTATTGCCTATCTTGAGACGCATGCGCCAAATACTGTACGCTGGGAGTTAAAAAATCTGGTCGGTGGGTATCCTTCAATTTCAGACCGGAACTCTGATGGTGTGCAGGCTGTGGCGAAGGCTTTGCAACAGGTGTGGGGCAAGCCCACCTTGTTCCGCAGAGAGGGCGGCAGTGTCCCTGTGGTTGCAGATTTCCAGAAAATCCTGGGGATTGAGTCTGTAAATTTCGGTTTCGGTCTTCCTGATGATAACGCTCACGGACCGAACGAGAAGCTGCACCTGCCAACCTGGCAGCGCGGTATCGACGCCTGCATCCACGCCTTATTTAACCTGGGCGAGGAATTTTAATTTAAAGGACTTACGCTGTTGGTGGGAGGATGGGTGTGTTTGGGCGGGTGAAGCCCGCCCAAACACACCCAATTTTCCCCTGAACTGCATATACGGTATGCACATTTGAAAAATTAATGCGTATAGCGAAAAGCGTAACGTAATTACTTTTATAACAAGGATATTAGAGGTGCTTTATGTCTGAACCAAAACTCCCGACGTATGGCGGGCAAGCTGTAATCGAAGGTGTGATGATGCGTGGGGGGCAAGCGGTAGCCATTGCCATGCGTGCACCGGATCAAAACATCGTCATCCATACCGAAAAATTGAGCGGAATCTACCGCAGTGGCATCGCGAAAATTCCCTTCCTGCGCGGGCTGGTAGTCCTTTGGGATGCGTTGGGTCTGGGCATGCGCGCGCTAACCATATCCGCTAATACCCAAACCGGGGAGGATGAAAAGATCGAAGGTCCGATCCTCTACCTGACGCTGGGTATCTCGCTCACTTTAGGGATCGGCTTGTTCTTCTTATTGCCAGCTGCAGCCGGGCAGCTCTCAGAGCGCTTTCTTGGATTGAACGCTTGGTGGGGCAACCTGCTGGAGGGCGTTGTGCGCCTGGGGTTGCTGGTGGGCTATATCGCTGCGGTGAGCAGAGTACCAGATATCCGCCGCGTTTTCGCTTACCATGGAGCCGAGCATAAGACCATCAATGCTTTTGAGGCTGGGGCTGAGCTGAAACCTGAGAATGTAGCGACTTTCTCGTTGGAGCACCCGCGTTGCGGGACGGCGTTCCTTCTCACACTGGTGCTTGTGTCGGTATTGCTCTTCAGCTTGCTGGGACCACTGCCAATCTTCTGGCGTCTGGCTAGCCGCATCTTGTTCTTGCCTGTCATCGCCGGGCTGGCTTATGAATACATCCGATGGACAGCTAACAATTTCGAATCTCCCGTTGTGAAGATTCTTGTCAAGCCGGGACTGGCGTTGCAGCACATGACGACCCGCGAGCCGGATCTGCCGATGCTAGAGGTGGCGATTGCGGCATTCAATGCCATGAAAGCCCAAGAGACGCCGATCGTTTCTTGATCTACCACCATCGTACATGATAGAAGGATCAAGGCGGCTGCCCTGATCCTTTTTTCGGTTATACTTACTGCTTGCCAATGAGCAACCTGATCCGCAATTTCTGCATAATCGCCCATATTGACCACGGGAAATCAACCCTGGCTGACCGCATGCTCCAGCTAACCGGCACGATCTCGGAGCGGGATATGACCGACCAGGTGCTGGACACCATGGATTTGGAGCGCGAGAAAGGTGTAACCATCAAGGCTTCGGCTGTGCGCATGGTGTACTCGGCGCGGGATGGGCAACAATACGAGCTCAACCTGATCGATACTCCTGGGCACGTGGACTTTGGCTATGAGGTGTCTCGGGCATTAGCAGCATGCGAAGGAGCTCTCTTGGTTGTGGATGCCACACAAGGCATTGAAGCCCAAACACTGGCAAACCTGTACATGGCTCTAGAAGCCGACCTGGAGATTATCCCGGTCATCAACAAAATCGATTTGCCCTCCGCGCATGCTGATCAGGTTGCTGAGGAGATCAGCGGTCTGCTGGGCACACCGGCGAGCGAGATCTTGCGCATCTCTGCCAAGGCGGGACAGAATGTGGAGGCCGTAATGGAGGTGATTGTGGCGCATGTCCCACCGCCTAGCGGCAGCGACGATGCCCCGTTGCGCGCATTGATTTTCGATTCGCATTACGATTCCTACAAAGGGGTGGTGGCTTACGTGCGCCTGATGGATGGGCGCATGCACTCGACGGATACCCTGAGCTTGATGGCTAGTGATGTGGAGCTTAAGCCGGTCGAGATTGGAGTGTTTTCGCCTGCTATGCGCCCGGTGAATGATCTAAGCGCTGGCGAAGTTGGTTACGTGGCTACCGGTCTGAAGACGGTGCGCGAATGCCGAGTTGGCGATACGATCACACTGGCAGCGCGACCCGCTACTTCACCTCTGCCTGGTTATAGGCAGGTGAAGCCGATGGTGTTCGCGGGCATTTATCCGGTCGAGGGGGAATCCTACAATGATCTCAAAGACGCGCTGGAGAAGCTGCAGCTCAATGATGCCTCCCTGGTCTACGAGCCCGAGACTTCCCAGGCGCTTAACTTCGGCTTCCGCTGCGGCTTCCTGGGGATGTTCCACATGGAGATCATCCAGGAGCGGCTGGAGCGCGAGTACGACCTGGATATCATTGTTACTGCACCTTCTGTGGAATATGAAATCGTCTTAGACGATGGCACCATCATGCGCATCGCTTCGCCTGCCCAGCTACCGGAAGAAGCGCTTGTGGCTGAGATACGTGAACCCTGGATGACTATCCAGATTTTTACTCCTACGGAGTTTTATGGCACGGTCATGGACCTCGCCACCACCCGGCGGGCGGTCTATACCGGGCAAGATTACCCTGCACCGAGCCGTGTGCAGCTAAACTTCGAAATCCCTCTGTCGGAGCTGATCGTGGACTTCTTCGACCAGCTCAAATCGCGCACGCGCGGGTATGCATCTCTTGATTACCAGATTGGCGAGTACCGGCCTGACGATCTCGTGAAGCTGGAAATCCTTGTGAACAACGAGCCTGTGGACGCCCTGGCGACGATTGTCCATCGCAAAGATGCATTCCACAAAGGCCAGGCAGTGATCTCCAAGCTCAAGGATATCATCCCACGGCAGCTCTTCGTGGTGCCTATTCAGGCATATGCAGCAGGCAGGGTGATCTCTCGTGCGAACGTGAAAGCACTGCGAAAAGATGTGCTGGCAAAGTGTTACGGCGGCGACATCACCCGCAAGAAAAAGCTGCTGGAAAAACAAAAACGTGGCAAGAAACGCATGAAGATGGTGGGGTACGTTGAAATCCCCCAGGAGGCGTTCCTGGCGGTGTTGCGTCATGGGGAGAATTGAGATAACCCTGGAGACTGAACGACAGCCGACTGATGAGCCTCGACAGCCAAGCGACTGGAGGCGTATCCTCCCAGGGTTGATCGTGAGCGCTGTCTCGCTAGGGCTGGTGTTTTACCTGGCAGACCTTCGCAAGCTTGGGGAGGCGTTGCGTCTGGCGAACTACTGGTACGTTTTCTTGGCAGTGCTGGTCACTCTGACCTGGCTGGGCGTGCGCGGTCTGGTCTGGCGTTCGTTGTTGCAGGAAAAAGCCACATACAAGGACGTGTTCTGGTCATTAAATGAAGGATACCTCCTGAACAACCTGCTGCCATTCCGGCTTGGGGAGGTCGGGCGGTCTTATCTGTTGGCACGCAAATCAGGACTGGATTTTTGGCAGGTAGCCTCTACAATCATCGTCGAGCGCCTGATGGACCTGGGACTGGCAACCGGGCTTTTGTTGAGCTCTCTGCCGTTCGTCGTCGGGACGACCTGGGCACGGGAGGCGGCAATTATTGTGGGAGGCGTGGTTGTGTCGGGTTTTGCCGCCCTCTACCTGGTTGCCCGTAGCCAGGAACGCTTGCTCGGATGGGTAGAGCGATTAAGCGCGCGCTGGCCGCGGGTTCTACGCCAGGGTGAGAAAGCATTTTCATCCTTTTTCGCCGGGTTGAGCGTTTTGACCGATGGGAGGCGATTTCTTATCGCCTCAGGGTGGATGCTGGTCAATTGGTTGGTGGCAGTCGTCCAATATGTGGTCATGGTGAATGCGTTTTTCCCAGGCGGCAGGTTCCTATGGGCAGTTTTCACTCTGGGTGTGGCGGCTTTGGGCATTGCAGCGCCCTCCTCACCAGGCGCGATCGGGGTGTTGGAGCTCTCAATCGTGGGGGCGCTATCCTTATTTGGATTGGATGCATCCACGGCGCTGGCGCTGGCGATCACCACCCGGGTGATCCAGTACCTGACTTCCGGAGCCCTGGGAGCGTTTGCCCTGGTACGGGACGGGGAATCGTTACTAACTGTCTACCGGCGGGTGAGACGAATGAACGTTTAACCTTTCAAACGTTAAACGTTATATCATCAGTACCGCGAACTTATCAATGAGGATTTTGACCGCACTGACCTACTATCGCCCGCATTACTCAGGGCTGACGATCTATGCCGAGCGTCTGGCGCGCGCCCTGGCAGGGCGGGGACATCACATCACAGTGCTGACCTCGCGCTATGACGCCAATCTGCCCAGCCGCGAACAAGATGATGGTGTAGAGATCTTGCGCTTGAATGTTGGGTTGCGCGTGAGTAAAGGCGTGCTTATGCCAGCCATACTCACCCAGGCATGGAAGCTTGTACATCAGGCAGACGTGGTGCATTTACACCTGCCACAACTCGATGCAGCTTACCTGGCGCTTATCGCCCGCCTGCTGCGCAAGCCAACCATCCTGACGTATCACTGCGATCTGCGCCTGCCGGAAGGTGTACTGCACTTCGCTGCCAATCAGGTCTCGCACCTGGCGAATCACATCTCCGCTCGCCTGGCGCATGTGATTGTGACCAATACCCTGGATTACGCCCAACATTCTGACTTTCTGAGGCAATACTTGCACAAGGTGCAGCCAGTGTTCCCTCCGGCAGAGGTTGCCGCGATCACGCAGCCTGAGCTGGAAGCATTCAGGCATAAGTATGCAATCCAGCCAGGAGAGCGGGTGATTGGAATGGCAGCTCGCCTGGCGACTGAAAAGGGTGTCGAGTTTCTTGCCGAAGCTCTGCCCAAAGTGCTCGAGAAGCACCCAAGCGCGCGAGTTTTATTCGTCGGGCAGTATGAGAACGTATTTGGAGAGGAGGCTTACGCACGCAAGCTGGCCCCAATGATTGCTGCGCTGGGGGATCACTGGAAGTTCCTGGGCACGCTGCCGCCAGCTGAGCTATCTGCCTTCTTTCAAGAGTGCGAGGTAACTGTTTTGCCCAGCCTGAACAGTACCGAATCTTTTGGCATGGTACAGATCGAGTCGATGTTGTGTGGTACACCTGTAGTAGCCTCAGATTTGCCTGGGGTGAGGCAGCCTGTGGCGATCAGCGGTATGGGACTGGTCACACCGGTCGGAGACGCCGAATCATTGGCGCAGGCGCTCATGCAAGTCCTAGACCATCCGGGACGCTTCCGAGGAAATCGTGAGGAGATTGCCCGTAAGTTTTCACCCGACGTGATCGCCGAGGATTATGAGAGAATATTTAAAATGGAGTAATCTAGAGGTACCTGAGCATAGAGCCGTGCTCTAGTTATGCCTGCGCGATCTATCGCTTCCATGGGACAACGCAGACGATGAGCGGATGTTATCGCTGTGTAACGATCGATGACTGAAAAAGACACCCTGTATTTTCATCTGCGAGATTTGCCCTATTTTCGTGCGATGCTGCGTGCGGTTGAATCTGGCTTCTATGAGAATAGGCAACTTCCCTCTCCAACATTGGACGTCGGCTGCGGGGATGGACACTTTGCATCGGTTACATTTGACCGAAAATTAGATGCTGGATTGGATCTGGGCAGACCGCTGATCCTCGAAGCTGCGAGTAGAGGCGCGTATCGAAGCCTCATTCAAGGTGATGCAGGTAAGATGCCTTTCCCGAACAGCTATTTTGCGAGCGGCATTAGCAATTCTGTATTGGAACATATCCCGGAGCTGGATGCTGTCCTCCATGAGATCAGCCGAGTGTTGAAGCCGGAGGCTTACTTCTATTTTTGTGTGCCCAACCATCGTTTTAATCTCAGCCTATCAGGTAAACTGTTTCTTGAGAAAATTGGCTTTCGCAAATTAGCAAAAACATACGAAGGCTTTTACGATACCATTGCCCGGCATATCCATTTAGATTCCCCGGAAGTCTGGCAGCGGCGCCTTGAGTCCCATGGCCTCGAACTAGAGGACTCTTTGGATTATTTCTCTCCTCAGGCATTGCATGTGCTCGAGTGGGGTCACCTGTTTGGTATTCCTTCCCTTCTTATACGCAAGCTAACAGGGCAATGGAACCTAATAAAAAATGAATGGAATTTCAATCTCACACGCCGTTTAGTCCAGCGCTTTTACGACGAGGAGATCCCTCAAGCCAATGGCGTATGCACTTTTTATATCGCTCGTAAGGGGTAGAGATTTATGCCTAATCTCATGAAAAAATACTCCTACTACCTGCGGTCTGTGGTTGAATTATTGTTTGGATTCGAAAAGCCATTATTGATATCCCAGATCTTCCTAAATCAAACTACGCCTGGACTCAAGAAAATTCGGTTGCGAGGGGAAACCGTAACGTTCGTCGTTCGCAGCGCCATGGATGTATGGAGTGTGAAAGAGGCGTATATCGATCGGTTCTATGAACGATTTGGTACAGCGATTGGAGATGATTGGATCATTGTCGATATCGGGGGTGGGATCGGCGAATTCACAATATTCGTGGCGAGCAACCATCCGGGAAACAAGGTCTTTGTCTTCGAGCCATTTGGGGAGTCCTATGAGCTACTCAAGACAAATTTAGAAATAAACCGGATAACCAATGTTGAGGCCTATAACTTGGCTGTTTGGGGCAACCAAGGCTATCTGATGATTGATTCCACGCCCGGTGAACCCAGCCAATTTGTCAGCAGGGAGCTGGACAGTTACTCGCAATCCAATACACACCAGACAATCGTCCCAGCAATATCCTTAATGGATGCATTTAAACAGATGCGTATAGACCACTGTGATTTGCTCAAGCTTGATTGCGAAGGGGCAGAATATCCAATCCTACTCAACTCGCCAGACGAAATCTGGGAAAAAATCGAGCGTATTATCTTAGAATATCACGATAATGTCAGCAGCTACACACACAAAGACCTGGAAGAATTCCTTTCGGATCACGGATATATGGTTCAAGTGACCCCGAATGATGTGCATTCATATTTGGGTTATTTATATGCACAGCGTACACGTCCAGGTGGACGCTTGGACTAGGTCGTGTTTATCTCGAAGAAGCCTGGATGTGGGAACCGCTGGGCGGTCATATTCTTTCTTAATCCAACGAGCTTGTTAGAAGACCATTGGTATTCGTGAGGTAGAATTGTCCAAACTCGAGAAGATAATGATGCATAATGGCTGCGAAATCAAATAATTAGATCTTGACAGACAAGGATGTTGGATTTTCATCCTCTCTGGTTGCGTGTACAGGCTCATTTCCTGCATCCGTAACATACGAGTATAACGAGTATACAGAACATCCTCCAAGCTAATTTGACCACCAGACGATTCTGATGAACACCATGGATGACCAGGATAATCAATCAAACCAAGTAGAAGAACCCTCTGTCCTAGATTATTTTCGGGACTTGTTGAGCGGCAAAAGAACCGCGCAGATTCGACTAAAACCTGCGAGCGATCGAGCGATCTCACCGGATCTATCAATCGTCTCGAAAGCCTTGCCTTGGCGGTCCCTCGGCGCACTATTACTCGCTCTGGTTGCACAGAGTAGCTTCGAGCCCTCCCCGGAACGTGAGTGGCACATCGGGCTTGTACTGTATTTGTTCGCCTCAATTTTATTGATCTGGGCTTTTCTGAAGTCTGAGTGGACCCCCGTAGCTCCTCCTGAAGAATTGCATTTGCCAGATCCAGGTAAAATCAACACTTATTTTTTGCTATTGGCTGGAGCATTTTTTATTCTCGGCTTTCTCGCATTCGGCGGTAATCGTTTTAACACAACGAATGTTATTCTCTGGCTGTTCGCGATCGCTTGCATCGTTCGTGCTTTCTGGATCGTATCTCCTGGATCCATTAATCGCATTGTTGTTCAGAACTTTTTCAAGCAGCCAGAATGGATGCTGCGCATCGGTTGGGAACATATATTATTCGCACTGGTTATGGGCATCGCGATTATTTTTCGTGCCTCCATGATGAATGCAATCCCGCCTGAGATGATCAGCGACCATGCCGAAAAGCTCTACGACGTATCTGACGTTCTCAGAGGAGAAACGGGGATATTTTTCCCGAGAAATTCTGGGCGAGAAGCATTTCAAATGTATTTAATCGCTGTCACAAGCAAGCTTTTCGGCACAGGAATCTCTTTCCTAAGCATGAAAATTGGCACCATAATATGCGGTTTACTCACTTTGCCGTATATTTATCTCCTAGGTAAGGAGATCGGCAATCGCCAGGTTGGTTTATACGCGATGGCATTTGCTGGGATCGCGTATTGGCCAAATGTGCTCTCTCGTTTGGCATTACGAATCACACTCTACCCAATGTTCGTAGCCATCACCTTGTTTTACTTCATACGTGGGTTACGCACGTCTAACCGGAAAGACTTTATCCTGGCGGGATTGGCGCTTGGCATTGGCTTGCATACATATACCGCAGTTCGGATTCTCCCATTCGTAATTGTTTTGGGCTTTGCATTATTTTTTATAAACAAGAAGTTTGCAGGGTCAGCAAAAACCACACTCTTCCGGCTTCTTATTGTTGCCGCTGTTGCACTCGTAGTATTCCTGCCTCTTCTGCGCTTCACATTTGATAATCCTGAAGCAATCTTGTATCGATCTTTGACGCGCGTAGGAGATTTGGAAAGAGCGTTACCAGCTCCGGCATGGCAAATCTTCCTTCAAAACCTGTGGAACGCACTCATCATGTTCGGTTGGGATAATGGGGAGGTATGGACAGTTTCCCTTCCACATAGACCAGCCTTAGATATTATCTCGTCCGCGCTTTTTCATCTTGGACTGGTTATTTTGGGCATCCGATTAATGATCAGACGTCATTGGGTCGATCTTTTTCTGTTATTGTCAATTCCGATACTCATGTTGCCGTCAATAATGGCTTTAGCATTTCCGGCCGAAAATCCAAGCACAAGCCGTGCAGGCGGTGCGTTGGTACCGGCTTTTATTATCGTAGGGGTCGCTTTGGAAAGCCTGCTCCGAACTGGAAACGGAATAAATTTTGGATCCACACGGAGAGTTGCAACTGCCGGGATCGCCGTCCTGTTATTTGGACTTGCAAGCCTGCAGAACTATGACCTCGTTTTTCATCAATATTACCAATTATTCAAGCGCTCTTCTTGGAATTCCTCAGAAATGGGGCGGGTCATCCAAGGGTACGCAAATTCGGTGGGTAGCCCTGAAACTGCCTGGCTGATGGCTTACCCGCATTGGGTGGATGCGCGCCTGGTAGCGATTAATGCCGGGTACCCGACGCTTGATATTGCCATGACAAGCGAAAACCTGGAGTTAACCAAGCTCGACCAGCGCGCCAAGCTGTTTCTGGTTAAACCGGAGGATGTCGAAGGGCTGACCGCACTGCAAGATTTCTACCCGCAAGGCACCCTGCAGATTTATGATTTACAGGTTGAGGATCACGATTTTATGATGTATTTTGTCCCACCTGCAGGTGGACAGTGAACCAATATCTTACCGAAATACACCGAGTTGGTCTTGACACATTCCGTATTGTGCGGAGTGAATAGCCCAACCACGAGCTGCGAACACTTATGCCGCCAATAAGAAATGAAAAACGCAAGCATCTAATATTCGATATCCTCTTAGTGTATGTACTGCTGGTGGGGGTGTATTTTCGAATTGTTGGGATAGATTGGGGCGAATACCAATATCTCCATCCCGATGAGCGTTTTCTGGTGTGGGTTGGCTCAGATATCCAGCCTATTGGCACGCCAGATGAGGAGATGGGTAGACCGCCATCTGCAGAGCAGATACCCTGGCGTGGCGCATATCCGGAGGTGTATAAAGACTGTGAGACGTGGGGAGGTTATTTCGACGCTTCGTGCTCGCCGTTAAATCCCAATAACCGCGGTCATGGTTTTTATGTTTACGGAACGTTTCCGATGTTCATAACCCGGTATGCTGTGGAATGGATTTCCGGGCGCTCCGGGTTTGATGAGATGACCAATGTCGGCAGATCGCTCTCAGCACTCGCCGATGTTCTCGTGATTTGGCTAGTCTATGCGATTGCGAGCAGGCTGTATGACCGCAGGGTAGGCTTACTGGCAGCTGCCTTCAGTGCGGTGACAGTTCTTCAAATCCAGCTCTCGCATTATTTCGCGCCCGATACGTTCCTGAACCTGTTTACTTACCTGGCGATCTATTTTGCCGTGCGTGTAGCTCGCCAAAGTTGGGCTGAGCGCGAGGAACAGGGTTCCGATGGTGCATCCGAAGAAAATGGCGAGTTCGAACACAGCTTTACGAGTCGGGCTCAGCGTTTTGCCAGACATCCGTACTTCTATCTGTCCATAGCTTTCGGACTTTCGCTGGGTAGTGCAGTGGCATCCAAGCTAAACGCTTACCCGGTGACCTTCATGCTCCCGGCTGCATTTGCTCTGACCCTGGTTAACGTACCCGCAGAAAAACGCCTGCGTCGAATTGGGCGGGCTATGATGTACCTCTCGCTGGCTGCGGTTGTCAGCGTGCTGGCATTCCGCCTCTTTCAACCCTACGCGTTTGCGGGGCCTGGCTTTTTCGGGGTCATGCCGAACCCGCAGTGGGTCAACAATATTCGCGAACAGCGTATCCAGGCAGGGGGCGACGTGGATTTTCCCCCAGCTTTGCAGTGGGCGCGCCGCCCGGTTTGGTTTTCCGTTAAGAATCTGGTTCTTTATGGTCTCGGGTTACCTCTTGGAGTGCTCGCTTGGGGTGGGTTCCTGTGGGCAGGGTGGCAACTTCTGGCAGATAAGAGCCGGGCTCGCCTGGCATTGCACAGGCATGGTCTTTTGTGGGCATGGACGGCAGTGTACTTTTTGTGGCAGTCGCTGGCGTTTAACCCGACCATGCGCTACCAGTTGCCGGTTTACCCAGCGCTGGCTATTTTCGCTGGGTGGGGAGTGATCGCACTCTATGATAAAAGAAGACCGGTGGAAGGCGAAAGCCGGGATTTAAGCATCCATCGTCGATGGACGGACGCAAATGGGCTGCGGAATAGAGTCTTGGCGATCGTCATTGGGGGTGGCGTTCTCCTGTTGACGACGGGCTGGGCGTGGGCGTTCACGCGGATTTATGTACGCCCAATTACCCGCGTGGAAGCCTCGCGCTGGATCTACCAGAATGTGCCAGGACCGATCAACCTGCACATTGAGACCACAGAGGGAAGCGTCAACCAGCCTGTGCCGTTTCCTGATTCTTTCGCTATTACGAAATTACAGCCGTTCCTGACGAATTTTAGTCCCCGGCACGATGGTGAGCTCTCAGAGATTTTCATGGCGCACGTTCTCGACCTGGATGGAGACAATCTGCCGAAAACCCTGGCAGCCTCGATCCGTGTGCCGGGGGGTGAGGAGGTGCGTGGGAGGTTGACATCTGTATTTGAGGCTGAGACGGATCAGCATGGGATAGGCTACCTCATTAAGCTGGACCGCCCGGTGCAGCTAACCAAGGACGTCCAACACCAGCTTCAGCTGTCTCTCGAGTCCGAGGATGGCACGTTAACCCTGCTGGGATCTGGTCCGGCGAATGAGAGCTCCTGGGATGACGGGCTTCCATTGCGGTTAGATGGGTATGATGCCTATGGTGGAATCTACCAGACCGGGTTAAACCTTGAGATGTACTGGGACGACAATTCCGATAAGTTCCAGCGCATTGTTACGATCCTGGACAAGTCCGACTATATCTTCTTTTCTTCCAATCGCCAGTGGGGTACGATCCCGCGCTTGCCAGAACGGTATCCACTGAGCTCTGCGTATTATCGCCACCTGCTGGGGTGTCCACCAGATCGTGATATTGTGTGGTGCTATTCAGTCGCCCAGGTGGGGACGTTCAAAGGAGAGCTGGGTTTTGAGCTGGTCAAAGTATTCGATTCCTCGCCTCGGTTGGGACCTATAACTATCAACACCCAATTTGCTGAGGAAGCATTCTCAGTCTATGACCATCCCAAGGTGTTGATCTTCCGTAAGACGGCTGAGTATGACCCAGTGGACATGCGCGCCATCCTGGGTTCGGTAGATTACACCAAGGCGGTCCATGTCACGCCAAGGCGGGCTGGCTCCCAGCCGAAGGATCTTTTGCTGCCATCCGGGCGCTGGGCAGAGCAACGCGCCGGGGGTACTTGGTCAGAGCTATTCGATACCCAGGCGCTGCCCAACCGGATTCCGGCGCTGGGTGCTTTGTGGTGGTATGCGATCCTGGCGATCTTGGGTTGGGTGTGCTACCCGCTGGTGCGCCTGGCTTTGCCAGGACTTGCTGACAGGGGGTTCCCTCTTGCTAGAATTGCCGGCTTGCTCCTGCTCAGTTACCTAGTTTGGGTAGCAGGCTCGCTGCGTATCCCCTTTACCCGCATCACAATCAGTGCGGTCTTTGGGCTTATTCTGATTGCCAGCTTGGTGGTAATCGTTCGCCAAAGAGATGATTTCCGTAGGGAATGGCGTGAGCGCTCCCGCTATTACTTGCTGGTGGAAGGGATCTTCCTGGCGTTTTTTGTTTTCGATCTATTGATCCGGCTGGCGAACCCTGACCTATGGCACCCCTGGAAGGGCGGCGAGAAGCCCATGGACTTCTCGTATCTCAACGCGGTATTAAAGAGCACTACTTTCCCACCATACGATCCATGGTTCGCAGGGGGATATCTGAACTACTATTATTACGGCTTTGTCTTCGTTGGGGTATTGATTAAGTGGTTGGGGATCGTCCCGGCGATCGCCTATAACCTGGTACTGCCTTCGATCTTTGCCATGATTGCCCTGGGAGCGTTCTCGCTAGGATGGAATTTGTTCAGTCACAAGCCTGGTGAGGGCAACGATTCCATGCCCAGCACGCATCGACTCTCATCAATTATCCCAAAACTATCGCCTTTTATCCCCGGCATGGCAGCGGCATTTGGGGTGGCCTTGTTGGGCAACCTGGGCACGGTGCGTATGATCTTCCAGGGATACCAACGGCTGGTTGCACCAGGGGGGGTCATTGAAGGTGCGAACCTGCTGACACGCTGGACCTGGGCACTGCGCGGCTTCGCACGTGTGATTGCAGGTGCTGACCTGCCCTACGCAGTTGGGGATTGGTACTGGATCCCCAGCCGGGCGATCCCGGCATTGGGTGATGTTGAGCCGATCACAGAGTTTCCATTCTTTACTGTGCTTTACGGTGATCCTCATGCCCACTTGTTTGCTATCCCCATCGCCTTGCTGGCGCTAAGCTTTGCCCTGTCCTTCGCATTGGGTCGGTCTCAATGGCGCAAGGCATTCTCGGCTCTCGCAGGTATTGCCTTTGGTAGCATGGTAATAGGCGCGCTGTACCCGGTCAACTTATCGGATATATATACGTACCTGCCCATTGGGGCTGTGGCAGTGGCATACGGCGTGTGGCGCTCCGCACAACCCATGAATAGGCATTGGACAACTCACCTCCCACCGAACAGTATGCGCTTTATACAAGCTTTCCTGGCAATTGGATTGTTGGTACTGCTTTCATTCATCCTATACCAGCCATATCGACAATGGTACGGGCAGGCTTATACTTCGGTGGATATCTGGAAAGGCACACACACACCCTTGTGGGCGTATCTGACTCATTGGGGATTGTTTCTATTTTTGATTATCTCTTGGATGGTGTGGGAGACGCGCGAGTGGATGGCTTCCACACCAGCGTCTTCGTTGAGCAAGCTAAAGCCTTATATGGGCCTTATCCAGGGATTTCCGCTTACCATCCTGCTCATTGCTGGAGCGCTGACAATTGGCCTCAAGGTTGGCATCGCCTGGTTCGTTCTCCCACTAGCTGCATGGGCAGGTGTGCTCCTGTTACGCCCCGGATTGCCCGACAACAAGCGATTCGTGCTATTCCTCGTGGGCACAGCTCTCATTTTGACCTTGATGGTTGAAGTGGTCGTTGTACGGGGGGATATTGGGCGCATGAATACCGTCTTCAAATTTTATTTACAGACATGGACAATCCTTGGGGTTTGCGCGGCAGCTGCGTTAGGCTGGCAGCTCCAGACATTAGCAGAGTGGCGCAAATCCTGGCGTTTATCCTGGCAGTTCGTTCTGGTTGCGCTGGTCTTCGGGGCTTCATTGTTCCCAGTCTTGGGCGGTATCGCCAAAGTGAGAGACCGTATGACCCTGCTGGCGCCAAACACGCTGGATGGCATGGCATTTATGCAATACGCAGAATATCCGGAAACCTGGGGAATTATGGATCTGAGCCAGGATTACCACGCAATCCGCTGGATGCAGGAGAATATCCAGGGCTCGCCTGTGATTGTTGAGGCTAACCAGCGCAACCTTTATCGTTGGGGATCGCGCTTTACGATTTACACTGGTTTGCCCGGTGTGGTTGGATGGGAATGGCACCAGCAGCAGCAGCGCGCCTCGCTGCCTGGAAACAGGGTGAGCGAACGCATCGCCGAGATTGAGAATTTCTACATCACCACCGATCTGCAGCTTGCGAGTGATTTCCTGCGCAAGTACGAAGTGCGCTACATTATCCTGGGACAGCAGGAGCGCGGGCTCTATTCCGGCGAACAAGGCGAGCAGGTACAAGGTCTGGCAAAATTCCCAGCAGCAGAGGGGGTCTTGTGGCGCACGGTATACCAAGAAGGCGATACAATCATCTATGAAGTAATCGAGGCAACCGAATAAGATGATCTCAGCGATCCTTTGGTACCTGGCGATTTCACTCATCGGGTGGCTCAGCCTGCCGCTTGTCTTTCGCGTTTTCCCTGCTTTGCCTGACCGTGGTTACGCCTTTGCGCGCACGTGTGGCTTACTCGTGTGGGGTTACGTGTTCTGGATGCTGGCATCTTTTGGAGTGCTGCGCAATGAGCTGGGTGGTTTGCTGTTTGCTATCCTGGTGTTGATTGCGCTGAGCGGCTGGGCACTGCGCGAGCGAGGTCTGGACGAACTGGCTAGCTGGCTACGGGAACATCGAAGGCAGGTTATCTTGGTTGAGGTGCTGTTTCTGGTCAGCTTTGCCTGGATGGCGCTGGTGCGTTCTGCCAACCCGGAAATCCAGGGCACCGAGAAACCCATGGAGCTGGCATTTATCAACGCCATCTTGCACTCTCCAGAGTTCCCTCCGCACGATCCATGGCTCTCAGGTTATGCGATTTCCTATTATTACTTTGGATATGTGATGGTTGCCATGCTGGCTCGGCTGACCGGTACGCCGGGCAGCATTGCCTTCAATCTAGGTGTGACGATGGTATTCGCCCTGAGCGCCGTGGGGGCTTATGGAATTGTCTATAATTTGCTCGCTTCGGCGGCAATCCGGCGTGTGGCTCGACGGGGTGGGCAGCTAGCGCTTGGCGCCAGCCGTGGGCTGGCGTTGCTTGGGCCCTTGTTCATACTGCTGGCGGGAAACATGGCGGGTTTCTTGGAAGTGCTGCATAGCCGAGGCATTTTCTGGCAACAATCGCCAACCGGAGAGCTGACATCGAGTTTCTGGCCCTGGCTGGATCTGCGCGAGCTAAGCCAGCCGCCAGTACAGTCGCTCTCGTGGAATCCCACGCGTTACTTGTGGTGGTGGCGCGCATCGCGGGTATTGCAAGACTACGATTTCGCCGGTGCCTGGAGAGAGGTCATCGACGAGTTTCCCGCGTTTTCATACCTGCTGGCAGACTTACACCCCCATGTGCTCGCAATGCCGTTTGCATTTCTGGCGATGGCTGTGGTGCAGAACCTGGCGCTGGGCGGGGTAAGCGGCAACTTGAGGTGGTTACGACGCCGGATACGCTCTCGCCACCTTGCCTGGGTGGCGGTCATCGTGTGCCTGGCCGGGCTAGGCATCGCAATTTGGGGTGTTGTGGCGGGGGCGTTCGGTCAGGCTGCGTTGGGAGCGCTTGCCTTGCTTGCAGGCGCTTCTCTCTTCGCTATTTTGCCTCCCAGCACACGAGCCTTAGGGCTGGCTGCCTTTACCCAGGATGAGGAGAGCAGCCTCCTGGTTGGGCCGCAGCTGAACATCAGCTCCCTGGGATTTGCCAGCGCTGCTCTTTGCCTGGGTGGATTGGGCTTTCTCAACACCTGGGACTTCCCTTTCTATGTGGCATTATTTGGCGGAGCCTATTTTCTGGTGCGTATGCGCGAAACAAAAGGCAGATATTGGGAGGTAACCCGCGAGTCTGTCTGGGTGGTCGTGGCGCTGCTGATTGCAGGGATCTTGCTTTACCTTCCGTTTTACTTAGGCTTCTCTTCGCAAGCGAGTGGCATCCTGCCCAGCCTGGTTTACTTTGCCCGAGGGGTAAACCTGTGGGTCATGTTCGCACCGCTATTTATCCCAATCTTTGTGTATCTCCTGACGCTATGGAGCGGGCATTCCGGGACCTGGCGCTGGCAGGGATTCGCCATAACGGCAGGATTTATCCTCCTTCTGGGACTGCTCTCTGGGTTGCTGGCGGCGGCGATTACACTTGTGCCTGCAGTTAGCGGATTATTCCTGGCGAACCTTGCTGCGCCAGGCTTAGGACCGCTTTTGTGGGAATCGATCATCCGCCGCTTGAGAAGTCCTGGCGGTTGGATTACACTCCTGCTGCTGTTGGGAGCCGCGCTGGGCTTGATCTTGCGCTGGGTCAGAAGCCAATCACCTGCACAAGACAATGCCCCATCTGAGCAGGCACTTGTGAATGGAAAATCCAGACGTACCCGCAGCGCGAGTTCGCCATCAATTGAGCCTTATCCGGTTTCTCCGCAGGCATACACACTATTGATAATCCTGCTCGGCGGGCTGCTTGTGCTGGGACCGGAGTTTTTCTACTTGCGGGACCTTTTCGGCTGGCGCATCAACACGATATTCAAATTCTATTACCAGGCATGGCTCTTGTTGGGAATTGCCGCAGCCTACGCCTCGGCAGTACTCATCATTTCTTTGCGGGGAATTAGGGGACTAGCCTTCAGCTTGTGCTTGATCCTGGTTATGGCGACCAGCCTTACCTATACAGTGCTGGGGGTCTGGGATAAAACGAATGGTTTCAATCCGCCGACAGGCTTTACCCTGGACGGGACGGCACACCTGGTGTCGCAAGCACCTGACGAGATGGCAGCTATTGCCTGGGTAAGCCAGGCGCAGCCGGGTGTGGTAGCAGAAGCGGTAGGTGGTAGCTATTCGATATTTGGCCGCGTGTCAACGTTAAGCGGGCAGCCAACCGTTCTGGGTTGGGACTTCCATGAGACCCAGTGGCGCGGCGGGGGTTTGGAGATAGGGACTCGCCAGTCAGATATGATGCAGCTCTACTGCACTCGCAATTGGGATGAGGCTGATCTGATCATCCGCCAGTACCAGATCCGTTATATCATCGTTGGTAGCCTGGAACGCACAGCCTATACTCCCGAGGTCTGCCCCGGTGGGTTGAACGATGCGAAATTCATCCACAACCTGCCCGTGGCTTTCCAGCAGGGGAATGTAACTGTATACATTACGCCATGGAACCAGGGCGGGGAATGAAAATTGTATATAATTATCCAAAGTATTAATGCTGATGAATAAGCGTATCAATCTCGAACAGACCCTCTACGGTATCGCCCTGCTGTTGGCTCTGACATTGCGGCTGCTCAACCTCGGCAGCTTTTCCCTGGCAGAGGGAGAAGCTAGCCTGGCGCTACAAGCAAGAG
Source organism: uncultured Chloroflexia bacterium (assembly GCA_963714425.1). Lineage (GTDB taxonomy): Bacteria > Chloroflexota > Anaerolineae > Anaerolineales > UBA4823 > DATCYX01. The sequence goes on from CAVQOI010000001.1 coordinate 273,521, forward strand.
AGCTAGCTCAAGGGGGGCGGGTGGGTTTCGGTGATCAGCCAGCCTATACCGCACTCTCCAATCTGACATTCGCCATGACTGGCAGCAATAATTTTAGCGCTCGCTTCTGGCCGGCGATTGTCGGGGCGGCATTGGCGCTGGTCCCCTATCTCTTCCGGCGCCAGCTCGGGCGCGGGGCGGCTTTGCTCCTATCCTTTGGACTGGCGCTGGATGCAGGCATGGTGGCGACGGCGCGTCTGGCGCAAGGACCTGCCATGGCTCTGACCTTCACACTGTTTGCGCTGGGTCTGGCAGGTTCAGGACAAGCCTGGCTGGCGGGTATTTTTGCCGGCATGGCGCTGCTTTCAGGTCCAACGATGTGGCCAGGGCTGCTGGGTCTTGGGATTGCATCTGGATTATCCTGGCTTGTCTCGAGGCGTGGGACTGAGTCCTTTGGGGTGGAGGAGAAGGAACTCATTGCCTTTGATCGTTGGGAAGCGCAATATCTTCGCAAAATGTTGATTGGAGCTGTGGCAACCATACTCGTTGCGGGCACGCTCTTCTTCCGAGCTCCGCAAGGGTTAAGCGCCTGGCTGGAAGGTTTGCCTGTTTATCTTTCGGGGTGGGGGATGCCCTCCAATGTGCCTGCCTTACGATTGCTTGTAGCCCTGCCGGTATACCAGCCATTGGCTCTGGTATTTGCAATTGTCGCAGCTGTTAGTGACTGGTGGCGGGGTAGCCAGATCGCCCGTTTCCTGAGTTTGTGGGCTGTCGCTGCGCTTACTCTGGCATTGGCATACCCTGCCCGCCAGGTGTCTGACCTGGTCTGGTGCCTGGTACCGCTTTTGGCGCTGGCGTCGTTAGCCATCAACCGTCTGCTAAGGGCGCCTTTGTCTCAGCCCGTAATCTCATGGGCACAAGCGACTTTGCTCTTCGTGCTAAGCGCATTAGCCTGGCTGAATCTGGTGACCCTGGGGCATTGGGGTCCAGAAGCACCCGACTACCTGGTGCGCATCGGGGCGATTGTAGGTGTACTGGCGCTGGGAGCAGTTAGCTCGGTACTACTGGGGCTGGGATGGTCTTGGCAGGCTACCCGGGGAGGTCTTGTGTTAGGGGTATGTGCTGCATTGGGTGTCTACGGCTTCGCAGGAATGATGTGGTCGACGCAGGAACGCAATCCAGGTCAGTTCGAGTTATGGAGTGCGGTGCCCTCCAGCGCTGACACGGCATTGCTGGTGCAAACGGTGGCGGAAATTTCGGAGTGGAATACAGGAGAGGCCAATGGCCTGGATGTCACTCTGGCAGTTGATTCACCGGCGTTGCGCTGGGCGCTGCGTGATATGTCGCAGGTAACGGTAATCCCGGAAGGCGGGCAATTGTCGTTCACGGGCTCGCCCTCGATTGTGATCACCCGTCAGGGGATTGAAGAGCCTGGATTGGCAGCGGCATATCGTGGGCAAGATTTTGTCTTACGGGCGTATCCAGGGTGGGAAGGCGCCTTTCCATCTAATTTCATTAATTGGCTGACCGCTCGCACGGCACCCCAGTTGGAGGTACAGGTGATCTTGTGGGTGCGCAGCGACCTGTTTCCGGGTGGGGCAGTGCCTGTGAATGGAACCCTCCCAGAGATCAATGGCCCATGACGCATCAGGTGCTGGATACGGTCATCGCCATCGATGGTCCAGCGGCTTCTGGGAAGTCTACCCTTGGAAAGCAGCTGGCGGATAGTATGGGGTACCTCTTTTTCGATACTGGGGTTATGTACCGGGCTGTCACCTGGGCAGCTCTGCAACGCCGAGTTCCTATTGAAAATGAATCAGGAGTAAGCGAGCTGGCAGAAGGATTGGACATCGACGTCCGACCTGCATCCATACACGATGGTCGCAGCTACGATGTGCGGGTTGATGGTGAGGACGTAACCTGGGAAATCCGCCGCCCAGAGGTGGAGGCGGATGTCTCAGTCGTTTCAGCGTATATGGGTGTGCGCAGTGCTCTGTCTTCTCAGCAAAGGCGTATTGGACTTCGTGGAAGGGTTGTGATGGTGGGGCGCGATATCGGCACGGTGATCGTTCCAGAAGCTGTGGTGAAAGTATATTTGGATGCATCCGTTGAAGAGCGTGCACGACGCCGCTTTCACGAACTACGCGGGCGCGGGGAACCTGCGGATTACGAAGCTATTTGCGAAGCTGTGCGCCAACGGGACCGAATAGACTCGACACGAGATCTCTCCCCCTTACGTCCCGCTGAGGATGCTTTTATTCTCAACAGCGATCGTTTGGACGCCAAACAGGTGTTAAAGCGTGTTAAAGAACTTATCATCAAATCCGGAATTGAAAGTTGAGGGGCAAGTAAATTACAGACTGCCCGTAGGTGTGCGTATTGCGCGTCGCATCCTGCGACCGTTATTCCGGTTTATCTTCCGTTTAATCAGCAAGGTTGAGATTGTTGGAGTGGAAAACATCCCGCATAATGGTGGATATTTGATTGCCGCCAACCACGTGTCGTTATACGACCCACCCCTCGTAATTGCATTTTGGCCGGTGGCAGCTGAGGCAGCAGGTGCTGCAGATGTTTGGCAGCGCGCTGGGCAGGCTCAGTTGGTTAGCTGGTATGGCGTTCTCCCTGTACACCGTGGTGCTTATGACCGCCAATTGTTGGATAAGATGAGAGCCAGTCTGACATCTGGAAGACCAGTCATGATCATGCCGGAGGGAGGCCGGTCGCACAAGCCCGGGATGCGTCACGGCGAGCCTGGTGCGGCGTATATCGTAGAGAAGACCCAGGTAAAGGTTGTTCCTGTAGGCGTGACAGGCACAACCGATGATTTCCTGAAGCGTGCTCTGCGAGGGAAACGCCCGCAGGTCAAAATGGTAGTTGGGAAGCCCTTTGATCTCCCACCTGTTCAAGGGCGAGGTGAGGAACGCAGGCGCCTTCGCCAGCGAAACACTGACCTGATTATGAGTTGCATCGCCGCTTTGCTACCGGAAGAGTATCGGGGAGTGTATGCCTGAGCAGATGTGCTCTCGGATGAAGAAAATCCCAAGTAGCGACATAGTCCATCCCGAAATTACCCGCTTGCCGAGCTTGACGGTATGGAGGCGAGCTTTCCGGTGGTTCATGGTCAGGCTAATTCGCTTTGTGGTGTGGTTGTGCACGCGCGCAACTGTGAACGGAATTGAGAATGTACCCCCTCAAGGTCCAATGCTGGTTGTCTCAAACCACCTGGGAGATGCCGACTTGATATTAGGTTTAGCACTCTCACCGGTGAGTGTCGACCCTTTTGCGAAAGCTGACCTATACGATTTCCCAATTGTCGGCCGGTTAATGGACGCATATGGGGTGATCTGGGTACACCGCGGTCAGCCTGACCGGCGTGCCTTGCGAGCGGCTTTAGATGGCTTGAAAGAGAACAGGCTGGTTGCGATTACTCCCGAAGGGCGGGAAAGTGCCACGGGCTCTCTTGAAGAAGGCTTAGATGGCGCAGCTTACCTGGCGCTCAAGGCAGGTGTTAAGTTGCTGCCAGTGACATTCACCGGTACGGAAAACGAGCGCATCTACGGCAACATGAAGAAGCTACGCAAGACGGATATCACAATGACTGTTGGGACACCCTTTCAGCTAGAACATTCCTCTGATCGCAGGGGTGCGATGGCAAGGGGAACCCAGAGAATTATGAGCATCCTGGCGGAGCAACTTCCGGAGCACTATCGGGGTGTTTACAGGGAGACAGTTGACACTCCAGCGGGGGATATCCCTGAATCCGAGGGTCGCCTTGGCAGTTGACAAACTCGACAGAAACCCGCTCTACAGGAAAAGTTACCAGCATGCCCATTGGGAGGGGCGTCGCAGGTTATTACGCTGGCTGCTGAAAACCATTGGATTTACCCTCTTCGCTAAATTAGATCATGTGGAGGGGCTGGAGTATATCCCCCAGCAAGGCCCCGCAATTTTGATGATCAACCACATCGCTTTTATCGACCCGATCGTCGTGTTGCACGTGGTTCCACGCAATATCATCCCTTTGGCGAAGATCGAGGTGTATGGGTATCCTATAGTAGGTATTTTTCCGCGCTTGTGGGGAGTGATCCCAGTGCGGCGCGAAGAAGTCGACCGCCGGGCCGTACAGCAGGTGCTCGAAGTGCTCGGCAAAGGGGAGATTGTGCTGGTTGCTCCTGAGGGAACGCGCGCTAACCATTTATCCCAGGCTCGTCAAGGCATAGCATATCTTTCCAGCCGGAGTGGGGCACCCATCATTCCGGTGGCGGTTGAGGGCACGATCGGTTTTCCTGCGTTGCGATTTGTCTCAGCAGCTTGGAAAACACCGGGTGCTGTTGTCCGATTTGGTCGACCCTTTCGATTTCGCCAAGAGCTGGGGCGGCCCGATCGGGATCAGCTCCGCCAGATGACAGATGAAGCTATGTACATTCTGGCGAGCATGCTTCCCGTAAACCGCCGCGGCTACTACGCGGACCTGACCAAAGCCAGTGAAGATACGGTCGAATGGCTTTAGTCACCCCTATATCCATGCTATAATCATCCAGGCAAGTCCCTAGCAACTGCGCGGGATATATGACTTTTCTGCTCTCGCTACTCACCACTTCCCCTTTCATAGGCCTTCCCCAGTGGATGGTGGGCCGCTTGATTGCAGGACTCTGCTTTTCCCTTGGGCTGGTGCTACTTTATTTGCTCCTACGCTCCTGGCGCACATTTAATCGTTTGCGCACCAGGCGTTACTGGACAATCCTGGCTGTTCTGGCAGTCTTGACTCCACTTGCCAGCCTATTTATCGGATTGCGTCTCTCTCCCCGTGACTCGCTGACATTACCCAGTATCCCCATCGACCCTCAAGGGTCGGCAATGATGATCTTTATCGCCTTGCCCTGGCTGCTCGCAGGAGGGTTGTTAGGCGCTTTACCTGCTGTCCTCTTGGGAGCGGCTTCGGGCGTCTTCCTGGCGCTATGGGATACCCATAATCTATTCACACCCCTCGAATTTGGGTATCTGGCACTTTTCTTTACAGCAGCAGTGCACCAGCGATACCGTACGCCGATTTTTAAGCTTCTCCGGCATCCACTCTTTACGTCCGTGCTACTGGCTGCGGTTTATCCACTGCTTGCCTTGATCAGTTCAGCCACCATCGCCGAAGGAACACTGGCAGTTCGACTGGATTACGGTATCAATCGCATGTTACCGTCTGTACTCTCCGTGGGCATTCCATTGCTGGTAGCCGGCGCATTTACTGAAGTCATCGCTGGAGCATGGCCCGCAGGCTGGGGGAGACCGGGTTTCCTGGTGCCCTCTCCTTCCGAGCGCAGCCTGCAAGCCCGTTTCTTGTACGGCACCGCGCCCCTGACAATTCTCCTGATAGTGCTGCTCATGATTGGGGACTGGATCGTTGCCGGGGCGGCGGCGCGACAGATCTTGCAGGATCGTATGGCTGGCGCCGCTTCGCTGGCGTCCGAGGGCGTGCCTTATTTCCTGGAAGCTGGGCAGAACCTCATCGCCCAGATTGCCACGGATCCCAGGCTATATACAAACGACGCAGATGATCTGACTGGCATCCTGGCTCAAGACCTGCGCAGTTTGCCCTTCTTCACTCAATTATATGTCCTGGATAGATCGGGAAAACCGCTTGCCGGGTATCCGCGCGAGGATTACGAGCGTATTCAGGCGCCGCCGGAAGAACAGATGGGGGTGCAATTGACCCTGGCGGGCGTGCCATTCCAGATCTATACTGTCCCGCCTGAGGACGGACAACGCGCTGCACAGGTGTCCTTCCTGGCTGCATTGAAGGACGAGAACCAGCACGTGCGCGGTGTGTTGATTGGGCGTACGCAGTTGGATGTAAATCCTTTCACAAAGCCGATCATCACCAGCCTGGATAGCCTGAGAGGAGATGACGGCGAGGGATTTCTGCTAGACGAAAATGGGCGAATCCTGTACCACCCTGACCCTGATCTGCTAATGGCTGAATATAGCGGACGAATTCCACCAACAACTGATTTTTATGCCGATACAGCTGCAGACGGCACGCGCAGCCTGATATATTTCCAGCCCGCAGTGGGTCGACCGTGGTCCGTGGTGCTTACGGTGCCTGCACGTCGCTCACAGCAGATCGCCTTGAATATCGCAGGACCATTGCTGGGTATGGTCATTCTCCTGGCTTTCTTAGTGGTTTTGGTGATGCGGCTGGGATTAAGGGTTGTCACTGCTTCGCTTCAAAGGCTGGCTGTGGGTGCCAGTAATATTTCTCAAGGAGAGTTAGATACACCGTTGGAAATTAGCGGTGAGGATGAGGTCGGACAATTAAGCCGGGCGTTCGAGCAAATGCGTCTGGGCTTGAAAGCCAGGTTGGATGAATTGAACCGGTTGCTCCTGGTGAGCCAGGGGGTGGCTGCCAGCCTGGAGGTAAAAGAAGCCGTGCGACCAGTGCTGGAAGCTGCACTGGCTACCGGAGCCAGCTCTGCACGTGTGGTACTGACGCCAGAGTCGGTGCCTGAGTTGCAAGGGAGCCCTGAATTCCCCGCTGTATTCGCATTAGGATCGGCAGGAGAATCATTTGCTTATCTTGATGGTCAAATCTTGGACCTGGTTCGCCAGCAAAACCAGATTGCCTTGAATAATTTGACACGTACTCGGCTGCTGAAGTTCATGCCAGAAGCGCCCCGCCCTCAAGCGCTTGTGGCGTTACCACTGCGACATGAAAACCAGATGTATGGTGCTTTATGGATCGCATTTGATAAACCGACCAGGGTCCCAAAGCAGGAGATGAGCTTTTTGGCAACGTTGGCAGGCCAGGCAGCCCTGGCAGCGGCGAATGCACGCCTCTACCTTAATGCTGAGATTGGCAGGCAACGGCTGGCTGCAATCCTGTCTTCGACCCCAGAGCCCGTGCTGGTTACCGATCATCGAAATCGACTACTGCTTTCGAACCCAGCGGCGTGGCGCGCCCTTGGTCTGGGTGTCGAGTGGGATGAAGGACAGCCTATTGAGCGAGTAATCACCGACGAAAAGCTGCTGGAATTGATCCGCTCCTCGGACGACCAGCGCTCGATTGAGCTGACACTCACCGATGGAAGAGTCTATTATGCTACGGTTACATCAGTAACGGGTGATGGTCACTATGTTGGCAGGGTGTGCATCTTACGCGATATCACTTCATATAAGGAACTGGATGCACTCAAATCGGAGTTTGTCGCCACGGTGAGCCATGACCTTCGTGCGCCGCTTACATTAATGCGCGGCTATGCCACCATGTTGGAGATGGTGGGGGAGCTCAACCACCAACAAGCGGGTTACGTGCGCCGCATTGTGGGTGGGGTGGAAAGCATGTCGCGTTTGGTGAATAACCTGCTTGATCTGGGACGCATCGAAGCGGGCGTCGACCTGCAACTGGAAATTGTGCCGGTTCTGGATGTAATCGAGCGGGTGGTTGGATCACTGCAATTGCAGGCGACACAGAAGCGTGTGCAGTTGCTGGCTGAGATCTCCCAGCTTGCAATCCCGGTGATTGAGGCGGACCAGGCGCTCCTGCAACAAGCGCTGTATAATCTCGTTGACAATGCCATTAAGTATACAGTGAGTGGTGGAAAAGTAGAGGTGAGCGCCAGCGCCATATCCGGCTCTATTGTTTTCAAAGTAGCGGATACAGGGATTGGCATTGCACCGGTCGATGTGCCACGCTTGTTCGAGAAATTCTTCCGAGGGGCGCAGCAGGAAGCGACGAAACAGACTGGCTCCGGATTGGGACTGGCAATCGTCAAGTCTATCGCTGAAAGGCATGGCGGGAAAGTGTGGGTGGAAAGCCAATTAGGGAAGGGCAGCATTTTCTACATTTCGATCCCAATCCGGCGCGATCGACCACCTCGCAAGTCAAGCTGATTTTGCTTATTCGGATAATTTATGTTATGATTCTAATGCGAGGGCTCGGGTGCCCCCCTCACCCGGGCTCTTGCTTTTATTGGTGCCTGACAATCCCCGCAAACAAAGTGAAATTTCTTACAAAAAGAGTTCTGTGGATTATTTCCATAGAACTCTTTTTCTATCCAGTCGGGGCGCGGGGAATTGAACCCCGGACCTCTTGCACCCCATGCAAGCGCGCTAGCCGGACTGCGCCACGCCCCGAGCGAAAGGTATTCTACTGTACCGCGGAGATATTGTCAACATCGCCCAGGGAATGATGTCGATTACAATTAGCCCATGATGTCTTTAAGGCCATGGGGTACTCGCCAGGTATTTCATTTGTGCAGACTGCTGTTTCTGTGCATCTTGATATTTCTCTCAGCTTGCGATCCCTTTTCACAAACTTCTACGGGTGTAGGCGTGGCTGAAAGTACATCTGAGATCCAGGCATCTCCAACTGTTGCCAGCTCCAACTACACAGGTTTCTCCCTGCGTAAGGGCTCGAGCATACGCTCCCTGGTCGATCCTCTTGAACAGACGGCGCCGATTGACCAGCCCAAACCCATCGAAGCTATTGAGAGGCAGGTGGCGGAGCCAGTTTTTAGGCTGTGCTCGCCGCTGGTTGAGACCTCACTCGATCAATTGGTGACGATCATCTCCGAGCCTTACCGCCCGCCGCCTCCGGGTAGCGAGGCGCGCCATCATGGCGTTGATTTTGCTTATTTCCGAAAATTCGATCGGGCTTCTATCGAGGGGGCTGGTGTTCAGGCGGTGATGGATGGTCGGGTGGCAGCGGCGATTGTAGATAGCTTCCCATACGGCAATCTAATAATTATCGAGACGCCCTGGTCAGCAATTCCAGCAGAGATGGTGGAGCGCATCCAGATGAAAACAGAGGAGTCTATGTACCTGCTCTTCGCCCATCTCGAGCGACCGCCATCCTTGCGCCTCGGAGATCGTCTGCAAGCTTGCCAATTCATAGGGAATGCGGGTAAGAGCGGAAACGCTGGAGGAGCACACCTGCACTTTGAGGTACGCTTGGGTGCTCCAGGGGCGCGCTTCTCGGGGATGGCGTATTACAAAGCCTGGGCGACAGACGAGGAGCGTAGCAACTACCTGCTTTGGCGTACCAGCGGATCATTCCGCCATATCGATCCAATAAGCTTATTTATAAATTGAAAAGCTATCTGAAGCACAGGTCGCCTGACCTGCCTGGATGTATATGCATACTCGAAAATCGATCGGGCTACCGGTTGGCGCATCAATGGGGTCGAGCTTGTAGAAGCTTTGTCCGTCCTCGCCGGTTGGCGGCAAGTTGATCCGCAAATCAACATCTGGAAAGGAAACATAGACCTCAACTGGCAGGTCAGGTACAGGCACTCCATCTTTCAACACAATTGCACCGATCTCTTGTTGCTGACCGCTACGAACAACCTGGATCTTTTTCCAGACGTGCAATACCACACCATCATCAGCAAGCTGGGTGACGATATCCGAGGTCTGCTCGTTTGGCAACTTCTCGCTGGTGCCATCTTGTGATTGCGCATTATTCTGTACCTGCCAAAACAAAAATCCCAAAGGCGTAGGACGGATACGCATTGGGATCGTCTCGTAAAGATGCCTCTCGAGGCACAGGTTGGCGAAACATTGGCGCATGACGCCATTACTAATCTGCACCAGCTCAGTGATCGGCGGACCAGATGCATCCAATCCCCCATGGATGGCTAAATAATCCAGGAAATACTGCGGCACATTATGACCGAAGCCATCCTGCAATGGATAGAAGAACAACCCATCATCTACACTCGGCTCTACAGGTGGTTCAACTGGAATCCCGAGGGTGACCGGAATTGGGCGCAGGCTCACCCTGTTCCCCGACCCAGGATTAATCGCCAGGATCATGTTCTCAAAGATTTGCTCGTTTGAGCCATCTTCAGTGATGTATGCAGGACCCAGGGCAAACCCTGTGAAGTGCAAGCCTAATCGCTCAACGGCTTTTCGAAAATTGGGATGGACCGGGCTTGGGGGTTCAACCTCAGATTCCGGAGAGGAGATGGGAACTTCCGAACAGCTGGTACCGCATTTCCAGGCGCCGTAAGACAGGAGCCCGACACTGCTCTCTGGTTGGTCTTCGGCGCGGTAGAACCCCAGATTTTGGAAATATTGCTCCACTCGCTTTTTCCTGGGATTGTAGCGAGGTTCGGTCAAAGGTGGACCAAATAGTCGATTTCCCCCTAATCTCTCATAATAAGGGAAGAATGCCGGGTCAATTACGTGACCATCGACGTAGTGAAGAAAGTCATCGTCAGGGGGCGGTACCGCGACTTCGAGCACGCCAAGGTCGAGCCCGAGTGGCGCCAGCTCACCAGCGGAGGGATCGTCTGCGCCTTGAGATCGCATCAATAGGCTGGCTACTGTGTATTGGTAATCGACCTGTCCAGAGGAGAAAGTGTAAGAGATCGCAGGTCCAAGCATCTCTGCTCCACCTGCCTGGTTGTAGATCTCTTTGAAGCGCTGGTCTACTTCGTATGTCCTGCTCTTGGTTAGGGGAACGTTTCCAGCGTATGGCTCGCACCCAGTCGTGAGGATTGCCATCATCATAATGGCGGACAGGACATTGATTCGGCAGATTTGCATGTAAAATAATATTTAGAGTATGGCTAGCTTATGGATTGATGAGTCTCTGCCTATCATCGGAATAATTCTTTGAATCTAGCCGAATAGTCAGGAACAGGGAGTGGGACATCCGCAGGATTCGACCATGATGACGTGACACAAGAGATATTAGAATGCCCATTCTTCTTGCCCATTATTTGATTGCATCAAAATTATATACAACAATTGGTATTCTCGTCAAATGATCGCTTGCTTATCACCAAAAAATCAGCCATGATAAAATTCGAGCCTGCATATATCCGCTGTCATCAGAGTGGCGAGCTGGGAGTACGGGTGGAGCAAGCATATGCTCTGCTCTCCGACTGCAATGTATGCGCGTGGGAATGTCGTGTAGATCGATCGGCAGGAAAGCTGGGAATTTGCCGTACTGGCATTCGAGCCAGGGTGAGCAGCTTTGGTCCACATCTCGGGGAAGAAGACCCTTTGCGCGGGTGGGCGGGTTCAGGCACTATCTTCTTCTCGCACTGCAATCTAAGGTGCCAGTATTGCCAGAATTATGATATCAGCCAGACAGGCTCGGGTGACGAAGTAGAGCCGGAACAACTTGCTGCCATCATGCTGGACCTGCAATCCTTTGGATGTCACAATATTAATCTGGTATCACCCAGCCATGTTGCGCCGCAAATACTGGCGGGTGTGCTTATCGCGGTTCAGGCTGGGCTGCGCTTGCCCCTGGTCTACAATACAGGTGGGTATGATTCGCTGGCAATGTTGGCATTACTGGACGGGGTGGTGGATATCTATATGCCCGATGTCAAATATGCTAATGCGCAAATTGCCCGGCGTTATTCAAAAATCCCTAACTATCCCGGCTTCAACCAGGCTGCTGTACGTGAGATGCACCGGCAAGTCGGCGATCTCCAGCTCGACGAAAACGGGCTGGCATGCCGCGGGCTGCTGGTACGCCACCTGGTGCTGCCTCATGGACTGGCGGGGACAGCCGATATCATGCAATTCCTTGCACAAGAGATTTCAAAAAATACGTACTTGAACTTGATGGACCAATATCGCCCGGCGTTTAACGCCCGGCAATTTCCCAAAATCAACCGCCCCATCACAAGAAAAGAATTTCATGAAGCGCTAGAGATGGCGAATGCTTCTGGTCTCACTCGACTCGACGAACGAAAATCTACCCTTCATTATGAAGGATGAGCGCCGCTTGCGCGCACACACACGTCTGTTCAGGCTTGGGGGATTTGCTCTTCTAGCTGGTAGCCTTGTATTTCTCGTTATCGACATCGTCCTCGCTTGGATTTTTGTGTTCCGGCTGACCCATCCGGGCTGTCCAACGCAGATCTCACACATCCGCGAATTTCCAGCGCCAGAAGAAGTATGGCTCGATAACCTGCGCTACTGGTACTACCCCAGCCAGAATGGTTCAGCAATCCTCTCCTTAGGAGGGATGGCTGGCTCGCTGGGAGAGAATACACCACGAGTGGATTTCCTGATACGTGAAGGCTTTGGGATTTTACAAGTGGACAGCCGTGCCTGCGCCCGCCCTCCCGCACCCGTGACGTTGGGGGCGGACGAAGCGCGGGATGCTGAAGCAGGACTGGAATTCCTGTTGAGTCGCCCCGGTGTGCGTAATGTTGGCGTATTTGGCTTTTCAATGGGCGGGGCTGCAGCCATCCAGCTGGCTGTCCGGCATGAAGAGATTGATACCGCGGTCATTGAGGGAAGCTTTTTCAACTTAGGGGATGATTTTGTGGAGCCTGAGGAGCGTTACTCTCCTGTTCGTATGGCATTCCTATACTCGATCGCAGGTGCTTACTGGCTTCAAACTGGTGTGAATCCGTGGAGTGTGAGCCCAATTGATGATCTGCCTGCCATCAGTCCACGACCAGTATTCTTGATCTTCGGGGAGGGGGAGCTTGCCAGCGCGCATGCCTACGAACAGTTCGCCGCTGCCAACGAGCCAAAAGCTCTGTGGATTGTCCCCGGCGGGGCGCACGGAGGTAATTTCGCTGCCTCGCCGGGGGAGTACACACGTCGTGTGACGGATTACTTCAGGAGAACACTGCTACAAAAGACTTACTGATCGGCGTACCGGTAGATAAGCTCACACTCGTAGACTTTCTTTTCGTTTTTTCCTACGCTGCAGACGTCATAACCAGGACCGCCGAAAATGGTATCCGTGCCCGCTCCACCGTAGATGCGGTCATTCCCTTCGTTGCCCATGAGAATGTCATTTCCGTCATCTCCGTAGATAACATCGTTGCCGAAGCCGCCGCGAATTTTATCGTTGCCCTGGCTTCCTTTGAGCAAGTCGTTACCGCTGTCGCCGTTGATCAGGTCATTGCCTGTGTCGCCATTGATCGTATCGTTTCCGCCGTCGCCATTAATCCTATCCTTGCCGGGACCACCGCGGATGCTATCATTGCCACTGCCCCCATCAATCACATCAGATCCCTGGCCGCCGCTGATGATATCATCGCCACCTTCGCCGCTCAAGTCGTCGTTACCTGCAAGTCCACGGATGGTCTCACCTTTGGATGTACCCGTAAAGACATCCTTGCCTCCGGTGCCGGTGAAGCCGAGAATCTGTCGGGCTGCTGCAGGCTGGAATGCTACTAGCAACAGGACAATCAGGACCAATAAGATGAGTAGTCGCTTTTTCATGATCATTCTCCTTAAATACAATTCTACATCACTATTTAATACGTCACAAGTGGAACAAAAGTTCCCAGGAATCAGGCAATGGGCAATTGAATGGTCAGCCTCCGACCTTGACACAAGCATATCCCATGATAAACTAATCTGGCAAATGGACGGGAAATACCCTTTACCTACCCCAGCCCCTAGCCCACAGAAGCCCACTCGGGCTTTCGTCCGATAGGGATTCGGCGGTAGTAGCCGGAGAGCCATCCTGATGCGCCCCTGGACGAATAGCCCGGGGGTGTATTTATTTCAGAAGTGCCCGCACCAAAAGTAGCCAAGTTATCTATTTTCGGAGAAATCAATATGAGAATGTCACAACTCTTCAGCCAAACGTTGCGCGAAGCGCCAGCGGATGCCGAAATCCCTAGTCACCGACTATTAGTGCGGGCAGGTTTTATTCGCCAGCTAGCTGCCGGAATTTTCAGTTACCTGCCGCTGGCACGGCGGGCATTGACCCGCATCGAGAATATTATGCGGGAGGAGATTGATGCCATCGGAGGCCAAGAGGTGACCATGCCGGTGGTGCATCCTGCGGAGATCTGGCAGGAGACCGAGCGCTGGTATCAGATCGGTCCTGAGATGGGGCGTCTCAAGGATAAGAACAACCGCGATATGGTGCTCGCCATGACCCATGAGGAGGTGGTGGCCGACCTGGTGCGAAAGGAGGTCCAGTCATACCGCCAGCTACCGCGCCTGATCTACCATATCCAGACGAAGTGGCGCGATGACCCACGCCCACGCGCGGGATTGATACGCGTGCGAGAATTCACCATGAAGGACAGCTACAGCCTGGATGCGGATTGGGATGGGCTGGATCGCCAGTATCGCGCTCATTACCAGGCATACTTCAATATCTTCCACCGTTGTGGAGTGCCAGTGATCGCGGTTAAATCCGATGTTGGCATGATGGGTGGTAAGCTGGCACACGAATATATGTACCTAACGCCGATTGGCGAGGATACACTATTAATTTGTGATGCATGTGGTTATGCTGCCAACCGGCAGATTGCTCGCTTTAAAAAGGCTTCGGCAGCGAGCGAAGCGTTATCGCCCTTGGAAAAAGTGGCTACACCACAGGCAACCACCATCGCCGACCTGGCGGATTTTCTGAAAATACCTAAGGCAAAGACTGCGAAAGCTGTCTTCCAGATTGCAGCCATCCCACAGGGGAAGGAGATCGTAGAGCGATTTGTTTTCGCAGTCGTGCGTGGCGACATGGAAGTCAACGAGACCAAACTCGCCAATGCGCTGGGCGCCCAATCGTTGCGCCCGGCTATAGAGGCGGAGATCGTTGCAGTGGGTGCGGTTCCAGGATATGCATCTCCGGTTGGGCTGAAAAATGCCCTGGTGGTGGTAGACGATGCCATCCCGGATTCACCCAACCTGGTGGCTGGTGCGAATGAAGATGGCTTTCACCTTCTGAATGTGAACTATGGGCGTGATTACAAAGCTGACATGGTCACCGACATCGTTGCTGCCCAAGAAGGCGACGCCTGTCCAAACTGCGGGGGAGTCTTGCGGAGCGTTCGGGGCGTGGAAGTGGGGAACATCTTCAAGCTGGGTACCCGATATAGCAATTCAATGGGCTGCAAGTTTCTTGATAAAGATGGCGCAGAAAAATCTGTGATTATGGGATCGTATGGCATTGGCAGTGGGCGCCTGCTGGCGTGCGTCGCCGAGGAGTATCATGATGATCATGGCTTGATTTGGCCAATTAGCGTAGCTCCGTACGAGGTTCACCAGGTAGTACTCGGCGGGAAAGACGGATCGGATGTACAACAGGCTGCTGAAAATCTATACCAGGAGCTGTGCGATAATGGTATTGAAGTGCTCTATGATGACCGGGAGGAAAGCCCTGGTGTTAAATTCAACGATGCAGATTTGATCGGGCTTCCTATCCGCCTCACGGTGAGCAGCCGTGCTCTCGGGGAGGGCGGCGTGGAATTCAAGCGACGCGATCAAGGTGAGAAGGTCATAGTACCGCGTTCAAAAATTATCGCCCATGTTCAGGCGGAGATTGAGCAATTGAAAGCAGCTATCCAGGCCATGATTGTGCCTATGACCTACGAGGAGTAATATCTCGTAAAATGGTTGAGCCCTGGCAGGTGGTTGCATCCCTGCCAGGGCTTTAGGTTAATTCCCACTCATTTTAAAGAATGTGGTCAGTTTCATCGCCAGATTCAGGTCGCCAGCCAGGCGAAGCTTGCCCTGCATGAAATATTGCATGCCGTTGGCTTTGCCAGTGAGCACGTCTTTGAAATCCTGAGCATCTGCCGTGAGGGTCATCTTAGGATTCTCAGCCGATCCCTCCGCGACGGTGCATTTCCCCTCCCGGATATCGACGATCCAATCTCCGCCCTGTTCGCCGGTTAGGTGGTATTGGATAACAGCCTCTACCCCTTCAGCTGCTTCGGGCTTAAACGCGCGCTCGTGATTGCGGACAAGTTGTGGAACAGTGATATCAGACATGGAATTCCTCTCATAATCAAGACGAGATATTTTCGAAGATGCCCGCAGCGCCCATGCCGCCACCAATGCACATGGAGACCATGCCGAATTGCACATCGCGGTGCTTCATTTCATAGATAAGCTGCGTGGTCAGCTTGGCGCCTGTGCAGCCCAGCGGGTGACCGAGGGCAATTGCGCCACCATTTACATTGGTAAGCTCTTCATCCAACCCGACTTCACGAACTACAGCGAGCGACTGCGCTGCAAAAGCTTCGTTCAGCTCGATGAGCTTAATGTCTTTCAGGGATAAACCTGCCAGCTTGAGCGCCTTAGGAATAGCAACCACCGGCCCGATCCCCATGATCTCCGGGGGTACTCCTCCCACAGCAAAAGCCACGAAGCGTACCAGCGGCTTGAGCCCCAGCGCCTCGGCTTTAGCGCGGGACATGATGATGACCGCCGCCGCCCCATCCGACATTTGCGAGGAGTTGCCCGCAGTGATGCTGCCGCCCTCCTTGAAGACTGGTTTTAACCTCGCCAAGGCTTCATAATTGGTGTCGGCACACGGTCCCTCATCACGAGAAAATGTAAAAGTATGCCGAGTGGGTTTTCCATTTCCGCTTGGCTCTACGAGCTCCACCTCAATCGGGGTAATCTGCTCATCAAATCGACCGCTTTCCACGGCGGCTGAAGCGCGTTGGTGGCTGCGCAGCGAGAATGCGTCCTGATCATTCCGGCTGACCCCGTATTTTGAGGCCACGTTTTCAGCAGTCAGCCCCATATTCGTGAAGGATTGAGGGGCAAACTCAGCCAGGTAAGGGGAAGGGGAGAATTTAAACCCCGTCATAGGCACCATGCTCATCGATTCGACCCCTCCTGCGATGGCACACTCCATCTGCCCGGCCATAATCGCGAATGCAGCATGAGCTATCGCTTGCACCCCGGAAGAGCAGAAGCGGTTGATCGTCTCGGCTGGGACAGAATCCGGTAAACCGGCGCGCAGCCCAACCAGTCGAGCCATATTCAAGCCCTGTTCACCTTCTGGGAAGGCGCAGCCAAGGATGAGATCGTCGATCTCAGCCGGGTCAACCGCGGGGCGCGGCTTAAGACTTCGCGGATGACTGCAGATGCCAGCTCGTCCGGTCGCACGGTAGCGAGACTGCCCTTTTTGGCTTTTCCAACCGCTGTACGTGTCGCGGCGACGATGACAGCTTGTTTGGATGATCCATTACTATTCAACATCATCTTCTCATCTCCTGATGGGACACGGAATAACACGGAAAAACACGGAAATTGTTGATATTCCTTGTCTGCCCGAGAGCTCCGTTCCTTTAAGTTTAAATAATCCTATTGTTGTGTCCAATTCAGCGTCCCTTTGCGATCATTGTCGTACACTTTCCGAATAAAATGTGGCTTGGGTCCAAAATTGAGCAAGAGACCAACTTCGATGTGCGTAGCTTTCAAGTAGTTTAATAATTGGGCTTCGTGTTCTGGCGAGAGATGCCTGGTAGCTTTTAATTCCAGCATGACTAGATCATTCACCAAAAGGTCAGTAAAGTACTCACCTACAAGATTCTCCTCGTAATACACAAGGATAGGCTTCTGCTGGTCAACAGTTAATCCCGATTTCCTGAGTACGATTGCGAGCGTATTTTCATAGACCTTTTCGGTGAACCCATAGCCCAGCTGGTTGTATACCTGGAAGACCGCAGCAATGATCTTTTCGGTTAATTCGCTGTGTTTGCCGTCGAACATATCCTGCCGGGTCTCCTATGATCAAACTTAGCACATCAGAAGGATTGTATATCCGTGTTTATCGGTGTTGTCCGTGTCCGATTAATTTCTGAGCGGCTTCCCAGTCTGCAACAAGTTCCACATGCGCTCCTGGGTTTTCTTCTCACCACAAAGTGAGAGAAATGCCTCGCGCTCCAGGTCGAGGAAATATTGCTCGTCAAGCCAGGCCGGGCTGCTGAGCTCACCTCCGGTCATGACACTGGCCAGCTTGTTGGCAATGTGGGACTCATACTCTGTGATATAGCCACCTTCCCGCATCATGTAGAGCCCCACGCGCATGGCTGCCAGAGCATCGCGTCCCGCGGCGTAGATCTTTTCCGGCAGCGGAGGGTGGTATCCAGCTTCGAGCATGTGGATTACCTCACGCTTGGCCTCCGTCAGCAGGTGGTCGCGGTTCATTACGACGCGATCTTCGGAGCCGAGTATACCCAGCAGGCGGGCTTCTTCAGCGCTGGTGGCGACCTTAGCCAGACCAATCTGCTCGAAGATGCGCTGCAGGTACGGGAGAGCAACGGCGTCCTTGGTGCGCATTGGGGGGTTGAGAATGCGCCGCACCATTTCTTTGGTACCACCCCAGGCAGGGATGGCGCCCGCGCCGATCTCCACCAAACCGATATAGAGTTCAGCGGCAGCTACGATGCGGCTGGCGTGCATGGGCATCTCCGCCCCGCCTCCCAGCGCAAGACCGGCTGGTGCCACCACAACCGGCTTGGGGAAATGTCGCATGCGCATGTAGGTGTCCTGCCCCTTTTTCACTGCGGTTTCCAGCTGGTCCCACATGCCACTTTGGGCTGCCATCACGACCATGAACAGGTTAGCCCCAGCGCTGAAGTTGTCGGCTTCGTTGCCGATCACCAATCCGTCGTAGTCACTCCCGGCGCAGTCCAGGGCTTTCCCGATCATCGTGATGATGTCATCATCGAGCGTGTTCATCTTGGTGTGGAACTCGACACATGCCACACCGTCACCGATGTCGACCAGCGTAGCACCCGGATTCCTATCAATGATCTTGCCAGCGGCTTTGCGTTCGTTCAAGATGACCATCGAGGCTGCTCTCTCGATCTCCTGGTAGCCGCCCAGCGATGGATTGTACACACCTGTTTTGATCTTGCCTTCGTAGAGATAGAATTTATCGCATCCATTGGAAAGCATTGTGTTGACCCATGTCGCGGGTGGGAAACCGGCTTCCTGCATGGCTTTGGCAGTGTTTTCCACGCCCAGCA
Organism: uncultured Chloroflexia bacterium; assembly: GCA_963714425.1. Taxonomy (GTDB): domain Bacteria; phylum Chloroflexota; class Anaerolineae; order Anaerolineales; family UBA4823; genus DATCYX01. Next base: position 292,201 of record CAVQOI010000001.1, read on the forward strand.
TATCCCAGGTCTCAAATGGCCCAGCTTCACGACCGAAGCCCCAGCGCATGGCGTCGTCGATGGGCTTTGGGGTGTCAGCGATTTCCGGGATGCGCTCGGAAGCATAGGCAAAGCTCTGGTAGGTCAGGGCACGCACCAGCTCGCCAGCCCGATCTTCAGCGGCAAGCAGAGTTTGCATGCGCTTGCCCAGATCTTCCTCATCTTTGACTTTTCCAATAGAATCGAAGCGCACCTTGTTCGGCGCTTCATGCTCGAAGGTCTTCAGGTTAAGCGCCCAAAACTCTTTATTCCCGTCGCTGCGCACCTCTTTGTAAAAGCCAACCTTACTCTTGTTACCCAGCCAGCTGCGCTCCACAAGCGTGTGGATTAACTTATTGGCGCTCTCTGAATTAAGGTAACGCAGAGCGTGCTCATCGTGCGGGATGGACGGCGCCAGGTTGGTGCCCACATGCTCCCATACGTCGATTCCAACCAGGTCGATCAGCCGGAAGAAGGCTGTTTTGGGGTTGCCGATAGCTGGACCGGCAATGGCATCTACCTCTTCCACCGAATATCCGTGCTCGAGAATGTAATCCAGGCTGAAAGCTCCACTGCCAAAGGCAAGACGATTAGCGATGAAATTCGGAGTATCCTTGCAGGGTACGATGCCTTTTCCCAAGCGGAACTCTGCGAAATGGCTGAGGTAATCTGACACTTCCGGGAGCGTATCGGGGGTGGGGATGATTTCCAGCAGCTTGAGATAGCGTGGGGGGTTGAAGAAATGCGTGCCCAGGAAATGCTGTCGAAAGCCCGGAGTAAGCTCTTCAGCGATGGACGCCACCGGGATACCCGAGGTGTTTGTGGACACAATGGTGTGGGGCTGGCGAATGGCATCAATACGTTCCATCAATCGGCGCTTGATCTTGAGGTTTTCGATGATGGCCTCAATGATCCAATCTGTCTCACCGACCACATCGAAGTCGTCTTCCAGGTTGCCTACGGATACCAGAGCCGCATGCTCTGGAGTGAAGAAGCTTGCTGGGCGGGATTTGATGGCGCGCTCGAGACCTTGCTGGACAATACGGTCCCGCACCTGGCGGTCAGATAAGGTCAGCCCTTTCTTTTCTTCCTCGGGCGTAAGCTTATCCGGAATAATGTCCAGCAGGGTCACGCGGATGCCAGCATTCGCCAGGTGGGCCGCGATCGACGCACCCATAGTGCCGGCTCCGATGACGACCGCTTTGGAGATATTGTATTTCATGGGACCTCCTCAAGAAACGAGAGTAGAGAATCGGAAAATGAGAGTAGTATCCTGGCGTAAAGGAATCAACGATTTATACATTCGGTTCGATGATGACAAAGTTATCAAAGAAGACTTCGAGGCCAGGTGTGCTGCCGGTCCTAACCACCAGCCCGACATCCCCTGATTCATAATCTTCGTCCTCCACCTCCACCAAAAATTGTCCGTTAGCAAAGAGCGTCAGCTGGTCGCCAATGCAGTCTGCCCGGATGCGGTTGGTTGCATCCCCACCGAGGATTGCTCCCGAAGGTGCGCTGCCTTGTGTGAGGAACTCAAATTCGCCATCCTGCACCTTACCAATGCCAGCCTCGCCAGCGCTGTTGATAAGCAGAAGATAGAAATTCTCCTCATCCACATGCCGGCAAACCAGCCCAAAATAGCCCTCCTCCGGGCCATCCAGGCGGGCGGCGTCCACTTCTAGGCGGATATCATCGTAGTCCTGCAGGCGCACGCTCCAGACTGGAGCATTGCGGATATCTACTCGGATGACGTACCCATCCTCCTCGTAGCTCAAGCTGAAACGGTTGTTCTCTTCCGTGTACCAGCTCGATTTGCCCTCAAAATCTTCCTCGAAGATCACCCTCCCAGAGCTGGCAGTTGGCATTTGAGTGGCGGTGAGAGTAGGGGTCGCAGTGGGTGCAGGGGAAGGGGTGTCTGTAGGTACGAGGGTATCGGTGGGAAGCGCTGCCGGCAGCGTTGGTGTATCGCTTGGTAGAGCTGGCGCAGCCTGAGTCAAGCCTGCAACGATCGTCTCAGCAGCCTGGGTATATGCGGGGCCAGGATCGGAAGGCCGCGAAGAGATGCCCGGCAGGCTGCACCCAGCCAGGGTAATCGCGATGAGCAATTGGAGAGCTCCTGTGCGGGTGTGTCGTTTAGCTGATGCATTTATTTGCTTTCTCGTCATTTCAACCACTCCGTAAAAAAATCTACCACACGTTGAATGAACAGCTGATTAGCCTCGCCCTGGAAGGTATGTGCCTGCCCCTGATAGATAAAACACTCTACACGCTTGCCCAAGTCCTCCAGCCGCTGGCAGGTGTCCTGCGACCAGGCAACAGGCACATCTGGATCTTGTTCCCCGTGGTGGATGCTCACGGCAGCCTGGACGCGATCCAAAGCATATACCGGAGAAATCCGCATCAGGACCTCATCGGGAGTGCTGAGCTCATCCAGACCGCGCTGGCGGTCGGAGAAATACTCGTAAATACGCTCGTAATTTAACCGCTCATCACCGCTCATTGCGCCATAAAGTACGGCTGCCCGCACATCCGGACTGACGGTAATCACTCGGGTGGTTATGCCACCGCCCATACTATGCCCCCACAAACCGATCGCATCTGGATTTGCATGCTCGAGTGGACCAGGTTGGCCTGCCTGTTGCTTGACCAGGGCGATCAGGTTGAGGACATCAATTGCCATTCCCACCCGAAAGCGATCGTCGCCATCATCGGAGGGGGCGTAGCCGCGCAGGTTTGGATGGATGACCAGAAAGCCATCCCGGGCAAGTGCGTCAGCGTAACCAGTGGTGTAGTCCAGTGTTGTGTAAATATCTGGATCGATGTAGCCATGCAAAGCGATCACAACCGGCAGGGGCTCCGCGTTCTCTGGGTCTCGCCTTGGGGTATTCATGAAGCCATAGATGGTGAGGTCGTCGCTCGGATAGGCAATCAAGGTGCGCGTGAAGTAGCTGTTTTCCGCCAGCGTATCTTCAATACGCAACTCCCCGCCACCAAATTCCCGCCGGACCAGATGATCAATCGTGTAAGGTTCAAAGGGGTCTGGAGTGGGCGAAATCGTGGGCGTTGAGGTTTGTGTGGGTACGAGCGTGTGGGTGATCGATGGGATGCTCGTCACACGCACCTGCGGAGGAGCCAGCGTGGCAGGGAGAGTTACTGTGTCCTCAACCTGTATGGGTGTGGGCTGCGAACAGGCGACCATCAGGATGGCGAAGATGGAGCCAATAGCTATGTTAATGTGCTGAGTCCTTCTACCAGCCACCATAATAATAATCCTCGTAGTTAGTTACCAGTAATATCCGTAATCGTGTGCTCAAGATTAGCGGAGCTCGCGACCGCCATATCCCAACACGTTGCGGGCTACGATCAACCGGTTAATTTGGCCAGTACCCTCGTAAATATCGGTGATCTTGGCATCTCGGAACCACTTTTCAAGTAGAGAGTCGCGGCTGTAACCCAAGGGCCCCATAATCTCCACAGCTCTCTGGGTGATCTTGGTGACGACATCGCCTGCGCGCAGCTTGCTCATTGACGCTTCCAGGGGGTTGTGCTTGCGGTTGTCTGCCATCCAGACGGCTTTGATCACCAGCAGCCAGGCAGAGCGCAGCATCACTTCCATGTCGATCACATCTCGCTCGATGCTGCTGAGCTTCTGGCGGGGAAGACCGTAGCGGATGGTTACCCCTTGTTGGGCGAGCATCTCTTTGAGCAGCTCTAAGGTAGCGCGAGCTACGCCAATGCCGGTCGCTGCGACCAGGGGACGGGTGGCATCGAAGGTCGCCATGGCGCCCTTGAATCCCTCGGTGGAGACCGCCTCTACCTCCGGGCTGCCAAGGATATTCTCAAACGGCACCCGGCAATCCTGCAGAACGATCGCGGCAGTATCGCTGGCGCGGATGCCCAACTTGTGCTCCAGCTTGGTCACCTGGACCCCAGGTGCGTTTGACTCAACCACAAAGGAGCGCATGCCCGCACGACCGGCTTGAGGATCGATGGTTGCCCAGACAACCACGAACCCGTTGCTCTCACACAGTGATTTGTGCCCGGCGGTGACGAATATCTTCTCGCCATTGATCACCCATTCATTCGTCGCACGGTCGAGGACGGCTGTGGCTCTAATAGCAGATGTGTCTGAGCCAGCTTGGGGCTCGGTCATTGCCATGGCGGCAAAGGTGGGTTTCTCCTCTTTGAAGCGCGCCAGGAATTTCTGCTTTTGTTCTGGTGTGCCGGCTGCTTCTACTGCGGCGGCGCCCAGCCCACCTCCGGGAGTTACCAAATACATGCCCACATCGCCCCAGGAAAGGATCTCGAGCATGAATGCCAGAGACTGGTAGCCAATTGGTGGGCGGTCTTTCCTGGGCTCATCCCCGTTCTTCTTGCTCTCACGTGGCGCAAGCGAGCCCGCGCCGGTGGCACGCATCGCCAGATGCATAAAGTTGATGTAATCCCAAGGGATCTCATGTTCGTGCTCGTCGAAATAGCGCGAGACGGGGCGCATCATGTTCTCGGCGACGGTCTTTAGCGCTACGTTTGATTGCGCGATGGGTTTCGGGGCTTCAAAATCGATCATTGGGTCCTCCTTATACGATCGCCAGGCCGGTAAGCATGGCGATGCCGCGCCCGTTGCGCATCCACAGCTCGACCGGATGCTCGCGAATGTATCCATGCCCGCCCAGGATCTGCACGGCACGGTCGGTAACCGTCATTGCCATATCCACGGCGCCGGTGTGCGCCAGGTAAGCGTGCCGGGCAGCGTCTTCGTGGCTACCGTCCAGCATCCAGGCTGCTTCCCAGGTCAACAGGCGGATGGCTTCGACTTCAGTCGCCATTTCGGCGATCATGAAGGCAATTGCCTGCTTCTGCGCCACCTTGACGCCAAACACATCGCGATCCTTGGCGTAATCGCTGGCATATTCCAGGGCTGCTCGGGAGAGACCGACTGCCATGGCAGCCAGGGCGACTTGCGATGATGCTAGGATAGGCGCAAAATCGTGACCCTCGGGACCCCCCAGGCGGTTCTCGTGGGGGACATGCACGCCCCTGAGATTGAGCTTATACGTTGGTAAGGCTCGTATGCCCATTAATTTATCCCGCTCGCCAATCTCAAGACCCGGTGTATCGGTTGGGACGATAAATCCCTGGGTAGAGCCGTCCAGGCGGGCATAGACGATCATCTCCCGGGCATCTGCTGCGTAGGGAACGTATACCTTGTCACCGTTGAGCACATAGCTCCCGTTTTCGGAGGTCGCGTTGCAGCGTAGATCGTTCGGGTCGAAGTCATAGTAAGGCTCGACCAGTGCAGCGGTATAAGCCCTCCATTCTGCTTCAATAACTTCCGGTATGTACTTCTGTTTCTGCGCTTCGCTGCCGCTGAGCAGAATAGGTGTTGCGAAAAGCCCCGGCGCCAGAACAGCCATCGCTCCTGCCAGGTCACCCCAGGCAATCGTCTCGGCTGCCAGCGCTCCAGTTACTGCGGATCGCTCGCCGAAGCCGCCATAGGATTCGGGAATTGAGGCTTGCAAGTAGCCCAGCTCCCAGCCTTTCTCGATGATGGCTGGTGGAAAATGATCCTGCTCGTCGGCGTCGTGCGCGTTCGCGCGCAGGTCAGCCGAAGCGAAGCGGCTCATGGCATCCACGAGCATTTTTTGTTCTTCAGTTGGCTCAAATGAGAACATAGTCACACTCCTTATTGATCTCCTCACCCAGTCGGATGCTGAAATATTTCAGACTACCCCTCCCTAACTAGATTCCACGCGCTGGTATAGGATGGCGACAGGTGCGTGGTTGCTTTCAAGCTCATCCAGGTTGGCAATGCGGAGCATGCCGCGTTGAGCCAGGTACTCAATGTGCGCCCCGGTTTCCTCGAGTGCAAGCAGTACGTTATAGCCGTAGACTTCGCCAAACAATTCGTCTGAGACCTGGACGATCGTGCGAGGTTTTTCCAGTAAATTCAGCACGCTCTGCAAACGCTGTGAATGCATTGCGCGAAGAGCTTTTAAACGTGCAGGCAGGTCGGTGATCACTGCGCGGTGGCCTCCCAGTGTCAGGCGGGGGGTACCTGCCCATAACTCCAGTGTGTCAAGCGATTTAAGGTAATGGTCGAGGCCAGTAGAAAGGGTCAGGCTCTCCGGAGATTGGTGCGGGCTGAGCCCATCCAGCACGTGATCGCCGCTCAGGAGCACATCGTGGAGGCGGATCACGACATGCCCAGCAGAGTGTCCGGGGACGTGCAGGAACTCAAATGGTCCTATATGCATGCCAGCGGCTTCATAAGTAAAATCAATGCGCACCGAGCTGTACAAGCTCTTGGGAAATTTGTAAAGATTTATCAATTCTTCGATGCGCCCGGCGGGCACTCCAGCCTCGGCAAGAAAGGTCTCCAGGAGGCGGGTGACGACCACCAGGCGTTCCTCGTAATTCGTCAGGATGCGCGAGTCGAGCTCGTGCACGCCTACCTGCGCCTGGGTGCGCGGTCTTACGTAGCTCAAACCGCCATAGTGATCGATGTGCCCGTGTGTGATGAAGACGTGTGTCAAATCAGCAAGGCTGATCGGGAATCCCAGGATATGAGATGCCTGCAGGAAACCGTCTTCGAGGTGCTGATTGGAATCCCCAAATCCTGATCCAGTGTCAACCAATACGCGGTATGCCCCATGCAGGGGATCATCTACAAGGACCAAATAGGCATAGCCCCAAAGTATGGGGAAAGTCTGGAGGGGAATCTGGAAGATGCGCGCCCCGTCGCTTGTGTGGATTTGCCGCACGCTGCGCGGCGTTGTAGGAGCGAGATCTGTCATTGGGGCGTCTCGCGCATTAATAAACCTTGCAAAAGCAGATCAGCAAACTGTTCGGCTATCTGCGAGGGGGTGAGCGGACCTTCTGGGCGGTACCATGTGATCGTCCAGTTGAGCACTCCCAACAGGTAGCGCGATGCCAGTGCCGGGTCGGAACAGGAAAATATCCCTTCGTTGTAGCCTGATACGATCAGATCGCGCCACACACGCTCGAAGCGATCGCGGCGCGGGATGTGACTGGCGTGATACTGGGGTTCCAATGAGCGGTGCTCCAACAGCAAGACGGCTGCCAGGTCGATATTCTCCAGCATCAATTGCAGGTAGACGCTCATCGCCTGGCGCAGCTTCTCGTCGGGGGAGAGTGATTGAGACTGCACACTTTCGATGTGCTCGATGAGCAAATCCAGCGCCCGGTCCAGCAGCGCCGATAATATGTCTTGTTTGGAGGAAACGTGATAGTAGAGGCTGGCTTTTTGTAAATTTACAGCTTTGGCGATATCCTGCATGGAGGCAGCGTGAAAGCCCTTCTCGCGGAAGATTTGCGCCGCCGCGTCCAGGATCTCATCGCGTGTCATCAAGCCTCCTTGCTAATCTACCGACCGTTCGGTAGTTACAGCATAGCAAAAAAAAGACGGCTTGTCAAGACTTTCTCGCCACCAGGCTCGCCACTGCCTGCGGGTGTCCCTCCCGCGATTCGTCCCAGCCTTCGCGGTAAGCCAGGACCTCCAGGTGCGGGAACCCGTCCCGCAGCGCGCCTGGAGCCAGCAGGAACGCCGGGTCTCTATCGGGCTGCAGGCTCAGCATTTCCCGCGTGAGCGTCTCGAAAATGAGTATTCCCTCTGGGCGCAACGCATCCTCGTAGTGATGCCAGAGATCCGGCTGCAGGTAGTAAAAGTTCAGGATCACATCAAAGCGACAAACTGGTAGATAGAACCTGTCCAGATCGGCGATCACTGCCATAAGTGCGGGCTGGCTTATTTTGGCACGAGCCACCGCCACGCTCGAGATATCGACGCCGATCACGCGCAGGCCGCGCTCAAGCATGAAAGCAGCATTGCCGCCCAGGCCCATAGCGACATCCAATGCCAGACCTGTGGAGGGCAACCAGTGCGCCTGGTCGATTAAGAAAGGGCGCGGCTGGGTAAAGGTTGCATAGCGAGCATCTTGCGAATAACGCTCATTCCAACGCCGGGCGTCATCCAAAGGCATGTTTATTGGACTATGGGAAGATGAACTGTAAAGGTAGTGCCTTCGCCATCCTGGCTGCGCAGCTCGATAGTCCCCTGATGAGCCTGGACGATGCGCTTGCACAAGAACAATCCCAAGCCACTGCCCTGGGTGGATTGCTCGGTGTTCGGCACACGGTAAAATTTTTCGAAGATCATGGGTTGGTATTCTTGCGGGATGCCGACCCCATTATCACTAACCGCAATCGATGCCTCACCGTTGGAACTCTCCAGCGCCAGGTTGATCTTTCCCCCTGGGGGGGTGTATTTGATGGCGTTGCTCAACAGGTTGATTACGACCTGTTTCAGGCGGGCGCGATCCCCTTGGATCACTAACGGACTGTTTGCAATGGACGTCTCCAGGGCGAGATCTTTTTCTTGTACTTTCCCATGCATAACCTGGATGCAGTCCTGAATTACTTCCTGCAAATCAACCTGGCTGACCTGGTACGGCGAGCGACCCGATTCAATGCGCGCCAGGTCCAGATAATTGGTTGCCATCTCTGAAAGTCGGTTGAGCTCGCGTTGCATGATCACAAAATAGTTCTCGCGTTTTTCGCTGCTCAATTTATTGGACTGGATCAAGTGGACGGCTGCACTCAGGGAAGTGAGCGGTGTGCGCAACTCGTGGACCAGCTCCGAGATCAGGTCGGACTGCTGGAAGAGTCGTGCATTTTCGATCGCAACGGCTGCCTGTGAACCCAATCCCAGAAGCAATGCCTGGTCCTGATCGGTGAACTTGCCATCCCGCTTATTGATGGCTTCGAGCACGCCGATGACTTTGTCTTTCGTGATGAGTGGGACGCCAAGCAGTGAATCGGTCTGAATATTGGTCGCCTTACCGATCTGCTTGAAGTGGCGCGGGTCTTGTTGCGCATTGTTAATGATCACGGGCTTGCGCTGTGTGACGATCCAGCCTGCGATGCTCGATTCGACCGGGACGGATAAACCCCGCATGAGCGGTGTTTCCAGGTTGGTCGACGATTGGAAGTGCAGTGTGCCGTTCGCTTCATCGGTGAGCAGAATGGATGCCGCCTCCGCATCACTCAGGTCAGCTGCAGCCTGTACAATCCGGTCAAGTAGCGCTTCCAAATCCAGGGTGGATGCCAGATCATTGGAGATCTCTATCAGCTTTTGGTAGCGGGTCAACAGGTTATAGGCTTGCGGTTCAGTCACCCAAAACCTCTCTGGCAATCTGCGGAATGATTATAGCTACGTCCTCATTGAAAACTACGTCAGCTCGCACGTCGAGATAGGTAGCCGTGTTGTTGATGATAATCAAATGTGCGCCGCTCTCCACCGCGCGCATTGGAAGGCTTGCAACTGGCAAGACTTCGAGTGACGAACCAGCTACGATCATGAGATCGCAACCCCTGCTGGCTTCGACAGCTTGGAGCCAGGGGGCGTGGGGGAGCTGCTCTCCGAACAGGACAACGTCAGGCTTGAGCACATTCGTACAACGTGGGCAAACCGGAATGGTCCCATCTTGGATGAACGCTTGTGAATACTGCTCGGCAGATACCTGCTGGAAACAACCGCCACATGTCATTGTCTCCATTGATCCGTGAACCTCCAGCACGTTCTGAGAACCAGCGCGCTGGTGCAAGCGGTCGATGTTTTGCGTAATGATCGTATGTATTCTTCCACTTTTCTCAAGTCGCGCCAGACCGATGTGCGCCGGATTAGGTTTGGCAGCATAGATGGTGTTCGCCAATGGGCGCAGCCAATCGTAGAATTGTTGGGGTTTGTAGCGGAATGCTGAGAGCGACGCCACCTCGAATGGGTCATAGCGTTCCCACAACCCCCCTTCATTGGACCGGAAATCGGGAATACCAGAAGGGGTTGAAACGCCAGCGCCAGTCAGGACAACCGAATGATGGCTGGCATTAAGGATGTCAGCAGCGTATAGGATCCTTTCATGGATCCTTGTGGAGAGCTCAATCATGCTACCGGCTACGTTGGGTAACCCTTTCCGCCAGTTTACTAAATTGCTGAGATGTCAGACTGTCCGGCTGCTGAAGTACGATCGGCAGGTTGTGTTCTGAGGCTTGGTACGCCAGCTCGGGGGCGGGAGTAAAAATCACGGCAATGTTGTGCTGGATTTGCTCCTGCACCTGGCTCCATGAGAGCTGCACACCGGAGCGGATGCGATTCACCAAAACCAATGTGATCCTGCCTTCACCCACACCCAGGTTGATCAGATCGTTAATTAGCGCTTTGGTCTGCACGATGGTCTGGGGAACGGGCTCGACAATCACGATTATTTCGTCACAGAGCTGGACAACCTTCTCAGTGATGGGGGTAATGGATGGTCCTAAATCCACGATGGTATAGCGTGCCATGAATGCCAGCTGTCGGGCGATGGCTTCGAAGGTCCCTACTGCGGCTACCTGCTGTCCATCTTTCGGCTGGTATGAGGCAAGTAACAGTTGTATCCCAGATGGGTGGACGGTCAGCTCGTTTTCGATCTCGCGTACTCGGATATCGGAGGGGGTCTTAGCGAGCAGGTGATTCAACCCTTCGGGTTTCAAATATCCCAGTTCCAGACTGATGGTGCCTTGACCAGGGCGAAATTCAGCAACGATCACCGGTTTGCTTGTCTCTTCGCGTAAAGCCACCCCCAGATTCAGAGCCAGTGTGGTCACCCCCAGACCACCTTTTGCGGCGATCACGCCAAGCATGTAGCCCTTTTCACCGGCTGGTGTCGCAGGGCTAGTGCGCTTGGTTGACCGTCCAAGAACAGCGCGCATGTGGGCGAAAAGTTCCCGGGGTTGGGTAGGCTTGGTCAGATAATCGTCCGCTCCCGCTTCGAAGCCCGCTACCTTGTCGTCCACCTGGGTCTTGGCGGTGAACATGATGATCGGCACTTCTGATGTGGCCGGATCTGCCCGGAGACGGCGCGCCACTTCATAGCCGTCCATCTCTGGCATCATAATGTCTAATAGAATCAGATCTGGCAATTCTGCCTGCGCCAGAGAGAGAGCTTGTAATCCGTTATTTGCCGCGCGCACTTCGTATCCTTGGCGCTGCAACATCAACCCGACAAGGCGTAGCGTATCCATGTCATCGTCGACGAGTAAGATCTTCTCAGCCATAGCGTGCTCCTTCTCGAGTCTATATTCTAAATCAGTCTAGCATAAAAGCCAAATTCTATGCAAGCAACTTGCCAATTCGTAAGCCTTAGATTTACGCAAGCTAAAATGAGCGGATTTATTTGTCTTTGCGATCTATGATGTGTGACCCCTCCACGCTCGCAGCATAATTCACGCTATAATTTATATACGATGCTAACCCGGTTGAATTCAATTTTACAACACAAATGCTTGATCGTAGCTGGCAAACCTCTGTTGGTTGGAGTATCGGGCGGCCCTGATAGCCTGTGTTTGCTGGACTTGCTATACCGCTTGGGTATTCCTCTGGGGGTAGCCCACTTCAACCACCAACTGCGGGAGCAGGCGTTGCAGGATTCTCTCCAGGTTGAGCGATTGGCAAGCGAACTTAAGCTGGGGTTTGTATCTGCATCCATGGATGTAGCGGCATTCGCGCAGGAAAATTCCCTCTCCATCGAAGAAGCGGCGCGCGAGCTCCGGTATCGCTTTTTGTTCAGCGAAGCCAGGCGAGGCGGGTTTCAGGCAGTGGCTGTAGGCCACAGTGCCGACGATCAGGTGGAGACCGTCTTAATGCACCTGCTGCGAGGTGCCGGTCGCGATGGTTTGGTGGGCATGCCCTACCGCCTGCAGCCTAACCCATGGGATGCAGAAATCCCTCTTATCCGCCCTCTGCTAGATTTTTGGCGGGAGGAAATCCAGGCTTATATCAGCGAGCGCGACCTGCAGCCAGTGGTTGATGAGAGCAACCTGGATGTGTCTTATCACCGCAACCGCCTGCGCCTCGAGACGATTCCTTACCTGGAAGGGATTAATGCCCAGATTAGGAAATCTCTCTGGAGAATGGCGGATGTCTTGCGCGAGGAGGGGCGCCTGCTAGATGAATTGACCCGGCAGGGATGGGATGTGTGCGTGCCGGAGGAAGGTCCCGGCTACTTTGCCTTCGAGCAAACGATTTTCGCGAGCCAGGAGATTGGCCTGCAGCGGCGCTTGATCCGGAACGCCATGCTGAGGTTGGTGCCGGGCTTGCGGGATTTAGACTTCGAGACTGTGGAGCGCGGTAGGAGGTTCCTGGCCGAAGCGGGCCGGATGGGGAGGTGCAGTCTAATTGGCGGCTTGTCCTTGCTGCGTGAAGTTGGGCGTGTGTGGCTATGCTCCCAGGAAGCGCAGCTGCCAACGAGCGATTGGCCGCAGACGTGCTCCACAGAAGTTGAGACACTCACCATCCCTGGGGTGGTGCCGATGCAGGCGGGCTGGGTCTTGCAAGCGGAGATCGTCTTGAATCCCCCTCAGGATTATCGCGCCAATCAGGACCGCTTCCTGGTGTGGTTGGAAGCAGCTTCCCTGCCAGACGAGCTGTATGTGCGCCGGCGGCAGCGGGGAGACCGGATACAGCCATTAGGTTTACAAGGTCGCTCGGCAAAAGTCTCCGACCTTATGGTCAATGCTAAAATCCCGCAGCGTGCGCGCGACGGCTGGCCGCTGGTGTGTGCCGGGGAAGAGATCGTTTGGGTTCCCGGGTGCCGGCAGGGGATGACAGGGCGCGTCCAGGCAAACACAGAGCGGTTTCTACGCCTGAGCTTGAAAAAAACAGGTTTTCGTGCATAATGGTGATATGGCGGTAGATCAATTCGGACGGTGGATTCATTATTTACGCATCAGCCTGACCGATCATTGTAACTTGCGCTGCATTTACTGTATGCCCGAAGACATTACCTTCCGGCCGAACGCAGAGCTGATGCAGGATGACGAGATTCTTACCCTGGTGGAGCTTTTTGCAGGGTTAGGGTTCGACAAGATCCGTCTCACCGGAGGCGAGCCAACCGTACGCCAGGGGGTTGTCGAGCTGGTGCGCCAGATCGCGAACACACCCGGCATCCGCACAGTAACCATGACCTCCAATGGGGTGTTATTCGAGCGCCTGGCGGAGCCACTGGCACAGGCTGGGCTGCGGAGAGTAAATTTCAGCCTGGACAGCCTCGATCCGCAAAAATTCGAGCGCCTCACTCGCCGTGGGTCGTTGGAACAAGTATTTGAAGGGATTTTCGCGGCCGAAAAAGCTGGGCTGACACCCATTAAAGTGAATGCAGTGGTTGTGCGCGATTACAGCGACGCAGATGTGGTCGACCTGGCACGCTTAACCTACGATCACCCGTGGCAGGTGCGTTTTATCGAGATGATGCCCTTTGCAGGAGCGACGGAGTTCCAGCGCTCGCAGGTGGTCACCGCAGACGAGATCAAGCAGCAGGTGGAAAAGAGCTTGGGAAGTTTGGAACCAGTTAATGAGGGCAGGCTCGATGGGGAAGCACGGCTTTATCGTTTGCCAAAGTCGCTTGGCGATCTGGGATTTATCTCCTCGGTGAGCCAGCCTTTCTGTGCTGACTGCACGCGGGCTCGCCTGACAGCGGATGGGCGCCTGCGCCTTTGCCTTTTACGCGAGGATGAAGTGGATCTGCTCGGACCGCTGCGAGCCGGCGCTACGCTGGCTGAGATGCGCCAGATCATCCTGGAAGGTATCTGGCACAAGCCCTGGGGTAATCGCCTGGCGCAGGGGGAAGTGCCTCTTAACCGCCTCATGAGCGAGATTGGAGGTTAGAAAAAAGCGGGCCAAGCCCGCTTTTTTCTAACCTCCAGAGAGTCTCTCCAGCTTCATGCTGATCTCCCGCCATTGAACCTTCGAGATGCCGAGCTTTTGGCGGATCTTCTCCTTCTCCATGCCCGACTCCCAATCACTCAGAGCGCTGGTCCAGCGGCACATATCGAAAGACATGTGCTTGTCGAGTCCAGCGTCCTCACCAAGGTCTTCAAGCAGGTATTCGAGGCGGCGTTGCGACCACGGGAACAGGCGATCGTCGAGCGCATATTGGCTATGATACTCATGATAGGCGCTCAACCAGCTTTCGGAGAGTGGGATTTTTCGCTCCTTATAGCGATGCTGCGGGCTGGCATAGCGCACAAACAGCTGCGGTCCGGAGGGCGAATCAAGATCGACGTGATTAAGGCTGACGGTGACGCACTCGCCCTTCTTTATTCCGGTTTCCAGCAGCAGGGCAACCAGGGCATAGGGGCGCGCGTCAGGTTTGTCCTGGCGGCGCACTTTTTCTGCTGCAGTCAAGACAGCCTCCACCTCGTCTGGCGTGAGCACCTGCGGTAAGGGGCTGAGAACGGATTTCTGCGGCACTTTCTCCGCAGGGTCTACCAGGGTAGCTCCATTTTTGTGCAGCCAGCGAAAGAAGGCTTTTAGAGCGGTAATGCGGCGGGAGAGAGTTTTTGGGCTGCACGGAACGCCGCGAGCGTTTTGCATCCAGTCAAGGAAAGCGTTCAGGTCGGTGGTGTTGATCTCTCCAAGCGGCTGGTCCGGCGGAAGGTAGGAAGCCAGCAAGCGCAGGTCAGCGGTGAATGCTTTCACAGTATGCACAGAATTGCCCTGATCCTCCAGGAAAATGCGCCAGGCATTGATGGTGGGAATGAGCAGGGAGCTCGAGGTAATATGTGCAGAAGGAGAAGTGGATGTCATCGAAACCTCCAGATGGACAAAAAATTCGTATAGCCAAAGATGCGCATAGTTTAATGTAGAAAGAGTTTTCTGTCAACACCTTTCCCCCCACATCCAGAACATAACTTTCGAGCGCAGGCTCTATGGTACGGTAGTACTAAATGCTGATTGACAAGTTCAGGACAGATGCGTATCCTATCGCAATCGGACAATTAGCGTCCAAATTATAACAATTGCAGTGGAGGATATTGGTATGAAAATCAGCAAGCGTCTGTTCGTGATCGTCGTGTTCGTTCTTCTCATTCTGGCATTGCCTGGCACGGCCATGGCAAACAAGCAGCTATGGCAGGCGAGGCTGTCGACAGACAATGAGCTGCATCAAGTTGTTGGTTCTTCGGCACGTGGCTCCGCGACGTTCGCCACAGCTCCGGATGGCACAGGATTCAGCTTCATTATCGTGGTGCGCAACTTATCTGGTCCAGTTACCGGTGCGCACATCCATGCTCCTGCCGACGAGACGCAGAATGCATCTGTGGTCCTCAGCTTGTGCGGTAATCCAGCTCCATCAGCTACAGGAGAGGCGTGCGAAGTTGTGGATGGTGTCCTGACCATTGAAGGGACAATTACATCGAGTGACTTGCTTCGCGGTGGTGTAACTGGCGCCGAGCTGAAGGAGTGGATGGATGATGGCCTGACGTATATCAACGTGCATACGGCGTCGAACCCGGCAGGTGAAGCCAGAGGGCAGATCTACCCGCGCTAGCCTCCCTCCTGATTACCGGACCGTCGAGCTCAAGAAAGGGGCGTGACGGTCGCCGGTCTTACACCCATATACAGGTCGCTCCGGAATCCGGTACCAGGTTCCGGAGCGATCTGGATTATCCACGGCGCCAATGACACGCTGGCACTGAATGCCTCACCACCCCAGGCGCCTCATTGCATGGATGGGCGTCTTAACAAGTACTTAATTCTCATTGCAATTATGATAAAATTAGTCTAATATTTCCTTGATACTCGGGCGAGTGTCACTGAATAAAAAGGCGAGCCACAGCTCGCCTTTTTTATTTCAATCTGTGAACTTGAAACGAGTGGCAAAGAGTGGCTGCATTATTATGTCTGTAATTGAATCGGACGTGTACAGAATATCTGACAATAATGTACGCAATCCGAATTACCTGTTGACAACCACCTGTGATCATGATATTTTTGTTCTAAGATGCCAATCGTCCGGCGCCTCGTTCTGTTTGCATTGCTCTGCCTGCTCTTACTGGCGGCAGGTGGACGGTTCAGTCAACGCGTCGAGGCCCAAGAAGGCGGCAGGCAAATGACCATTGTCGTTCCCTTCACAGAATATGAGTGGTGGCTTCTGGCCTTCGACGATAACGAGCTCAAGTGCCAGTTCAAGACCGACCACGAAGGCTTGCCCAATGGTGATGAGGTTGGAAGATATTGCGGCGCTGAAGTGCAAGCTGACTGGCTGAGCACCCCGCCCTGCGACAAAATCCTCAAAGGCAAAGGCAAGATCACTGCCTGCAACGGCCTGTACCTGTTGGAAATCTCCTCCCAACCCAAACAAAAAGAGATCCTGATTGACCTGCCGATCGCCTCAGCAGGCGTTACGCTGGAAGGCTGCACGCCAGAGCCGCCGGAGAACCTGTGTCAAGAGCTGCCTGAACCTGCTGGTAACCGGCGAAGAGCCTCTCCCCAACGAGCGCATTACGTCAATTGAGGGGAGCTTCAATGGCGTCCCATTTTTCTGTGAGGGCGAAAGCTGCGCCTTGCCGCTGCCTACAACTACGTTTGCCGGTATGATGGTTGAATTTTGGGCAAATTCTTCCTTCGGCAATTCCAGCCCGAAGTACACAGCTCAGGTGCGCGTCATCGATGCGGGTGTGTCCCTCACACCTGGTGGGGGCGGCTGGCATGTGGACGTGCTGAGCAGCCAATGGCGCGGCGCCCGCCTGGCAAGCTGCTCACAGACCTGGGGGGCGTTCGCACCGGTAGGCGGCAGCGTGGACTGGCTTACATCCCCTGATCAATTCGAGTTATTAGCCAGCGACGATGCCTACTATTATCTGGCAGGCAGGCTGATCTCCCAGGGTGTGGTCGACGCTTCGCATTGCCCCAGCTTGGGATTGCTGCCAAACGGCTATGCTGACACATGCGGGCTCGAATCCGCTGCACCCCTGGTGATGGAATGGCAGAACCAATTCGATGCCCGCATTATCGAAGTTTCCAACGAGACGTCTGTCCCTGCGCAGTTAATGAAAAACCTGTTCGCCCAAGAGAGCCAATTCTGGCCTGGAATGTTCAAGGTCGAGCGTGAGTTTGGACTGGGTCAAATAACGGATAAGGGGGCGGATACGATCCTGTTATGGAATCCGGCATTCTACGAGCAGTTTTGCCCGTTGGTGTTAACGCAGGATACCTGTGACAAAGGCTATCTCAATTTACCCATCGATATTCAGGAGATGCTGCGAGGTGCCCTGGCGATCGAGGCAAAGTCGGATTGCCCGCAATGTGATGCAGGGGTAGACCTGACAAACGCGACCTTCAGCGTCAGGCTGTTTGCCGATACATTGCTGGCGAGCTGCGAGCAGGTGGCGCAGGTCGTGTTCAATGCAAGCGGCGCGGTTCCAGGGGCGGTAAGCAGCTACGAAGACCTGTGGCGCTTCACGCTGGCGAACTATCATGCAGGCCCGGGTTGCCTTTCCTACGCCATTCACGCTGCCTGGGCAGTCAATGGGCAAGAGTTGCTCTGGGAAGAGGTCACAGGCCAATTCACTGAGGCGTGTCTGGGGGTGGTGCCTTACGTAGAAAAGATCACGAAATAAGGTCGAAATTTTCAACACATACGGCACAAAGTAAACGCAAAGGTTATAAAATATATTGTGTGCTTGGTGTAGCCTTCGTGACCTTCGTGTTAAATCTTATCACCCGTTTCTAAAGTTCTTTTACCAGCTCGAGGAATTCGCGCCACTCCTCATCAAAGAAGTGTAGGGTGACGTTGTTGAGCTCCAAATGGTAGGTGATCTCACCATCTGGCTCTTCGGCTCGCCAGGCGATGTAGTTTTCCGTCTCAGCGAAGACATCCGTCTTGGGTTCGGAATTGGTATCTGCTTTTGCCATAACTCCCTCATTCTCTCTCTACTTCTTTTTTGTTTGTATAATTCGCGGCTGAATAAGTTTGTAAGTTCTCAAGGTGTTCTAACTCCCATCCCAACTCATCGAACCAACGCTTGCCAATGCGGCGACTAATAGGTACTGCCTGGTTGGATACACATGAGGAAAAGACCAATTCATTGCGAGCTTGAATCTCATCCCCCAGCTTTTCCAGCTCGGTGAGGCGCACCTGGGAATCAGAAATTTCATCGACCTTGTGGACGACCTGGATGAATTCGAGTGCATCGTCAATTCTCGCATTATACATTTTTACGACACTTCCTGGAAGGAAGCCAGTGTCAGCTTTTACTTGCATCAATCGTTTTATAGCTTTATAACCAACCTTGACGATATCCGCCCGCGAGAGCCACGCGGTCTCGTAATTGAGGCGATTAATGATCGAAGCTCTTCCCATTGCCTGACGGTGCTCGTCTACCGTCCGATAGAATACGCGGTACCCATGCTTCGAAGGGTTTTCAAAAAACGTGGATGCAGGATCCAGGAACGGTATCATGGGGCAGATCATCGGATTCAGGCGCAAATTCCGGAATTTGCTCATGATGTGGTGGGTATACTCAACTGTGTGCATGACCGAAGTCTCATCCTGTTCGGGCATTCCCACAAAATACCAGAGATCGATCCGGTAGATACCCAGCCCTAATGCTATTTCGATCCAGCGCTCTAATTCCTGGTTGGTATAAACCCCTCTCCCAGCCAATTTGGAGACCCTAATGTCATGGCTTTCTGGTGAAAGCGTGATTGTCGTATGTTTATTTGCTGCAACCATTTTTTTGAGCACTTCCACAGGAGTCAAGTAATACTGCTCGTAACTGATAGACTTCAACCCCGCGCGCTCAACCAAATCGAGATATTTGTCGATCCTGGAAGCAGGCTCGTTATAAAAATTAACCGGATAGAAATGATATCTGTCGATATCCTGAGAAGATCCCATCGATTCAAACTCATACCGGATGTTTTCAAACGGTACGTAAGCTAGGCTACTATGGGTGGCATGAACTCTTTTGAAAGCATCTCGAGAACCGCCGCACCACCCACAGTTATAACTACAACCACTATTAGAAGTAGAAACCATTTCCAGTATCGGAATGACATCAGATTTTTCTTTTTTAGGTAGATCGGACCAATCGACGCAATAACTGGATCTATGGGGCTTATGATAAAAGCCGTTGTCCACAATTTTCTTTTCGGGTGATTTCCACAGGAGATTGTCTACATTTCCCAGGCTATGCCCTGAATCGATGGCTGCCATGAGTTGCGCCATCGGCCTGTGCGTATCATAGCCGCGCATGACGAAGTCGATATACGGATAACGAATAATCTCATTCGCATAGTAGGTGGAGGAGATACCGCCAAAAAGGATGGGAATATCCCTCCGTACTAATTTCAAACGCTCAGCTATCGCCAGACTACCTTGAACATGAACCATCCAGTGTAGATCAATCCCTACCAAGCTTACATCCAAGGAATTAAATAAAGTATCGAGGTTAATTTGCGGAAATTGCTGCAGAAGCACAGCAAGATTGACGATTTTTACATCATATCCTTTAATGGCAAGATACCTTTGAAGCGACTTAAATCCTATCGGAAAATACTCGTATAGCGGTGAGATGGGTACCGCGCCAGAAGTCTCCAGAAACGGGAAGTAGATGTCACGCCGGGCGCGAAACTCGAAGTAGGCAGGTGGGTGAAGAAGGAGAAGATCTGCTTGCAGTTTTACGAGATACGGGTTGTCCAGCATGATATCAGGATCCATTGTTTGGCAGTGCTTTATGGCGCGGGCAGGACATACCAGGGATTGACGAAACCTCCCAGGTAGCGTACTTCGAAGTGCAGGTGGGCGCCGGTAGAGTTGCCTGTACTGCCGGCATAGCCGATGATAGAGCCCTGTCCGACACTGCGCCCGCAGCCAGCCGAGGTGCTGGACAGGTGACCGTATACGGTCTGGTAGCCGTTGCCGTGGTCGATCATGATCATATTCCCGTATCCACCTGTTGACCAGCCGGAGAAGACCACCACACCGCTGTCGGCAGCGTAGACCTGGGCGCCTTCGCCCGCAGCGATATCAATCGCAAGGTGACCAGACCAATAATCATTGCCAGAGAGCGAGTGGTTGCTGGCGGGCCAGATGAACCCCCCACTACCGTAAGCGCCCTCATAGCTGCCGTCGCACGCGCCGGCGCCGTAAACAGCCCGCGACACGCCGGCTGCCCCGCGCGGGATAACGGGGATGATCCACTGGCGGAACTCGCGATGCCCGCCCGGGACCATCACCAGGGTGCCAGGCTCGAGAGCTGGATTGGTTAGATCGAAGGGGTTACCGGACCAGGAGAGGAGTGCCTTCTGATCGGCTTCAAATCGCCCCGCCACGCTTTCTAGAGTATCCCCAGCTTGCCATTCGTAGTACACGCCGTCTATTGGAGGGACTAACAACTCCATCCCCACGGAGATCATGTCTGGGTTGTCGTTGAGCAGATCGTAGTTCGCCCACAGCAAGGTTTCGGGTTTGATTTTGAACAGCGCTGCGATCTCGAAGACAGAATCGCCAAACTCGACAGTGTGAGTCTGGACGGCTACGCTGGGGCGTGTTGGGATGAGGGTGCGTAGCTCGGCTTTTCGACCCACTGCTGGGATGCTCTCGAACATCACCCAGGGGGGCAGGCGGACAGGCTGATCGGATTCAACTGCATGCGGTGTGGCAGTGACAGCCGCCTGGGCAACTGCTCTGACTTCTGGAAGCGAGGATTCTGTAGCGACATATCCCCAACCCAGGAAACCAGCATAGCCTGTCAGGCTCAAGGCGACCAGCCAGGCAAATACTGATGGCAGAATGCTGGATTTAGGGGACATGACTCTTGATCGATCGCCTGGGATTTATCTGGGCAGGTTAATCTAAGGCTAGCTCTGGCGACTGTTTGCGGCTCAAGTGCAGCAGTTATCCGAGAATTCCCCCGGTCGTATGTGCGCGATGGGGAGGTGGAAACTGAAAGGATTTATCGGTCTTCGTCGGTGAGCGTCTCAAGGAACTCGAGATTATCGTTGGTGCGCGCCAGGCGCTGCAGGATGGCTTCGGTGCCAGTAGACGAGTCCAGCCCAGCACCGTGGGGTGGGGCGGTGACCATCTGATCGTACATGCGACGCATCAGCCACACGCGCGGGGTGATATCTGGTCCAAGCAGCAGCTCTTCACGCCGGGTGGAGGAGCGCTCGATGTCGATTGCTGGGAAAACGCGCCGCTCTTGCAGACGGCGAGAGAGGTGAAGCTCCATATTGCCGGTCCCTTTGAATTCTTCATAGACTACATCGTCCATGCGCGAACCGGTGTCGACCAGGCAGGTGGCGATGATGGTGAGCGAGCCGCCTTCCTCGATGTTACGCGCTGCGCCGAAGAAGCGCTTGGGCGGGTAGAGCGCCGATGGGTCGATTCCGCCAGAGAGGGTGCGCCCGGAGGGCGTGACCACCAGGTTATAGGCGCGCGCCAGGCGGGTGATCGAATCCATCAAGATGACCACGTCGCGGTTGACTTCTACCAGGCGCTTGGCGCGTTCCAGGACCATTTCGGCGGCGCGCACGTGGGAAGTGACCGGCTCATCAAACGTCGAGGCGATGACTTCGGCGTCCACGGAGCGGTCCATATCGGTGACCTCTTCGGGGCGCTCGCCGATCAGGGCAACCATCAAATGCACCTCGGGGTACTTAGTCGAGATGGCATTGGCAATCTGCTTGAGGATGGTGGTCTTGCCAGCCTTGGGGGGCGAGACGATCAAGCCGCGCTGCCCACGCCCAATGGGGGTCACGAGGTTGATCAGGCGTGTGGCCAGGGTGTGGCGATCCATCTCCAGGTCGAAGCGTGTATCGGGGAAGATGGGTGTGAGTGATTCGAAGACCGTCCGGTGGCGGGCGATCTCGGGATCAATACCGTTGATGCTCTCGACCTTCAACAGCCCATAGTGCTTCTCGGATTCGCGCGGTGGGCGGACGTGACCGATGATCAGGTCCCCATTGCGCAGGTTGTAGCGCCGGATCTGGGATTGCGAGACGTATATGTCGTAGGGACCCGGCTGGTAATGCCCGGAACGCAAGAAGCCGATCCCTTCGTTCATGATCTCCAGAATGCCGCCGCGCACCTCCAGGCCTTCACGTTCAGCCTCAACCTGCTGGATACGCAGGATCAAATCTTCTTTCTTAAGCCGGAGAGCATTGGGGACATCGAGATCTTTCGCCTTCTGGCGCAATGCGGAGAGTGGTGTGTTTTCTAATTCTATGACCTTCATGGTTGTGGACTCTGTTGCCTCAGGGGACGATGATTAGGTGCCACCGCCAGGGAGGTTTGCGTCCTGGCAGCGGGGCCGGTGAGCGGGTTAGGTGGGATTTAGCGTGAGAGGATCAATGACATCGGAACAGGTGCAGACGCATTATAGCATACCCAGGGGAAGCCTGAAAACCTCACTCATGACCACCAGAACCACGATTAAGGGGTTAATCTGAAAGACCGGAACCTGTACCTCACAGGCCGGACCAATACGAGTACGGGTAGACAAAATCTAATTCTTGGATAAGGATATTCCCCAGGAGTGCGCTTATTATAACATGAAATTGGGGATACTGGCGTAGGCAAGATTGAACCAAATTGCAATCTTATGCGACTCAACAATTAAACAAGCATTTCAATCGGTCAGCAATGGAGGCACACCATGTTCATTCATCAACGACGGATTCAATGGAAATGGGCGCTCGGGGCGGCTCTGCTGGCAGCTTTGCTGCTAACCGGGGTGGCGTTGGCGTATTATATTGACGTCAACACTAATGATACGGATCTGGGATCCTGATTGGATGGTAAGTCCAATATGTCATAGCTGATGCGCCAGTGATGGCATCGCTAGGCTATGATATCCACGACAGTGTGGATGTCACGGACAGATCCTGGATCCGGCACCCAATATTTTAATTTTCTTGTTCAGAATGGACCAATGCTCCTATCCGATTCCATCAATTGTAGTCAGTCCTAGATTGTGCAACTGTCTGGATGACGATACTTCGATAATGAAAGCGAAGATCGCTAGGTTGTTTGGTACCGTCCGGTACAAGTGATGTGATGATCTACTGACGGTAGCGCAAGGGTCAATCAACACCTCCAGATGCATCGGCTAGGTTGAAGCTATGTCCTGGACTCTAGTCGGAACACAAGATACGGAACGGAATTCAAAGCCCCCTTCACGACATATGGGGAATTGCGCTACTGCTGGGAATACTTCGGGTAAAGGTATGCAACTTTCATATCCTACAGGACACGACATTTAGTGACGATGCCACCGGCATTCCGGCTTCAACGTCCCCACCGCCATCGAGCTGGTGAGCGTGGAAGGTCGCTCGGCGTCCAACCTGCCGCTCGTCCTGGCAGGGGCGGCTGCGGCGGTCCTGTTGGGTCTCAGCCTGGCGCTCCGGCGGCGTAAGGTTTAAAGAATATTTCTTTCCCCCCTCCCAGGGCCAGGGGGGAGTTCGCTTCAAAATGGGTTGATGTCGTCGTAATCCGACCACATCAACCCATTTAGTTTTGCTGTTGTGATCCGTTAGCGGTGATGTGCCGTCCAGGCTAAACCCAGCAGCGGGAAGAGCGCCAGGGGGAGCAGGCTGCTGGCGCACGGCAACCCACCCGGTGCGGTCTGCGTCTCCTCTGGGATTTGGGTGGGAGCCGGGAGCTGGTCTGGCTCGAGTGTCGCGGAGGCGGGCTCCAGCGTGGGCAGCGCTGGGGGGATTTCTACGGGGGCGACGTTTGCCTGCGCTTCGACCACCTCGTAAACCACGCCATCTGCAAGGGCGATGACCTGCTTCCCCAGGGCGAAAGCTGCCGCTAGCTCAGAGCGAGAGGCGACTAGGGCAAAGTAATCATCGGATAGAAAAGCCACTTTCACAGTTTGCATGCGCTCGGGATCGAAAGCGGTGTCTACCCAGGCACCGTCCGAAAAGACGAACACACGCGAGCCGACGATGCGCACCGTCTGGCTGGCTTCTTCACCAGGGGGAACCGCCGACTGGGCGTCAGCCATGCCACCCATCCCGGAGGCTTTCTCCACGGCGTCCTGCCCACTGGCTGGCGCAGCCGGCATCGCTTGCATCTGGCTGAACTGCTCACGGGCAATGCGCTCCTGTTCGGCGGCACCCAGGGGCATCTCTTCGGTCACCAGGTAAGACGTATATGGGGTGACGATGCCATAGCGGATGCTCAGGCGCACGATCTGGTCGATGGTCTCCTCGTCTGGGCCATGCAGTCGCACCTGGTTGAGCAAGTGCCCAATCTTGCGTGTAGCCCAAAGACGAGATAAAGGCGAATCAAGGCTTGATTGCAGCGTGTCGTTATCGTCTACGAAGCGCTGGCGTGGGAAGCGGAAGTTCTGCGTGCGCCCATCTAACGAGCCGCGCAAGGTAATCGTTGTCTCACCACCTTGTCGGTAGCGCCCCACGACGACGATCTGGGTTCCGGAGAACAGGTCAGGCAGGGGATCAGGGTACACGTCGTGCACTCGCACGTCACCGAAGTCTAACTGAAGGTCGGTGAGCACAGGCGTACTGATCTTGGCGTAGAACGCCGAGACGGCTTCATCCAGCCGCTCGCCAGGCGACACATACGAGCTCGTGCCGTGATGGGCTTGGGCCAGCGAATCGAGCAGGATGGTATCCACATCGTATCCCACACCGAAGGAGAACAGGCGCAAGTTCTTGCTGGCAGACCTGGCGAAATTGTCAAGGATATCCTGGCTATCGACAATACCCTCTGTCGGCAATCCATCCGTCAAGAAGATCAGGTAGGTAGGGCGTTCACTTTCTGCAATGGCAGCGGCTTCCAGCAAAGCGCGGTTGATGTCAGTGCTGCCCTGGGCAGACTGGCGGTCTACCCAGGCGAGGGCTTCGCTAGCCTCGTCGGCAGAGCGCAGCGTACGGGCGTAGGTATCCATGCCAGTGCTGAACACAATGATATTGAAGCGGTCTTCAGGGTTGAGATGGCGTAGGATATAGCGTAGCGCCTCCTGCGCCTGCAGGAACTTCTCACCCTCCATGCTGCCGGAACGATCCAGCACCAGGATCACGTCCTTGGGCAGGGTTTGGGCAGCCGCATCTGGGCGGGGTGCAAGCAAGAGCAGGAAGAAACCATCTGCGTCCGATGGGTCGTCGGGATCGCGGTAGGAAAACAGGTGGAAAGCTTCATCCTCTCCCAGTGAGTAGTAGAACGTGAAGTCGCTGTCAGGCAGCAGGTTGGATGCTTCGTATCCGGCGATCACGTGGCGCTCATCCACATGGCGCAAGTCGATGTCGTGGCTGGGCGAATAAGCGGCGCGCACCGGCGATTGTGACGAACGAACGTCAACATGAATGCGCACCTCTTCGAGAGGCCACAGCGAGAATTTCTCCGTGCTCAGCGGGTAGGTATAACGCACCAGCCCATTCTCAGCAGTCAGTGCCTGGACGTATTCCAGCTCAATACGGCGCTCTCCCCTGGGCGGGATGGGGAAGATGCGTGCCTGCACCGCCCCACGCCCGACATACTCCAAGAGAGCGGGGTCGTTCATGCTGCGCACAATCTCTTCGTAGGTCTGCCTCGCCTGCTCGGCGTCCAGTACCTGTCCCTTCACTGGCTCGCCATCAATCCACAGGGTAAATGAAGAGATAGCGGCATCCACCGGGATGGGGAAGATGTAGGTGCCCTCTACCTGCCACTCATTCGGGTTATAGAAGGTCTGGTCTACGTGGGTTACGGCGAGCTGGTCCTGGATGGTCACATCGACTTTGTGGTAGCGAATCGCCAGTTGTACGATGGGTCGTCTGGGCGGGCAGGGGAACATATCCAGGCAGGGTGGAGGCGGGCATTCGCCCTCGATGCAGATAGGCCAGTCGGGGACGATGATGCCATCCGCGCGGGCTGGTGTAGGCAGGGCTGCCAGGCATGCGACCAGGACCAATATAAATGTGAGTTGTGTCTTCAAGATTGTGCTCATGAGAAGCTCCGGGTGCGGTGTAACCATTCAAGTGATGTTTTGTATGCATTAGACGGAGCGAAGAGCAAAATTGTTCCGGTGGTATAATCCACATTCGCGACGTCTGGATCAATTGAGCTAGACAATCTATCTTTGAGAATTGGCATGGAACTGTATGCTTGAAAAATTGGCAGGTATTGAAGAACGATATCACGAGCTGAATAAAATGCTCAACGAGGTGGGTGATGACTACCAACGCGCCGCCGAGCTGAACAAAGAACGCATCGATCTGGAACCTCTGGTGGGTAAAGCAAGCCAATACCGGCAGGCGAAGACCCGTCTAGACGAGGCACACACCCTACTTGATTCAGAGGACGGTGAGGACGCTGATTTACGCTTTCTGGCTGAAGCTGAGATCGCCGACCTGCTGCCGCTCATTGAGCGCCTGGAGGAGGAGATCAAGTCGATGTTATTACCCACCGACCCACGCGACAAACGAAATGTGATCATGGAGATCCGCGCGGGCACAGGTGGGGACGAGGCGGCAATGTTCGCCGCTGATCTCTTCCGCATGTACAACCGCTACGCTGAGCGCCAGCGCTGGGATATCGAGATGCTCTCCGCTAATGAGATTGGTATTGGGGGGTTCAAGGAGGTCATTTTCCTGGTAAAAGGGCGCGGCGCGTACTCCCGTCTAAAATACGAGTCTGGTGTGCACCGTGTGCAGCGAATCCCAGTCACCGAATCGTCGGGACGCATCCATACGTCCACCTCCACCGTGGCGGTGCTGGCGGAGGTGGATGATGTCGAGGTCGAAATCCCTGAGAACGATATTCGCATGGATGTTTACAAGTCTGCCGGAGCTGGCGGTCAGAATGTCCAGAAGAATGCCACTGCCGTGCGAATCACCCATATCCCCACCGGCATCGTGGTGGCATGCCAGGACGAGCGCTCGCAATTACAAAATCGAATGCGAGCAATGAGCATCCTGCGCGCCCGCCTGTACGAGATTGAGGAGGAGAAGCGGCGCCTGGAGGTGGATGAAGACCGACGGTCGCAGGTAGGCAGCGGTGAACGTGCTGAGAAGATCCGCACTTATAACTACCCGCAATCGCGGGTGACCGACCACCGTATTAATGTATCCAGCCACAACCTGCCGGTGGTGATGGATGGCGATATCGATGAGTTTATAGACGAGCTTGCGACACGTGACGAAGCTGCCCGTTTGTCAGCAGTGACCGAGTAGATTATTGTGTCTCGATTTATCGAGACCTAGATACCAGGCGGATTGCCTCTCAATGCGGGTTGCCGAATCCCTCCAGATGATTGTCTCCCAGCTCCAAAAGCAGAGTGACAGCGCCAGGCTGGATGCACAGGTGCTGGTGGCACACATCCTAGAAAAATCACGCGCCTGGGTCCTGGCGCATCCTGAAATCGAGATCAGCCAGACGCATGAACAGGCGCTACGGGATTCATTGAGTCGATTATCGGCAGGGGAGCCGCTACCTTATGTGATCGGTCACTGGGAGTTCTACGGGCTGGACTTCGAATTGAGCCACGGTACCCTCATTCCCCGTCCTGAGACCGAATTAATTGTCGAACATGCGCTCGATTGGCTGCGCCTGCACCCTGGGCAGCGCCGGGTGGCAGATATCGGCACAGGGAGCGGGTGCATCGCCATTACACTGGCTGTACACAATGCTGACCTTTCTGTGCAGGCAAGCGATCTATCGCTTGCTGCCCTGGAAATTGCCCAAGCAAACGCAGTCAAACACAATGTGGAAGACCAAATCCAGTTCTTCTGCGCTGACTTATTGGACTTCCGGTGGGAAAATACCGGCAGCCAACTTGCAGGTAGCCTAACCCCTCCGGACGATCAATCCATTGACTTGATAACTGCCAACTTACCGTATATTCCTTCAGATCGGTTGCAGAGCCTGGCAGTTGCTCGCCACGAGCCACAAGCAGCACTGGATGGCGGTGCTGATGGGCTAGACATCATCCACCGTCTGCTCCATCAAGCGCCTCGGGCGCTTGCGCCAGGCGGGTTGATGCTTGTGGAGGTTGACGCATCCCATGCAGATGTTGCCCGCGGGTTAGCCCAGGCTGCTTTTCCGCAAGGACAGGTCAAGCTTGTGGCGGATCTGGCCGGTCTGGGCAAACTCGTGAGAATTCAACTCCCAGAAAGTTAACCCTCCCCCAATATTAGAGGTCAATTAAGATATCGCCATCTGGGACCTCTTTTTAATCCAATACCAATCAACTTTCATAATATTAGTTATCATTTGAGGGTTCGGGATTGTAATATGGCGGCGCCTGACGGGACACCAACTCCCCGACAGGCAACATGTACTCAGTGCAAACAGCGCTAACCTATTGAGAGGAATAATGCGAACAATTAATATTTTTTTGTTATTCGGCGGGTTGTTGCTCACTGCATGCAGCGGTGTTTCATCTTCGCCCACTGCGGAAGCTATTCAACCCCCGAAGATCGATGCGACCGTAACGAAAGTAGCTACCTCTACCGTACTCCCTTCCCCAATGGGGGTCGCTTCCACGGAATTACCAGCCACGAATTCCTCTCCTGCAGTTCTGCCTGCCGGAGGGGTGGCGTATAAGATCGTCCCTGGAGAATCGAAACTGCAGTACGAGGTAGGTGAAGTCTTTCTCAACGACAATAACCGTTATAATCTGGCACTTGGCGTGACTCCCGCCGTGAACGGTGAGATCCGGGTCGATGCGGCAGCTCCGCAAAACACCCAGATCGATGTGATTACAGCGGATATCAGCCAGTTCCAGTCGGACAGCTCACGCCGGGATAATGCCATCCGGGGTCGCTTCCTGGAATCGTCTCAATATCCGACGGTTACTTTCGTTACTACTCAAATTGAGGGGTTGCCTGAAACCTACACACAGGGTCAGGAGGTTCCCTTGAAAATCAGCGGAGATCTGACCATCCGACAGGTTACGCGACCAGTGACATTTGATGCCACGACGCGGCTCGAAGGGGATACTTTATATGGTAGTGCCACCACGACTATCCTGATGAGCGAATTTGGCTTCGGCCCGATCAGCATACTGGGTGTGCTGAATACTGAGGATGAAGCTAAGGTGACGCTCACGCTTGTCGCGCGTCGATAAAATAATCCGTTTTCCCTACCCCTTTTGACGAAGGGGAGCGCAATTCAGTCATTAAACAGCTGGAGAGGGGGTAAAATTGTCATCGCCGATGTTCCTTTACTTCTCCAAGCTCTTACCTCTGCTTGTGTACCCGGTCAGTCTGGCATGCATCCTGATCCTGATGGGTCTGGTCGTGCGAGGCAGGGGCTGGCAGAAAGCCACCCTTTCACTGGCGTTCGGAGTTCTCTTCATCACTGGGAATCATTGGGTGTCGCTAGGAGTAGCCCAAATCCTCGAATGGCGCTATCTGCCACCCCAACCAGGTGTGCAGGCGGAAGCAATTATCATCCTGGCTGGAGACATGCGGGAGAGGGATACCCCACGCGTAATCCCCGAGGTCGGCGAAGCAGGCGATCGAATAATCTATGCTGCACACCTCTACAACCAAGGAGCCGCCCCAGTAATCATCCACAGTGGCGGCAATATTGAGTGGCTGGCTGCCATCCAGGAATCTCAGGAGGGTCCGGCATACATCCTGGAAGCGTTAGGTGTACCTGCAAATGTGTTGAAGTTTGAGACAAACTCACGCAACACCTATGAGAGTGCTGTCGCCTGCGCAGAGCTCCTCCAAGAACTTGGATTGAAGAGCGTATTGCTCGTGACGTCCGCAGCGCACATGCCGCGTTCAGTCGGGGTATTCGAGCGACAAGGCATTGAGGTCATTCCAGCACCGGTCGACTATACGGTGACACGAGCTGATTGGCAGCAGTTCAAAAAGGCTTCACTGGGAACGCATTTAATCTATCTGATCCCATCGTCGAATAACCTGGAGATCACCACGCGCATGCTGAAAGAATATCTGGGCTTACTCGTTTACAAACTGCGCGGTTGGTTGTAAGATATATGCAATGACAAATCCACTCAAAGGTAAAAACATCCTCCTGGGCGTCACTGGATCGATCGCCTGCTACAAGGCAGCTGACCTGGCCTCTCGGTTGGCGCAATCGGGAGCGAACGTCGATGTAATCCTCACCCAGGCTGCGACCCAGTTTATCACGTCGTTGACTTTCAAGTCCGTCACGGGTGGCGGTGCTTATGTAGACGGCGACCTGTGGGGAAGTGAAGGGCACGTACTGCATATCAGCCTGGGACAGAAGGCAGATTTGGTAGTAATTGCCCCCGCCTCGGCTAACACCATTGCCCGGCTGGCGCATGGTCTGGCTGATAACCTGTTGGCTGTCACAGCGTTGGCAGCCAAATGCCCGCTGCTGGTTGCCCCAGCTATGGATGGGGGCATGTACGCCCATCCAGCCACCCAGGCTAATCTGGAAATTCTGCGAGAGCGTGGAGCTCACATTGCTGGACCCGGCGAGGGACACCTGGCATCTGGACTGGTGGGACCTGGGCGAATGCTCGAGCCAGCAGAGCTTGTGGGACACATGCGTCTGGTGTTAGGAGCAGATGGACCATTACGGGGGCGCCGTGTGGTCGTGACTGCTGGCGGTACACAAGAGCCCGTGGACCCTGTGCGAATGATCACCAACCGCTCTTCAGGAAAGCAGGGATTCGCTCTAGCTCAGGCTGCCGTTGACCTGGGGGCAGAAGTCACGCTGATTACAGCGCCCGTTGAGCTGCTCACACCAGTAGGGGCGCGCCGCGTGGAAGTAGGCTCTGCCCAGGAAATGCTTAATGCTGTGATGCAGGCGGTGACGAACAGCGACGTGTTGCTGATGGCGGCAGCAGTGGCTGATTTCCGTCCTGCTGAGCCCAAGGAGCACAAGATAAAGAAAGATGGAGGTACCCCCCAAATCCACCTTGAGAGTACACCAGACATCCTGAGAGAAGTATCACGCTATAAAGCAGAGCATGGCTGCCCATATGTCACAGTCGGCTTTGCTGCCGAGAGCCGAGATCTCCTGGAGAACGCGACGATAAAACTTCGGAATAAAAACTTAGATTGGATTGTTGCGAACGACATCAGCGCCACGGATGCGGGATTCGCCGTGGATACCAACCGGGTCACTTTGATGGCAGCGAATGGGGAGGTGGAGGCGTTACCCTTAATGAGCAAAGACGAGGTTGCAGAAGTGGTGATGGAAAGGGTCATGAAGTTATTAAGCGATAGAAGCTTGTAGATTGGAATTAGGAGTGCTGGGTGTGGAGTGAGGGGACCGAGAACTCAAAACCAAAAGAAGGCGGACAAATCATCCATATCTGTAGTCGGCAGGCGTGGAGAGGAGCACAGAAGACCGGGGAGTATCGTGCTGCCTCGCTAGAGATGGAGGGATTCATCCATTGCTCAAACCCTGAGCAGGTGCTGGAAGTGGCAAATCGATATTATCGTGGGGTACCCGATCTCGTGCTCTTATGGATCGAACCTGGTAGTGTAACAGCCCCAGTCCGCTGGGAGAATAATGAAGGCAGTGAGAAGTACCCACATATCTATGGGGGGATCAATATGGATGCAGTCCGGGCAGTAACGGATTTCTTTCCAAACTCAGACGGGATTTTCATAAATTTACCCCAGGTTTAATTTGGCTTTGAGGGAAAAGCCATTTCGCTCTTTTACTCTTTGAGCGCAGTTGGATATCAATGCTGAGAAATATTGTGTGAGGGAAAATGAAAAAGTCTGAGATATTTCTCTTGGTCAGCATCTGGGCGATTGTCATGCTGGCTGCCTGCAAGGCGGAGACAAAACCAGGATCCCTCCCCACTGCTACCCAACACCAGTTGCCTTCTCCTTTCGTTCAGCTCACAAGCACCCAGGTGCCTCCTGAAACTGCCACAAATCAAGCAACGATGGCGCCTATCATAGCTGAGGTGACGCACGCAGCGGACCCATTCGTCCTGGGGCAAGCCGGGCCGTACTTTCCAGGGAAACGCTATTACGACCTAGAAGGATTCAAGCGTACCGGTGTGCAGGTTGACTTTACCGTTTGGTACCCATCGGTAAAGCCGGAGGGATTTACAGGACCTGTTGTGAGAGAAGGGCAGACGGATAGAAGCGGGGAACCCTATCCCCTGATCGTCATGTCCGCAGTGATGGGCGATGTTATGGCTCCTCATCTGGTGAGCTATGGTTTTGTCGTCGCAGGAGCCGGCTCCCAAGGTCCCAGCAGAAAGTGGGCAAACTTTGTAATCGATTACCCGCGGGAGATCTTGGCGATGCTGAACCAGATTGCAGCGAAACCACCGGAGGGGCTGGAAGGCATGATCGACAGCCAACATGTAGGAGCAATGGGATACTCATTCGATGGACTAAACTCACTATTTTTAAGTGGGGCGCGCGTTGACCCATCATTCTACGCGCAGAAATGCGCGCAAGGATCTGAAACGGGATCATCACCCTCTGAGACGGCCGAACTTGAGATGAGCTACCAATATTTCTGTGCGCTAGAAGCTGACTGGGATGGGTTCGCAGCTAACGCGGGCGAAGCAATTACATCTAATGAAGATGGCTTATGGCAACCCATAACCGATGATCGTATCCTGGCAGTCATGCCGATGGCGCCCGAAGGCGTATGGCTTTTTGGGGAGGGCGGGCTTGCGGCGGTTAACCGACCGGTGCTCATGATCTGCGGGACGCAGGATGACAGAGAAACTGATTATCAGAAGGAATGCGCTTACATCTTCGAGCACCTGGGCGCACCAGAGAAGGGATTGATCTCTTTTATTGATCAGGAGCATGGGATGGTTTTCGATGAGGAGCCTCAGCGGCGAATGAGGCATTTTATCACGGCGTTTTTCGGCAACCATCTGCAAGGACGAGAGGAGTATGCTCAATATTTCTCCTCGCAATTCGTCCAGGCACAGGAAGGTCTTGCGTGGGGAGTTTATGAGAAGTAGGCTCGTTACTTGATGGAAGCAGGCAAAATACAAATAGATGATATCCTTGAGGGCTGTTGGCGAAATATCGTCAGTCCTGCCTACAGGGACTCCAAAATACCAGCCAGCTTCTCAGCCAGCAACCTCCGGTCGAAATCTTTCTCAACACAGCGCCGCCCGGCGAGACCCATCTGGCGAGCTGTATCTCGCCCCTCACATAGCTGACGAATAGCTCCCGCGAGGGCGATCGGGTCGCCCGGGGGTACCGCGATACCCGCTCCGGCACCTTCCACCACTTCGCGAATAACCCCATCCATCGCCAAGATCACAGGCCGCCCAGCTGCCATATAATCGAAGACCTTATTGGGGTAGACAGTCTTGTACAGCTCCACCGGTTTAAGAATGGCGATGCAGGCATCAGCCGCAGCCAGTGCGGCTGGCATTTGAGCTTTGGGCACGGGGGGTAAGAAATGGACATTGGGCAGATCCTTAGCCCGAGCCTGTGCAACGAGCGCCGGTTTCTCCTTGCCATCCCCAAGCAAAACGATGGAAATCTCGGTCTGGCTGCGTAGAAGATCGGCGGCCTCGAGCACCACACCCAGGTCGTTGGACATTCCATGCGCACCTGCGTACAACGCTACGAATTTGCCCTCCAGATGATGCACATTGCGAAAGTCGTTCGCATCAACTGCTGGATCAAACATATCGACATCGGCCCCATTGGTGACGATGGCAACATTTGATGCGCCGCGTGACTCTACGTGGGAGACGAAGCCCGGAGAGTTCACCAGCACGCGGTCGGCGTACTTGTAGAGGAAGCGCTCTAGCCCCTCTGAAAGGCGAATGAGCAGCGGGTTGCGCAAGACACCCACTGCTATGGCAAACGCGGGCCACAGATCACGCACTTCAAGCAAGAAGCGGGCGCCCTTCAGGCGCGCCAGCGCCCAGGCAGTCACGCCCTGGAAGATGGGTGGCGAGGTGCCCCAGACCAGGTCCACACCCTTCACGCGCATACCGATAATAAATGACGAAAACATGAAGCTGAGAAAGCTGAAAACGCGGTGTACGAAGCTGCGATGCAGTCCTGGGTAGGTAAGCGCATAATGGATGGTCAGCCCCGGATGGCGATTTGGTTCCACGTGCTCGACGGAACGCTTTCCCCGGACAGAGCCTGTGAGATAGCTGACCGGGCTGGCGATCACGGTAATTTGATGCCCGTGGGCAACCAGGAAGCGCGCCATCTCATAGTGGCGGGTTCCGCCGGGTTCGTCGAGTGAAGTAAAGGCTTGATGGATCAGTAGCAGGTGCATCGATGTTGAATGTTATTTGTTGGATGGTTAAGAGCTCAATGCTTGATAAAGGGTGATTGTAACTCTTGATCGTGGGTATTAGCCGGTAAGCGCCATTCACTTGTGAAAGTGAGTGGAGGTTTGCCAGTGGCTATCACCGTCAATGAGAGCGCTGGGACTTTATGCGCGTAAGTAGGCGACACCCAACCCATGCAGATCTCGCCTTCACCAGACCCGGATAGCAACTCCCCAGCACGGATGAGCTTGTAGTTCGAGGGCAGAGAATCGAGCGTAGATTCTGGAGAATCGAAAAGGGTATTAATCAGAAGGCTGATCCAACCATGTGGTGAGAGCAGGCGGAGCTCGATACTCGTAACACTAGCCTCAAGAATTTCCCAGTGCCAGTCGGGGAGCAGCCAATGCAGACTGACGTTATCCAACGCGGAACCTTTAGTTTGTTTTGCGTTACCAGCCAGCTTTAGCGTATCTTCGACGAGCCAGCGACCATCGCGGTATGCTGTGACAGATCTTTGGTGCACAAGCCCGAGCCTACGGTAGCCATCGTGCTGGGCGATAATGCGCTCCCAGGCGCCGTCGTCAGCGCGCTCGGGTGCGCTCCACTCCGCCTGAGCCCAGTCCAGCCACAGGAAGCGGCTGGCGCGGGTCATTTGATTTAGATGATTAACCATGAGTGTATTGTGTGTGTTTGTGCCGCTCAAGGAGTTATCCCAAGGTGGAGCGGCGTTATACAGGAAACTGCCGGCGTCCTGTGCCAGGTTGAGCCCGCGCCACCACAAATCCAGATGGAGCTGGTCGGCATGGCCTGGGCGGGAACGGAATTGGGCAGCACGCAAGTAGGCGTGCGATTCGCTATTTGGATTGCGAATGATCAATGGGGAGATGGATGGATTGTCTGCAGGCTGTAGAGAGGAGTCTGAAATATCAGAGACCTCCTCAGCATTCATCCGGAGGGCTTGCTGTGTGGAGTGACCGAACCACAAGGACATCTCATCCCAGGTCCCTGGCGGTAGTGGTCGTTGTTCGAGGAAGACCGTGCCAGCCGCCTGAAGTACGGGGCGAAAGTCAGCGAACGGGTTGGTCGAAAGAGGGAAGATGTAGGCGCCATCATTAGGGCCGAGATTAGGTACTGCTCCGGTCTGCGAGTTGAGCATTGCGAGCAGCCAGCGGGTTGCCGCAGCAAGCCGCTGGTGCGTGGATGCCTGCATCATGTTCTCCGGCTGAGAGACCGCGTTTACCCAGAGTGCTAACTGAAGTAATAAGCGATGGTAGTTCGTACTGTGCTGGGTATATACGCCATCTATTGATATCTGGGATTGAAATCCGCGCACCAGCAAGCTCCAACCCAGACTACGCCATCGCTTTGAAGCGGGGTGTGTAGGCAGCGCCAGCCCAGCGGTGTATAGAGCAGCTGCTTCGCTGAGCACGTGGTTGTTGTTTTGGGCAAGCCCGTATGCCAGGCTGGGCGGGATGCGGCTGGCGTGTTGCGCAACTGCCTTGGCAAGCCGTTGTAGATTTTCAATGGTCGAGTGCGGGGAGGTCGAAAAAACCTGGGCTGAGAAAACCAGAGCCATCAGGCGCAAGGCTGCCTCTTGCGCTGACATCCAGTTGGGGCCAAGGTAAGGTGGATTGCTGTCGAGAAAAGTGTTTGTATAATCCCAGAAACACTGAGCGTAACTTTCATCCCCGGTCAGGTAATAGGCACGCCCGAGGGTGAATGCCCATCCGAAGCGCGCTGGTTCCCATAGGAGCTTTATGTCTGCGACATTTGATGGTAGAGGATTTGATTTTCCAAGCTCGTACGCAGTCCAATCCTGCAAGGACTTCGAGCTTGTGAGCTTCAAGGGCTGGGGTTTTCCCCCGAAGAGACGCGCCCATCCCGATGAGATCTCGACTGCCTCTTTCTGCAAAAGTGCCAACCCCGAATCGCCCAGGGTGGTGCGCAGTTGCTCACGATCTGGCAGTACCAGCAGGGGGCGAAGAAAAGTCGTTTGCGGAAGCTTGTCCTGGGTCAATCCCGCTTTCCAGGTTGCCCAACGCAAATATCCGCTACGCAGCATTACGAAATACCAGGCATAGTAAGAGATGCGTCTTGGGCCAAGCTGGCGGAAAGCTTTCCAGGCAATCACGATCGGTTAGGTGAGAGCCATCGAAACGGCTACCAAATCTCCGGGATGGATAGGCGATCACCAGTACGCAGCGCCTGGAGCGCGGTGATCGTCGCCGCAGTCACTCCAAATAGGTGCTCGTAGGGGATTGGCGGCGGACCCCCGCTCGCGATTGCGTCCACGAAAGCCCGCCACTCGCTGGCGTGGCCTTTATCCTGGCGCAGCCGCGAACGTGCGCTCTGACGGCGCCCGTCACGTACCATCTCCAGCATGCGAAAATCATCCAGCACAGCTGCCCGGCCTCCGAAAAAGACCTCTACACGTTCCTTGGAAAAGGATTTGTCGCCATTTGCCACGTAGGTCACCGTTCCAACGGAGCCATCTGAGAAGGTGAAATTCATGACAACATTGTCTTCCCGGTATCGACCACCATCTGGCAGCCCAATCGCTTGCACAGAGATGGGTGGGGCGCCAACCAGGAAGGCAAGATAATCGATAAAATGGCAGGCCTCCCCGAGAATACGCCCGCCGCCCTGTTCTGGGTCGTGCACCCAGTGTCCCGGAGGGAGATAACCCGCGTTTACGCGGTAGTGGGCTGCCAGCGGTTCTTGCCGGGAAGCGAGAAACGCACTCAATTTTAGAGACAACGGGGCAAAGCGGCGGTTATACCCTACCGTGAGCATCTGCGAGAGGGGAGGCAGTTGTGCCAACTGGTCGCTAATCTCTGAGAGTTGATCCATGCTAAGCGCCAGCGGTTTCTCGCAGAAAATGTGCTTGCCAGCTGCAAGCGCGTGCATAACCTGGCGGGCATGCATCCCATGACGGGTGAGGATAGCGACGGTGGTTACGGATGGATCATTGATGAGCTCAGCCTCATCCGTACAGGCGTAGCGAAAGCCATAGCGCCTTTGTGCATGCGCTGCGCTCACTCCACCTGCGGAAGCGACTCCTACCAGCTCGACGCCAGCCAACGACTTGATCGCAGGAAGCAAGATAGCGCTCGCATAGTTTCCAGCGCCCAAGACCCCAAGTTTGCAAGTCGTTTGGGGTATGGTTGATGGTTTTTCGATTGTTTCGGCTTTTACTTGCTGGATCTCGACCGGTAATACAGGACTTGCCTGCCTGCCATCCTTTTGCAGGTGCACAGGTGGTGTGTCTGGTGTGGCGGCTTTGGATTCATTGGAAGGATAAGTGAGCACCACGCCGAGAAAGGGTTCCTTCTTTTTACCCGTGATCAGCTCATAAGCTGCAGGTGCGTGATCGATGGGGAAGCGATGTGTAATCAGGGGGCGCACGTCGATGCTGCCAGAAGCCAGCAGCTCCACAAAAGCTTCCAGATTACGCCCTTCGGTCCAGCGCACGTAACCGATAGGGTAATCCTGTCCTGCTTGTTCATAGGTTGGGTCGTATCGGCCGGGTCCATAAGAACGCGAATTAATGAATGAGAGCTCTTTCTCGTAGTACATCTTGCGCGGCAAGCTCTGCCCCACAGCGCCGATGGCGACCACTCGGGCGCGATCACGGGCGATCGTCCCGGCAAGTTCCACCGGGTCTGCGGAGGGAGTATCTGCGCAGATTAATATTACGTCGACCCCGTGCGAGCGAGTAAAGGTTCGTGCTGCCTCTTCTGCATTCTCGCGGAAGGTTGCGCTTACCCCCATCTCCCCAGCCAGCTCTACTCGCTGCTGGTCCAGGTCGACCCCGAGGACAACACAGCCTGCGGCACGGGCGATAACCGCTGCCAGCAATCCGAGCAAGCCCAATCCGATTACCATGACTCGCTCGCCGATCTGCGCTTCAGCCAGGCGAAAGCCGTGCAACGCGATGGCTCCCAGGGTGGTGAATGCCGCTGATTCGAAACCCACATTTTCGGGCAAGGCGGCCATCAAATTCTGAGGTACGATGTTGAATTCCGCATGCACTGCAAATCCGCCGCCAGCGCAGGCAACCCTTTGCCCTACTGCAAAGCCATGCAGACCCTCTCCCAATGCTTCGATCACTCCGGCGGATGAATATCCCAGGGGCATGGGCTGGTCCAGGCGGTTGAAGGCCGCGTCGATAGTGCTCAGCAAGCCCTCTCGCCGGGCTTTATCGAGCACCTGGCGCACCAAATCAGGACGCGAGCGCGCCTTTCCTAACAGGGACTTCTCAGCGAAATCGACCAGCATGCGCTCCGTCCCCGCTGACACCAAGGAGGCAGCTGTGCGCACTAAAGCTGTCCGGGGACTTGGGCTGGGCACAGGAACATCCACTACCTGGGTTTCGCCAGTTCGCATATTCTGGAGTAGTTGCTTCATGCAGACGCCCCCTCGATCAGGCTCAGGATTGCTGACATGTTTAAGAGCGCCTTTGGGACAAATGATCCTACCAAAACGTATTCCTGGTCTTTGCTGCCATCCGGGCTGCGCTCAGAGCAATGGGCGTTGTTCCCCGATGGACCTAACCCATCCAAAGTAGGGATGTGATCCCAAATCATGTTGCCATCGCTCAGCCCCCCGCGCTGCTCTGGAGCAAGACGCATCCCAAGTGCTTTGGCTGCTCCCAACCACAGGTCATACAGTCGCTGCGTGCCTGGATTAGGCGGCCAGGGAGGAGTAATATCCTTTAGGTCCACATTAACCTTGCAGTGATAGCCATCTGTGCTGGAGATCTCCGAAGAGCCGTCCAGAGCTAAAATTGCACCCATTCCGGTTTCGAATACATCTGGGTCGAAAGCTCGCATCTCTACATCCGCTTCGGCGGAATGAGGCACGCGGTTTACCACTGACCCTCCGCTTACCGTGCCAACATTAAATGTGATTTGCTTCTGGTAGTCGGTAAGGTCGGCTATCTTCTGGATTGTGTGGGAGATTTGAAGAATGGCATTAGCGCCGTTGGCGTGGTAGTTTCCCGCGTGGGCGGATTTCCCCTCAACTGAGACGTGATAAGAAGCTCGACCTTTGCGTGCAATCACCACCGGAAAAACATTCCCAGCACTCGTACCGCCTTCGAAAACCAGGCAGGCCTTGGTAGATTGCGGCAGGCGTTGCAGACATAAGGCCCCAAAATCTCCGGAGAGAGTTTCCTCACTGGCATCCAGCAGCAAGACCCAGTTAGCATGCGCAAATGCCAGTGGGGCGAACACTCGCAAAGCATCTAGAACCATATACATCATCACAGTTCCGCCCTTGATGTCCACCGTCCCAGGTCCGTAGATGCGCTTACCTGCCGGGCGCCATGTAAAATCGTGTTCCAGCTCCTCCTCGGGGGGAAATACCGTATCCAGGTGTGAAACCATGCCAATGTGGATTGATGGCTCGCGGTTGGGGAGTATTTCTCCTGATCGGGTGAGCACCAGGTGCCTTCCAAAGCTGGGATTGATGGACTGCACGAATTCGGCATCAAAACCTAGATCAGCGAAGATGGATGCAGTCAGCGTACCCAGCTGGTTGACCCCCGATGCATTTGCCGTGAAGCTGTTGATTGAGACCATCTGGTGCAGAAGATCCAGATACTTATCTAAATTGTTTTTTAAAAATTGCTCAATCTCGTTAAAATGTTGCATCATCCGAACATGCGCTCCTCACTCTACAGGTTACTTTATTATAACCGCGGGGTGATATAATCCCTTCGCTATTCCACATGAAGAGGAGCGACCCAATGACTGACATCCAAGTCCAAAAATTCGCCCAAATCCTGGTGGATCACTCTACCAAGGTAAAACCGGGCGATAAAGTGGCTATCACTGCCACAACCGCAGCGCAGCCTGGTGTGCAGGCGTTATACGAGCTAATCCTGGAGCGCGGTGGTTACCCGCATGTATTGCTAGAATTTGCCGGCGAGAACGAGTCCTTCTACGCTCGCGCCAGCGAGGCGCAGCTAGATTTCGTCCCTCTGTTTCATAAGATGGCTTTCGAAGAATTCGATGTGCTGATCAAGCTGCGCTCGGAGATCAACACCCGGGCGCTAACCAACGTCGACCCCGCCCGGCTGGCACAGCGTAATAAAGCTCTGTCACTCCTTTTATCTGCCCAGATGCGTCGTGGCGCAGATGGCACTCTTCGCTGGATGAGCACGCTTTACCCTACACCAGCCTACGCCATGGAGGCTGACATGGGTGTCGAGGAATATAATGAGTATTTCTACCGTGCTTGCCATGCCGACGCCGGTACACTCGACCCGGTGGCTTATTGGCAAGGTGTGAAGCGAGACCAACAGCGCATCGTGGACTGGATCAATGGACGTTCCCAGATTGCCCTGCACGGACCGAATGTGGATTTGCGCTTATCCGTGAATGGTCGTAAGTTTATCAATTGTTATGGAGATAGGAACCTGCCAGACGGCGAGATATTCACAGGGCCAGTAGAAGATACAGCCGAGGGTTGGGTCAAGTATACATACCCGGCGGTGTACCAGGGAATGGTAGTCGAAGGCATCGAGTTAAATTTCGAAAAAGGTCGTGTTGTGAAAGCCAGCGCCAGCAAGAATCAAGATCTTTTACTTAAGATGATCGACAGCGACGCCGGGGCGCGTTACATAGGCGAATTTGCGATTGGCACAAATTTTGGCATCGATCGCTTCACCCGCAATATATTGTTGGACGAGAAGATTGGTGGTTCATTCCACATGGCGCTTGGGGCGGGTTATCCAGAGAGCGGTAGCAAAAACAAGAGTGTCATCCATTGGGATATGATCTGCGATTTGCGAGTGGATTCGGAAATCCTCGTGGACGGGGAATTATTCTACAAAAATGGTGCCTTTGTAATCTAGCCCATCTCCTATTTCCTGTAGAGATAGGGGAAATTCCAGAAAAGGGATGCTGCAGGCGAACAGCCTGCAGCATCCCTTTTCTGGTGAATGTTTCCGTTCTGTTGATTACGCTCGCCAGAAGCCGCGGCGGACAGGACGAATGTCTTCGGCAGTGATAAATGCGTCCGGGTCAATCTCGTTTACCAGAGACTTTACCCTTTCAGTGTTCTTACGACGCACATCGCATTGCAACAAATTAACTGTACCATCTTTACCCCGCGCGGCTATCTCAGTAACGGCATAGCCTTCCCCGCGCAGTCTCTCTGCTACGGCGGTGCCACGCCTTGGGCTCACGATACTCAAATGGGTGTGGCCGATTGCCAGACGCTCCTCGATGAACATACCGATCACATTACCTGTGGCAAAACCGGCTGCATAACCAACCACGTTAATCAGGTTGTCTAGATTCTGCAGCACGGTGCTGATCGCCAGGACAAATACGCCCGCCTGGAAGAAACCCAATATCCAGGCATAGCTCTTGCGGCCACGCATGACCACCAGCACACGCAATGTGTCCAGGGTCATATCGGTGACTCGCAACAGAAAAATCAAGCCCGCTACCCACCATGGGCCGAGGTTGAGTAATGATTCCATATACTTACTATCCTTCTATTTTTTCAGGGGCAGGAGGCTGCATTGCAGGAAGGTACAATCGCTCTGTGTAGTCGTTAACCATCCTTCGCATGCTGAATTGGGGCGCCAAGGTACGGATGGATTCTTTAATGCGGGCGATCCATTCGACCGGCAGCCCATCGGTAGCGCGGTCTGCATAATAAAGAGGAATGATTTCTTTCTCAAGGGTATCGTATAAGCTGCGTGCGTCCACCTCATCCTGGTAATCTGGGTTGTCGTAATCGACGTCTTCACCAATCACCCAGCCATTCTTGCCGTTGTAGCCTTCTGGCCACCAGCCATCCAGTACAGAAAAGTTTAAAACGCCATTGAGCGCGGCCTTTTGGCCGGATGTACCTGAAGCCTCATTTGGCCTGCGTGGTGTATTTAGCCAAACATCTACCCCTTGCACCAAGAAGCGTGCCAGGTTCATGTTGTATTCTTCCAGGAAGACCAATCGCCCACCAGCATCAGGGCGCTTAACAGCACGATAGACCTCCTGGATGAGAAGCTTGCCTCCCTCATGATCGGGGTGCGATTTGCCGGCAAAGATAATCTGCAAGGGCTTGCCTGGGCGGTTGAGCAGGGCAATCAAGCGATTGATGTCTTTCAAGATCAGGCTGGCGCGTTTGTAGGGGGCAAAACGGCGGGCAAAGCCGATGGTCAACGCGTTCGGATCGAGGAGCGCGCCACCAGCCAATGCCTGCACAGGATGCGTCTTGCCCGTCAGCCAGCTATTGCGAGCGCAATCGGTTACGTAGTTGACCAGTTTGCGCTTGAGGTGGCGGCGAACTGCCCAAAGTTGGTCGTCAGGAATGATGTTTATCTGGTCCCAGAGATCCACTTCATCAATGTGATCCCGCCAATCTGGCCCTAGATAACGATCGAAGAGATGCCCCATGCGGCGCGCCAACCAGGTGCCGGTGTGGACACCGTTGGTGACATAGCTGATGGGGACATCCTCCTCCCGTCGCTCTGGCCAGATGAACTGCCACATGCGCCGTGCTACTTTGCCGTGCAGCTCGGATACGGCATTAGAAGATGCAGAGAATTGAAGCGCCAGCATGGGCATGCTGAAAGCGTCGCCCCAAGCTAGTGTGTGTCGAGCCAGGTCGACAAACTGCTCGCGGGTCAGTCCCAGCTCAGGCCAGATGTGGGCAAAGTATTTATCCGTCAGCCAGAGTGGGAACTCATCGTTACCCGCAGCTACAGGTGTGTGGGTTGTAAAGATATTTGATGCGCGCACCATCTCCCTGGCTTTCTCAAAGGGGTGCCCGGCAGCAACCAGCTCACGGATGCGCTCTAAGATCAAGAAGGCGGAATGGCCTTCATTCATGTGCCACACACTCGGGTTATAACCCAGCACCCTGAGGGCGCGCAACCCACCCATCCCCAGCAAGATCTCTTGCGAGATGCGGGTCTCCGGGTTGGCGCTGTACAAGCGTGCAGAGAGAGCCCGGTCTCCGGGTGCATTTTCGGGTACATTGGTATCCAGCAGGTATAAGGGCACTCGGCCGACACGGATTTCCCAGATAAGAGCGGTCACCTCGCGGCCAGGCAACTCAACCGTGACGGTGTAGGGCCGGTTGTTATCCCCAAGAACGGGCATGATAGGGAGGTCTTCGAGATCTCTGTGAAGGTAACTGGCTTCCTGCCAACCATCATCTGTGATGCGTTGGCTGAAATAACCTTCGGCATAGAAGAGACCGACTGCAATGAATGGCAGGCCCATGTCGCTGGCTTCCTTGACATGATCGCCAGACAGGACACCCAATCCTCCAGCGTAGATCGGAAAAATCTCGTGTACGCCGAACTCCATTGAGAAGTAAGCGATAGGGTTATTGCGCTGGTCGGAATGGGTGCGGGAGAACCAGGTATCGACCGGTGACATGTACTGGTCGAAGGCGCTAAAAATCCGGTCGTAAAAATCGAGATATGCCCGGTTGTTCGTTACTGCGTTGAGCTTGGATCGCTCCACACGTCTAAGGAAGAGCACCGGGTTATGGCTAAGCTGATCCCAAAGCTCTTTATCGATCCCGGAGTATAGTCGCTGAGAATCGGGATTCCAAGACCACCACATGTTATAAGCCAGCTCTCCCAACCGGCTTATGCGGCGTGGAAGGCTGAACTGGTTGGGGATTAATGTGCGAAATGATTCCATCAAAATGTCAAGCTCCTCTCAGAGCTGAATAAATGCGCCTAATCTTACCACATCTAAATAAAGAGAGATTGGGGCTGTGCGCGTAATTCACACACGCACAGCCCCAATGCCATCGGAAATAATGTTCGATGAAACCGGAGATTATATTCGAACTTGAAAAGCGAGGTTCAATCCCGAGCTTGATGTCTTCTAGCCTTCTTGTTCTTCTCCAACAGGCGTCTCTACCATCTTGCGGTAGCGGAAGACGATACGCCCACGGGTCAAATCGTAAGGGGATATCTCAACTCGGACACGGTCACCCAGTAAAATGCGAATATAGTATTTGCGCATTTTGCCAGACAGGTATGCAAGTACCTCGTGCCCATTATCCAGACGAACCTTAAATTGGGTCGCCGGCAAAGCCTCGATAACAACGCCTTCGACCTGTATCTTATCTTCATCTTTAGCCATTTACACCTCCGGTTAGTGGTTCCTACTCAGAATCAACCGCCTGGCGGCGGCGAATACGGCGCATCGACTTTTTCTTTTGAATGCGACGCAGCTCGCTCTTGGAGACAAACCAGCGCTTGCGCCGTACGGTGCTCAAGATGCCGCTTTTTGCCACTTTCTTGCGAAAGCGCTTGAATAACTGATCTTGCAACTCATTGGGTCTTAAGTTGACATTAGCCAAACTTTTCACCTCCTTTCCAGGCGTTGGATATTGTTGATCAACGGGATTTAATCAAAAAACCCGGCAGCTTTCATAGACACAGCCGGGCCAGACTTACATGAAAGTAGCGAATAATCACTCAGAACGCGATATGCTCTCTCCTATTGCCTGGTTGCAAACTGCACGCTAAAACGTACATTCCCATGAAAGTTGCATGAATATTATAACAGCAAGAAAATTAATTGTCAATTAATAGAAAAAGTCCCTTGGCAATGACCTACTCTCCCAGGGGGTCGCCCCCCAAGTACCATCGGCGCTGACGGGCTTAACGACCGGGTTCGGAATGTGGCCGGGTGTACCACCGTCGCTCCAATCACCAAGAGACAATTTCACAGTATTTTGTTTTGAATAAGCGCAGTGCAGTTAGACGAGTAGGGGATTCAATCCTTCG
Organism: uncultured Chloroflexia bacterium; assembly: GCA_963714425.1. GTDB lineage: Bacteria > Chloroflexota > Anaerolineae > Anaerolineales > UBA4823 > DATCYX01. The sequence goes on from CAVQOI010000001.1 coordinate 337,010, forward strand.
TTATAACGAATAGCGATTGACCACGCTCGTCTTTGCTCTTTCCTTTCGCATTTAGAAAAGTTTCGAGTTCTCCGCACCACAAGTTAAGCCCTCGGCCATTAGTACAGCTTAGCTGAACGCATTACTGCGATTACACACGCTGCCTATCAAGCAGGTAGTCTTCCTGCGGCCTTACTCCCTTAACGGGATGAGGGATCTAATCTTGAGGCGAGTTTCCCACTTAGATGCTTTCAGCGGTTATCTCTGCCAGACATAGCTACCCAGCGATGCCGTTGGCACGACAACTGGCACACCAGAGGTCTGTCCACCCCGGTCCTCTCGTACTAGGGGCAGCTCCTCTCAAATCCCTTACGCCCACAGCGGATAGAGACCGACCTGTCTCACGACGGTCTGAACCCAGCTCGCGTACCGCTTTAACGGGCGAACAGCCCGACCCTTGGGACCTTGTACAGCCCCAGGATGCGATGAGCCGACATCGAGGTGCCGAGCGAGGTCGTCGATGTGAACTCTTGGACCTCACCAGCCTGTTATCCCCGGGGTAGCTTTTATCCGTTGAGCCACGGCCCTTCCACTCGGTACCGTGGGATCACTAAGCCCGACTTTCGTCTCTGCTCGACGCGTTGGTCTTGCAGTCAAGCTCCCTTGTGCCTTTACACTCTCCGGCTGGTTTCCATTCAGCCTGAGGGAACCTTTGGGCGCCTCCGTTACCTTTTAGGAGGCGACCGCCCCAGTCAAACTGCCTACCTGGCACGGTCCCCCACCCGGATTACGGCGTGGGGTTAGGGTCTAGACATCATCAGGGTGGTATTTCACCGGTGGCTCCACCGAGGCTGACGCCCCAGCTTCAAAGCCTCCCACCTATTCTACACAAACAAAGCCCAAACTCAATGCCAAGCTACAGTAAAGCTCCACGGGGTCTTTTTGTCCTGCTGCGGGTAACGCGCATCTTCACACGTATTTCAATTTCACCGGGTCCTTCGTCGAGACACTGCTCTAGTTGTTACACCGTTCGTGCGGGTCGGAACTTACCCGACAAGGAATTTCGCTACCTTAGGACCGTTATAGTTACGGCCGCCGTTCACCGGGGCTTCGGTTCAGAGCTTTGCTTACGCTAACCCCTCCCCTTAACCTTCCGGCACTGGGCAGGTGTCAGCCCCTATACATCGCCTTACGGCTTAGCAGAGACCTGTGGTTTTGTTAACCAGTCACTAGAGCCCATTCACTGCGACCCCACCGCGCTCCATTTGAATAAATTTCACGCAGCGGGGCACCCCTTCTCCCGAAGTTACGGGGCTAAATTGCCGAGTTCCTTAACGAAGGTTCTCCCGATCGCCTTGGTATACTCTACCCGTCTACCAGTGTCGGTTTGCGGTACGGGCACCTGGAAATCATCGCTTAGAGGCTTTTCTTGGCAGCAAGGCTTAACCACTTACGCCTCAGGGGCTCGCATTCGCGCCTCAGCTCAGCCTGCGGATTTACCTACAGGCCTCAACGCCTACACGCTTACACCCACACAACCAATCGTGGGCTGGCCTACCTCGCTGCGTCCCCCCTTCGCTCCTTCCTGGTGGTTCCGGAATGTTGACCGGATGTCCATCGCCTACGCCTCGCGGCCTCGGCTAAGGACCGACTAACCCGACGCGGATTGACCTGCCGTCGGAAACCTTAGACTTACGGCGAACACGGTTCTCACGTGTTTTACGCTACTCATGCCTGCATTCTCACTTCTGCCCGCTCGAGCCGTCCTTTCGGTCGACCTTCACCGCTGGCAGAACGCTCCCCTACCGTGCAGGTGGAACAAGTCCACCCACACCCATAGTTTCGGTGCTATGCTTAGCCCCGTTATATTTTCCGCGCAGGACCACTTGACCAGTGAGCTATTACGCACTCTTTAAAGGGTGGCTGCTTCTAAGCCAACCTCCTGGTTGTCGGTGTAGTCCCACATCGTTTCCCACTTAGCATAGACTTGAGGACCTTAACTGATGGTCTGGGCTCTTTCCCTTTCGACTACGAAACTCATCTCCCGTAGTCCGACTGCCATGCTCTGGAGTACCGGCATTCGGAGTTTGGTTGGGTTTGGTAAGCAGTAAGCCCCCTAGCCCATCCAGTGCTCTACCTCCGGTACTGAACGCATGACGCTAGCCCTAAAGCTATTTCGGGGAGAACAAGCTATCTCCGGGTTCGTTTGGCATATCACCCCTACCCACAGCTCATCCCATAACTTTGCAACGTTAATGGGTTCGGGCCTCCACGAGCGATTAGACTCGCTTCACCCTGGCCATGGGTAGCTCACCCGGTTTCGTGTCTAATCCCTGCGACTGTACGCCCTATTCAGACTCGCTTTCGCTACGGCTTCGGGTGTTACTCCCTTAACCTTGCCACAGAGATTAACTCGCAGGCTCATTCTCCAAAAGGCACGCCGTCAGGCATAGCGGCGCGCTTCCGGCTTTCACCGGCGCACAGACCCGCCATTAGCCCTTCGACTGCTTGTAAGCTTACGGTTTCAGGTTCTATTTCACTCCCCTCACCGGGGTGCTTTTCACCTTTCCCTCACGGTACTTGTTCACTATCGGTCGCCAAGAGTATTTAGCCTTGGAGAGTGGACTCCCCAGATTCCTACCGGATTAGCGTGCCCGGTAGTACTCAGGTACCTGGCGGGAGTCGGTCAGTTTTCGCTTACGGGACTATTACCCTCTTTGGTAGGCTTTCCCATACCTTTCTGCTAACAGACCGATTTGTAACTCCCATGTGCCAGGCCCTACAACCCCGCCCCAGCAAGCTGGGACGGTTTGGGCTGATCCCCGTTCGCTCGCCACTACTAGGGGAATGGTCTCTTTTCCTCTGGGTACTTAGATGTTTCAGTTCCCCAGGTGCCCCTCTCCTGGTCTATGTGTTCAACTAGGAGATGCCGTTGGATCGCAACGGCGGGTTTCCCCATTCGGAAATCCCCGGATCAAAGCCTGTACACGGCTCCCCGAGGCTTATCGCAGTGTCCCACGTCCTTCTTCGGCACTTGGCGCCAAGGCATCCACCGTAAGCTCTTAGTAGCTTAACATCGTGATGCGGAGAAATCGAAACTTTTCTAGGCGCTTCTCAAAATTACTAAGAAGTCACCTTTCTTAATTATGCGCTTATTCAATTATTAAGGTACAGAACTATCGAGAGACAAAGCGACCCGGCAAACCGCCGGGTCACTTATCCCTTGCGATTTTACCTGGAAATTTGATTAAGTCTCGAAAAAATCTACCAAACTCAATCCTTTTGCTTTGTCTGGCCTCGTAGCCAGGTGGAGATGAGGGGACTCGAACCCCTGACTTCCGCCTTGCAAAGGCGGCGCTCTCCCAGCTGAGCTACATCCCCGTTTACCGAGGAGTGGGCCTGACTGGATTCGAACCAGTGACCCCTGCGTTATCAGCACAGTGCTCTAACCACCTGAGCTACAGGCCCAGCTGACCGGGCCCTTAGCAACTGAGAAGTGATAGAAAACGGTCTGCTTTCAGGTGTCTCAACACCGCTGAAGAGACATGTTGTGAGTGGAGCCTCCTACCGCGCCACAAGGGCGCCAGAGGGAAGCTCAGTACTCGTAGAAAGGAGGTGATCCAGGCGCACCTTCCGGTACTCCTACCTTGTTACGACTTCGTCCCAGTTACCAGTCCCACCTTCGACAGCTCCTTCCCTTGCGGGTTAGGATACCGGCTTCAGGTGTTACCAGCTCCCATGACGTGACGGGCGGTGTGTACAAGGCCCGGGAACGTATTCAACGCAGTATAGCTGTCCTGCGTTTACTAGCAACTCCAGCTTCATGTAGGCGAGTTGCAGCCTACAATCTGAACTGAGACCAGCTTTGGGGATTGGCTCCACCTTGCGGCTTTGCAACCCATTGTACTGGCCATTGTAGCGTGTGTGTAGCCCCGGATATAAAGGCCATGCTGACTTGACGTCATCCACACCTTCCTCCGGCTTTATACCGGCAGTCCCGTATGACACTTGTAACATACGGCGTGGGTTGCGCTCGTTACCGGACTTAACCGGACATCTCACGACACGAGCTGACGACAGCCATGCAGCACCTGTACAGGCTCCCCGAAGGGTCGGTCACCTTTCGGATCCCTACCACCTGTATGTCAAACCCGGGTAAGGTTCTTCGCGTAGCATCGAATTAAACCACACGCTCCGCTGCTTGTGCGGGCCCCCGTCAATTCCTTTGAGTTTTAACCTTGCGGCCGTAGTCCCCAGGCGGTGGACTTATCGCGTTAGCTACGGCACTGATGGCTTTTACCCCACCAACGCCCAGTCCACATCGTTTACGGCTAGGACTACCGGGGTTTCTAATCCCGTTTGCTCCCCTAGCTTTCGCGTCTTAGCGTCAGGAATAGGCCAGGAGGCCGCTTTCGCCACAGGTGTTCCTCCCGATATCTACGCATTTCACCACTACACCGGGAATTCCACCTCCCTCTCCTACCCTCGAGTCCGACAGTATTGAACGACCTCTCCCAGTTGAGCCAGGAGATTTCACATCCAACTTATCGAACCGCCTGCACGCGCTTTACGCCCAGTAAATTCGGATAACGCTCGGATCCTACGTTTTACCGCGGCTGCTGGCACGTAGTTAGCCGATCCTTATTCCGGGGATACTGTCCTCTCTCATCTCCCCGAAAAGCACTTTACGACCCGAAGGCCTTCATCGTGCACGCGGCGTTGCTGCATCAGGCTTTCGCCCATTGTGCAATATTCCCTACTGCTGCCACCCGTAGGTGTCTGGCCCGTGTTTCAGTGCCAGTGTGGGGGGTCACCCTCTCAGGTCCCCTACCCGTCGTCGCCTTGGTAGGCCATTACCCTACCAACTAGCTGATGGGACGCAGGCCCCTCCCGAAGCGGATTACTCCATTTAGGCGTAAAGTCTCTAACCCTTACGGCCACATGAGGTATTAGCAGCCCTTTCGAGCTGTTGTCCCTCTCTTCGGGGCAGGTCACCAACGCGTTACTCACCCGTTCGCCACTAGGACTATGTACGAATACAAAGTCCCCGTTCGACTTGCATGTATTAAGCACGCCGCCAGCGTTCATCCTGAGCCAGGATCAAACTCTCCGCAAAAACTTTATACGCACAGAGTGCGTTTGGTTACGGATGTTCCTGAAAAGACAGGTTGTCGCTTTCTATCACTTTTCAGTTGTTAAGGTCCAGTCAATCAAGCGGGCTGGATTGTACCAGCCTCACTTGTGCCTGTCAAGGCTGAAACGATTGTTACACAGACGCAATCGCCGATGCCTAAACTCTCTGACATCGGCCCGTCAGACCATCAAGTTTTTAACTCAGGTCTCTGACGCAGGGGCGTCCTATTCAGTTGTTACCGGTCTGCCCACTTGGGCTAAACCTCAACTTGTAACTTCGCGTATTCTATTATACCCGACCTGACAATTCTGTCAAGATATGATATTATCCGACATGTCCAGGTCGGTCGGGCGATCGCGTTTTCCCCCTATGGGAGATCGAGGAAAGTCCGCACTCCAAAGAGCACGGCGCCGGGTAACACCCGGAGCGGGGTAACCTGCTGGATCGGGCTACAGAGATATACCGCCAGTAATGGTAAGGGTGAAAAGGTGGTGTAAGAGACCACCGGCGCACGCAGTAATGCGGGCGGCCAGGCAACCCCCGCCGGGAGCAAGGCCAAGCAGGAACGAATGAAACGGCTCGTTTCTCCACCCAAAAGGGTGTAAGTTCCGGGTAGGCTGCTAGAGCTGCGCTGAGAAGTGCAGACCAGAGAGATGATCGCCGAGGCGTTAACTCGCCCCACAGAATGCGGCTTACAGACCGGCCTGGAAACACCCCCCTCAGTCCAGTTTTCCAATATTCAGGATTGTAATTCCGTCGAATTACCGTGCATACCTGCCCATGAGCTGTGCCTGCTGAAGGATGTGATCCCGCATGGCGCCCTCTAGATCAACTTTCGTAGCTCCTGGGTGGAGTCTTAGCAATTGATCCAGCGCGTAAAGTTTGAAGAAATATCGGTGTGCTGGACCGCGAGGAGGACACGGGCCATTGTAGCCCAGCTTGCGGAAGCTGTTGGCGCCAAGCATTCCGACACCCTGCACACCTTCCCGCAACTCGCTAAAGGCAGGCGGGATATCGAAGAGAACCCAATGGATGAAATCCCCCGAAGGAGCATCCGGATCGTTCATGATCAAAGCCAGGCTGCGCGTGCTTTGGGGAGCGCCTTGCCAGGAGAGATGGGGTGAGATGTTATCGCCGTCGCAGGTGTGCTTGCGAGGGATCGTACCTCCCTCGTTAAATGCGGGGCTGCTAAGTTCCATCTGGTTCGCTTTCACACGCCAATCAAGATTGCTCGGGCAGGGGCGCCATCACAGCCAGCCAGCTTGAGCGGCAGGCAATGCAATGTATACCGTCCTTGTGTAACACTGGAGAGGTCCAGACCTTCAAGAACGATCACGCCGGCCTTGAGCAGAATCTGGTGAGTGGGTGTGCCATCAGCATAGGGAGCAACCGAAAGGTAATCCACACCAACCAGCTTGATGCCGCGCTCAACCAGGTGTTGTGCGCCGTCGGCGCTCAGGGCGACAAATTCTTTCTGGAATTGCGAGGATGGTTTATCCCAATATGAGGAGTTGCGCGTTTTGAAAAGCAGGCGCCGGGTGCGCGGCGGAATTTCAGTTGTCTCCAGGACACGGGCGGTGATAAGATCCTCATCGGCGATTTCCACGACATACGCCCGGCCAGTGAGCAGTTTCAATGGCAGCCGGTCCACCGACATGGCATTGCCTCCCAGGAAATGATAAGGGGCATCCACGTGTGTTCCTGTATGAGCGCTCATGTGCAGGTAGGTTACATTCGCATGCGCGCCATCTTCCATCTTCTGCACTCGGTCCAGTTCGACCGGAGGATCACCTGGCCAGACTGCCATGCCTGGCGAGATGGGCAAAGAAATATCATAAATGTGCATGCGCCCTCATTCCTGATGTGAGTATTAATTAGTATAGCCCAGCCCATACCAAAAAGCAACGTATTGAGGGACCCTTTTTATGGTAAACTCAATGCGGTGCTCACTAGGGCACAACCAGGAGTGGAAACTGGCATGACTCGCTCGCGCACTGAACTGATGGTGAGCCGTCTGCGTGAAATGCAGGCAGCCTCACCGGAGATCGAAGCCTCTGCTGTAGTCTCTGTCGACGGATTGATCATGGCGTCTGCCCTCCCAGCCGAAGCTGAAGAAGACCGGGTGTCAGCCATGTCAGCAGCTATGCTAAGCTTAGGAGAGCGCATCGCTGGTGAGTTGGGACGCGGCGCTCTAGATCAGGTATATATCCGCGGTTCGAGTGGTTACGTGATACTGACAGCGGTTGGAGAAGAAGCTGTGCTGACTGCCCTGGCACGCGAAGGAGCCAAGCTCGGCCTTGTGTTCCTTGAGATGCGCCGCGCTGCTCAAGATTTGTTCAGGTTAGTGGGATGAGACCAAGAAAGCCAAACATAAATTCCAGACAACCCTGTGGGGAGGTCGCCGGTAAACGGCCCTCCCCACTTCCTTTTTTACCAGACCCTGGTGTGTGGCACTGATGTTTATGTAGATTTTTCTTATCGGAGGAAATTATGTCAACCAAGTACATATTTTTCACAGGAGGTGTGGTTAGCTCGGTAGGCAAAGGCGTGACAGCTGCGGCAATTGGCCGGCTGCTAAAGGAGCGCGGGTTCAGTGTCGCTGTTCAAAAGCTGGATCCGTATATTAATGTCGATCCGGGCACGATGAGCCCATACCAGCATGGCGAGGTGTTCGTCCTGGATGATGGAGCGGAGACCGACCTGGATCTGGGGCATTATGAGAGATTTATCGATATCAGCCTGAAGAAGGTTTGTAACGTCACCACAGGGCAAGTTTACGCTGAGGTGATCGGTAAAGAACGCCGAGGCGACTTCCTGGGTGGCACCATCCAGGTCATCCCGCACATAACGAATGAGATCAAGCGGCGGATTGGACTGGTAGCCAAGACAACCGGAGCAGAGATCGTGCTGGTTGAGATAGGTGGCACGGTAGGAGATATCGAATCTCTGCCATTTCTGGAAGCATTGCGCCAAATGCGCAACGATCTTGGCCGCGAAAATACGCTATTTGTCCATGTGACCTGGCTACCGCATATTGGAGCCACAGGTGAGCTGAAGACAAAACCCACGCAGCATTCCGTTCGTGAGCTGCGCTCCATCGGTATCTCTCCTGACGTGATTGTGCCTCGCTCAGATTTCCCGGTGGGTGATGACCTGTGCGAGAAGATTGCCCAGTTCTGCGATGTCAGCCGCCAGGCAGTGTATCCCCTCGTGACGACGGATGTGCTCTATGATGTCCCATTATTGTTGGATCGTCTCGGTGCGGGCGATTTCCTGCTCCAGAGATTGGGATTGCAAGCTCGCAGTCAGCCTGATTGGGGAGAATGGGAGCGATTAACGAGCGAGGTGCGCCGTACAAAGCCGACTGTGCGCGTGGCGATTGTGGGCAAATACGTGGAACTGCATGATGCCTATATGAGCGTGCGAGAGGCGCTCAAGCATGCGGCACTTGCGAGCGGCATCGAGGTCGAGATTTCCTGGGTGCATTCGGCGGAGTTGGAGAAAGGCCGCGGTTGGGAACTCCTGCGCGCGACGGATGGCGTCATTGTTCCCGGTGGTTTTGGCAGTCGTGGTACAGAAGGCAAGATCCAAGCAGCGCGCTTCGCTCGCGAGGAAAAAGTGCCTTACCTGGGTTTATGTTTGGGGATGCAGCTAATGGTGGTGGAGTTTGCAAGGCACGTCTTGGGGACTGATGAAGTTAACTCGTCTGAGTTCGATCGCTCCACACCATATCCTGTGATAGATCTTATGCCCGATCAGAAAAGCATCTCCGACATGGGCGGCACCATGCGCCTTGGACTGTATCCATGCAACTTGCAACCTGGGACCATCGCTGCCAGAGCCTACCAGAAAAAGGTCGTCAACGAACGACACCGCCATCGTTTTGAGTTTAACAATGCTTACCGGGGACCTCTGGAGAAAGCTGGCATGCGCTATTCCGGATTGTCGCCGGATGGTCGTCTGGTAGAGATCGCTGAGTTGAGCGACCACCCGTTTATGCTTGGTACACAGTTCCACCCTGAGTTTCTCTCCCGACCCAACCGGCCTCACCCCCTTTTCGTTTCCTTTGTTAACGCTGTACGCGAACGCGCTGGAATCGGAAGCAAGGAGATGGAGCTGGATCTGGAAAAGGTGAAGGGTGGTAAGTTGAAAGTCTAATACTTATAAAGAAACACGCCGCCGATCAAGCCCTAGAATCCAGGGGGGTGGTGGGAGTAGACTCCGCGTTGTTTTGGGGGTAACAAGCCTGCTAAGGAGAACATCATGCGGTCGGTGAGCGCCAGGGCCGTCTCGCCAGGTTGTGGGAAGAGGGCTGTACCAATAGTAATTCGGACTCGTGTGCGGCGGGGGAAGCGGTGGAACATGCGCTGAGTGCCGTCTACGGCTAAGGGAACAATCGGGCAATCTGCAGCGAGAGCCAGCCGTGCGGCTCCAGTCTTGGCAGGGCGCAGCCCTAAGCCTTTGTTGCGTTTGCCTTCTGGGAAGATCCCCAGGACCTTTCCGTGCTGCAACAAGCTCACAGCATGCTCGATTGCCCACTCATCCCGGGAGCCGCGTTCGACGGGAAAGCTCCCCATCGGGCGCAGCAAGGCATCCATCACGGGATTGCGATGCAGCTCCACCTTGGCCATGAAGAAGATTGGCCGTGATATGGCGAACTGCATCGGGAACACGTCGAAATTGGTCATGTGGTTGGCAACCAGCACGACCGGACCAGAATCGGGAAGTTTATCTACACCACTGGATTGCATTACTGCGATCCCGCGGAAGAGAGAGCGGGCGAGCCAAACCATCATGCGACGGTAAAGCGTCTCGTGGTAGTAATATGTGCGCTGCTGGTGTAGACCACCAGCAGCAGGCGGGGTATCATCGAGCATGGAATTGGATTATACTTGCATTTTGGTAAATCCCTTGATTGACCACCCGAATTGGGAGCATGCCGACCGTAATTCTGAATAATCGTAATAAATATCTGCAAGAGAGGTGAAAAATGGATTTAATCATTGAAGATATTATCGCACGTGAGATTCTTGATTCGCGAGGTAACCCGACCGTCGAAGTTGAAGTGATGCTTATCGATGGGAGCTGGGGGCGAGCTGCAGTACCCTCGGGTGCATCTACTGGCGTCCACGAGGCGCTGGAGCTGCGAGATGGGGATAAATCTCGTTATGGGGGCAAGGGTGTAACCCTGGCTGTTGAGCACGTAAATAACGAGATCGCCGACGCCCTGGTTGGATGGGATGCCGGTGACCAACCGGGTGTCGATGCAGCCCTGCTAGCGCTGGATGGCACTCCGAACAAATCAAAACTTGGAGCTAACGCCATCCTGGGCACTAGCCTGGCGGTTGCAAAAGCAGCAGCTAGCGGGCTTGGTCTGCCATTGTACCGGTATATAGGTGGTGTTTACGCTCACGTGCTGCCTGTTCCTATGTTGAACATCCTCAACGGTGGCGCACACACAGGTTGGCAGTCGACCGACGCGCAGGAGTTTATGGTGATGCCGTTGGGCGCGCCGAACTTCGCCGAAGGCCTACGCTGGGGCGCGGAGATCTACCACACTCTGAAATCTGTGCTTAAAGGGCGCGGCTACACAGCTCTGGTCGGAGATGAGGGCGGTTACGCCCCTGCGCTGAAAGCCAATGCTGAGGCAGTCGAAGTTATCCTGGAGGCCATCCATCAGGCTGGCTACAAAGCAGGCGAACAAGTTGCCATCGCGCTAGATCCAGCGGCTTCAGAGCTCTACGAAGAAGATACCAAGCTCTATAACCTGCGCAAAGAGGGCAAGAAGCTTTCCGGCGAGGAGATGGTAGCGTTTTGGAAGTCATGGGTTGATCAATTCCCCATCGTATCCATCGAGGACGGCCTGGCACAGGACGACTGGGAGAGCTGGAAGTTGATGGTGCAGGAGCTGGGAGATCGCGTCCAGATTGTTGGCGACGATCTGCTGGTCACTAATCCAGAACGAGTTCGCCAAGCCATTAAGGATAAAGCTGCCAACGCCCTGCTCGTGAAGCTGAACCAGATTGGCTCGCTAACGGAAACGATTGAAGCAGTAGAGACCTGCCATCGCGCAGGGTGGCGAGCAGTGACCTCCCACCGCTCAGGCGAGACCGAGGACGTAACCATCGCCGACCTGGCTGTAGCGCTCAATATGGGTCAGATCAAGACAGGTGCCCCAGCGCGCTCCGATCGGGTGGCGAAGTACAACCAGCTGTTACGCATTGAGGAGGAGTTGGGGGATGAAGCGCGCTACGCTGGCTGGGGAGCATTGCGCGGTTGAACCAGCGCCCTCACCTCCTTCTAGAAAGAGAGGAGAGGGAAAAGCGGGCAAAATCAGAGAAGCGCGAGCACTATCTGCTCGCGCTTCTCTGATTTTGCATGGTATCCGTTCTATTCAGAAGCGGGTTCTTCATCGATAGGGAGGGGGCGCAGGGCATCGTCCAGGGTCATGCCTTCTCGGCGCATTCCGGGGGCTGGGGTGCCGCAGTACGGGCAAAGGTTCCAAGCCAGCTCCATCAATTTGCCACACTGGTGGCAATTCTTCTTGAGTTTGGTGTGGCAACCAGGACACACCATCCAGTTATCCTTGATGCGCCTGCCGCAGCCCGGACACAGCGAGGCATCTTCAATGGAGTGCAATAACGCTTCCTCTTCCAGAGACTGCTGGTATTCCTCCTCCAGGGTGCGTGACGGGCGCAGGATTAGGTAGATGACGATGCCAGGAATGAAGAGCATCGCCACAACCAGCACTGCCAGGATGCGCGCCAGCGGATCACGAGCTCGCACCCGGATGTCACGGTAAGTCCAGATTACCAGGCTTAGCCATAAGGCAGCCAGAAAGGCTCCGCCCCAGGCGGTGAGAATGAGGATGATATTGCTGAAGGCAGTTGGATCAAAGGTCATGGCAGACTCCCTGCAGGGGAATTATAGCATTATTAGGACAAGGGAGAGTAGAGAGTAGTGAATCGAGAATTGTGTAAGGAGGCGAGCTGAATTTCCGGAGTAAAATAGCTCAATTGCTATAAAGCCTCAATTTCCGACTCTGGGTTCTCTGTATGAATGATCGTTCCCCAACATACCGCATCACTGATCTAAATGAAGCTGAACGGCCGCGTGAGCGGTTGCGGCGATTAGGCGCGCAAGCGCTCACCTCAGCAGAACTCCTGGGTATCTTGCTTCGGGTTGGCGTCCCCGGTGAAAATGCTGTCCAGGTAGGGCAGCGGCTGATCCAGGCAATGGGTGGCTTGGATGGGTTGCACCGTGCGTCCTTCGACGAGGTGTGTGCCCAGCACGGTATCGGAGACGCAAAAGCCGCCCAGATCAAGGCGGCAATTGAGCTTGGACGCCGCCTGGCTGCCGAATCTCCCGAAGACCGGCCTGCCATCCATAGCCCACAGGACGCTGCCGACCTCGTGCGGTATGAGATGAGCGCTCTCGAGCAAGAGGAGCTGAGAGTATTGCTCCTGGATAACCGCAACCGGCTGCTGGCGGTGGAGACAGTCTACCGCGGCTCAGTGAACTCTTCTCAGGTGCGTGTGGGAGAATTGTTCAAGGCTGCTGTTCGGCGCAACGCAGCGGCGCTCGTGGTGGCACATAACCACCCTAGCGGCGATCCTGCGCCAAGCCCGGATGATGTAGCGGTGACGCGGGCTATCGTCCAGGCAGGCAAGCTGCTGGATATCGAAGTTCTGGATCACCTGGTGATCGGGGCGGGAAGGTTTGTGTCGTTGAAGGAAAGAGGCTTGGGATTTTGACTGCTGGTGAATTACTGTGGAGGAGTGAGGAGGAAGAAACGATTGCTCAACTTTCTTCCGTCGGTAGCAAAACACCTCTCGAAAACTCAAAATGTTGACCTGACATAGAAGCTCTTAAACTCGCCCGCATGTTCCTCCCACTCGAAATCCACGCCACTTACGTAGGCGCCGCGCGGTCCGTGGCGCAACGCAGCCAGAAGCTGTTCTAACGCAAGGCGATTGCCTTCTGCCACAACCTCCACACCGCCGCTCCACAGGTTTCGCACCCATCCACGCAAGTGTAAAGAGACAGCAGTCTCCTGGACAAAGAAGCGAAAACCCACACCTTGCACACGCCCTTCAAGGGTAGCGTGTAACCTTGCGCTATCACCGTCTGTCATAAGCTTTCGTTCGACGGATTTGCTGACGGCTGCTTCCTTGCTCCGCAAATAGTTAGCCAGAGGGGGACAATCAAAGCCAGCACCAGCAATCCCAGCCAGGGGGAGAGATTCACTATCGCGCGCAGTGCACCAGGATTCCCAAACGCCTCACGACGCCAGCGTAACTCTAGCTGGTTCAGAGTGCTTCCTAGTGCCACTTGCACGCCACGCTCACAAGACAATCCATCCGCATAGGCTCTGGTGAGCTTCTCTAAACCGTTAGATCCATATTGCCGCTGGAGGAAACGCGTAAACGAAGTTGCTTGTGCATAAGCAAGAAATGCACCCGATGCATCGCGGGGAAAGGTATCGCACAAGCTCACTATGGGCAGTAGGTCATCCTTATCAAAAGCGTTATCGAGCAGCGCGAGGTAATCTGGGTTGGGGTACAGCTCCGATATTGAAGCCAATCCTTCTTCCAGCCAGGTTGGAAGGTTGGTGTATCCCGCTCCAAGCCAATGGTAGAGCATTAAGTGCATTGTCTCGTGAGGGATTTGGCGCTCCATCTCTAACCGCTGCTCGGGGCCTGCCGGCAGCGAGACAACCATAACACCCAGATCCGGGTCGGTGTGGGCTCCAACCCAGCTCGTTCCAAGCAGCTGAAGGGTGGCGCGCATTTCTTGAGCGCTGTCGTAAGCGTAAATATCGATGGAATTCGAGAGTTTTAGCGGCATAATGGATTGGATATTCTCAGCTCCCAGTTCAGCTGTATCCAATAATGCTTGCGCGAAGGTAATATCCCCTGCATACCAGTGGACTTTGAAATGTTGCGATTCGCGTACCTGCCACTCGTAGCGGTTATCTTCGTAATACAGTGTAGACCTATCACTCTCCTTCATTTGCCCATTCTTGAAGGTTATCTCGAACCAGTAGCTAATGGATGAAAATGCCCGCACTGGCGACTGTGACACATCGGCGTTGGCACGCAATGTGCGCATTTTGTCCCACTCGGCAGGCTGCGAGCGGGTAAGCAATTCGCCTTCGGCAATGTAAAACACGGTCGCTTCATTCACCGACATGCCGAGAGGCAGCCTCGCCTGGAATTCGATCTCCTCCCCAAAAGTGTACTCTGCACTCAAGGTGATATCGCTGCTCTGGGCGGCAGCTGGGAATGGGTTTGCTAGGAGTAGGAGCAGGGCTTGCGTCAGGATTATCGCGGTTTTCTTTGACACGCTATGCCCCCAAATATGCCAGCAATGGTGTCAGGGTCAGCGGGCTGAGAAGGGTGCTGATAAAAACAGCACCTGTGACAAAGGATGGCTCGACATCATATTCCGTCGCCAAGAGGGTAGTCATGACCATCGTCGGAGTACCGGACTGGGTGACCACTGCCTGCATGGCTGGACCGCTGATGCCCAAAAACAAGCTCAGTGCCAGGGCGAGCAGCGGAGAGACGACCAAGCGCAGGGAATTGGATACGCCCAGCGCCAGCATTCGCCCATCCCACTGGCTGTTTTGCAACTGGATGCCTAACATCAAGATAAGCATTGGGATCGTGGCATCTCCCAGGAGCGAGACAGCCCGGTCAATCGGCAGAGGTAATCTCCATTCTGCCAAATTAAAGATCACTGCGGCGAGTACGGCATACAATACTGGGACTCTCACAAGCCCGCGCAATGCATCCTTGAGGCTGGATGTGCCCAGGGATGCCAGAACAATACCCAGCGTGGAAGTCAAAGTCGTAACAGTGACAAAGTACAGGCTGGCATAAGCCAGAGATGACTCTCCAAATGCAAATAAATTAACGGAAAGGCCAAAGTTCCCGGTATTTCCAAACATCGTGACCAGAAGAAGAGCGACCAGCAGGCGTCTTTCGAACTTTAGTGCCTTGCCAATCCCCCAAGCCAGAGCGCCGATGAGAAGGACGCCTAGGACTGCAATGGTAACCACCCGGAAAATCTCCTCGCTCTCCAGGCTGCTCGACGTCAACAAATTGAAGATCAACGCTGGGATGAGGATATAAAAGGTTACATTCGAGATGCCCCGGGGATCGATTTTTAGAAACTTGGAGAGCAAAAAACCTGCGCCAGCACCGATGAAGATTGGTAGGATGTTGTTGGCGAAGAGTGAAAGAAGGTCGACCATCCCAGCTATTCCTCTTCTTCGCCGTCAAAATCAGGCCATTCTTCCTCCATCTCATCCAGCCCTGCGAGATCCATGATTCCAAAGATCTGGACGTCTTCGGTAAATTCCAGGTTTTCAAGTGCCGATTCGATGAACTCAGCCTCTTCATCGTCCGCGGCTTCCTCATACAGCTGTTCCAGAGCTTCGCGAACACCTTCTCCGCCAATTTGTGAGAGCGACCACACTGCAGCCAAGCGCACATCGCTATCTTCGGTGTCTAACAATTCAAGCAGAAATGGCACGGCTTCACTGATCTCAAGCTCCCCGGCAGCTCGCACCCCTTCGAAGAGCACCTCTGGGTTGTCGCTGTCTAATTCCGCAAGGATGGACGGGTTCCAATCCCGGTTGGCTGAGACCCCCATGGCGAACAGGGCGCTCACACGCCATTCGACACGATCAGAATCGTACGCACCTTTAATGAGAGCGGGGACTTCCTCTCTGCTCGAGTAGCCCAGTGCTTCCAGAGCTCGACGGCGCACAAGCGTGCTATCAGAGCCGCTGGTGACGATGAGCAAAATGTCCTCTATTCGATGCCAAATATCTTTGGGAAGATCATCAATCTCGCCGAGATAGACGTATTTGCCTAAAGCTGTGGCTGCTACGGCACGCACATCTGCATCAGGGTCGCTTTCCAGCAGGGTAATAAATTGCGGTACCAGGTCTGGAGATTCGTACTCCCACAGCGTGCGCACTGCCAGCTCTCGCACCCTGGCGTTGCTATCGATCAATGCATGGCGGGAGAGGGCTTCAAATGAGAGCACGTAATCGCTCTGACCAATATCTTCAACGTCTTCCAAAATCGCTTGCCGCCGCCAGGAGGGGATATCCGGCCAGATTCCCTTAAGGGCATCCAAGTCGTCCTTGCTCAAGTCCGACAGCCGGTAGACATACCCGGGATCCAGGGGTTTGTCTCCGTCCAGCATTGAATCGAGCAGGTACCGGATAGCGACCTTCTTCTGGTTATTCATTGGTCTGAGCCTCAAGCATTAACAGGTACTCTCTACCTCATGGCAATTGAATCGGATTGATAAAATCTTGCAGGTTAATATATATGAGCAGGAGCAATAACATGGTAAAGCCCAACAGGTGGACTGCGTTCTCGAATCTGGGTGGGATGCGGCGACGGAAGACGATCTCGGGTAAAGTGAACAAGATTTGCCCGCCATCTAGCGCTGGGATCGGTAGTAAGTTGAAGATTCCTAGCGACATGCTAATCACCATGAAGAACCACAACCGGTTCTGGATCTGCTGGAAGATGTCGAACATCCCCTTATAGCCCACCGGACGACCTGCTTCTGGGCTCACTTCTCCCTGCAAGATTTGGACCGGTAACATTAATACTGCGCGGGTGTATTCATAGGAGGCAACAATTCCGACAGGGATCGCCTTGGACCAGGTAGTTTTTTGAATGGGGTAGCCCATACGGATGCCGATAGCCCCTTCTTCTGGGGGTGGGTCGCGCGGGGTCATTGTCGTTTCAAAGGTTTGATCGCCACGCTTGTATGTGAATTGTGTGGGTTTGCCTAAACGAGCATAGATCATCTCGTGCAGATTGTCCACGCTGCTAACAGGATTGCCATCAACATTTACAATTAGGTCTCCGACCATTAAGCCAGCACCCTCGGCAGGGGAGCCTGGGGACACGTCCTGTACTTGAATCTTGTCCAACACCGGCTCGCCCAGGCTATAGAAGAGCAGGATGGACAAAACAACACCTAAAGAGATGTTCATCAATGGTCCGGCAAATAAGACAGCCAGGCGCACCCACGGATTGGCGGATGCCAGACCGCCGGGAACGTCAGGATCGTTCTCGCCCTTGACGCGCACGAACCCGCCCAGAGGAATCCAGTTCAGGCTGAACGTTGTGCCGCCTGCTTCGAATAACTTGACCAGGCGAGGGGGAAATCCGATGCCAAACTCTTCTACTTCTACCTTGAAGAGCCTTGCCGCAAAAAAGTGGCCGAGCTCGTGGACGACGATCAAGATAGCCAGACCTCCAATAAATTGGAACAGTTGCGATAAGAATTGTGGTGATATATTCATAGATTTGCTTCCAAAACCGATAACTGGTGCAACCAATACAGGCTGCCCTTAGACATTTTGATCATTATATCCTTATCAGTTCCAATTAACCAGATGATGGGGGTCCCTTTGAGCCAAGATTAACGAAATTCTAACCGTGCCGGACCGCCAGCGGGTGCTACCAGAACCTGATGTACGCCTGGAATCAGGCGCAGGTCAGAAGCTACCTGGCTTTGGTGGGGGGATGGGCAGAGAACATGCACATTCGGCCCAGCGTCTATGGTGTAGCACACCGGCGTGCCTCTGCTGCGCCATTCCCGCACGCTCTGGATCACAGCCAAGGTGGACGGAAGCCAATATATCAAAGGTGGGGAGGATGTCATCATCACGGCATGCATCTGGTGGCAGTCCAGCTCGGTGACGGTGGCCAGCAACTCGAAATCCTTTTCAAGGATGGCGCGGCGACACTGAGCTAATAGGATCGGGACACTCTCCAGGCGGGAGGATTGCAACGGACTGGTGTGCGCTAAGGCATGACCCTCAGAGGAGCTGGTGGATTTGTGCGCCTGGCTGACGATGGCTATGCAATCGACGAGATCCCAATGCCCAGAAGGGGCGATAGAGAAGGCAAAGGAGTCCTGCTCGCCTTCACCAGGCTGCCATTCTACGTACCCCCCAGGCACCGAGCGGCAAGCCGAACCGCTGCCCAGGCGCGCTAGGCGGGATAAGTCTCGTTCATTGAGCGCCAATCCTGCGGCCGCGCTGGCCGCCAGGCTGAGGGCGGCAAACGCCGAAGCTGATGAAGCCAGCCCTGCGCCTGTGGGAAAGTTATTCTCGCTCTCGATGTGGGCGTGAAGGGATATCCTCGCCTTGCGACGCACGGTATCTAGCACAGTGCTGAGGCGTTCCAGCCCTGGACCAGTGACGGCGGAGCCATCGATGCTGAGCGTATCATGAGGTAGGGTGGGGTCGAAGGTGACCCGGGTGCGCGTCTGCAAGCCGTCCAGATTCATCGAGATAGAGCCGTTGGCTGGCAAGCGCAAGAGAGGATCGCGATCACCCCAGTATTTAATGAAGGCAATGTTGGGGCAACTGATTGCTGTTGCAAGCATAGGTTCCATATGACAGGTACCACCTTCTCATCGTACTCAACGGCTAGTTTACCATGTCCATCACGCACATCTTAAAGCTGGCGTTTCTGCTAGAATGTGCAAATCTCCAGCCCCTCCGCTGCCTGGGCACAAAAAGACTCAAAAACCTAAAATTGCTCACCGGAGTTAATTGTCGCTTGAACATGAAGTTTTAGATCAGCGTGGAGTTGTGAGCCTCCGCTCAAAGGGTGCAACAAATCGCTCACAGAGCCTTATTGCGGAATGGCACAAATCTCTCACACCTAACAAATCTGTTTCGCGCAGCAACCGCCTGTTTCGAAAAAATCCAATTCTCAAGCGTGTGGATTATAATCTTTTCCGAGCAGTTTGCCTCCCAATACACTTTTCACGAGGAGAATAGAGCAATGCTGAACAACTTGATTGAGGCAATGAAACTGGCAATTGCCGAGGTCAGGCGATGGCCTGAGCAGACTGTCCAGGTCTTTCACCACAATGATGCCGATGGGATTACATCAGGCGCCATTCTCACACGCGTGTTTGAAAGGCAGGGATATCAAGTCCAGCGCTTTTGCCTGGAAAAGCCATATCCCGCAGTGCTGAAAAAGGTTTATGAACAAGAGGGACGCTTTATTATTTTCGCCGATTTTGCAGGACGGATCGCACCGATGATTTCCGAACTGAACAAGGGAAGGAATCTGACGCTGATTCTGGATCACCATGTCGCTGAAGCCTCCACCGATCCGATGGTTCACAATCTTGACCCTGATCTCTTTGGATTGAAAGGCGACCGAGATATCTCCGGTTCAACGACATGCTATCTTTTTGGGGTGACTATGGATCCGGTCAACCGAGACCTGGCGCAGATTGCTGCGATTGGCGCAGTGGCGGACGGTTTTTTTGTGGATGGCCGGTTGGTAAGTCAGAACCGGTATGCCGCGCTGGAAGCCGTTCAGCAAGGCAAGCTGGAAATCAGAGAAGCTGAGACTGGCGAGCACTACGTGCTAAAAGGCTCAAAAGGTGAACAGCCGGTTCTTGAGTTTGGGGACTATCTAGATTTGTTAGGTGGCGTAGGCTATTACCAGGACGGGCCAGAAATGGGAGTCAGGACCTGTCTCGAAGGGGTATCCTCTGAGTCGGACCGGATGGTGGAGGATTTGAAGACCATCAGATCCAGGTTATTCGACGAGGAGATAGAAAAGCTCAAGAATGGCGCGTTGAAGAAAACGCCTCATATCCAATGGTTTCATGTTGAAAAACGATTCTTTCCAATGGGCGTGAAAATGATCGGGGCTTTTTGTGATGCGATTAAAGATACAGACCTGATTGATCCCCTGAAATATCTTGCCGGATTTCAGGTGATTCCCGACGAAATCCCGGGATTCGGCACGATCACTTTTAATGAAGTGAAGATATCCATGCGGGTATCTCCGTACATGGAAGGGGAAATCAGGTCAAGAAGAGCAATGGGACTTAATATATTCCTTCCCGAAGCGACAAACCGACTTGGAGGATTCTCAGATGCCTGCCATAGTCTCACGGCTGCCACCACGGTGGCGATTGGGAAGGAAGAAAAACTGGTCGAGGAAATGGAAAAAATTCTACAAGGAGAATCGTAATGGCAAAAGGGACAGGTTTTGGTAAAACGATCCTGATAGGGGATCAATTCGTTTTGGATGAAGTTCCAGCGATAGTTTCGGCAATTTCCTTCGAAACGGTGACGACCGTGGAAAGAATTGGCGGCGAGGGGTGGGTGCTGGAGGACAATCGGATCGAGGTTCCGGGGTATAAGGATAAGAAAAAGGAGCAGCAGGTAGCCTCGATCAACAGAGTTCTCGAAGTAATGAACATCGATGTCAAAAAGAACCCCATCAAAATCACCGTTGGAGGTAACTTGCTGGCAGGGAGCGGCGTGGGTGCCAGCGCTGCCAGCTGCGTTTCGCTCGCTAGGGCATTGAACGCAGAGTTCAACCTGGGCTATTCGATCGAGGAGATCAACCGGGTAGCATGGCAGGGAGAGTTCCCCTATCATGGAATTGCGAGTGGGGTGGATAATACTGCCTCAACCTATGGGGGACTTATTCGTTTCTGGTTGAAAAACGGACAACAAAATTTCGAACAGATCAAAACGCCAAAACCCTTCGAGATCGTACTGGCCAACAGCGGCATTACAGCCAATACGGCGGCTTTGGATGAATTTATCGATGTGCAAAAGACGGAGAATCCGGAGCTTTTTAGAACGCGTCTCCAGACCATCGTATCCCAGGGCTCTGAGATGAAAGAGGCACTTGAAGCAGGTAATCTGGAAATGGTGGGAAAGATAATGACGCAAAACCACAAGCTGCTGGTCGATATGGATATGTCTCACGAAATTCTGGACGACCTCTGCAAGTTAGCCCTCAACAATGGAGCACTCGGAGCGAAAGTTACAGGCGGCGGCAGGGGAGGCTACATGATTGCCTTGACGCCAGGCAAGGAACTCCAGGATTCGGTCGCAGCGGGTTTCGAAAAGGAAGGGTACAAGCTAATCATCAAAGCAACAATCGGTGGATGAAGATATTCGAGTTTTTCCTGGAATGAAGTGATGATATTGGTTCATACTGCGGATGTAATCTGGCGCTTGATACGCAAACGATCCTTCCCCAAAATACGGTTGGTATTGTGTTGCTGATAGAATATTTGAGGCGACTTGGCGTAAAGGTAAAAGATTGGAGCAAGAATTTGGGGAGGTAATTGACGCAAGGGTACAGACATAGACGCAACATCAGCTCTATTAACAACCGCCTCCAATAAACTTGGAGGCGGTTCCCGTGTGCCACAACATCCCATAAACCGTTCTACAGGACACGGTACGCTATACTAGATGGGTTGATGCGGGCGATGTTAAAATACCTGCATAGTGGATAACCATACCCTTCAGAAGATAAACTGGGAGCAGGTTACAATGTTGACATACAGCAACCAATCGCCTCTAGCTGGATTGGTGCTATCAAACGGTCGAATCCAGGAGGATGATTTTTGAACTTAAAGAACCTATTTACAGCCAGCGCACTGGTCGCCAGTCTGCTTGGATTAGGGCTCATCTTTGTCCCGGGCCCATTGATGGCAGCCCGCACAGGCCAGCCCCCCGATGTTTTAACCGCGCATGTTGCCACGCAGTTTGGTATTGCCATGCTAGCCACTGGGGTGATCTCCTGGATGGCACGTAGTGCAGCTGATTCGGCTTCCCGCAACGCCATCGTGGTCGGCCTGACCCTGCTGTACGTGCTGTTGCCCCTCGAGACTGCCATCTCAATCGCACGTGGCTCAGAAAGTGCCGAAGGCTTCTTACTGGTGGTCGTTTTTGGACTGATGGCTGCCGGATTCTTACTGATTGGTAGACCACGTTTGAATGTCAAAAGTGGCAACGAATGAATATCACACCCAAAACAAAAGTGTCTGATATCCTGGAAGAATATGGCGATATCGCCGGGGTGATGGAGGTCTTTGGCGTCAAGCGCGTGGCACGCTATTCATTCCGCCGGATGCTGACCAAAGCCCTGACGGTTGAGATAGCCGCACGTGTGCATCGCGTCCCACTTAACGAGTTCATGGAAAAATTGGATAATGCTATCGAAATGCAAATGAAGAATCAAGAATCGCATGGAGGGGGCACGGAAAAATAAGCGAGAAATAAAGGGGGGAAGTCAGTTGATCCTCTGATCCTGAGCCAGTACGAGTAGAGATAAAAACCCATCCGAGAAAAGTTTGGATCTCTCCGCTCAAGCTCCGAGAAGGATCAGTATTACCCCCCTTCGGGACAGCCTGGGGGGGCGTATTCTCTGGAACAAATTGGATTAGGCATTCTCCGTTACGTGAAAATCACCTAAAATATCATATAGATGAAGTCGGTCTCGTTTTATCCCTTGATCGCTGTACTGGCTAGCCTGCTGTGGGCATACTTCAGCTTCCGCTACTATGTTTATTACCGCGGCTTGATACACCCAGGAGTAGATGACAAGGATAAAAACAGGCGTCTTCTAAGTTGGGCGCGAGTTTTTTTACTTGTCTCGAGCCTGGCTCTTGTTGGTTTGTTGGTCAACTTGTTCAATCTCCCAGGTGGTGCCAACCCTCCGCTCACAACCGCCACATCGACGCCTGGCGAGGAGGTAGGGCAGCTATCCCCCACTCCTGGCCTTACCCCACTCCTTGTGCTCACCTCGACTATTGTGAGCACGTCGACGCCTGAGGTGCTTCCTGTGGCAGGCTTTGCTCGCGTAGGGAACACCAACACTTTTGGTGTGAATGTGCGCTCGGAGCCAGGACTGAAATATGAGATGCTCGCACAACTATCCGATGGCACCCGGGTCGAGCTTACCGGGGAGGCTCAAATTGCAGATGGTTTTAACTGGCAGCGTGTGCGCCTAGCGGATGGTCGGCTGGGCTGGATTGCAGACAATTTCTTAATTCCTGAGCTATAAAAAGGTCTTTCCCGTAGGTTCAGGTCACAAAACCCCGCGGTTGTGTTTAGCATGGTATGAAATTGCTTGAACGAGGCCAAGTTGTATCATGTATACTACAATCACTCAGGAGGATGTATGCATTACTTAACCAGAGAGACCATGCCTGGAAAGACCATCCAGGCTGGTGAGAACAAGATTACCCCCTTCAGCCAGGCGATCAGGCTCACCCTGCCTGGAGTAAAAGGTGGGCTGATCTGGAACCGCCCGGTCTCGGTCATTGTCCAAGGAGCCGATGGCAGCGAGCAAGTGCTGCCAGTGGTCGACATCACCCGCACCGTACAGCTCACTTTGCTCGGAGCTGGGCTGGTAATTGGATTACTAACCTGGTTGATTCAAAGGAGATAGATGATGGAGGAGAGTAAAAAGCTATCCACAGATATTACCGCTGTGGTCGAGAAGAGCTCAGCAGCTGCTATGGAGAAGATTGAGCGCACATTGGAGCACTTTTTTGAGACCGCCAGCGTCAAGTCTGTCTACGATAGACCTGTAAGGCACGGGGAGACGCTGATCATCCCAGCAGCTGAGGTCTTAGGTGTGTTGGGTTTTGGGATGGGGGCAGGTTTGGGCATGGGTGAAAGTCCAGATAAAAGAGATGACACCGAAGAAGGAGACGCTGCTGAACTCGAAAAACCTGACAAGTCCGAAAAGGTTGAAGGGAGTGGTGGCGGGGGTGGAGGCGGTGGAGGTGGGCGTGTATTTGCCCGTCCGGTCGCTGTGATCGTCTCTGGACCAGAGGGTGTGAGGGTAGAACCTGTACTTGACCGCACCAAGATTGGTCTGGCTTTTATCACAGCTCTAGGTTTCATGTTCAGCATGGCTTCCCGCATGCGCCGCCCCCCGAGCAGTGAGGAATAAGACCAGGGACTGAGGTTGGTGGAGTTCAGGAGTGCACTTCCCAGAGGATATGCTCGGGATACTGTTCTATTTGGGTTAACATTGGGCTAGCACTATTTATCAGCACCCTACATAATGCTGGGTGTTGGTATACTGATTATTACTGATCAAACCATTGAAGCACTAAGGGACAAGCCCCCAACAGAGGGTTAATCATGGCTGTAGTGATGCGGCTGCACATGTCACATATGCCTTCTATAATGCGAGTTAGTCACTCATCATTTTCTTATTTGCGTTTTTGGCTTTTATCCCTACAATTAACCTACGAAGGGGAACTACCGTTTGTAGAAGAAAACCATCATCTTACAACAGGAGAGATACCATGACCAAAGGGATTCACAAATTCGTTGCCAGCCTGCTCAACATAGCGCTCGTATTAGCTTTGGGGCTTATGGCACTGCCGGTTGAGAGGGCGCAGGCTCTCTCAGGTGATATCGTCATCAGTCAGGTGTATGGCGGTGGAGGGAATTCTGGCGCAACATACACCCACGACTTTATAGAACTATTCAATCGAGGAACTTCGAGCGTCTCACTGGCAGGATGGTCGGTGCAGTATGCCAGTGCGACGGGTACGGGAAATTTTGGATCGAGTACTACGCAATTAACTGAATTGCCGAATGTTTCACTTGCTCCCGGTCAATACCTGTTGATTCAGGAGGCGCAAGGGAGTGGTGGCACTACGCCTTTACCAACACCCGACGTCACTGATGCCTCTCCGATCCCTATGAGCGGGACCGGCGGCAAAGTCGCTCTGGTGATGTCTACCACTACGCTAGGATGCAATGGTGGATCTACTCCATGCTCTGCAGCGCAACTGGCGCTTATCAAGGACCTGGTTGGTTGGGATGGCGCAAATTTCTATGAAACGGCCCCCGCACCTGCAACAACCAACGCAACAGCGGTTTTGCGACTCGCCAATGGATGCACAGAGACGGATAACAATGCCCTCGATTTTGCTGCCGGCGAGCCAACTCCACGCAATAGTGCATCCCCGCTAAATCCCTGTGGAGCTGCGGATGCGGCTCCTGAGGTAACAGATACTTTCCCAGTCGACGGTGCGATCGACTTCCCGATCAATGCCAACTTGAGTGTGACCTTCAGTGAACCAGTAAACGTAACCTCTGCGTGGTTCGATTTGTCCTGCAGTGTGAGCGGGATTGTCCCCACCAGCTTCACTGGTGGTCCAACGTCTTTTTCTCTCGATCCAAGCGTGTCGCTAGTCAATGGAGAGAGCTGTACCTTAACCGTATATGCAAATCAGGTCAGCGATCAAGATGCCAATGACCCACCGGATAATATGGTTGTGGATTTTTCGGTTGGTTTCTCGCCTATTGATGTATGTGCGACGTCGTTTACTCCCATCTATGCCATCCAAGGCAGCGGTCTTTCTGCAGCCATCACTGGCAACGTCACCACACAGGGTGTCGTGGTGGGTGACTTCGAAGGAAGCGCCAGCGTAGGAGGCTTCTTCATCCAGGATTTGGCTGGCGATGGCGATCCGGCGACTTCTGATGGCATCTTCGTCTATACAGGTAGTTCTGACCTGGCGAGTGTGGGACAGGTGGTGCGCGTGACTGGTTATGCCCGTGAACGCTTCAGCCAAACCACGCTCAACGGCTCGAATAGCAACTCGTCTGCGGTGCCTGTCGCGAACATCGTCGTTTGTGGAAGCGGAAGTGTCGCAGCCACCGACGTGTACATGCCATTTGCCGACGCAGATTTCCCTGAGCGCTATGAAGGCATGTATGTGCGCCTTCCGCAATCGCTGATTATTTCAGAGTATTTCAACTATGACCGCTTCGGCGAAATCGTGATTGCGCTGCCTCTTGATGGCGAACCACGCCCATTTACCGGCACAGCCATCGACGAACCGGGCGCTGCGGCGAATGCTCGCACGCTCGCCAACAGCCTGCGCCGCATTACCCTTGATGATGTAAACAGTGCGCAGAACCCGGCTGTCCTTCGCCATCCGAATGGCGATCCCTTCAGTCTGTCGAATCAATTCCGTGGCGGTGATACGGTTCAAAATACAATCGGCGTGCTTGGCTATGATTTCAGCCTGTACCGGATCTTTCCAACGGGACCGGCAGATTACATCCCGCCAATCCGCGACCGGCTTTCGCCCGAACCTGTGGGTGGCAACCTGCGCGTGGCAGCGATGAACACGCTCAACTACTTCGTGACACTGGATTACCCAACCGGCAACCCGCTGGACAACAAATGTGGTCCTTTGCAGAACCTTGAGTGCCGCGGCGCTGATGCTGACCAGGCGGATGAGTTCACCCGCCAACGTACCAAACTCCTTGCCGCCCTTGCCGGACTTGGATGCGGACGTGATCGGTCTCAATGAGCTCGAGAACACCACCGGCGTAGAGCCGCTCGCCGACATTGTCGCCGGCCTGCCTGGCTACGCCTACATCGACACTGGCACCATTGGGACAGATGCAATCAAAGTGGGCTTGATCTACAGGCCTGCCAGGGTTTCTCCGGTTGGCGCATTCCAGATTCTCAATTCGACCGTTGACCCACGCTTCATAGACACAAAGAGCCGCCCCGCGCTGGCTCAGACCTTCCAGGAT
Organism: uncultured Chloroflexia bacterium; assembly: GCA_963714425.1. Classification (GTDB taxonomy): domain Bacteria; phylum Chloroflexota; class Anaerolineae; order Anaerolineales; family UBA4823; genus DATCYX01. The sequence goes on from CAVQOI010000001.1 coordinate 363,526, forward strand.
ACGAACGGGGCTCGGTTCACAGTTGTGGTCAATCACCTTAAATCCAAAGGCTCTGCCTGCGACGATGTCGGCGACCCGGATTTGGGTGACGGTCAGGGCAACTGCAGCGGGACACGCACCTTAGCTGCCCAAGCCCTGGTGGACTGGGCGGCAACCGACCCAACTGGCAGCGGAGATGCGGACTTCCTGATCATGGGCGACCTGAACTCCTACGCCCAGGAAGACCCGATCGACGCGATCAAGGCTGGTTCGGACGACACGGCTGGCACGAGCGACGATTTCACCAATTTGATCTCCCACTTCCAGGGCATTTACGCCTACTCATACACCTTCGATGGTCAGGCTGGATATCTTGATCATGCCCTTGCAAATGGGAGCATGTTTGCACAGGTTACCGGCGTTGAAGACTGGCACATCAACTCCGATGAACCGGATGTTGTGGATTACGATACCACCTTCAAACCCAACTCACAGGACGCACTCTACGAACCGAATGCATATCGCTCCTCCGACCACGATGCCGTGCTGGTTGGACTTGATTTGCTGAACTTCGACTTTGTTGGCTTCCTCTCACCGGTGGATAATCCGCCCTTGCTCAACCTTGCTTTTGCGGGCCGGGCTGTGCCGGTTAAGTTCACCCTAGGTGGGGACCAGGGGTTCAATATCTTCGCTCCCGGTTACCCGGCGTCACACCCGATCGCCTGTGAAACTGGAGCATCCCTGGACATGGTTGAAGAGACCATCCCAGCCAGTATCAGCCAGCTAGTCTTTAAGCCTGGAACCGGCGTGTACCAATACGCCTGGAAATCCCCTGCCAGCTGGAAGAACACCTGTCGCCAGCTGGTGGTGGTGCTGGTCGACGGCACCACGCGTGTGGCTAACTTCCGGTTCAGGTAGTCCACTGTAGGATCCAGAACGATAAAGCCGCTCTCACACGAGGGCGGCTTTTCCATTATCTAAAATAACTAGCGTCATGATAGACCTCCGAATAATATATGCTAAAATCTATATTAAATGTATTCTTTAGGTGGGGAGCGACTGGAACTCACTTGGCGGTGGAGTGTGTTCGAAAGGAGAAAGGTCATGTCCAAAGATCTAACGGTTATTCTTGATGATCGCCCTGGCACGCTTGCCGAATTGGGCGAAGCACTTGGAAAGGCGGGTGTCAATATTGAAGGCACGTGTGGTTTTTCAAGTGAAGGCAAGGGGCACATCCACATTCTTGTAGAGGATGCCACGGCTGCTCGCCAAGCTCTCGAAGGTGCGGGCATTCCGGTCAAGTCAGAACGCGATGTTCTGGTCATGGATATCGCAGACCGACCGGGTGAGTTTGGTAGAGTGTGCCGCAAGATGGGCAACGCCGGAGTGAACATTAACCTGTCTTACCTTGCCACAAAGACCCGCTTGGTCCTAGGTGTATCAGACATGGAAAAAGCCCGCTCTGCAGCCAAGTAATAACAAGATCATCCAATCAGTTAAAGATTAAATATACCCGCTTGAGCTAAGCTGTTCGAACGGGCAGGTGTCATTTAATTCGTCATCCACGGATGTGAATGGGTGAATACGCGGTATCTGCTAACCGCTCCTTTATTAGACCTGCTGCCGATTGCTACTTGCGCAGAGGATAAAAATTCAATATACTTCTTGTAGCTATTAATTGGCTTGCAGGTTGTGGCAATTGAGTCGGGTGGGAGTAACAAGATACAGCCAATATCATGGTCAGGGAGGGGAAAGCATGGTCAATAAGCGCAGATTTGCTAAACCGGTTTGGATAGTTTTGGCTCTATTGATGGCATTCGGATTTCTCTCCGCCATAATGAGTGGTTTCGGAAATTCCTCAATCGATGTATCCGCGCATCCTGTGGAGACATTTGGTCCTGCGTGTGGTGCTGCGCTTATCGATGGCGAGGTGGATGCGTTAGAGTGGAGTGCTGCATACACGCAGACTTTTCTGATGATCGTGTCAGGACAAGCAACCCCCTTCACAGCCACTTTACACGTAATGAATAGTGCAAACAATCTGTATCTGGGTATTACCATCAACGATGACGAATTGAGCACCAGCGGGGAATTTTTACCAGAAGGAGATGGATTTCGCATCGATTTTGATAATGACAATAGCGGTACGCTTTTTGCACTTTTGGACGATGTTCTCAGTGATTCGGCTGGCGTACCCCAGTTCGAGGACAATTTTATACAAACTGCAGACCTATCCTCTGCCCTCGAAGATACGCTCGATGGAGGCACATTGGATGGCTTTGGAGTTGCAAGTCGTATCGGGGAATTAAACCACTTTGAGATGAGACACCCGTTATGCAGTGGGGATGCTCACGATTTTTGCCTAGTCCCCAGTGATGTTGTAGGTTTCAGGCTTGAATATTTAGATGCTCAGGCGAATGGCGATTTTGGTGGCAGCCAATTTTTCCCTGGGTATGAAGTCACTTCTATTGCAGATATCATTATAGGGAACTGCATTACTCCTGACTACGTATCGATCCACTTGCCGATTATCCAAAGGTAATCAGGACTTATAAAGGGCAGCCTTGACTCAACCGAATCAGGTTGCTCCTAGGAGGCTTCCTGAGGGATTGGGGTCACCTGTAAAATCTGAATATTCCCTTCTGCTCCCAGCTCAGATACAAACACCTCAAAAGCATCGGGCTTAAAGACGTTCCTCCCTGGGCTACGGGTTGGCTTTCCCATAACCATCATCTCTGCTCGTGTCTCGATGGCGAACTGGTGCAATTGCTTGCGGATATTGCCTTCTCGTACGATGTAATCCACCTGCTCGAGTCCACGGCGTTGAGCCCGGTCGCATAAAATGAGCATGGCAAAGGTACCCATCTCAACCAGTTCGTTGTAGATGACGCTGAGTGGTCCGACGGTAGCGTACTCCAGAAATTCTGCATCCAATACATGCAAGAAGGTTAAGCGAGCTTCATATTGCAACGCCAGATCAATGGCTCGCGATACGGTTTCGCGGCTCTCCGGTCCCCCACGCACAGCACAGATGATGTGCTTTGGTTTTTTTTCATTCATAAAACACTCCCAGGATTAATCAGCCAATCCTAAAGTTTTCTGCCTACAGGATGAAGCGGATTAGCAACCAGATGGTCGCCAGCCCGACGGTAATCAGCAAGGCTGGGAACCCCTTTTTGAGAAAATATACATACGTGATTGGATAGCCGGCACGCTCAGAGATGCCCGCGGTGACCATATTCGCTGAAGCACCTATCAGCGAGCCATTGCCTCCCATGGCGGAACCAACCGACAAGCAGAAGAACAGAACTTTGGTGTCCGCACCTGGAATAGTGGCAGTCAGGTATCCGATGACCGGCAGCATGGCTGCCGTAAACGGAATATTGGCGATTATGGTGGAGAGCAATGCGCTCAGCCACGTGACAGCCAGGACCGCTACCACCAGATTATCCCCTACTAACTTGCTGATAGCGTCAGCAATCAGGCTGATCAAGCCAACCTCTTGAATTGCGCCAACGACGATAAACAGCGTGATAAAGAACACCAGCGTCGTCCAATCCACAGCCTCGATCATCTCTTCGATGTCTGGCCTGATCCAAACCAGCAGAGCTGTAGCGCCGATGAGGGCCGTCACAGCTGGCACCAGGTGCACTCGCTCGCCGAAGACAAACAGCAGGAGCATTCCTGCGCCGACCCAAGCGCTTTTCTTGAGTTGCTGGGGTTCGCTGATGCGGGCGCGTTGCTCCAGGCGCTCGAGTAGAAGCGTAGATATCTCCCCTCCGCTTTTTGGTTGCAGCTCTTTGTGGAAAATCCATTGGCAGTATAGAACCAACCCAACCAGCGCAAGCACCACCCCAGGTGTCAGGTTCCCCAAGAATGCGTTGAACGAGATGCCTGCATACGAGCCAATAAGAATATTTGTGGGTGTGCCGATCAAGGTGCTTATCCCCACTACATTGGAAGCCAAAACCTCGGGCAGCAGTAGCGCCAGGGGACTGATTCCGAGTGCCAGGGCAATCTGAACGCTGATTGGAGTCATCAGCAGCATGGTGGTTACGTTGTCCAGCAAGGCAGAGGCAACACCCGTGATCAACATCAAGATGGTGAGTAGCAGCCAGGTGCGCCCGCCCGAAATGCGGTAAGCCATGAAGGCCAGCCATTGGAACAAGCCTGTCCTTTCCACCACGGCAATAACAATCATCATCCCCATGATCAGGAAGATCACATTCCAGTCGACATACCTGAGCGCGCTGCGGAAGTCGAAGATGAAGAGATTCTCGCTGATCGGATGCCCCAGGTAGCTGATGGCAAAGATCACTGTGGCGCCGGTCAGGGCGGAGAGCGTGTTGTGGAGCCTGCCCGTCGCAATCAGTACCAGGACGGCGATAAAAATAAACGTGCTGATCCAGAACGCCAGGCTAACACGACGCACCAGCACGGTTTCGGGCATTACAACAGGCTGTCCATCATTCAGATTCTGGATGGCACCCGCATCCAGCGTTAAGCTGGCAGCTTCGAAGTGGGTGCGGTGCACGTGCAAAACCAGGCTTGGGGGGAGCGCCTCAGGGAGCGCCAATGCATAGCTGCCATCTGGTTGGGAGGTGGTCGTTGCCAGTGTTTCGCCTTCCACTCCGGCGCCTATTGTGACCTCGGCATCTTGCACAGGCTGGCCTTGCCGGTCTGTTAATCTTCCGGTCACCAGACGTTCCCAGGATGCCTCCTGCGCCAGTACTGCCTTGGTGGGGAGGTTGGTGACGATGCCAAGCCCAAGCATAAATATCATGAGCAACCAATGGGTCGATGGAGTTTTCATGTGCTCTCACCCTGTGCCAGGACAACTTTGGCTCCCGTCTCCTGCTCCGTCTTGACAATAAACTGGTTGAGCATCTCGCGGTTGAAGAGTGTGTCTTCGCGCTCGATTCTCGGCTTTCCCACCACAAGATAGTCGGCTTTTATCTCGTGGCAAATGCCGATCAGCTCTTCACGCACGTTGCCCTGCCGAACCACCCCCTGCGCATCGACCGATTTTGCCGCTGCTGCTGCTTGCGCCGCCAGGAGAATAAATTCACCCATTTGCTGCATTTCTTCGGTAATTGTGTGCACTCGGCTGCTGGAGGTGTGCGAAAGGAATTCGAGATTGACGACATAGAGGAAATACAACTGCAGTCCAGTTTCCTGAGCCAGCTCAATGGCGCGGGTGATCGTTGGTTGGCTGTGCGGACCACCGCGAATAGCACAGATAATTCCGCTCATGCGCGTTCTCCTATCTCTCCGCGTAGCTATTATTAGCTGTTAGACTGCAATCAACTATGATCCTATTTTACTCGAATTTGAATCTTAAATTCACCTGCAGGGAATGGTCACACTCCGCCGACTAGCGCCAGCAAGCAGGCGTTCCGCGTTACAATAGATTGTGCAGCAGACAATATGTTGTGTGCATAGAATTGGTCCCATGAGGCACCCAAGGAGGGTTGCATGGCTCGGTTGATCCCCGCAGCAGAGAGAATAACCAAAGCTCGCGCATTGATTCAGGAAGCCCGTGATCTACCCATCCCTGCTGGTGTTGGTAAGCACGATTTTTCGTACATCGCCCAGGTAAAAGCATTATTGCAACAAGCCCGCGACATGATTAAATTTATCTCGTATACCCCCAGCGCGACAGACGAGATGAAAAACGAGGTACAGAAGGTATTTCAAGAAGCTGACCAGGCAGGGAAAGAAATCTTGCGATAAGCAGATTCAAGCCTGCATGCAGGCGATGAATACATCTTCAAGCGATGGCTCGATAATCGACATTTGGCCCGGCTCAAGGCCATTCTCACGAAGCTTCTTAGATATCAGTTGCATACTATGATGGATATCCGCGGCAACGACGTGGAGGAGCGAGCCATACAGCTCAACCTTGGAGAGTTCCAGCTCGCCTGCGTTCTGAGCTGCTCGCAGCACCTTGACAGCCAGCGCGGGATCTGAGGAAGCAAACTCCAGTACGTCGCCGCGCATCATATTCTCCTTGATCGCTCGGGGGGTGCCGGAGGCGATAATTCGCCCGTGCTGGATGAAAGCCAGCCTTTGGCAGTGCTCTGCTTCGTCCATGTAATGTGTGGTCACAAATACGGTTACCCCCTGTGTCACCAGATCGTATAGCAGATTCCAGAATTGGCGGCGTGATACCGGATCCACACCAGCGGTAGGCTCGTCCAGGAAGAGAACATCTGGTCGATGCAGGATGGCTGCACTTAAGGCAAGCCGCTGCCTCCATCCTCCGGCTAAGTCACTGGTTTTGACATCTTCGCGCCCGCTGAGACCAGCCATAGCAATCGCATCGTTGATGCGTATCTTCAATAAAGTGTCGGACAAGCCGTACGCCACCCCATAAAAGCGTAAATTTTGCAGGACGCTAAGGTCGTTGTACAGGCTGAAGCGCTGGGACATGTAGCCTACTCGCGGCCGGATGGATTGAATATCGTCTTCGACGCGCATGCCGAGAACTTCAACTTTTCCAAGTGTTGGCTTCATCAAACCCAATAAGATGCGAATGGTTGTCGTCTTGCCTGAGCCATTTGGGCCAAGGAATCCAAAGATCTCTCCACGATTGACCTCAAAATCTACTTGATCAACAGCGGTGAAGGCGCCAAAGCGTTTGGTAATTCCTTGCGCTGAGATTGCGAGGGGTGGTTTTGTCATCTCAATCCAGCGCCTTGCGTACGAAACGCAATGAGAAAGTGCCGATGACTACCCCCAGGATTATCAACGAGAGCACTGGTTGCCAGAGGACGTCCAACCCGGCGCCTTTGAGTAGAATTCCGCGGAGAATGGTCAACCAGTGATGGGCAGGGATCAGGTTGGCGAAGTATTGCAGAGCCTTCGGCATACCATCCACAGGGGCGGCGTAACCGGTAAACATGAAATCAACCATGCCTACCAGCATTACAAGCAGAAAAGCCTGGTGCTGTGTGCGAGAGACCACCGATATAACCATCCCCTTGCTCAATTCAACCAGCAGGTAGCCAAAGGCGAGCGTCAATAGGAGGAGCAGGGAGCCGCGAACGGGTACGTGGAAAGCAAAATGCACCATGACAAGCATGAGCAAAAAATCCGCAAATCCGATGATGACAACCGGGATGGCTTTTCCAATGATGATCTCAAGGGAGGAGAAAGGCATGACCAGCAATTGTTCGAGAGTTCCCAGCTCGCGCTCGCGCGAGAAAGCCAGCGCTGCAAATAGCAACACTGTGAACTCCAACATTAAGCCTAACTCGGCTGGCGTAGTGTACAGAGCTTCGCTCAGGCTTTCGTTGAACCAGACCCGCAGGCTTGGATTGAAACTGGAGAACTCTTCAGAATCAAGCCCAAGGCGCTTGACGACGAGTCGCTCGCTGATCTCTCGTCCAATGCCATCGATGGCTCGCAGCGCTGCCAGGGCGGGTGTGCTCTCGGCACCGTTGAGGATCACAAGCAGGGTTGGGCGGCCGGTTTGGGATAACAACTGGTCGGCAAAATCAGGTGGAATAACTACTGCTGCATTGATGCTGCCATGCTGTAATGCAGTCTCTAACTTTTGGTAATCATTCACCTGTTCAGGCAATTGAAATGTGCCGGTGTTGGTAAGATCCATCACCAACGAGCGACTGGCGGGGCTGTTACTCTGGTCGAATACCATCAAGGGCAAATTAGTAATTGGGCGAGAGGTTGCCCAGCCAACCAGCAGTAGCTCGAAGGCGCCTCCAATCAACATGAAGGCAGGCAGCCACCAGTCATTGCGCAGATGGAGAAATTCTTTGGTCACCAGGGTCCATATGCGCCTGAACATAATCTATCCTAATTTCTTCCGGAAAAACAGTGCCGCCACTCCGGTGAATACCAGCCCGAGGACAGCCAACATTAGCGCGTAGGGCCAGAGCACCTCCATCCCAACCCCGGGCAAAAATATGCCCCGTGTGATCACTGCATAATGGGTTCCAGGCAGCATCAGAGCTTCGAGGCGCATCTCCTCGGGCATAGAAGCTAAAGGAAAGAAAATACCGGTCAAGAAGAAGCCTGGGAAGAATATCACCAGGAATGATAGCGCTAAGGCAGCTGCCTGCGTGCGCATGAAAACTCCCACGATCATACCCATGCTCAGGACAGAGAAAAGGAATATCGTGGATAAGCCGAAGTACAGAAGAAAATTACCGTTGAAAGAGATACGAAACCACAGCATTGCCAGGGTAGGGATCAGGATGACATTGATCATGCCCACCAACAGATAGGGGAGGATTTTACCCAGGAGCAGCTCCGCGCGTCGGATGGGTGTGACCAGTAATTGCTCCAGCGTTCCGTGCTCGCGTTCGTGCGCAAGTGTGAGCGCCACGGATAGGGCTGGAAAGCCTAAAACCATCGAGATCAGGCCAGGAATCAGGTCATTCTTGGGCTTCAGGTCCGGGTTATACCAGGTTTGTACGCGCAGATCTAAAGGCAGCAGAGATTCGTGCTGTAATCCAATGCTCTGCAAATACCCCGACAGTGCCTCTACGATGAACTCTTCGGACCGCTGGGCGATATGCTCGACTGCGAAATTTCCACTCTGTGGCTCGGTCCCGTCGATGATGATCTGGATCGGCAATCCCTTGAGTGCCATTAAATCGCTGCCAAAATCAGGAGCGATGATGATTGCCGCCTTCACCCGGCTGTGCATGAGAAGTGATTGGATCTCTTCGAAATCCTGCGCATAGACATAGATGTCTAAATCTTGCCCAGCAGTAATTTGCTGGATGAATCTTCGGGATGGCTGGCTGCGGTCATAATCTAGCACTGCAATAGGCACATGCTCGATATCCACCGTCAGCGCGTACGCCATGAGCAACAGCACCAGGGTAGGCGTGAACAGCACCAGGAATAGCGTGCTGCGATCGCGGAGGATATGGAAGAACTCCTTGCGAGTCACAGCCCAAATGTGCCGGAAAGACATCACACCTCCAACTGGTGGATTAAGGAAATGAATGCTTCTTCCATTCGGGGTGGGGCGCTGCGGATGCTCCGGTAGCCAATTTGAGCCTGCTTCAAGTGCTTTTCTATCTCAGGTACTCGCTTTTCCGCGGAATCGACGAGCAAGTGTAACGCCTCGCCGTAGGTTTGTACCTCTCGTACACCACTTAGCCCAGCAAGAGTTTGTTGGGCTGTACGCCAGTCATCTGTTTGAAGATGGATCACTTCCCCCTCCAGGGACTCGCGGATTTTTTGTGGGCTATCACACACGATCAACTTGCCAGAGTACATCAGCCCAACCTGGGTACAGCGGTCGGCTTCATCCATGTAGGGTGTGCTGACAACGATTGTTGTACCTTCAAGGTGCAAATCTGTGAGGATGTCCCAGAACTCCCTGCGCGAGATAGGGTCTACTCCGGTGGTGGGCTCGTCGAGGAGGAGGAGCTCAGGGCGGTGTACCAGTGTGCAGGCGAGGGCTAGTTTCTTCTGCATGCCGCCGGAAAGGTGGGCAGCCCTGCGGTCGACGAATTTGGTCAATCCGGCAAAAGCAAGTAGGCGCTGGGTGCGTTCGTGAAGATCGTGAGGCGAAACGTCAAATAGCTCGGCAAAAAACCTCAGGTTTTCAAGCACGGACAGCTCAGCATACAGGCTGAATTGCTGGGCCATATACCCTACGTGAGGCTTGATCGCCTCTGGCTCATGCCTCAAATCAAACCCTAATATGGTTGCATCGCCGGCGCTAATATCCAGCAAGCCTGAAAGCAATCGCAGCGTGGTTGTTTTTCCGGCTCCGTCCGGGCCAATCAGCCCGAACAACTCCCCAGGATGAATGCTCAAGCAAAGCCCATCCACCGCCCGGTTGGACTTGAAATCTCGAGAAAGGTCGCGCGTCTCGATCACCGGGTTTGCGATCATATAGGACTATTCCCTCGCTCTATGGAAAATCCACAGCACTATTAAGGCGCCCAAGAAAGGCTCTATAGCCACACCCAAAAGTTTTATTCGCTCGCTGAAGCCCATGGCTGGGATGACATACCAATCGATCAGCCCGACCACTACCGCAGTGATGACGGCAACTGTGTAATCCCTGCTGGTCTGTGCGGGTTGGCGCTCTTTCCATATATAACCTGCTATCCAACCAGCGATCAATCCCACACCTAGCATAGCAGCGATCAGAATGATGATTTGCATCTCGCACACTCCCTTGACGGATGGGCTGCAGGCCCACTCGCCTTGACTGGCTTCATTCTCCTGCAATTCACCGCGAGATCTGGATTCCCTCAAGCAGGAGACGTATTCCTGAGCGAATGTGATGTTGTGGGTCGATACAATTCTTATCGTAAACCCACAGGAGGATTGTCCCCTCGAAGATTGCCCCAGCGGCTATTGCGACTTCTTGAGCATCCACATTCCGAAATTCTTCCGATTCAATGCCGCGCTGGATGATAGGGATCAATAACTCCATATAGCGATTAAAATAATGCTGGATGGCACCCTGGACCTGCTGGTTGCGGAAGGCTAATGCCAGGAATTCATAAGCGATCGGCATCAGCCTCTGCATGCGGGTGATATCCGCGACAATCATGTCAGTGATCATCCAGAGGGATTGCGTCGCCGATAGTTTTGCGAAACTGGCGCTTTCCATTTTTTGGAATTCGCGTTGGAAGATACGATCCAAAATAGCGATAATCAGATCGTTCTTGCTTTTAAAATACCAATAAAGCGTGCCCTTGCTCAGATCAGTCTCGTCGACGATATCGTCCATGCGGGCTTCGTCAAAACCCTTGCGCGTAAATACTTGCTCAGCGGCATCCAGGATTTGGGTGATTCTCTCTGTGCTCACATCGGGCCTGGGGGACATCCTATTTCCTTTTATAATAAACTGACTGGTCAGTCTATTATAATATAAATCGATGCCCCATCCTCGACCATCAGGATAGGGCATCTGCATTGCCAAGTTTGATTAGCGTGGTGTTGGTTAATTCTCAAATGTCATGTAGTAGCTGATTCCCAGTTGCTTGTTTTCAAGCCGCAAGTCGATCTTTGATTTGCCCTGTAGCTGGTCGGGGATATCGAAGGAGGCTCTGACGCTGCCGCCACTGCGATCACGGAGCGTGCCGACTATGACGCCATCGACCCCTTTGGTGCCAACCTTGCCCATGCGCACGACGAAGGTCACATTGGCAGGCAGGTTGCTGGTCTTGATCTTGACCCAATCGTCATCGTTGACGGAGGATACGGTGAAGCTCAGGCTGGGTGTGCCTTCACCACCTGTGTTTCCATCAGAGGTCGCGTTTATGAACCAGTTCGAAACTGCGCTGCCCCGTGTGCTTGTCAGGTTCACAGCAATCTTTACGGTGTCAACCAGGCGCTTGGGAAGATTATAGGTTGCGGTGAATCCACCGTACTTGTCCGTGAGAATGGACCCCACCAGGTAAGCGCCGGCTGGGTAGCTGCCATATTTGCTAAGATAAACGCTATAGCGAGTGTTGGCTGCCAGGCTCTTGCCTTGTAAGGTGACAGATTTGTCCTCTTCGACGCTCAAAGCAACCAGTTTGCTTTGGCTGCTAGATGTGGTGGTTCCACCGCTAGTGCTGCCGCTGCCAGCATTCCCACTTACAGTTGCTATACACAAAACCTGCCCAGGGTATATCTTATACGGGCTGGCCAAATCGTTGATCTCTGCCAGGTTGCGCCAATCCAGGTTGTATAGTCGAGCGATCTTCACCAGGTAATCACCCCGCACGACCGTATAGCTCTCGGAGCACGTGATCGCACTGGCAGTGCTCGCAGTGGCAGGACCGAAGGAGCCCAAAACCAAACTAAAGGTAATTACTAAAGCGATAAAGATTGTGGAGAATTTATTCTGGACGTACATTTTACACCTCTTGCCGTTCGTTGATATTTTGATCCCTGCTTCAGGCGATTGATGCCAGTTGCAGATCTCAAATGCTAGACGATCAAGGTGTAAAATTCGTTCCCGTCAAAAAGGAATCAATATTAGGGGGTTTGACTTGGCGAATTAATGCTGAACTTTATAAACCCGTACTTGATAATCGCCATCAGAAAAAAACTTGATTGGCTCCAGACTGCCAAATAAATTGTCATATTCAGATATTTCGTGCTGATATTTATCAGGTTCACGATAGAAGCGTCCATACATGCCTTGCCCAAATACTAGATATTCGTAACCATTCTCTAGGTACCACGCAGGCGGATGCTCAATCAAGCTCGTGAATCCCGATACAGAAAAATGGACTGGATCTATGAAAGGAGAATAAGCCTCAATGGCTATGCGCGCGCCGGCTGGCAGGTTGTAATTTATCCAGTGGCTTGCGGTTATTCGGCTGTCAACTGTTGTTAGACGAAGAGTATCAGAGATGGTCATAACTGTGGGAAGCAAGATGGCAAGCACCGAAAGACCAACGACACCCCAGGCATATCCATTAGGGAACACTTTGGTTTGGATTTGGCCTACCTTTTGAAACAAGTATGCCAGAAATGAGCCTGCCAACATGAACAGGAATGGCGTAATCGGGAGAAGAGTCTGGTCATTCCGTACGATAAAACTGCTTATAAATAGAAAGAAGATGATCGGAAAAAGTGTCAGCAAAATTATTTCTTTAGATCGTGAATAAATGCTTCGCACGATTTCCAACGCAGCCAGCAGAGAGATCACGCCAGCTGTCTGCCACATGTACTGGAGATACCAGGTGAAACTGTCCCCTTCCATTCCAAAGTGACCACTTCTGTAATGGACAACTTCCCCGAGTGTGTCCTGCAAAAATTTTGTATGATCTAATAAAGCATAGGGAGTTGTAGCGAAAAAAGCAAGTGGTGTCATCAGGAATACGAGAACAAGTCGATAATCTAATAACGCCTTCGCCCCATGCGCTAAGAAATGTGCGCCCAACGGAATGACCAGTACAAGAATAGCCGGGTATTTTGATGATACAGCCAGACCTGCAGCTATCCCAGCCAGGAGATAATCTCCTGTCCTTCCGTGCTGGTAGATCCGCACTGAGCACCACAGGACTAGCAGAATAAAAAAAACCATGAATGCATTTTCTGTGATAGAGCGACTGTGCACTACATTGGTTGGTGAGGTTGCCATTGCAAAAGCTGCAAATAAACCCACCGAAGGCTTCCCTGTGACTTGTTTTCCGATCAAGAATACGATAGGGATACAGGCAGTTGCAAACAAAACTGTGATCAGCCGTCCCATCAGCACACTCGAAGGAAAGGGAGCCAACCCCACACCCATTGTAAGCATGATCGGTGAGAGGATATCCCCCGTACTGCTAAAATCCCCGAGCAGTTTTCCAATGAGATAGTATGGAATGTATGCCAGCGCATTGATGTAGATGAACAAGGTGGGTTTATTAAAATAGTGCGGATTTAAGTCACCTGACTTAAATATATTTTGCGCAATGGCAATCTTGTTTGGCTCGTCAGGGTGATAGAGATAAGGTAATCCGAAATTCGCGCCCCACACCCTCAGCACAAATCCAAGCAATACAATGATCAATACGATCCACTTCTCGAGAGAACCTGCTCTTTGAAGAACTCTACGCAATGCCATACGAAATCCTGCGTGGTGGATTGGGGGGGCGCTACAACTCAGCTGCCAGGTTTTATCGCTTGATCGATGATCGATTGGGCTTCTGTCTGGATCCTACGCAGGTGCTCCTCGCCTATGAAGCTCTCTGCATAGACCTTATACACATTCTCAGTTCCAGAAGGGCGGGCAGCAAACCAGCCTTGTTGGGTAACGACCTTGAGCCCTCCGATCGCTGCCTGATTGCAGGATGCGCGTGTCAACCGGGCAGAAATTTGATGACCAGCCAGCTCCTGTGCTGCCACGCGCTCTGGAGATAGATCTGCCAGGGCAGCTTTTTCTGTTGGCCCGATAGGAGCGTCGATGCGAGCGTACCAGGATTTACCAAAGCAATTCTCCAGATCCTTGTAGTGCTCGCCGGGATCACGTCCGGTTACTGCCAGGATCTCAGCAGCCAGCAGGTCGAGCAAAAAGCCGTCTTTATCGGTAGTCCAGACTGTCCCATCTCTGCGCAAGAACGAGGCGCCGGCGCTCTCTTCGCCACCAAACCCCAACGAGCCATCCAGCAGCCCAGGGACGAACCACTTAAACCCTACGGGCACTTCGCAAAGCCTGCGCTGCAAATGAGCAGCGACGCGGTCGATCATTGAGCTGGAGACCAGGGTCTTTCCAACAGCGACATCGTGACCCCACTGGGATCGACCTTGGAAAAGATACCAGATGGCGACTGCCAGGTAGTGGTTGGGATTCATTAGTCCAACGCTACGTGTCACGATCCCATGCCGGTCGTAATCCGGGTCGTTGCCAAAAGCGATGTCGAATTTGTCCTTAAGGCTGATCAAGCTGGCCATGGCATATGGTGAGGAACAATCCATGCGCACTTGCCCATCGTGGTCTAGCGTCATAAAGGAGAAGGTGGGGTCGACATACGGGTTGACGATCTCTAGGTTAAGCTTGTAGAGATCGGCAATCGGTTCCCAATAGGTCACGCCTGCACCTCCCATCGGATCGACCCCGATGTTGATGCCTGCTTCGGAGATGGCGCGCATATCGATCACATTGCCGAGGTCCTCGACGTATGGAGAGGTGTAATCGTAATGATGGGTTGTGTCCGCTCGAAGAGCATCCTGTAAAGGAATTCTGCGCACATCTTTCAGTCCACGCGCCAGGATTTGGTTGGCACGCTCTTGAATGCGACGGGTGGTGCCCGTATCTGCAGGCCCGCCATCAGGCGGGTTATATTTGAAGCCGCCATACTCCGGGGGATTGTGCGAGGGGGTTATGACAACACCGTCTGCCAGACCGGCGCTCTTGGTACGGTTATACCTCAGGATGGCATGGGAGATGACCGGTGTCGGTGTATACCCAAAGCCATCCTGGATAACGATCTCCATCCCATTGGCGGCGAATACCTCTATAGCTGTGTAAAGGGCGGGTTCGGAGAGTGCGTGGGTATCCATGCCCACATAAATCGGTCCGCTGATCTTCTCCGATGAGCGGAGCTCGCAGATCGATTGCGCAATTGCCAGGACGTGCGCTTCGTTGAAGCTGTTGGTAATGGACGAGCCGCGGTGCCCGGATGTACCAAAGACGACAAGCTGGTCGGATTGACCTGGATCGGGAGATTGAGTGTAATACGCAGAAACCAATCGGGGTACATTAATCAGAAATTCCTTGGGGGTGGGTTTCCCAGCCAGCTCGTGGACAGCCATGATCAAGACCTCCTTATCAAGGTATGAAGATTTTACCCCGTTTGGAGCAAGTTTCTGCTTGGGATAGACAAATTCCGGCAGGGCTTAAGGCGCTGCCGGTAGCTAATGTTGAATATGAGTGAAATTAGGATGAGGAAAAGGTACCGATCAGAGCGATCATCAAGCCTGGACAACCCAGGCAAAGGCTGATCACTAGGAAGATGATGCCCAATACGAGTCCCAAGGTTGATGCACCTGCTTTGCGCTCGAGCACGGCATCTGAGGGGTTATTTGGATCGTAATAAACGCTTACGTGACCACCCACCGGAAATCGCTCCAGCGCTGCTTGTGCTTTTGCCTGGGAATTATAACTCTGCTGGAACCCAAAGGCAATCTTCGCGCCTTCATAATCTTGTCCAGCGACCTGGTAGTGGTATTTCACCAATGGTGAGTAGCTCACACTCGTATCCCCATCCGAATCGGTGCTTGTATGCCGCGAAACACGAGCTTCGGTCACCTGCCCGGATATGAACGGCCAGGACTGGCTGGCTTCCGCCTTCTTGCGGCTGCGAATGGTTTGGAATATCAGGAACACGCCTGCGGAAGCAAACGCCAAGATAAAAAATCCACCACAAGCGAATCCGATCATGGAACCAATCTCTGTTTGCATTGCACCCTCCACGTTGTGATATTTCCCACTATATCAGGTCGAAGCCGATTTTCGCCTGACAGGATTGATAAGCAAACAGGATCACGTATAATAATTACGGGGATTAAACCAACGGTCCGCGGGAAGTTATGTAGGAGCGGTGATCCAGACCTTTGTGGATGTTGGAGGGAACATGCAAATTACCAAAGTTGAGGTGATCCCAGTCGAACTTATTTTAGGCGAGCCTGTGGCTATTACTGGAATAGGGGTGATCAAGCAGGTCACAGCCATCTTTGTGCGCCTTGAGACGCGTCAGGGTCAGAGCGCTTGGGGATGCACCGTAGCTCATCCGGGGATAACTGGTAGAGAGCCAAATGAGGTGATTCGCCTGTGCCAGGAATGCGCCAGCGCGGTACCCGATCTGCATCCCTTTAATATCGAGTATACGCTGAGCGAGATCGCAAAAATTGCCAAAGGAGATGCGTCAACCCTGTGTGCTTACGATTTGGCTTTCCACGACCTGCTCGGAATGATAGCTAGCATGCCGCTTTACAGGCTGCTGGGTGGCTTTCGCAATCGGATCCAAACTTCCATTACTCTACCAATATCCACCGTCCAAGAGAGCGTGGAGCTAGCTGAAGCATACGCGCGCAAAGGCTTCCGAATTTTGAAGATCAAGGGTGGATTGAACCCGGAAGAAGACGTGCGCAGAGTGAAAGCAATCCGGCGGAATTTGGCTGACCACATCTTAAGACTGGACGCGGATGGTGGATACAGCGTGCGCGATGCCCTGGATGTCGCTCAGGCATTGAAAGGAACGTTGGAAATGTTGGAACAGCCCACACCTGCCGATGACGATGCCGCCTTGCGTCAAGTCACGGAGTTAAGCCCAATCCCCATCCTGGCAGACCAAAGCGTGCGGGGTCCCGACTCAGCGCTGTCACTGGCTGCCAGCCGATCAGTAAGCGGAATGAGTGTAAAACTGGCTACTTGTGGTGGACTGCGCTGCGCACGCCAGATAGACGCCATCGCACGCGCGGCACACATTTCCACGATGGTAAGTTGTTTCTTCGAGCCGGCATTACTCATCGCTGCAGGCCTCAGCCTGGCTTTGAGTAGTCCTAACGTGCAATATGGCGACCTAGATGGGCATCTTGGACTGTTAAATGACCCCTCAGTTCCAGGATTCCAACTGGAGGATGGTTGGCTGATTGCTGCGGAAATTCCTGGTCTTGGGACGCAGGTCAATCTGGTATGACAATGGAGATTCCGAAGAAGCTATAGGTGGGCAAGCACTGAAACCTACCCTGCAGGCGCTCAACTGCAACCGCTTTGGTAGGCAGCATGGGGCTACAATTGACTTCACCTTGCGCGAGGGGGACCCCTTCGAGCAGATTATGCTGATGGTCAAAGAGACGATGTCGGAAATTACCGGAATTGACGCATCTTGATTGGATGGCGCCTTAACTTCGCCTCCTTCCACCCATCCCCATTACCAAAGTAGCGTAATAAAGAAGCTGGAGCACTGCTGTTACCAGCGCGGCGACATAGGTGAGCGCAGCGGCGTTGAGCACGCTATTCACGCCTCGCTGCTCATCGTCTCCTACGATCAATCCGGATTCAACCAGCAGGCGTTTTGCTCGGGCGGAAGCATTCAGCTCGACCGGTAAGGTTGCCAGAGCGAAGACAGCGCCGCCGGCGAAGACTAACACGCCGATCCAGGCAAGCTGGGGGGAGCGTAGCAAGAGGCCGATCAAGATAAAGATCCAGCCAAGGTACGAGCCGATGTTCACAGCAGGCACAAGAGCTGCGCGAATACGCAGGGGCAGGTAGTCTTCTTTGTCTTGCAAGGCGTGACCCAGCTCGTGAGCAGCAATCGCCAGCGATGCCACAGAGCTGGTCTCGTACACGCCCCTGGAGAGACGAAGTACGCGAGAGCGCGGATCGTAGTGATCGGTCAGGTTGCCAGCCACCCCTTCGACACGCACGTCATACAGACCCCCACGCTCGATCAAGCGCTGAGCAGCCTGGGCGCCGCTCAAGCGGCTGCGAGCTTGCACCTTGCCCCATTTCTGATAGGCGGAATTAACATAGAATTGAACGGCCATCATTAACAAGAAAGCCGGCAGCATAAACATCATATAGCGGATATCATAGAATAAGAAACCCATTGTTCACTCCATGAACAGATCTAATACTCATTGAATCTATCTGTTTTGACGGACACTGGATCAATCGTCATTTCGTTAATAGATCTACGGCTTTATCCAATTGAGGGTCGCGGTTGTTTGCAATATCCTCTTCGCTAAATTCAATCACAACATCGGGTGTCAATCCAACCCCGTGGATGGTGCGTTCATTCGGGGTCAGCCAGCGCGCGATCGTTATGCGTACAGCACCCTCGTCATTCTTGAGCACAGTCGGGATCTGCACGGAGCCTTTGCCAAAGGAGGTCATGCCGACCAACAAGCCGCGCCCATTATCCTGGATTGCTCCAGCCACAATCTCCGATGCAGATGCACTACCTTCATTGATCAGCACCACCATGGGGATATCCGTTGCCAGTCCCCCCCTGCGCGGCTCATAGGTCTTTCGCCGCCCATCCCCGTATTCCTCATAGACAATAATGCCATCGGAGATGAATTCTGAACCCACATCGATCGCTGATTGAAGATAGCCACCCCCATTATTGCGCAGGTCGAGGACCAACCCATTAGGATTCTGGGCTAATAAATCCTCGAGGGCACTGCGTAGCTGCTCTTGTGTGTTATCGGCAAAGATCAAGACGCGCACATAGCCGATATCGCCATCAAGCATGCGGTAGTCGACACTGGGGACAGTGATACTTGCCCGGGTGATTCGGACGTCAAAAGGCTCGTCCCCGGTGCGGAGGATCGTCAGGGTGACTATACTGCCAGCCGGGCCGAGGACGCGCTGCCGTACCAGCTCACCGTCAATTCCAGTCATATCCTCGCCATCGATGGCAATGATCTTATCTCCAGTGCGTAGACCAGCCTTCTCGGCGGGCGACCCAGGAATCGGACCGATCACGGTCAGAAAATCAGCGGTCGGGTCCACCCACGCCCCAATGCCTTCGTAGCTATCGTCCCCCTGCAACTGTGCTGTGAGATCGTTGTATTGGTCCGGTTCAAGGTAAGAAGTATGCGGATCACCAAGGGCATCCAGCATGCCGCGGATCGCACCACGCATCATCAGGTCATCATCAACGGGCTGGTCGACGTATTGCTCGTGCACCAGATCCCAGGTCTGCCAGAATGGGGCGAAAAGCTGGACGAGATCTTCAGTCGTGCCGTTGGCGGTATCCTCAACGGTCTGGCTACCAGCGAATGGCAGCCAGGCAAGTAGCTGGTCTGACGGGGAGAACAACCTACCGGCTACAAATCCCGCAGAACAAGATCCAACAATCAGGATTGCAGCCACGGCAATGGCTAATATGGTCAGAGTAACTTTAGATCTCATGCACAGCTCCGTCTCGAATCCTGATTAAGAAATCAGGCAGGATTGCCTGCTTCGATGAGTAATTTCATGACTCAATGGAGTCAAGATTACCATAAATTTATTAGAGAAATATAATAACCCTGGGAGGAAGACCCGGAGATTGGGTTTCCCCCAATACCCGTTGGTGGATAACAATCAGGCAGCGAGCCAGCCGTCGAGGTAAGCCTGGAAGGATTCTGGATCGCTGACACGCTCTGTGTATGCGAGCAAGGCGCGACCATCCAGGGGGTAGAGTGGGTGGCATGAGGTGGGCATGGCTCCTCCCGGAGCGTTCACGACCGCATGTACAAAGGGCGCAACCAGGTCGGCTTTTTGCAGCCGGGGGACGATCTCCTCAGCTGTTACGATGACAGTACCAGCTGTCATGACCAGCTCAATATCAACACCCTGGTTCCCACCGATTATGGCATTCCCATCAGGGTCCGCCTGCAAAGCGTGGATGGCAGCCACATCTGGGCTGATGGCTGGGAATGCCATCAGCTCTTCCCCACTATAGGGGTCTCTGACTGTGCGCACATCGGGACGTAATTTGGGCAGGTCGGTGCCAAGCCAGCCGAGCCCAGGCATAAACCCTACACGCGCCATGCGAGCGCGCAGCCCGAAGGCGATGCTGGCCTCGGTCTCCTCCATGATTTCGATCTCACCCCGGTTGGCGAGGTAGGTAAACATGGGAGCCAGCCCGAAGATCTCCAATCCAAAATAGCACGATCGAATGCACGAGACCATGCGCGCTCCCACCAGCAGATCGCTCTCCAACCCCGCCGTGAAAGCCAGCAAGGTCAGGTTGTCTGGTTCACCTGTGCTCAAAAAGCGAGTAAGAAGCGCCCGGACGAATTCCATCGGTCGGCGGTAGAGGGTCATGCCTCCCAACGCCAGGGTATCCCCTGATTTTACAAGCAGGGCAGCTGCCTCGATTGAAATTTGTTTATCACTCATTCACTGTGCTCAAGCGCATTTTTGTGATTATCCTGCCACAGTTCAGGCAATATTTGTCTGAGTTCGTGGGGGCGGAGCACGGATTGTCTCGCAGCCGGGTCTGGATCTTTTCTTCCTACCAGAATGGTGAACCAACCCAGGTCATATGCGGGCGCCAGATTACGCGGTGCGTCATCCAGATAGACACAGCTTTGGGGGAGCTTTTCCCCAGCCTGGCGCATTGCCATTTGATAGGCCTCTGGATCTGGCTTGCATTTAAAATCCACCGCCCGCACATCGATCACACCATCGAAACAATCCTTGACACCCAAAGCATCCAAGACACGCTCAGCGTGGGAAGCGTCGGCATTGGTAAAAATGAATTTATTACGATCCAGGCTGCTTAGAAGGGTGCGCAGCTCTGGGTCTGGCTGGACCATTGTGTCGATGGGCAGGTCATGCACGTAGGCTAAGAATTCATCTGCATCCACCTGGTGGTGTACCTGAAGCCCGCGCAGAGTTGTGCCGTAGGTCTCAAAATAATGTTTGCGAAGCGCGGCGATTTCATCGGGTGGCAGCTGGAGCATTTCGAGCATGTACTGGTTCATCCGGTAGCGGATAGCCGCCCACACACCATTAGAAGAAGGATACAAGGTGTCATCAAGATCGAAGAACAGGGTTGAATAAGCCACGAGATAATTATAAAGCCTCTGCTGACTTGATAGAGTGATTAGAGTTTTGTGAGAAATGCATCATCGTCGTCACATCCAGCCGTAGATGGCGACTAATAAGGTGAAGATAAACAACAACATTGGCTTGTCAAGATCCGCCAATGAGTTTACACAATATCTGTACAGGAGACCTTGAAATGAAACAAACCACTCGTATTTTTATTTATTTGCTTATTTTTGGCGCATTGGCACTTTCGGCTGTGGGGGTTGCATTTGGGCGGGAGATTGCTCAATCCGACTTTTTCAATTCACCCAAAGATGAAATCGAATTCACCGGCGTGCTCGAAACCGTTGATGGAGATTATTGGACTGTCGATGGTAAAACGTTCTTGGTTCCACCCTCAGCGGAGATCGATGGTACATTGTCGATCGGACAGCTCGTCAGAGTGCATGTGATTGTGAATGCGGATGGAAGCCTGACTTTACGTGAGGTTGAGCCAGTCTCAGAACAAGAACTGGAGAATGACAACATCAACGACAACATGAATGATGACAACATCAACGACAACATGGACGATGACAACCTGAACGACAACATGGACGATGACAACCTGAACGACAACATGGACGATGATAACGCGAACGACAACTCAGGCGACGAGTGGGAAGACGATAATAGCAACAGCAACGATAATGATGATGATGACTGGGAGGACGATAATAGCAACAGCAACGATAACGATGATGATGACTGGGAGGACGATAATAGCAACAGCAATGATAACGATGATGATGACGATAACGATAATGATGATGATGATGATGACGACGATAACGATAACGATGATGGCGGCGACGAGAAAGACCCAGGCGACGATTAATCTCCCAGGGTAACCAACACCGAGCGGGGCGGCACTGCCGCCCCGCTCTTTGGTTTTAAGGCTTTATAATACCCTCATGCCAATTCGCGTCCTTCCGGCAGATGTCGCCTCACAAATTGCAGCTGGTGAAGTCATCGAGCGCCCCGCTTCTGTTGTAAAAGAATTAATCGAAAACGCACTGGATGCTGACGCCTCGCGCATCACGATACGGATCGAAGGCGCCGGAAAACGAGTGATTGAGGTGGCTGATGATGGTCGTGGCATCTCAGCGGAGGAACTAGACCTGGCGGTCGAGCGCCATGCAACCAGCAAAGTACGCAATGCGGAGGATCTCTTTCGCATCTCCACACTTGGGTTTCGCGGCGAAGCGCTAGCATCCATCGCATCGGTCTCTCGTCTTACGCTCACCTCGCGCCTCCGGGCATCCCAGTCTGGGGCGCGCCTGCGAGTGGTGGGTGGAAAGGCGGAACAAGTCCAGCCCCTTGGGGCTGCGGAAGGTAGCCTGGTGCATGTCGAAGACCTGTTCTTCAATGTGCCGGCAAGGTTGAAATTCTTGAAGAGCGATGTTACCGAGCGCCGGCAGATCGACACACTGGTCACGCGCTACGCGCTGGCATATCCACATGTGCATTTCCAAATGCGCCAGGATGATCGTCCGGGCTTGCAGACCAGTGGAGATGGCGACAGGCGCGCAGTGCTGGCGTCGCTATATGGCGTGGACGCCGCTCGCCAGATGTTGGAAGTGCTCGCCCAGGATGAGGGAGTGGGTATTACCGGTTTCATCAGTCCAATTGCGCTGACGCGTTCGAACCGGCGGGAGATCCTTCTGTTTGTCAACCGCCGTCCCGTTCAAGATATCGCCCTGACGACTGCCCTGGTGCAGGCGTACCACACTTTTCTAATGGTGGGACGTTACCCGATGGCGATGCTATTCTTAGAGATGCCCCCGGAGATGGTGGATGTCAATGTGCATCCTACCAAGGCAGAGGTGCGCTTCCGGAATGCCGATCGCCTGTTTAGTGCGGTGCAGCGGGCTGTGCGGCGAGCATTGCTGGCGCATACCCCAGTGCCAGAGTGGAGGCAGGATTCTGCGATATCTCCAACCAATCTGGAGTCAGGCATAGCCGGGATTGACTGGACAGGAAAGCCATCCATTCCCTATCCTTCGTTGCAATCTCCCTATCCTGCGGATACACTTCCCCTGCCTGGCACATCACCGGCAGGGACAGCGCCGATTTTGCGCCTTGTCGGTCAGATTGCATCAGCCTACTTGGTCGCTGAGGGACCTGATGGTCTGTATCTAATCGACCAGCATGCTGCCCATGAAAGGGTGTTATTTGAGAAGCTGATGGCGCAATATAACGCCCGAAAGGACGAGCCGCTTCCAGCACAGGCACTGCTCCAGGCAGCGACGGTCGACCTGCCCCCTGCGAGCGGACGACATCTCGAAGAGCAGCTCCCACTGCTCAGTAGACTGGGCTTTAAGGTAGAGGTTTTTGGTCCGGGGACCTACCTGGTGCGCGCGATCCCGGCACTGCTCTCTGGACTGGATGCTCCGGCTGCATTGCGCGTGTTGGTAGAGGATTTTGAAGAGGACGAAACTCCCCTGCAAGCACAGATGGAGGCACGCATCATTGCTCGTGTATGCAAGCGCGCCGCAGTCAAAGCCGGACGTGTTCTATCCGCAGAAGAGCAACATGCTCTCTTGGAAGGTCTGCAAGCCTGCCAGTCACCGCGTACCTGCCCGCATGGCAGACCCACCATGATCCACCTATCGGTCGACCTGCTGGAGCGCCAGTTCGGACGGCGGGGTGCCCGCTAAGGACAGATACGAGCTGAGGGTGGTTGTCGGGGAACAAATCTTGTCTTGCCAACGTCTACAGCGTATGATGGCAACCTATACCTCTAGAACAGACCGAATGCGCACTGGACTGGCTCTCGTGCTGGGAGGTGTGCTAATCTTGAGCGCGTGCGTGCCAGCAGCAGGATCAAACTCCGAGCTTTCTCCGGCGGACACTGAACCGGGAGCAAGTTCCTCCCTAGCTCAAAGTGCCGTTCCCCTGGAGCCTTCAGGTCAAGAGGCGTTCCAAGCGCTGACTACGACACCCCCAGCTGGACTCGAAGGAGATAGGACGAAAATGCCGATTGACCCCGCGCTTCAACCCATAATTGACGAGGCGATCGCTGACCTGGCGCAACGCCTGAGTATTGATGAAGAAGACATCCTGGTGATGCGTGCGGAAAGCGTCACCTGGCCAGATGCCAGCCTGGGCTGCCCGCAGCCGGGCATGAAGTATAAACAAGTCCCAGAAGATGGTGCACTGATTGTTTTACAGGTGATGGGTTGGGAGTATGAGTATCACTTAGGTGGAAATCGCGGATTGTTTCTGTGCGAGAAAATCAATAAAGATCCGGCTAATCCGCCGATGATCGACATCACGAACCTGACCCCCGGTAGCCCGCAAAATTCCACGCCCCCAGCGCCCGATAACAGCATTCCCCCTGATGAAGACAAGTAATTCTTAGATGAATCACAGCCACCCACAGATTTCTGTGGGTGGCTGATTTGTTCGCAGAGCAGACATCAATCGAGCTGTCTGACCCCACTCACTCTAAAATCTAGCGGTTGTCGACGTTGACGAGGGTCAAGCCCATCAGGCCAATATCGCCAGTGTGTGAGACGGCACCGAGATACCAGTCACCAAGTCCGCCTGAGGTCAGGCCTGCCCAGCTGATGTCAATCGTCTCGGTAGCGCCGACCGTGGCTGCTGCAGGAGCTGCATCCAGGCTCAGGCTGCCGCCGGAAGCCAGAGGTACTGCCCAGGTCCACATATCGTAGTCTGAGTCGCCACCTGGCGCTGACCAGCCGTGTACATATACCTTCCAGGTACCATCTGCAGGAAGCACCAGGTCGATCAGCTCATTCGTGCCGCCGGCCGTGCTGGAGGCAACCTGGACGTTACTCGGATCGTACACAAAGATATCCAGGTCGGCGTTAGGTTCAGTAGCTTCTGGGGGCATAGCGATGCGGAATAAAGCTGCCCCAGAGAGGGTGAACTCGTGCAAGTTGGCGCCTCCCCCGGCAACATCACCAGGAGAGAACGTCGCGTCAGGATCCTGCAGCACGTTGTCAGAAGTCACCGTAGCTGCGATCAATCCGTGCGGCGCTGCAGTGTAAGAACCGGTGTAGCCAAAGCTGACATCAAAGCTGGTTGCTCCGCTCTCGCCACTGCCAGTAACTTCCGCCGGCGCAGCGAATAAAGCAGCCTTGACTGCGATCGGGCTCTTGACGCTGTAGCCTGCACCCATCCAGGTCAGCGAGCCAAAACGCCACTCGCCTGCTGGAGCGCTGCCGTCGTTGGCGATGGTCACCTCGAAGGTGGCTGAATCGCCAGGATCGAGGACCAAGACACTCGGAGCCACCGTGACCTCGAAGCCCTCAGGGGCAACGACAGAAGCGATGAACTTCTCTCTCTGGTCGGCAACACTGGTCACAGTGCGGACGACTGTCATAGAGCCAGGAAGCTCAGCGATACCGATGGATGGGTAGTTGAGGTTATAAGGCTCGCTCGGCACGCCGATCGACTCCAAGAAGTCGCAACTACCGGGGGTAAAGACGCCAAACTCCATTCCACAGGTGTAAGCAGCATAATCGAACAGTCCGGCATCGTATACCAGACCGGGTTGGGTGATGGATCCCTTGACCCATTTGCCACCCGGGTTCACATGACCGGCACCCATGTCGAATGGATCGGCAGGGCTAACACGGTCGTTGTCCCGAACATTTTGGTATGCCGTGGTCATCAGGGCTGACTTAGCCATAGCAGGCGTCCACTCAGGGTGCGCTTGCTTGAGCAGGGCGAAGATGCCTGCCACATGCGGGCTGGACATGGACGTCCCGGCGATCGCCTGGAACAATTCCCCAGGAGGTGTAGAATCCGGATCCGGGAAGGGCGATGCGCCAGCCAGGATCTGCAAGCCGGGAGCAGTCACATCTGGCTTGATGATATCCGGGGAGACCGGGTTAGGACCGCGTGATGAGAAATAGGTCATCGACGGAGCATACGGCCAGGCCGTGGTCAAAGGACGGCAGACTTTGTCTTGCTTGCCACCTTTGCCGGCATCGCGCTCGAAGCTCACCCCGTCACGGGCGTAGAGCTTGTCGAAACAGCCTCGCTTGAAGCGGGTGATGAACATCGCCATAGGTTTAGGATCGGAAGCGATATAGGCTTTGATTGCCAAACCAGGCGTGTTATCGATGTGCACAGTCGGCACCCAGTGGCTGTCCGTGAACAGGTTGTTAATATCCGAAGCCTCATAGTGGATCACACCCACGCCGCCGGCTTGCAAGACAGCCAGGCTCTTATACTGCACGATTGTTGACACCTCGCTTGCAGAGCACGATCTTGCCAGCGACTTGCGCCGGATCCAGCGCACCAATGACACAATATTCGCTTCCAACATCGGCACCATCGACCAGAGGCGCCCAGCCTATTTCAGGCGTGAGCGAGGCACCTTCAAACTTCTGCTTGTTGCCAAGCAGGATTGTGCCTTTGAAGAAGCGTCTCTGCGTGCTGGCGCCGACAGTAGTGAGCCAGGGCATTGTGCCTGGATTACCGACCGTCGCAGCACCTGGACCGGAGTTACCAGCGGATGTAGCGACAAACACGCCGGCGTCATCGGCGAACAGGAAAGCGATTTCATCTGCGCCTGGTCCAGCTGCGCCACCGCCGATTGAGTAATTGATCACATCCACGCCATCTTCCACAGCCTGGTCAACAGAGGCTGCCAGGTCAGAGGTGTACCCACCCAGATTGCCTAAACCTTTGTAGGCGATCACGTGGGCGCGCGGGGCGATCCCCGAAATGGTCGCCACGGGAAGACCGAACATGCTGGCGTTTACGCCAGCGTTGCCGGCTGCCGTGGAAGCTGTGTGCGTACCGTGACCATCATCATCTCGGGCGGAGTCGAACTCATCCGGATCGGCTCCGGTCAATGCGCGGTAGGTATCCAGCATCTGGTATGCGCCAATCAGCTTGTTGTTGCAGGTGAAGGGGGCATCATTAGGATTCCAGGCAGTGTTGCCAAATTCGCAGGGCAACGGGCCTGTAGGCGGTACGGCATAGCTGCCATCGTCGGCAAAGGAAGGATGCTCCGGCCAGATGCCGGTGTCGATGATGCCAACCACCACGCCTTCGCCTGTGATACCACTATCATACGCCCCATCTTTGACTGTCAGGCCCATGAATGCCGGGCTGCTATCCGTCTGCGGATAGCGCATCTGATCTTCCAGGACAAGACGTACGCCAGCTTGGGAGCCAACTGCCTTGGCTTCTGCCTCGGTCATGATGGCTGAGAAGCCGTTCAGAGCGTATGTGTACTGGTGAACAAGCGAGCCTGCGCTGACACTGGCTTTTGCCAGAACGTCGGTGTGGCTTTTCTCCAGGAAGCTTTCATATTTTTGGACTGCGTCGCTATTGGGGTCGATCTTACGAGTGCCAGTTGGCCGGGTGGCCCGGTAGCCGGCGATATCCCCCTCATAGGCGACGAGCGGATCCTCAGCCATGACGACGATATAGGATTTCAAAGCGCCCTGGCTGGCAGCGCTTATGGCATCGCCATCGTCGGCGTCCGCCAGTGCAACTGTGGCGCTTGAGAGCGTCAAAACAAAGATCATTAATATATTAAACAGCTTGCGATTCATGGATTTCCTCCTAAACACTGATAGTGAATAGATTGTGCGGTATATACTGGAGCACACCAGCATGTAGTTGTCGCTACGCACCTCCTTGATTCTTAAATTGAACGATTGCATATCCCCTGGGTTTTCTTGAAAACAAACCCTTCGGAGTCGACCAGTGCATACACACCTAAATCATTCCCCCACCTCAATTTTCATAAAAAACTGCCATTAATATTCTACTAACGATAAGCGATGTCTCTCTGGAAGGATTGCGATCTGAAGGAAAAATATATACACACTTTGTTAAAACCCAATAGTTTGCCCACAAATTTGATTACAAACATTTTATATAATTCCTTACGAAAATGCAAGGTCTTAGGTACTAATGTACTATATGCGGTCATTTCAAATGCCGAATATCGGATTGACTCCGGCGACAGGTGGGGTGAGACGGAGGCAGGACGACATCTCTGCTAAGAAGCTGATTTTTGGTACAATCTGAATGGAAGGTGGCCTATGTGTGGACGATTTACCCTGACTGCAGATCTAAACATTATCCAGGATGCGTTTCCCTTTGTTCACATGCCGGAGGGTCTTTCATCAGTCTACCAGCCGCGTTACAATATCGCGCCTACCCAACCAGTGGCGGTGATCGCCAACAACGGAAAGAATGAGCTTGAATTCTTTGTATGGGGGTTGATCCCGTCCTGGGCGAAAGATCCCGCCATTGGTAACCGCATGATCAACGCCCGGTCCGAAACCCTCTTGGAGAAACCGTCCTTCCGCAATGCTTTCCGCCGGCGACGCTGTCTGGTGCTTGCAGATGGCTTTTACGAGTGGCGGAAGGACCCCCATGGCAAGACCCCCATGTATATCCAGCTGGAACACGGCAAGCCATTCGCCTTTGCAGGATTGTGGGAGTTCTGGAAGAGTCCTGATGCCTCCGAACTGCTTTCCTGCACGATCATCACAACCCAACCTAACCCATTTATGGCGCCAATCCACAATCGCATGCCAGTAATTTTGCCGGAAGAGGCGTATTCTTTATGGCTTGAAAGCGGCGATTCAGATACCCGCCCACTTGTTGAGCTCTTAAAGCCTTATCAAGCGACGGAATTGCGAGCGTATGAAGTTGCACCGCTGGTCAACAACCCAAAGAATGATCTGCCTGCAGCTATCGCTCCTGTGTAGCGCCGAACTCCACCTTGAAAATTCGATTACCCGACCATCTGCCTGAAGGCGACCGCATCGCAAGGATCCTGGATGCAGCGCTGCGCGCCGTTGATCCCGCGGCAGCCGTGAAGCGCGTTATGCAGCTCAGCGGTGAGCGTCTTAATATCGCCGGGCAAGATTACGATCTAAGCGCCTTCCGGCATGTATGGCTGGTGGGGGCGGGTAAGGCGGGTGCGTCGATGGCTTCCGCAGCTCAGCAGGTCTTGGCTGAGCACCTGGATGGGGGCGTGGTGATCGTAAAAGAAGGGCATATCACCCCTAGCGCGGGAGTGGATGAGCAGGCGCTCCATCAAATATCGCAGCGATTGAGCCTGATTGAAGCATCTCACCCTGTCCCCGATGAGCGCGGCATGCGTGCTGCCACCAGGATGGCTGACCTCCTGCGGAACTGCCAGGAAGACGACCTGGTGATCTGTCTGATATCCGGAGGCGGTTCGGCTCTGCTCACCGCCCCCCCACCTGGTATCTCGCTGGACGATCTTCAGGCACTCACACAAATGCTGCTTGCCTCGGGGGCCAGCATCGACGAGATCAACAGCTTGCGCAAGCACCTTGACCAATTAAAAGGGGGACAGCTGGCGCGGCTCGCCTACCCTGCCCGGATAGCCGCCCTGATCCTCTCAGATGTGGTTGGGAGCGAGCTGGATGTGATCGCCTCCGGGCCAACAGTGCCCGACCAGTCCACCTATGCAGATGCCTGGGAAGTGTTACGCGCCTACAATCTGCTGGAAAGAATCCCCTCAGCCATCCGGGAATATCTGGAAAAAGGCTGCCGCGGAATTCTGCCGGATACGCCCAAGCCAGGTGATCTAATTCTCGATTACGTACAGAATGTGATTATTGGCAGCAACCAGCAAGCCGCCGATGCTGCTCTGGCGCAATCCAGGGCGGAGGGCTTCAACTCCCTGGTGCTTTCCACCTACATGCAAGGGGAGGCACGCCAGGCAGGCAGGATGCTGGCGGCGATTGCCCGCCAGGTTGTGGAACATGGTCAGCCCATCGCGCCGCCTGCGTGTATCATTAGTGGGGGTGAAACCACCGTTACCCTTCACGGCGACGGCTTGGGTGGGCGCAACCTTGAGCTAGCTTTAGGGGCAGCCCGCGAGCTCGATGGCTTGCCTGGGGCAGCGCTGATCACGCTGGCAACGGATGGCGGCGACGGACCTACTGACGCTGCGGGTGCTGTGGTCACAGGGGAGACCTTCAAAAGAGCGGCAGCCTTGGGGATGCTCACCGAGACATATCTTCGGAGCAATGATTCATACCATTTCTTTCAGGCGCTGGGCGATTTGCTGATCACAGGGCCAACTGGCACCAACGTTAACGATCTGGCATTCCTATTCCTGCTCGGCTGAATTCCCTGTTTGCAACCTCCCCCCACAACTTACGTAGATCATTTTGGAACATAAACGGGAGGTTGCGCGATGATTGAGTTGATCGAATTCCTATTCGGGCTGATTGGTGCGGTCATCGGACTGGTTGTTAGTATCATCGGCCTGGTCCTTGGCCTTGTGGGCTGCTTGATTGGATTGGTAGTTGGGGGTCTTGTGCTAGTGGTTCTCTTGGCGCCGGTCATCCTGCTGCTCGTACTCATTTTCTAAAACGTTAGTCTGTGCCAGGCGATTGCGATGGGTCGGGCGGATGGATGAATCCGCCGAATTGCATAATAAATCCTTCCGCGCAACTATTATTCTAAACATACTCACTTAGCGCACCCGCCCACGTGACCGCCCGGTGACCAATGGTGTGACCGTCTTGCGCTCATCATTTCTGTGGATACTCTCTTCGAGGTTTTTCCTCTTGACGTAAATCCTATGCATCATTATGATGAATGCATGTCGGTTGATCCCGAGGAATTGCGCCACGCCATGCGCCAGTGGGCTACAGGCGTCACCATTGTCACGGTGATGCATGCTGGTCAGAGTCACGGCATGACGGTCAATACCTTCACTTCCATCTCGCTAACGCCACCACTGGTTATGGTCTCGGTGGAGCAGATAACCAATACACACCAGCTGATGAGAGTGGCGAGGACATTTGGCGTGACCATATTAGACGAATCACAGCAGGAGATCTCCGATCAATTCGCCGGACGCCTCACTGATGTTTCAGACCGCTTGGCTGGATTGGAGACCTTTACGATGGTCACTGGTGCACCCTTCATATCACAAGGGGCGCTGGCATGGTTCGATTGTCGTGTAGTTGCAACGTATCAGGCGGGCACCCATACCGTCTTTATCGGCGATGTTCTGGCTGTCAGGACGAGCAACGACGCAAAGCCTCTGGTCTACTTCGACCGGAATTACCGCCGCCTCGATGATCGGTCGGTGACGTAGGCATCAATGGAAGATAAGCTATCCCCCGAAGAAGGTGCGTTCCTGCTCCGCCTTGCTCGCCAGGCAATACAGGAAGCAGTGCTGGGGGAGCGTCCTTGCCCGCCTGTCTTGGAGGAGTTGCCAGCTCGACTGCGTGCACCGGGTTCGACATTTGTCACGCTGACAATTCACGGCGAGCTGCGCGGCTGCATCGGCGGGCTAGAAGCATACCAGCCTCTTGCGATGGATGTTTACCAGCATGCCGTGGGGGCAGCCTTCCAAGACTACCGCTTTCCACCAGTACAATCCTATGAGCTAGAAAGGCTGGAGATCGAAGTTTCGCGCCTGACGCCTCCCCGTCGCCTGGAATATTCCCAGCCTGAGGAGCTTCCGGGAAAGCTAAAGCCTGGTATAGACGGGGTGATCGTGCTCGATGGAGCTCGTCGAGCTACGTTCTTGCCCCAGGTCTGGCAGAAGCTGAATTCACCAGAGGAATTTTTGGATCACTTATGCGTTAAGATGGGTGCGCCACCTGATCTATGGCGGATAAAACCTTTACAGGTAATGGTCTATCAGGTCGAGGAGTTCTACGAATAAATGAGAGCGTTACACCGGCCTGTGAGTGTGCACGGTGTCAAACAATCTATATCTGCGAATAGTGCTCGATGTTCAATACGAACAAAGTACCACGCTTCACCCCCGGATCATCCGGCGCTGTGGTGCGTTCGCGAACCACCTGGATCGCCTGATCCACCTTCTCATCCTCCACACCAATCATTAGCGTACTTGAGCCACGCCTTAAGAATGCTCCCGTTGATGCGATACGCGTCACGCGGAATCCTGCCTGGATCAAGCCTTGCGAGACAGGTTCGTTATCATGATCTCCGATAATGGCGATAATCATCTTCATGGTCAAAGCTCCTCATAATGCTCGACGACCAGCGTAAATACCTTTGCCCCACCCACAGTTACCGGAGTGGCAACCGGAATTGGTAGCGGTGCGCCCTCCAGGGGTGTAGAGACGTACTCAACACGCTGGCGGCAATTCTCATGGATGACTTGAACTGCCAGTTCTTCCTGGTTTTCACCCAGCCCGATGACTAGGGTAATATTGCGCCGCCCTAAAAACCCACCCGAGCTGGCGATCTCAGCCACTGCGAAACCGGCTGAGTTCAAGGCGCGGGTTGCCCGGCGCATATCCTGAGCCTGCACTATCGCCAACAAGAGTCTCTCTACGTTCATATCAGCGTCATTCGAGTGATACGATTTGCGGCGATGGATCTTCTATCGTAGCTGTCTGGCCATCCTGGAAAGTTACCACGCTACTATCCTTTCGGCGCAAGATGGTCAATCCTCGATATTTTACCGTAACTGGCCACGGAAAGGGGTTGAATCCTGTCAAAAAAACTTTCTTGGCTGTGTGGATGCGCACACCCAATATATCCATGAATAAGCCCAGGGGTGCTAGTCCAGAGAGAGTATTGCGCTCTGCCAAACCTTCGCCGCTATCGGCATGATAAGCCTGCGAGAAAGCCTGGTTTTGTTTTAGATTTTGGATTATGGCTGACATTAACCGTTTCAGCAGTTCAGCGGCTTCCTCCCGGTAGTCATAAGCCAGCAAGCCCTCGGCGATCAGGAGATTCCAAGGCAGATGCACCTTGCTGCAGGCTGCACGGGCAGGATCTTTTACGCGTACCGGGCAGGCAGGTAAACCAAATGCACGTCCGTAGCGTCGGGACGATACTATTGAGCGTTTCACTAGGCTATCAGCGCGCTTCGTATCGGGGATTTTCGCCCAGAGCGGCAGCAAGAGCGTATGGTCGAGACGTGTGACATCCACGGTGGAGACAGCTATGTGCTCATGATTGCTTACTCCCACCACGGTTATGCGTTTGATACGTGTATAAACTCGCTCGCCAGTGTAGATGCCCTGGCCAGCGAACCAGCGGAATTGATCTTGCGTGATGCGCTCCACCCTCCGCTGCCCGCTGGCGCTATCACCATAGATGATCAGCTCTGGATGGGTAGTCGCCTCCGAGTCGCTGGTCACCCTGACGAGTAAGCGAATGGGTTGCTCGAAGATTCGCTGCACGCCAATATCTCCGGAACCGCTTCGCTCACCGAGCAGCTCGCCTTGAGTGCACAAGTGGCTGTCCCGGTCCAGGTACACGTATGACTTATTGCGCTCATCCCAGGCTGTCTCCAGCGACTGGCGCAGGTGGTCAGCATGTGCTTGTAGACCAGAGGTGGCATCGATGCGACCAAGCTCGGAGGCGATCTTGAACAAAGACTCGCACTCACTCAGCAGCATGGTCCCCAGCGCCGGACTCTCCACTGCAGAGATATCCACCCCCTGTGCCCACTCCTGCCATCGTGAAAAATCCGGATGGTCTTCGAAGCCAGCCTGTGTAGGGTTATCCCATTCTGGGACCCCATCACCGTCTCGGTCGTGGCGAGGCGTGAACCAGATATTAACAAATTGAATCAGCGGCTGGAAAACGCTCTGAAGGAAGGATTTGTCCTCGTAAGTCTGGTACAGCTTCCACGCTAATCTGGCTAAAATGGGCATCGCCAGCAAATGGCTACGCTGACCTCCTAACCCTGGTTTCCAGTCGAGCATGCCTTCATCGCTCCGGGAGGCGATGAAATTCAGGATCAATCCTTGCAATAAATCCCCCGCTCCGGGAAGCAACAAGCTTGCAAGGTAATACGTTTCCAGGGGTGATTGGCCGTTCCACAAGTGGTTGTAGTCGCTGCCATCGCATCGCATCGAATATCCCTGGTCCGGCTGGCGGGAGAGCACAAATGATGGTCTGGGTAAGTGCTCGGTTGGTCCCACAAAGGCAGTGTACGCCAGCTTTTGAGAGAGGGCGAAGGCTGCATCCCAATCAGAATTCCCACTGAACACCTCTATCTGAGATGCGTTGAGCAGCTCTACTCGAGCGACCTCCGCCTCCCAGGCACATGCTGCGGTCTTCCGCGCAAGTGTGAATGAGTCAGCAGCTGCTGC
Source organism: uncultured Chloroflexia bacterium (assembly GCA_963714425.1). Taxonomy (GTDB): domain Bacteria; phylum Chloroflexota; class Anaerolineae; order Anaerolineales; family UBA4823; genus DATCYX01. The sequence continues at coordinate 397,594 of CAVQOI010000001.1, forward strand.
CAGAGCTGCGTGGCTCCAGGTAAAGCGCCGGGTCGCCCCGGCTGGGAGCTCAACCTCCAGATTTAGCGCTGGATATGGGCTGCTGACGGCTTGCGGGCCTCCTGTAAGGAATACTACTGGCGCCAGCCCGTCAGTCTGCCCTGCAAGGGAGGGGGCAGAATGGAGCTCCAGCGGGGCCATGCGCTGCCCTTCGGTGGGGGTGAGCTGGGCAACCCAGCTCACCTGAATGAGCCGGGAGGTTGTACCCGAGTTGTGCAGTACGATCCTTCCTGCAACCGCCCGTGATTGAGGAACCCGGTATTCCAGCGAAATGTCTATATCGGTGAAAGGGGAACACTGTAATTGCAAGTAGTTGGGATAGAACTGCTGTACTGAAGGAGGTATAACGAATTCCGCAGGGTCGCTTAACTCGCGGTCGGCTTCAATAAAACGAGGGAACAGGCGCATCGAGCGGGCGCGCAACCCATAGGTTGTTTGAAACGCCACGGCAGGAGGATCGCCACCGCCCAATCTAAGCACCCAGATCTGGTCATCGCAGTATTCTGTGGGGCCAAAGCGAGCATCGGCTGCCAGGGTCAATTCCAATGGGTCGCCGGATTTCAGGTTCCACTCACGCATATTGCATGTGTATTGTATGGTAAGATGCCGGAATGGTCAAAGGGTAACTCCTACCCTTTTTGTGCTAGAATGAGGTCTGGCGGATTAGCCCGTCAGCGAACGGCGAATTAGAAAACAGGAGTGAGAATGTCCCCTCTTCCCTCGATCCCGCGAGGCATGTATTTTGAGGAGTTTTTACCCGGCCAAAAAGTACTTAGTGCCGGACGAACAATTACGGAAAGTGATATTGTCACATTCGCTGGCCTCTCGGGCGATTTTAACCAAATCCACACCGATGCTGAGTACAGCAGATCTTCCCAAGCCGGTCAGCGGGTGGCGCATGGATTGCTTGGGCTTTCCGTCGCCTCCGGGCTGGCAGTGCAGACGGGTGTCCTAGAAGGTACCGTCATCTTCTTTCGAGAGATCAATGAATGGAAGTTCGTCCAGCCGGTCTTCATTGGGGACACCATCCACGTCGTTCTGGAAGTGCTGGAGACCAAAGCCCTACGGCGCATCGGTGGTGGATCAGTGACGATCGCTTTGGACGTGATCAACCAGAATGACCAGATAGTGATGAAAGGAAACTGGGTCGTGCTGGTTGCTTTCCAGCCAGACTGACAGATTGAGAATCCTATGACAGATACCCCACCTCCAGCTGAAGAAAATCCCGAAGACAATCCTGAAGAATACCCCGAAGAATTACCTGAAGATAAGATTACGGGTCGAATTCGCCGCATCCTCACTCAGGCCAGCGCGCAAGATGATGAACAGAAGGTGATTGACGAGCCGGATGCTGCTGAGACTGAGACCATGCCTGTCGAAACTGCGTCAGGCTCGGGTGAGCTTGGCGATTTACCCTCTTTCTTGGCTGAGCGCGATCGTTCTGAGGGGGATGAATTGCCAGCCTGGATACCTCCCTTCGTCGATGAGGATGCTGCAACGTATCCATTGGAGCTTGAAGACGCCCAGAACCAGGTGGGAGAATCGCCTGAGGAGCCGGTTGTCTCCCCAGAAGAGCAGCCTGCACAGGAAGTGCCTACGCAGTTTGATGAAGCCACATTACCTTACTCCGATCTGCCTGCAAGAAAATCACAGGACGATAGGCGATTCGATGATACCCATCCGAGGGAGTCCAAACCCGACAGCGAGACCCCCCCGTCGGGAATCTCGCCCACGCCACCCCCACCTCCTCTAGGGAGAACACCGACCAAATCTCCCCCTGCAACAGGTACACAGGGATTGCCTCTGCCCCGCCGGGTGGACCAAATTGATGTGGATGCAACGCGGGTCTCACCTTCGGCGTACGAGCAACGGCGGAGTTCTGAACGGCGCTACAGCCAGCCAGGCGGTCCGCCTTCCAAACCAAGCGGGAGCCCTACTCCCCCCCGCCGCGCTGCTTCGCCGCCACGCAAGCCCGCTTCCCCACCTTCGCCTCCAATAGACTGGCGTAAGAATATCGGTTGCCTGTTACGATTCTCGATCTCCGGCTTATTCGTGCTGGTCGTGATCGGTTTATGCGCAGGCTCGTACTTATTCCTTCAGTACAACCGCATCAAACGCGGCTTACCTGATGTGGCATCGCTCCGTGAAAAAGCGTCCCAGTTCGAGACCACGCGAATTTTCGACCGGAACGGCGGTTTGCTGTACGAGATTCTGGATCCCACCGCTGGACGGCGCACATATGTTGGACTGGATAAGATCTCTCCCTACATGCTGGCAGCCACAATCGCTACCGAAGACAAAGACTTCTATTCCCACCCCGGCTTTGATGTTTTCGCCATTGCGCGCGCCTTCTGGCAAAACTACCAGAGTGGCGAAACTGTCTCGGGTGCCTCGACCATTACCCAGCAGCTAGCCCGCAACCTGCTCTTCACGCCCGAAGAGCGCTCCTTGCGTACTTATGATCGCAAAATGCGCGAGGCTATCCTGGCATCTGAGCTCACGCGTGTCTATACCAAGGATGAAATCCTCGAGCTGTACCTGAACGAGAATTATTACGGCAACCTGGCTTATGGTGTGGAAGCCGCCTCTGAGACATACTTTGGCGTGTCCGCAGATAAGCTCACCCTGTCTCAAGCCTCATTTTTAGGTGGTTTACCCCAGGCTCCTGCGGTGTACGATGTATATACCAATCGCGATCTGGCACTTGAACGCCAGCAGGCTGTGCTGGAGTTGATGTATTTAGCCAGCCTGGAGGAAGGCTGTATCTTCGTCAGCAACAGTCCCCAGCCAGTGTGCGTCGATCCCGTATCGGCGGTGAGCGCGGCGAACGAGCTGAAAGACTATAATTTCCGCCCACCTCAGGTGCAGATGCGCTACCCGCATTGGGTGACTTTCATCCGCACCCTATTAGAAGCCCAGTACGACCCGCAGACCATCTACCGCTCCGGCTTTTCGGTCTATACCACGCTTGATCCCGGCTTGCAGGACCAGGCGCAGCGTATTGTCAGTGAACAAGTCAACCGTCTGGCTGATCGTCGCGCCACGAACGGGGCCTTGGTCGCCATCCGCCCGGCGACAGGTGAGGTGCTGGCGCTGGTCGGCTCAGCAGATTTTTACAGCGAAGCAATCTCCGGTCAGGTGAATATGGCGATCAGCCCGCGCCAGCCTGGCTCGTCGATCAAGCCGGTGACCTACATAGCGGCATTTGAGAAGGGTTGGACGCCTGGAACACTCATTTGGGATGTACCTTCTGAATTCACCCCGTCTGGCAAGCCGGACGATCCGGGTCCTACCTATAAGCCGGTCAACTATGACGACCGCTTCCATGGTCCGGTTACTCTGCGTTCGGCGCTGGCGAATTCCTACAACATCCCCGCGGTTAAGGCGCTCAACTTTATCAACATTTATGACGACCCCAATACGCCCAACCAGGATGGCTTCGTCGCCATGGCGCGCCGGTTGGGGATTACTACCCTGCTGCGCCCGGATTATGGGCTATCGCTCACCCTGGGTGGCGGTGAGGTTACACTGCTGGAGCTTACAGGTGCATATGCTGTCTTCGCCAACAGCGGCCGGCGCATACCACCCGTTGCCATCACTCGCGTGCTCGACCATGAGGGCAATGTGGTCTACCAGTACGAGCCTCCTCCCGGGGAGCAGGTTGTCCGCCCTGAGCACGCTTTCCTCATCTCATCTATTCTCTCGGATAACCAGGCGCGCACCCCAGCTTTTGGAGCTGATTCAGTATTACGCCTGCCTTTCCAGGCAGCTGCCAAGACCGGCACGACCAACGACTTCCGCGATAACTGGACGCTTGGCTATACACCCGACATCGCTGTGGGCACCTGGATCGGGAATGCCGACTATACGCCCATGCAGAACATCAGCGGGATTGCAGGGGCGGCACCCATTTGGAACGAATTCATGCAGGTTGCCATCAGCCAGCTCGCTTTTGGTAACTCCACTCCCTTCAGCCGCCCAGCTGGTATCGTCGAGAAAGTAATCTGCGCAGTCTCAGGAGCTGAGCCGTCGCAATGGTGCCCGCGCCAGACCACCGAGCTGTTCGCTGCTGACCAGCCTCCGTTGCCCAAGGAAGAAGATCTGTGGCAAGAAGTGATCGTGGATACGTGGACGGGTTTAAGAGCTTCGGCTGCCTGCGCTGATTTCACCGATGAACGCAATGTGGTGAATGTTACCGACCCATGGGCAATGAAGTGGCTCCTAGAAAGCCGCCAGGGGCAGGATTGGGCTGAAGAGATGGACTTTGACGAGCCCCTCACTTTCACTCCTGAGCGCGAATGCAAAGCAGACGACCCGCGCCCCCGGCTGGCGTTCTCTGAGCCGGTCAATGGCGCCACCATCCTGAACAGCCCACTCAACATCGTGGTTGTGGCAGATGCCAGCCGCAACTTCCGCAACTTCGAATTGGAGTATGGGATCGGTGAAGACCCGGTGGACTGGAACCGGCTGGAACGGCGCGACTCGACCGTCCCTCAGGCAGCCAAGATTTTCGAGTGGGACTTGACCGAAATCGAACGCGGGATCATTTCTCTGCGACTGAACATGCGCAGCTCGGTGGATACTTTTGCCCGGCTGCATATTCGCATCAATGTGCAAGTGCCCACACCTACACCCACACCGACTTCGACTGCGACGCTAACGACGACACCCACGCTGACTCCTACGCCCACGGATACGCCCACCATCACCCTCACCCCCACGTTGACGCTCACGCCGACGCAGTCCGCAACGCCCACACCGACATCGACCACGCCACCGCCATAGGGGTAATTTTGGAGATTTTGATAGCAAAAAACGGTGTTTTTCGGAAAACGAATGGTAGAACGTAGCGTATAGCGTATGCGTGCGTATCGTGAGTGATAAAGAGGGCTATTGTTGCGAATGAGGCGGAGAGTTTTTTTCACCGCGGAGAGCGCAGAGAACAGAGAATAGTGATCAGTGATTAGTGAAAAGTGAGGCGGGGAACGCGAATGCCTGCTTCGCCGCCTGCTCGTTGACTCGCAGGTTCAGGCGAATTGTTCCAGAAAAAATTCAATTCGAAACAATGCCTATTTGGCAAGGGAACTGAGGACGAATACGTGTGCAGGTTGTTAAGGTGCGGCGCCAGGGAGGGGGCTGCACGGCGTGCAGCGCAACGAACGCCAATCTAAATATAGCACAAATATTCTAAGATTTCAAGGGGCTACCGGCGATATCCCCAAAATATCCCCCATTCTTTGAAGGATTGTACACTTGAATTGCAATGCTCGAGGTGCTTGACGTGATGGGAAGGTCACCCTGCACCTCCTCCCCAGGCAAAACTGCGACCTCAGAAATCCTAAGGGATTACTCCGATGCCGGAGGCTCATTGAGTTTTCGGAGGCCTGGTTTGAGCTCTGACCGTCTTCACCTCATTTTGACGGTTCAGCGCCAAGTATCCAGACGGTAATGCTCCAAACACGAATGCGTGTCTGGATCGCATGTACGTCTGGTAGAACTCATCTACCGACATCGTGATTGCTTCATTCAGTGCTGAGATAGCTTGCTAACCAGTCGCGACCAAATTGATCGCCAAATAATATCGGGCAAGTTCTTGCCAGTGAATAGTCTGAGCGTTTCAGGAGACCAGCGATAGAGCTCGACAGACGCATTATCAGGGCAACTCCGTGAGAAGGGTCTTCGATCCTTTGTTCTAACTAGAGGTGACACATAATTTACTGCGGTGCCAACTTCTGGATAATAGAGCAGGAGGTCGAATTGATGAAAACCTCGGATAGCCCTGACCTGCACATCCGAGGGCAGCCGGTAGGTGGAAGGAATTTCAGGGAGCGTATAGAGATGCAAAACCCGCTCGAAGATTGGGTTTTCATATACGACAAGATCATCTTTTTGAGTCAAATCAAGCACTTGAATTTGGATCGAGAGCAATTCGACAGTATCCCTTTGGATGTTGACTTCATAATCCAAATCAGTACGGATAGTTAATGTGTCAACAGAGACTGGCAACTGAACATATCCACCATTATCATCGAATATCATGGCCCAAGAGATACTTTGAAATCCCTCAAGAAATAATTTCGCGTCTTGGGCGCTGGTTATCCCAGGGATCAATCCCCACCAACACGGAAAAAGACAGTTTTCATTCGATTGAAGCAGTTCCAGAGCCAAGGATTGCGCATCACTGAGGGGTAACGCATGCCCAGGCATTGGAGTTTCCGAGACGAGAAGAGCCGGTGTTTGTGTTGGGAAAGGCGTGTCAGACAGTGACGTAGGGCTTTTTGTTGGTGAGGGAACCTCGGGCGAACTAGTTGGAGATGTAGTTAAATCCGCAGTAGGCGTTTCGATAGTCGTGACCGATGGAACGCCGCAACCGGTAAGCAGAACCATTGCTAACAATAATTGTGCATAGAAATTCGCCGACGTATTCGAGAAAACTTTCATTACCTGTTCTCCTACGCATAGAGCTAGCATTAGTTAGATGTAATTTCCCATTATCCGGCTCCAAGTTCATAGCTGTAATCTTTCAGCCCCACTAGTGATTAGCCATCACACGAAATCGCTGCACTAGACCGTTCTTCAGCTGAACTCATCTTAGCAAAATCAATAATGCAATTCAAGTGCCGATTGTCACAAGTCAATATAGACGAGCGGAGATGTGCTTTGGACCTTTCGTAATTGGTTGACACTTTCGCGATCAAACGGAGTTGAGGTGCATCTTGCAACCCGTCCAGCCCCGTGATACACTCACACCCAGATACCCTATGCCCCCTATTCTATACCTCATCGACGGTCACGCCCTGGCTTACCGAACCTATTTCGCCCTGACGCGTGGCTCATCAGGGTTCCTCACTTCCAAAGGTGAGCCCACCGCAGGAGTATTCGGATTCACCAGCGTGCTCATCCGGCTGCTGGAACAAGAAAAGCCCGATTACATCGCCGTAGCCTTCGACACCGGCAGCACATTCCGGGATGAGCTCTACCCTGACTATAAGGGCACGCGTGCCAAGATGCCCGACGACTTGCGACAGCAGATCGAGCGCATTCGCCAGCTGGTGGACGCGTTCAACATCCCTCGCCTGGAGCTGGAGAACTACGAAGCTGACGATGTGCTTGGCAGCGTGGCGCGCTGGGCGGTGAAGCAAGGGCTGGGTGTCAAGATCATCACCGGCGACCGCGACCTGCTACAGCTGGTCGACGAGCGCATCATCGTCAACCTACCGGGCAAGTCTCTCTCGGATGCACGCGATTATCTCCCCAAAGACGTGAAGGAGTATTGGGGGGTGCGCCCCGATCAAATCGTGGATTTCAAGGCGCTCACTGGTGATAAATCCGATAATATCCCCGGTGTGCTTGGCGTGGGCGATAAGACCGCAGCCACCTTGCTCAACACGTATGGCGACCTGGACAACGTCTATGCCCACCTGGATGAGATCAAAGGAGCCTTGAAAGACAAGCTAACTGCCGATCGCGAGAACGCCTATATGAGCCGCAAGCTGGCTGCGATTGTCACAGACTTGAGCGTGCCTCTCGACCTGGAGCAGGCGCGCCCGCAGCGCTTCGACCCGTCTGAAATTGAAGCCATCTTCCGTGAGTTGGAATTTCGCACGCTAATTACCCGCCTAGACGCCCTGAAGCAGGCTTACGGTCTCGCTCCTGACAACCGAGCCCTGCCTCTGGCAGGTAGCCTGCCTCTGGCAGGTAGCCTGCCTTTGGCAGGTAGCCAGCAGCTCAGCCTGTTCGATGAGAAGCCTGCGGATGGGGCAGCGATCCAGGTTGCTGAGCAGGAAATTGAGATGCGGCTGGTGGACTCTCCGAAAGCCCTGGATGAGCTGGTAAAGCGTATGGAGCAGGCTTCTACAATCGCCTTCGATACCGAGACGACCTCAACCGACCAGATGCGCGCTGAGCTGGTTGGCATTTCGCTGGCAGTGGATGGGGACACAGGCTATTACATACCGGTGGGTCACACCGAGGGCAAGCAACTGCCCCTTGAGCAAGTGCTCACCGCCCTACGGAGCCCGCTTACAAATTCTAAAATTTCCAAAGCCGGGCACAACCTTAAGTACGATTTTGTCGTGCTGGCGCGCCTGGGGCTGCGCGTATCGCCCCTTTCTTTTGATACCATGATCGCTGAGTGGCTCATCAACCCCGCCTCTCGCAACCTGGGATTGAAGAACCTCTCTTGGGTGCGGCTGGACCACCGCATGACCGAGATCGAAGAGCTGATCGGCAAAGGCGCCAAACAGATCAGCATGGCAGATGTGCCGATCATCAACGCGGCAGCCTATGCTGCTGACGATGCCGCCGTGGTATTGCGTCTGATCCCTCAACTACGCGATGAGATGAAAGAATGCAATGCCCTGCAGCTTTTCAACGAGATGGAGATGCCCCTGGTGGAAGTGCTGGCAGATATGGAGATGGCTGGCATTGCCCTGGATACGCAATTTCTCAAGAACATGTCCAATGAGCTGAGCGAGCGCTTGAGTGCAATTGAGGCGGATATCTTCCAGTCAACGGGTATGCCCTTCAACATCAATTCGCCTCAGCAGCTCTCCGAGATGCTATTCGTGCGATTGAAGATCGAGCCTCCAGACCGCACAGCGAAGACTTCAAGCGGCTTCTACTCCACCGCTGCGGGTGTCCTCGAATCGCTCAGTGGAAAGCATCCCGTGGTGGACTCGGTTCTGGAGTACCGCGAGCTCTCCAAACTCAAGTCCACCTATCTCGACGCCCTGCCAGCACAGGTCAATCCCGCGACCGGGCGGGTGCACACATCCTATAACCAGACCGGCTCGGTTACAGGGCGCATTGCCTCTTCAGATCCGAACCTGCAAAACATTCCGATTCGTACAGACCTTGGGAGGCGCGTTCGCCAGGCTTTCGTTGCCGATCCAGGCGAGCGTTTGCTTTCGGTGGATTACTCGCAGGTGGAACTACGCATTGTGGCACACATCGCCGGCGATGAAGCTATGCTCTCTGCATTCCGGGCTGGCCAGGACATTCACGCCGCCACTGCCGCGGCAATCTATGGCATACCGATCGACGCCGTCAATCGCGAGCAGCGCCGCCATGCGAAGGCGATCAATTTCGGGCTGATTTACGGTATGAGCGCTTTTGGTCTTACGCGGACAACAGACTTGACCCTGGCTGAAGCCGAGGACTTCGTAGACGAGTATTTCCGCCAGTTCCCAGGCGTCAAGCATTATCTGGATGAAGCGCGCCGCCAGGCTACTGAGCAGGAATATGTGGAAACGCTGCTTGGTCGCCGCCGCTATTTCCCGGGCTTGAGCGCCCAAAGCAACCGCAATATACGCGGGAGGGAAGAGCGCGAAGCAGTCAATGCCCCTATTCAGGGCACTGCTGCCGATATTATGAAGATCGCCATGCTTCGCCTCCCTGCCGCGCTTGCGAAAGCTGGTTTAAATGGAAGGATGTTGCTTCAGGTACACGACGAACTGGTGCTGGAGTGCCCTGAAGACGAATTTGCTGCCACAGCCGCAGTGGTGCGCAGGGTGATGAGCTCAGCGTACAGTCTGAGCATTCCTCTGGCAACCGATGCCCGTAGTGGCTTTAATTGGGGCGAGATGATTCCCATACCAGATAAGACATAAGTGCTATACGTTTACTGGGCACCTGTGATATAAATCGTATAGCGTATTACGTTGCGTCTAATGTGTAAATTGTTTGCGAATACGACTACCAGTAACCTTCAACCTGCAATTTTCTACCGGGAAAAGACATGAGCGGAAGTGAAGAAATCTTCCAGAAAGCGATGGACCAAGGACACTCAGCCGCCTGGGACGAATCGTGGGAGCAGGCAGCGGGTTTCTACCGCCAGGCATTAGAAGAGTTCATTGATCACCCGGCTGCCCTCACCAGCCTTGGCCTGGCACTTTTCCAACTGGCTGATTTCGATGAGGCGCTGCGATGTTATATAAAAGCTGCGCGTTTGACTCCAGAAGACCCTGTCCCAGTTGAAAAGATCGCCCAGCTTTATGAGCGGATCGGCATCCCAGAGCGCGCTCGCGCTGCTGGGCTGCAAGCTGCTGAGCTCTTTATGAAGAATCGTGAGGTCACCAAAGCCATCGAATCCTGGTCACACGTCGCTGAGCTCTATCCAGAAAATCTTGTTGCACACTCGCGATTGGCACAGGTTAACGAGCGCTTGAACAAGCCAGATGAAGCTGTTAGCGAATATTTGACACTGGCAGCTCTCTACCAGCGTGCTAACGATATGGAGAAAGCTCAAAGCGCTGTTCAACATGCTCTGGAGATCCTACCGAGCAGCGGGTTGGCGGCAAATGCCCTGGCTTTGTTACGCCAGCACAAAGCACTTCCCATGCAAGGTAAGTCCTCTCCGGTTGCAACGCCAACCAGGTCGCGCACACCGCAACTTACACCCCCAAAGACTGGTCACCTCATCCAGCAACTCGACCCCGTCGATGAAGCTCGGCAGCTGGCTTTGTTCACACTTGCTAGCCTGCTTTTTGAGACACCCGATGAGGAAAGTGCCAGCCCCGCCGACTTCCAGTCGATTGTGCACGCTGGCGGTTCGCATACCCCCAATATTGATGCAACACGTATCATGCTACACCTCGGGCAAGTCGTCGAGCTGCAAACTCGTGGAGATTTCAAGCAGGCAGTCATCGAGCTTGAGCACGCAATAGAAGCTGGACTTGAACATCCGGCGGCTTATTACGATCTGGGGTATCTAAGTCTCCGGGTAGAGGATCATGAAAAAGCAGCTCGCAGCCTTCAAATCGCTGTGCAGAGCAGTGAATACACACTGGGGTCGCGACTGTTGCTCGGACAGATTTATCAAAAGATCAACCAGTATCGCCAATCAGCGGTTGAATACCTACATGCCTTAAGCCATGCAGATGCTGCCAGTGTACCTGAGCAGTATTCAGAGATGCTCATGAATCTGTACGAGCCGCTAATAGAAGCCCAGAATCTTGAGACCGATGTCAGTGTGCAACGCCAGGTGAGTGACAACATCACCGGTTTATTGATGCAACCAGGGTGGCGCGAACATATACGACAGGCTCGTGAACAATTGCCTACTCAATCGGATGGAGGACCTCCGGTGCCGCTAGCAGAGATACTGACCCAATCTCGCAGCAGCCAGATTGTCGAGTCCCTCTCTACGATCTACCAGCTGGACCGCGCCGGTTACCTGCGCTCGGCGATGGAGGAAGCCTTCTACGCATTAGAATATGCGCCTACTTACCTCCCTCTGCATGTCATGATGGGCGAGCTGCTCCTTAAACAGGGTCAGATGAATGAGGCTATTGCTAAATTTCTCGCCGTTGCGCAATCATTCAGCTCACGCGGTGAAGCACAAAGAGCAATCAGCCTATATCGCCGCGTCCTCGACCAGGCACCTCTGGCTTTGGAGCCACGCGAGCGCCTTGTCGCCTTGCTGACCAGCAGTGGGCAGGTTGAGGAAGCAATTAACGAATATATCGAGTTTGCAGAGGTGTATTACAGCCTGGCAGACCTGGAAAAAGCTCGCAAGACGTATATCACAGCCATGGGGCTGGCGCGCAAATCAGGGGTTGACCCTTTTTGGCAGGTGCGAATACTGCACCGCGTAGCGGATATTGACCAGCAGAGCCTGAATTACAAGGAGGCTATCCGGGTCTACGAGCAGATTCGAAACCTGAAGCCAGATGATGAGAAAGCTCGCCAACAATTGATCCAGTTGCAGATCCGCATTGCACACGAAGCGAGTGGCTTGGCGGAATTGGATAACTACCTGGGATATTTGGGAACGATAAAAGAATCTGCAAAAGCGCTCGCCTTTCTAGAAGGTTTGCTGAAGGAGGATCCATTACGCATCGGTTTGTTGCGCCGTGTTGTCGAGCGTTACTACAAAGCTGGGCGGGTCGAAGATGCGCTTGCCTTGTTGGATAGCGCCGGTGACCAGCTGATCCAGGCAGGTAATGTGGCTGATGCAATCCAGGTGATTGAAATGATCCTGGCGTTAGAACCCCCTAAGGCGAAGCAGTATGAGCAGTTATTGGCTCAACTGCGAGGCGCAATTTGAGTTTATCTGAGAATAGTTCGTCCACTTTAGTGTCCCTTTCAAAGGGGACATTATAACTTTGCGAAAAGGGGACTCTACTACTTTGCGCTAACGCGGAGATTCCCCCTCTTGACACGCAATTCTTGGTCGTGGTACACTCTCGCCGTTCTAACGTAACCCTAATGCTAGGAGCAGCGTATTTAATGAGTGGCACAAGCACAAAATCAATTGTCTCGCGCGACGCCGTAATCACCAGCGGTGTGGGCTTCGCCTTCTTGGAGTGTGCCTGTTAATCGTTAGGATTATCTAACCGGATCCTGGCCACGGGTGCTCTCCTGCCCCGTGGTTTTTTTATTGTCTGCATGCCTTCGGAGGCCACGGGTGCGCCCGTGGCCTTTCGTATTTCTCGGATCTCTTGAATTGAGGTGTCTCATGAACCTGACGAAACAACTTTTCAATGCTGAGAATGTTTGCCTGGCAGCTATCGACATTGAGAAAGATAGTGATACTGAAGCAAGGTGGACGCAACAGGCAGAGTACCTGCGCATGCTGGATAAAGATCCGGCTCTACCGCGGTCACCGGAACAGGTTAAAAAACGATACGAGGCGATTGAGAAGGAGATGGAAGAGGACAAGAACCTGTTCTACTTCACCATCCGCCTGCTTGAGGACAATCGCTTTATCGGTTTTGCTCGTATTTATCACATTATGTGGCCGATGGGGTATGGTCTGCTCCAATTGGGCATCGGTGAGCCATCGGAGAGGCGCAAAGGATACGGCATGCAGGCGCTCAAGCTATTGATGAACTTTGGCTTCTCGGAGTTGAATTTATTCAGCTTGGGTGTTGATGTGCCGGAATACAATCTGGCAGCGTCTAATCTGGTCAAGAAAACCGGTTTCATCGAAGAAGCGCGCTTGCGACAATCTTTGTTCCGAGATGGACGCCGATGGGATATGGTCTTCTATGGGTTCTTAGTGGATGAATGGAGGAACAAATATGGATGACATCTTTCAAGGTGAGTATATTCGATTGGCAGGCGACGACCCAATGACCATCGCCGAAGCCTTCCAACGATGGAATCGCGATAGTGAATATGTTCGCCTTTTGGATGACGAGCCGCCCAAACTAAGAGCCGTCAAAACCTTTAAGGAGTGGCTTGAGAAAGAGCTCCTATCAACAGATAATGGGCGCTTCCTATTCACCATCCGCACGCTGGACGACGACAGGCTCATCGGGTTCACTGGGTTGTTCGATGTGAGATGGAACCATGGCGACGCGTGGCTAGGGATCGGTCTTGGCGAAAGAGATACCTGGGGCAAAGGATTCGGCAGTGATGCGCTGCATGTCATCCTGCGCTATGCGTTCCATGAGCTCGGTCTGGAGCGGGTGACCTTGACCGTGTTTGAGTATAACCCACGAGCCATCCGCGCCTATGAAAAAGTTGGCTTCAAGCATGAAGGACGCCTACGGAAAGTTATCCACCGAGATGGGCAACGCTCAGACCTGCTGGTGATGGGAATACTGCATAAGGAATGGATAGAACGGGTGAAAGAACTGCATCGGAATGGCTGATGGAAAAAGTTCGAAAGGCTGTTGCTAATAGATATTGGGTGTCCAACGCTGCTTGCTATAGAGTTGGGAGGATGCAAACATGTCGATATTGGAAACGATTCAGGAACGTTTCAAGCCCATCAATTACCGTGAGAGTGGGCTTAGGCGCAAACTCATCCCTGGGATAAACTATGGACTTTTTCTATTGCGCCTGGATGAAATGAACATAGTCGAGGCTGAACGGCAAAGGTTGGAGAATGCTGTGGTACAGCCTCAGGTTACAGGTCATTGGAGGCTATAATAGCTACGAAATCTGATAAACCTTCCATGATCGTTGCCAAACGGCCTCCGTTGCTCAACAACACCCTGCTGCTCTTCATGATAACCATGGTGCTGGCGAATACAGCCGGGCATATGTATTTCCCATTATTGCCTCTGTATCTAAAGAGCCTGGATGCCAATGTAGTGCAAATTGGCATGTTCTTCACCATCTCGCGCATTGTGCCGCTTGCTCTGCAAATACTGGGCGGCTGGTTATCCGATACGCTTGGCAGGTTGCGCAGCATCGCCTGGGGGAGCGTAGCTGGCGTGTTTTCCTGGATCGGAGTCATTCTGGCTCCAACCTGGCAGTGGGTGCTGCTGGGTGAGGGATTCGGCTCGATCACACAGGCACTTGTGAGTCCCAGCTTCGGCGCTTTCATCGCCGAAAACTCGACTGATGAGACCCGCGCTCGCGTGTTTGGCATGACAGAGACCATCTTCATGGTAGTCTCGGTAATCGGCCCACCTTTTGGTGGGTGGCTGGTGGACAACTATGGGTTTAAGGTGATGCTGATCGTTGGTGGATGCCTGTATACGCTGGCGACATTCTTGCGCGTTGGCATGGCACGCGCCGCCGCTCGAACGGCTGAAGCCAATCCCAGACGTCTCAGCCTGTCCAGCTTGCGCCTCAATCTGGGTTCGATGGCAGCATTAGTCCTAGCTGGGGGCTTGCTTGCATGGCTTCTGGTCGCCGATGGTGTGCGCGATGTAGCCTATGCACTCTCGTTTAATCTTATGCCGGTCTACCTTAATGATATCGGCGGGATGAGCGTGCAGCAGATCGGTTGGCTGGAATCATTCTTTGGTCTGGCTGTGATGGCGGTCACCATACCAGCCGGCTGGCTGGCAGATAAGAAAGGGGAGCGGTTGAGTATCGCCCTGGGCTTTGCCATGCAGTTTGTAGCTTTAATGCTCTTTATCCGGGTCACAGGCTTCGGCGGTTATGCCCTTGCATGGGTGATGTTGGGAGTTAGTGTGGGCTTTATGTCCCCCGGTTTTTCCTCACTGCTAAGCAAAGCTGTACCAGAAAAGCTGCGCGGCACGGCATTTGGCTTGTTCAGCACGAGCCTGGGTTTGATCTCGCTGCCAGCGCCAGCACTGGGTGCTCAGCTCTGGCAACGCTTCAGCCCCCGGTCGCCGTTTGCTCTAACAGCCTGGGCATCTCTTCTTGTCGTTGTGCCAGTGTGGCTCAGGCTTCGCCCGACGGATGATCGCCAGGAATAAGTACCCTATAGGAGAATGATCCGGTGATTAAGGCTATCATTTTTGACTTGGGCGGGGTGATCCTGCGAACGCTGGACCAAAGGCCTCGCCGTGCGCTTGCTGATCGCCTGGGCACAAATCTCTACCAGCTATACAACCAGGTATTCTCGAGCGAGAGTGCCCGCCAGGCTACTCTGGGGCAGATCAGCACCGCGCAACACCTGGAAGCGATTGGCAAGCATTTTGGTAAAGACGGGCAGGAGCTGGAAAAACTCATCCGAGATTTCTGGGAGGGTGACCGGCTGGATGATTCTCTCCTGGGTTTTCTAAAGTCAACCCGCCCTCAGTATAAGACTGCCTTATTGAGCAACGCCTGGGATAACCTGCGAGGCATGTTGGAGGACGAGTGGAAAATCGCGGATGTTTTTGATGAGCTCATCATCTCAGCCGAGGTCGGGTTGGCAAAACCAGACCATCGCATATACACGCTCACATTGGATCGATTGGGTGTCGCTCCGGAACAAGCAGTTTTTGTCGACGACTTCATTGAAAATGTGGATGCAGCTCGCTGGATTGGGATGCATTCTGTCCACTTCCGCTCGGTGCCTCAGGCATTAGCCGATCTGGAGCGTTATCTGAAAGAAGAGAAGGGAAATCCATGAACCTCACCCACCTCACAATCCACGAAGCCGCGGCTCTTCTTGCCAGGCACGAACTATCTCCTGTTGATCTCACCCGCGCGTATTTGGAACGCATCGAACGCATCAATCCCAGCTTAAACTATTACATCACAATTACCGCCGATCTTGCGATGCATAACGCTCGCCGGGCGGAAGGGGAGCTCCAGGCAGGCGTCCGGCGCGGATACCTGCATGGTATCCCGCTGGCGCTCAAAGACCTTTACGAGACTGCAGGCGTGCGCACCACGCATGGCTCAACCTTTTTTGCGGGATATGTGCCTGAAATTGACGGGCAGGTTGTTTCGAACCTGAAAGATGCCGGGATGGTGCTCCTGGGAAAAACAAACATGCACGAGATCGCCCTGGGTGTAACCAACGTAAACCCGCATTATGGACCCAGCCGCAATCCCTGGAATGCTGAGCGCATCACCGGGGGGTCATCGGGAGGTTCCGCAGGGGCGGTGTCGGCAGGGCTGTGCATGGCGGCTCTCGGCAGCGATACGGGGGGTTCAATTCGCATCCCGGCCTCCTTGTGTGGTGTGGTGGGACTGAAACCCACCTACGGGCGCATCAGTCTGCAAGGCGTCATCCCCCTGAGCTGGAACCTGGATCACGCAGGACCGATGACACGCTGTGTGCGTGATGCTGCTATCCTGATGGGTGCGCTCTCTGGTTATGACGCTGAGGATCCAGGCTCATCCGACGTGCCCGTGGATGATTATCTGGCGCATCTCGAAGAGGGCGTGAAGCACTGGCGCTTCGCCCTGGCAGCCGACGAGTTCTTCTCGAAGGTTGATCCCCAGGTAGATGCAGCTATCCAGCACGCAGTAGTAGTCCTTTCCCAGCTGGGAGCAAAGGTGAAATCCGTGGAGTTTCCAGAGGGCTACAATGCGGCAGCAACTAACGTCGCTATGGTCACAAGCGATGCGGCTGCATTCCACCAGAAGCGGCTGGAGGAAACCCCGGAAGGTTTTGGAGAAGATGTGCGCCAACGCCTGGAGAGCGGCGCGAGGCGCACGTCGAGCGAGTACGCCCTGGCGCGCAGGGAGCAGACCCGCTTGCGCCGTCTTTACGAACGCTTCTTCGATGGCTACGATATACTCATCACACCATCAACTCCCGTGACTGCGCCCTCCATCCAGGGACCGGATGCAGTCGAGCAAGCAAAGCTGCTCACACGTTTCACAGCCCCATTTAACCTGACAGGGCTGCCTGCAATCTCTCTCCCCTGCGGTTTCGACTCGGACGGCTTACCAGTGGGGATTCAGCTCGTGGCAAAGCCTTGGGCAGAAGCGGCGCTGCTGCGCGCTGCCTATGCTTATGAGAAGGCTGCCGGTTGGTACCAGCAACAACCGAATTTGATTACCTAGATCTGGATTTTCTCTGCTTTCGGTCGCTCCGCGATCATCTCACCCAGACGCTGAATAGCCCGGTCGGCTTGATCGGACCAGAACGCCTTGATCTACGGGTTACCTTTAATGTATTGCTAGATCAAGTTACTACGACTCTCAAAGTTGATGCCGCGTGTGTTTTGCTGCAGATCCCCGGCACACAATTGCTTGAGTATTCCGCTGGAAGAGGTTTCCGCACTCAAGCCTTGCAACACACCTCTCTGCGGGTTGGAGAAGGCAACGCTGGCCGGGCCGCACTCGAACGTCATATCCTCATAATTCCTGATCTTGTCGAGGCTGAGAACGGCTTACGACGATCGCCCCTGTTTGTCAGGGAGGAATTTGTCACTTATGTTGCTATGCCGCTCATTGTCAAAGGCCTTGTCAAAGGTGTGCTGGAAATATTTCATCGAACTCACTTTGAACCAGATCAAGAATGGTTGGATTTTCTGGAAGCTCTAGCAGTACAAGCAGCGATTGCCATCGATAACGCTACACTTTTCGATAAACTGCAACAATCAAATGTTGAACTGAGTATGGCTTACGATACCACCCTGGAGGGCTGGTCTCGTGCCATGGACATGCGCGATAAAGAAACTGAAGGTCACTCCATCCGGGTCGCTGAGTTGACTTTGCGTTTAGCACGATCTCTTGGGATCAACGAGGCGGACCTGGTGCATGTACGGCGTGGTGCTATGCTGCACGATATGGGTAAGATGGGTATCCCTGATACCATTTTACTCAAGCCCGCACCTCTCACTGACGAAGAATGGGAACTCATGCGAAGTCATCCAACCCTTGCCTATGAGATGCTCTCGCCAATTGCCTACCTTCGCCCAGCATTGGATATCCCTTACTGTCATCACGAAAAATGGGATGGCACGGGTTACCCACGCGGGTTAAATGGAGAACAAATACCACAAGCCGCGCGCATCTTTGCTGTGATTGATGTTTGGGATGCACTGCGATCTGATCGACCGTATCGGAAAGCATGGTCAGATGAAAAAGCATTATCATACATCAACGAGCTAGCTGGTAAGCATTTTGACCCACACGTAGTTGAAGCTTTTGACCGTATGTTGGAGGAGATTAATATACTAAACCCATAAAACAATCAACCGTTTATGGGTTCGTAAAAAATACTCAGATATTCTTGCAGGATGCGGATGCGCGGATATTTTTACGGTTATTATTTGGCTATCGGATTCTCATCGAGTTGGAATGAGCTTGGCCTGATTGCTGATGGATGCATTATGTCACAATAGGGTTGTCGAACGCTCCCACCCCAAAACAGCTTTTATGCTTTTTGGCTTTGCCCCGCTCCCGCATCAAGATCCCATAGCAATCATTTCCCCCAGGCGATGGATAGCCCGGTCAGCTTGATCGGACCAGAATGCGGCATTAAGCCGGATAAAATTGCGGTATTGATCGGTCGCCGAGAAAATATGTCCCGGAGCCAGTGTGATGCCTGCATTCAATGCCTGGCGGTATAACTGCAGCGAATCGACGTTCTCAGGAAGCTGAACCCACAGCACAAACCCACCATTTGGGCGCGTCACGCGTGTATCCCCCGGTAGATAGCGCATAACTGCTTGCGACATCTGGGCGATATTTTTGGAGTACACACGGCGGATTTGGCGCAGATGGTGGTCGTACCCACCGCTATCCAGAAAGCGTGCAATTGTAATCTGGGGCAGGGTTGCTGTGGCGATGGTGGATGTGTACTTGAGCCATTCCACGGTGGATTTATACCTTCCCGGAGCAACCCATCCTACCCGATGCCCGGGACTGAGCATCTTGGAGAAAGATGAGCACAACATAACCAGACCCTTCTGGTCGTAAGCTTTTGCAGGGATTGGGCGGTCACCGCTGAAATAGATCTCCCCTGAAGCATCCCCCTCAATGAGCGGGATTTCATGGGTTGCGAGGTATTGCACGAGCTCTTTTTTATTATCATCCGGCATCAGGCAACCCAGGGGATTGTGGAAGGTTGGGAGTAATAAGCACGCCTTCACCGGATTGTGCTCAATGGCAAAGCGCAATGCCGGTAGGCTGATGCCATCCCTTGGGTGTGTAGGGATCTCCAGAGCACGCAGTTCCAATGATTCCAACACCTGGAGAACACCAAAGTATGTGGGTGATTCGATTGCTACCGTGTCTCCAGGACGGCAGATGGCACGCAAGCACAACACAAAAGCTTCCAGGCAACCAGAGGTGGTGACAATATCGCTTGGGGCAAGATGGCAGCCAGCCACAACAGCACGCTGGGCAATCTGGACGCGCAGAGGTTCGTAACCTGGGGGGATATCGTAGAGGCCTGTCAGGCTGCCGAGTTGCCGGGCTTCAGAGGCCATAATGCGGTTCAACTTATCTGTAGCAACCAATTCCGGATGGGGGATGGCAGCTCCTAGCTGTACCAGGCTGGGATTCATTGTGTCGCGCAATACCATCATCACCAGCTCACGTTTGCTTACCTTGGTTGGGTCAGGACCTGGTGTGGTTTCTTCCGGCTCGGGAAAAGCGGAAGGCAAATGAGCCCTTACGTAGTACCCCGACTGCGGACGAGCTTCGATCAGGCCGCGATCTTCCAGGTTCATGTACGCCTGTAGGGCTGTGGTCACGCTGACTTTGCGCTGGCGGCTCAGCTGGCGAACAGAGGGGATCCGTTCTCCACACCGGTAGGTTCCGAGGGCGATTAAATCTGCGATCTCTTCAGCGATTGTCTCGTAGAGAAACTGTCTTGGATGGGTCATGGCTCAACTCGGTTGCGGAAGTGTACAGTTGATTGGACAAAAAACAAGCACAGTCCTTGAATACGTGGTACTGTAATGGTCACAATTCATAATTACTGCATCTGTTATTTTATCAGAATATCCTTTACAATGTCAATTAAGTAGCGAAACCATTCAGGTTTCACCCAGCAATTGAATACAAGATTGCTGGCAGAAAAATGATTTGATCTAAACGTTCCCTTGTGAATGAATTGGAGGTTGAAATGGCACACATTGCATTACGTACGGTTACTCCGGTCACAGAAATTTTACTCCCTGCGGGGAAGATCTGGCGAGCAGATGGCGATCTGCGCGGTGAGGTGATCCGATGTGAGAAAGGTTCGCTGTGGATTACGCAGCATGGTGATCTCAATGATTATCTCTTGAATTCAGGAGATCGGTTCTGGGTCACCCGGCCAGGGACCTTGTTGGTGCAAGCAGTGCGGGATGCACGCTTCAACAGCACTCGCGACAAGCCGATCAAGCTGGAGCCAAGGTATGCCCATCTGGGGCATGACTGACGCATAAGGCTCAACCAGAATTTGATCTCAGTTCTCCATCACCCCATTTGACTTAATGGCAACGACAATTAAAAAGGCTGGTCTGCAGGGGATCCCCTGCAGACCAGCCTTTTTTTGATTTTGTGCTAGGTCGTAATTGTCTCACTCACCTTGGCTTCCCTGGTGGGGCGGTTCGGATGAGGATAAACGGCGACGTTCCAGTGTCGAAAGCGTGGGTTACGCCCGCGCACAGCGTCATCAAAAAAATTGCGAACTTCGGTAGTAACAGGTCCCATACTCCCCGCTCCGATGTGGCGATGATCCACGCGGGTTACTGCGGTTACTTCAGCTGCCGTTCCGGTTATGAATAGCTCGCTGCTAAGGTAGACTTCCGTGCGATCAATGGGGCGCTCGATCACGGTGATACCCATTTCCTCTCGCAACAACTCGATTACAGTTCGCCTGGTGATGCCTTCAAGGATGTTCTCAGTGACGGGTGGGGTAATCACAACGCCATCACGGATAATGAAGACATTCATCGCGCTGCCCTCTGAGACGTGGCCTTCCTGTGTGAGCACCAGCGCTTCATCGAATCCAGCGCGCACTGCGTCTGTCTTGATAAATGCTGAATTGGCATATGCCCCGCTGATCTTGCCGCGTGCTGGGATGGCGTTATCATCCACTCGCCGCCAGGACGATATCGTAACATGAGCGTTGGTGTCGTTGCTGACGTAACGGTTGATTGGCACTGCGACGAGAGACAACTCGTCGTGCAGGTCGTGCAGTTTAACCCCAATGATCTCATCCGATTTGTATGCCAGGGGTCGGATGTAGATATCTCTACGGTAGTCATCTACTCTTAGAAGATCGACTGTGATCTGTGTCAGACTTTCAACTGTTTGGTTGAGCTCCATGCACATTACTTTTGCGGAGTTGAGAAACCTCTGAAAGTGGTCATAAGGTCGGAAAATGTAGAGCTGCTCATCGTCTGCATTCCAATAACCACGCATTCCACCAAATACAGCTGTACCATAATTCAGTGCGTGAGAGAGTACCCCGATTTTTGCCTCGCTGTAGGGAACGATCTTACCTTTGAAATACGCATTTCGGGGGAGCTCCATTGAAGATACCTCCTTGAAAACCAAACTAATGAGTTTTCCGCCCTTTAATCAATAATAACCGAGTAACTGATTATATCACTGCGAGCCGTTCAAACTCTTTAATAGCATATGATTGAACAGGGGTTTCATTATTGGATTCTTTTGTGTATACTAAACGCCATAATCTCGTGAGTGCCCCCAGGAGGAGTTTATGAAGCGCGCTGTCAGCATCAGTATTGGCACATCCAATCGCGACAAGGCGGTAGAGGTGGAGTTGCTAGGGGAGAAGGTATTGATCGAACGGATAGGCACGGATGGGGATATGGAGAGAGCAGCCCAACTGTATAAGGAGTTAGACGGCGAGGTGGACGCCTTTGGGGTCGGTGGCGCTGATTTAGGGGCGATGGTGGATGATAAATGGTACCCGCTTTATTCGGTGCAGCCCATGGTACGCTTCGTCGAACGAACTCCGGTCGTCGACGGCGCCGGATTAAAGAATACGTTAGAGAATCGACTAGGGCAATTCATTGAAGCGAATATTGGCGAATATCTGGGGCAGAAAGGCAGAAAAGCTTTTATCACATTAGGCGTTGACCGCTGGGGGATGGCGCAGTCGTTCCTTGAATGTGGATATGAATGCATCTTTGGTGATCTCATGTTTGGGCTGGGTATTCCTCTCCCAGTGCGTACAGCAGGCGGGCTAAAAACCCTTGCTGCTTTGCTAATGCCAATCGCCGGGCGGCTCCCCTTTGAGTGGGTCTATCCGACCGGTGAGAAGCAGGAAAAGCGCATACCAAAGTGGAAGAAATACTATGAGTGGGCGACTGTGATCGCGGGCGACTGCCATTACATCAAACGACATATGCCTGACCGGCTGGATGGAAAAATCATCGCCACGAATACGACTACGCCTGCGGATGTCCAGATGTTCCGGGGCGCTGGCGTCAAATACTTGGTGACCTCCACACCTGTTTTAGAAGGACGCTCCTTTGGTACGAACATGATGGAGGCCGCATTGGTTGCCGTAGCCGGCAAAGGGCGAGAGCTAACGAGAGACGAATTGACCGAGCTCTTGGACAAGTTAGGTCTTGAGCCAGGATTGCAGGAGTTGAATTAAGATGGATGCAATTGTGACTGCCGGAGGCGTACCTCAGCCAGGTGAGCCTCTCTACGAATACACACAGGGTCAATCCAAGGCGCTCCTCGAAATAGCTGGAAAAACCATGATCCAGTGGGTTTTGGAAGCCCTGGACGCAAGTACCTATGTGGAGCGTGTGGTTGTGATTGGACTGGACTCCGAGAGTGGCGTTATGTCCACAAAATTAAAGGCATTTCTCCCGAGCCAGGGAGGTATGGTGGACAATATTCGCGCTGGCATATTCAAAATCTTGGATTTTGATCCGCAGGAACGGCTTGTATTGGTGGTCTCGTCGGACATACCTGGGATTACTCCCGAAATGGTGGACTGGGCAATTGCTGAAGCGAAGAAGACGGAAAAAGATGTTTATTACAACGTCATCCCACGCGATGTTATGGAGACTACATTCCCTGCTTCACGTCGCTCTTACACAAATCTAAAAGATTTGCAGGTTTGTGGGGGGGATATGAACCTGGTGCGTACCGGATTGGTGACTTCCAACGACGAGATATGGTTTAAGTTGATCGAGTCTCGTAAGAATGTGTTCAAACAGGCAGCCCTGATCGGCTATGATACGCTGCTGTTCCTGCTCTTGCGACGGCTTACCCTGGAAAATGCTGTGACCAGGGTGGCACAACGGCTTAAGATTACCGGTCAGGCGCTCGTCTGCCCGTACGCCGAGGTGGGTATGGATGTCGACAAACCGAACCAGCTCGAAATCCTGCGGAGCTATTTAGAACTGCGGCAGGCGGAGGAGGGCATGGCGTGATAGCAGGAGGCTGGGCACGCCTGGCTGAGATCGATGATCATCTCTCAAAAAAGCTTCGTGTAGCCGAAAAACCAGGCTTATTGCGTAGCATCTCGATTTTGCTGGCGCATTCAGGTGATTCGTGGTTTTGGTTTCTCGGCTTGGGTTTGGTAATCTGGCTAGATGAGGAATTTTGGCGAAGTCGAGCCATCGTATTTGTGGTGGGCATCCTCATCACCGCATTCCTTGTCATGGTGGTAAAGTTCAGTGTCCGCCGGCGACGACCAGAAGGTGAGTGGGGAGGGATATACCGGAAAACGGATCCTCATTCCTTTCCCTCCGGGCATGCTGCGAGAGCGGTTCTTCTGGCAATACTGGCTGCTGGGTTAGGACCTGCCTGGTTTGCAATTTTGCTTAGCGTCTGGGCGCCGCTGGTTGTTCTGGCTCGGGTTGCCATGGGTCTGCACTATCTCTCAGATGTATTGGCAGGCGCAGTTTTTGGGTTACTGATGGGGGCGATTATGAACCGCTGGCTGCCTGCATTTCTTTTTTAAAGCTATCGATGGTCTCGATCGGTGTGGGATCCACACCATAAGCCATCGCCAGGTAATAAGCAGCATAATCTCCAAAGTGCAGGGCTGTCCACTGGTTAGCCAGTGGCGTATCCCCCTGTGCATCGACAAAATCGGTGCCAATGCCCTCCAGCATAAACGTCTTGCGGGTCAAGTCGAGGCGAATCCGGTGGCGTGGATCATCAGATGGTCCGCGTAAAAATAATGCCACCATGCGGGTTAAGTGTTCCTGAGGGTAGGATAGTCCTGCCAGCGTATTGTGGTTCGCTTCCGGCAAGAATTCGAACTGCCCCCAGGCCTTAGCAATTTCATTTATTTGGCATTTCCAGCGACGGGCGACCGGAGTTAGAATTCCCGCCGCCAGAACGGTCACCCAACGACCCATCCATTGACCTGCATAGCGTTTGGCAGGATTTTGGACAGCAGGCACTTGCGGAGCAAAGCTTGCTTGCTGGGCTTTCATCGCTGCGACTGTCCCCAACAGTTCTTTTGATGGATCGCTGATAAGGTGAAGGCGAGTCATTGCCGCCAGCAACAAACCAAATGAGAAACCAACCGCACTGCGCGGCTGGCCTGTGTGCTCGAATCTCCATAGAGGGATTCCTGATGTTTTCGCGCTTTCAGCCAGCTCACCCCCGGTGCAAATAGCTAAAATCCTGCAGCTTCGTTTTTGGGCGGCATTGAACGCGGAGAGAGTCTCGGCGGTATTCCCCGAGTGGGAGCTAGCGATCACCAGCGTGCGTGAGTCACTCGCCCAGGCAGGCAGCCCATAATCGCGATGCACCACGACCGGGACCCGGCAGAGGGGTTGGACATAGGATGCCAGAAGATCAGCGCCAATAGCGGAGCCACCCATCCCGGCGATCACAACATGGCGAATATCCTCCCATACAGGAAGTTCATGCTGTGAACCTTGTTCCCAGGCAGTCTGCAGCTGCAGGGGCAGGCGATCGATCTGTTCGAGCATATTCAGAGAATCCAAACGGGTGAAGGATGCCGCATCATCTAAATTCATCAATCGCTCCTTTGACTATTCTATCAAACGGTAAACGGCTCTGCGCTCCCAACCCGACTCGGATGCCAGTCGCTTTGCCAAAGCTGAGGGAGATTCGCCGGGATTGCGCCCGTTTTGGATGGCATGGCGAAGCTGGGCTTCACTCCAGCGTTCATTCACCTTGGCTGAGGCACCCCCTACTACCAGGGTGAATTCGCCACGCGTTCCTTGGGCGGCGAAATGCTGAGCTGCTGCACTCACGCTGCCTCGGAAGATCTCTTCATGGAGCTTAGTTAACTCACGGGCAATTGCGCAGGTACGGTCACCCAACACATCTAGGATATCATCCAACGATGCCAGAAGGCGGTGCGGGCTTTCGAGAAACACCAGTGTGAAAGGTAGTTCGGCAATTTCTGCAAGCTGTTTGCGCCTGTCACTGCCTTTTCTTGGCAAGTAGCCTAGATAGAGAAATGCGTTTGTTGGCAGCCCAGAGGTTGTTAGGGCTGCGATTGGGGCGCTGGGTCCTGGAATAGGGCTGACTAGGTGACCCGCATCGAGCGCCGCTTGAACCAGCTCAAATCCAGGATCGTTGAGAGCGGGTGTCCCAGCGTCTGATACCAGGGCGACATCACCTATCTGGAGCTCAGCCAGCACGGTATCCAGTCGACTGAGCTTATTATGTTCAAAGTAACTTACCAGGGGAGTGTGCAGATCAAAGTGCGACAGCAGCTTGCGTGTGCGGCGAGTATCCTCAGCAGCAATCAGTCGCACCTCACTCAGAGTTCGCAAGGCCCGCTGGCTGATATCTTCCAGGTTTCCTATTGGTGTGGCAACCAGAAATAAAGTGCTCAACTCAAGGCCAGGTTAAGAATTCAAGCGTAACCGTGAAATTTCCGGTATTGAAACTGGATAGACGTGCCCGTCCATAACGTCCCTCGTCGGTGCGATAGCACAAATAAGTGCCGATGGCTATGTCTTCCACGATAATGGGTGTGGTGCTCAGCGCGCTTGCCTGGCAAGACGCCAGCCCTGGTTGGCTACTGCCATAATTACCGAGCAACGCTCCACCGAGAGGAGAGAGCTGGTGCTTACCGCTGCCATCGGCTGTGTAACCCAAATCCGCTCCACTGACGTTGATCTGGTCGGTATCCAAATCCAGCGTGGCGTTCACATTTAGGCTCGCGGTGCCGACGATGTGGGAGGGTGACGTCGCTGTAGAAGTTGCAGAGGCTGATGTCGTGGGGGTAGGTGTGCGGGGGGTTAATGTTGGGGTCGGGGTCACTGCTATGATGATGCGTACCCAAAAAGGTGCCGCTGCGCCCGGCCCAATGCCAAAGAGCACATTGTTTGCGCTGCGTAGCTTCCAGTTCCCTTGAAATTTTCCTGCATTGGTTGGGGCGACCATGTCCACGCTGATATCCACGATTTGCCCAGGTTCTACGTCACCGGAGAGGGGCACAAGAGCTGGCGCACTCATCTGGTCCCCAGAGAAGAAAGCCACCGCATATGATCAATTCCAAGTGCAGGAGCCGACATTCTGTAGCCTCCAGACCTTCGTGAACGAAATTCCCGGCTGCAGAATCGTGTCGTCGGGAATGGTTACATCGATCGGGTTGCCCGCTGCTGCTTGGTCGCATGCCACTCGCAACGTGGCTGTGGTCACGGGGACTGTTGCCGCAGACGTGGTGCTGGCAATGGGTGTGATCAATGCTGTCGGGCTAACTTGGGTGCTGAGCGTCGGTGAGGGAGAGGGTGAGGTTGCAGGTAAATTTTGAGCTGTCTCCGTTAACCGAGCCTGGACGGTTTCATACGCCTGGGTAACGCTCATTTGCGTTGTTTCAGCCTGATTGCTAGGCAAATTGCAGCTGCTGAATAGCATAGCCCCCAATATGGAAAAGAGAAGTAATCGGGTCGAGATCGGTATCATTTCTCAGCTTGGGGGATCAAATTGTGTGCTGGCTGAGAATCCCCACATACTCAGCTATAATGCGTGCGATCTGGCGAGCAGCTTGCGGGCGTGACAAGCGCTGACAAGCCTCAACAGCCCTCAGGCGCACTTGCGGATGGTCTATCCATGTTTGCACAGCGGATACGATCCTATCCGGAGTTGGCGCCCAAATCCCTGCCCCTTCGGATTCCACATAAGTAACGTTGCCATCTTCCTGCCCCGGAAGGCGGCTGTAAAGGATCATTGGTAGTCCGGCGTTGAGCGCTTCGCTGATCGTCCCAGGGCCAGCTTTGGTTACAAGGATATCCGCTGCTTGCATAAAGTCGGGCATCTCGCGAACGAACCCATAAATGAATGTTGGGATCGTCCATGATATAGATTCTAGACGTTTTTTCAAGCTCTTATTGCGACCGGTAATGATCGCTAAAGCTGCTTTGGGGCGTGCCTGGGAAATGGCAAGGGCTGTCTTTTCCAACGGTCCCATGCCTTCACCGCCCCCAACAAGCAGGATCAATGGCAGATGTTGAGGCCATCCCAGCTGGCTGCGTAAAGCATCACGATCGCCAGGAGGTTTGCAAAAGCGGTCTGCAACAGGCAATCCCACCAGCTTGACCTGCGAGGGCTGGAGACCGTTTCCCAGTGCGCGTTCCAAAGCTTCTTCGGTAGGAACAACGCAAAGGTCAGCACGTGGGTGGTACCAAAGGGCATGCCCAGTCACCAGGTCAGTAACGACCGTGATGTACGGCGGGCGGTCTTTTCCCAGGGCGCGGAGGACAGGGGCGTTGGCAAGTGGGTGGACGGAAATGATCAAGTCACTGGGGTGCTGGGCAACCAGCTTGCGGATAGAGCGGCGCACATATGGCCATGCGCTGTCTGCAATCAACCGGGCACGGTGGTGTCCGTTGGTGATGCGGTAACCCAAACCCCAAACCTGGGGAACCTTCACGAGCGTGGGGTAGAGGTCTGGCAAACGGTTCAACGGTCTGGGTGCATAATCTTTGAAGATGTCAACCATGATGCACTCAAACCGGTCTGCAAATTCCAGATGCATTGCCTCAATGATCGCCTCAGCCGCGCTGCGATGACCACCGCCAGTATCGGAAAAAAGGAAAAGAATGCGGGATTTATCCGCTTGAAGCTGGTTCATCCAAGGTTTTCGGGAGGAGCTTCTTTAAACGGCGAGAGAGCGTGCGCCGATCCAGGAGTACTCGCCGCCCGCAGCGCAGGCATTCCAAACCGATGTCTGCGCCCAAACGTACGATGCGCCACTCGTAACTTCCGCACGGATGCGGTTTGCGCAAACGTACTGTGTCGTCCAGCTGGATCTCTGGGAGCATCGCAGGCATTATAACATGTGAATGGTATAATCACCTCACCCCTGGAGGCTGCATGTCCAACTTGCTCAATCTTGATTTGTCGACCATCATTACCTATGCCATCGTTATGGTGATCTCCCTCACCGTTCATGAGTTCGCTCACGCCTGGACAGCCAATTATTTTGGGGATAGTACACCCGAAGCCAACGGGCGGCTCACCTTGAACCCGCTTTCGCATCTCGACCCTATCGGCTCTTTAGTGTTTCTGGCAGTTGGTTTTGGCTGGGCTAAACCGGTCCCGATCAATCCGTATACGCTTTCACGACGCTCGCCATCAGCAGTGATGTGGGTATCGCTGGCCGGCCCATTTTCCAACTTCATGTTGGCTCTCCTGGCTGCAATCCCATTTCGATTAGGGATCATGTCTGTTTTGGATGCCCAGATGGCAGTCTTTGCCTCCGGACAGCACTATTTGCCTACAGTCTCACAACTTCTTTATACTTTCATTCAAATTAATTTAATCCTAATGCTATTCAACCTGATCCCACTCGCACCACTGGATGGCGAAAAGATAGCTGAATACTTTTTCCCCCCTGCCTGGGGACGCTTTCTCGATCAGATCCGTCCTTATGGGCCGGTGATCTTGCTGCTGGTGGTGTTTTTGGGCGTTGTGGGCTTCATTATCACACCGCCGCTGCGTTTGCTGATGAGCCTGCTTGTCGGATGAGTGTCTCGCGTCTACTATACCGCTCTCGCCAGCTCTGGCAAGCGATGTTTTCCGCGCCAACCGAGATCGAGATGGAGAGCGTGCGCACGATCTTAAATCCAGCCCAGATGGAGCTGTTTCACAAGCTTCACCCGAGTGAGCAGGCCCACAGCATTCGCACCATGCAAGCGTTGGTTGGAAGAAGCCAGGAATTGAACCAGGATCATCGGCAGGATCTCCTGGTCGCGGCTTTATTGCACGATGCCGGAAAAAGCCTGCATCCACTGAAGGTATGGGAAAGAGCATGGATTGTAGTGGCGCGCAAGTTGCTTCCTCGAGCAGACGAGCAAACCCATCCAGAACATTCCCCCCGCTGGAAGCGAGCTCTCGTGGTATCCGCTCGACATCCTGAGTGGGGGGCGCAATTGGCTGAGCAGGTAGGAGCCTCACCCCGGACTGTTGAATTGATCCGCAGGCATCAGGAAAATAACAGAGGAGAAAATATGGGTTCTAACGACCCGCTGTTACAACTCTTGCAGTCTGTCGATCACGAGATGTAGGGAATACCACCATGTCCATTCGTATTGCGATTTTAGGTTTGGGGCAGATTGGTGCCTCCATCGGTCTCGGCTTGGGCCGGCAGCAAGACATCCAGTTCGACCGGATCGGATACGACCGCGACGTGCAGGGTGCCAAACGCGCTCAAAAGATGGGGGCGATTGACCGTGTTGAAAATCAGCTCCAGTTGGCCGTCCGCCGGGCAGATATCGTGATTCTTGCCGTTCCAGCTGATGAGATACGTGAAGCCTTCGAAAGCATTGCTGGCGCACTCAAAGAGGACGCTGTTGTGATGGATGCTGGTCCAGTTAAGGTAGCTGCGATGGCCTGGGCAGGGGACCTGCTCCCAGTGAAGCGCCACTATGTCGGGATGATGCCGGTTATCAATCCAGCTTATGTGCTCGAGCCAGGTCAGGGATTGGATGCTGCCCGTCCAGACCTGTTCGAACGCGGCCTGTTTGCCATCGTGACCCCCCCAACGACCCCTCCCGAAGCCCTCAAGCTGGCAACTGACCTGGCAAAAACCCTGGGCGCTGGTCCTCTCTATGCTGACCCGTTGGAGATTGATGGCCTGCTGGCCGCCACCCAGGTCCTCCCGCAGCTGATGGCGATTGGGTTATTGAATGCCACAGTCGACCAACCGGGCTGGCGGGATGGGAGAAAATTCGCCGAACATGCGTTTGCGCAGGTGACAGCCCCGGGAGTGGTCTCGAGTTCAGCAAAAGCGATGGTTAGCGCAGCACTCTTGAATCAGGAGAATGTCCTGCGGGTATTGGATCGAGCTATCGATGCTTTACACAGCATGCGAGAGGATATTCAGAGCGGCAAGGCTGATGCGCTTGAGCTGCGCTTTGATGCAGCGGTCCAGGGACGCGCGCAATGGCTGCAAGACCGCCTGGCAGCCAACTGGGCGGGGGAGGGGTTGCCAGAATCGGTAGCTAAAGCCACCAAGGATACCAGTTTGATCACCAGACTGTTCGGAACGGGATTTAGGAAAAGGGATCAACCATAATCCACGAGGGAGAAATGTCTACAAAACTTCAATGGATCGAAGATGAGCTCAATAACCTGAAAGAGGCGGGGTTGTATAACCGCATCCGCACCCTTAGCTCCCCGCAAGGAGCCTGGCTGGTTGTGGATGGCAAGCGCTCCTTGAATTTCTGCTCAAATAACTACCTGGGGTTGGCAAACCATCCCAGGCTAGTCCAGGCTGCAAAGCAAGCTGTGGAAAAATACGGTGTCGGTCCCGCTGCAGTGCGGACGATCGCCGGTACGATGGACCTGCATGTTCAGCTGGAAGAGCGCCTGGCGGCGTTCAAAGGGGTTGAGGCAGCGATTACCTTTCAGTCCGGGTTTACAGCTAACCTGGGATCAATCCCAGCATTGGTGGGAAAAGGAGACGGCATATTCTCGGATGAACTGAACCATGCCAGCATCATCGACGGAAGCCGCCTCTCAGGAGCGCAGATCGTTAGATACAATCATTGCGATCCCTTAGATCTTCAAAAGGCATTGCGTGAAAAGCGCTCATCCTTCTTGAGAGCCATTGTAGTTACGGATGGTGTCTTCAGCATGGATGGTGATGTTGCCCCTCTGGATAAAATCTACGACGTATGCCAGGAATTCAATGTTTTGCTGATGGTGGACGATGCTCATGGGGAGGGCGTCTTGGGGCGCGGCGGTCGTGGAATTGTTGATCATTTCAAACTTCATGGGAAGGTTGATGTGGAAATAGGCACGCTTTCCAAGGCGTTCGGAGTGATGGGAGGCGTCGTCGCGGGTAATCCAATGGTCGTAGAATGGCTGCGCCAACGCGGCCGGCCTTTCCTTTTCTCTTCAGCTATGACAGTGCCGGATGCGGCAGCTTGCCTGGCGTCTGTGGATCTTCTGGAAGAATCAACGGAGCTGGTCGATCGGCTTTGGGAGAATACGAAGTATTTCAAGGCAGAAATGAAGCAGCTGGGCTTTGATATCGGAAAGAGCGTCACACCCATCACGCCTGTGATGTTGGGAGAAGCACCGCTGGCACAACAATTTAGCCGTGAGCTGTACGAATCTGGCGTGTTTGCTATGGCAATTGGATTTCCTACAGTGCCGCGAGACAAAGCACGCATACGCGTAATGATCTCCGCTGCACATACAACGGATGATTTGGATCAGGGATTGGAAAAATTTACTAAGATTGGGCGTGGGCTGGGTGTTATCCCAGGATAGCGACGATTAAGCCTCGCGAAAAGGATCATAAGCAGGGTTCGTGCCTGCCCAAACACAGCTGGGGCGGCCATCCAAATTGCAGGTCATTCCTTGCGAGCAACGACGTGCCAGCACACGTGGCGGCTGCTCAGGAAGCCATTCTGCGGGATAAACCAGCTCGACTTGCAGGCCGACTTCCTGGTCTGCATGCTGGCAGTAGCATACCTTTATTGTTTGCCAGGCTTGATGCGCCATGCTTACCTCCATACCAAATGAACGGTTTTACACCATATCTAGTATAACTGTACAGATCAATGAAAATAAGTGTCAGGTGTCATGGTAATATATGGATAAATTACGTCAATTATGGAGAAAAGTACCCGAAATTGACGATCCCCTGTCACAACCTCTAAACCTATCGTATAATTTGAAAGATAACCTCTACGATGACAGGCGAAAAGGAGGTGAGCATCGTATCAGGAGAATATTGAGTTTTAGATAGTCATATCAACCATCGATCCTAAAAATTACTCAAGGAGGAGTAAGAATAAATCGCAAACTGTTTTATACCCTGGGCGTTCTGATCGTGCTCATGAGCATGGTCCTGGCTTCTTGCGCGCCGCAACCAACCGAAGCGCCCCCACCCCCGGCAGCAGAGACCGAAGCTATGCCGGCAGAAACCGAAGCCCCACCACCCCCAACCGAACCCCCCCCACCGCCACCCCCAACCGAAGAGATGGCTATGGAACCGGTTACATTCATCTTTGGGCGCGGCGGAGACTCGGTGCAGCTTGACCCCGCGATCGTGACGGATGGTGAGAGCTTCCGCGTCACAGGACAGGTGCTCGAGCCGCTGTTCCAGTACGAGCATGGCACGACTGTGCCCGTCCCGGCACTGGCTACCGCGTGCACGCCCGATGAAGCTGCTACCGAATGGATCTGCGAGCTGCGTGAGGGCGTCAAGTTCCACGATGGCACCGATTTCAACGCGGATTCGGTAATCTTCAACTTCGAGCGATGGCGCTTTACTACAAACCCATACCACTTCGAGAGCCAGGTGTTTGAGTATTACGAGGCTCAGTTTGGTGGTTTTGACGACGCAAGCATTATCACGAGTGTCGAAAAGGTTGATGATTACACAATCAAGTTTGTCTTAAGTGCTCCTCAGGCGCCCTTCCTGGCCAACCTGGCGATGGATATTTTCGCCATCTCCAGTCCGGCTGCCATTGAAGCGGCTGGCGAGAATTATGGCACCCCTGCGGCAGGCGCGGTTGGTACTGGCCCATTCAAGTTTGTAGAATGGGTTGAAGGCGACCACATCACTGTGGAAGCCAACGAAGATTATTGGGGCGGGCGTCCCAAGATCGACCAGATTATCTGGCGCGTAATCCCCGATGACTCGGCTCGCTTCCTGGCCCTCCAGGCTGGGGACATCCACGGCCTCGAGCAGGCAGTAGTGGAAGACCTGGCTACAGCAGAGAGCGATCCCAATTTCACCATCATGACCCGCCCTGCTTTGAACACCGCGTACCTGGCCTTCAACTACAAGCTGGTGGAATTCCAGGACATCAAGGTGCGCGAAGCAGTAGCCCATGCGATCAATCGCGCAGGCCTTGTGGAAAACTTCTACGGCAAGTACGGTCAGGTTGCCACGAACTTCCTGCCCCCTCTTGTCTGGGGTAACGACGCCACGATCGAGGATTGGAGCTACGATCCCGAGCTTTCCAAACAACTGCTAACCGAAGCAGGCTTCCCGGATGGCTTAAGTGAAGTGACTGTCGCCGAGGATATTGCGGATGCTGAAGGCAACGTAGTCTTCACGGCTGGCGAGAAGCTCCCGCTGCGCCTGTACTACATGCCTGTAACTCGCTTCTACTACCCGAGCCCGAAAGAGATTGGCGAAGCTATGGCTGCCGATCTGGCAAATGCCGGCTTCAATGTCGAGCTCTACCTGGAAGGCGACTGGGCGACTTACCTCGGCGCCCGCCGAGAGGGCCGGTTGGTAGGTCTGTACATGCTTGGCTGGGGCGGCGATAACGGCGACCCGGACAACTTCACCTGCTACTTCTTCTGCACGGGCACGGAGCCCATCGCTCGAGAAGGCTGGTACCAGAATGCTGCCCTCGTCGATATTTTGATGGAAGCTCAAACGACGCCGGGACAGGATGTCCGCGAGCCGTTGTATAAGCAGGCCGAGCAGCTCATGCACGCCGATGTAGCCCGCCTGTGGGTTGCGCACAACCAAACCCCGTTGATCTTCTCCTCGAAAGTCAGCGGGTACATCCCGCAGCCGGTCGGCGCTGACTACTACGAGTTCGTTGAGATTGCTAAGTAGCGTTTCAGCTCGGAACCCGATCTGGGTTTACGAAATCTGAAGTCCAAAGCATTGGGGGGCGGATCCTATCCGCCCCCCATCATCCATAAACCAGGAGGCTGGGCGTGACCCGATATCTCATCCGGCGCCTCATCTCTGTAATCCCTACCTTAATTGGGGTTACATTTGTCATTTTTATGTTCCAGCGGCTTGTCCCGGGGGATCCAGCAGTGGCAATGTTGGGCGAGCATGCCGCGCAAGAAAATGTCGAGCGCATCCGCGAGCAGTTAGGCCTGAACCGCCCATTGCTGCTTGACCGCGAAGCGCTTAAGACCGGTGATTGGGCAGGTTTTGTTGACAGCCAGTACATCCGTTACATAGGACGACTCATACGGCTGGATTTAGGCAACTCCATTCACCGCCGGATCCCGGTGGCTGAAACTCTTGCTCTGCGCTTCCCAGCTACGGTCGAGCTGGCATTGTTATCAATGCTCGTTGCAATACTGGTGGGAGTACCGGTCGGCATCATCTCCGCGGCGCGACGCAACTCGTTGCTAGATAGCGTAAGCATGATCGGCTCCCTGATCGGAGTTTCCATGCCAATTTTCTGGCTGGGTTTAATGGAGATCATGTTATTCGCCGTTTTCTTGAAGTGGTTGCCTAGCGGGTCGCGTCTGAGTACAGGCGTTGAGATCAAGGCGATCACCCAACTGTTGCTGGTCGACAGCTTGCTCACCGGAAATATGGACGGCTTCATCGATGCTCTCAAACATATCGCTATGCCTGCCATCGCCCTGGCGACCATCCCGATGGCAATCATCGCCCGCATGACCCGTTCAAGCATGCTGGACGTGTTGCAGGAAGATTACATCCGCACAGCCCACGCCAAGGGGTTGGTGGAGCGTATCGTCCTATTCCGTCACGCTCTTAAAAACGCCTTTCTTCCGGTTGTGACGATCATTGGATTACAAACGGGTACACTCATGGCCGGCGCGGTTCTGACCGAGACCATTTTCTCCTGGCCAGGTATCGGAAAATGGGTGTACGATGGCATCTTGGGGCGCGATTATCCTATCGTGCAGGGCGGTACGCTGCTAATTGCAATTATCTTCGTTGTCTTCAATTTGCTGGTTGATCTTTCCTATGCGTACCTGGATCCGCGCATTCACTACGATTGAGGCGTGTTATGGCAGAGATTACCCCAGACGAGATTGGCATTACCGATTTTGCACTACGTGAGCACCGTTCGCTGTGGTATGACGCCTGGCGCAGGCTGATCTCCAGCAACACCGCCCGGTTGGGGATGATCATAGCGGCAATATTTGTCCTTTCCAGCGTATATGCCCACTACTTCTGGAAGTACGATCCCAAAACCGATCTGAATTACTCCTTGAAGCTCAAGGCTCCAATTCTGGTGGCTACAGAGGAGATCCCATCTGTGCATCCTTTTGGAACGGATAAACTTGGACGCGATATCTTCCGGCGGACCGTGCATGGTGGGTGGAATTCGCTGCGTGTTGGCTTCGTGGCGGTGGGTATCTCCCTTTCGATAGGGGGACTGCTTGGCCTCATTGCCGGATTCTTTGAAAGCACCCCGATCTCATCGCTTGAGAATTTATTGTTTCGTGGCTTGATCGGACTTACCTTGAGCTTCGTACCCGCCTGGATCGCAAACCAGTATTTTCAAGTGGCATTATTTGCGGGGCTAGGGCTGGTAGCTGCCTACTATGGAAAATTCCTGTTCGGCAAGCCTAGCCGGATTCTGATCTTTGCACTGGGTGGATTCATCCTGGCTGGTGCTCCAGCGCTATTGGTCAGCCCGCATGTCGCACTCCTGTGCGCTGGCCTGGGAGCGAGTATCGGTGCGATCCTGTCGCTGCCTTTGGGGGGGCCATTCCTCTCGACCACAATCATGCGGGTGATGGATATCATCCTGTCTTTCCCAGGGTATTTGCTGGCAATCGCCATCGTCGCTTTTCTAGGGCCAGGATTGGAGAAAGGCATGATCGCTATTGGGGTAGTCGGAATTCCGGTCTACGCTCGCCTGGCGCGTTCAGTCGTGCTCTCCGTAATGCAGAAAGAATATATCCTGGCAGCAGCTGCGGTTGGGGAAGGGCATGGTCGGATTCTCTTCCGCCACGTGGTACCTAACATCCTTTCCCCCATCATTGTACAAACGACGATGGGACTAGCAAGCGCCATCCTCTCCGCGGCAGCATTGGGGTTCCTCGGATTGGGCGCTATCCCTCCAGAGCCGGAGTGGGGAGCCATGCTCGGGGATAGCTACCGCTACTTGACCAGCGGCGCCTGGTGGGCTGTGGTTTTCCCGGGTC
Source organism: uncultured Chloroflexia bacterium (assembly GCA_963714425.1). Taxonomy (GTDB): domain Bacteria; phylum Chloroflexota; class Anaerolineae; order Anaerolineales; family UBA4823; genus DATCYX01. The sequence continues at coordinate 433,999 of CAVQOI010000001.1, forward strand.
TGGCGATCATCTTCAGCGTTTTGGGATTCAATCTGCTCGGCGATGGCTTGCGGGATGCTCTCGATCCCAAGCTGCGCATTTGACACACATAATTGCATAAATCTACTGCTGAGAATCCAGGCCTTATAAAGGCCTGATTTGGGAGGGTTATGGAGTATCTTCTCGAACTCAAAGGATTGAAGACGCGCTTCTATACGGATGAAGGCGTGGTTCACGCCGTAAATGGCGTGTCTTACGGACTGGAAGAGGGGGAGGTGCTGGGCGTAGTCGGTGAGAGTGGGTGTGGCAAGAGTGTCCACGCGCTATCGATATTACGCCTGATCCAGGACCCTCCGGGGAAAATTGAAAGTGGCGAAATCTGGTTCGATGGGCGGAACCTGCTGGCGCTTAGCGATAGCGAGATACGGCACGTTCGTGGGAAGCAGATCGCCATGGTGTTTCAGGATCCCATGACTTCGCTCAACCCCGTGTTTACGGTTGGTTTTCAAATCATTGAGGCGCTCACCTATCATCAGGGCATGGATAACAACCAGGCGCGCAATCGGGCGATCGAATTACTTGGTATGGTTGGTATCCCCGAAGCCAAGGCGCGCGTAGATGATTACCCTCACCAGTTCTCTGGCGGCATGCGGCAGAGAGCGATGATCGCCATGGCGCTCTCCTGTATTCCAAAACTGTTGATCGCTGATGAGCCCACAACTGCTCTGGACGTAACCATCCAGGCGCAGATCATCGATCTGGTTAAGCGCCTCAAACGAGAATTGGGTATGGCAGTGATGTGGATCACCCACGACCTTGGCGTTGTCGCCGAGCTCGCACAGCGGGTTAACGTGATGTACGCGGGGTATATTATTGAGCGCGGAAAAGTAAAAGATATCTTCAAACGCCCGCGCCATCCATACACCCAGGGATTGCTCGGATCGCTGCCTCGCCTGGACGAAGCTCCAGGCACAAAATTGGTATCAATTCCCGGCTTACCACCAGACCTGATTGCCTTGCCAAAAGGATGCCCATTTGCCGCACGCTGCGTATTTGTAGAGGAGCAATGCCTGCAGGAGAACCCACCATTAGAGGAAGCGGGTGAGTTGGAACATGTAGTAGCATGCTGGCGGTGGGAAGAGATCGCCGAGGGGGCAGCATGATTACAGAAGAAAAAATCCCACTTGTTCAGGTACGTAATCTGAAGAAATATTTCCCAATTTATCGGGGCTTATTGGTGCAACGACAGGTAGGTGCCATCAAGGCCGTCGATAAAGTTACTTTCGATATATACAAAGGTGAGACCCTCGGATTGGTTGGGGAAACGGGCAGCGGCAAGACCACGGTGGGCAGGACGATGCTCAGGTTGTACGAGCCCACTGATGGAGAGGTATTATTCGATGGCATAAACTTATTTGACTTGAACGAGGCTGACATGCGCAATATGCGCGTGCGCATGCAGATGATCTTTCAAGACCCCTATGCCTCGTTAAACCCACGCATGACCGTAGGCTCGATCATCGCTGCACCGCTGGATGTCCACAGGGTCGCTTCTCGCAAGGAGAAGCGGCAGCGGATTGATCAATTACTCGACCTGGTCGGATTAAACCCAGAGTTTGTCAATCGCTACCCGCACGAATTTTCCGGTGGTCAGCGCCAGCGCATTGGCATTGCCAGGGCTTTGGCGGTCAACCCCGACCTGGTCGTCTGTGACGAGCCGATTTCTTCGCTGGATGTATCGATTCAAGCCCAGGTCGTAAATCTTTTGGAGGAATTACAGGGACGCCTGGGCCTGACATACATGTTTATTGCCCACGACCTCAGCATGGTTCGGCATATCAGCGATCGCATGGCGGTGATGTACCTGGGAAAAATCGTCGAATTAACCGACCGGGATGAGATCTATCTCAAGCCACTGCACCCATATACACAGGCGTTGATGTCCGCAGTGCCAGTGCCAGATCCTGAGCTTGCGGAGATCCGCAAACGAGTCATCCTTGAAGGCGACCTGCCCAGTCCCGCTCACCCGCCTGTGGGCTGCAATTTTAATACTCGCTGCCCATTTGCCAAAGAAGTTTGCTTTGATGTTGACCCTGATTTTGTGGAGATTAAACCCGGACATTGGGTCGCCTGCCACCTGGCAGATCAATTTATGTAACTCTCGATTTTGTCAGGCACCTTTGACATTCTGCCCTGCCCCGGCTAAAATGGGGTATGCAGATATACCCATGTAAGTGGGAGGACGCATGAGCGCTTGGCCGGGCAAAACTGTCATTGGGTTAACAGGGAATATTGCCACAGGAAAAAGTGTTGTGCGCAGGATGCTTGAGCACCTTGGCGCTTATGGCATCGACGCAGACGCTTTAGGCCATCGCGCCATTGTTCAGGGAGCTCCAGGTTACCAACCTGTTCTGCATACATTTGGCAATTGGGTGCTTGCTCCTGACGGTCAGATCGACCGCGTTAAGCTCTCGCGGATAGTATTCTCCGACCCTGAGGCATTGGCACATCTGGAGAGCATCGTTCACCCATTGGTTCGCGAAGCGATCGATGTGCTTGTGCGCCGCTCCAAACACCGCGCTATCGTTATTGAGGCGATTAAGCTCATTGAGTCGGGATTGCGGAAAAACTGCGATTATCTGTGGGTGACGCATGCCATGCAGGAAATCCAGCTCGTGCGCTTGATGAAAAAAAGGGGATTAAGCGAGAACACGGCCTATCAACGCATCCTAGCGCAGCCCTCGCAAGATGAGAAAGTAGCAGTTGCTAATGTTGTTATCCGTAATGATGGCTCTTTTGAAGAGACGTGGAAGCAGGTTGTAACTGCTTGGCATGAGATATTTCCCAAGTCGGATACCGGCCCACTACGCGCGGTTAGGGCGTCAACCGGAGATCTTACGGTGCAACGCGCCCGCCCGCGCCAGGCGAGTGAGATTGCTGCTTTGATCACACGCCTCAGTGAGGGCAAACGCAAGGTTGAACGCGATGACGTCATGGCAGCATTCGGTGAGAAAGCTTACCTGTTGCTGAATTCCGGTAACAATCCGGTCGGCGTGATCGGATGGCAGGTTGAAAATCTGATCGCACGGTGCGATGAAGTCTTTATCGAACCATCAATTTCCTTCGCCGAAGCGATGCGTGCCCTGACCGAAGAGGTAGAACGCGCCTCGAGTGAGCTGCAGTGCGAAGTATCCCTGGTATTCCTCCCTGTAGATTTTGCCCGGCGGAGAGATGTATGGAGAAACCTGGGATACCAGGAGCGAAGCATTCAAAGCTTAAAAGTCCGCGCTTGGGAGGAAGCCGCAATGGAGTCGATGCCGGCTGGATCGACCATGTTATTTAAATTACTCAGGAAAGATCGGGTGTTACGCCCCGTTTAAGCGCGTGTTTTGTGCCAGAAATCATCAACAGCCTGCTCAATAACCTCTACTTCGTCTTTGAACGCTTAAACTGGTGGAACGTGGTAGACCTGGCTCTGGTCACCATCGTTTTTTTTGCCATTCTGCAATTGCTGCGTGATACGCAAGCAATGGTGCTCTTGCGTGGGGCGTTATTATTGATTGTACTGGTTAGCTTGCTCACCAATCTAGAGGTGCTCCCAGCATTTTCATGGCTGGTCCGGAATACGCTGCCTGCCTTGCTCTTAGCCATTCCGGTAATTTTTGCACCTGAGATCCGGCGTACATTGGAGAGATTGGGTCGTGCTGGGGAGATCATCCCAGGTAGCCGTGCAGATACCGATATGCAGGATGCCATCTCAGCGGTAGTTTCTGCATCGGCACGCCTGGCCGAGCGTAAGCATGGGGCGTTGATCGTGATGCAACGCACAGATAGTCTGGAAGAATATGTCAACACTGGGGTCTCCATGCAAGCCAGGATTACCCCCGAGCTACTTCTGCAGATTTTCTATCCAAATACCCCTTTGCATGATGGTGCAGTCATCGTGCGCGGGACGCGGATTATCGCAGCATCCTGTGTGTTGCCACTCTCTGCCAGTGGTGTGCTCACTCCCACCCCGGAGCGCCAGATGGGTCTGCGCCACCGCGCTGCATTGGGTATCTCCGAAGTTACCGACGCAGTTGCCGTCATTGTCTCAGAAGAGACGGGACATGTCTCTGTCGTCCACGGGGGTCGGATGATCCGTCGGTTGGATGCCGAGCGGCTGGAGAATATTTTGCGTGCATTTTACCGTCCTCTTGAGCGCCGTAAAGGAATCCGCAATTTCTTTACCAGGATTTTTTCCAGGCAGCCATCCGAGAAACAGGAGGAGTAGTCCATGTGGCGTTGGCTTGGGAGGAACCTGAGTTCGTTACTGCTGGCATTTATCCTGGCAGTTGTCGTTTGGGTCTCAGCTGTTATTGGTACCGACCCAAATATCGAAGCTACTTACTCGAACGAGATCGATCTGCAGGTTCTAGGACCTGATTCAGCATACATTATTGTAAACAAGCTCCCGGCCAGTGTACGGCTGACACTAAACGCCCCCCAATCGATCTGGGACCAGCTCGAAATAAATCAAGATTACGTCCGCGCCTGGGTCGACCTTTCCGGAAAAGGGGATGGTACACACCTGTTGCCTGTAAGAGTCCAGGTGCGCTTGACCCCGGTGCAAGTGGTTAAGATTGAGCCTGCGGAGGTTGAGGTTACGCTTGAAGAGCGCATCTCGCATACCTTCCCTGTTCAGGTCAGTGTAATTGGCGATCCAGCCCTTGGATACCGGCGTGGACCAGTGCAGGTTGACCCGGCTGGCGTCACCGTCACAGGACCAAAATCTCTCGCTGACCAGGTAGCCACAGTCCGTGTATCTCTAGATGTGAGCGGGGCAAATGACAGCGTAAACAGGAGTTTGTCTGTGCTGCCGCTTGCCCAGAATGGCGAAGTGATAGCCGGGGTTTCTGTCCTACCACCTACCGTAGATGTCACCCAGATAGTGAGCTTGTTAGGTGGTTACCGCAATGTCGTTGTAAAGGTGGTCACAAGCGGACAGGTATCCGATGGTTACTGGCTGACGAATGTGTCTGTAACGCCCCCTAATGTGACTGTATTCTCGACGGATCCCAGCCTGGTGAACGCGCTACCTGGTTTTGTTGAGACCGATCAATTAGATTTGAGCGGATTGAACGACGATGTGGATATTCGTACCACGCTGAACCTGCCCGAGGGCGTCACCCTTGCAGGGGAGGAGAGCGTATTGGTACGTCTGAGTATCGCCACACTCGAGGGCAGCCTGCCAATTAACATCCCCCTGGAAATTGTGGGCCTCACGCCGGAGCTTATTGCTACACTCTCACCAAATACTGTGGAACTATTGCTAACCGGTCCATTGCCTCTATTGAACAATCTGACTCCGGGAGCTATCCGAGTCTCGGTGAACGTGAGTGGGCTTGAACCTGGTTCCTATCAGATCGCTCCGGTCGTTGATTTACTCCCTAGCCAGGTACGCGTGGCATCTATTTTGCCGGAGAATGTGGAAGTCATCATCTCTCTGGCTTCTGAGATTGAATTAACACCTACACCCGGAACGGCAACCACCACCCCCTGAGTCGCCATATGCCAAAACCTGTTGTCGTCCTTGTTGGACGCCCCAACGTGGGAAAGAGCACATTATTTAACCGCCTGGCCGAAGAGCGGCTTGCGGTTGTCGACGAAGTGCCCGGGACAACCCGGGATCGTTTGGTAGCAGAAGCCGAGTGGTCGGGCAGGGCGTTTGACATAGTGGATACTGGTGGCATTGACCCTACTACCACGGGTCGCGGTGGGCAGCAAGAACCTCTCTCCCTTGGTTCTGCAGATTACATCGCTCAGATTCGTTCGCAGGCGGAGCTGGCAATCCGCGATGCCGACGCCGTGCTGTTCCTGACGGATGCTGAGAGTGGTGTAACTCCGGCTGATTTTGAGGTCGCCCAGATATTACGCCGCAACCAGGAATTTGTAGATGGCAGTTACTGGCCGCCAGTGTTCCTGGTTGTAAATAAAGCAGATAGCGAGGCGAGGCGAACCCAGGCTATGCAATTTTATGAGCTTGGCATGGGCGATCCATATCCGTTGTCTGCCATTCATGGTACAGGTACAGGCGATTTATTAGATGCGCTGGTTGCATCTTTCCAGCTTGCTGCAGGAGGATACCGACGACGATTCGGTGAAAATCGCGATCGTCGGGAAACCGAACGCAGGAAAATCAAGCCTGCTAAACCGTCTGGTTGGTCAGGAAAGAGCGATCGTAAGCCCGATTCCAGGCACCACCCGGGACGCTGTGGATGAGCGCATACAGGTGGGTGAAATTTCTGTAACATTGATTGACACCGCAGGAATCCGCAGGCGGGGGCGAATTGAGCCTGGCGTTGAGAAATATAGTGTTCTCCGATCCTTGCTCGCCATCGAGCGTGCAGATGTCAGCTTGCTGGTGGTGGATGCTGTAGCAGGGATCACCTCTCAGGATACACATATCGCCGGGTTTATTTTGGACGCTTGGAAGAGCGCGGTTGTTGTCGTGAATAAATGGGATGCAATACCGAAAGATACCTATACAATGGACCAATTCACGAAAAGGGTTCGACAGGAATTGAACTTCATGGATTATGTGCCTGTGCTCTTTATCTCTGCAAAAACGGGACAGCGCGTCGACCAGGTGATACCGCTCGCTTTACAAGTACAGGAAGAGCGTATGGCACAGCTTTCCACATCCACCCTTAACCGCATACTACAGGAGGCGCAACGGGTGCACCCACCACCTTCTCACGCCGGTCGGCAGTTAAGGATGTATTATGGGACACAAGTGCGCAGCGACCCTCCCACCTTCCTTGTCTATGTTAATGATCCAAAGCTGGCACATTTCACTTATCAACGATTTCTGGAGAACCGCATCCGGAATACTTACGGGTTCCTTGGCACACCCATCCGCATCGTGCTAAAAGCCAGACGCTGATTCCCAACCCAGCAGTTGAGCCGGAATGTTGTACCGGCTTAGCCAAACCGATTAGGCAATACGCCCTTGCGCCCAGGCATGTGCCGTCATATAATCCTGCAGTCTCATCTCATTATGGAAAACGATCTGGAAAGCTTACAGGTTGAGCCAAACACTGACGAAATTCCCCCTCGCGATGGAAAAAGGAAGGTCGTTCAAGCTGTTCTCGACATTGTCGAGACACTGCTCTTCTCGTTATTACTTTTTGCGGCGATAAATGCGCTCACCGCGCGCATCCGCGTCGATGGTATGAGCATGGAGCCTACCCTGCACAGCGGTGAGTTCGTTATCGTCAACCGGCTGGCTTACCGGTGGGCTGACCCAAAACCTGGAGATATAATAGTCTTTCGTTTTCCGCGCAACCCAGAGCAAGAATATATCAAGCGCGTCATCGCTCTGCCAGGGGATGAGCTCGTTGTCAAGAACAAACAAGTAATTGTCAATGAAAGCGTGCTCGACGAGCCATATATAGCTTCACCGCCAAGATATGAAAGCACGTGGACGGTGCCCGTGGATGCGCTGTTCGTATTGGGGGATAATCGTAATAATTCATCTGATTCGCACAATTGGGGTCCAGTACCCCTTGAGAATGTCGTTGGCAAAGCGTTTTTCGTGTATTGGCCACCACAAGAGTGGGGAATGGTTTCGCACGCGTCCTTCGGAAATTAGGCGACATAAGAGATGGTGACATAATAAAATTGTCAGCTTTACACTACCCTGCGCAGTTGTAATTGGTTGATGTCAGAAAACATGGTAAACTGGAATCGGACCCAGATGAATCGTTTTTTTGCCCACGGGATCCACCAGTAGTACACACTGGGGTCTCGCCTATAAAAGGGCATGTCTCTGGTAGAGGATAATCGCATGGCTCGGGAAGAGTCGCTCGATACGGAAAACAATCTCGCTCTGTGCCCCGAATGCCAGACAGGTGTGATGCGGCTGAACTATCTGACGTATTTCACCTGGCTGAATATTGAATTGGTGACAGTACCGAATTTCCCTGCCTGGGTATGTGATGTATGTGGGCGCAGAGAGTATGACCCGCGCGCCATTAAGTGGCTAAACGCACTGCTCAACCCAGACGCAAGGCGGCGTTCCTCTCGCCCTCGACCATTGCCACCCAGGCATACCCAAATCCGACCTTAGTTGATAAAAGAACCGGCCTGTGCAATTCACAGGCCGGTTCTTTTTATTTTTCATGAACTCGGAGAAGATCATTCTCTCAACAATGAGCGAGCCAAAAGGAGTGATGCGAGCGTTTTAGCATCTCGGATTTGCCCTGTTTCTGCGAGATCAAAAGCCTGAGAGATGGGCAGACGTTGCGTTTGTATGAACTCGTCCTCGTCTCCAGGCAATGGATCAGGCGATAAGTCGGTAGCGAGATAGATGTGCAAGAACTCAGTGGAGTATCCCGGCGCCAGGAAAAACCCCCCGATTTTTAAGAGCGTGCCGGCAGACATGCCAATCTCTTCACGCAGCTCCCGGTGGGCGCATATCTCCAGGTCTTCTCCCGCTTCTGTAGTCCCGGCTGGAAATTCCAGCAAAACCTCACCAGCTGCATGGCGGTATTGGCTGACGAACCAAAGATTCCGCTCTTTATCAATTGGTACGAGCACAACTGCCCCAGGATGCTCGACAATATCGAGGTGTGTAACCATCCCATTTGGCAAACGCACCTCATCCTGGCGGAGGTTGAAGATACGCCCTTGATGAATTGGCTTCTGCAAGATCGTTTCAAAATCCATATTTGTTGTAAAGAAACAGGGGTTTCAGGCAGGCAGTTATGCTGTCAGAAACCCCATATAAATCAGGAAAGGAGAGACAATCAGGGTATATTCAAAGTCTGTCCATTCTCAAGTTTGTAGGGGGCTGAGATCCCATTCGCAGCGGCAATATCATAAGGGTCTACATCGCCATAATCACAGGCTATCGAGTAGATCGAATCTTTGGATCCCACGACGTATGTGTCGGGGTGAGATTTCAAGGAGCGCTTGCCGGGGAAGCTGCGAGCATTTTGTGGGATTTTCAAGACCGTACCCACAGAATAACTGCTACCCGCACTCAGCCCACTGGCTTCCAGCAGGTCGACCGGGTTGACATCAAAACGTCGGGCGATGCAATACGGGTGTTCCCCCCGCTCTAAAGTCCATGAGCTGGGTTTGCCTGGGGTTTTTGTCGGGATCACAATTGGAGCTGAAGTTGTCGCGGTCGCCTGAGGAGCAACCGGAGAGGCTTCACTCGACTGGGTTTCAGGACTGGCGACGGGAGTCTCTTGTGGCGATTCGCTCGTTGGGACTTCTGGTGGAGCCCCACCTGATAATGCAATCGCGGTTTGGGTAGCAAAACTTTCCAATTGCCCCATGACATCATCGGTCACACCCGGTAGCGGGAATCCGCCTTCTTCGACTGTAGGCGAAGCTGCGCTCTGAGGAGCTGTAGAGGCCGACATCCTACATCCTGCCAGGGTCATCATGAGCAAGGTCAATACCAGGAGCAGCAAAAAATGTCTCTTCTTCATTTTATCTCTCCTTCACTGAGTTCACCCAGTCGTGCTGACTGAAGGCGTCCTGCTCCGGCATGGGTGTGAAAACCACATTTGGTTTTCGATAATTGCAATGATACTAGCACAATCCGGGTAATGCGTCAAGATTCTTGCATAAACCCTTGCAATATTGTCTTATGTCTTAACTTTGCGCGATTTGGTAGTCTCTCCAGTGAATGAGCGCTCAAGAGTGTTCAAATAATTAATCCAGCCGTCCTTTGAGCATCTGACCCGTGATTGATTGCTGGCAAGCTGCAATTGCCTCGGGCGTGCCTTCGACGACGACCTCGCCGCCAGCTTCACCGCCCTCTGGACCCAAGTCAATTACCCAATCGGCACATTTTATAACGTCCAGATTGTGCTCAACGATAATGATAGTATTGCCTGCATCGACGAGCCGATTGAGTAACTCAACCAGATGGGCCACATCAGCGGTATGCAAGCCAGTTGTTGGCTCGTCTAGCAGGTAGAGCGTACTCCCGGTTGAACGGCGCGCAAGCTCTTTGGCCAGTTTTACCCGCTGCGCCTCGCCGCCAGAGAAGGTGGATGTGGATTGGCCTAGCTGTAGATAGCCCATGCCGGTGTCAACCATAAGTCTCAGGCGGGCTCGGGCTGCTGGGACCTCTGTGAAAAGTGCCAGTGCTTCCTCGATGGTCATGTCGAGCACCTGAGCGATATCATACCCCTTGTACTTAACCGCTAGCACCTCACGTTTGAAACGTCGTTTGTGACATACCGGGCATCGCACCAGTACATCAGGCAGGAAGTGCATCTCCACCGATAGCACTCCGGCTCCTTCGCAGCGGTCACAGCGCCCGCCGGGGACGTTGAATGAGAAGTATTTGGGGGTTAAATCGTGCTTGCGGGCAGCGGGTTGGGCGGCGAAAACCTCTCGGATGGATGTGAACGCGTCGGTGTAGGTGGCAGCATTCGAGCGCGTCGAACGACCAATAGGGGTCTGGTCGATTGTGATAATCTTGTCGAAATGCTCCCAGCCGTCAATTCCTTCGTGAGCTCCGGGTTGAGCAGTTGCGCCGTAATAACGCTGGCGGGCAGCGCGGTCGAGGATATCGAACATCAGTGAGGACTTGCCGGAGCCGGAGACCCCGGTGACGGCGGTCAACGTATGCTGTGGAAAATGGACTGTGATGTTCTTTAGATTATGTACGCGAGCCCCGCGAATGGTTAGTCCCTCGCCATTAGCTGGACGACGGCTGGTTGGGACGGGGATATGCGCAGTTCCTGCCAGGAATTGCCCTGTAATCGAAGCTGGTGTATGGGCAATTACGTTGGGTGCACCTTCTGCCACAATTTGTCCTCCAAGCCTGCCTGCACCTGGGCCAAAATCTACAACCCAATCGGCTGATGCTACCATTTCCATATCGTGCTCGATGACCAGAACGGTATTGCCCAGGTCGCGTAAGGCTCGCAATACTCCGACGAGACGGAGATTATCGCGCGCGTGCAGCCCGATCGTTGGCTCATCCAGGACGTAAAGCACACCGGTTAGGCCAGAGCCGAGCAGGGCTGCCAGCCGCAGACGCTGCGCTTCACCGATTGAGAGCGAGGGAGTTTCGCGATCAAGGGTTAGATATCCCAAACCGATCTCCACCAGACGCCTGAGGCGCTCTTGTAAGTCGGACACAATCGGATCTGCTATCTGCATGTCTTGGGAAGGCAGGGTAGTGTGTAGCCCAGCGATCCACGCTGCCAGTTTTTCCAGCGAGATGCGCGTGATTTCCACAATGCTCCGCCCGGCGACAGTCACCAGGCGTGCCTCAGGGCGCAGGCGTGTCCCATCACACCCAGTGCAGGAGTGCAACACCAGGAGGTCTTCCAGCTTTTCAAGGTATTCGGTGTCCGCATCGGAGGCATGTTCGGCGTGGCGGCGCAGCAGATTGGTAACTACGCCCTCGAAGCGACCTTTCGCGACAGTGTCGGGTGGTTCTTTCTTTGGGTAATGGCTGCGGAAAATTGGGCTGTCGGTTCCGTAAAGCAGTAGATCGCGCTGTCCAGTGGTAAGTGCACGAACCGGTACGGCCGGGTCGAATTCAAAGCCATAGTAGCGCCCAGCAGCTTGAAGGCTCTCAAGATAGCGTGCTACAGTGAGCGGGTGCCACACCAGTACGGCTCCATCAATCAGGCTTTTTTCACTATCCAGGATTCTCGACAGGTTGGCAGTGTATACAGTCCCCAAGCCGGTACAGACAGGGCAAGCCCCGGCAGGTTTGTTAAACGAGAAGAAGGCCATTCCCATCTCGGGCAGCGGCGAAGAGCACATGGGGCAGGGGATGTGGTAGGACTGTTCCCCGGGCTCGTCACTGTCCTCCCACAATCTCTCCGCCGACTCGGAAATCCCGTGCTCGGGCGGCACATCCGCGCCACACTTCGGGCAAGGTCGATGACCTGTACGGGCGAAAAGCACACGCAGGTAGGTGTATACTTCGGTGGCTGTGCCGACTGTCGATCGGGGTGAGCGGTTATAGTTATACTGGTCTACACTGATGGATGGCGAGAGCCCTACGATTGAGTCCACTGGCGGGCGGCTTTCATACGTTACCATTCCGAGCGATTCCATATACTGGCGCTGGCCTTCTTTGTGCAGCGTATCGAAAGCCATCGTCGATTTGCCTGAGCCAGACAGACCTGAAAAGACAACGAACTTGTTCTTGGGAATTGAAAATGAAATATTTTTTAGATTGTGGAGTCGCGCTCCACGCACGCTGATCTCAGCCATAGGCGCAAGCTGAATGCAAAACAAGCGTCGTCATCAAAGATTGTATAGGAGTGGAAATGGATGCCACGCTTTAATTATAACTTTTGTTTTGATAACTCGCCTTCGCATAATAAATATTAAAGGTTCAATGCAGAGTTCCGCCAAGATTGATCAAAAGCTCACTTTCGCAGCATGAAGGATTTGCAATCCACTCTCGATCGTGTTAAACTAAACGATTGCATGAAAACATTGCGCTGTTTGATCGCCATAGGTTGGATCTTTCTTAGCTCAATAAGCCCGGTGCTGGCTCAGACGGAAACACCACAAATCGAACCGACGTCCTCACCCACGCGATTTGTTGGAACGCAATCTGTAACCCCTGTACCGGAACTCTCCATTCAATCACCTCTGCCCGGAGATGTCTTACAAGGCATAATTAACATCGTTGGTATTAGCGATCTCCCCGGATTCGTCTCGGGAGAATTGTCGTTTGCGTATGACGATAATCCGACAGGTGTTTGGTTCCTGGTTGGCGACCTGGGGCAGCCTGTGGGTGGTGGCACACTTACGCAATGGGATACGAGTTCAATCACAGATGGGAACTATGCATTGCGCCTGTCTGTCCGGCTTGCAGATGGGAGTAATCGTGAGGTGGTAATAAGTGGATTGAGGGTGCGCAACTACTCGCAAATTGAAACCCAGACACCCACCCCGGTCACACCCACCACCACCCCGGCACCCGGAAGCGCTCCAGCAACAGCAACCGTTCTCCCAAAGGCGAGACCCTCTCCGACCGCGCTGCCCACTAATCCTGCGGTCATCACGAACCAAAACGTGGCTACCAGCCTGGGAAAAGGAGCGCTGGCAGTCCTGGGCTTCTTCGCCTTCATAGGTTTATACCAGTTGGTGCGCAGGGTTCGAGAAGGTGGTTGAAATCCAATTGTCTAGGACAACCAGGTAATCTCCGCATGAGCATTGAGACAAACGATCTGATAGCATCCATTGAAAAATCCTCAACCAGCCTGATCGTCGGCTTGGGAAATCCAGGGCGTGAGTACCGCGGGAGCCGGCACAATATTGGATTCATGCTCTTGGATCATTTGGCAGTGCACCTGGACGTCAGTTTCTCGCGACTTGAGTCTAAGGCGCTGTTAGTGAAAACTGAAGTCAGAAACCGCCGCATGATCCTGGCAAAACCGCAAACCTATATGAATCTGTCTGGGATGGCGGTAAGCTCACTGCTTCGCTTTTATAAAATCCCATTAACTAACCTGCTCGTTGTTTGCGATGATATCGATCTGCCATTCGGCCGATTACGCTTACGCCCCGGGGGAGGCTCAGCCGGACAAAAAGGGATGCAATCGATCATCGAGAGCCTGGGGACGCAAGATTTCCCTCGTTTACGCCTGGGTATAGATCGCCCTCCAGGAAGGATGGAAGCCTCCGGCTATGTACTGCAGGATTTCTCTAAAGATGAGATCAATTTTTTACCTGCCATTCTAGATCGGGCTGAGCAGGCTGTGTTGACCTACCTCCAGAGTGGTCTTGAGGAGGCTATGAACCAATATAATACCCCTGAAACTGGGTTGGAAGATTGAGGATTAATCAGGTGCAGCCAGAGATCGGACTCGAACGAGTTGTGCAAGTTTGTGCTGGGCTGTTGGATGGCTTCAGCATTCTTGAGAAGCCGGGTGCATTGGGTCTTCGCCGGTCTGCCCGGCTCCCGGTCTTGGCTGCATTCTATCAAATATTTGACCAGCCAATCTTGCTTGTTACAGATCGTGCCGACCATGCCTTAACTTTGTTCGATGAGCTTGGTTTGTGGGCTCCTCAAGCACGGCTCCTGCTTGTACCCGAACCGACGGCTCTCTTCTACGAAAAATCCGCCTGGGGAGAAAATACCCGCCGAGAGCGATTGTCGGCTCTGACCGCCATGGCGATGTACCACATCCCTGGCGCGCAAGCTAACGCAGATCAGATGGCTACTCATCCCATCATGATTGCTTCTGCCCGAGCGGTGATGACTCGCACGCTGCCCCGCCGGGAGTTCCTGAAGGCTACCCGATCATTGAAACCAGGCATATCATCATCACCGGATGCACTGGCGCGCGCCTGGGTAACCCTGGGATATGAGTATGTGACGACAGTCATCACCCCTGGCCAATTCTCTCGCAGGGGGGGCATTGTCGATGTGTGGCCTCCGGCAGCATCCCAACCCACGCGAATTGATTTTTTTGGGGACGAGATTGAATCCTTACGGCATTTCGACCCAGCAACTCAACGTACGACCAGGTTGACCGAACGCCTGATGATTACACCTGCGCGAGAATTCCTTCTGCCGGCGGGGGATGATGTTGCTCATGATGCATATTCGGAATTTCATATTCCTGTGCTCCACCTCGAACCTGCTTGCCTGCTAGATTACTTACCTCGCCAGGCATTCGTGATGGTCGACGATCTGCAGTCCGTCCAGGATGCAATTCTGGACATCGAGGAGCAGGCTGTTCAACGATATCAGGATGCCTTGGCGGATAGCATAATTCCAGCTGGCTATTCGCCACCTTATCTCACCTGGAGTGAGCTGGTTGATCGCATGCCCGAGGATCGGACCATGGAGCTCGGGGGTTTGGGGCAAATTGAAGAGAGTACGCCAGGCTCTGCAGAGATGGCTGCCCATTTTGTGCCAGGACCGCGCTATGCTGGGCGCTTGAAGCCATTCATGGAATTCCTGTCTGATCGGATCAGTGTGGGAGAGAAAGCAATCGTGGTCTCCCGCCAAAGCCCCCGGCTAAAGGAGTTGTGGGCTGAGCAAGGGCTCGCCCCAAAAAACATCGAGCCTATTTTCGTCGAAGGCAGTTTGGCAGAGGGATTCTCGTTACACTCTGCGCTCCATCCAGCCCTCAACCTTTTTACGGATGGTGAAATCTTTGGCTGGCGCCGACCCGAGCCCCGGCAGCGCCCACGTCCTGTAGCCGAATCGCCTGAGCAAGCATATACGGATTTGCAAGCCGGTGATTATGTCGTACACGTGGATCATGGGATCGGAGTATTTGTAGGTCTGGTAAGCCGCACGATTGATGATATCGAGCGCGAATACTTGTGCGTTGAATACGCTGACGAAGCACAGCTTTTTATTCCTGTGCACCAGGCGGATCGAGTCACCCGATATGTTGGTTCAGATAGTCGCACCCCTAGCCTGAGCCGGCTGGGAGGGGTGGAATGGCGCAACGTCAAGGGCCGTGTGAAGGAAGCCGTCATCCAAGTTGCCCAAGAGTTGCTCGATCTCTATGCACAACGAAGCGTGGTGACTGGGCATGCATTTGCCCCTGATACCCCCTGGCAACAAGAGCTAGAGGCCAGCTTTCCGTATATCGAAACTGACGACCAGATGCGCGTCCTTGAGGAGGTTAAGCGCGATATGGAGATGGCTCGCCCTATGGATCGTCTGGTTTGCGGAGATGTAGGATATGGTAAAACCGAGGTCGCCTTACGCGCCGCATTCAAATCCGTCATGGATAACAAACAAGTAACGGTTCTGGTTCCGACCACTGTTCTTGCCCAGCAGCATTATCAAACTTTCCAACATCGTCTGGCGGCGTTCCCTGTAGAAGTGGAGATGCTCTCACGCTTCCGCTCCCCGCAAGAGCAGCGCCAGATCGTCAAGCGTCTGCAAGAAGGCGGTATTGATATCATCATCGGTACGCATCGGTTATTATCGGGAGATGTCAAATTCAAGGATCTGGGATTGCTAGTAATAGATGAAGAACAGCGCTTTGGAGTGACCCACAAAGAGACCCTGAAGCAGCTGCGCTCTGAAGTTGACGTGCTCACCATGACCGCCACACCCATCCCACGCACCCTGTATATGACCCTGACTGGAGTGCGCGACATCTCCACCATCAACACGCCACCTGAGGAACGACTGCCCATTGTCACCCATGTGGGACCTTATTCGCCCCGTCTGGTACGGCAGGCTGTCTTGCGTGAGCTGGAGCGCGGAGGGCAGGTATTCTTCGTACACAACCGTGTGCATACGATCCAGGCGATGTACCGCCATCTAGAGCAGCTTGTACCGGAAGCGCGCCTCGCCATCGCCCATGGACAGATGCCAGAGCATCAGCTCTCTGAACGCATGCAACAGTTCACAGATGGCGATGTCGACGTACTATTGTGCACCTCAATCATCGAATCTGGTTTGGATATCCCCAATGCAAACACCTTAATCGTTGATCGCGCCGACGCTTTTGGCCTGGCGCAGCTATACCAGCTGCGCGGGCGGGTGGGCCGCGGCGCCCAACGTGCTTTCGCCTATTTCTTTCGACATGCCCGCCGTGCACCCTCCCTTGAAGGTAGGGAGCGTTTGGAGACGATTGCTGAAAATACACAGCTTGGCGCCGGCTTTTCGATTGCCATGCGCGATTTAGAGATTCGTGGGGCAGGGGATATCTTGGGTACGCGCCAGCATGGGCATATTGCTGCTGTGGGCTTCCAGTTATACACCCGGCTGTTAGCAGAAGCAGTCCGCAAGCTGAACCCTCAACATCAAACTTTGCGTGGAGATCGCATGCGCTTGCCGCTGCCCCTGCCAGCTAACGTGGATCTGCCCATCCAGGCAAGTATTCCCGTAGAATATGTGGCGGACAAAGCTATGCGCCTCAGGCTTTATCGGCGCATGGCTGATCTGCGCACGCACGCTGAGCTGGATGCTCTGGTTGAGGAGTTTAACGACCGGTTTGGCTCCCCACCCGAGCCTGTTCAAAATCTACTTTACCAGCTGAAGGTAAAGCTGATGGCCGAGCAAGCGGGTTTGGCATCCGTAACTAGCGAGAACGGCCAGCTGGTTTTGCGCTACCCAGACAGTAATATCCCGGAATCTTTAGGTGAGCTGGGACAAACTGCACGGGTTGGAAAGACTGCCATATGGGTTCCATATATCGGCCTGGCAGATTGGCGCCAGGAACTCATCGAGATTATCACTCAGCTTCAAGCGACCAGCATGGTGCTTGCTAATTAGCGGATTGGAATATCAGAAAGCATGCTCGCAAAAGGCATCCCGTTCTCCAAGCGACTTTTCGATCTGGGATTGACCATTCCAGGTCTGTTGCTGCTCGCGCCTGTTCTTTTGGTCATCGCGATTCTGGTCCGAATTTTCCACGGGAAGCCAATACTATTCCGCCAATTACGCCCGGGATATCGCGGGGAGCCATTTTACGTATACAAATTCCGGACTATGACTGAGGAGCGCGACGAAGTGGGTGACATGCTGGCGGATACGCACCGCCTTACCAGACTAGGTCGTTTC
Organism: uncultured Chloroflexia bacterium; assembly: GCA_963714425.1. Classification (GTDB taxonomy): domain Bacteria; phylum Chloroflexota; class Anaerolineae; order Anaerolineales; family UBA4823; genus DATCYX01. Next base: position 451,502 of record CAVQOI010000001.1, read on the forward strand.
TTGAGAATGTCTAGCCTGGATGAGCTCCCCGAATTATTTCAGGTGCTTTCAGGTAGGATGAGCCTGGTTGGGCCTCGACCGCTATTGATGCAATATCTGGATCGCTACACCCCCGAGCAGATGCGCCGCCACGATGTCTTGCCAGGCATCACAGGTTTGGCGCAAGTGAATGGGCGTAATGCCCTTACTTGGGAGGATAAATTCCGTTTCGATCTCGAGTATGTAGACAACTGGACGCTCAGCTTGGATATCAAAATCCTGGCAATGACGCTAGGGAAGGTGCTCAGGCGTGAGGGTATTAACCAGCCGGGACGCGCAACCGCGGATGAGTTCATGGGAATGAAACGCGAGGATCGAGATTCGACAATCGAGAATGGCGAAGGCTGAAGTAGGGCTGCGAATGGATAATGGAACTCTTTACACCTCAATGGTGATGATCCGGCGCTTTGAGGAGACCGTGCTTGAGAATTTTTCTCGGGGCGTCTTTTCTGGTACCACCCACACCTATCTTGGACAGGAAGCGAATGCTGTTGGCGTGCTCAGCAATATCCAGCCCAGCGATGTGGTCATCAGCAATCATCGCTGCCATGGGCATTACCTTGCGTGTGGTGGCGATCCTTATCCCTTGTTTGCCGAGTTGATGGGGAAGGCAACCGGAGTGAGCGGTGGGCGCGGGGGTTCGCAGCACTTGCATTGGGGCAACTTCTATTCCAATGGAGTATTAGGCGGGATGGTTCCGATCGCTACCGGAATGGCTCTGGCAGAGAAACGCAAATCTAGCGGGGCGGTCGCGCTGGCCTTCTTGGGGGACGGCGCCTTAGGTGAGGGGGTTGTGTACGAGTTTTTGAATATTGCTTCCTTATGGGGAGCACCGATCCTGTACGTGCTTGAAAACAACCGCATCGCCCAGACCACGCCAATTCATCTCTCCATTGCCGGGGATTTGTCCATGCGCTTCGAGGCCTTCGGCATCCCTACCCGACAGCTGGATAGCAGCGATGTATGTGAGATCCAACCAGTGGCGAATGAGATGTTGGCGGATATACGCTCTCGAGGCATTCCTGGCTGCCTCATATTGCACACCTTTCGCTTTGGCCCGCATTCCAAAGGAGATGACACTCGTTCCGACGAAGAAATCTCATCGCTACGCCGGACTCATGACCCTCTGGCGATCCATGCAATCCGGCTCGTTGAAGAGGAAAGAAAGTCCATTCACGCGAATGTGGACAGCCAGATTGAAGCAGCATTCCAGCGAGCCTTACAGGACAATTTCCCGACTGTTGGGTGAGCGTGCGCACTGCAGGCGTGGCTTCAGTGCCTCGCAACTTGTCGGTTATAATCGGAATTGGAAGTCAAAGCTCAAAGTGGATGTTTTAGGAGACTGTGTGAGGTGGGCAGGAGGGGCCTACGAAACTCACCCAGTTCATCCTTCTAGAAGCTTACGAAGGATCAATTGATGGCATCAAAAAATGAACGCAATCCGGGCATACCCATGGAGTTGGGTTGGGTGTCGGGTGCCCACATTAACCGCAGCGCAGTAGAGCGGCGGGTGGCGTCTCTTCCCGCAAGACGCAGCGTTAAAAAAGATTGGCAGGCTGCCTGGCTGCTGCGCGCCATTACCTGCATCGATCTGACCACACTGGCAGGGGACGATACTCCAGGCAGGGTAAGGCGCCTGTGCGCTAAAGCCAAACAGCCCGTTCGACAGGATATGCTTGAAGCGCTGGGTGTAGCTGATGATCCCATCACGGTTGGCGCTGTCTGCGTTTATCCCAGCCGTGTACGGGATGCTGTGGAGGCGCTGCGTGGCTCCAAAATCCCCGTAGCATCTGTGGCGACCGGCTTCCCAGATGGGCAAACACCGCTCCCCCAGCGAATCGGCGAGATAGAGCAGGCAATCGAATCCGGCGCTAGAGAGATCGATGTGGTCATCCAGCGCACGCATGTGCTCACCGGGAACTGGCAGGCGTTGTACGACGAGGTCCGCCAATTTCGCCAGACCTGCGGCGAGGCTGCGCACATGAAGACCATCCTGGCGACAGGCAATCTAGGGACATTGAAGCAGGTCTACCAGGCTAGCCTGGTGGCGATGATGGCAGGCTCGGATTTTATTAAGACCTCGACTGGCAAAGAGGGTGTCAACGCCACGCTGGAATTTGGCTTGGTGATGGTGCGTGCAATCCGAGATTATTGGATCAAAACCGGTTACAAAGTGGGTTTCAAGCCTGCGGGTGGAATCAGCAGCGCTAAGAAAACCCTCGCCTGGCAGGCCTTGATGCACGAGGAATTAGGGGTTGATTGGCTGATGCCTGACCTGTTCCGGATCGGAGCCAGCAGCCTCATCACTGACCTGGAACGCCAGCTGTATCATTACATCACTGGACATTATGCTGCCCGCCACCACATGCCGATGGGATAGCGCTAAGGACCTGAAATTGGAGTAAACCATGAGTGTATTAGAGCTCTTCGAATCCATGCAATACGGACCTGCGCCTGAGTCGTCTGCTGCTGCGCAGGCTTGGTTAGACGACCACAATCATAAGTTCGGATTGTTCATCAACAACCAATGGGTAACTCCGAGCAAGGCGCAATACTACCCCAGCTATGATCCAGCTTCAGGAGAGAAACTGGCTGAGACCCTGCAAGCAGGGCAGAACGAAATAGATCAGGCCGTTTCTGCAGCGCGACAGGCATTCCAGTCCTGGAGTGTTACCCCAGGCCATGTCCGGTCGCGATATCTTTACGCGCTTGCCCGCAATATCCAGAAGCACCACCGTCTGCTTGCGGTGCTTGAATCGATGGATAATGGCAAGCCCATTCGCGAATCACGCGATATCGACGTCCCCCTACTGGCACGCCACTTTTATTATCATGCTGGTTGGGCGCAATTAATGGAAACCGAGCTGAGAGATTACCAGTCGGTGGGCGTGATTGGACAAATTGTCCCCTGGAACTTCCCCTTGCTCATGCTGGCGTGGAAGATCGCCCCAGCAATAGCCTTGGGCAATACAGTGATCCTCAAGCCCGCCTCGTACACACGCCTTTCGGCCCTTCTCTTTGCCGAGATCGTCGCCGAAGCCGGGCTGCCTCCTGGAGTAATAAATATCGTTACGGGAAGCAGCAAGGCCGGCAGCATGCTCGTCACTCATCCAGATGTGGATAAGATTGCATTCACCGGCTCGACGGATGTGGGTCGAATATTACGGCGCCAGACAGCAGGCTCCGGTAAGAAGCTGTCGCTTGAGCTGGGTGGTAAGTCGCCGTTCGTCGTCTTCGATGATGCCGATCTGGATGGGGCCATTGAAGGGGTAGTGGATGCCATCTGGTTCAACCAGGGGCAGGTATGCTGCGCGGGCTCGCGCTTGCTTGTACAAGAAAATATCGCTGACGCTTTCCTGGACAAGCTAAAAGTGCGCATGGGCCACCTGAGGGTTGGCGACCCGCTGGACAAATGCATCGATATGGGTGCAATTGTCGATCAAACGCAGTGGGATACCGTTGATGGTTGGGTCAAAACGGGGGTGAAAGAGGGCGGCGAGCTGTTCCAGCCGGATATCGAGCTACCGGAGAAGGGTTTTTTCTATAAGCCCACCTTGATCTGCAACCTCGATCCAGCGGCTGAGACCGTACAAGAGGAAATATTCGGCCCCGTCCTGGTTTCTTTGACCTTCCGTACCCCTGCCGAGGCCATCGCCCTGGCGAACAATACCCGTTATGGCCTAGCTGCCAGCGTGTGGAGCGAAAACATCAGCCTGGCGCTCGATGTTGCCAGCAAAATCAAGGCTGGCTCGCTCTGGGTCAACTGCACCAACCTGTTCGATGCGGCGTCAGGTTTTGGCGGGTATCGTGAGAGCGGCTTTGGTCGTGAGGGTGGAAAAGAAGGGCTCTTCGAGTACGTGCGCCCTGCCTGGCAGAAGCGACCGCGACCCAGCTTCCAACCGCCTGAGTCTGGCGATGGCAAACCCTCCTGGGGATCGTACACTCCTGCACGTCCAACTATGCCGGATGGTCACCAAGCGAACGGAAAAGAATTACCGCGTGTAGATCGAACACCGAAAATGTACATCGGTGGGAAGCAGGTCCGTCCGGACGGAAATTACACGCTTGCTGTCCTGGGGTCAAAAGGGCAGGTTGTCGGACAGGTGGGTGACGGCAACCGCAAAGATATCCGCGATGCTGTAGAGGCCGCCCATGCTGCCCATACTGCCAAACCCGGCTGGGCAATGCGCCACGCCTACAACCGCTCCCAAATCCTGTACTTTATTGGTGAGAACCTGGATGCCCGTAGAGACGAGTTTGCACGGCGGATCGTCGCCATGACCGGGCAAACCCTGGCATCCGCCAAGAACGAAGTTGAGCTTTCGGTCCAGCGACTGTTCATGTTTGCAGCCTGGGCAGACAAATTTGGCGGCGATGTGCAGGAGACCACATTGCGTGGCGTGACTGTGGCGATTAACGAGCCTATTGGAGTTGTCGGGATTGCCTGCCCAGACGAGTACCCTCTGCTGGGGTTCGTCTCGCTCATGGCACCTGCCATCGCTCGCGGCAACACGGTGATTATGCTCCCAAGCCAGAAATACCCGCTCAGCGCCACGGATCTTTACCAGGTCCTGGATACCTCCGACGTGCCGCCTGGTGTGGTTAACATCGTTACAGGCAACCGCGATCACCTTACTAAAACCCTCATCCAGCACGAGGATGTGGATGCGATGTGGTATTTTGGCGACGCCCTCGGATGTTACCACGTGGAACACGAATCGGCTGCGAATATGAAACGTACCTGGGTGGGCTACGGTCAGCCCAGGGATTGGGCCGATCCCGAGCAGGGAGCGGGACACGAGCTCTTGCACGAATCCATCCAGGTGAAAAATATCTGGATCCCTACAGGTGAATAAGGTGAGGACTGGATTCAATAAGCGCTATTCACTTGAGGAATCCGAATTCTCCTTGCACAGCAAGTGAATGGGTGAACTGCCTGAGCCCTTCCTGATCGGGGAGGTAGCCTCAAAGCAGGCAAGGTGGGATAGGTAACTCCAATGATGCCTACCGTGCTCGAATCGTTGAATAGTGCTTTGCACCGCGCTTTTGCCGCGGATGAGCGTGTTCTCTTGCTTGGAGAGGATGTGCTTGACCCGTACGGCGGGGCTTTCAAGGTCACGCGCGGGTTATCTACTGCGTACCCTGAGAGGGTATTAACAACCCCTGTCTCCGAGGCAGGCATTGTCGGTGTGGCTGCTGGGATGGCACTGCGTGGACTGCGCCCGGTGGTGGAGATCATGTTCGGTGATTTCACGACCCTGATCGCGGACCAGCTGATCAATCACATCGCCAAATTTCGCTGGATGTACAATGACCAGGTACGCCTGCCGTTGGTTATTCGCGCTCCGATGGGGGGTCGGCGCGGTTATGGTCCTACCCACAGCCAGACACTGGAGAAGCTGTATCTGGGCGTGCCGGGTTTGCGCATCCTTGCGCCAAGCGCACTAGGTGATCCGGGTGGTTTACTCTACGACTCGATTCTGAAGACCGAGGACCCGATCCTATTCATCGAGAACAAGCTGCTATATGCCACCAGGCTCCACGGTGACGCCCTTGCGGATGATTATCAAATCAATGCTGACGTATCACGCCTAGAGAATAATGCCGGGCTGTTGGCGCCCGTGTACTCCCTCTCAATTGCTGGCTCCCCGCCTGCGAGCTTGACGATGGCTGCCTATGGGTATATGGCAGAGCTGGCAATCCAGGCTGTCCGGAAGCTGGCTTACGAGCACGAGGTATTTGCAGACCTGATTGTGCCGACCGAGATCTCTAGCTTCAACCTGACGCCGCTGACCGAGTTGCTTGGGCGTACCGGGCGCCTGCTGACCATCGAAGAAGGGACGTATACACTGGGGTGGGGCGCCGAGATAACCGCGCGTGCCGCCGAAACACTTGGCGCGAAGTTGGAAGCCACGCGGCGGGTTGCTGCGCTAGACCTGCCTTTACCAGCCTCGATCCCAATGGAAGCGGCTGTCCTACCTGGCGTAGAGAAGATTATTCGGGCAGGTGTTGCGATCGCCAGGTGAGGTTTTGTCGACGTGACCTAAGTTCGAACAGGCTTAGCCAGCTATCAATAAATTACAAAACTGGCATATTGGAGTTATTGCTGGTCTCCGCCATGCCAGTTGGTGACAGGATGCACGTAACGCGAATTCGCTCGCTCTATTAGCCTCCTGAGCGGGGGTACACGCACTGGAGGTGACCGGTGGACTTGTCTTTCAGGCAGATCAACAGGTTCTTAACGCGCAGCTCTGTAGGTAGCCTGAACCGAAAAGTCTTATTATTGCCGGTTTTTGCGATGTTGAGCGTGGCAATGTCGACCAGTTTCCAACCACTTTTGCCAACATTTTCGCCTTTAACCAATACGGTCGTCTTAGGATAGTTGTAGGTGTAGATGAGGATATCGTCCCCGGATCTCCCAGCTACGAAGTACACAGCGTAGGCGCTGGCGTATTTGCTCGCTACTTTGGGGGCGCCTTTGATGTTCTTCTTGGGAATGCACAGCCGCTGTCCTACATAAATCGTGAATGGGCTGTCCATATTGCTCTCATCAGCAATTGAAGCGACATTCACACCCCAGTAATTGCTGATCTTATTCAGCGTATCCAACCGCTTGACATAGTAGGGTGTTTTACAATCATCATCATCTGCGGCCGCTGGAGCTGCGGACACTGCCTGAGGAAATGCGCTCACCAATAGGCTGAGAGCGAGCATTACCGCCAAGCCCGCGTGCATCCATCGAAACAGGCGTCCTGGATGGTCTTTTGTAATCATAATAATCCTCCATTCATCCTTCCACTGAGCCATAAGCTGCACGTATATTTTCATTATACAACGAAACAAGCGCGCAACAATCATTCTCGAGTATCATTTCCTGGCTGCTAAATCGAACAGGTTGTTTTATTCACCAAGGAACCAATTTCCACATCCAAAAATAATCCGCCATGGTACTCAGTAGCCTGGCAGGATGGACAGATGCCATAGAAGTCTAGCCGGTGACCCACAATCCGGTAGCCGTGGTGTCTCAATTTCCGGGTGTGCTCTTTGAGCCTTTCGTTTGGTTCTGCCATTCTCTTTGTCTGGTTTGGGAGGCGCTACCTTATCTGGAGCAATTCCTAATAGAGAATGATTATCCAGAATGACAACGCATTTTCTTCCGAGCAGCGTGTACAATTCGCCTGTTTGGTGTTATAACAGGCCTCGCCAATGCAATCAGTTACCATTCCGCTCATCAATCCGAACGAGCCTGAGGCGATCGTGACAGCGCTTCATGTAAGCGAGGGGCAGCGCGTCGCCGCAGGTGATCCACTGTGTACATTGGAGACAACTAAAGCAACTGCTGAGGTAGTCGCCGATGGGAAGGGATATATCGCTGGTCTACGCGTGGATGTCGGGCAAACCTTACGTGCTGGAGATGTGCTGTGTTATCTTGCGGACAAGCCTGGAGAGGTATCCTCAGCACCAGACATCCTGGGGTATGACGATGACCAAGGAGAGTTACCTGCCGGGTTGCGCATTACCCAGCCCGCCCTGGCGCTGGCGAGGGCAAACCAGGTCGATCTGGGCTCTCTTCCACGCGAGCATCTGATCACCGAAGCCACTGTGCGCAAAATGCTCGATACAGATGCCAGGCCAGGATTGGACTCCCCTCGGGTCGCTTTCGATCCACGGGCGATCATCGTTTATGGGGGTGGAGGGCACGGCAAATCGCTGATTGACCTTTTACTAACTCTGGGAACCTACCGGATCGTCGGGGTCGTGGATGATAGTCTGGAGAAAGGTTCGTTGGTTCTTGATGTTCCGGTTCTGGGTGGAGAAGCAGCGCTTGGAGATCTGTATGCCGACGGCGTAAGGTTGGCAGTCAATGCTGTTGGGGGGATTGGCGACGTGAGTGTACGTATTAAAGTATTCCACAAGCTGGCAGAAGCTGGCTATGGTTGCCCAGCGGTGGCGCACCCAAGCGCAATCATCGAGCCCAGTGCAGAATTGGATTCCGGCGTACAAACCTTCCCGCACGCCTATATCGGCAGTGATGCGCGTCTTGGATTTGGTGTCATTGTCAATACGGGTGCAATCGTGTCGCACGATTGTGTCTTAGCGGATTATGCAAATATCTCCCCAGGGGCAATGCTCGCCGGGGGCGTACACGTGGGTACGGCTGCGTTAGTGGGTATGGGAGCCACAGTGAACCTGGGTGTCTCCATCGGTGCAGGATCACGCATTGGCAATGGAGCGACCGTCAAGAGCGATGTCCCCGATAGGGGGTTGGTACGCGCAGGTGGGGTCTGGCCTCAGGACGCTTGAAGATACGAATATTAACGTCTGAACCCTGTCACGATAACCTCGCTTGTTATGCCCTCATTTCGATGTCATTAACCTTATTCAATGGATTACCCAAAATCTTCTAACCATCAACCTTCAACCTCACAGATTCCCATGTCGTCACCCGACCTGACCGATGCGGAGCGAGAGGCAGTGGCAGCGGTGCTGCGCACTCCTAACCTGAGCATGGGTGGCGAGATCGTGGCTTTCGAACAGGCTGTAAGCAGCTACACAGGCAGCCGTCATGCTGTGGGCGTGAGCTCGGGGACAGCAGGATTGCATCTATGTGTGCGCGCTGCCGGAATCGGAGCCGGTGATTGGGTGATCACCACGCCATTCTCGTTTGTTGCATCTTCCAATGTACTGCTCTATGAGGGAGCTACCCCGGTATTTGTGGATATCGATCCAACGACAGGGAATATGGATGTCGAAATCCTGGCACACGCAGCAAAGGACCTGGCTCAGGGAGGCGTGGCTGCGCGCCGTTGGCTGCCTCGCAAAGCCCGGAAGGATGGCGCTCGCCTGAAAGCGCTGCTGCCGGTGGACGTTTTCGGGCAACCTGCTGATTGGGATGCGATTAACAAAATAGCTAAGTCGTATCATCTAAAAGTCATCCAGGATTCGTGTGAAGCCTTGGGTGCACAGTACAAGAACAAGCCTGTGGGGATTCAAGGCAATTATGGCGTGTTCGCCTTCTATCCGAACAAACAAATCACAACGGGCGAAGGTGGGTTGATCGTCACAGACGACGAACAAGCGGCTGCCATGATGCGGGCATTACGCAACCAGGGGCGTGCACCGGGTGATACCTGGCTGCAGCATACTTACCTTGGCTACAATTACCGCCTGGATGAAATGTCCGCCACGCTAGGCAAGGTGCAGATGGGGCGACTTGATGAGCTGTTGGCGAAGCGTCAGCAAGTGGCGGATTGGTACACAGAGCGTCTTGCCGAAATCCCCGGAGTGCAGCCGCCCCAGGTGGTCGCCAACACCACGCGCATGAGCTGGTTTGTCTACGTAATTCGCTTTCAGGCGGGCATTGACAGGGATGGCGTGGCAAACGCGTTAGGCGAACGAGGCGTGCCAGCCCGGCCTTACTTCTTACCTGTGCACCTGCAGCCGTATATGGTCGAAAAGTTTGGCTTTGAAGAAGGTGATTATCCCGTCACTGAAGATCTGGGTCGGCGCAGTCTGGCGTTGCCATTCTCGGGGGTGATGAGCGAGGCACAGGTGGAGGTCGTCTGTCGGATGCTGCGGGATATCATGGAAGCAATCACGTCCTAAGGTAGATTACCGTTACCGTTGATTAAAGGGTCAGGTTATTGAGAGCGTTTTCGACTGCCGCAATGCTCTCGTCCACAACCTCTGTGATATGCGCAGTAGAGAAGAATGCGGCTTCGAATTGAGAGGGGGCCAGGTAGACCCCACGCTCCAGCATGCTGGTGAAGAAACGCCCAAAGCGAGCTGTGTCGCTGACTCTGGCAGTTGGCCAATCGAACACAGGGGACTCAGAGAAAAAGGTGCAGAACATCGTCCCCACTCGGGTCTGGTAGATTGGCACACCAGCCTGTTTGGCTGCATCAGCAATGCCCTGAGTCAACCTATCCACACCCGATTCCATCGCCTCCCACACACCTGGGCGCTGCAATTCCTGCAACGTGGCTATGCCTGCGCTCATTGCCAGGGGATTGCCAGACAGCGTGCCTGCCTGATATACCGGCCCGGAAGGCGCAATAAGTGCCATGATCTCCCTCCTACCGCCGTAGGCGCCCACGGGAAGTCCTCCGCCGATCACTTTACCCAGGGTCGTCAGGTCGGGCTGAATATTGTAGAGAGCCTGCGCTCCGCCTGGATGTACGCGGAAGCCGGTCATGACCTCATCAAAGATTAACAGCGCTCCGTGATTTGCAGTAAGCTGGCGCAGACCTTCTAAAAATCCCACAACAGGCGGCACCACGCCCATATTCCCCGCCACCGGTTCGACGATCACCGCCGCGATTTGGCCGGGGAAGCGATTGAAAAGATCTTCGACGGATTGAAGGTCGTTGAAGCGTGCCACGAAGGTGTCTTGCACGGTAGCTGCGGGGACGCCAGGGGAATCGGGCAGTCCGAGGGTCGCCACACCTGAGCCAGCTTGCACCAGGAGCAGGTCAGCATGACCGTGATAACACCCCTCAAATTTGACGATCTTATCACGCTTAGTAAAGGCACGTGCCAGGCGTAAGGCGCTCATGGTGGCCTCGGTGCCAGAGTTGACGAAGCGCAGCATTTCTAGGTCAGGCATAAAGGCTTGGATCAGTTGTGCCAGATCAAGCTCCAGTGGGCTGGGTGCGCCATAGGATGTTCCCAGCGCTACTACCTCGCGCAAGCGCGCCACCACTTCGGGGTGGGCATGACCCAGGATCAGCGGTCCCCAGGAGAGCACGTAATCGATGTAGCGGTTGCCATCCACATCGTATAAGCAGGCGCCTTCGCCGCGCTGGATAAACAGCGGTTGTCCCCCGACGGCGCGAAATGCGCGCACGGGTGAATCCACCCCACCAGGCAGGATGGATTGCGCTCGCTTGAACAACTGGATCGATTGTTTATACTGAGCTGCCATGTGAGTGAGCCTCATAAATGCAATAATTGAATTCTCGCTGGACTAATATGACTCGAATTGTGACAAGGTCAAGGGAGATACGTGCTGGTGTGCTAAATGGACACATAGCTCAAATTGTCAGGAGGACCTTTTGGGCGGCAATCTCCCCCGAGTGGATGCAATCGGGGATACCGATGCCGCGGTAGCCATTCCCCGCAAGCGCTAATCCCGGATAGCGGGTCAAGGCATTATCAATGCGTTGTATGCGCGCCGGATGACCCAACACATATTGGGGCATCGCCTGCTCCCAGATAAAAACTCGCGAAAATGTCGGCTCCGAGTTTATGCCCAGGGAAAGGGCCACCTCCTGGCGTGCGATCTGCACAAGGTTGGTTTCATCCCAATCGATTTCTGCTTCCTGACCAGCGCGCCCGATGAAAACGCGCAATAAGGCATAGCCATGCGGGGCGCGATGGGGGAACTTGGTAGATGTCCACGTGCAAGCCAGGGCTACGCGCCCCTCGCGCCGGGGAATCACATATCCGTACCCGTCGAGTGCGCGGGGGAGGCTCTCCAGCGGGTAAGCCAGAGAGACTGTCGCCGTGGTAACGTAGGGGATTAGGCGCAGTTCGGACGCAAGCTCGGGAGCGAACCCCTCGACCATTTCCGCACTTGCAAAAGCTGGGGATGCCAGGATAATCCCATCAGCATGCAGATTATTGCCATCTTCCAGCACGATCCGGTAGCCATCTGGGTGCGGAAGAATTGAGCGCGCAGCGGTGCTTGTGCGCAGTTGCGCACCGTAGGCCGACAGGCGCTCAGTCAGACCTTCGACGATCTCTGCCAGTCCGGTCTGCGGTGTGAGGAAGACACTTCGCGAGTTAGTGCGTCCATTGCCGTTCTGTGAGCGCATCTGCCTGAGAGCCAAGGCACCCCGGATCAAGCCGCCATGCTTTAATTCCATGTCACGCAAATAGGGAAAGGTTGCCTGAAGGCTGAGCTGATCGCCATCGCCGGCGTAAATGCCGCTCATCAGCGGCTCAATTAGATTCTCATACGCTCGGCGCCCCAGCCGCCGAGAAACAAAGGCGCCCAGGCTTTCATCGTGCGTGCCATCGTCGGGAGGCAGAAAGAAGTCGAGCCCCATGCGTGCTTTTTCGGGCCAGGAAAGCAGCCTGGTGCGCGCCATAGAGGCGACTTGAGTGGGTATCATCATCGCCAGCCCATCTGGCAGCGGCTGTAGTTCACCGCCATGCAAGACATATGTGTTCTTTTGATCTGGATTTGTGCCGTTCAAGCGGCTCTCTAGCCCGAGCTCCCGACATAGCTCTACACCCCATGGCTTGGTCGCCAGAAACGTATCCGGTCCGCCTTCTACGACAAAGCCCCCGCTGCGCTCGGTGATGATCTTCCCGCCCAAGCGTATCTCACGCTCAAGCACGGTAAGGTCGATCTTTTCGCCCGATTCAATGGCGATTTTTTGCAGGGAATAGGCAGCTGCCAAGCCGGCGATACCGCCACCGATTACAACCAGTCGTCTCATGCTGCCTCCCGGGCAACGCTCATTTCGTGCACCATGTCTACCACCGCTCGCACATTCTCCACTGGCGTGCCCTGCAGGATGCCGTGACCCAAATTAAAGATATGACCGGGTTGCCCGTTGGCACGGCGCAGCACTGCCTGCACTCGCTTCCGCAATACCGGCAGCGGTGCGAAGAGGTCCGCCGGGTCCAGGTTTCCTTGAATGGCAACTCCGTCACCCACTTGCGCCCATCCCTGGTCCAGCGGGATGCGCCAATCCAGTCCTATCACCGTACCGCCAGCCTTTCTCATTAAGGGCAGCAGCGTTGCCGTCCCAGTTCCGAAGTGGATAACGGGCACGCCCGTGGCCTCAACCGCCTTGAGCACCCTGGACGAGTATTGCAAGACATGCTCGCTGTAATCTTGCGGGCTGAGCGCCCCGACCCATGAATCAAATAACTGCACCGCCTGGGCGCCAGCCCGTACCTGGGCGAGTAAATAATCCTCGAGGGCGACGGTGAGCTTATCCATGAACTGTGCCCACAAACCGGGCTCGGATAGCATCATGGTTTTTGTGAGGCGGTAATCGCGTGACGGTCCGCCTTCTACCATATAAGATGCCAGCGTAAAGGGAGCTCCAGCAAAGCCAATCAGCGGTACACTCTTGGGCAGTTCACCGCGTAAAATGCGGATTGCCTGCATGACATACCCCAGATCAGTGTCTGCATCGATAGGGCGCAATCGGTTGACATCTTGACGAGTGCGAACCGGGTTAGCGATGACAGGCCCTTCCCCTTTGACGAACTCCAGGCTCAATCCCAGAGGCACTACTGGTAGCAGGATGTCTGCAAACAGGATGGCAGCATCAACACCCAGCGCGTGGACAGGTTGCATCGTCACTTCTGCGGCGATCTCGGGCTGGTGCACGATTTCCAGAAGAGTAAATTTCTCCCGCAGAGCTCTGTATTCCGGCATGTAGCGCCCGGCTTGTCGCATAAACCAGACAGGTGTCACGTCGACGGGCTGGCGCAAACATGCTGATAAGAAACGGGGGGTGAGTTCGATCTCTGTCACTGAAATTACCTTGTTTCGATTGGATAATTATTATAAATATGCCGAGCTGGATGTCGAGAGGGGATCGTAGGCGCATGCCGGGTCAGTCTCCAGGTAATCCCCGGTTAAGCCGTAAGCCCGGCCGCGCTGGCCTCCGCAAACGTCACGGTATTCACATATGCCGCACTTGCCCTTGATCAACTCCGGGTTGCGCAGCTCTTTAAAAATCGGGTGCTCCCGGTAGATATTGACAATGTCATCGTCTCGCACGTTGCCAGCCGAGACAGGTAAGAAACCTGAAGGCATGATCTCACCCAAATGGGAGATAAAAAGAAATCCATTCCCATCGTTGACGCCTTTGGTGGGGCGGTCCAGCCCGTCCGCGTATTGGAACCCAGCTCCCTGGAAAGCCACAGGCGCATCTTTGCCCAATTCCTGGCGCTTGCGCTGGATGGCAACACGCCGGTACATGGGAGCAGCAGTAGCTTTGATGTCGAACGGAGCGATTTGGGAGAGGTCGTAGAGCCAGTTGAAGATGCGCTCGTGCTCTTCTGGGCTGACCATCCAGCGGGACTGGGCGCGCCCGGTTGGTACCAGGAAAAACACGGACCACTGTACTGCATTGACTTCCTGAATGAATGGGACCATTTGTGGTAGCAGGTCAGCATTGAAGCGCGAGACTGTAGTGTTGACCTGAACGCTGAGCCCAATCGACTGGGCGTTTTTCAGGATCTGCATGGTGCGATTCCAGGAGCCCGCAACCTGGCGAAATTCATCATGAATGGATGCGGAAGGCGCGTCCAGGCTCAGCGCGATGCGCCGGATTCCAGATTGTTTGGCGAGTTTCAGGCGCTCAACGGTGGGTAGGGCGGTCGCCGTTGGGGTGAGCGAGCAGCGCAATCCTTTTTCCGTGGCGTGGGCGATCAGGTCGTCCAGGTCGCGGCGCATCATCGGATCGCCACCAGTGAAGATCAAGATCGGGCTGCCAAACTCAGCCAGCCGATCGATGAGCGCTAGAGATTCTGCGGTATTCAGCTCGCTTGGATCAGGCTTGTGCTGGGCATCTGCGCGGCAATGCTTGCAAGCGAATGCACAGGCGCGCGTTACCTCCCATGCGATGGTAAATGGCGCCTGGTCAAAATCGGCGTGGATCATGCGCTGGTCGTGGTAGCGCCGCTCAGCAGCTGCGTCACGAGCAAGTGGGGGATGGGGGGCTTTGGGTGTGCTCATCGGTGGTTTGGAATCCTAGTCATCGTTCAACCATGTCGCTGCATCTTTCGCGTGATATGTGAGGATCAAGTCAGCGCCGGCGCGTTTCATTGCGGTCAGGCTTTCCAGGACGACTTTCCGCTCGTCCAGCCAGCCACGTTCAGCAGCGGCTTTGATCATGCTGTACTCACCGCTCACGTTATATGCCGCCAGGGGCAACTCGGGATAGGTTTGGCGCAGGCGATGGATGATGTCCAGGTAGGGGAGTGCCGGCTTGACCATCAGCATATCCGCACCCTCAGCAATGTCGAGCGCGGCTTCACGCAGCGCCTCGCGGGCATTGGCCGGGTCCATTTGGTGGGATGTGCGATCCCCGAAACTGGGGGGCGACTCCGCCGCATCTCGGAATGGACCGTAGAAGGCGGAGGCATACTTTACTGAATAAGAGAGTATGGGGATATGGTCAAAGCTGGCTTTATCCAGCCAGCTGCGGATGGCTTTCACCATCCCGTCCATCATGCCGCTGGGTGCAACCATATCTGCTCCGGATTGTGCATGGGAGACCGCTACCCTGCCGAGTACATCCAGAGTTTGATCATTGATCACATAGCCCTCCGGCAGGTGCGGAAACGGAAGGGGTTCACCAGTGTTGAGCAAGCCACAATGCCCATGATCTGTGTATTCGCACAGGCAAAGGTCTGTGATCACGACCATATCTGGGACAGCGTCTTTGACCGCACGAATGGCTTGCTGGACAATGCCGTGCGCAGAAAAATTCTCTTCCCCCACCGGGTCTTTGCTGGAAGGGATGCCGAACAAAATTATGGCTGGGATGCCCAGGCTCGCAGCAGCCTCGACTTCGAAAGGCAGTTGGTCCACTGACCACTGGGACACGCCTGGCATGGACGCAATCTCTTTGCGCACACCCTGCCCCGGCCTCACAAAAAGCGGGTATATCAAGTCGCTGACATTGAGCTCGGTCTCGCGCACCATCCTGCGCAACCCAGGAGATAATCGCAATCGTCGCGGACGGGCATTAGGAAATGAGGCAAGGGTTGAAGCGCCAGCGGTTAGCGCCTTCGCGTCCAGGCTCTCAGCATCGATGTCGCGTGAAATGTCGCTAGACAGCATGATGATCTCCCATTGAAAAATCCAAGAGCGCCTGGATCAATCCATCGGTCGTGTAATCGGAGGCCGTGAGAGTGACAGTCAGATCTTCATCACGGGCGGTCTGGGCAGTGATTGGACCGATGCACGCAATGAGCGGATTATTGGGCAGCGAGCGTGGATCCAGACCTGCATCTTGCGCCAGGCGCACGAAACTTCGCACGGTGGATGAGCTGGTAAATGTCACAACATCTACACCTTCCCGCAAGGCATTCACCGCAGCCAGGTCGGGTTCAGCGGCGAATGTGTTGTACACTGCGATCTCATGAGCAATCCCACCAGCTTCTCGGATAGCGAGCGGCAGGCTTTCACGGGCGATGTCAGCCCGCAGCAAAAGCACCCAGCGACCTTGCACTTCCCCCAAACCAGGCAGGATTGCCTCTGCAACATATTCTTCAGGCACGAAATCGGGATGAACTCCAACACTTTCTAAAGCTGCAGCAGTCTTGGGGCCAATGGCAGCTACTCTCAGGCTTTCCGGCAGTGAGTGGATACCGAGCTCCCCCAGACGGTCCCATGTGATTCTCACGCCATTTACGCTGGTCAGAACCAGCCAATGATAACGATCGAGTTGACGTAGCGAGCGATCCAGCGCATGCGTTACCTGGACTGGGGCAATGCGGATGACTGGGAAAACGATGGGGATGGCGCCCAGTTCTTCAAGCCGTTCGGCAAAACCTGCCGCTTGTGCCTGTGGGCGAGTGATAACAATCCGTAAACCGATCAGATCCATCTACACACTCTACTTTGCAGGGATTTCGGCGAGCAGCTCTGCGGCTCCCATTGCCAGTGCCTGCTGGGAACAGAGAAGCCCTACTTGAACGGGATCGCTGCCTGTTTCATGACAATCGATCATGCGTCGCCCATCCAGTGAGATCACGCGCCCGTGCAGGTGCACTTGACCTTCGCGTTCGTCAGCAACGGCCGCTACGGGGAGAGAGCACCCGCCGCCCAACCCTTGTAAGAAAGCTCGTTCGGCGGTGACTGCCCGCCGTGTTGGTGGGTGTTCCAGAGTGGACAGTAATTCAAGCGTATGGACGTCATCTGCCCGGCATTGAACTGCCAGCGCACCCTGGCCTGGCGCGGGTAACATCACCTCCAGAGACAGCCACTGGCTAATTCGGTGTGTGAAGCCTAATCGCTCCAATCCGGCACCAGCCAGCACAATTGCATCGTACAATCCCTGCTCAGATTTTCTAAGCCGGGTGTCAACATTGCCACGCAGCGGCTCGACAAGCACATCAGGCCGGATCCTCAAAAGCTGGGCAGCGCGTCGCAGGCTGGACGTTCCAAGGCGGGCACCCTCCGGGAGGTTTTCCAGGGTATATCCTTGTGCTGAGACGAGGGCGTCGCGAACTTCTCCTCGAACCGGAATCGCTCCTAAGGCCAATCCAGCTGGATTTTCTACTGGGAGGTCCTTCAACGAATGCACTGCGGCATGCACCCTCCTCTCGTAAAGCTCATGCTCAAGCTCCTGGGTAAACAAGCCTTTGCCCCCGATCTCTGGCAATGGCTTATCCAGGATCCGGTCGCCTTGTGTGGTGATCAGGATTTCGGTGCATGCCAAGCCGGTCCAATTATTTTGCAATTCATTGCTCACCCAGTGTGTCTGCCAGCGAGCTAATGAAGAGGGGCGTGTGGCGAATGCCAGGGATGGTGCGATCATAGGTCAGGGCATCCTTCTTGTGGAATTTTCACCGGACTCCTCCAGCCCAAAAAGGGATCGCACCAGCAAGGCGAAGTCGGCAGCCTGCGGTCCACCCGCTTCACTGCGTAGATAGATAATTGGCTCGTGCAGGATTTTTTTGACCATCGCCAACGTCATCGCCTCCAGACGAATGCGGTCAGTATCTGTGATCGATGGAAGGCGCTTAAGGGTTTTCTCCAGCTCTTGCTGGCGGATAGACTCGGCTTTCTGGCGCATCCCCGCGATCAATGGGAGTAGATCCAGGCTTTTTAAGTAATCCAGGAAGCCAGCCAGCTCTTCGTTGAGAATGGATTCAACGCGTGGGACTTCCCGCAGACGCAATTCCAGAGAATTCTCCAGGTCTGCCTGGAGCGTATCCATGTCATGAAGTTGAACGTTGGGGATGTTCCGCACCTCCGGATCGACATCCCGCGGCACCGCAATGTCGATGATCACTAATGGGCGGTGCGGTCGGCTCGCCATTACTTTTTCCACCAACTCTGCGTGCAACAACGTGTGTGGCGCGGAGGTAGAGGCTATGAGTACATCAGCTTGTTCTACGGCCTGGGTCAAGTTCTCAAAAGTTGTGACTTCTGCCTTCCAGCGCTGGGCAATCTGCTGGGCGCGTTCGATTGTGCGGTTGACTACCAGGATGCGACTGGCGCCACGTTTGCGGAAGGCTTCAACAGCTAGCTCTGACATCTCACCAGCGCCCAGGATAACAAGCTGGGCTGATGACATCTCAGCTATAGAAAGCTCTGCCATGCGCGTAGCCAGCGCAGGGATAGAGGCTGAATTCTGACTGATCGCTGTCTCTGTGCGGGCACGCTTCCCAGCACGTACCGCCGTGTAAAAAAGCCGCGAGAGCACTTTGCCAACGCTGTTTTGATGCTGCGCGTGCTTCAGAGCTTCAGCTACTTGCCCAAGGATTTGTGGCTCACCGATCACGAGCGAATCCAGACCAGCAGAGACACTCAAAAGGTGCCAGGTTACTTCCTCGTCCATGAGCTTGTAGGTGTACGGCTCGAATTCATCAATAAGGATAGCGTGCACTTCTGAGAGCAGACTTGCCAGTGGCGTAAAATCTCTCTGGGACGAAACCGCGTACAACTCCACCCGGTTGCATGTTGAAAGAATCACCAGCTCACTCAAACTGGAGTCTGGTTGGCCACCACATCCCACGCGTGCCAAGGTAGCATCACGCTTAGCCTCGTCAAATGCCAGCAGCTCGCGCAGCTTTACGCTGGACGTTGTGTGGTTCATTCCCATGCATAGGATGTGCATATGCGTCTCAGGAGCCGTGCTGGGGTGAGTTTTTCGTTATAAAGGAGTGAGTCATCTCAATATTAAGAATCAGATCCGCTAAGGCATCGATAAATACCGGGGTATCGTTGAGCGAGGCGCTACGTTCTAGTCGGGCGTTATGCTTCTCAGCCAGCTCCCTGGCAGCGATATCGATGTCATAAAGCACCTCGACATGATCGCAGACGAATCCGATGGGCACGACCAACAATTGATCCTCTCCTGCGTTTGCCAGACGCAGCACGACATCTTCGACCTGGGGGCCTAGCCATGGCTCAGGGCTCTGTCCGGCGCTCTGGTAGCAGAATTCCCATCTGCCTGGAGATAAATTCAGACGGTCAGCGACCAGCCCCGCAGTCTCGTGCAATTGGGCGTCGTATGGGTCGCCTTGATTCAGGATCCGCTGCGGTAGGCTGTGCGCAGTGAATATGACGTAGGGAATGTGCGTATTGAATTGGAGCATCGCCTGCAGGCTGTGCTTGGCGATGGCTTCGATCAAGCCAGGATGCTTATGCCAGCTTTCAATCGGGGCGACCTGTAATTCCAGCGATTTTGAAGCAATTGCTTCATCCAATCTGGCGAAGTAGGCTCCAGTGCTCATGCGCGATGCGTGAGGCGCCATCACAAGGGCGATAACCTGGGAGATTCCATCATTTGCGATCTCATCGACAGCTTGAGCGATTCGCGGCTCCCAATGTCGCATGCCTACATAAGTGCGGAACCCTGGGTGATCTGCAGGAACTCGGCTGTTCAAGACAGCTTGCAACGCTGCTGCCTGCTTGCGGGTTTGTGCCAACAATGGCGAGCGTCCCCCAATTAATGCATAGCGATGTTGGATTTCTTCTATCAGGCTGGGGGGAGTGGGACGGCCACCGCGAACATCCAACAGGTAGGCTTCCATCTCGTCCAGGGAATCTGGACTCCCGTAAGCCATCATCAGTACTGCTAGTGGCGGCTGTGGTGTCAAGCCCATAGACCCAGCGTCTCCTGTGGTGGATGATAGGTGGCAGTATATAGTGGGGTATCGCGCAGGGTATAACGGCGGCCTTCGCTGGAGCGCAGCTCGTAGACAAGATCAGAGAATTGCGCCAGGTCAGCAGTCTCATATACAACGATAAACTCCTGGTCCTGCAGCCCGAATGAATACAGCAGCAGCTGGGTGATCTCAGGAAAGCCTTTACCAATGCGTATGTGCTCGTTCATCATCCCCTGACGCGCCTCTCGGCCCATCAGGTACCACTCGGTTGTCTTGACAAACGGGTAAATGATTAGATAGGGCTTGCGCTCAGATGCAAATGGATCGATCTCCTGCGTTGAGCGTGCTTTGGTGTATTCCGAAGGGCGGGTAAACCCCCAAAGAGTGTGGACGGGACGCAGGTAATGCCGGAGAGGGTTGGTCTGGCGAGCAACGGTTGCGAAGAAAGATCGAGCCAATCCAGGATCAGCCACGCTTATCGAGTTCCACACCAGGATATCTGCATCAGCGTGGGCTGGATAAAGCTGGTAAAGTTGCACTGCCGGAGAATTTGCCGTCAGAGCCGTATGCATTTTACCTAGCTGATCCTCACGATCAGGAGGGGGAAGGGTATATAATGAACTGTTGAACTGGTAAAACGCAAAATGGCTGAGGGTGCGTGATGTTTGTTCGGGCATCCAGGTAATTCACCTTGATCTGAAATCTTGTTCATCAAGTGTACGGTGCAACTGTCAATCTGCATACGCAGGTTTGCACAGCCTCGCATTAGAGGTTGATAAAACATAGTAAGATCATACGGCATGGAATCATCGGAATTATTAATAGTCCCTTCATAATGGAGTAAAGAATGGGTGACATAACGTCATTTCGAAAACATAAGGACGATTTTTTTGCCGACCATCCCCAAAGCCCGCTTACACGCGATCAAAAGAAGAAATTCACGGGTCTGCCTTATTTCCCCGAAAACCCAGACCTTCGCTTTGAATTAGACGTTCATCGATTCGAAGAAGACGAGAAAGTCCATATGCAGACGTCCACGGGTGATGTTCAGGAGTATCTTCGCTACGGCAAGATCCACTTTACTGTGGATGGGCAGCAAGCCGAATTGACCTTGTACGCAGACCACAACGGTTATTTCTTGCCTTTTGTGGATAGCCTGGCAGGAAAAGAGACATATCCGGCAGGTCGCTATTTGGAGCCGGAGGAGCATCCCAACGGCAAGCTGGTAATTGATTTTAACAAGGCCTACAACCCTTACTGTGCCTACAACGAGCAATGGTCGTGCCCGCTCACGCCGATTGAGAACCGCTTGAGGGTGCCGATTCGGGCAGGAGAGATGAATTTCGCAGAGCATTAAGCGACCGTCGAAGTTGACCAATACAATTTCCTCGTGTTCCGTGCAGCCAATGCTTTAGCCCCGGCACCAGCTCGTTTCAGGGTTCACACAAAAATCCGGCCGAGGTTTTTCACGGGTGCTCTCTCCCGTGCGCTCAGACAAATTACAGTTCAATTTGAGGAGGCTATTTGAATGCCGAGTGATGCATCCCAGCCCTGGTATATGAATGCCGTATTTTATGAAGTGTATGTGCGCGCCTTTTTCGACAGCGACGGAGATGGTCATGGCGATCTGCGCGGATTGACACAGAAGTTAGATTATCTCAAGGAGTTAGGAGTAGACTGTATTTGGCTAATGCCGATCTACCCTTCGCCCTTGAAAGACGATGGATACGATATCGCCGACTATTTTGGCGTTTTGCAAACATATGGAAAGTTAGACGACTTGAAGCTCCTGCTCCGCGAGGCAAAAAGGAGAGGCTTGCGTGTAATCCTCGACCTCGTGCTCAACCACACCTCTGACCAAATGCCCTGGTTTCAGGCAGCCCGGAGTGATCCAGAATCGCCCTATCACGACTATTATGTATGGAGCGAAACGAATGAGAAATACTCAGATGCCCGGATAATTTTCTTGGATACCGAAGTCTCAAATTGGTCCTGGGATGAGCGGGCAAAGAAATACTATTGGCATCGTTTCTACGCATCCCAACCCGATCTAAATTTCGATAACCCTCGTGTGCAGGAGGAAATGATCGAAGTTATGCGCTTTTGGCTGGATCTAGGCGTGGATGGTTTTCGGGCGGACGCGGTTCCGTATCTCTATGAGCGGGAAGGCACAAATTGTGAGAACTTGCCTGAAACCCACGTGTATCTCAAGCGGCTGCGAAAGTTCATCGACGAGAATTATCCTGGCAGGATTTTGCTTTGCGAGGCCAACCAATGGCCCGCAGATGTACGTCCCTATTTTGGCGATGGGGATGAGTTCCATATGGGCTTCCAATTCCCCTTGATGCCGCGCATCTACATGGCATTAGGGAAGGGAGAGCGTTCTCCACTGGAGTGGGTATTGGAGCGCACACCATCGATCCCGGATAACTGCCAATGGTGTACTTTTTTACGCAATCATGATGAGCTAACTCTTGAAATGGTGACGGAAGAGGAGCGTCAGTGGATGTGGGCGAAATATGCCCCAGAAGCGCGCATGCGCCTGAATCTGGGCATTCGCCGCCGCCTAGCACCTCTATTGGATAACCAGCGTGAAAAAATCGAGCTGGCGTATTCACTGCTATTCAGCCTGCCGGGATCGCCTATTCTTTATTATGGAGATGAGATCGGTATGGGGGATGATATCTGGCTGGATGATCGCAATGGCGTACGCACACCCATGCAATGGGATGCGGGACCTAATGGCGGGTTTTCAGGTGCACCAGACGGTACGCTGTACCTTCCGCCGATCAAGAACGGCGAATTTGGCTACGACAAAGTGAATGTAGCCAGCCAGAGTGCTAACCCTGCTTCATTGTTACGCGTGATCCAGAGCATGATCGCGATGCGAAAAGCCAACTTAGCCTTCGGTTTAGGGGATTTTACCTGGGCAGGTGTAGGTGCGCCGTCGATTGCTGCATATTGGCGGCATTACGGTAACAACAAGTTACTTGTTGTAAACAATTTATCTGGGGAATCTCAGCGGTTTATTGTGGATTTGCCACCAGATATGCGCGCTGCGGAATTCACCCGGCTTCTTGGGGACGCGGCGAACCACAAGGTACAAGAGGGGAAGCTGGTGCTTGATTTGGCACCCTATGGTTATATTTGGTTTGTATTGAGGTAGGCTAAGCTCCTTTCGTTATAAACAGATGCCTTGCTTGACCCAGGGGAAAAAATTTGGTATGATCTAGTTACCCAAAACGTTTTGGTAACTAGATTATGCCCGTCACAATTAGAGATGTAGCAAAACGATTAAATCTTTCAATTACAACTGTGTCACGTGCTTTAGATGGCTACGCTGATGTGGCTGAGGAGACGCGTCAAAAAGTGATTGAGATGGCTCGCGAGATGGGTTACGCTCCTAATCGGGTTGCCCGACAGCTGCGCAAGAAACGCACGGAGACGCTTGGCTTCATCCTCCCAACCAGCACACCTCGCTTCTCAGATCCCTTCTTCGCTGAATTTTTATCCGGATTAGGTGACCAGGCTGCAACCCGGGGCTATGACTTGCTCATCTCCTCGGCGCGCCCAGATGATGATTCTGAGCGCCTGATATACCAGCGATGGGTACATGGGCGCAAGGTAGATGGTTATATCCTGAATCGAATGCGCTTGCGTGACTGGCGCGTTCAATACCTTGCTCAGGCGAATATCCCCTTTGTAACCCTGGAACGCACCCTGGACTCTTTGGACTATCCCTCTGTTGAGGTGGATGGGCAGTCAGGGATAAAAAATATGGTTGCCCACCTGGCTGAGAAAGGCTGCAAGAGGATTGCATTTATCGGCGCTTCGCCTGATCTTGCAGTCCAGGCTGACCGCTATGTAGGCTACCGGCATGGGTTGCAGGCTGCTGGTCTCTCCTTTGAACAGGAGCTTGTCATTGAAGCCGACCTCACCCGCCAGGGTGGGTATAAAGCGGCGCAGAAGCTCCTGGCGTCCGGTTCACCTCCAACGGCAATCGTATGTATCAACGATCTCACGGCGGTAGGTGCCATCCGTTGTGCTCATGAATTGGGTCTTGTGGTAGGGCAGGATGTATTGGTTACGGGATTCGATGGCATCGATGAAGGCGAGCACACCCAGCCGCAACTGACAACCCTGACCCAACCGATCTACGAAATCTCCAATGAGCTGGTGAAGCTTCTGATTGCGGAGATTGAAGGTGTGCCACTCTTGAAAAGGCGCGTTCAGCTACGACCCCAGCTCATCTTGCGCGCTTCAACTGGTTAGTAAACCTTATTTCCAAAACGTTCTTGCTTTGATGCTACCCTTGGTAATTAAGAAAGGAGGTTAGCTGAGAAAGAAAATCTAGGACGTCATTATGGCTTATGGCTAAGAAGTTCTGAAGCAAGTCCTCCACGCATCTCGCTGAACCCGCAAACGTAAGCTAACACAATTGATCAAATCCAATTTGTTATCTCTTGAAGAAAAGGAGAGAGTAAGATGAAAAAGCTTTATTTATTCTTTGTAGTGATGTCGGTGATGGCGCTTCTATTAGCCGCCTGCCAGCCGGCTGCAGTTCCAACTCCTGAAAGGATAGTCGAGACAGTCATCGTGCAACAAGAAGGCGAGACGATTGTCGAGACCGTCATTGTCACTCAGGAAGTTGAGCGGGAAGTGCAGGTAGCTGGAAAAACGATTACTTTCTGGAGTACCGAAATTCAGCCCGAGCGTGCCGCAAAGACGCAGGGGATAATCAGCCGGTTCTCCGAACAGTCTGGCATTGGAGTCGAGTTGGTGCTCACTGATGAAGATGCATTGCCAAGCCTGTTAACAGCGGCAGTAGCAGCCGGCACCTTACCAGATGTGATTTTCCACCCACTCGATTTTACCCTTGGCTGGTACCAACAAGATATTCTGGACTCAGATGCGGCGACAGCCGTCATTGAGTCACTCGGACAGGATACATTTGCTCAAGGTCCCCTGGACATGGTGAATGTCGGAAGTGGTTACGCTGCTGTGCCAACGGACGGGTGGGGCCAATTGATCGTATATCGCGCAGATTGGTTTGATGCGGCTGGTCTGGAACCTCCGACGACATATGAGAACATTATGACGGCAGCCATGACCCTTAATGATCCTGCCAATAATATCTTCGGAATTACTGCTGCAACGGATGGCGGTGCAGTTTTCACCCAACAGACGTTTGAACACTTTGCTCTGGCAAATGGCTGCCAGCTTGTAGATGCATCCGCCGCGATTACGCTGAATACTCCTGAATGCCTGGAGGCGGTCACATTCTTCGATGATCTTCTATCGAACTACTCGGCCGCTGGCGTGCAAGATGTGGTTACCACACGTGCAACCTACTTCGCTGGTCAGGCTGCGATGATCGTTTGGTCGCCGTTCATTCTTGACGAGATGGCAGGACTTCGCGACAACGCGTTCCCTTCCTGCCCAGAGTGCGCTGACGATCCAGCCTATCTCGCCAAGAACAGTGGGATTGTGCCAGCCTTCTCTGGTCCGAGTGGAGAGCCTGCTCAATATGGGCAAATCAGCTACATGGGGATCACTACGAATGCTGATGTCGAAGCCGCGCAGCAGTTCCTGGAGTTCTGGTTCAACGATGGCTATCTGGATTGGCTGGCGGTATCCGTGGAAGGAAAGTTCCCAATGCGTCGCGGCACAACTGAGAATCCAACCCTGTTCCTGGATGGTTGGAAGGAGCTTGAAACTGGTGTAGATCGGAAAGCCACATTGGGTTCGATCTACAGTGAAGATGTGATCAACACCCTGATCGAGGGCGCTAGCTCGTTCGATCGCTGGGGCTTCCCTCAGGGTCAAGGCCCTCTGGTGACTGCTCTATATGAGTCTTTAACTGTACCTCGCCTGCTTCGAGATACTTTAGATAATACACTGACGCCTCAACAGGCGGTTGAAGAAATGCAGGTAGAAGTGGAGACAATTCTAGCTGACATTACTGCGGAGTAAGTTTATCAAGGAGCGTTGCGCTCAGAATGAGCGCAACGCTCACGCCTCTAGAGGAGCGGAATTATGAATTCAGCCACGGCAAAAGGCCCAGTGAAAAATAAACGTGGTTTGACGCTCGCTCAGCGAGAAGCTCGTTTGGCGTATCTTCTACTCGGTCCTACGTTCCTTGTTGTTTTGCTAATTGTTATATTCCCTGTGCTCTGGAATTTGTGGCTCAGTTTTAAGCCGATTACACTGCGAGATTTGCAAGCCGGCGAGCTCCTTTCTGCAGCAGACCTCAGTCTGAGAAACTTCCAACGCATCCTTACGGGTCGTAACTTCTGGCCAATTCTTCAAACCACATTGGTTTATTCTGTATTTGGAACCATTTTGTCGATCCTAATGGGTTTAGGTGCGGCAATGGTTGCGAGGGATAAATTCCCAGGTCTGCAGCTATTTCGTGGTTTCCTGTTGGTGCCTTATATTGCTCCGATCGTTGCCATGGCATTTCTGTGGCGGATGATCTTCAATGCTCAGTTCGGTATTTTTAACGAGTTCGCCGTTAACGTGCTCGGATGGCCAAGGATCGATTACTTAACAATGCGATATTTGGATTTTAATTTACTGGGAAGCTCGGCAAAGTGGCCTCTGGCATTGATGATGGTGATACTTTTTGAAGCTTGGCGGTATTTTCCGTTCGCTTTCCTTTTCATTCTCGCTCGCTTGCAGGCTTTACCGGACGATCTGTACGAAGCTGCTGCAGTCGATGGTGCATTACCTTCCCAACGCTTTTGGTATATCACGTTGCCTCAGTTACGTTCTGTTATTGCTACGCTGTTCTTACTGCGCTTCATCTGGACATTCAATAAATTCGATGACATCTTTCTTTTGAATGGAGGTGTGGCGGGCACAGAGGTGATTACCATCCGCATCTTCGATCTGCTCTTTGGACAATTCCAAGTCGGTAGGGCAGCTGCCCTGGCAGTCATCCTGGCAGCAATCCTGGGCGTCTTTCTGTTCTTTTACTTCCGATATGTCATCGTTGAGGAGGAGGCATTATGACCACCATTACCCGGGAACAGTTTGAAACCAGATTATTTGCTGTTTTGAAGTGGGTAGGTGTCGCATTCTTCTTCCTGATTTCTTTTTTCCCACTATTTTGGATGGTAGTTCTCTCTTTTCGCCCACTCGCAGAGGTGTTGCAAAAACCGGTGGCTCTCCCCAGCATTGACCAAATCCTTGCCGCAGAGCCCTATGTAGGTGTATGGGTTACGCAAAATCTGGGGAAATTTATCATTAATAGTCTGCAGGTATCGCTTACCACAGTGATTATCACGGTGGCTCTAGGCATCCTCGGTGCATATGCAGCAACCCGCTTGCATTTTCGTGGACGTGGTGTGTTTAATATTGGGATTCTTTTGATTTACATGTTCCCGGCGATGATTCTCGCTGTGCCTCTGTTCGTCGTATTTACCAAAATGGGCTTACGCAATTCGTTGTCCGGTTTGGTGATTGTTTATCTGGCTCAGACATTGCCAGTGGCGCTATACATGTTGCGCAGCTATTTCCAAACATTACCGCCCGATTTGGAAGAAGCCGCATTGATTGATGGCTGTAACCGTCTGCAGGTTATCTGGCGGATATCCATCCCGCTCTCCATTCCAGCGATCGCGTCAGTCTCGCTTTACGTCTTCATGATTGCCTGGAATGAGTTCTTGTTCGCTATTCTTTGGCTCTTAGAAAGACCAGAAGTGTGGACGCTCTCATTGGGCGTCCAACAGTTGGATAAGCAGGAAATTCCCAAGACCTGGCTGATGGCGGGTTCAGTGATTATCACGATTCCTATTGTTGTGTTATTCTTCTTCTTTGAGCGCTTCCTCACCCGAGGATTAACCGCAGGAGCGGTCAAAGGATAGATACAAATGACTCTCGGATCAATTGACTTTTCCCCAGAATTGCTTTCCAGTATTCTCAAGGTCGCATTGATTATTATTCTTACTCTGATCGCCAGGTGGGGTATCCATCTGGCTTTCAATCGCCTGGAGAATCGCGTCAGTACGATTTTCGCAGGTCAGCCCAGACTACCCCGCATAAATACACTCCTGCGATTGGGAAGGGGGGTTGCTGTCACGCTGGTATTTATGATTGGCGGAATGATGATCTTGCAAACTCTGGCAGTAAATATAACACCCATCCTGGCAAGTGCTGGTGTGGTTGGCTTGGCGCTCTCGTTAGGCACACAGACTTTAGTGAAAGACTACATAGGGGGGCTGCTCATCCTGATTGAAAACCAATTTGATGTCGGAGACGTGATTGAAGTTGAAGATTTCCTCGGTACCGTAGAGCGGATTACCTTGCGTTCAACCAGCCTGCGTGCTGTGGATGGTAAGCTGCACATCATCCCCAATGGTGAGATCCGTGCGCTTTCTAATCTCACAGAGGATTGGTCGCGCGTGGTCGTTGAGCTAAATCTAGATTATGAGGCAGACCTCAACCAGGTATTGGGGGCGTTGCGTAAGGCAGCAGAAGAAGCCAAAGAGTTGCCAGATATTATGGATGATCTGCTCGAGGAACCCCAAGTTGCTGGCTGGGTAGGCCTGAATGATTGGGCTCTCCAAGCGCGGCTGACAGCGAAAGTAAAACCCGGACAGCAGTGGAGAGTCGCCAATGTGATGCGTCCGTTAGCTGTGAATGCCTTACACGCTGCAGGGGTCCAAGTAGCACTCCCTTGGCAAGCGATAAAGATTAGCAATCCATCCTCGAAGGGTGAATAGAGAATACTGATGCCAGCATCAGGGCAGATTCTCGATCATCTGATCTATCTGTATGGTGAGCAGGAAGGCAAAAAAACCTTCGATCAAATTACTCGCCTGTTGGCTGAGTACAAAACACAACTCCCTTCACCGGAATCAACCGGCGTAAGCCAAAGAGACGCGATTTTAATTACTTATGGCGACCAGCTTAGAGCCAGAAATATTGCACCTCTCCGCACGCTAGCAGACTTTTTCACGAAAAGGCTGAAGGGGGTAGTGAGTGGCATCCATGTATTACCCTTTTTTCCTTATTCGTCCGATGATGGTTTTTCGGTGATCGATTACAAGCGCGTTGATCCAGCGCTTGGGGATTGGGAAGATATCCATGCGCTGGGAGAACACTTTCGTTTGATGTTTGATGCGGTTGTCAACCATATCTCGGCGCAGAGTGAATGGTTCCAAGGCTTTCTGCATGAGATAAGCCCCTATCGGGACTATTTCATCACCGTAGAAGGGGATCCAGACCTCTCCCAGGTCGTCCGGCCACGCGCACTGCCATTGCTGACGAAGGTTAACACGCCGTCTGGTGACAAATCTGTATGGACAACATTCAGTGACGACCAAATTGACCTGAACTTCCAGAACCCGCAGGTCTTGCTCGAGATATTAGAGACGGTGCTCTTCTACGTAGTTCAAGGTGCACAGTTTATTCGACTGGATGCGATCGCCTATTTATGGAAAGAAATTGGAACCTCGTGCATCCACTTACCTCAAACTCACAGCGTGGTGCAGTTGACGCGCGCCGTACTTGATTCTGTTGCGCCTTATGTTCAATTGATTACGGAGACCAATGTCCCGCACGAAGAGAACGTCTCGTATTTTGGCAATGGAAGTAACGAGGCGCAAATGGTCTATAATTTTGCCCTGCCACCGCTTGTGCTGCATACATTTCAGACGGAGGATGCCCGGGCAATTACCCGCTGGGCGTCTGGGCTCGAGCTTCCATCGGCGCACACCACATTCTTTAATTTTTTGGCTTCTCACGATGGCATTGGCGTTACTCCCGCGAGAGGATTGATCTCTCCTCATGAGATCGACAGGCTGGTGGAGCGCACCCTGGAGCACGGTGGTTTAGTATCCTTCAGGGCAAATCCTGATGGGACCCAAAGCCCTTACGAGCTGAATATCAATTATTTCGACGCCCTTTCCAACCCATACAGCGATGACCCCATCCAGACTCAGATCGACAGGTTTGTGGCTGCCCATGCCGTGATGCTCTCGTTAGTGGGCGTACCCGGAATTTATTTTCACAGCCTGTTTGGATCGCGCGGGTGGCGTGAAGGCGTCGCCGTAACGGGACGCAATCGGACGATTAACCGCCAGAAATTGAATCGCACCGAATTGGATAGGGAACTCTCCTCTCCGGAGACTATCCGGTCAGGAGTATTCGAGCGCCTGGGGCACATGCTCCGAAGCCGCGCCTCACACCCAGCCTTTCACCCTCATGGGAGCCAGGTTATCATCGATATGGGAGAGTCATTATTTTCTGTCTTAAGGACTTCGATCGATGGGAATTCTCGCGTGTTCTGCCTGATCAATATCTCCGGGAATTCAGCCACTGTGTCAATTCCTAACGATTTGCTTTTTGCATCCGATGAAACCCCAACCTGGTTGGATTTAATCAGTGGGACAAAGACCCAATTAGGAATAAACAGCAAGCTCAATCTATGGCCACACCAGGTCCTGTGGTTGGCATCTCCCTGATTGTATAATGTCTGCTCGCCGATGAGCCTTATTGCTTCAACACAGTTGATGTCATGCCCCTCAGGCGTATTCCCAGGCTGCAGTATTTGCACCTTAACCATCGGGGCTTTAGCAGTTAACCTCTGCATGGCTATTTGTGATGGATGATCCTACCTCGCATAGAGATTCTATGCGGCACGGAAGACAAGCCCGATACGATTCTCTCAGCCGCTGGTATGATTTGTTAGCTGGAAGCACCGAGCGGACGCTCAGCAGTGCCGGTTTGGAAACATTGGGTGCGAGACCAGGCGAAAGTATCCTTGAGATTGGATTTGGAACGGGGCATACCCTAATCCCGATCTCACTTTCCGTTGGAGATAAGGGTTGTGTATACGGCGTCGATTTGTCATCAGGGATGATTGTACAAGCCCAAAAACGGTTGCTACGGGCAGAAGGATATGGAAGTGTGGTATTACTACAGGCTGATGCTCTTCGCCTGCCCTTCAAGACAGCTTGTTTTGATGCGATCTGCATGAGTTTTACACTAGAATTATTCGCGGTCGAAGAAATCCCGCTTGTACTCGCTGAGTGCAAACGTTTATTGCGGGATCATGGTAGGCTGTGTGTCACAGCCATGGCGCACAGTCCGAGACCAGGACTTACCAGCAAATTGTATTCATGGATGCAAGCCAGATTTCCTTTAGTGATCGATTGCCGCCCGATAGAGTTGGGATCCGTTCTTTCACAAACCGGATTTTCAGACCTTGTGGCGAAAACTTACAAACTGTGGGGGTTGCCGGTCGAGATTGCAAAGGCAATAAAAGCTAGCTGAGGTGGGATGAGACTGGGCTGCTTACGTGCATTCTCTGAGAAGGTTTGAAAGCGAATATTGTTGAAAAAATGAGGTTACATAAGTGAATACTGGAAAACACAATATTGGTTTTGTCTCCACCCGCTTTCGCGGCAACGACGGTGTTTCACTGGAAGCTGAGAAGTGGCTGACAGTGCTGACACGTCTAGGATATTCCTGTTTTTTATTTGGTGGTGACAGCGACGAGTTGGAACTGCAATATACATACCTCGTTCCAGAAGCCCATTTCAAGCATCCTGATATTCAGAAGATCCACGATCTCGCCTTCTCAACAACGGTTCGTCCAGCCGAGTTATCCGACAAGATCCACTTGGTCAAACAACATCTGAAACAGCATCTCTATAAGTATGTGGATCAGTATAAAATCCATCTATTGATCGTTGAGAATGCGCTAACCATACCGTTAAACATTCCGTTGGGATTGGCGCTTACGGAGTTTATTGCCGAAACCGCTATCCCGACCATTGCGCACCACCACGATTTCTTTTGGGAGCGCAAACGTTTCCTTGTCAATTGTGTTTGGGATTACCTGAATATGGCATTTCCACCTCATTTGCCGTCTATTCAGCACGTGGTGATCAATTCCTCGGGCTCGAACCAGTTAAGCTTGCGCACAGGCATCTCAGCAATGATGATTCCCAACGTTATGGATTTCGATAACCCTCCTCTAGCAGCAGATGAATATATCCAATCTTTGAGAAAGGATGTCGGAGTTGCGCAGGATGAATTTTTCCTCCTACAGCCAACTAGGGTAGTGCAAAGAAAGGGGATTGAGCATGCTATGGAGCTGATTCACCGTCTGGATGTCAAGGCACGACTGATCATTTCACACGCCAGCGGAGATGAAGGGCATGAGTATGAGCAGCGCTTGCACACCTTTGCCCAATTGGTGGATGCCCCCACCAACTTTATCTCAGATATCATCCGGGAAGTTCGTGGTATGACTCACGATGGGAGGAAGGTCTACACACTCTGGGATGCTTATCGCTCTGCGGATATTGTGACCTACCCATCCTCGCTTGAGGGGTTCGGGAATGCTTTTCTTGAGGCAATATATTTTTGCAAACCCATTGTGGTCAATAATTACTCCATCTTTGCCATTGATATTAAGCCGAAGGGTTTCAAGGTGATAGAGTTTGATGGCTTTATCACCGACCAGACTGTGAAGCAAGTTCAAGCCGTGCTGGATAATCCTGCCCTGGCAGAAGAGGACGCTGAGAATAACTACCAGCTTGCAAAAAAATACTATTCGTTTACCATGCTGGAGCGCCGTTTGCAGACCTTGCTTATGGAGCACTACGGCGAAAATCACTAAAAAATATAAGATGCTAGATAAGCTAAAAAATCGTATAAATCTCCGTCAAATCCCCTTCAGCGAGCGTGGCTCGCGTGTGTTGGTTTACCGGGATAACCATCAGTTCAGCATACGCATGTCAGAGCGCTGGTATAAGTTAGGTGGAAAGATATCCGCCTACCGTGACCGGCCTCCGCTACTTGACAGCTGGGGATTCACAGATGTAAATGGCAACCCATTACCTGCAAGTGTCACAACTTATCCGCATTGTCTGGAGGTAGAGACGCCGCTGGGCGTATTCGAGATCGTTTTTCAGGATACCGAGACTCTCATGATCTCTTTACCCACTGCGCAGTGTGGGGTGGTTTTCCGTGCACGTATGGATCAAGCCTGGGTAGACAGGCGTGGAGGGGTCCTGCGTCTGACCGGAGATATCCGCCGGAATATCGCGTATACAACCAACGCAAGGATATTATCGAATAGCGCCTCGCCCGATGAAGAGGGTAGCCACCGAGTTGCGATGATGATGGACGCATCTGAGGGGGAGAAGGGACTCCTGCTAAATATCACCCCTCGCCTGGGCTTCAACCGCTGGGTGCCCTCGCCTCAAACAGTATGCGAAGCCGCCCGGCAGCGTTGGGAGGCCTGGTACCAGGCAATTCCTCCAGTTCTCCCGGAGTACCAACCACAATACCTGTACGCTTGGTGGATAATGCGGGTCGGTCTACTCTCCCCGCGTTATTTTATAACCCGCGAGGTGATGGCGCCATCCAAATCATATTACGTAGGATCGTGGCAGTGGGACAACTTCTTCCACGCCCTGGCATATCGTCACGTAGACGCTCGTCTGGCTCAGGACCAGCTGCGGATTTTGGTGGATCACCAGCGCGAGGACGGCATGATCCCAGACGCAATCCACGACGAGGGCACAGTCACCCATTTGGATTTTCCAGTGGAGGCAGATGTCACCAAGCCACCATTGCTCGCCTGGGCCGCATGGAAGCTGTATGAATTCGATCATGACCGTGAGTTTTTGGATGAAATATACGGACCGATTAAGAAGTGGAACAATTGGTGGTTCGAGAAGAACGATCTGGACGGCAATGGATTGTGTGAATATCTGCATCCGTTCTCATCGGGATTGGATGACAGCCCTTTGTGGGATGAGGGCATGCCCGTAGAATCGCCCGATCTCAACACCTATTTGTGTTTGCAGCAGGAAGCGCTGGCAAAAATCGCTGCAGAGATTGGGGAGCCAGAAGAAGCACTCCAGTGGTCGCGGCGCGCGGAGACCATGGCGCAACGCCTGATCGACCTGCGCTATGATCGCAAAGCGGGAGTGTTCTGGGCTACGCACCAGGGGAAGCCTATTCGCTGTCTAACTCCCTTCAATCTCTTCCCCTTGATCACGGGGCGTTTGCCCGAGCAGATTGCTGACCGGCTGGTTAATCACCTGATGGACCCCCAAGAATTTTGGTCACGCTTCCCGCTCCCTACCGTGGCGATGAACGACCCCAAGTTTGACCCCCTTCAGATGTGGCGAGGGCCTTCCTGGGCGAACATCAATTACTTGATGACTGAAGGGTTGCAGCGCAGCGGTTACCCGGACTTGGCGCGCCAATTGCGCTCGCGGACGCTTGAGATGCTTTCAGGACAGGAAGATATCTACGAGTACTACCATCCCATTACCGGCGTAAACCCACCCAAAGCAGCCCCGATCTACGGATGGTCTGCCGCGCTGTTTATCGAGATGGCAATCCAGGCGACGCGTGAAACGCAAGAGGCAGCCGATTGAAGATTGACCTGATCCATTATTCCGCGCCTCCGATCGTAGGTGGTGTCGAAAGCGTGCTGGCGCACCACGCCCGGCTGATGTCGGAGGCAGGGCACCAGGTGCGCGTGCTGGCAGGCAGGGGAGAGGCGATTGGCGAGCGCATACCGATTGTTCGTTTGCCCCTGGCGGATTCCCGCCACGCGTCGATCCTCAAGATCAAAAGGGAGCTGGACCAGGGGCGAGTGCCTGAGGGATTTGAAGCGGTAAGGGATGAATTATTCGATGCCCTAAGCGATGCGACCCGGGAAACGGATTTTGTGATCGCCCATAATGTCTGCTCATTGCACAAGAACTTGCCTCTGACGTCAGCGTTGTTTGAGCTCAGCCAGGAAGCACAGGCGCCGCACCTCATCCTCTGGCACCACGACCTGGCTTGGACCACATCGCGCTACCGGTCCGAGCTGCATGATGGCTTTCCCTGGGACCTTCTCCGCCGCCATTGGCCAGGGACAACCCAGGTTGTCGTCTCCGAATTAAGGAAAACAGAGCTATCTGCACTACTTGGAATCTCTACCGAGTTGATCACCGTGGTTCCAAACGGTCTTGATCTGAGGAAATTTTTGAAACTAGAAAACCAGACGGAGGAATTGGTTTCCAAATTAAATTTGCTGTCGGCGAGCCCGATTCTATTATTACCGGTGCGCATCACGCCGAGAAAGAACATCGAGCTGGCATTGCGTATCGTTGCATCTCTGCGCCAGCAATACTCCCATATGGCATTAATCATCACCGGGCCGATGGGACCCCACAACCCTGCCAATGTGCACTACTTTGAACGGCTGCGAGCGCTTCGAGACGAACTGGGCTTGGGTGGTACTGTTCATTTTCTGGCCGAATACTCCGAAGAGTATTTACCGGATGGCGTGATATTTGATTTTTACCGGATTGCGGACGCGCTTTTAATGCCCAGTCGGGAAGAGGGTTTTGGGATTCCGATTATTGAGGCCGGGATGGCTGGATTGCCAGTTTTCTGTACGGATATCCCTCCTTTACGGGCCTTGGCGGGGAAACACGCGCTGTACTTCTCGCCCGATGCGGACCCTGAGCAGGTAGCCGTGCGTATCGGCGAGGTGCTCTCGAAAACAGCGACACACCAGCTGCGCGTTCGGGTGCGCACTCAGTATACTTGGGAGCAGATATATTCAGATCGGATAAGCCCATTATTTAGAATGACGGGTCGTGGGAAATGAGAAAGTATAGTGCTCCAATCTTCAAAAAGCTTTTACTGCCAATATTTTATGATTGCGATTGCAGCGCAGCGATCACTGCCGGGAAAGCCATTGCAGGAAAGGGCAAAATATCACTAGTTGGGTTTGTGAAAGCCGACCAGGAAGATCAATTAAGCGCCTCGACTGTGCAGGCGCGACTGGTAAGGGAAACATTAGGACAGCTCAGCAACGGTGAAAGACTAGTTACCGCCGGGCGCGTGCACGTCTCCACACAACCCGTGGATGAGCTGCTCAGCATCATTGTGGAAGAGACTCCAGATGTGTTGATGCTGGAGCATCCCTGCCACTTTACAGCGTTCGAGACGTCGCTTGATAAGCTGGTCCGGCAGGTGCACTGCAACCTCGCTATCGTTCGGGGCCCACTTCCAGAATATCCTCGTCGTGTGCTTGTCGCACTCCGGGGAGGTCCTTATGCTGAGCTATCTCTCCGTATGTCGCTTACGATAGCACGAAATACCCAGGCAAAAGTGACCGCTTTGCATATCATTCCAAAAGCATCATCGCATGTGGCAGAAGCGCCTTTTCGCGGGCTTTCTAGGGTGTTGCAGCAGCTCCCTGAGATCTCCGTTCTTCAAAGCCGGACCGACAACCCCGCAGATTTGCTTCTTGAATCATCACAGGGATATGACCTGGTGATTTTGGGTGTCACTGGACATGATACGAAAGGTGCCAGCGCGCTTGGGCCGGTCGCAGATCGATTGTTGCAAGATAGTCCTGCTGCCGTTATGGTAGTGAAGTCGCGCCGAGGCCTGCCCAAAGAGCGTGTAAGCGAGATGATGGGACAATCGG
Organism: uncultured Chloroflexia bacterium; assembly: GCA_963714425.1. Taxonomy (GTDB): domain Bacteria; phylum Chloroflexota; class Anaerolineae; order Anaerolineales; family UBA4823; genus DATCYX01. The sequence goes on from CAVQOI010000001.1 coordinate 487,824, forward strand.
CAATATCGGTTTTGGTGGATAAATGGTTCGCGGAGAACACCTATCAGGCGAATGAGTTCTCGAACCTCGAGATGCTGCTAGACCTCAAGCAAAGGCAGGGGGTAACAATCAGCCTGGCACTACCCGCTCTCAATGAGGAGAAGACGGTTGGAAAAGTGATTCAGACGATTAAATTGGCTTTGATGGATTCGGTGCCTTTACTGGACGAAATTGTCTTGATGGATTCAAACTCGATCGACCGCACTCGAGAGATTGCCGCAGAGTTAGGCGTGCCGGTGTTCATCCACCAGGAGACACTCCCGCAATACGGCGCCCGCAGTGGAAAAGGCGAAGCCCTCTGGAAAAGCTTGTATACTACGCATGGCGATATTGTTGTGTGGATTGACACAGATATTGTCAATATTCACCCTCGTTTCGTCTATGGATTGTTGGGACCTCTCCTGGTTAATCCTGAGTTGCGCTTTATCAAAGGGTTCTACCGCCGACCGATCAAGGTCGGGGGTCGTATCCAGGCGGGTGGTGGCGGGCGAGTAACGGAATTAACCGCCAGACCACTGCTCAACTTATTTTACCCAGAGCTATCTGGCGTGATCCAGCCGCTTTCAGGTGAATATGGCGGCAGACGGGATGCGCTGCAATGCCTGCCTTTTTCATCAGGCTACGGGGTAGAAATAGGCTTGCTGATTGATATGCTCGACCGTTATGGCTTGAATGCAATTGGTCAGGTTGATTTGCAGAAGCGCGTCCATCACAACCAGCCGCTTGAATCTTTGAGCAAAATGTCATTCGCCATCATCCAAACTGCCATCCGCAAGCTGGAGCATCGTTATGGCGGGCACATCCTGGATGATGTGAATAAGACCATGAAGCTCATTCGCTATGAGCCAGGCCGCTTTTTCCTGGATATTGAAGAGATTGCCGAGAGAGAGCGTCCCCCAATTATTGAGCTTCCCGAGTATCAGGAGGTCCATTATCAATGAGGCGGCTGATACTAATTCGTCACGGTGAGACCGATTGGAATGTCGAAGGACGTTGGCAAGGACAGATCGATGTTCCGCTCAACGACAGGGGGCGTGAACATGCCCGCCAGGTTGCGGTGAATTTGGCTGATGAAGGCATCCAGGTGATCTATTCCAGTGATCTCTCACGCGCCCTCGATACTGCAGAGCCGCTTGGCAATCCTTAAACCTGCCAATACAGAAAGAAGCACGCTTGCGCGAGATCAACCAGGGAGAATGGCAGGGTTTATTGGTCAGCGAAATCCGGGCGCGCTATGCCAAGCTTTTTCGAAAGCGCCGGGAAAACCCGCAAGCCGTCGCTCCTCCGGGCGGCGAAACGGTTACTCAGGTGCAGGAGCGTGTGTACCAGGCAATGGACGACATCTTGAGAAAACACCCCCACCAAACGATCGCCATAGTAGCGCACGGCTTTGTGATTGCCGTATTACGGCTTCGCTATGAAAACAAGCTGGTTGACGAAGTCTGGAATTTGATTCCCGCCAGCGGGCAATGGTACGCCTATGAGCTCGAATGAGCGCGTGCGCGGCGTTATTTTCGATATCGATGGTGTACTGACATATCGGGGAGAGGTTTATCCAGGCGCGGTCCAGGTTGTGGATACACTCCGTAACAACCATATCCTCCTGAGATTCTTAACCAACAGCACGCTGAAAAGCCGGGCATCCTGCGCTGAAAAACTTAGGTTGGCGGGATTTCGAGTTGAGGATGAACAGGTGATCACCGCTTCGTTTGCGACTGCGGTCTACTTGCGCACATTAAAGCCTCGATCTTGCTGGGTGATGGTCGACAGGGAGGGGATGGATGAATTTGTTGAATTCACCCAAGATAGTGAGGACCCGGAATACCTTGTTGTTGGAGACAACCGGAGTAAGTTTGACTTCGCACACCTGAACCAGGCGTTACGCCTGCTCAAGCAGGGGGCGAAATTGATTGCCATGCAATCCGAGCTATTGGATACCAGCATGGGAGATCTCGAGCTTAACGTCGGTTCTTGGGTAGGAATGCTGGAGAGGGCAGCTGGCGTACAGGCAGTCAGCATTGGCAAGCCCAGCGCTTTTGTATTTGAGCTGGCACTGGGCTCGATGGGTCTCGATAAGAAGGATGTAATTGTTGTGGGCGATCGTATCTCAACCGACGTGCTAGGAGCCAGAGCTCTCGGCATGCGTTCAATCCTGGTGAAGACCGGCGAGTTTGATGCGCGCGACCTCGACCAGGAACTAAAACCCGATCATATCCTCGAGTCCATCCAGGAGCTGCCTCCACTAATCCAGGGCTTCGAAATACGGCGCGAGGGATAGCAAAAAGAAGAAAGCCAGCGAAAAAATTACCAGGAACGATATCACAGTTCACACTCCATCTATGATAATTAACCCGAAACAAGCTTTGTGGATACTTTAGCATTCCGTTAAGGGTATCCACATCATAGACGCATGTTGATAAGAATTGTTCCCAATTGATAGGGTCAGGGGGCAAGTATGTGGGGAGAGATTACCCGCTGCACCAGCTCATAGTTCGAAGCATCTGAAAACCAGCGGATGGTCTCAATACTGTGCAGAAGGTACTGGGAATATTCGAGCGGGTCTAATTCTTTCGCATAATAATCCAGGATCGCCCAATTCATAACATACAGGTTGCCAGCCCGGATCATCTCGGGGAGGAATTGGAATTCTCCAGACGATAAAGGCTGGATACGTTTCAGACGGATGCACTCTTGCTGGTAAGCAGCGATAAAACGCGCGAATTGCTCCAGCCGCAGGTGCCCATTAGTTTTCGCTTCCCAGCTCACCATAAAATAGAATGCTGCCAGCCCAACATCGAAGCAGCGATAATCGACCTTGGACCAGTCAAAATCGAACAGCCCAACAATATCCTCCCCCTCGAATTTTAGATTGCCAGGATGGTAGTCGCAGTGGATGACAATTTGCGGCATGTTGGTCGCAGGCATCTGACTCAATATTTCGATGACATGTTTCGCTTCAGCTTGGATGAAGGGCAGATTTTCCGCCAGATAGTGATCAAAGCTTGTATTCTTGGATTGCCTGGCGGCATTTGTAGCCGTACCTTGAATGATTGGGAGAAGCTCGAGTATGCATGGCTCGACACGCCTGCCTTGAGGGGAGAAATCTATTACAGCGCTGTGGAACTGAGCGAGAATTTGGGCAGAGCGTTCTACCTCTAGGTCCGTACAGATCGGATTCACCCAGGTATAGCGATCCTCACCCGAAAGGAAATCGAAAACTGCGTAATATAAAGGCTCCTCTTCCGCGTGGCCTCCGGGTTTTATCAGATAAGTGCTGCCTCCTAACGCCGGGTGGACACAGGCGATGGGAGGGTATCCTTTGCCAGCCAGATGGTTGATGAGGGAGTGCTCGAATTGCAGCTCCTGCTCTTTGATTCCCTGCTTATATTGGCGCAAGAAGTATTTCCGCTTCTCGGAAAGCCGGTCTGTTTCGATGGTGAAGCTGGTATTCACCGTGCCTCTCCGATCGCGTTCGTATGAGAGCAGCTCTCCCAGATCAAAATTACTGAGGATTTCCTGAAGTAGTGTGCGCATATGGTTCAATAGTTCTCGCCGGACTGATTTGTTGTGACTGGTAGACCTGGCAGATGGCAAAGACAGGATAGGACAATTTTACCCGTAACTCGGAGCAACGCGTATGGGAATAACTCAATATATGTGACGTTTGTCACTTATGTGCACATGGTTTGGTAATTAAAATATATTCGGGAATATGAATATGATTAAACGAGCTCTGTTCTCGAAACTATCACGGTTTTTCCGTGCCCTTTCCCAACCAGCACGGGTAAGGCTCCTCCTGGCGATTGGTGCCGGAGAAGCCTGTGTGTGCCATCTCGAAGCAGCCCTCAAGATGCGCCAGGCGTATATCTCCCAGCATTTAATGGCGCTGCGCCAGGCAGGTATTTTGACAACTCGCCGGGATGGGCGTTATATCTTCTACCGGTTATCTGACCCGGAAATGACAGCTTTTATCCAGGAGGCTGCGCGGTTGGCAGGAATACAAGGTGGAGAAGGAGCAATGACCAGTGGGGAGCAGTGGCTTCCAGAATGTTGTTGCCCGAAGTGTGCTTCTGTCTCTGAAGAAAGATTGAGCATATCTGATCGCGTCCAGGCGTGATCTGCACCTGCGAAAACGCATTGGAAGGGATTTCATGGAGATTGCAGCATATTTACTCAAGTTATTCCAGGGCGGGTTAGGAAACCTAGCAGCCTATCTGGCAGCTCATGTGCTGCTCTGTCTGGTGCCTGCGTTTTACATCGCCGGAGCGATGACGGCGCTCATCCCAAAAGAATCGGTCACGCGCTTCCTGGGGCGTAATACACCCAGGTTCATCTCGTACCCGGCAGCAGCCCTAGCTGGGTCTGTGCTGGCGGTGTGCTCGTGTACGATCGTGCCGTTGTTTGCCGGCATCTACAAAAAAGGCGCCGGGATAGGCCCGGCAATCACTTTTTTATTCTTCGCTCCTGCAGCCAATATACTGGCACTGGTGTATACCGGCGGCGTTATTGGCGTCGACCTGGCGTTTGCACGATTGGTCCTATCACTGGCTTTCGGCATAGGCATCGGCATGATCATGGCGCTCATCTTTCGCAAGGACGATGTAGCTCACGATCAGGCTACCGACGCTCTTTTCGCCAAGCAGGTAACTAAAGGTATGCGCAGGGCGGCGTTGGCATTCCTGCTTGTGCTGGTGGCGCTGTTGCTATTCGGCACGCTCAAGCTTGGACTGCTCACGGACACCTACGCCCAGGCGACGCTCCCCATCCCAGGTGTCGAGCGCCTCCAGACGACATTGGACCAGCTCGTCCCGTACGATCCTACCCGAGGAGAGGAAGGTGTGACGGTCCAGGGAGCCATCCTGATCGTCCTTTTAGCATTCATCGCTCTGGCATCCTGGAAAGGGTTGGAGAAGATCTTCGAGGAGATCAATAACTGGACAAAAGCATCGCTCTGGTTGGTGGCTCTCACCCTGATGGTCGCCGCATTGGGAATGCGAGCCACTCCTAACGGTCTGGAAATCGCCCTGACGGGAAAGTTTATGGGCGTGCTCATAGCTCTGGCTGTTCTTGTTTACCTCGGCGTAAAGCACCTCAGCGAGGATGAGATTAGGAGTTTCTTGTGGGAGTCATGGCGTTTCGTCAAGCAGATCTTCCCGCTACTGATCGTGGGTGTATTCACGGTTGGGGTTTTTCGCCAGATCATCCGTCCTGAGTGGATTGAAGCATTGGCTGGGCAAAATACGCTGTTAGGCAACCTGGCAGGCGTGGTCTTTGGCGTGTTCATGTATTTCCCAACGCTGGTGGAAGTGCCAATCGCCAAAATGTTCCTCGGTCTAGGGATGCACCGCGGCCCGTTACTGGCTTACCTGATGGCTGACCCCGAGCTCAGCCTGCAGAGCATTCTGATTGTGTCTGCGATAATCGGGCGGCTGAAATCGTGGACGTATGTGGGCTGGGTGGCACTGTTCAGCACACTAGCAGGGCTGATTTACGGAACCTGGGTGGATGGGACAAGTATTTGGATCGTGGCGCTCTATCTGGCTATTTTCCTATCCCTTCTGGCGAGTATCTTAACCCTGGTTAATCACCGCTCGTACCACCAGGGAGCGGCTCGATTTGAACCTGTTTCAAAAGAAACAAGGAAGATATGAATCCCGGGGTTGAATTGATTGCCCGAAGGTAATATCCGCATTCAACATTTCCTGTTGGATTAATTTTCACGGAGGTTAGCATGCTCACCATCAAAGTTCTCGGTTCCGGTTGTGCCAATTGTAAGAAGGTGGAAGAGATCGCCAGTCAGGCTGTAGCAGGCCTGGGCATCCAGGCAGAGATCATCAAGGTCACCGACTACAAGGACATGATGAACTACGACATCCTGTCGACACCAGGTCTGGTGGTCAATGATAAAGTGGTCTGCTCTGGGCGCATCCCCTCCCCCGCAGAGGTGACCACCTGGCTGGCCAATGCTCTGGAAAAAGCCTGAGGGTACGATCATGGCTGAGATTGCTTCCGCTGCACCTCCCCATAAAAGCGTCACAAAAAAGCTCTCCACCCTGGATCGCTATTTGACGCTGTGGATCTTTCTGGCAATGGCGGTAGGCGTTGCCGTGGGCTTTTTTGCGCCTGCTGGTGTGCAAGCTTTCAACGATATCGTCTCGGTTGGGACAACCAATATCCCCATTGCCATCGGGCTGATCCTGATGATGTACCCGCCTCTGGCAAAGGTGCACTACGAGGAGCTCGGGGATGTTTTTCGAAACTGGAAAATCCTGGGATTTTCCCTGCTGCAAAACTGGGTGATCGGCCCTATCTTAATGTTTGTTCTGGCGGTTGTCTTCCTGCGTGGCTACCCCGAGTACATGGCCGGGTTAATTATGATCGGTCTGGCACGCTGCATCGCCATGGTGATTGTGTGGAACGAGCTGGCGAAGGGCGATAACGAGTATGCCGCCGGACTGGTAGCTTTCAATAGCCTGTTCCAGGTTTTTTTCTACAGCGTCTACGCCTACGTATTCATCACAGTCCTGCCTACCTGGTTTGGGCTGCAGGGGAGTGCGGTTGAAATCACCATCGGAGAAATTGCAAAGAGTGTATTTATCTACCTGGGCATCCCGTTCATGGCAGGGTTTATCACCCGATTTGTGATGCTGCGCATCAAAGGAAAGGAGTGGTACGAGAAACGCTTCGTGCCGCGCATCAGCCCGCTGACGCTGATCGCCTTGCTGTTCACCATCATGGTCATGTTCAGCCTGAAGGGCAAGCTGATCGTCACCATCCCCATGGATGTGGTGCGAATCGCCATACCCTTGATCATTTATTTTGTTGTGATGTTTCTGGTCAGCTTCTGGATGGGGCGGCGGATTGGGGCGGATTACTCAAAGACAACTACCCTGGCTTTCACGGCTGCCAGCAACAACTTTGAGCTGGCGATCGCCGTGGCAGTAGCTGTATTTGGGCTGAGCTCAGGCGCTGCGTTTGCGGCGGTGATCGGCCCGCTGATTGAGGTACCCGTGATGATCGCGCTGGTGAACGTGGCTTTTGCCTTCCAGAAACGCTATTACCCTATTGAAGCGTCGAGCACACCTGTGTGACTGAAATCGGCTGGGGGATAGTTCTGCTTCCGAGAGGACTGGTATCAATATCTGGCTGATCTCGCATGAGCAGCGAGGAGTCAATACAGCACGCTCAAGAGACATAAAACCTGCTGGGGGATAATCTGGGGGAGATGAGCCGTATATACCATCTGTAATAAATATTGATAGTACTTAATAATCACCCAATATTGTTGTTAGTTCTATTTAATCAAAATTTAATATTGGTATGTTATCGTTGTGTTAAGAGTTGCTTCAGAAAAGGCAAACCGGTCGAAAGGTCGGGACGCAAAGCCACGGATCTACCCAGCTCCTTGCTGCACGATAGCCGGGCCACCTCAGGCAAAAATTTTTTGAGCGCCCCAAGTTTCTGGGGAGAAATACGCAGAGGAAAAAGGAGTTGACATGTTTATCCAAAAGTTCGTTCGCACTCGCAGCATCGTTGCCATCATTCTTGTTATCGTCCTCATGGTCGCAGCTTATGCCTACGCGGCCCAGAATGTCGTCCCGGTGAGCGGGGCAGGAGATGGTGACGAAGACATCAGCGGTTATACGGTGAGCCTTGTCACCTATACGCTTGATGCTGCCGATCCCAGCCTGATCGATGCAGTGAGCTTCAACATCGCGCCCACTGCTGGGGCAAGCCCTGCCAGGGAGGTTCAGGTTAAACTGGTTGACACCAGCACCACCTGGTTCGCATGCGATGAATCTGGCGCGCCGGCAGTCACTTGTGACATAACGGGGGTGACTGTGATCAGCGCCAACCAGTTTCGCGTTGTGGCTGTCCAATAACTCAGGTAGATCGACAACGATCTTCCTGCCCTTCTCTATCATGAGGGGTACAGACGTAACCCATTTTAGCCCGCTCGTCCAATAGCAGAGCAGCACAGTACCAAATAAGTGCTGTGCGCTCTGCCTATCAAATACACGATGCTACATAACAGGCTGATGACACTCTATATCCAGGGGATGGTGGGGCTGCTCATTTTGGCGGCTGCATGGCTCTTCCTCGCTCCCATCCAGATCGGCGGCAAGCTGATCTATTTAATCGTGACCGGCAGCAGCATGGAACCCGCCATGAGTAACGGTGACCTGGCAGTTCTCAGGCAGAGCCAAGATTTCCAAGTGGGCGATGTGGTGCTGTACCAGCACCCAAAAATTGGACCGGTAATCCACCGCATCATCGCCCTTGAAGAGGACCGCTACCTGTTGCAGGGTGATCATAACGATTGGGAGGATTCCTATCTGCCCACCTCCCAAGAGATTGCCGGCGAGCTGTGGTTCAACCTGCCCTATGCAGGGAAGATGATTCGAGGCTTCCGCTCGCCTGTTGGCGCGGCATTGCTGGCGGGGTTCCTGGGATTCTTCCTATTTTGGCCCGAATCAAAGCAAGTGGATGAGCTATGAACGCATTTGGGCAGCGAGGTGGCCGCAAATATCTGTTGAAACGAAACCGGCTTGCCAAGCTGCTTAGAAAGTTCCTTGTGTCTGGGACAATCGCGGTGTTTCTAGCCCAAATTGGCTTGGGGCTGGCGAACTCAAACATGCTACCGGAAACTGGACTGCTCGATGCCGTCGTCCAGCAACCGGTCACAGCCGATCAATTCAAACCTCCACAATGCATCGGTATCATCCCTACCCATCTGTTGATCGGTGATGGCTCGTTCACTGGAACACCAGAAAACGACCTCATCCTGGGGAGTATCGGCGCCGACTTTGTGGACGGCCTGGGGGGTAACGACTGCATCCTGGGTGGAGACCAGGCCGACCAGCTGTACGGCGATTCACCCGGCGAGCCGCAGAGCGTGCGCGATGAATTCAACGCTAGTTCCTATTCGAACAATGATGGCACAACGAGCTGGATGGGCGATTGGTTGGAGATCGGCGAGAGCGATGGGCCGGGGTTGGGGGATGTGAATATTGAGGTGAGCCAGGGGCGAGGAATATTTACCTTACCTGCTAACCAGGACACTTATATCGAGAGCGGTAATCCGAACGACAATTTCGGAACAGTTGACGTACTGGAGGTCAGAGCGAGGTCGAATGACCATAGGCAAGCGATTTATCGTTTCGATCTCTCTCAGATCCCAGTCGGAGCCAATATTATTTCAGCCAATGTATTTTTCTTTGTGACTGATCAAGATAATTATCCGGTCAACATCCATCGAATTACCGATGATTGGGGGGAGTATTCGACAACGTGGAATGACGCCAACAATATCTATGATCCAACTCCTGTGGCATCATTCATTCCGGCATATAGACGACAGTATGTGTCCGCTGATCTATCATCCCTTATGCAAGATTGGGTTAACGGCACGCAGCCAAATTACGGTGTTATGCTGATTGGGACGTTCGATAATTTATCCAAGTACGCGAGCCGAGAGAACTCGGCTGCCCGACAACCTTACTTGCAGGTAGAGATAAGCATCGGAGGTGGAACCTATAGAGCCTCTGCTGACCAGGACACATATCTTGAACTCCGCCAACCTAACAGCAATTACGGTACTGCGGATGAGCTGACTGTCAGAGCGAGGGTTGATGACCAGAAGCGCGCGATGTACAGATTCGATCTTTCGCAGATACCTGCAGGATCAAATATTATCTCTGCGCACGCTCATTTTTTTGTTACGGATCCTAGTCAGGCCTCTGTCGTTGTGTACCGTATCATGAACAGCTGGGGAGAGAATTCTGCCACCTGGAACAATGCGAGTGATATTTTCGATCCAATCCCTGTTTCTTCCTTCATTCCTGCTGTGCGTAACCAGTATGTATCAGCTGACATTTCAGGGTTAGTCCAAGGGTGGGTTAACCGCGTCTATTCAAACGATGGATTGATGCTGATAGGGACGTCTAACAATCAAACTCAATATGCATCGAAAGAAAGTAATTTTGCGCGGCATCCATATCTTGAGATTGTTATCACCATGGGAGGCAGTGCGCAAGCCCTGCGCATTCAAAATGTATCGAAAGGTGCACAACGCTCGGTTGACCTATGTACATCCATCTCGGCTACGCTGGAATTTTACTATTTGCGCCAGGGACTGGATGATGCCAATGATTACGTTATGATTGAAATCTCCAGCGATGGTGGTTTTTCCTGGACTCCGTTAGCCAGCATTCTAGGACCAATAAACGACACTCAAATGCAATTTTTGTCGTATGATATCAGCGCATACATCTCCTGCAGCAATGCTATACGCTTTGTGAGCTCTCCGCAGCTGGGGATGGATGAGCGCGTATATATCGATAATATTCAAATATCCTATCAGAGTATGTCCAGCACTGGGGGAAACGATGTGCTCATCGGTGGTGCGGGGGATGACTATCTCAACGGGGGAGGGGGAGAGGATATTTGTTACGGCGGAGGTGGGGTGAATACGTTCGTCAACTGTGAGGTTATCTTTGATCCATAGCCGGACAAACAAAAGAAGGCGTGTGCATGAGCCAAGACACAGCTCATCCAGCTCAATTTCTGGGCTGATGCCTGTAAAAGAAAAAAGGCACTCGCAAGAAGTGCCTTTTTTAGTAGCGGGGCTAGGATTCGAACCTAGGACCTTTGGGTTATGAGCCCAACGAGCTGCCACTGCTCCACCCCGCATCGTTTTGCCCTGGTCAGGGCAGATGGGCATTATAGCACGCCCATCCCTCGGCGTC
>CAVQOI010000002.1:0-63840 GCA_963714425.1 uncultured Chloroflexia bacterium
ATTCGGTGAACCCGCGGATTCTGCTGGCTGTGCTGCAATACCAGAGCGGCTGGCTTAACCGGTCCGAAGAGGAGTTGGGACAGGGCAAGCTCGATTTCCCCATGGGCATCCGCGAGGAATGGCGCAAGGGGCTGTACAGCCAGCTTGCCTGGGCAGCCAATGGCCTCAACCGAGGCTACTACCTGTGGCGCGCCAATGCGGCTGCCAATTGGGTGCTGGGAGATGGCAGTGTGGTGCCCATCGCCGCTACGATTAACGCCGGCACTGCAGGCGTACAGCACATGTTTGCCCCCCTGTACGGGCGGAGCGATTGGGATGCAGCAGCAGGACCCAACGGTGTCTTCTCGTGTATAACGCCGATTTCGGCTACCCGTTCGATTATGCCATTGAGCCCTTGCTGCCGCTCGATGTGCGCCAGCCGCCCATGCAGCTGCCTTTCGAGCAGGGCAGACCCTGGGCTTTCACTGGATGCCCGCATGGCGGCTGGGGCGATGGCTCCGCCTGGGAAAGTTTTCCCATTTTCGCACCGCCATCCGACGAGCTGGGTTGCATCTCTAGCGACGACTGGGTGACTGCGGTGGCAGATGGCTTAATCTTGCGCGCTGAGGATGGAGCAGTCATCCAGGATTTAGACGGGGATGGCTACGAACAGACCGGCTGGGTGATGCTCTACATGCATGTGGAGAGTTGCGAACGGCGCGTGAAGCCTGGCGCCCAGGTGAAAGCTGGAGACCGGCTCGGGCATCCCTCATGCGAAGGGGGCTTCTCGTCCGGAACGCATGTACACATCGCCCGGCGTTATAATGGAGAATGGATACCCGCTGACCACACCCTGCCCTTTATCCTGGATGGCTGGGTTTCGCGTGGCGCAGGCGCAGAATACGATGGCTTTCTGGATAAAGATGGCCACAAGGTGGAGGCTTATGAAGGCCGCTCGGGCGACAATATTATCCAGCGTTAGATACAGAGCACTGGCGCGCTCTCCTGGCCCTGTCCATTTCCCTGGCAGGCTGCTCCACGGGGGCTACTTCATACCACCCCGGGCCACCGATACCCCTACCCCTGAAATCGCCGTCTTGCTACAGCCCCCTCCCAGCGCCATGCCGCCTGCTGAGGGCGATCCCGGTGCAAGAAGACGACCCGGCGGCGAGCGTGACACCCGTCGTCATGCCCACGCCCACCTTTACACCGCCTGCGGTCAGTACCGCGCCTCCTGCTGTACTACACCCAGGCAGCCGATACCTTGCAAATGGTCGCCGTGCGCTTTGATGTCAGCCCGGGGGATATTACCTCCCCGGAGCCGATCCCTGAGAACGCATTGCTGACGCCCAACCAGCTGCTCATCATCCCACACCGCCTGTTCAATACCACCGCCTCACAGCGCATTTTTCCGGATAGCGAGGTGGTCTACTCGCCTTCAGCGATCGATTTCCGACATCGATGCCTTTGTGAACGAAGCCGGGGGTCACCTGAGCACCTACAAAGGCTGGCTCAAGACCACCCAGACGGACACCGGTGCGGAGATCGTCTTGCGCGTGGCGACGGCGAACTCCATCAACCCGCGATTATTGCTGGCTTTGCTGGAATACCATAGCGGCTGGGTCTATGGCGAACCCGCAGACCTCGAGGACGACCGATTATCCCATGGGTCAAGTACAACGTGAAGCAAAAAGGGCTCTACCGCCAGCTGGTGTGGGCGATGAACCACATCTCTATCGGCTATTATTCCTGGCGCGGCGCAAAGGTCGCCTGCTCGAGCTGCACTTCAAGGATGGAGTCACCGCCCGCATGGCACCCAACCTGAACGCAGGCAGCGCCGCCCTGCAGTACTACTTCTCGCAGATCTACACTGGCGAGGAATGGCTGCGCGGAATCGACATGGAAACCGGCTTGCCGCCGTACGCGCGAATGTTCGGCAGCCCGTGGATGCGCGCCCAGGCAGTGGAACCCCTGTATCCCCCGGATTGGTCGAGCCGCCCTTGTTGCTGCCCTTTGAGATCAACCGTGTGTGGAGCTACACCGGCGGTCCACACGGCGCCTGGGAACACGACGGCTCGTACGCTGCCCTGGATTTTGCCCCGGCTTCCGCAGCGTCAGGCTGCTTGGAATCTAAGGCCTGGGTCACGGCCTCCGCAGCTGGATTGGTGGTGCGTTCCGGAATGGCGTGGTGGTGCTCGATCTGGATGGCGACGGGTACGAGCAGACCGGCTGGGTGGTGCTCTATCTGCACGTCTCCACAGACGGGCGTGCTCCGGTGGGCACCTGGGTGGGCGCTGGCGACCGGCTCGGACACCCCTCCTGCGAGGGCGGGCAATCCACCGGTACGCACCTGCACATCGCCCGAAAATTCAACGGGGAGTGGATTGCCGCAGATGGACCTATGCCGTTCGTGCTCTCAGGTTGGAGGGCGATGCCGGCGAGCAAGCCTATAAGGGTAAAACTCACCCGAAATGGCGAGACGATCCCCGCCTGCACCTGCGCCTCCCATGACACGAACATCATCCGCACGGACAATGACCCGAATGAGATGGGGGGATAGGGCGGCTTTCCAAAACCGCCAATCCTTAACGTTCGGAGACCCGAGCCGTACAATTGGTACGAGAGACTAAATCATAGACACGGATTTTACGGATGTCACGGATTAAATATCCGTTTTCACCCGTCAAATCCGTGTCCAAAACGCACAGATCAGAGTAAGTTCTCTGTCAAAACCAGCCAGCGACGCAGTCACCCAATTTTTTCTTAAGCGCCTCGGTCAATGGCGGCAGGATGAATACAGATCGCCCACAACGCCGAAGCGGGCCATCTTAAAGACTCGGCGCTTCGGGGTCCTTATTGATGGCGACAATCACCTTGCTGGTGCGCATGCCCGCTTGGTGCTGGATGGCGCCAGAGATTCCACAGGCAATGTACAGATCAGGCGCTACGACCTTGCCGGTCTGGCCGACCTGGTGCTCATAGGGGATGTAACCGGCGTCCACCGCGGCGCGGCTGGCGCCCACAGCGGCGCCCAAAACCCCAGCCAGCTCGCCGACCAACATGAAGCCCTGCTGCGCCTTCCAGATCTCGGCCTTCTTCTCATCCAGGCCAGGTGGAGGGGTAAGCCCTGGATTATTGGATACCCCGCGCCCGCCAGAGACGATCACTGCCGCGTCGGACAGGCTGACGCCACCACTGAACTCGCTATACACGATCACTTTGCTGGCGATCTCGCTCTCCGGCACTGCTGCATCTACTTTAGTGGGAGTGCCAGAGCGGGATAAATCAGGCAGGGCTGCTGGGAAGGCGCGCGCGTGGTGATGATCTGAGGCTTGACATCGCAGACCACCTTGGAGATCAGCTTTCCGGCGTAAACCGGGCGGGTGGTGACCACGCGACCGTTCTCGACTTCCATGGCGGTGACATCCGGCATTACTCCGGATTTCAGGTCCACGGCGCACATGGCTGATAGCTCACGGCCGCGGGTTGTGGTGGGGAGAAGCAGCACTTCGGGGCCGGCTTCTTTGACCAGTTTGCTCAACAAGGAGGCGTACGGCTCAGGGCGGAAGTCTGCCAGCGTGGCGTCATCGCTATAAAACACCTGGTCAACGCCGTACTGGAAAGCCTCTGCCGCCACGGGCTGCGATCCTGCTCCCAAGACTACCGCGGTAACTCCGCCGCCCAGCTTTTCCGCAAGCTTGCGTCCGGCGCCCACGGCCTCCCAGGAGACAGGGTAGGCGCTGCCTTTGAATTGATCGATGAAGACCCATACTTTGTTGCTCATTACAGCACCTTCTCCGCCAGAATTTTATCAGCCAGCGCTTCGGCAATCTCAGCCGGAGAGCCTCCCGTCACAATCTCGGTCAGTACCTCGCGCGCCGGCGGGTAACCACCTCAGGCCAATGCACCACAGAGGTCGGCGCAGGGATGCCCAGGTCGGCGAGCGACCAGGTGGGGATGGTGGCGCGAGAAGCTTTGCGGATGCCCATGAAGGATGGGTAGCGCGGCTCAGCAATGTCTTTGCCAACACTGACAACTGCAGGCAGCTTGGCTTCCACGATCTGGCGACCTTCTTCGGTGGCGCGCCCCACTCGGATGGTGCTGGCTGCTGCATCCAGTGATTTCGACCACGGAAACCAGGGAAAGCATCGGCCAGCCTAAGGCGCGTGCGGTTGGGGCGCGGTCACGCCCATATCCCCGTCGATTGCCTGCCTTCCGAAAATGGCTGCATTCACATCCCCTACCTTTTAAATCGCAGCTGCCAGAGCGTGGGCGACCGACTGGCTATCTGCTCCTGCCAGAGCTGGATCCGAGATCAAGATGGCTTCGCTGGCGCCCATCGCCAGAGCGTGCTTGAGAGCCTCTTTGGAGTTTTCTCCCCCAATCGTCAAGGCGATCACATCGCCGCCCTGAGCTTCCATCTGGAGCAAGGCGGTCTCCACGGCGTATTCATCCCAGGGGTTAATCACCAATGGCGCGTCGCCCCAGGTGACCTTTCCGTTTTCCACGACGACCTTGGCCGCGGAATCCGGAACTTGTTTAACGCAGACAACGATTTTCAAAGTAACCTCCTTATGATATTGTTTATAAAGAAGCCAGGGGATCAGGAACTAAATATTTGTTTATCGATAACCCTGGCTTTCTAAATTCTTTGATCCAGAAGGAATCTGTCAGGCTTCTTGCCAAAGCTCCGGGTCGTACGCCGGCAGCTCGCATCTTAAAGACGCATCCGTGCGGTAGCCCAAAGCGTAGCCAGCCTGCATCAATTGGTGGACTTCGCTGGTGCCTTCGTAGATCACCGCACCTTTGGAATTGCGCAGGTAGCGTTCCACGTCGTATTCATCGCTGTAGCCGTATGCTCCGTGAACTTGTATGGCCTCAGAAGCTGCATCGAAGGAGGCGTCTGTCGCAAACCATTTCGCTAGCGATGTCTCCCGTGTATTCCGCATCCCCTGGTTCTTCATCCAACCAGCCTGGAGGTATAGCAGCCGGGCCATTTCGTAGGATTGTACCATGCGCGCAATCTTCTGCTGCACAAGCTGGAACTTGCCAATCTCACGCCCAAAAGCCTTGCGGTCATTGGCATAGCGCACGCTGGCTTCCAGGCTGGCGCGGATCAACCCCGTGGCTCCGGCAGCGACCGTGTAGCGACCGTTATCCAGGCAGGACATGGCAATCTTAAAGCCTTCGCCCTCCTCGCCGATGCGGTTTTCTACCGGCACAGCCACATCCTGGAAAGCCAGCCATCCCGTAGAGCCGGCGCGCACGCCCAGCTTGCCGTGGATATCGCCAGAGCTAACGCCCGGCGAATCCAGCTCAACCAGGAAGGCGGACAGTCCGTCGTGGGGGTCAGGGGCGTCCAGATTGGTGCGCGCCACCACCAGGGAGTGATGCGCTTTAGTCGCCAGGGAGATCCACATCTTTTCCCCGTTCAGGATATATGCCCCGCCATCGCGCCTGGCAGTGCTGGTGATGCCTGCCACGTCCGAGCCAGCACCCGGCTCGGTGAGACCAAAGCAGGCGATCTTCTCGCCCCGGGACTGGGGTACCAGGAAGCGTTGCTTTTGTTCTTCGCTGGCCCACTGCAGCAAACCCATACTGTTCAGCCCAACGTGCACCGACATAATCACGCGCAGTGTGCTATCAACAACTTCCAGCTCTTCGCAAGCCAGACCCATTGAGATGTAGTCCAACCCTTGCCCACCATAACGCACAGGGAAGCAGATGCCCAGGATGCCCAGCTCGCCCATGCGCGGCAGGATGAAAGGCGCCATCTCCTGCTTGCGGTCGTATTCTTTGATGATTGGGGCCACTTCTCGCTGGGCAAACTCCCGCACCATGTGCTGCACCATGCGCTGTTCTTCGCTCAAAGCAAAATTCATTTGAATACTCCATTAATAAGCTGTCTTTTCCCGCACAGGCATGCCTGCAAGTGGTAATACCTTCTGCCTCGTACGGTCACGACAGGTATAGGGTTGACCTGCATTTCAAAGGTATTTGAATCTTCGGCAGGCTCCCCTGATTATAGCCAATCCACTCCCGCAGGACAACTGAATTTTGTCATCCATTCAGCTATAATCCATCCTGTGAGACGCTCATTCGACGCTGGTATTCTCGTCCGGCTGCTGATTCCCTTGATACTGATCTCCCTCTCGGGGGTTGCCCCGCGCCCGCACGCCGAGACACGCGCCCTCCACCGGGCGCGGGTCTCTTAAGCCAACCAGCATCACCCCAAGCTGCCGCTGATGCTGCACAAGACCTGGCGCAGGTTGCTGAGAGATCACCCTGGCGGACGGATTTATGGGAACCGGCAGGGCGCTTGGCATTGATGGGCGGTGAGCTGCCGTCTGCAATCGAGCACTTCGAGCGTGCCGCAGCCATGGGAAGCCTTTCTTTGAATGGCCAGATCGCCCTGGGGGAAGCTTACGCAGGCAGCGGTGACGACCGGATTGCTATTGAAATCTGGGAACGGTCCCTGCAAAGCCAGGAACCTTCGCCCGATCTGCTGACCCGGCTGTTCGAGGCGTATCGCCGCCTGGAAGACACCCCTGCAGCCATCGATACCCTGCAGAAGCTGGCGGCTCTGCGCCCGGCGGATGCAGCGCTGCGTTACCAGTTGGGCTTGATGCTTGCCACGCAGCAACCCGATGCTGCCCTGGCGCACCTCACCCAGGCCGCCGAGCTTGACCCGTCTCTGGAAGGTGACACCCAGGTGCTCATCGATGCCATCCGCTCGGGTAGCTTATCCGGCGAGCCAGCCCAAACCCTGTTTGAAGCTGGGCGCGCCTTAGCTTCACTCGGCGAGTGGCAGCTGAGCGCAGAAGCCTTCAGCCATGCTACCCGCCTGCGCCCAGACTTTGCCGACGCCTGGGCTTTCTGGGGTGAAGCGCGCCAGCACCTCGTTGAGAACATCTCCCTGCAGCCTGTGCCGTATGAGCTCGACCGGGCATTGAGGATTGACCCGAATTCACTGAGCGCCAACACCCTCATGGCGCTGTACTGGCGGCGCCAGGGGCGCTTCGACAGGGCATTGGAATATCTGCGCACGGTCACCGCCCTCTATCCCGAAAACCCCGCCCTGCAGGTGGAGCTGGGGGAAACGCTGGCACTGGAAGGCGAGCCACAAGCTGCGATGCAAGCCTACCAGCAAGCCGTCGCTCTGGCTCCCCAGGACCCTGCCTACCAGCGCTCGTTAGCCGGGTTTTGCATCCGCAATGAGTACGAGGTGCGCCTGACCGGGCTTCCGGCGGCGCGCCGGGCTGTGATCCTAGACCCGCAAGACCCCGAGAACCTGGATACGCTCGGTCAGGTGCTGGTATTGCTGGGCGATCTGGCAAGCGCAGAGCGAAACTTCCTGCGCGCCATCCAGCTACAAGCGGACCACGCCCCGGCGCACCTGCACCTGGGTCTGGTGTATGCTTTGCAAGGCGAGCGCCAGCTCGCCTACCAGGAATGGCAGATGGTTCTCTCCCTGGCCCCTGGCACGGCTTACGCCGACCAGACGGAGCGGCTGATAGAGAATTACTTCCCCTGATGGCTGGTCCCCAACAATCTCTTCTCTCCCAACAGCCAAGGTGAATAAAAACAGCCCCCTTCGCATGGAAAGGGGCTGCTAATCTCAGTAGACCGACTGAGGCCTATTTCTTCGAGGCCTTTTTTGTAGCGTCTGCTTGAGCGACTTCGGGGACCTCGTCTTCATCGGGGACTTCGGGGGCTGGTTCTTCAGCCACGACCTCAGGCGCTTCCTCCTCAGCCACGACCTCGGGAGCTTCTTCTTCGGCCACGACCTCAGGCGCTTCCTCTTCAGCCACGACCTCAGGAGCTTCCTCCTCAGCCACAACCTCGGGAGCTTCTTCTTCGGCCACGACCTCTGGAGCTTCCTCTTCAGCCACAACTTCAGGAGCTTCTTCTTCAGCCACGACCTCAGGCGCTTCCTCTTCAGCCACGACCTCTGGCGCTTCTTCCTCAGCCACGACCTCGGGAGCTTCCTCTTCAGCTACGACCTCGGGAACTTCCACTTCAGTCACGACCTCAGGTGCTGCTTCTTCGGCCACAACTTCAGGCGCTTCCTCTTCAACCACGACCTCGGGAGCTGCTTCATCGGCTGGGACGTCCTGCTCAGGCATTTCTTCAAGGGCTTCGACTGCAGCCTCAACCGCGGTGATCTCAAGCGTCTCTTCGCTCACAACCTCAACGGCTTTTTCGTCGGTGGGGGTAGCGGTCTCTCCAGCATCTTCTTTCACATCTTGCACCACTTCCGCCAGATCCATCTTCCAGTCCAGGTCGGAGTAGGCTGGGGAGTTTACCTTGCGCCGGCTCAGTCCGATGCGCCGCCGTTCGGGGTCAATCTTGATCACCCGCAAGGTGACCACATCGCCTTCCTTGACCACCTCTTTCGGATGGTTGATGCGCTGCTCGCTCAACTCCGAGATGTGGATCAAGCCCTCCAGCTCTTCGTCCAGGCGGGCAAAGGCGCCAAATTTGGTCAGGTGGGTGATGGTGCCTTCGATAAGCTGTCCTTCGCGCATGCCCTTGATCTTGCGAATCCAGGGGTCTTCTTGCAGCTGGCGGATAGACAAGCCGATGCGGCGGCGGTCGTGATCGATGCTGATCACCCGCACTTCAACTTCCTGGCCTACATGCAGCACCTCGCTTGGATGGTTGATACGCTCCCAGGAGATCTCCGAGAGGTGCACCAGCCCATCTGCTCCGTCGATATTGACGAAAGCGCCAAAATCGGCCACACTCGTCACCCGACCATTACGCACATCGCCTTCGTTGAGCTCTTCCAAAAGGCGATCTTTCAACGATTCACGCGTCTCTTGCAAGGCGGCGCGCTCGGAGAGGATCAGGCGGCGGCGTTCGCGGTCGACCTCGATCACACGCACCTTGATCTCCTCGCCCACCATCTTACCCCAACGCTGGTCGGGGGTATCGCCAGCGATAGAGGCGCGGCGAAGCAGGCTAATCTGAGAGGCAGGCACGAAGCCGCGCAGCTGGCCCAGGGGCACCAGCAAGCCTCCCTTGTTATAGCCGATGATCTTGCTGTCGAAGTCATCCCCTTCCTCGAGCATTTCCTCAGCCTCTTGCCAGTCTTTTTCCTCGCGTGCGCGCACGTAGGAGAGCACCACATTGCCGTTGGAGTCTTCCGGCGTGACCACGAAGACGGGAATCTCCATGCCCACGATAAATTCGGCGCGCTCATCGTCGGGGATCGACTTCTAGCTCGCGGCCGGAGATGACACCCTCTGATTTGGTGCCTACGCTGACCAGTATCTCATTCTCACCGATGGTGGCGATAAAGCCGGAACGGACTTCTCCGGCTTTTGGAAGATCGAAATCCAACCCCTGCTCTTCCAATAAGGTTGCCATCGTATTGGTTTCTGCGTGTGGGCGTTCTTCTGGCTTCTTTTCGATCGGCTGGTTACTTTCGGGCTCCACCCCCTGCCCGGGAAGGGCGTTATTCTGTTCCATAATAAAAGCTTACTCCGGTTGCTGATTTAGATTAGAGGGACATTATAAAGGTTAAGAACGAAGTTGGCAACCTTTAGAATTAGGCAAAGAACTTTCCCTCGGGTATAATCATATGCCGAGGAAATATCATGCCGCCCATTTATCCATTTACTGCAATTGTCGCCCAAGATCGCATGAAGCGCGCGCTGGTGTTAAACGCGGTAGATCCGCGCATCGGTGGCGTGCTCATCCGCGGCGAGCGCGGCACGGCAAAATCGACGGCGGCGCGCGGCCTGGCAGCCCTGCTGCCGCGCGTGGCTGTGGTGAGCGACTGCCGCTTCGGCTGTGACCCTGATCGCACCTCCACCTGGTGCACGGAATGCCGCGAGCGCGTGGTCAACGGTGAATCCTTACCGGTAGAGCTGCGTGCCACGCCATTTATCAACCTGCCTGTATCGGCAACAGAAGACCGCGTTGTCGGCACGCTGGATATCGAGAAAGCCATCCAGAAGGGCGAGCGCCATTTCGAGCCCGGCGTGCTGGCTGCCGCTAACCGGGGCATGCTCTACATCGACGAGGTCAACCTGCTGGACGACCACGTGGTGGACGTGCTGCTCGACTCGGCTGCCATGGGCATGAACATCGTCGAGCGCGAGGGTATCTCCTTCTCCCACCCGGCGCGCTTTATCCTGGTGGGTACCATGAACCCAGAAGAGGGCGACCTGCGTCCCCAGCTGCTCGACCGCTTTGCCCTCTCGGTAGACATCCACGGCGTGCGCGAGGCGCGCGAGCGCGTCCTGATCATGGAGCGCAACCTGGGCTTCGAGAGCGACTCGGAGATCTTCCGCCAGGAGTGGATACCTAAAGAGGAGACCTTGACTGACCGCATCGAGCAGGCTCGCAAGCTTATCGGGCAGGTGACCTACACCCAACGCGACCTGCTCTCCATCGCCGCCCTGAGCGCCTCGTTGAACGTCGAGGGCCACCGTGCCGACCTGGTGATCTTGAAGACCGCCCGGGCGCACGCCGCCTTCGAAGGCCGCACAGCCATCAACGAGCGCGATATCGTCCTGGCTGCCGAGCTGGCTCTGCCGCACCGCATCAAGCGCGGCCCCTTCCACCAGACCGAGATGAGCGTCGAAGACCTGCAAGAACGCATCGAGCAGCTCCAGGGGGCATCTGTCAGCGAAGGCGAGCCAGAGATGGTGCCCAGCGACCAGCAACAGGAGAGCCTCGAAAAAAAAAAGCCGTGAACGCAGAGGTGGTGGAGGATGAGGAGTCCCGCCAGGCTCCAACCCAGCCAGCTCCCCAAAAAGTGTTCGAGACCGGAAGCGCCAACTGGTGGGACGGCGGCGAGAAGGTCAACATTGGACAGACCTTCATCCCGCGCAGGCTCGAAAATCCCCTGGACCGCATGACACGCCGCCAAAGCGGGCGCCGCTCGCGGACGCGCACCGACCGCAAGCGCGGGCGCTACGTACAGGCGCGCCCCTCACCGGGCAAGCCCGACGACCTGGCATTCGATGCCACACTGCGCGCCGCGGCGCCTTTCCAGAAGCAGCGCAGCGCCTTGCGCAAACGCGTGGCTTTTGCCATCCGCTCCAGCGATTACCAGCGCAAGGTGCGGGTCAAGAAAACCGCCAACCTGGTGCTGTTTGTGGTGGATGCCTCCTGGTCGATGGCGGTGGCTGAGCGCATGTCGGCGACCAAGGGCGCCATCCTGTCTCTACTGACCGATGCCTACCAGCGCCGCGACCGGGTGGGACTGGCGGTCTTCCAGAAGGACCGCGCCACCCTGGTGCTGCCCCCCACCAACTCGGTGGAGCTGGCCAAGCGCGCCCTGGCGGATATCCCCGTAGGCGGTAAGACGCCCCTCTCCGCCGGGCTGTACCTGGCGCATAACGTGATCCAAAAGGAGCGCATTGTCCACCCGGACGTGATGCCGCTGATCATCCTGCTCACAGATGGAGCCGGCAATGTCTCGATAAGTCATTTGCCCCCGCAGGACGAAGCGCACCAGATCGCCGAGTTCGATCTCGGAGGATGAGATCCGCTGCGTGGTGATCAACATGGAGCACGCCGCCTTCGACCAGGGACTGGCTCAGGCGCTGGCAGAACATCTCAAGGCGCCATGCTATACGCTGAGCGAGCTGAAGGCGGAGGTGCTGTACCAGAAGGTGCGCGAGGAGATGGTGGCTTAAGGCTATTCACCACGGATGGACACAGATGAACACTGATCCCCATATTGCTAAGAAGAATATCCGTGTGCATCCGTGTGCATCTGTGGCTAAATCGATTATTGCGGTCGCACTCGTTCTCCTTCTGGGCGCATGCGGCAGAGGAGGCAGCCCGGCGGGGACGGCTACGAACACGCCGATGGTTGAGGCGGCGACCGGCACTCTCGTTGCAAGCGCAACCCCCACCCCCAGCACCACGGCAACAATAACACCCGCCCCAACCCCACTCGACCTGCCCGCCACGCGCTACACGTTGATCGTGGTGTTGAACTACTCTGCGCACCTCCTGGTGGTGGACGAAAAGATCGAGTTTTACAACCGCTTTCCCGAGGCGATAAGCGAGCTGCCCCTGATCGTTGAGCCGATGCGCTATCCCGGGGCGTTCACGTTGAAAGGTATCGCCTGGGAGAGCGGGGCGGCTGTCGAGGATTACAACTTCGAAAGCGGCCGGCTGCTCATCCGGCTGCTCCAGCCGCTTCAACCGGGCGGCCGCCTGGGGCTATCGCTCAATTACGAGCTGAGATTGCCATCGCCGGTGCCATCCGCTGCAGTGCGCCCGATCCCCTTTGGGTACACGTTACGCCAGACCAACCTGGTGGACTGGTTCCCTTTCATCCCGCCGTACAGGCCGGGGGAGGGCTGGCTGGCGCAGGAGGCGGGCTTCTTCGGCGAACACCTGGCTTACGAGCAGGCGGATTTCGATGTGAGCCTGACCATTCCCGATGACCCTGGCATCCTGGTGGTGGCGGCGTCCGCCCCCGCGCAGGTGGAGGGTGAATGGCGGCGCTACCAGCACGAAGCGGCTCGCAACTTCGCAATCTCGGTGAGCCCTGAGTACCGCGTTTACACCACCACGGTGGGCACCACCACGGTGCTCAGCTATGCCTTTGGCTTCCACGAAACAGCAGGGCAGGCGGTGCTGGAGACAACCGCGGAATCTGTCCAGCTGTACAACCAGCTGTACGGCGAGTATCCGCGCGAGCTGATCAGCGCGGTGGAGGCCGATTTCCTGGACGGTATGGAGTACGACGGGCTGTATTTCCTGAGCAACGGCTTCTACAACCTGTACCAGGGCACGCCGGGCGAGTACATGATCGCCATCGCGGCGCACGAGACTGCGCACCAGTGGTTCTATGCATCGGTAGGCAACGACCAGGCGCTGGAGCCCTGGCTGGACGAGGCGCTGTGCACTTACAGCGAGCGGCTGTTCTATGAGCGGCTGCACCCGGAGGCGCTGGACTGGTGGTGGGAGTACCGCATAGACTACTACCAGCCGCAGGGCTGGGTGGACGGGAGCATTTACAACCCAGCGGGTTACCTGGCTTACCGCGACGCTATTTACCTCAACGGGGCGGTGTTCCTGGAGGCGCTGCGGAAGCAGGTGGGGGATGAGGCGTTCTTCGCCTTCTTGAAGGATTATGCGGGGCAGATGCGGGGGGGAATTGCCACGCGGGAGGATTTCTTCCGCATCCTGGGGGAGCATACGGGGGAAGATATCGGGCCGCTGGTGAAGATATATTTCCAGAAGCCATAATATTTTTAACACGAAGGGCACTAAGGGGACACCAAGGATCACAAAGAATTCTTTATACTTTATATATCCTTTGTGTCCTTCGTGTTAATGACTCTCTCCGTGTCCATGATCCAAGGTAGTAGGGCGGCTATCCATAGCCGCGATTTTATAATACCGGACAGCAGGTTGGACCACGAAGAAGCGAAAGGCGGCGAAATGCACGAAAGGGCAGGGCGACCTTTTGATCCTTTGTGCCCCTTCGTGACCTTTGTGTTAAGAGGTTTTACACAATCTTCCCCGCCAGCGTCCGGCGCAGGGCTTCATCCCGTTCAACGCGGGACATCAGCCCAGCCCAGCCTTGCGCGAACGCGCCATAACGCGGGGCGTGGCGCAGGGCGTGCTCCTGGGCGGCGGCCAGGATGGCCTCGGGCTCGCCGAAGCGGGCGACCAGCTCGGGGGTAGCCTCGGCCTGCAATGCGGATAGCGCCGCCTCGGGCAGGTCATCGCCCAGCAAGGCGCCCGGGTAAGGCTCGAGCCAATCAGGGCGGTCGTAGCCGTGCAGCTGCAATTTCTCGCGCTCGTAGATAAAGCGGAAGACGTCCTCGCGCAGGCGCTGGTAGATGGGGGTGTCGTAGTGGTGGGGGGGCAGGTGCAGGATGGTGAGGGCAGGATCGAACCACCATTGGATGCCATCCAGGCGGGCGTTGATCAGGTAGTCGATGTCCTCGCCACGCGTGATGCCAGGATCGAAGGGCACGCGGGTGAAAAGGTCTCGGTGGAAGACCATATTGCCGCCCAGCGCCATGGGGGCAGGGCGCAGCCCGCCCTCCCCGGCGGTGAGCATGCGCATGGCCTGGTTGATGAAGCGCCCCTTGTCGCGCAGCGGGTTGCCGGTGGAGGCGAACTCGGGCAAAAGCACGCTGCCGTCCGGCTGCAGGTAGGGGCCCGCCAGGCCGAGGACGCGCTCGCCATCTACTGTCTGGCCCACGTAAGCCTGGGCGCGTTCGACGTAATCGGGCTGGACGCTCTCGTCATCATCCAGGGCGATGACCACCTGCGCCTCAAGGATATGCGGGACGAGCAATTGCAGGTTGCGGATGCCGCCGTAGCTGCCCAGGTGCAGCCCATCTGCGGGCAAGCTGGCGGCTCGCAAGGTCTCCTGCATGCCGTCCCAGGCGGGAGCGTCGCACACACGCAGGTTTAAACGGTCGCGGTAGGGCCTCAACAGGCGGCGCATGTGCTCTGCTGCCGCCGGGCCGAGATCCGGATGAGCCAGTCCGGTGAGGACCAGGGTGGTGAAGTCCGGGTCGCGCTGCTGGCTCAGGTCGTCCAGCAGGCGGGGCAGGGTCGAGTCGCCATCCAGGGGGGTGGGATGGTCGTAGGCGGCCGTCTCCGGGCGGTCGGACTCGCCCGAGGGCCAGGTCCAATAGGTGGGGATGATGACAAATGTATTCTTCACGGGTATCCGGCGGGGTTGGCGGACTGCCAGCGCCAGACGTCGGCGCACATCTCATCCAGGCCGAGGCGGGCGCTCCAACCCAGCTCTGCATTGGCTTTGGCGGGATCGGCGTAGGTGATAGCCACGTCGCCGGGGCGGCGCTCGACGATGCGGTAGGGGATATCCCGCCCGCAAGCTCGCTGGAATGCTGCCACCACCTCCAGCACGCTGAAGCCGCGTCCCGTGCCCAGGTTATAGGCCGCCACGCCGGGCTTATCCACGAGCTTTTCGAGGGCGCGCAGGTGACCGACCGCCAGATCGACCACGTGGATGTAATCGCGCACGCCGGTACCGTCGGAAGTGGGGTAATCGCTCCCGAATACGGACAGGCGCTCCAGCCGCCCCACGGCGACCTGGGCGATGTAAGGCATCAGGTTGTTGGGGATGCCGTTGGGGTCCTCGCCGATGCGCCCGGAGGGGTGCGCCCCCACCGGGTTGAAGTAGCGCAGCAGCACGGCGTTCCAGTCCGGGTCGGCGGCGTACAGGTCATGCAGCATCTCTTCGATGATCAGCTTGGTGCGCCCGTAGGGGTTGGTGGTGGAGAGTGGGAAGTCCTCGGTGATGGGCACCTTGTGCGGGTCGCCGTACACGGTGCACGACGAGCTGAAAACGATGTCCTTGACGCCGTGGGCAGCCATGACCTTAAGCAAAACCAAGGTACCGGTGACGTTGTTGTGGTAGTAGCGCAGCGGCTGCTCCACCGATTCGCCCACGGCTTTGAGGCCGGCGAAGTGGATGACGGCATCCACCTTACCCTTACGGAAGACCGCATCCAGGGCAGGCTCGTCGAGCAGGTCAACCTCGTAAAAGGCTGTGGGGCGACCGGCGATGGCCTCCACGCGGCGCACAGCTTCAACTTTGCTATTGGAGAGGTTATCGACGATGACGACTTCGTAGCCGGCTTGGAGCAGCTCCACGCAGGTGTGGCTACCAATATAACCGGCCCCTCCGGTGACTAAGATTCTCATAGTTGTTCCCTCAAGAGGTATAAACCACAGATAAACACAGATGAACACTGATGTTTTCTAACAACGGTTTATCTGTGTTTATCCGTGTCCATCTGTGATCAATGTCCTGAACGCGCTGATAAAGCGATCCGTTTGATTTCGACGCGGGGTTTACCAAAATTAATCAGCAAGCACAGGCGCATGCCAGTAGCTTTTAGATAATTGATGCATTGCGCCCAGTGGGCTTCGTCAAGAGCCTTGGCTGCTTTGATCTCAACAATTATTTGACCATCCACAAGCAAATCAGCAAAATACTCGCCGACATGCACTCCATCATACCAGACCTGCATTGGCTGCTGTTTCACCACCGCAATCCGGCTTTCTCTATCTCCAAGGCGAGTGCGTTCTCATACACCTTTTCCAGAAAGCCTGCACCTAATGTGTTGCTGACCGTGAAAGCACAACCAATGATCTTCTCGGTAACCGGATTCAAGCCAGGTAAATCGGAAGATTCATCTTTCGGGTTCCCCATCTGTGTCAATCCGTGTTTATCTGTGGTCAATTTTGAGCATCAAGCCAAAAAGAATTTGGCAGCTGCCAGAAGAGCGAACAGCAACCCCACCAGGATGGCGGCGGCGAAGATGACACCCGGCTCGCGCCGGTCGTGCAGCTTGGGCTCACCCATCTCAGATTCAACGCCCAGCAGCGGTCCGCCAAACCAGGTAAAAAGCGTGCCCGCGATCAGCCCGCCCAGGTGCCCCCAGTTATCGATGCCCGGTGAAAGACCAATGACCAGGTTAATGCCCGCAACGGTGAGGATGTTGATCAGGGCGCGCTGGGCGTTACGCCCGAACAGCGCCCGGTTTTGGTAGAGGAAAACCCCTTGCGCGCCAAGCAGCGCAAAGATGGCGGTGGAGGCGCCCAGCGAGTATTTCGGTGAGAGCAGGAAAGAGAGCACGTTGCCTCCAAAGCCGCCCAGCAGGTACAGAGCAGAAAAACGTGTATGCCCAAAATGCCGCTCCAGCCCCGGACCCAGCACATACAGGGCGTACATATTGAAGCCGATGTGCAGAAACGAACCGGTCGAGTGCAGGAACATGGGCGTCAGCAGCCGCCATAGCTGACCGCTCAGGATGGCAGCATTGTCCTTCCACCCCAGGGCAGCCGGGTAATCGACCCCGTCCAGGGCGATGCGGCTGGCTTGCTGCAGCAGGTAGACCAGAATGGTGATCCCTATCAGCGTGTAAGTCACCCAGGGGGTTGACTGCGGGGCTTTCACCGCCACCCAGCGGCGAGTCTCTCCCGGTGGGGGCGGAGGACCTTCCTGGGGAGGGGTG
Source organism: uncultured Chloroflexia bacterium (assembly GCA_963714425.1). Classification (GTDB taxonomy): domain Bacteria; phylum Chloroflexota; class Anaerolineae; order Anaerolineales; family UBA4823; genus DATCYX01. The sequence continues at coordinate 16,965 of CAVQOI010000002.1, forward strand.
GGCGGGCTCTGATCCGGGGCGTTCACAGGCTCACCTTGCGGGGGTGTACGCGGTGGTGCTCAGCCTGGATGATCGCCAGGATGGTATCCACAGTCTCGTCCAATCGGTTTTCGGCGTTGACCACCACGTAATCGAACTCATTCAGGCGCTGCATCTCCTGGCGGGCGGTGGCGATGCGCAGCTTGAGGGCTTCGGGAGACTCGGTCATGCGCCTCTCCAGGCGGCTAACCATCTCTTCTTCACTGCTGGTCGATAGAAATATGAGCAGAGCATCCGGCGAGAGCTTGCGCACTGTGGCTGCGCCCTGGACGTCCAGGCGCATGACTACATCGCTCCCGCTGGCCAGCGCCTGGCGCACCTGCTCTTTGGGGATACCTTTATAATCCTTGTAGACGATGGCGTATTCGAGCAGCTCATCGCGCTCGATCATCTCGGCGAACTCGTCTTTCGAGAGGAAAAAGTAATCCACGCCATGGTTTTCTTCCGGGCGGGGCTGGCGGTTGGTGGCGGTAATGACAAAGTGGAAGGGCAGCTTGCGCCTCTTCATGTGCTCAATGACCGTATCCTTGCCCACGCCCGATGGTCCAGAGATGACGATCAGGAGCGGCGTGTGCTGTGGTTTGTAATATGAGTTTTGATTAGCCATAAGATTCAAATTAGAGGCGGGAGAGAAATACAGGGCTATTCACTCCATCCCCTGGTTGCCTAATCCCATTGATTCGTGATTAAATTGCGACACCTGATTATAATTCAAGAAAGCTAAACACCCTGGAGGTACGGCATGCCGTTTTACCAGTATCTCTGCCTGAACTGCCGCAGACGATTCGAAACATTTTTAAGCTACAGCGATTACGGGAGCAAGGTGGTGCACTGCCCGCACTGCCAGAGCGACCAGGTGCGACGGCGTATCGGGCGGGTGCGCGTGGCCCGTACGGACGACAGCCGCCTGGAAGACCTGGCTGATCCCACCCAGCTGGCCGGCCTGGAAGACGACCCGAAAGCCCTGGGGCGCATGATGCGCAAGATGGGCCGGGAGATGGGCGAGGAGATGGGTCCTGAGTTTGATGAGGTGATCGACCGGCTGGAGGCGGGCCAATCGCCGGAAGATATCGAGAAGGAGCTTCCCGAGCTGGGCGATGGCGGGGGTGGGGCAGGGGGCTTTGATGATGATTTTTAGTTTTGCCCCTTTCCAATGACATTGGCCTCATAATATGCCCCCCAATCGGGGCGGCGCCCGTCGATATCGGTGAAGCCATACTCGCGGGCCAGTCCCCAGGAGCTGAGCGCCTGCCCCGACCAGCGCTGCACCTGCGGGTCGGATGCCAGCGCAGCCACTGCGCGCCCGACGAAGAAGGGCGTCTCAGAGGCGATGAAGTGCGGGTCTTTTTCGGCCGCCTCCTGCCAGTTCGAACTCGGTGACACCGAAATGCTCCAGCATGGCCTCGGAGCGCAGGAACCCCGGCGTGACCGCCACAGCGGTAAGGTTGTGGGGGCGTAGCTCCTCAGACATGGCGTACGCCAGGCGGATGGCTGAGGTTTTCGCCAAATCGTAAAACAGGCTCCCACGGTAGGTCATGGTGTCGCCGTCGGTGATCTCGACCACCAGCCCCTGCTTGCGCCCAAGCATCAGCGGCACGCCATAGCGGCTGGTGATGATGTGGGCATGGACTGCGCGCTGAAGCATGAGCAAGCCTTTCTGGATAGACTGCTCCCAGAAGGGCACCCCCCACTCGGTGAGCTCGTCGCCGCCCCAAACGTCGTTGACCAGGATATCCAGCCCCCCCCGCTCCGCCCTCACTTGCTCGAATAGCGCCCTGACCTGGGATTCGTCGGTGTGATCTACCTGGAGGGGAATGCCCACGCCGCCATAGGATGCCACCAGCTCCGCCGTCTCCTCGATAGTCTCTGGGCGGCGGTCCAGCTGGAAAGCCCCACCCGCCCCTCTCGCGCGTCCGGTCGCCTGGAGGCGGGTGCTGCGCCCGGTGCAGTACACCGTGGCGCCGGTTTCGCCCAGCATGCAGGCGATGCCTCTCCCTGCGCCGCGCGTCGCCCCAGCCACAACGGCTACCTTTCCGGCTAATGAGAGCATATCTGGCGTCCTTTGATGAGAGTCACCAGGGGATCTGCTCGCGATCCCGGAAGAACTGTCCGCTCGGCCCCCCATCCGGCAAGTTGGCGAGCCACACGAGAGTATCGGCGCCCTGCTCCAGCGAACGCGGGGCGTTGGGTCCACCCATATCTGTGCGCACCCAGCCCGGCGAGGCGGCGTTGACCAGGATGTTATGGCCCTGCACCGCCTGGGCGACCATCACGGTCAGTGCGTTGAGAGCCACCTTGGACAGGCGATAGGCAGGGTTCCGGGCGGATAGCGACGAGAACTGCGCGGAACTGCTGGAGACGTTGACGATGCGCCCGTAATCGTGCTGCAGCATGAGCGGCACGAGGATCTGGCATAGCAGCAGCGGTCCAAAGGTGTTTGTCTCTACGACCTGGCGGAAAACATCCACATCCAGGTCGAGGACACGGGCGCCCTCATCCGGCAGGATGGCGGCATTGTTGACCAGGATATCCACCCGACCCAACTCACGCTGCACAAATTCGCTGAACTCGGACACACTGTCCCGGCTGGAGACGTCCAGAGGATGGGCGCTCACGGTGACGCCCGCTTTGGCCAGACCCTGAGCTGCCAGCTCCCCCTTGAGGCCGTCCCGGCTGGTCAGGATGACCCGGTGACCCTGCAGCGCCAGCTGGCGGCAGACCTCATACCCGATGCCGCGGTTGCCGCCAGTGACTACTGCAATCTTTCCGTTGTGGTCCATCATGCTCCCTCCGGCTTGCGCTTGTGCGTTTCGACAACGATCTCTGTATTTCAGGATGCGCACTATCGCCTAACGATCAACAAGCGCCCTACGTCTACTTTCTCCAATTCACCATCACCAGCCCGACGATACACACCAGGATGCCCAGCAGATTGACCGGAGTCAGCTTCTCCTTGAAGAAGAGCACGCCAAACGGCACCAGCAGGAGCGTCCCAGCGACGTTAACGAAGATGGCTGCCAGGCTGATATTCCAACCGGCGCGGTAGGCCAGAAGAAAACCCACTTCCAGGCCTACCAGGGCAAACGCCAGCCCGAAGCTGGCCCAGTTTAGCTGCCCCAAAGAATCCTTGAGCCCGCTGGTGAGCGGCGTGAAGACGAACAAGAACAGGCACAACACCAGGGAGGTGAGGTAGGTGGCGGTCAACGCCAGCGCCGGATTGGCGCCCGCCGGGGTCATCTTCTGGGTAAGATGGTAGAGCAGGGTCGAGAAGATCGCCAGGGCGATTGAAAAATAGAATATGAACATAGATGAGGTCTTCTTCATTGGCGGGTAATGGTCAGGGTCTCGGTCAGGCTGAAGCCGCGCTGGCGGAGCTCTGCGGCGTAAAGCGGGCCGGGAACCGCCGCCTCAGCTGGGTGGGCGCCGCGCGGGGTCACACCGCGGGCGTTGAGGATGGCCTTGAGCGAGCCATCCCAGCCGGTGGTGCGCTCCATGGCAGTAAAGCCGGTGACCTCGTCATAGCGGTCGATGAGCTCCACCAGGGCTTGCGCCGGGCAGCCATCCTTGCGCCCTTTGGCAATCACACGCACGATCACCAGGTCGGGCTCGCCGGGCTTGGCGAGAATCTTCGGCTCAATCAGCGCGTGTAGGACTTCACGCGGGCTGACGTGCACATCGCCTACCTGGATAGGCGTCTCTTCCAACAGACCGGCGTTCATATACGCCTGCCATTCGGCGAAATGACCCGGCCAGCGCAAGGTCTTGTTCCACAGGGTCTTTAATTTGCCCTCGAAGCTCCAGGGCATGGTGGAGGTGCCCCCGCCAGCCACAAACGCCTCCATCCTGCCGATGGGCTCGGGAAAATCGACCGTCTCGTAATCCTCATCCAGGAAAGTGGGCACCTCGACGCGCACTCCGTCGCGGATGAAATGCGCCACGCCATAGTACTCGTTGGTGAGGCCTGCGACGTTGAAGGTCAGGATGTAATTGAAAGGCGGCTTGGGATGGAGCGGGTTGCCTCCGTCCCACATCAATACCTCGTCCGTCTCGTCCAGGAGCGACATGGCGTACACGCTCAAGCTGGTGCCCATGCCTGGCACCTGACCGCAATCCGGGATGATGGCGATCCCGGCGGCTCTTGCCTGCGGGCTGAGCTGGAGCTGCTGGCGCACCAGGTCGGTGTTGCCTCCCAGGTCGGTCATGCACGCCCCGGCATCAATCGCCGCACGCGTGATCGCAGGGTTGTGCCAGTAGGGCACGGCGGAGAGGAACGAATCCACACCCTCCAGAAAGGCTGTCAGCTGGATGTGCTCGTTCACATCCACATGGTGGGCTTCGGCGATGTCTTTGCCAACCAGCTGGTTGACGCGCTGGGCAGCGGATTGCGCTGCACCCAGATGCATATCGGCGAGCAGCACCCGGTCTGCATCGCCAAAACGGGCCATATCGTAAGCGGCAGCTGTACCCTGCCGCCCCGCGCCCAGGACTGCATAAGTGAACCCCATGATAATCTCCTGTATCAGTTTCCAAACGGAAATTTACAACACCGGGAGTGCTGAGCTACAGCTCTTCGATCTCGACCTTGACCATGCGGTCGCCCTGGCGAATGGCGTCGACCACATCCTGACCTTCGACCACTTTCCCGAAGACGGTGTGCCGACCATCCAGATGCGCCTGTGGGGAGTGGGCGATGAAGAACTGGCTGCCATTGGTGCCCGGCCCTGCATTCGCCATAGAGATCGCCCCCGTCTCGTGGCGCAGCGGATTGCCTTTGGTCTCATCCTCGAAACGGTATCCGGGACCACCCGACCCTGTGCCGGTGGGGTCGCCGCCCTGGATGACAAAGTTCGCAATCACTCGGTGGAAAGTGACGCCGTCGTAAAAGCCCTGGCGGGATAAAAACACGAAATTGTTCACCGTCTTGGGAGCGTGCTGCGGATAGAGCTCCAACTGGATCTCGCCTTTATCGGTCTCCATACGCACGCGGTAAACCTTCTTCGGATCGATCTCCATCTGCGGTGGGTTTGTCCATTGCTTTTTTTCCATGAATTATTCTCCTTTTCGTTTGCTCAGGCTATTCTAACAGGGGTTGCACGGGATTGGGGTTTGGAGGTGCCAGCAGGCGGAAGTTTTCGCTAAAAATGCTAACATTCGTGTCGATTCTATACTATTGACATTTTCCAATGACCGTGTTATCCTGCGCCGGGTAGGACACCAGTAAGTTCACGTTGGACTTAGGATCGACGGCGGCTCATGGTTGTATCCGTGGGCCGTTTGGTTGTAAAGGCTCCGATGGAACGTACCAGGGTCTAAGAAATCTCTTCATTGCTGAAAAGGAGCAATCAAAATGTCGGAACGTACCATCGGCACAGTCAAGTGGTTCAATGGCGGCAAAGGCTACGGTTTCATCACCCGCGAAGGCGGCCCGGATGTCTTCGTGCATTTCTCTGCGATCCAAGGCGACGGCTATCGTAACCTTGAAGAAGGCCAGCAGGTCGAGTTCTCGATCGAGAATGGCCCGAAGGGTCTGCAAGCCAGCAACGTCATTGTTGTCCGCTAATACGACACTAAACCCTAAATCAAAAACCCTGATGCTTCCCATCAGGGTTTTTGATTCTCATGGTAAAGAAAAGGGCTGTCCTGGGTGAAAAACCTCAACCTGACCTCCGCGGTACAGCGTGACAGCGCCCCTGCCGTACACATTCCACTGGGCATCCGGCCCATCGTCGATCATGCCAGTCTGCTCGTCGATGCCGATCAAGGTGCTTGCGGGGAGCAGGGCAGCCAGCTGTGCAGCCCAACCCTTGCCGAATGTCTCGTGGTGCGGAAGCACGCAGGAGGCGGGCACCAGGTTCAGCCCTTCTGATAGCGTTTTGGTGGAGGGATCGTAGTAATGCTGGCACAGCACCATCGCCCCGGCGCTGCTGCCTCCCACCACAGCTCCCGCCTCCAATGCCTGCAAGATAGCTTCCCAGCTCAGGCTGCCGGCGAGCGACTCCCCCAGGTGACCGGGAAAACCGCCCAGCATGTAGATCAGCCGGGCCTGGCGTAACCCAACTGCAACGGAGGGCTGGTTCGCGGAAGGGTGATCGATGAGTGAGCTCAGGCTCACATTCCTGGCACCCAGGCGAGAAAACCAACGCACCCCATTCCCCCCAGCGCGGGCGTGGTTGTTATCTGGCGCAGCTGCGGCCGGGATGATGGCGATAGATGCATCCGGGCCACCTGCCAGCTGCATGGCGCGCAGGTCGGGCTCGGCCATGCTCCCGCCGAACTCCGCCCCGCCCTCTAAGAGGATGTGGCCGGGTCGCAATCCTACCACCCATCCCCCCTACGCCCCTTCCCTAAAGGGAAGGGGGATAAGTTATTGCTAATTGGGAAGTGCAGGACGTAGCCCTGCACTTCCCAATTAGGAAACAATCCCTCAAGATCCAGGTGCATCATCGTTTAGGAGACCTGAGAGTATCTCGGCCGAGTCGCGCACCAGGCGGAGGCACTGGATTGAGTCGTGGCAGGCTTTGAAGGTAGACACGAAAACACCTATCGCTCTTGAATCCAGCCCCTGGCAAAGCCCAGGGCGGTGAGCGCCATCAAACCCAGATAGATGGCGAGCGGATAACGGCGCCGCCGGGCAGCCAGCAGGCTGCCCAATGCCATCGGCGCGCTCAGAGCACCGTTCACCTTGCGGACAGCTTCGTCAGCCTGCTGGGGCGTGCGCCCTCTCTCAACCAGCGCCCATTTGAGCACCGGACCTCCGTCGATCATCGGCAGCGGGATGATGGATGCCGTGGACAGGAAAAGATTGGCTCCCACCGCCACATCCGCCACCTCACGCCTCGGGGAGCCAGGGCGCGCCCGCCAGCGGAGGAGCAGCGCAAGGGGGAGCAAGAGCAGGTTGAAGAGCGGGCCGCCCAGGGCGCGCAGGATGTGCTGATGCGGGGTTACATCCCGGTCGTTGAGGTCGTAATACACGCACAAGGGCATGCCTCCCACGATGCGCATGGCGTCCATGGGCTTGCCCACCGCCCGGGCAGCCGCGGCATGGGCCAGATTGTGGCACCACTCGGAGCCCAACAGCACCGCTGTGCTGGCAGCGGAGACACCGGCCCGCTCCGACAATGGGCGCTCGGGGCGCTTGCGACGGGCAACCTGCAGCATCAGCAGCCAGGTGAGGATTTGAGCGACAGGCAGCCAGCTCCAGCCCTTGACCACCAGCGGCGTGCCGAAAGCTGACCCGATCTTTCGCACGTCTTCTCCGGGCTGGAGCGCAAACGGATTTTTCATGGCGGTCATACAGCTACTCCTCGATCGCACCGCCCAACCAATTGGCGGAGATACTAACGGAAAGTATACCGCGGGTCGGCCTTGCGGCAGGACACTTCGGTCTTCAGCGCAGCGGCTTGCTGGCGCACATCCCCTCGGATCTCCTTGGCGAGCGAATAAGCCAAATGGCCCCATTCTCGTTTATCCAACAGCATTTTCGGCGTATAATTTTAATTCGGACTATATATCGCTAAATACGCGCGATGTAGCACTTGTTGGGCAGCCGTCTTTTGTTAAGGAACCCAAATTCCATCGCCGCCGTCAACGGGGAGCTTTGGCTGACCTCGACGTTGGAAGCAATAGTTGCGCGGTACCTCAAGCCAAATAGAAGATCGTAATGAAAATGATTCTGCAATCGTGCACGTATCGTTGGGTCGCGCTGGGAATGCTAGCATCCGTCCTTCTTTCATTGCTTGGTTGCCGGCGCCCAAGCACGCCCGATTTGAGGCATGCGGAAGGTACGAAATTGGAGCAAGCCCGATCTGAACTTCGCAGTTACGTCGAGGAGGTCACCCAGTCGACTGCCAGCAGATATGGGACGAAGGACGACCGCGGTAACGTGATGGATGCTGTGAAGATCATCAGCCTTCCTGAGGCGGGCGGTTTCGCAGGCGTCTACCACGCCTTTGACGATACTAGAGGCGCCTTCACTATCCATCTCGCCACGTCAAGCGACCTCATGAACTGGACATGGAGAGTCGAGCTTGCCAGTGAAGCCTCTCAGGCAGCGATCAAGCCTGCGGCGGATGGCGGCTACGTGGTGGCATGGGAACAGGAACCGCACAACCATCTCAAGTTTGCGTACTACAGCAGCTGGGCGAATCTCCTCAACGGGGCGGCTTCCAAGACCTTCGATGCACCCCATCGCCTATCGGAATGTGCCGAAGGCACTCCCAACCTTTACTCGGCGAGCAGCACTCTGGTTGATGCCGGCTTCCACTTCTTTGCCAATTGCGACCTGGATCGCCAGGCGCGCGGCACAACCGACTGGAGCTCGTGGATACCCGCTGAACAACCGTTGCTTGATCGAGCGGTACTTGCTCATGAAGTTATGGGCAGTGTCGGAGACCGAGATGTGCTCCGTTTCATGGGTTTCAATTTCACGCTCATAGAAGGACAGTTTATCCGAGACGACTGGCGATCCTGGCGTATCTTCCTCCACGATGATGAAACGGGCGAAGCCGAACCACTGAATATCCGAACGCATGCCGGATCCGTCGCGTTCACAAATCCAACGATCGCACCAATCAAGATCGGCGGACAGGAAGCGATCCTCGTCACGCTCTTCATCCCTCAGGAGGGCGCGGCTGGTTCCGAGGTAGGAGAGTTGATCTACTACAGAAGTTTTGAGACGGCTGATCCCTGGTGAAACACGAGGAAAGATTGAAGCCGCCCAGTAATATCACCCCTTGAGGACGGAAGCTGTCGATTGATCAGTTGCCATACAGCCGCACGAGCGACCAGATCACCCCCGCAATGACGAGCAGCCAGACGAGCACCACCAGGAGCGCTCCAACCCGGCTGGGAGGCACCCCCTGGCGCATCAGCGCATCCGCCTGCCCTCGGGCGTCTGCCATCACCTGGACGGGGATCATCTTCAACGCCAGGGCGATCCCCAGGGGGGTGATGATCAGGTCGTCCAGGTATCCGAGCACGGGGATGAAATCGGGGATCAGATCGATGGGGCTGAAGGTGTGCGCCAGCACCAGGGCGATGAAAAGTTTTGTCGTCCAGGGCAGGCGCGGATCACGGGTGGCGACATACAGGGCGTAGGCTTCGCGCTTGAGCAGGTGCAGGCGTTTTTTTATGCTTGTGCCCATGGCAATTTTCCGTATGCCTCCCATCAGCCGCCTATGGCAGGTACGCTCGCGGAGCTCGCTCGCGAGGACAATTCATCAACGATGCTATCTCGCCTCGACGACCCGCGACTGCGCCAACTGCTGGAAGCGCGACCACTCCTCCTGGCCCGCGAAAAAGCCCCGTGGGAAGGTGAATAACACCCCACTGTCCGTCACCAGCACGGTTATCTCTTCATCTGTTCGTATGCGCGTGAAGCGCTCCCATGGTGTCAGGCGCTCCGAGGCGCCATGTGGCGTGGACACGAGCATCGTTACCCCGTGCGGAGTCACCCTCCCAGTGACAGACCCGCGCGCAGCAGGATCTCCCCATAGCTCTGCAGCAAGCGTGCCAGGCTGGCGATAGCGCTGTACGATAAAGTAGGCGATAACTACCAGGGGGAGGATTAATCCTGCAAGTTCAACGAAGGTCACCGGCTTTCCCCCAAGGTAATCCCGGATTGCCCAACCGGCTAAGAATATGAACCCCCCCAGCAAGACATAGCTGAAGACTTGTGCGATGCGCGAGGGGGGAAATGCCAGGGCGATGGCCCGTTTTAAAAGTTTTTTATCGTATTGGCCGCTGAACTCGATCTCCATAGCGCTCACGATTTCATGGGCAGATTTGCCCCGCAGTAGGGGCAATCGGCAGACTGGGCGCCCGTCCAGGTGACTTCGTGCCCGCGGATGGGCCCGCCACAGCCAGGGCAAGTCGTCGGCAGCAGCTCCAGGCGGTGGTCCGTGGAGGGTGCCGCAGAGACGGGAGCCGGCGGCGTGTCTTCTAGAACATCAGCCGAGGGCGATGTCTCCTGGCGCTCCACTGCATCCGGGGCAATCAGCATGATGACGCCTTCGAGCAGCATGCTGATGGCGACCAGCACCAGGATGCCCGGCCACCACCAGTTGTTCAAGGCCAGGAGAGCCAGGCCGATCAGCCACACTGCCCCATGCACATTGCGCCAGGGCCCGACCAGCTTGGGTTTGCGTTCGCGTTTGCTCATAATTCTCCCGGTTTGCTCTCTCGCTAATACCCAACTAACCGTCGCTGGTCATTTGGACGCGGATTAAAACGGAATACACGGATAATAGCCTTTGACCAGGGTTATTATCGACTGATATTTCTTGATTATCCATGCCCTTGCGCGTAGAGTACTCCCCGATAGTATCCTCAGGATCGGGCGACGTGTCCTGGGAACATCTTGACCTCTCGCTTGATGCGCTCGCTCAGCTCGCGATCTGCCATCTCTAGATCATAACGAACCTGCAAGCGTAACCAAACAGCCGCACTGGTGCCAAAATAGCGCGCCAACCTCAGCGCGGTATCCACGGTAATGGCGCGCTGGCCGTTGACGATCTGGCTGATGCGAATAGCCGTGACCCCAATATCCTTAGCCAGGCGATACTGGCTTAATCCCAACGGTTTCATGAAGTCTTCCAGAAGCACCTCACCCGGGTGAATAGGGGATAATCTTTCATCCATGAGCTTTATCCTCAAGCGTGATAATCGACAATCTCAACATTTCTGGCTTTATTTTCGATCCAATCAAAGCAGATTCTCCATTGATCGTTAATGCGGATGCTGTATTGCCCAGGGCGATTTCCTTTGAGCTTCTCAAGCCTGTTTCCCGGAGGAGCCAGCAAGTCCTTAAAATCCTCTGCATCATCCAAATAGAGCAATTTACGTCTGGCGGTGCGTTGGATATCCCTCGGCAGCCTTGTTGATACGATTCCGAGGTAAATCTTCCGCGTTTCTTCGGAGGCGAAAGACTTTATCACACAACAATCATATCGCGAGGCGATAATATCGTCAAGGGATAAGTATGGAATGGAGCTTATACGTCCCCGGTCCCAGGCTGCCAGTTCGTAGCCTCCGCCCAGGCTTCAGCAGCCTGTGCGATCAGGTGCACCGCGGGCTGCTTTACGTCGGGATACATCTTGGGGTCCGCAAGGTGCTGCGCCAGCATGCGTTTAAGCTGGGCATACGCGGCTGCGGCTGATTGATGCTGGCGCAGATAATCGCGAAACAAAAGGGCGAAGCGCTGGTTGGCCCTGCCCTGCACGCGCGCGTGGATGTTCATGCGCCGCACTCCTGGCGGCTCGGTGAAGAGCAGCTTGTCCCACTCGTTCTCTTGCCCGGCGAATTGTGGAGGCGGCTCATCGCGCCACACGCCTTCAGGGCGGGTATAGCCCAGAGCGGTCATCGCGTCTACCAGACGATCATCCAGGTCTGCGACCGTGATCTGGATATCGATCACATCCTTGGCGGGCAGGCCCGGTACGGCGGTCGAGCCAATGTGGTCGACGCGCAAAGCCAGCTTGCCAAGGCTACGCCGCAGGTTGGTGGCGATGGCTTGGAATTCAGCCGGCCAGCTTTCATTGTAGGCAACAATCTCAACCATTGGTGATCCAACAACTACCCCCCAACGATACAATCGCTTTATCCACGCTTTGCCATCTCAGCTTTGTCGTCAATCTGTAAAGGCGGATACCATCTGATCTCAGGCTGAATAAAAACGCATGCTTGAATACATAGGGACGCAATACTTCGCCCGATCTACTAGGGGCTAATAAACAGCATCGAGAGGGGAACGGAATATGCAAACCAGAGAAACACGATCAACACGGCGAGCCACAGCGGCAACTGAAGTATCTTCCTCAGGCCAAGGATGACAAAGACAATATACCAGGCATCAAGCACAAGATGGGTCATCCCCCACAACACTATGTCGCTGCCCCAGCCTTGCGTCAGCATTACCCAATCCCACGCTAGCAGCAGCGGGCCGATAATGAGGTTTCCGAACCCGTCGATCATGAGGATCGAACCGAAATTGCTGTGCCGACCCATGAGGCGGAGCAGTGTGTGTGCAAGGACACCATCGATGAGCCAGAAGCCGACTGTCAATGCCGGGAAGAGGAAGACCAGATTGTAGTAATAAGTATCCTGCGGGATAATCGCTATTTGCGGGGTTCTTATCGGCGTGCGACCAGCCAGATGGGCTGGCAGATACCAGAGCAGCGAGACAAGCGCTGAGCGAATGAGGACGCCATACAGTCCCCAAAGTGGGCCTGTTCTATTACTGAGTTCCCCTATTGCGCGTCCTGGGTTGATATAACCCGTGAACCAGGTCTGAAAGAAATTCACAGCGGTATCTTCGTGCCAGCGCAACGCTTGCTTAGCAAGTCAATTTATATAAACGTTTTCCTCAAATATGTGATAGAGAGATGGCTTAACAACGGGAGATACTCATGGATAAAACGGCCAGATGATCGGCAGGAAGACCATGGAGACAATGAAGAGCGCTATAGTGAGCCAGATACCCACACGGGTGTAGTCGAGGAAGCGGTAGCCTCCCGGTCCGAAGACCAGCACATTGGCTTTGTGCCCCACGGGTGTGATAAAGCTGGTCGCCGCGCCAATCACCACCGCCATGGTGAAGGTCAGGTAATTCACCTGCAAGCCCATTGCTGTGTCCACAGCGATGGGAACGATCAGGACGATGGCGGCCGCGTTGGACATGGGTTGGGTTATCAAGGCAGAGAGCAAGTAAATCCCAGCCAGCACGCCGTAAGGGCCGAACCTGCCCAGGGCGCCCAGCAACAGGTCGGCCAGGTAGCGCGCCGTGCCCGTGTTCTCCATAGCTACCCCCAGGGAGAGCATGCCGCCCACCAGGAACACGGTACGCCAGTCGATGCTCTCGTAGGCTTCGTCCATCGAAAGGCAGCCCGTGATGACCATGGCAACAGAACCGATCACCATAGCAGTAGCAATGCCGAGATCAGTTAAGATCGCCAGGAGTATGACCAACAGCATAATTCCTGCAGCGAGGGGCGCCTTAGCCAGCCGCTTGCGCGAGAGATCTACCGGCTCGAGGACGAGAAACTCATTGCCGTCCTGGATGGCGCGCACCCGGCCGGGTGGACCCTGCAAAAGCAGGGCATCACCAAATTGCAGCTTGGCATCTCGCAGGCGGTCGGTGATGACCTCTCCCTGGCGCCAGATGGCTAAGGCAGTAAAGCCGAAGCGATCGCGGAAGCGCGCTTCCCTCAATGAGCGCCCGACCATCGTGGAGCGGGGCGCCAGAGTGGCCTCGAAGATATGCAGCTGGGTCGTCTCCAGATTGGCCAGCTCTATATCGTGACCTCCAACCACCCTGAGATTCAGCGCTTCTTGCGCAATGACCATGTTTTTTGCTGACCCCTCGATGATCAGATAATCATCCTGTTGGAGCACGTAATCGCGGTGCAAGCCATCGATGGGCTTACCATTTTTAAGGATGGATAGCACGGTCAGGTCATATTCAGACCCCAGGTCTGATTCGTACAGCCGTTTACCGTTAAGGGGACTTTCGGGTAAAACCTGCACTTCGCTGATATATTCTCGTAACTGCGAGGGCGTTTTTGCGTCGGCGGGTGTCTCGCGCACGGGCAGCAGGTGTCGACCAAGGAGCACCATGTAGATGACACCAGTGGCAAGGACGAGAGCGCCCATTGGGGAGATTTCAAAGAAGCCAAAGCCTTCCAAACCGCGGGAGAGCAGAACGCCTTGCGCCAGGATGTTGGCTGGTGTACCGATCAGGGTCATTTTTCCTCCTAGCAAGGAAGAAAATGCCAGGGGGATGAGCAGCTTGGAAACTGGGATATTGGTCTTCTTGGAGATGCCGATTACAGCGGGCATCAGCACAGCTACTGCACCCACGTTATTCATGAAAGCCGACATGCCGCCGCAGATCAGCATGATCACCACGATCAGGCGGGCTTCGCTGGAACCGGAGAGGCGCAGGATCAGCGACCCTAATGCATCCGCAACGCCTGTCTTGAACAGTCCGCCAGACACAATGTAAACCGCCCAAATGGTGATCACCGCCGAATTTGCAAACCCCAGGAAGACTTCATCCTGTTTGACCAGTCCGGTGACTGAGACTGTCAGCAGGACCAATAAGGCGACGACATCGACGCGCAGCTTCTCCGTGGCAAACAAGATGACTGCCACGAGAATGATACCTAGGGTGAGTGCGATCTCAGGGTTCACTGGGAGTTCCTCTGCTTGGATTCACTGGGGGAGTCGGATACAGCACTAGGATTTCGGTGTATGGTAACTATCGAAAGTTAGATGACGGTATTATTTCTCAAATCGTTCGATAAATCATTTATCTGCATTAATTTTGTAAGAAATTGTACCTGATAAATCTTTTATCACCCATAGCATCGGCGATCTGTTCAAAATGGCCAGAAGACGGGCACGGTCAACAGCACGACAACCAGCACCACCAGTGTGAGCGGCAGACCGACCTTAATATAATCTATGAAGCGATATCCGCCGGGTCCCATAACCAGCAGATTTGCCGGGTGACCAACCGGGCTGAGGAAGGCTGCCGAAGACGATACAGCCACAGCCATCATGAGCGGGTAAGGAGAGACGCCCAGGTCACCGGCGGTATTCATTGCAATGGGGGCCAGCAGCACTGCCACCGCTGGGTTGGGCATCACCTGCGAAGCCATGGCAGCCAGGACGAACAGCCCGCCCATCACAGCCAGCGGGCTTATCCCCCCCACCGCTAAGACAATCCCCTCGGCCAGGAGGCGCGCTGCGCCGGTTTGCTCCATGGCAATCCCAAGGGGAAGCATGCCTGCGATCAGGAAAACAGCCCTCCACTGGACGTAACGGTAGGCTTCTTCCATGGTGAGGCAGCGGGTCAGTATCATCAAGGTCACCCCTGCCACCGCGGAGATCGCGATGGGTACCCACCCCAAGATCGCTGGCAGCAACACAGCCGCCATCACCAGCAATGCGAGCGGCGCTTTATTCAACCTGGGCGCCTCCTGCAGTTCCTCCGTGAGCGCCAGGAAGTCTGGCTCGCTGCCCAGCAAGCGCAGTTTGTCGCGTGGGCC
Organism: uncultured Chloroflexia bacterium; assembly: GCA_963714425.1. GTDB lineage: Bacteria > Chloroflexota > Anaerolineae > Anaerolineales > UBA4823 > DATCYX01. The sequence goes on from CAVQOI010000002.1 coordinate 32,051, forward strand.
GTATAGCAAGAGCGCATCGCCGAAACGCAGTTCCATGTCGCGCAAGTTGGAGCGATAAGCGCGCCCCTCCCGCCAGATGGCTAATACGCTGAGACCGTATTTTGCGCGGAAGTTCAGCTCTCTCAGCGTCTTGCGGGCCAGGGTCGTGTGAGGGGAGAGGACCACTTCCATCAAGCCGATCTCCTCGGTTTCCAGCTCATCCATGCTGAGCGGCGTTTGGGTCTCAATCTCCAGATTTTGCAGACCTTCCACTGCCTGGAGTTCCTCGCGTTTCCCTTTGACCAGCAGCGTATCTCCAGCGAGAAGGCGCTGATTGGGGTCAGGCATCAATTGGGTCGCCCCCTGGCGCACGATTCCCATCACCCCCAAGCCAAAAGCATCTCCCAACCGGCTCTCCGCGAGCGTTTTACCCACCAACAAAGAGTCGTCGGGAACCCGCACCATCATTAATCGCTCTTCCAGGTTGTACGCGGAGAGTGATTCGGGCGTGGACACCTTCATGTCTGGATCATTCTTTAGCTCATCGATCTGGGCTTGGTGGCCCTGGACAAGCATAACATCACCGGGTTGCAGCGGGATGGTCTCCAGTCCGGTGCTCAATACAACATCGCTGCGGCGGACAGCCAGCACGATCGCCCCATACACGTGGCGGAATCCGATCTGGCGCAGAGTCCTGCCAATGAGCGACGAGTTCGGTGGGAACTCGATCTCCACCAGCTCAACATCCGAGGAGACCAGCCTTTCGATTGGCAGGCTTTCGTTTTCAAGGATGAGGTGATTCCGCTCGTGTAGCTCGGATAACTGGTCGATGCGGCCTTCAACCAACAGCCTGTCTCCAGCGCGCAGGTAAAATTCGAGGTCAGGGGCCAAATGCGTGCGCCCGTTGCGCAGAATTGCGATCACGTTCAGCCCCAACACCGAGCCCAACCGGCTTTCGCCCAGTGTCTTGCCATCCAGGCTTGAGTCAGCCGGCAGGTGCAGAACGATCATGCGTTCATGCAGCTCGTACATGGCCTTGTAATCTGAGGAGAATTCCCTGGCGATGTCCCGCTCCGGCAGCAGGCGACGCCCTACCAGGACCATATAAACCGTCCCAGCCAGCAGCACAGTCACACCTACCGGTGTGAAGTCAAACATCTGGAAGGGGCGCAGGCCGAAATCTCTCAGCGCTTCGCTGATCAGGAGGTTGGGGGGTGTGCCGATGAGGGTATTCAACCCGCCGAGGAGCGAGGCAAAAGCCAGCGGCATCAGCAGCCTGGAGGGCGGGCGTTTCGTGCGCCGGGCGATGTCTATCACCACCGGCAGGAACAAGGATGCCACGCCAATGCTGTTCATAAACCCAGACAGCACACCGACTGTCAGCATGATGATCACCAGCAGGCGCACCTCGCCTTCCCCCGACCAGCGCAGCAGGCGGTGACCGATCAGCCCGGCAACGCCGGTGCGCGCCAGCGCGCCGCTCAAGATCAGCACTGCCCAAACGGTGACCACCGCCGGGTTGCTGAAGCCCGACAGAGCTTCGGGAGGAGTTACCAGGCCACTCAACGCCAGGCTGACCAGAACCAGCAGGGCGACCACCTCCATGCGCACCCATTCGGTGATGAACAGGATAACGGCGATCGTCAGGATAACTAATACGGTGATGATCTCAGGGGTCATAGCAAAGGATTCTGCTTAGCCATAATTTTGGCAATATTACCACACCCTTCATTGGGAATGAGTGCAGATTAACAACTACGGAATGGCGCTGTTTTAATCGAAAAACCCGCCCTACAATCACTCGGCGGGATCAAGTTTAAGTTTTACCATCCCAACCACAATAACAATCATAAGATGCGTGGTTAAGACAGGCAGCCTGTGTACCTTCAACTTTCAATCATCAACCGTTCCATCGCGACTTTCTGGATATCCGCCTGCACCACGTCTACCGGTCTCCCACCGTCTAGGATCACCCAGCGAGCCGGCTCCAGCCGCGCCAGCTCGAAGTAACCCTGGCGTACACGCTGGTGGAAGGCCAGCTCGTAGGCATCCAGCCGGTTCCACTCGCCGCTCTTGGTGCGGCGGCGCAGCCCTACTTCAACATCGATATCCAGCAGGAAGGTCAGGTCGGGCTTGAGCCCGCCGGTGGCGAAATCAACAATGGCGCGCAGGCGCTCCAGATCCACCTGGTGCCCGTAGCCCTGGTAAGCCAGGGTCGAATCGGCATAGCGGTCGCACACGACGATGCCGCCCTGCTCCAGGTGCGGGCGGATGACCTGCTCGACGTGCTGGGCACGCGACGCCTGGAATAGAAGGATCTCGGTGCGCGGGTGCATGGCAGTATTCTCCAGATTGGCAAGTATCTGGCGCACCTGGTCGCCAATCGACGTGCCGCCGGGCTCACGCGTAGCATGCACATCGCGACCGCCCTGGCGCAGGTATTCGACCAGCAGACTGGCCTGGGTGGATTTGCCGCTGCCGTCAGGACCTTCTAATGTGATGAACATTTACCTCATCCACTATTCTTTTGGTTCAGCGGGCGGCTGCGCCGCCCGCTGAACCAAAAATCTTTCTCGGAAGGATGGGGGAGCGTGTAAAGCCAGAATTGGGCCACAATTCTATTCCCTGAAGATACGCACGCGGCGGCGGGGTTCCTTGCCGTAGGAGTGCGAGAGCAGGTTCGCCTGGCGCGCCATCTGGTGCTGCAAGCGACGTACAGACGACGATGCAGGCTGCATCTCCACCCAGCGCTCGCCGTTCAGCACGGTAGTGATGGCTGCCATGGTCTCCTGGCGCACGTTATCTTCGACCGGCTCCACTGGCTCAACCTCTTCCAGGTTGAACAGCCCGCTGAGGAACTGCAGCATCTGGTTCACAGTATTGGCGCGCAGCACATAGATGGGCAAGCCGCGGTTCTCAGCGTCCACCAGGGTGCGCTGTCGCTTGCGGTAATACGAGCGCAGGGTTACGAGCACATCCGCCTGGCCGGGATCGTTGGCGAGCACAACCGGCACGCTCAAGCGGCGGGCAGCCTGGCTCAGGCGATTGCGCGCCACACCAAAGGGGTAAATTTTCACCGTTTGGAGCGGGATGCGGCGCGGGCGCTCCTCGTAAGTGCGGGCTTCGAAGGTCTCTTCGCCCGGTCGAGCCGTGTAGCCTTGGCCAGCTTCTACCGTCTGCCGGCGCAGACCCTGCTGTCCGTGCTGGATAGCCGGGGGGCGGGCAGGTTTTTCGATGCGGATCTCCCCATTTTCGTCGCGCATGCGCACCTCGGGCGGCAGCGGGTAGCCGCGCAGCAGCGCGTCTACGGCGGCAGCCACGTCAAGGTGCACCGCCAGACGGTCTCGGGTCTGGATCTCAATGAGCATATCGAAAGTGGTCGGGGAGCGCCGCTCGAGCACGGTCTTCTGCGTGCCCCGGCGGCGGGCTTCTTCGTCGGAGAGCGTCACCAATTCGATGCCGCCCACCAGGTCGGAGAGGGTGGGGTTGAGCAGCAGGTTCTCCAGGTTATTGCCGTGGGCTGTGCCGATGAGCTGCACACCCCGCTCGGCGATGGTGCGCGCAGCCAGGGCCTCCAACTCGCGCCCGATCTCGTCGATGATAATCGCCTCGGGGTTGTGGTTCTCCACCGCTTCGATCATCACCTCGTGCTGCATGGACGGCATGCTCACCTGCATGCGCCGGGCGCGACCTACCGCCGGATGGGGCACGTCGCCATCCCCGCCGATCTCGTTGGATGTATCCACGATAACCACCCGCTTGATCTCCGCCAGCAGGCGGGCAGCCTCACGCAGCAGGGTGGTCTTGCCCACGCCCGGACGTCCCAGCAGCAGCAGGCTTTTGCCACTCTCGATCAAATCCTGGACGATGTCGGTAGTGCCATAGACAGCTCGACCAACCCGGCAGGTAAGTCCTACAATATGGCTGCGGCGGTTGCGGATGGCTGAGATGCGGTGAAGCGTGCGCTCCAGCCCGGCGCGGTTATCGGCGTCGAACACACCGATGCGCTCGACTACGAAATCGATATCGGCATGCGTGACCTCGTCGGGGCTGAGAACCACCTCACGGTCGACAAACCGCGCCGTGGGCACCCGTCCCAGGTCGAGAATGACCTCCAAGAGGTTATCACTATCATTCGCATCGGATACCGCACGTGTGATAGGAGGGGGTAAAACACTCAGTAAAGCCTGCAAATCATCTGTGATACGTTTCTGCGTCATCTTACGATTGGTTCTCCAGTTTAGGCACGCCAGCTTGCCCATTCTGCTTAGGCAGGGTGGAGGCGTGGCTGATAGGTGCAGAGATCTCCGGGCGCCCGCCTTCAATGGCAGGCATGGTCAGTGGGCGCAGCGCCTTCTGAGGAAGGGCGAGATGCTTGACCATCATCGCCTGTCGCGGGCTGGGCTGCGCACCCAGATCCTCCATGGCGAGCTCAAGCCAGGACTGGTAAGAGCGTACGCACAGGTATACCGGTCGCGAAAGGCGGTCGGGCAGATCGGAGAGCAGGTTTGCCAGCCGCCCGGCGATATCTTCCAGGTCGGGATGGACGAAAGGTTGCGCCCAAATACCCCGATGCCCATAACGCAGCTCTACATACGCCAGTACTTCGTCATTAGTGCGGTACACAAGACCGTTCAGCCGCTCTGCCGGGAAAGGCTCCACCTGCTGCACCAGCCCAGGAATGAGATTGTTGTACAACGAGCGTACGGGAATGAGATCCCGGTCGCTCGCCTGCCGCCAGTTAGTGGCGATTGCTTCACCAGTGGGAGCCTCTTTGAACTGCCAGATGCGCTGGCGAGCGTAAATGGCATAACCCGCCTCTCGCAGCGCTTCGAAAGCGTAGGTATTCTCGTCCACATCGGCTAGCATGCGGAAGGCGCCGCGCTCCGCCGATTGAGCCGAGAGGTGCTCGAGCAGAGGGGTAAGCTCGGTCGAATTCAGGGCTTCATCCGGGGTGAGAAAGGTCAACTGGGCACATTGCGAGCCAAGTGAATGGTGGCTCTGGCCGATAAGAATCCCGTTTTTTTCGCCGCTTTCCAGGCTTACGGACGTAAATATCCCCATGGCTGGGGCGAGGGTCGAAAGCACTGCCCCGGAGAGCAGCATCGGGCCACGCGTTAACACCAGGGCGCTATACAAGTACACGCTCTGGTGGCGGAAGCGGTGCAGGGCTGGCAGATCGCGCCAGTCGAATGGACGCACTGTCATCAGGTTGAGGGTTGAGCAGTCGAAGGCTGAAGGTTCTTAGTTCCAACCCTCAACGTGCAACCTCCCCCATTATAACCTTCTGCTCTTAATCCCTCAAACTTTCCTTGAGGCTTCTGTCGCGCTCCATAACAATTGACAGGAAGTAGCGATGGAAGCGGTCGTCATCTGTCAGCTCGGGGTGGAAGGAGGTCGCCAGCAGGCGTCCCTGCCGGGCGGCGACGATGCGCCCATCCTCCAGGCTGGCAAGGGAGCGCGCCTCACCGTGCACGGATTCGATGAGCGGGGCGCGGATAAACACTGCATGATATGGGCGCCCGTTGGTCGCCACATCTTTGAGAGCCGGCACGTGCAAATCCACCTCAAAGCTGGCCACCTGCCGCCCGAAGGCGTTGCGCTCCACGGTTATATCCATCAGGCTCAGCAATGGCTGGTCGCGATGGGCGTCCTTAGAGAGGAAAATCGCCCCGGCGCAGGTGCCCCAGATGGCTTTCTCCCTGCCGAAGCGGCGCAGCGGCTCGATCAGGCCATACGCATTTGCCAACTTGCCAATCGTGGTCGATTCACCCCCCGGGATAATCAGGCCATCCAGACCTTCGAGCTGATCGGGCAGACGCACTTCCTCAGCTTCGACGCCTATGCGGCGCAGCATGGAGATATGTTCGGCAAAGTCGCCCTGTAAAGCAAGAACACCGATTACCATCCGCGACCCGAGATCATCTCGGCTTCAGGCATGGAAGAAACCTGCCGCCCGACCATTGGCTCGCCCAGATTGCGGCTGACTTCTGCCAGGATGTAGGGATCTTTGTAGTGGGTGACGCCTTTGACGATGGCAGCGGCTCGTTTGGCAGGGTCTCCGGACTTGAAGATGCCCGAGCCTACAAACACACCGTCCACACCCAACTGCATCATCAGGGCAGCATCTGCAGGGGTCGCCAAGCCACCTGCAGCGAAGTTGACCACTGGCAGGCGGCCCAGGCTGCGCGTCTCCAATACGATCTCATAGGGAGCGCCGAGCTCCTTCGAAAAAGCCATCAGCTCTTCTTCGGGCATGTTCTGCAAGCGGCGGATATCGCCCAGTACCGAGCGTGCGTGGCGTACAGCTTCAACCACGTCACCCGTGCCGGCTTCACCCTTGGTGCGGATCATAGCAGCGCCTTCGCCGATGCGGCGCAAAGCCTCACCCAGGTTGCGGCAGCCGCACACGAAAGGCACCTTAAAAGGATGCTTATTGATGTGATGGGCTTCGTCAGCAGGGGTGAGCACTTCGGATTCGTCGATGTAATCCACGCCAATTGCCTCTAAGATCTGGGCCTCGACGAAGTGCCCAATGCGGCACTTGGCCATGACCGGGATGGAAACGGCGTCCATGATCTGCAATATCAATTCGGGATCGCTCATACGCGCAACGCCACCGTCAGCGCGGATATCTGCAGGGACGCGTTCCAGCGCCATAACCGCCACAGCACCGGCGTCTTCTGCAATGCGGGCATGCTCGGCAGTGACCACATCCATAATTACGCCACCTTTAAGCATCTGGGCCAGGCCCTTCTTAACGGCAAAAGTTGCGATTTCCTGTTCCATACGTTAAACCTCCTGGGTCGCATCCGACCCGGCTTTTTGAAGCATTCTACCATGCAGCCCAGCACAATTCAATCCGCCAGTTGTCAGGAGAGTTGATCGCGCCAGTTGCCCTATTGGACGGGTCTATTTAGGCACACCAGTTAGTCCAGTTGTTGCAGCGTCTGGCAGCGAGTTCGTAAACTAGAGCAACTCTTATATCTTTGGTGTCTAAAATATCTATACAATATATTGACAAACTACTGGTCTTATAGTATATTTAATGAGATAAATATTGAAAGGTTTGTGAACATATGAATGATGGCAAATTAGTCCTGGTTACCGGAGCCACCGGTTATATCGGAGGCTTGCTGGCCCCCCACTTGATCGCAAATGGCTACCGCGTGCGCTGTATGGCGCGCGACCCATCGCGCTTGCAGGGGCGCTCTTGGTTTGCGCAGGCAAACGTGGTTCAGGGTGATGTCTTGGCTCCCGAAACACTGCCTGCTGCGATGCAAGGCGTGGACACCGCTTACTATCTGGTGCACAGCATGGCTGGTGGACATGGGTTTGGCGAGCGCGACCAAATCGCGGCGCGCAATTTTGCGTCAGCAGCCCGAGCTGCTGGCGTGAAGCGCATTATCTATCTGGGTGGCTTGGGGGATCCAGAGACAGCCCTCTCGCCGCACTTGCGCTCCCGCCAGCAAACCGGTGAAGCCTTACGAGAGAGTGATGTTGCCGTGACCGAGTTCCGCGCTGGGGTGATTGTCGGTCCTGGCAGCCTTTCATTTGAGATGATCCGCTACCTGACCGAGCGCGTGCCCATCATGATCTGCCCGCGCTGGGTATACACTCGCACCCAGCCGATCAGCATCCAGAATGTGCTGGAATACCTGTCTGCAGCTCTGGAAACCCCTGAGAGCACAGGCAAAATCATCGAGATTGGCGGCGCCGGTGTGGTGACCTATGCTGAGATGATGACAGGGTACGCACAGGCGCGTGGACTGCGCCGGGTGATGCTCCCCGTCCCTGTTCTGACACCGCGCCTGTCATCGTATTGGGTGCATCTTGTCACGCCTATCCCTGCTGCCATCGCCCAGCCGCTCATCCGGGGTCTGCGCAATGAGATCGTCGTGCGCGATGAGACTGCCAGGCAGCTTTTCCCCGACATCCAACCGGTGAGCTACCAGCAAGCAGTGCAAGCTGCGCTGGAGCAGCTGGTGGCAGCCAACGTGGAAACCACCTGGAACGACGCGCTGGTCACCACTCAGAGCGACATCCCTCCCGTTGTGCTGACGTCTCAGGATGGGATGATCATCGAACAGCGCCAGATGCTCGTGCCAGCATCCACCGAAGACGTCTACCGCGCCTTTACTGGCTTGGGCGGAGAACGCGGCTGGCTCTATTGGAATTGGGCATGGAAGCTGCGCGGCCTGTTCGATTGGCTTAGCGGGGGTGTGGGGATGCGCCGCGGCCGCCGAGACCCGGATGATGTGCGTGCTGGGGACGCAGTTGACTTCTGGCGCGCCGAAGCTGTTGAGCCGGGGCGGCTGCTGCGCCTGCGCGCCGAGATGAAGCTGCCGGGGCGCGCCTGGCTGCAATTCCAGGTGAGATCCCAGCCGGATGAGAGTACCTTGCTGCAACAAACAGCATTTTTTGCCCCGAAGGGGTTGGTTGGATTGCTTTACTGGTATGGCTTGTACCCCCTGCACCAGCTGATATTCAGCGGCATGATCCGCAAAGTGGCTGATCGAGCCAGAGCAATCGAGAATCGTTCTGTTTCACATGAAACAATTTAGCCCGGCTTCCACCCCCGTGGGGTGGTCCGGGCTATTTCACTAATCGTATTATCCCGTAAAATCGAGTGTCTTTTTGTTTCACGTGAAACAATCGCGCATTCTAAGGGCGCGCCCACGCCTCGATAGTTTCCTCCACCAAATCCAAAAATGCGTCCAGTGCCACTACTCGCTCCGAGAAGCTGTCGCCCAGCAGGCCCAGTTGGGCGCAGGCTGCTTCCCAAACGGCGCGCCCAGCGGTAGCCTCCGGCATTAAAGCGGCTGCCTGGGTCCAGGTGCGCAGCAACGGCCAGAGCATGGCCACTGGGTGTTCTGAAGCTAAGATCGCCTCAAAGGCGCGCAGGTAATATGCGTGCCGGTTGGGGTGCAAGCGCGCCGGAAGGTCTTTCCCGGGCAGCGCGGACATGCTCTGCTCCCATACCGGCAGCCAGGATTGCAGCGATTCGTGGCTGGCGTTCGGTCCGCCTAACATGCCCAGCAAGGCTGGGTACAAGCCGGGGTGCCCAGCAGCCTCAGCCCGCTGTGGGAAGTGCAACAGCAGCCTGCGCTCGGTGAGGGGCGGACCACTCAATCCGGCAATGGCGTTGGCGGCGTGGTCAATGGCGCGCAGGTAATCGGATAGATGTTTGGGACCCGGGTTTTCTGGCACATTCCCGTTAAAGTCCAGCCAGATCTGGCGGGCGTGCTCCAATTGCCCTTGGGCGCGCTTGAGTATGTAATCCTGGCGATAGAACTGGCCGCGCACGCTGGCCTGGATGAAATCCAGGAAGTGCTGCGGGTCGTAAAGCACCTTGCATTCGTAAAGCACCGGTCCCATCCAGGGGTGCAGGCGCAGACGGCGCGTCTGGCTGAAATCGCGTTGCTCGTAATGGGCAATATCCAGGTGCACATCATCGGTCAGGCGTACGATCTCGCGCCCGGTTTTTGGCTCATCAAGGTGGATAAAAGCCAAATCGATGTCGGTGGTGCCGCCCAACAGGAAATCATCGCCGAGCAGGGAGCCGCTCAGGTAGGCAGCCAGGATGTTGCGGCCGCGGCGAGTGCGCTGGGCGACCGTCTCCTCCGCAATACGCAGCAATGTGTCGCGATTAATGCGCATAGATTAATCTCCTCACCCCTCTCGTTCCACTTGCCGTCGCTTATCTCTCTGGTGGCATCTTCAGCGGCAGCTCCGCCTGGAACGGCGATAGGCGCAGCGTCTGGCGAATACGTTGCTCCACCTGCTTGAGATCATCGGGCTGGCGCACGTAATCCAGCTGGTTGGTATCCACCACCAGCACCGGCGAGCGCTGAAGCCTGGCGCCATCCCGTGAGTCGACAAAAAATGCTTCGTAAGTCTGGTTGAGCTCGTCGATGTAAGCCCACTCCATATTGCGCTCGTAGGGACGGTCGCGTTGGGCAATGCGCTGCATCAATACGCCAGTATCAGCGCGCAGGTATACGATCAGGTCTGGCAGCGGGATCTTCTCCGCCAACGCTGCATGCACCCGGTGGTACATCTCCAGCTCGTCGCCTTTTAAATTAATACGTGCAAAAAGTGAGTCTTTTTCAAAGGTATAGTCAGCCAGCAGGCTGACTCCATGGGTCAAGATCTCGGGTACGGCGCTGCGTTGTTGGTGGTAGCGGCTGAGCAAGAAGAAGATCTGCGTCTGAAAGGCGTAACGCTCCCGGTCTGCGTAGAAATCCGATAGGAACGGGTTTTCCTCGAACACCTCCAGCAATAGCTCGGCCTCAAATACAGGCTGCAGCAGTCGAGCCAGTGTGGTCTTTCCAACGCCAATCACCCCTTCAATGGCAATGTACATGGTGTGGTCCATGATCTGAGATTTGAGCTTCGAGAGAGGTGTGAGGCGAGCGCTGTATGCCCGCGGTATTCGGTGGGTGTTTCACCTCATGCTGGTTCAAGAACGCAACCCCGTTCTTTACTCTCTATCTCGATTCTCTTATTCAAGGATACCAGTGATTGGCGCAGGATGCAATGTTACAGATATAAAAACAAATCCTGCTGACGGGCCAGGTTACATCCTTCCATGGAAAAAAACAGGCAATCCCGTCGGTTTGCCTGTAATGAGTATTTCTCGTCCGGTGGCCCAATGCTGTCAAATTTCTGGAATTTTCCGGTCAAACCGGACGACGATCTCCTGCAGGCAATCTTTAATCTCGGGACCGCTATCAGGGGTGGGTATTACAAACCCCTGGTGATCGCCAACCATCCCAAAGCAGACTTTCAACCTCACTTCGCCACTACCGACGCTCAAGCCGCTCATTTTGCCACGCAATTGGCCGAGTAATTGGTCCAACATGGTTGCAACTTGGTCTGCTGGTAGTAGCGGCGTTTTCCCCTCACCTTTGAGCTGCATGGTGAGGGATGTGACCTGTGATTCGAGCCTCTTCATCATGGGCTTCATCTGCTTCAGCTCACTCTCCAACTCATTGCGCGCCTGCAGTGCGCTGGCGGCCTCTTGTTGGGCTGCCTCAATTTTCTCAGCGGCATCCAGGGCTGATTCGCGAAACCTGGGTAAATCGGCGCTCAACTCATCAATCTGTCCAGCCAGTTTGCGATTCTCTTCAAGAACTTCGCTCAATCGAGCAGAAAGCTGCTTGTTTTCATCTTCGCACTCGCTGGCAAGCTTACCGGTCTCCTTGGCACGCTGGATAGCCTGATTTCTGGAAGCTTCCAGCTCTTTTTGAGCTTCTAAAAGGGCTGCTTCACGAGATACCAGCTTTTCGTTATTCTTCTCTACGACAGCCAGACTGCGCTTCAATTGGGTGCGTTCGGCCGTTAATTCCTTGGCTTTTTGCTGAGCTTTCTTGATATTATTTTCCAACGATTGCAATCGTTTCACGTCTTGCGGACTGGGTTCATCGGCCAAGTCTGACCTCCATCACACTAATCGGGCAGGATCGCTTCTCGTACGACACTTCCCTTCGAGTCCTTCGCGGTCACCAACCATCGCTCGCTCTCGCTCACGTAGACGGCATCGTACTCCAGGCCTCCGAGAATTTTCGCAAGGGCGCTGACATCGGTCCGTTTTTGCAGAAGCTGGATGACTTCCTCACGGCTCCGTTTGGGCTGCGCGCTTGGCGGGGCTGTTCTTTTCACATCTGCTGCAGTGGCAACAAAGCTGATCCGCAGCGTGGAGAGTGACTCCGGATTGATCCCGCCCTGACGAATCTCCTGGGCAGAGATCGTCTGAAGGGTCAACCGTCCTTGGGAATCTGTCTTGATGGCTGCTTTGACTTCAAGATCAGCATTGGAAAGCATGATGTCGCTCTGAATATCCAGCCCAGCAGCCAGCTTGCCCTGTGCTGCGGACAAAGAATCGCCAGCAGCCCTTATAAATGCATCGAGCTCAGCACCCTCAATATCAGGTTTTGTGGGCATTAACACTGCTCCTATTTAGCCTTCAGGCGCACTGGTGGTCCGGACCGGAGTCAGTCGTAACGGCATCGGCACGGGAACCAACGTAGCGGTTAACTTCGAAGAAATCTTAACATCACGATTCAACTTGCGCTCAAAGCGAAGACTGGAAGTGTCTGCGAATAATTGAAAGCGGTTTTTCTTCTCACCGTTTTCGCTTTGACTCTCTACAATTTTTAAGTCCATCGCCACTTCCACGGTAGCCTGTGAGAATTGATAAAACGCTGGCATCACCCCAATGTCAAGCAGCGAGACTTCTTGCGGCTCACCTGGCTGGAAATGGATATTGCCCTCTTCGTCTATCGTCTCAGTTACACGTGTGATAATACTGATCTTGGTGTTTGCTAGTTCAGTGACGAGATCCGCTGATGATCTGTCAAGGCTGGCCTGGGCATCGGCAATGCTCTCCGCCAGCATGCGGACAAGGTCGCCAAAAGAGGCCGAGGGGACTTCCTGTACCGGTTCACTAGGCTGTAATAGGGGCTCTCGAAATGCCCGGTGTCTGGATAGCGCCCCCTGGATGTCAGGGATTTCAGGCAACGTCATAATCACTCCACTTTCTCTGGACTCAAATAATGCTCGTTTGTGAAGGCGTGAAGAACAACATAACAGTTATTAAGCCATCCACCGAGCCTGGTGATGCCAATTCTCCACCCTCTTTCGAGGAGGGCTATCTGGTTAGAGGTGAGAACGAACAACCATCTTCGACTATCGATGTGCTTTATGACCTGAAATCAGGCTGGAGCAGGTTCGGCGGGGCGGTTGTCTACCACAATCAATTCTGGGGCAATGCGCGGTGGTGGAGGTACGGGTACGAGTTTTGTCAATAGCCGGCTGGTTCCGCGCACTTCCTTGCCAAATTTCCTGTTATGGGAGACGTCAACACTCACCGAAGCGCTCCACATGGAAAAGCCAACCTTCGCTTTCGCACTCACTTTGATATTAGTCTCGCGCGAGGTGGTGGTCTTAATATCCATCGTCACCTCGATTGTTGCCTCAGAGAACTGGTAAAAGGTTGGCATGAGACCAATCTGTAGAAGGGATACGTCCACAGGGTCCGCCTGCGTGAATGAGACTGTACCATCTGCTGCAATTGTCTGGGTGACCGCTAAAACAATGGGCACTTCAGTATCGGCAAGCGCCTTAGCCGTCTCGACCGAGTTCTCATCGAGTGCTTTTTGCGCTTCTGCAATACCCAGAGCCAGCTTCAGTACCATTTCGGGTAGAGGTACGTCGAGTAGTTCTTGTCCAACGCTAGCCATAATCACTTCCTCCTAATTTGCCGGGTATAGATTATCCAACTACATCACTCGTTTGGTTCGTTTCCAATCCAAGGGATGCCGCGAAGTGGTCAAAACGCTCTCTGTCAAGCATCACTGGTCCAATAAAATCAATTTCAGGGTGGTGTTGAATGGCCAGATACTGAGCAACAGGCAATATTGCCAGAAGTTTAGCATCTGAGACCCTAAAAATCACTTTGCCGCCTACAGCGCTGATCAATCTGGTCAACGAGCTGCCGCGACCGGTCACCAAGTACATTCCGTGCGCCGGCAGGGTCATATTTATTCTGGCGCCGAATGCGCTGGCTGTTCCAGATCCCCCGAGCCCTTGAGGTTTCATGAGTATATTATTGCAAATGTTATCTTATTTGTCAAATTAAGGGGGTGTTATCCGTCATTCTAAATCAGCAACGAATAAACCGCCTGCTTCTACTGTAAATGATTTCGTGGGTGGATCCCAACCCTGGGTAGGTAGTAAGCTCGGGCTTTCAGGATTGATGGTTCATCCCCGCAGAGGGCATGTTAAACTCAATAAGCCAATCCTGCCTGCGCACTCATAAACAGGGGTTTCGGCGCTTTGCGTGTCCCACGAATTGGATAGTCATTTCGCATTGGCACAAAGGTTGGAATGGAAGAAGAAACCATTCTCGTTATCGAACCCGATCTACTCACAGCGAACCTGTTAACCCAAAAGCTCTTACCAGGACTGGGTTACAAGGCCCATGTGGCTATGGATGGCAACTCCGCCGTCTGGCTCGCCAAGCAGCATCAGATATCTCTAATCTTGCTGGATGTTGACTTACCGGACATGGACCCAGTGGAGGTACTGCGCCAGATTAATGACAATAACCATCTTGTCCCCACGATTTTCATCGCTTCACAAGCTTCAAAAAAGGTAGATCTTGAAACCTTACGCTGTGGAGCACAAGATTATTTAATAAAGCCAATCGATGCAACATTATTACACGCATTGGTAGAGCGTGCGCTTTCAACCCCACAGCTCAAGAAGGAGAGAGCCCAGCTCAAAGACCAGTTTGCAGAGCAAGTCACCTGGATGACGGCGCTCACCAAAATCGGTCAAAGTGTGACCTCGACGCTTGAACTGGACGAGGTGTTAAGGCGCATCGTTGAGGCCGGGGTCGAGCTCACCCACGCCGAGGAGGGATTCCTGGCTTTGCTGGATGAGCCCAACTCCCAGCTATTCCTGCGAGCCGCAAAAAACATCGACGAAGACAGGACCAACACCATGCGGCTGCCGGTGCACGACACGCTGATCGGAGATGTGATCCAAAGCAGGCGCCCCTTGCGGACTCTGCAATCGAAGGAGCAGCCTGCCCTCAAAGTAGCAACCGGCTATTTGGTGCAAAACCTGCTTCACGTACCGCTAATTTCGAAAGGGACTGTGCTTGGGGTATTAACGGTAGATAACCGTTTCAACAATCGCGCCTTTACCGAAATGGACGAGGCGCAATTGACCTCGCTGGCGGACTACGCTGCAGTCGCCATCGAAAATGCAAATCTGTACCAGCGCGCCCAGGATGAGATCAAATACCGCATGCACGCTGAAGAGCGCCTGCAGTACGACGCCCTGCACGACAGCCTGACTGGCTTGCCCAACCGCGCTCTATTCATCGACCGATTAAAACAGGCGCTCGAGCGCTCCAAGTTGCATGAAGAGAAAATTTTTGCCCTGCTTTTCCTTGACCTGGACCGGTTTAAGAACATTAACGATAGCCTGGGGCATTCCAAGGGAGACGAGCTGCTGGTGTTAGTAGCCAGGGTGCTGCAAAACAACTTGCACCCTACCGATACGATGGCGCGCGTGGGGGGGGATGAGTTCGTCATCCTGCTGGAAGACATCAATGACATCAGTGATGCTTCGCGGGTAGCCGACCGCATCCAGCGCTTGCTGAAATCTGCGTCGTCACAGCTGGACGGAGGTATGCTTATCACTGCCAGTATTGGCATCGTGGTGAGCTTATCGGGCTATGAGAGCCCTGAAGACATGCTGCGTGACGCCGATATCGCCATGTACCGCGCCAAATCGCTTGGCAAATCCCGGCACGAAATCTTCGACCCTGCCATGCGCGAGCGCATTATTGATCGCCTGAATGTTAAATCGGGCTTGCGCCAGGCGCTGGCAAAAGAGGAGCTGCGCGTCTATTACCAGCCGATCGTATCTCTCTCCAATAAGCGGGTGGCTGGATTTGAAGCATTAACGCGCTGGCAGCACCCGGAAAGGGGCTTATTACAACCGGATGCCTTCATTTCGATCGCCGAAGAGACCGGGATGATTATCGCCATCGATGAGTGGGGACTTCAGGAAGCCTGCGGGCAGATTTACGCCTGGCAGGACGCACTATGCGTGGCTCCACCCTTGTTTATTAGCACAAACATCACCAGCCAGCACCTCTCTCACCCGGATCTGCTTTCGAAGATCCAGGAGACCTTGCAAAATACAGGGCTTCATCCTTCTCGCCTGAAGCTTGAGATCACGGAAAACGCCATCCTGGAAAACATCAATTCTACGGTAGCGCTCTTTGGAAAACTTCAGGAATTAGGTGTGTATATTCAAATCGATGACTTCGGTGTAGGATACTCTTCGCTAAATTACCTGAACAATTTCCCAGTCAACGCCATCAAGATTGACCGCTCCTTCGTCCAAGCGCTCACCAAGAAAAAAAACCAGGCAATCATCATCCAGGCAATCGTGGCGCTGGCGCATGGACTGCATATGGACGTGATCGCCGAGGGAGTCGAAACGCAGCAGCAATTGGACATGCTGCTCGCAATGGGGTGCGAGTACGCACAGGGGGCGCATATCTCCATGCCCCTGGATCCACAAGCGGCTCGAGCGTATTTATTGCGAAATATTACTGCCCAGGTGGGTGCACCTAGCCGTGCTTGAGCGGTAATGCTTCTAGCTTTTCCAGCAAGCCAGCAATCACATCAAACCCGCCCTGCCAGAAATCGGCGCTGTGGATATCGATCCCCGCCCTGGAGAGCACGCGTCCGGGCGCATCCGAGCCGCCAGCGGAGAGGATCTCCAGGTAGCGCGGCTTGAAGCTCTCGCCCTCAAGGCGGTACTGCTTGTAGAGGGCGAGCACCAGCAGCTGCCCGAAAGCGTAGGCATACACGTAAAACGGCACCTGGTAGATATGCGGGATGGAGACCCACTCCCAGCGGAACTCGTCGCCAATTTCTACTGCATCCCCGAACTGGCGCTCTAGATTCTGCATGTACGCTGCGGATAGCTCGTCCACCGAGGCGTTCTGGAGCACCATCTCGTGCGCCTGCCGCTCAAAGAGCGCAAAGTATGCCTGGCGCAGGATGGTTGCGTAGGAATCATCCACCTGGCGGAAGAGCAGATCTCGACGCACGTTCTCATCTGAATCCTGGGCCAGCAAGCGTTCGACAAGCATCATCTCGCCAAATGTTGAAGCCGTCTCCGACAGGGGCAGCGAGGCATGAAAGGTGAAGATGTTGTGATCAGCTGCCAGCATTGAGTGCAAGGCGTGACCCAGCTCGTGCGCCATGGTGGCGACATCTTCAGCGCGACCCTGGTAGTTGAGCAATACGTAGGGAGTCAGCTTGGGGGTGATCGACCAGCAGAACGCCCCGCCACGCTTGCCCTTGCGCACTTCACTATCCACATGGTTCTGGTCAAAGACGCGCTGCGCCAGCATTCCGAGCCGAGGCTCGAACTCCTCAAAGGAGTCCACCACCAACGCGGCGGCTTGACCGAATTCGTAGTGCTTATCGGACACGGCGACCGGGGCGTAGATATCATAGCGGCGCAGCTTCTCCACGCCCAACCTGCGGGCTTTCAATTGGAAATAGCGCTGGAACAGCCCTGTGTTGCGCTCGCAGACCTGCAAGAGGGTATCCACTACAGGGTCGGGGATGTCGTTCACCAGGTTGCGGGCGCTCAGCGGGCTGCTGAAATGGCGCAGATCAACCTTTTCGTTGCGCCAGTCGCGCACCAGGGTCTGGTACATCTGCCCCAGGATGGGACCTTCATAGCCGTACACGCGATACAACTCCTGGTAGGCAATCCGGCGCAGGTCTGGATCGTGGTGGCGGGCAAAGACCATCAGCTCGCCACGGGTCAGCTCTTTCTCCTCGCCATCCACCTGTAGCTTGAATATATACCGGTTCGTGACCGTATCGTAGAGCGTCGTCAGGGCATTAATGCCGGTGACGTTTTTGATGTTGATGATCTTCTCTTCCGGCTCGGACAGGGTGTGCGGCTTGAAATGGCGCATCTCTTCCAGCCAATAGTGAAAATCACCAGAATCCGACATCAAGCGGATGGCGTTCTCATCGTCCAGCTCTTTCCACCACAGGCTGAAGAACAGGACTCGGTTCTGCAAGTTCGCCATGAACTGGTCGACGCGTGCCATCAGCGTCTGGTGATGCTGGTCCTGCGTATCAGCGCTAAATATCAAGCCGGCGAAGGCGTTCAAGCGCGAGCCCTTCAGGTGGATCGCCTCCAGACGCTGTACAAAATCCAGAAAGTCTTTGTGTGCTATTTGCGGGGTGAGCCTGGGACGAAGGGTCTCGAAATCAGCTGCCAGTCCGTCTAACTCGCTGAAAGCCCGCTCCAGCTCCGGGCCGGCGGGGCCGGGGAACAGTTCGTCGAGGCTCCAGCGAGAAATTGCGTAGGGTAAAGTCATGGATAACTCCCAAGAATTTAGATTATGTTGGTCAAGTTAACGCGGGTTATTATAATCACAGATTATGATCTTCAGCAGTTGAACTGCTGAAGATCAACCGCTGAAGATCACACATTAAACCTCACCTGCATAACCTCACCATCCTGCAGGATGTACTCTTTGCCCTCCAGGCGCAGCTTGCCCTTTTGGCGCGCCTCGCTCAGGCCTCCCAGCGCCACCAGGTCCGCGTAAGCCACGACCTCGGCGCGGATGAAGCCTCGCTGCAGGTCTGTGTGGACAATGCCTGCTGCAGTGAGGGCATTGTCGCCGCGGCGGATGGTCCAGGCGCGCACTTCGTCGTCCCCGATGGTGAAAAATGACTGCAAGCCGAGCAGGTCGTACGACAGGCGGATGACACGCTGCAGCCCCAGCTCCTCAATGCCATATTCCCTCATGAAGATCTCAGCATCTTCCGATGCGAGCTGGACGAGCTCCATCTCCAGCCGTCCCTGGATGGATGCGACTGTAATTTTTCGGTGTGGATACTCCAGCTCCGGCTGCGCCTGCCCCTCCGAGAGGTTTAACAAGATCAAGACCGGTTTGCGGGTCAGCAGGCCAAAACCGGCGATGCTCTTCTCCTCGTCGGCGCTCAAGTCGATATCGCGTAGGGGCTTTTCCTCGCCCAGGGCAGCGTGCAGCTTCTCGAACAGGAGCATCTCGCGCTCGATCACAGCCCTGTCGCGCCCGCCGCCTTTGCGCCGCTCGTCCGCCAGGCGCTCCAGTTTGCGCTCTGCGGCGATCATGTCGTTGAGCAGCAGCTCGGCATCCATGGCTACCACATCTCGCAGGGGATCAATGCTGCCAGAGGGGTGGGGAATGATAGCATCCTGAAAGCAGCGCACGACGTGCACGAATCCATCCATCTGGGCCAGCTGGTTGAGCAGTGCGCCAGATACCTCCAAGCCGGCGATATCCGCATAAGTGACCTTGGCGTAAACGGTCTTGGGCGGCTTAAACATCGCCGCGAGGCCGTCCAGGCGCTCGTCGGGTACGTCCACCACAGCGGTATGGACGTAGAAGCGCCCTCCGCTCATGGTTGTGGGCGCGTTGCCGCGCGTCAAGGCGTTGAAGATGGTGGTTTTTCCGGATTGGGGAAGGCCAATAATTCCTAGGCGCATGTCAGTTTACGTATGTAAGGACGACCCTGCGTAGCAACGCAGCAGGCGTACGCGGCTGGCGGGGCGCCCGAACGTTCAAGGTTGAAGGTTAAGTGATATTTGAGTATAATTGCAGACACTTCATGCCGGAGTGGCGGAACAGGCAGACGCGCACGACTCAAACTCGTGTCCCCTCGGGGGTGTGGGTTCGATTCCCACCTTCGGCACTGGAATTATAGCACGCAGACGGACTCACGCACGAACGCATCAGGGTGCCTCGTGCGTTTTCGTTGCAGTAAATGATCATTTTTGATAATATCAAACCACGGTATTTTCACCACCAAGGTCACGAAGGAGCACAAAGCTAGAACAATACTTCGTGTGCCTTTGTGACCTTTGTGTTAAAGAGAGGTAACCATGCCAAATCTTAACAACGTCTTAGCCGTGATCCTTGGGGGCGGGGTGGGCAAGCGCCTGTACCCGCTCACCCGCCAGCGCGCCAAGCCTGCTGTGCCCATCGCCGGCAAGTACCGCCTGATCGACGTGCCCATCAGCAACTGCATCAACTCCGGCATCAGCCACATCGCCGTGCTCACCCAGTTCAACTCGGTCTCCTTACACCGCCACATCACCCAGACCTACACCTTCGACGACTTCCACAGCGGCTGGGTGCAGATCCTGGCTGCCGAGCAGACGCCGCGCTCCTCGGACTGGTACCAGGGCACGGCGGATGCAGTGCGCAAGCAGCTGTTCGAGATCAAGGCGACCGACGCAGAGATCGTGCTCGTCCTGGCGGGTGACCACCTGTACCGCATGGATTACAGCACCATGATTGAGTACCATCTAGAATCCTCCGCCGCCGTCACCGTGGCGGTGCAGCCTGTGGGTGCAGGCGACGCATACCGCTTTGGCTTGCTCAAGAAGAACCCGGGTGGTCGCATTTCTGCCTTTGTCGAAAAACCACGTGACCCTGACGTGCTGGCACAGTTTGTCAGCCGTGATGACCCCAAACGCCCCTATCTGGGCTCAATGGGCATTTACGTATTCGACACCCCCGTGCTGGTCGATCTGCTGGAGAACAGCGAACATGAAGACTTCGGCGGGCAAATCATCCCCAACGCCATCCACACGCATGAGGTATTCGGCTTCGATTTCGAAGGCTACTGGGAGGACATCGGGACGATCCGCTCGTTTTACGAGACCAACCTGAGCCTGACCCGCCAGGATGCACGCTTCAATTTCTACGATCCGGTGCATCCCATCTACACCCGCCAGCGCTACCTGCCCAGCTCGGTGATCGATGGCGCCACCCTGCACAACGTGATGCTCACCGATGGGTGCCTGATCCGCCACGCCGAGATCAGCGATTCGATTGTGGGTTTGCGCAGCATTATCGCCGACGGTGTGCACATCAAGGACAGCATCATCATGGGCGCGGATTACTACGACGAGCCTGATCTGCTCGCCCGCACTGGCGTACCCCTGGGCATCGGAAAAGATTGCCAGATCGATGGCGCCATTATCGACAAGAATGTGCGCATGGGCGAGGGCGTGACCGTGCGCCCCTTCCCGCGCGGCACGGAGATGGACTCTGGCAGCTGGGTGGTGCACGATGGTATCGTGGTCATCCCCAAGAGCACCACCTTGCATCCGGGCACCTATATCGGGCCGGATTAGGCAACATTCTCCCCATCCCCCCTTCCCCAAGGAAGGGGGGTAATTCCGGTTTTTCCTTACATTGACATGATCGGGGGATTGCCAGGCTGTTGACCAAGGGGCAACTTTGTGGGATAATCTCGCCATTGTAAGCCGTAAAAGGCGATGAAGGAAACGAGTAAGCCTGCATTGCGCTGGCAGCGAACCCGGGACGGTGGGAGCCGGGGCAGGTAAGCCGGCTGAAAATCATTCCGGAGCCGCAAGCTGAACTGTAGGGGAAATGGCATTCCGCCCTACATACTAGGCACGCCGGGCATGCCTCCCGTTATCCAGGGCCAGTGATGAGCGGGACACCGCTGCTCACTGAACTGAGGTGCCCGAATTTTCGGGAACCAGGGTGGTACCGCGGGAGACCTATTGCACTCTCGTCCCTGAGTGGGGCGAGGGTTTTTGTTTTCAGGCGAGAGTAGAGTTTCGGGATTAGAGCTTCGTTTCTTTCCAATTCTCAAGTCTCCATTCTCGAATCTCGTTGTTTTTTGGAGTTGCTATGCCCTTTAGAGATGTACCCAACAAAGTCGACTTCCCCGAACAAGAGCGCCAATTGCTCAAGTTCTGGGAAGAGACTCAAGCATTCCGCAAGCAGCGCGATCTGCACAAGGGTGACCCGCACTGGTCGTTTATCGATGGTCCAATCACTGCCAACAACCCGATGGGCGTGCACCACGGCTGGGGGCGCACATACAAAGACCTGTTCCAGCGCTTTTGGACCATGCGCGGTCGCGAGCTGCGCTACCAGAACGGCTTCGACTGCCAGGGGCTATGGGTGGAGGTCAACGTCGAGAAAGAAATGGGCTTCAAATCCAAGAAGGATATCGAAGCCTTTGGGCTGGAGATGTTTGTGCGCAAGTGCAAAGCACGCGTGCTGCGCTACGCAGCCGTGCAGACCGAGCAATCCATCCGCTTAGGTTACTGGATGGACTGGAACAATCCTGACCAGCTGCGCTTACTGGCGGATAAGCTGGAAGAAGACCCCTCCCAGGTGATCACCGTCCAGGGACCTAATGGTGCAGTGACCGACAGCGTGGAGCAGGTTGTGGGCAGGCTGGGTTTGCCCGAGCTAGGCGGCAGCTATTTCACGTTCTCTAACGAGAACAATTACATGATCTGGACGTTCTTGAAGAAGTGCTGGCAGAACGGCTGGTTGTACCGCGGCGCCGATGTGATGCCCTGGTGCCCGCGCTGCGCCACCGCCATCAGCCAGCACGAGATCGTTACCGATGGCTATGCTGAAGTGACCCACGACTCGGTGACGCTGAAGTTCCCCCTGCGTCAAGAGAGGGGTGATGAGCCGCCAAAGACAAACTCTGGCAACCCGGCCTCAGCAATTTACGAACATCGCCTTGATCCGGAAACAGGCTTGCCCGAGTCCCTGCTGGTGTGGACCACCACACCCTGGACGCTGACCAGCAACGTGGCAGCTGCGGTTGGTCCAAACCTGACCTATGCCAAAGTGCGCCAGGGAGACGAGGTGTTCTATCTCTCCAAGGGCACGCTGCACATGCTGCGCGGCGACTACAAAGTACTTGGGGAGCTGCAAGGCACGGAGATGGAGGGCTGGACTTACGATGGGCCGTTCGACGATCTGCCATCTTCTCAAAAGCCGGGCGGATTCACACGGCTGACCGATCTCACCAAAGAGGTCAAAGATACGCCCACCCAGGCGCATCGTATCGTCCTGTGGGATGCCGTAGGCGAGACCGAAGGCACCGGCATCGTGCACATCGCCCCGGGCTGCGGCGCAGAGGACTTCCAAATCGGCCGCGATCTCGGCTTGCCGCTGGTTGCACCGCTTGACGAAGAGGGTTACTTCGTCGACGGATTCGATTGGCTGAGCGGGAAGAACGTCGAAGAGGTCGCCCCGCTGATCTTCGACGACCTGCGCCGCAAAGGCGCCCTCTACCGGGTCGAGGCCTACGCCCACCGCTACCCTACCTGCTGGCGCTGCCAGACCGAGCTGGTTTTCCGCCTGGTGGACGAGTGGTTCATCAGCATGGGCGAGACATACGATAAGCCACGCGAAGCCCTTACGGCGGAGGAGAAACAGCGCAGCCTGCGCTACCAGATCATGGACGTGGTCGAGCAGATCCGCTGGATCCCTGAGTTCGGCTACTCGCGCGAGATGGACTGGCTGCGCAACATGCACGACTGGATGATCAGCAAGAAGCGCTACTGGGGGCTGGCACTGCCTATCTGGGTCTGCAACCAGTGCGACCATTACGAGGTCATTGGCGATGAGGTCGAGCTCAAATCGCGGGCTGTCTCGGGCTGGGAGCGCTTCGAGGGGCACACCCCGCACCGACCGCATATCGACGCCGTCAAGCTGGCCTGCCCGCAGTGCCAGGGCGCGATGAGCCGCATTCCCGATGTGGGCAACCCCTGGCTGGACGCCGGCATCGTCTCCTTCAGCACATTGCGCTACCGGGTGGACCCGGCATACTGGCGCAGCTGGTACCCAGCCCACTGGATCAGCGAGTCCTTCCCGGGGCAGTTCCGCAACTGGTTCTACAGCCTGCTGGCGATGGCCACGGTGGTGGATAGCAGCCCGCCCTTCCTGGAGAACTTCGGCTACGCCACCCTGCTGGCAGAAGATGGGCGCCCCATGCACAAATCCTGGGGCAACGCCATCGAGTTCAATGAAGCCGCCGATAACATGGGTGTGGACGTGATGCGCTGGCTGTACTGCGCTCACAAGCCGGAGAACGACCTGCTCTTCGGCTACAACCGCGGCGATGAAGCCCGCCGTCGCTTCCTTATTCCGCTGTGGAATGTGTATAGCTTCTTCGCTACCTACGCCCGGCTGGACGGGTGGGAGCCCGAGGCCCAAGGCTTCGACCCCGCCACCCCCGAAGGCGCAACCCCGCGCCCCGCCAACCTGCTGGACCGCTGGATCCTGAGCCGCCTCAACCAGGTCGTCGAGCGCACTACCGAGGCTCTTGAAAATTCAGACTCGTACTCCGCCACCCTGGCGCTGGAGAGCCTGCTGGATGACCTGTCCAACTGGTACGTGCGCCGCAGCCGCCGGCGTTTCTGGAAGAGCGAGCACGATCAAGACAAAGATACTGCCTACGCCACGCTTTACCACGTGCTGGTCAAGCTCACCAAGCTGCTGGCGCCCTTCATCCCCTTCATGACCGAGGCCATGTACCAGAACCTGGTGCGCGCGGTGCGGGAATCTCCGGCAGTACAACTGCCGGAGCATCGAGCTCCATATCTCAGCGTGCACCACACCGCCTGGCCCGAAGCCGACCCGGCGACCGAGGATGACTCCCTGCTGGAGCAGATGAGCCTGGCTCGCCAGGTCGCCAGCCTGGGATTGAGCGCCCGCAACACCGCCGGCTTGAAAGTGCGCCAGCCGCTGGCGACTGTGATGGTTTACGCCGGAGATGCTTCTAGACGCTCGCTGCGCCAGGAGCTGGTGGACATCGTCACCGACGAGCTCAACGTGAAGGTTTTCGAGTTCGTGGAGGACGCCCGCCAGCTGGTAACCTACCGTATCCTGCCGGATAACAAGCTGCTGGGGCCAAAGTTCGGGGCGCGCTTCCCGGCGCTGCGGGACGCCCTGGCTGTCGGTTGATCCCTACAAGGTCGCCAGCAGCGTGGCTGCCGGGCTGCCGGTGACCATTGATGTGGACGGCGAGACGGTCGATCTGGCGCCTGAAGAGATCCTGGTGAGCACTCAGCCTGTCGAAGGGCTGGCTGTGGCTGCGGACAAGCTCGCCACCGTAGCGGTGGACGCCACCCTCACGCCGGAGCTGCGCCTGGAAGGGCTGGCGCGTGAAGTGGTGCGCCGGGTTCAATCCATGCGCAAGGATGCCGGCTTCGACATCGCCGACCGCATCACCACCTATTACGCAGCGCGCGGTGAGCTATCGCAGGTCTTTGAGACCTGGGGCGATTACTTCAAGGCAGAGACGCTCACCACCGAGCTGGTGGCCGGCGATCCGCCCGAGGGGGCGTATGCGGAGACTCTCAAAGTGGAGGGGGAGACGATTACCCTGGGTCTTGTTAAAAATTAGCTAAGCCGTACCTAAACTTCGGATAAAAGTTCGGAAAACATCCACTTTACGGGTCATTGCGAGCCCCGCCTGCCTGGCTGCGCCGCAGGCGCACGCGGAAAGGGCGTGGCAATCTCCTAATATTCTGCTGAGATCGCTTCGCTATCGCTCGCTATGACGGCTTAACAAGAGATGTCCGAACTCTTATCCGAACATAAGCGTACTAGTTGACTCTGGTTTATTTTTTTCGTACAATCTATTAAAGTACCTGCAGATCGTCAATGTTTCCTGGAGGGCAGGCAACCGGGCGAAAAAGACCTGTGGGGTTTTAGCCCGTCTCGTGTTGGAAAATCCGGTGGGAGCGCCAACCGGGGTGAAATGGGTGGGAATCGATGTCAAGGCTCCAGCCGATGCGGATGTTGGCACAGGCTATTCATGTGCGCCTCTGGCTAATCATCGTGAGTTTGGTGATCGGGGTGCTTTGCCTGCTTCCCGGCACCAGCCGCTCAGCGGGCTTACCACAAGAAAGTCCTGTACCCAAGCAGCTCCCGCTTGATCCTGAGGAGCCTTCAGCCGCTAACGCCATCATCTCCTGGGAGTACGACCAGATCCAGCCAGCCATCGCCTTCAACAGTGCTTCCAACGCCTACCTGTCTGTTTGGGAGGACCATCACTGGGGCTGGGGAGCTGATTGGGATATTGTCGCCCGCTTTATCGCCTCTGACGGAGCACCTTATGGCAGCATCTTTGGCGTTGCCCTGGATGGCTCCAACCAGCGATTGGACCCCTCCATCGCTTCCAATAGCTCCAATGAGTTCCTGGTCGTCTGGCAGTACGCCTACAGCCTTACCGACCACGATATTTACGCCCGCCGCGTGGACACCTCCGGCAATCTGGTAACCAGCGAATTGACCGTCAGCACCTTAACCTACTTCGAAACCCGCCCGGTGGTGGCTTTCGATCCATCTAACCACCGCTACCTGGTCGTTTGGGAGCGCCGAATCGGCGATGAAGAGTTCGGGCAACGCGATATCTATGCCCAGCTCGTCAATGAAAATGGAACGATATATGGCTCGCAGTTTGCCATCACCACCAGCCCTTACAACGATGCCTTCCCTGCCCTTGCCTACAGTTCCTCTGCCGGCGCTTTCCTGGTAGTCTGGCAAGGGCGGAATGCATGGGGCGATTACGATATCTATGGCCAGCAGGTCAACAGCGCCGGGAGCCTGGTGGGTGGGCAGCTCTCCATCTCAACCGCTTATACTGCGAACGACCAGATCAAGCCTCGCCTGGCTTACGATGGATATAACTACCGCTATCTGGTTGTTTGGGAGGACCACTTTTCCGGCGCATCCAATTGGGAGATCAACGGGCAGCTCATCAACGCCAGCGGTTCCCTCTACGGGGGAAACTTTACAATCGCCTCTCCTAACCTCAATAATTGCCTCAACCCGGACGTGACGTATAACTCTGCCACTGGAGAATTCCAGGTCGCATACGAATATGAATACTCACCCTCAGACCATGATCTCTACTGGCGGCGGGTCACCCATTTTGGCAGCCTCCCAGATCCCGAGATCGGCTTATCCACCCTGTCCTCCTGGGAGGCTCGCCCTGCCATTGCATCGGGGTCCAGTGCCAGCGCGGTTATTGCCTGGGAGGATGGGCGCAACTCGTCCACCATGGCGCTGGATCTTTATGCTGATGTGGCTCTCTTATATGGCTTCTCGGGCAAGGTCTTCAGCGGCAACCTGGGCGACGAAACTAATCCCGTGCCTTATGTCGAGGTCGACTTATACTGCGCCTCCAATCCCGCTAGCTACGGCGAGCTTATCGGCCAGGCGTCTACCAACGCCCACACAGGTTACTACTTGCTTGTCACCAGCCGCACTTGCGAATATTACAACCTGGTCGAGATCGACCCTCCTGGCTATCTATCGGTCGGGGCTACTTCACCCAGCGGGACGGTACGTAACGCTAACTGGATCCAATACACCTGGCCTCTTTCCGGCAAGGACTTGAGAAATAATAAGTTTTGGGATCTCTTGCCATCCACCTCTACCCCCACATCCACAGCCACCCGCACAGCGACCTCCACTGTCACACGCACGGCTACCTCCACGGCCACCCGCACTGTCACCCCAACGGGGACAGCCACGCGCACAGCTACCTCCTCAGCTACCCACACCTCCACTCCTACGCGTACGCTCACATCTACACCCACGCCCACTGCCACGAAAACCTCTACTCCGACAATCACCCATACCGCTACGCAAACGCCGACAGCCACCCGCACTGCCACCCCCACGCAGACCCCTACGGTTACGCCCACCAACCAGCCACTGCCCGACCTGGTGGTGACCGACCTTTGGCCCGAGGCAAGCCAAATCTGCTTCCAGCTCTTGAATCAGGGCAACGCGACCGCCCCCCTTGATTACCTGGTCGCCTTGCGCGTGGATAGCAGCGGTGTGTCCAGCCGCGGAGTGCCCGTTTCGTTAGCACCTGAGGAACGTTGGGATAGCTGCTTTAGCTATGCCTGGACTTGCACGCCTTCCAGCGACCAGATCGAGGTGCTCGCTGATCCGACGAACCTGGTTCAGGAACAAAACGAGACCAATAATACTCGCCAGGAAGTCTGGTCGTGTGACACCCAGCCGCCGGAGATCACATCCGGTCCGGTCGTCTCCGACGTCACCAGCGACTCCGCCCGCATCACATGGTCGACAGGCGAGCCGGGAGACAGCGTGGTGAGATATGGAGTCTTCGCCGGGATGTACCCCTCCCAGGTCACGAACTCAGAGCCTGATACCTCCCATGATGTTACCCTTACCGGCTTGCAGCCCTTCAAGACTTATCATTTCACGGTCCAATCCAGTGACAGTTTCGGCAATACCGCGACCAGCGGTGATTTTGTTTTCCAGACCCTGCCCCAGCAGGATCTGGTCGATCCAAGCGTCTGGTTTGTGCCACCGCCCGTGATCACTTCAACCGTGGTGATCACCAGCACTGCCAGCGATAACACCGGTGTTTCCCGCGTGGTTTTCTACCTGGATGGGCAGCGCGCTTTCAGTGACTATTCTCCCCCATACCAATTCTGGCTCGACACCGCCGCTCTGAATAATGGCGAGCACCTGCTCGAAGCGCGTGCTTACGACTATGCCGGCAACTATGGCAGCGTGCAAGCCCCTGTAGAGGTAGCCAACCTGGTGGACAGCACGCTTCCAACTGTAGACATCACCAGCCCACTGGACGACGCTACCGTGGCAGGTAAAGTGCCCATTACGGCAACCCTGACCGACAATAGCGGGGTGGTCTCTGCCCGTTTTTACGTGGACGGCGATTACCAGCAGTTCGAAGGTTACGATGTGAACAATCCACCCACTAATACGAGCGTGACCTTCGAATGGGACAGCCGGGGATTTTCGAATAACAGCCAACACCGGCTGGCGGTGCAGGTCTTCGATAAGAACGGAAACCAGGCGGTCGATTTCGTAGACATCACCGTCTATAATGCGCCTCCAACCCCACCGCCATCCCCACCCTTCCTGGAGGTGATCGGGCATTCCGTGCTGCGCAACCAGAACAGGCTGCTGGTCTTCCTTACGATCAAGAACAGCGGTGATGCGGATGCGAGCAACGTGCAGATCTTCGACGGCTTGCGCGGGTTTCAGGCGATCGGGCGCAGCACGCCCACCGTTGACTATCTGACCGAGCACAACCCGCAGGGTCACTACGGTTATGCGGTCATCCGCCCCAATGGGAGCATCCCGGCTGGCGAGGCGCGCCTGTACGCCTTCGACGTGTTACCAATGATGCTCTACCCCAACCCGCCCAAACCCGAGATCGGATACTTCGTCGACCTGTACTGGGATACCCCGGGGGGTGCCCACCTGCATGACTTCGTCACGCTGCCGGTAGCGACGGCGATCACTGGCGAGACCATCGCCCAATCGCACGCCGACGCTCTCAAGCAAGCCGATTACCTGATCGTCACCAACCCGTATCGCCTGTTTGCTGTCCACAACCCGGGCTACTATCAAGGTCCCAGCCCCGAGCGTACCGCCACGAACGCCATACTCTCCAGCATGGCTGAGCTGGCATATTACCGGAATGGAGCCCTTGGGTATATTGAAGATTACAGCGCCTCGAGTTTACACAATCTGCTTAAGCCTGGCGGCGCCTGGAGCAATGCCCTATCGAGCAGCTTCACATCTAACGGCTACCTGCTGCTGGTCGGGGAGACCAACGTCGTCCCGGGTTGG
The DNA here is from genome assembly GCA_963714425.1 of uncultured Chloroflexia bacterium. GTDB lineage: Bacteria > Chloroflexota > Anaerolineae > Anaerolineales > UBA4823 > DATCYX01. The sequence goes on from CAVQOI010000002.1 coordinate 61,077, forward strand.
TGGCGCTATTTTGGCACCAAAGAGACCACCCACGGCGATCGCCCCTTCGTCGCACCTTATACCGATTATCCGTATGCCAATATGTCGGGTGATGAGATCCGTCCCGAGCTGAGCATCGCCCGCATCGTCGGAGATAACGCCAACCTGTTACGAACTCCCCTTACCACCGCCATCAACCTCGCCAAGGGCGAGACCGGCTATCACTTTGATGGTCTGCTCAAGATGGTAGTAAATGGCTACCCGGCGACCATCGGGGGCGGCGCGGACAGCATCAACTTCAAAGCTGAAGTTGACAACGTGATTAAAAACCTCACCGGGAGCGTCATCGGGATGAACAATCCCGCCTTTAATATTTACAAGGGCGACGGCAGCCTGGACATCCCGGCGACGACCCTGGCAATCCATAACTCCTTTTTCAATAACCTCCCCAACCAGGATGTGCTCTTTCTGGCTGGGCACGGCAATGCGGGGAGCTGGGATGTCATCACGACCACGACGGTGACCAAGCAGAGCAACCCCTTCGCCAACACGAACCCCTTCGTATTCGCCTCGTCCTGCAAGACCGGCGCTTACAACGGAAATTTCTCCATGGCTGAAGCTTTTCTAAACCAGAAAGCAGGCGCTTATATGGGTGCGATCGAGGTGGGGGCTTGCCTTGGCGATCCCGATATCTGCCCTAACGCCGACGTGTTCTTTTCCAACTGGAATAACAATTCATCCTTCGCGCGTGCGCTGTCGGTCACCAAGTCCAAGCTGAGCGACAACTTTCACAACCGCTACTGGACTGGGATCTACCACGTGTTTGGCGACGCCAAGTACGGGCGTGTAACGCCCTATCCGACGGCTGGCACTCCTTTCCAACCGGCTGAACAGTCCTTCAGCCCGACCCTGCCCGAGGCGATGACAACTACGGTACAGGTCTCGGTCCCCGATCCCTTGATTGAACCGTTGCTGGAAGCGCACCAGGTATCGATCCCGCCGGGAGAGTTTCTTATGGAGCCTGGACAGCCGCGGCTACCGCTCTACCAGGTTTTCTTCTCTTACCCGGCCTCCACCCTGGTTCAGGAGGTGCGCCTGACAGACCGGAGCGAGCCACAGCTTTTCGACGGCTTGAACCTGCCACCGGCGCAGATTGCCCTGCCTGGAGGAGCGGTTTTGCTGCCGGCAGTATCCGCTCCCAGTCAGGACTGGTGGCCCGAGAAAGTCTACGACTGGTACGTGATCGAGCAGCCTTATACCACCACCCTGGCGATCACCTTATACCCCTTCTATTACAATCCCCTGACACTGCAAGGCTTGTTCTACAAAGATTACTCCTTTGAGATCGAAACCCAGGAGTCTCCGGTGGAGATCACCCAAATCAGCCCCTCAGCTTACACGCTGCCCTTGGGGGCCGATGTAGATATCGAGATCGAGCTAAAGAATCCCTCGGGGGAGTCTACAACAGTGGTTGTGCGCGCCGTTATGGAATCGGCCACGACCGGGGAGATCATAGACGGGCTGCTTCTCCAGACCCTACCCGAGCTGATCGGCGAGGCCAGCTTCGCTTTGCACTGGGATAGCGCCGGAAGCCCGGCTGGTGATTATGCCGTGAATGTGGAGCTGCTTGACCTGGATGGATATTTGCTGGAACGCGCCAGGGTGGTGATCCGCCTCGGGATCAGCCAGGCGACGTTGAGCGACCTGGTAGCGCTGCCCGGCTCCTTTGAGATCGGTGAGCCGGTTGAGGTTGAGGTGGGTGTGCACAACACCGGTGAGCTGCCCGTTGAAGCGCTGTTGGTGCTCCTGGCGCGCGACGCTCAGGGCGAAAACGCCCAGGTGATCACCCAGACCATTGCATTGCAACCGGGCGCCAGCCAAACCGTCGATCTGAGTTGGCAGACTGAAGGCATCCTCCCTGGGACTTACACCCTGGTGGCTTATGCCTTATACGACGGCCAGTCCACTGACCCCCTGACAATCGAGCTGGAGGCTGTTACCCCGCCGCGGATTTACCTGCCTTACCTGTGCAGATAATCCGCGCATGATGATCATCCCAATCGCTGCCTGTTCCAGATTGCGCTTCCCACCATTACCACCACCAGCACCCCCACCAATACCCAGGCGGCGTTCGCCACCAGGGGTGAGCGCGCCTGCTTGATGGCGATCCCAGCAAACGCCCAGACGATCACCAGCGCAAAAGCCACATCCCCCCTATTGAAGAGCATCGTCGCCGCCAGCCCGGCTGCCACCACCAGCATGATCACCGCCCACACTTCCGGGCGGATTCCCCAGCCATCCCATTTAAGGTAATCCAGCAGGCTGGTGGCGTTGGCAATGGTCGCCACGCTCACCCAGCCAAGGTATACGCTGAAGGGGATTTGCACAAACCAGCGCTCCGCCGGGGAGACTGCCTCGCGCCCGATCCCCAGCTGTAAGTAGATAGCGATCAACGATCCCAGCAGGGTTAGCATAGCGACGATCGTGAGCGGGAACTGTTCGTAATGCCACAGGAACAGCCAGACGATATTGGCGGCGCAGCTCAAAACAAACAGCCAGCCTAATTGGGTCAAGCGCGGGTTGGACTGCTGTGCGGGCAGCGCCTGGTACACAGCAAAGAAGATCAGCCCCAGGTAGATGAGCCCCCAAATCGAGAAAACATACCCGGCGGGAACGAAATAGACATCAAAGCGGTCTGAAATCTCGCCGGTGTTCAATCCATTGAGCGGCAAAGCGTTCGCCAGGACGTTGACGGCGATGACCGCCAGCACAGCCACGGCGTTGG
>CAVQOI010000003.1:0-222312 GCA_963714425.1 uncultured Chloroflexia bacterium
TAGATGAGATAATCCGCGAATTCTTGCTAATCTCTTACAGGATTACGCAAGACGATTTTCTTTGATGATGTGTGTTTCAGCCGCCGTTGATTGGGAAGAGATTTTTTTCTGTGGCCAAATTAGATATATTCAAGGATAGTTATCGTGGGCTCTTATGAATTTCTTTATCAAAATCGATTAGACCTAAGACAACATAGAGGTGGTGAAGGACCTTCCACCCAAATATCATCAAGATTTGTGACAGATCCGCCCTCTTCTGTCTTTACCGATGTCTGACAAACGGTGTGTACAAGTGTAGAGCGCTTAGATCTCTGCCGTTCCAATTCTCTGTGGGCAATACTACCCTCTTCCCCAGAAGCAAGACGTAGAGACATCTCTCTCCACGTCATATTTTCCTTCGGCCATTTCTTGGCTCTATCATATAAATCGCCTTTAATTGCATCAAGCAGATGTTCTCATTTCCATGGCTGCGTCTGTTCGCTTCCTTGGGTCGATCTTATAATCCAGGAAGCCATCGAATGCCTTTTGAAATCTTTCTAAGCTGGTGGGTGATTTCAGCTTTCTCGATGAGTCTCGCACCTGCATTGGACGATCTTGTACAGACTGGATTACGGTATCGAGATGTGTATTCTTCAGAGAAAGCCAAAGCTTCAGGCGTATTCAAATCACTTATCCGAGATACATACTCGAACACATCGATGTTCCCGACGTCGTGACCGACGACGAAGTTGTAACAGGACCAAGATGATAAATAGTAGCAAAGGTAAGTAATTGATTAGGAACTGATTCTCTTGCTCAAGTCGATCCGAAAAACTCTGGTACGGAATTTCATCAGCTTCTGAAGGCCTGTTCTCCAAGGCATCCAATTCCCAATCCCGTCCTATCCTTCATCATTTGGACCTGATGAGCAGCATCATCCACAATCGGTGACGGCTCAGCCAAAGAGCTAAGTAATTCTTCCTTTCTGATAACTTCTCAATATCATCAGAAATATCATCGGGATCATCTTTCGTCATTAGCTTTCTCCGAAATATCTTGGTATAGAGTTTTCATCAACAATCAACCGCCACATATCATATATCTTCTGACCCCTCAAGCGACCCATAAATACTGTTGAATTGCTCAAGCGCCGCCTCCAGGTGCTCGATGATCTCCTCAGCCAGCACGTCAGGGTTGGGAAGATTTTCTGTATCTTCCAGGCTTTCGTCTCTCAGCCAGAAAATATCCAGGCTAACTTTATCTCGCTGCATGATCTCGTCATAGGTGAATGCCCGGAAACGCTCCGTCTCGTGGCGGTCGTGGCGGTTTTGTGGGTTATAGCAGCGGATGAAATCCTGCAAGTCCTCATAGCGCATGGGGTTTTGCTTGAGGGTAAAGTGCATGTTGGTGCGTAGATCGTAGAACCCATATAGCGCTCCGTCCAGGGTTTCTCCCTGCCAGGCTTCTTGTCGAAGAACATCACATTCGCTTTCACGCCAGGGCTATAGAAAACCCCAGTTGGAAACCGTAAGAGTGTGTGTACATCACACTCCGACAGTATTTACGTCTGACCGTCTCGCCGGCTCCCCCCTCGAAGAGCACATTGTCTGGCACGACTACAGCCGCACGCCCATTGATCTTCAGCAGGGTCTTGATATGCTGGACGAAGTTTACCTGTTTGTTGGAGGTGGTCGCCCAGAAGTCGTCCCGCTCGTAGGTGAGCGCTTCCCGGTCGCTCTTACCTTCCCCATTGACCACCGTGATGCTGCTCTTTTTGCCAAAGGGTGGATTGGTAAGCACCATATCGAAGCGATCACCGGGATCGGCTATCAGGCTGTCGCTAACGATGATCGGACTTTCATCGCCACCGATGCCGTGCAGGTATAGGTTCATCACGCACAGGCGGGCAGTGTTATCTACAATCTCCCAGCCTTTGAAAGTGTTATAGCGCAACGCCCGTTTCTGATCCCGGTCAAGCTGGTAGGTCTGGGATATGTAATCATGAGCAGACATGAAGAAGCCCCCCGTACCGCAGGCCGGATCGCAGATGGACATCCCCGGCTCGGGACGCATCACCTCCACCATGGCTTTGATCAACGGGCGTGGGGTGAAATATTGCCCCGCACCACTCTTCACGTCCTCAGCGTTCTTCTCCAGCAAGTCCTTCGTAGATTGCGCCTTTGATATCCACATCCAGCCCCGACCAGGTCTCTTCCTCGATCATCGCTACCAGGCGCTTGAGCTTAGCAGGGTCCTGGATGCGGTTTTGCGCCTTGCGAAAGATGACGCCCAGCATGCCCCGGCTTTTTCGCTAATTCTTGCAGCGTTATGAGATATTGCGCTTCGAGTTCTGCACCATCTCGTTTGTCCAACTGAGGCCAGGAATATTCTTCCGGGATAATGGATGGGCGATTGTAGGGCGGCTGTGTCTGCTCATCCGCCAGCTTCAGGAAGAGCAGGTAAGTCAATTGCTCGACGTAGTCGCCGTAGCTAACACCGTCATCCCGCAGGACGTTGCAGTAGTTCCAAAGGCGTTGGACGATTGGATGGTCGGTTGTCCAGATTCAGTCCTCCCCTTTATTAGTAGTCGTCTTATCTCGGCAGTGATTTAGCCGGTCGTGCTGATGTCCTATCGAAGATAAGACTTTATCATTAACGTCATGCAGGGTTTTCTTGACTTCGGTAACTCATGATTATGGCAATTACACAATGCATTGGTCTTTGTTAGGAACATATGAATCTTTAAAGGTAGTTCGGGGGTGGGGCCAACTATCTCGGTTGCATCTTAGCAATGCGTATGTTGAAGCGATCGACATCATTAGGATTTACGCCGATCGATCTCCCCTGGTTGTCACCGATACCAGGAGCAAACGTCCCCCTCCAGACGTATTAGCGAATGCGCATATTTCTTTTGCTATGAACCCTATTTTCGGTGGCAGTGTTTGCTTAAAATCATAGTCCATCGTTCAGATTCAATTTCATTTCAGTTAGACATGAGAGTCCACATTCTTTACGAGAAACGTATCAAGTTCAGATGTCAGCTCAACCACTTTACTTCGGACGGGTCATCAGTGATGCCCAAAAGGACAAATGGATATCGTGGGTAAGCGGTAGCAAGGATTGAACCGATCAGAAACCATTTCAAAATCGCTCACATAATGCCGGAGACGGAGGCTACTTTATTCAGTTGGCACAATGATTACAGCCAGTACGAACTTTATAGACTTGATAAATAGATGGGAATTTAACAAATATATCGCTCTCAACAAAAGCAAATTTCCCAAATTTTATTCGACACCAAGTCGAGTTCTTATAGCTCCATTGGTACCAATACCGGGTAGTCTCACGACTTCGCCATTTGCAAGGGAAGGATTTGTTTATTGTCGAGCCATGTACTGCAAACCTTTACGCAACGACTGAAGATGCTTAACTGAGTAGACAATATTACGAGTCAGTACATCTTTAATGTTGAATTTGGTTAATAATTGCGTGCAATTTTATTAAGGATGACGATGCCAAGGTCGGAGTGTCTTGGATTATATCTTTGACATCTGGTTGACTTCTTTAGGAAAATCATCGTTTGTATACCTCTGGTCGTCACCACCCGCCCATGTCGACTTAAAATCGCTTCTATATACATTGGATTTTTTCCTGATCTAATTTTATTAAGGAGAACAGAAGCTGGTTCGTCGTTGGGGTCTTGAGGCACCAGGCAACCCCGAAACGCCCGAAGGAGGATGCTTTTACGAAGGAGCTCAGCATATGTAAGAGCTTTGTCGAGTTCTCGGTCAATAGCATCAGCTGTTGAGAGGCGGAATTCGGTTTGTTGATGATTTGAGCTTGCTCACCGAGTGAAGGGATGAAGCCACAAGTGCTCTTTTTAATATTCCCAATGTGTTAACTTGAGTTGAACTCCGTACCCGAAGACCTGCGCCTTATTTCGTTATAGTTATGCCGAAACCAATAACGTAACATAATCCTTGACCAATCGGCAGAAAAGGCTCATTTATTATGATTTGCTGTACACAGGCTGTGATTTGTTGCGGCATCCAATTGACAACTCGATACTTTGCCTCTAGTCCTGCCCTCACCATACATTGCTACGAGCAAATCTATTCTTTGGGAGATATCGTTCGTGTTAGTTTTTGTTAACGCCAATTCTGTAGCGAATTCAGCCGCTTCTCGCACACTAATTCGTTTAGAGCGCCACTCGTAACCACGAAATAGGGCCATTCTCCCAGGATTTCGCTTATTACTCCTTAAAGGCGTTGCGCCTGTTTGAACATTTGCTAATTGATCTGTCCATTGCCCAAGCCCACCCTTCCGGCAGTTCGGGTAGGTTCTCGATATCCGGCCTGGCAGGTTCTCGATACTTGACGCTTCCAGCTATCGTCCTTTGGCTCTTTCCCTTTTGCCTGCATCTGGGCTAGCTGCTTGGCTTCCCACTTTTCCCGGCGTTCTTTCAGGACACGCCCAGCAAGACCGAAGCCGGCTCAATTTCCCCCTGGATGCGCCTTCCGCCATGCACGGGTGAACTCGCCTTCCATGGCGGCTTTGAGGACCGCCTGCCGATAGCGCTTGAGTTGCGCTTTGGCCTGGTGCAGCTCGGCAATCCCGGCGTCCAGTTGGGTGAAGAGTTCCTCGATTGTTGCTCACAATTCGTCGTTGTTCTTGGAGTGGTGCAAGTAAAAATGGATAGCCTTTTATTATGGTTTGACTTATATTCTTTTGCGTGACGCCAATTCCTCGCTTCCCAAGGTTTTCTCTCTCTCTAAGCAAATAATAGAATAAATATTTTGGAAGGATAGGTTCAGGCTTTGTAAATGCAATTGCCTGATTTGTGGTCAGTCGCCTGCCTGCTATACCGAGTTTTCCGATTGAACCATACATTGCAATAAGAACTGAGCCTTCCTCAATCCATTTGACTGCACTATTTCTTAGCCCATCTTCAGTGATCTTAGTTCGTGAATCAGTAACTATTCCGTCATTTAAGTCACCAATTACTAACCACGGAATAGTCCCCCATAGAATATTGATTGCTACTAAGAGGGGTACCGCCACTTCCCCAATTAAATGCTCTACCAAGTGTAGTCCTAATCCATCCCGTGGGTAAGACCGGATCATTCCCCATTTCACAATCCCAAATTCTGATTTAGCATATTCAATAAATCCCCTAATTCAACACCAAACAGCTGATAAACTTTAACCGCCCCTCCCTTTTGAACGAATGGTTCGTAATCAAAATCGTCCATCTCCATTGTTACGCTGGCGGCTATGTGGTCTTTGATCATGTTTAACCAATCAATCTGTTCAGCACTGAACTGCCGCCCGGCCTCCATCTGCTCCAGTAGCCAGTTCTTGAAGCGCTCTTCCACAGTGAGCGGGAATGGCTCTAAGATTTTGCTCTCGCCTAAAGCGAAGCGCAGGAGGGAGATTATGTCGGTGAGAAGCCTCTGTGGCCCGGCGTGGCGTACTTTGGATTGGTCCAGCTGCTCGTAAGCCCGCCACAGCGCATCGGTGGTCAAGCTATAAGGCGGCTTTGCAATCGCCTCAGCCAGTTCCTTAACTGCCTGGTAGGTCAGGTGGCGCTGCCCGTAGGGTTGGTTATAGAAGATTTGCAGGGCAGTCAGTTCATCTTTGTGCTCTTGGATGAAATGCTGAAAGGTCTGCACCAGACTCTGGGCTTTCTCCTTTGCGGCTTCATCAAAGCCGGCGGTGAGAATCTCATCCTGGCTGATGGTGTCGATCACCTGCTCGTTGCGCCTCTTGATGTCAATCAATACATTACGCAGCCCGGCAAGGTCGAACGGCTTGCAGGCCTGCTTCACCATTTCCGCTTGCGCCTGATCAATCTGCTCCTGAGAAGGGTTCTCCGTTTGGAATTTTGCCTGAGCCTTACACGCAACCACATCCGGGTCAACTGCGTCCAGCAGTCTATTGGTCAACTCTTTGAGTGATCGCCCTCCCGAAGCACTAGCGATCTCAGCCCGGTCTTTGGGGGTCAATTGCCGGTCGAGACGTGCCAGCCGGCACGCCAACGTTGTGAGCGTATCCACATCTCGTTGACCCAGAGCAACCATGGTGAGCAGCTTATCCAGCGGGATGTGGCGCTTACGCTCCAAGGAGCGTGTATCGGTCTTATCGTCCTCGCACACACCCACAGCGTCTACGATGACAAAATGGGTCTTGTGGCGGGCATCCGGAGATACCATCATCAGGTCATTCGGATTGATCACCCGAGTGCCACGCCCCTTCATCTGCTCAAAATAGGTCTGCGACTTGATCGTGCGCAGAAACAGGAGGCACTCCAATGGCTTGATGTCGGTGCCAGTGGAGATCATGTCTACGCTGACGGCGATGCGAGGATTGTAGGAGTTGCGAAAGAAGGAAATCAGGTCTTCCGGTTTCTCCCCAGTGGTTCGGTAGGTGATCTTCTTGCAGAACTCGTTGCCCTTGCCGAACTCGTCTCGGATGATCTGCACAATGTCTTCGGCGTGCGAGTCGTCTTTGGCAAACACAAGCGTCTTGGGTACCACATTCCTTCCAGGAAATATCTCGATAAAGAGCTTTTCCCGAAAAGCACGGATGACAGTACGGATCTGGTCCTTGGCAACCACGTCCCGGTCCAAATGCTCCGGGGCATATTCTAGATCATCCCCCAGTTCTTCCCAGCGGACTTTACGGGTCTGTTTATCCCGGATATCGATGAAGTGCCCAGCTTCGACCGTACTGCCTTGTTGGGTGATGCGTGTGCGGATGCGATACACTTCATAGCCTACATTAACGCCATCTGCCACAGCCCGCTCGTGGGAATATTCCGTAACCAGATTCTGATCGAAGAAACCCAGGGTATGCTTGGAGGGTGTGGCGGTCAACCCGATGATAAAGCTATCGAAATACTCCAACACCTGACGCCACAGGTGATATATCGAGCGATGGCATTCGTCAGTAATGATGAAATCAAAAGTCTCGATGGGGATAGCAGGGTTGTATTCAACAGTGCGCTCGACCGGGTCGGCACCCGAATCCAGCTCAAACCAGGACTGCTCCTCCAGGTCTTCAGGGAGCTCTTCGCCCTTCAACATCGAATACAAACGCTGGATGGTGGTAATGACCACCTTGTTCACTGGGTCGATGGTGTTGCTGGTCAGGCGTTGCACGTTGTAGAGCTCGGTGAATTTGCGCCCGTCGTCAGGTGTGCGGTAATCCTGGAACTCCTTGAGGGTCTGCTTGCCCAGGTTGTTGCGGTCCACAAGAAACAACACCCGCTTTGCTCCAGCGAACTTGATCAAGCGGTAGATAAAGTTCACAGCAGTATAGGTCTTGCCACTGCCGGTTGCCATCTGAATTAACGCTCTGGGCCGAGCCTCCCCCAGTGATTGCTCCAAACCCCTTATAGCTTCAATTTGGGCATCCCACAAGCCCTCCATGATCAATGGTGGAAGTTGCCTGAGCCTAGCCCTCAACGTGTCGGTCTGCACAGCCCATTCCAATAAAGTCTCGGGGCGATGGAAGGAGAACACAGAACGAGAGCGATAATCCGGGTCCCGCAGGTCGGCAAATTGCGTCTCCGTGCCAGTGCTCTCGTAGCTGAACGGCAATGGCAGTGTTACGTGGGGTATATTTTCGGGAAACCCAGCGATGTACTTGGCGGATTGATCCGACACGCCACTCAACGTGTTGCCCTCTGGCTTGGCTTCGATCACCCCCACTGCTTTGCGGTCAGCAAACAAGAGATAATCGGCCTCACCTCTTGCTGTTGGAAACTCCCGCACGGCCACGCCCAGGTTGGCTCCCAGGTTCAAGTCCTTCATGCTCTGGGCAACCCAGCCGGCAGCTTCCAGCATTTGGTCAATTTTCAGTCGGGCTTTTTCTTCTGGCGAATCCATTAACATTCCCTGCATAATCCTGCACAACTGATAATATAAATTATAGACGATTTTGAATCTGGAATATACGAAAAACTTAGCGTTGAAAAAACTATCTCCTTCCACGTTGTCCAATATGGGTTAACCCATTCCCCCAAAGTGTTCCCCCAAAAAATCCCCCTTGCCTTTCTCTCAATAATTAGTACAATTGTTCTATATGGGCTCCCTAGCCCTGGTAACTTGGAACGTGGAACCTGAAACATGGAACCCGAAACATGGAACATGAAACCTGGAACCTGACCGACCCCCAATGGTCCCTGCTCGAACCCATCTTCTCGCGACCCTACCGTAGCCTGCCTTTGGCTGGCAGGCAGGGTTCCTCCCGCGGCCGTACCGCCTATTCCGATCGTTCCATCCTCGACGCCATCTTCTGGGTCCGCCGCACCGCCTCCCCCTGGTCCGCTCTCCCACCCGGCTACCCCTCCTACCTCACCTGCCGCCGCCGCGAGCTCGCCTGGTCCCGTTCCGGCCTCCTCCCCCGCATCCTTGCCATCCTTCAAGACGATCTATGCCAGCGCGGCGGCATCGACCTTGACCGCCTTGTCCCCGATAATCTCATTGCCATCCAGCAGCGCGGCTCCAGCCTCCTGCTCGCTGTCCATCCCAGCTTATTAGATACCTGGCAGTTGAGCACCCTCATGATCTTCCTCGCCCCTCCCCTCAAGCGCACCCTCCGTCGCCGCCGCCTGAGCATTCAATTCACCCCCATGCCCCCCTCCCCCAGTGTAGGGGCAGGTTTTATGCCTGCCCAGGTTCCATGATGCTCTTCACCATTCACTATTCACTATTCACTCTTCACTGCAGACATGCCAATTGAATGGAAAATTCTTGCATTATCGCTTTCAAAATATCAAAAATCCCCCACCACCAGCGCACCCCTTCCAGCGAGACCACCTCTTATGACTCTAGATGAACACCCCACCCCCCGCCGCCGCCCCGGAGCGCCCCCCGGTAACACCAATGCCTTGAAGCACGGCTATTATGCCCACGTGCGCAAGCGCAAGCAGATGCGCAGCGATGGCGACCTCATGCAGGAGATCGCCTTCCTGCGGGCACTCGTCCGCCGCCTCTACCAGCAATCCGCTGGCGAGATGACTCTCCAGGAATTGATGAACGTCCTGCGCATCCTCTCCCTCGCCTCGGGCAGCCTCAAGCGCTTGCTCGATGCCCAGATGAACCTCAAGATGAGCCCTCAGATTTATCGCGACATGTTACAGGAAGCGCTGGATACCGCCATGAACGAAATGCAATCCGATGAAACCAATGCACCCCCGTAGGGGCAGGCTTTATGCCTGCCCCGGGAATGTCCCCGAAAACTGGGTGTACGCAGGGGCGTAGCCCCTGTGTACACCCAGTTTTCGGGTATTCTCCCCCTTCCCTTCAGGGAAGGGGGCTAAAGGTCTGCGACCGGAGGGAAGCAGAGCGGGGGGATGGGTGAGTACATACCCCTCTTCACGCTTCACTGAACCTGCCAATTGAATGCAAAAAAAACCTGATTTAACGCTTTCAAAATATCAAAATTCCCCCCCTCGTTTTACCTCCCGGAAATGCGCCGTCCAAAACCCTCCCCCTTATTTGGCTTCCTTCGTGTACATCCCTGCCAGAGGCAGGTTTGTGTTAAAAAAACCACTGCCTTGGGTTGTGCTCATCGGTCGCGAAACTCCTCCCCCCCTACCCAACCTCCCCCCACACCTGGCGCATGTAGCCAGCATCCTCCTCCATCACCGGGCTCTCGCACAGCAGCCGCCCGGCGCAGCCGAAATCCAGCAGCGCCTGGAAGATCGCCCGCAGGTCCAGGTCGGAGTCCTGCAGCGGCAGGTGGTTCTTCTCGCCCTTCTCGCCGTACTCGATGCCCGAGAGGTGCACGTGCAGGTTCTTGAGCGCCTCATCCCCCAGCGCCTTGCCATACGCCTCCAGCGTCCGCGACCAATCGTCGTAGGTGTTCATCGTGCCGTCGCCCGGGCGGGCGTGCAGGTGGGCAAAGTCGATGCACGGCAGCACCCCGGGGATCGCCCGGCTCATCGCCAGCGTATCCTCCAGCGAGCCCAGCATGGCAGATTTGCCCATCGTCTCCGGGCGCAGGATGGCCGGGTTGCCCGCCGCCCGCAGCTCATCGACGCAGCCCTGCAGCCTTTGGATAGCCCCCGGCAGCACCTCCGCCGGCGGGCGCTCGAAGTACGAGCCGGGGTGGAAGATGATGTCGGTCGCCCCTGCCAGGTTGCCGAAGTGCGCCGAATCCATCAGCCGCTGGCGCGACTTGGGCCACTCCTCGTCGTCCGCGTTCAGGTTGATGTAATACGGGGCGTGCACGCTGATGCGCACGTCATTTTCGGCGGCGGTCTCCTGGATGGCGGCGCACGTCTCGGGCGAGACGCGCACCGAGCGCACCCAGCCCAGCTCCAGGGCGAACAGCTCCAGCTCGGCGGAGCGCAGCACCGCGCCCACGCTGCCCCCGGGCTTCTTGGGGGTGGATTTGGGCGAGCCCACCGTGCCAAAACGGAAAGGGGATTTGGTCATAGATACCTCACACAACTCTCCATTCTCTACTCTCTACTCTCCAATCCTCAATCTTCAATCTCCAATCAACAATTTCACCAACGGTGGCCCCAGGATCAGAATTCCAATCAACGCCGCGCTGGTGGCAGCGATCAGCACCGCCGCCGCGCCCACGTCTTTGCCCACGCGTGCCAGCTCCCGGTGCTCGTGGTCGGTCGCCAGGTCCACCACAGCTTCCAGGGCGGTGTTGATGAACTCAGCCGTCCACACCATGGCGATAGCAATGATGATTGCCGCCCAGTCGCGCGTCGACAGGCGCAGCCAAACAGCCAGGATCACCACCACCACGCTCACCACCGCGTGGATCCAGGCGTTGCGTTGCGTGCGGATCACAAACCACCACCCGCTGAAAGCGTATCGAAAGGAGCGTGCCCGCGATGCAAGGAAAGCGATCATGAGTTGATTATACGCCAATCACAAGAGGCTCTGCAATCACGCTATACGCTCTACGCTATATCGATGGAAATCACGTATAACGTACCCTTACGGGCTTATGTTTACCCCTAACTCACCCAGCACCTCGGCCTGGATGCGCCACATGCGGGCTTTCTCATCTACCTCGCCATGGTCGTAGCCCAGCAAGTGCAGCACCCCGTGCACCACCAGGAGCTGCAGCTCATCCGCAACGCCGTGCCCTCCCTCTCTGGCTTGGGCGGCAGCCCGCGGCAGGGAGATGAGCACATCACCCAGGTAGCGCTCACCAGAATCGGGGTCCTCCTCGTCCGAGGGGAATGACAGCACGTCGGTAGGCGCGTCGATCTGAAGGAACTGGCGGTTCAGCCGCTGCAGCGGCTCGTCGCCTGTGATGACCACGCTCAATCCAGCCGATTCCGGGGCGCCCGCCTGAGCCAGGGCAGCCTGGGCGGCGCGCTCCAGCAGCGCCGGGTCTTCGATCTCGAAGTTGGCATCCGGCACCTGGATGGAGATCATTGGGTTGATTCAGAAGCTGGTTCGGGGGACTTGTGTTTGGGTTCGGACGGTGCATCCATAACAGGGCGCTGCGTGGGCAGGGTCGGCACGTTTTCACTGGCAGGGACGGGGGCGCCCTTCTCCAGGCTGGGGTACTCGATGCGTGGGTGGTAAACGCCGCGCAGCGTGGCGGTGAACGACTCAGCGATGGCATCCAGATCGCGCAAGGTCAGATCCGTGTCAGCCAGCTGCTCCATGTTGATGCGGTTCTGGATCACGCTCTTGATCAGTGTCCGCATTTCATCCACGTCCTTCGGACGCTCGGCGCGCACCCGCGCCTCGCTGCCGTCTGCCAGCATCAGGATGGCGGTCTCGCGCGAGCCAGGGCGCGGGCCGGGATAACGGAATAGCTCTTGGTCCACCAGGTCCTCGTCACCGCCGGCGGCTTTGACCGCGTTGATGTATTGGTAGCGAGTGAGCATGGTGCCGTGGTGCTCGAGGATGAAATCCTGGATGCGGCGCGGAATGCGGTACTGGCGCGCCAGCTCCACGCCATCCGTGATGTGCTTGATGATGATCACCGCGCTGTCGGTAGGTGTGAACTGGTCGTGAGGGTTTTGGCTGCCGGGCACCTGGTTCTCGATGAAAAAGATCGGGTTCAGGGCTTTGCCGATGTCATGGTACAGGGCGCCCACCCGGGTGAGCAGTGTGTCAGCCCCAATGCGCTCGGCGGCTTGCTCAGCCAGGTTAGCCACCTGCAAGCTGTGCTGGTATGTGCCCGGGGCGTTGCGCAGAACACGCTGCAGCAGTGGGTTGTCGGCCCGCGAGATCTCCAGCAATTGCAGGGCGGTGGTAAGCCCCATAAATTGCGCCAGGAAGAACTGCAGCAGCACTGCCAGGCTGGCAGAAGCGATGCCGTTGAGAAGCGCAGCGCCAACCAGGGTGGTGATGCCCACCCAATCCGTCTCGGGCAAGGGCAGCCGGTAGACAATAGAGACCAGGCTGCCGCAGCTGGCAATCACAGCGCCGGCCCAGAAGAAAGCCAGGATGCGCTGGGCGCGGCCCAGTGTGAGCACTCCCAGGATGCTGCTGAGCATATAGTACAGGGTCATCTCCAGGGAGTTGGGCAGGCCAAACGCCACCAGGATCGACAGCGATAACGAAAACACCACCGCCGCCTCTGCGCCAAAAAGGGCAGTCATCGTCAATCCGAACGCGGCTAATGGGAAGACATAGGGGATGACGGCATGTCCGGGGATGATCACCCGCGCCGACATCAAAAAGGCGAGGAAGAGCAGGGTCGCCACGGTGAGACCGCGCACGTCCCGGTTCAGCTGCCGATTGCGCCGCAGGTAGAGCAGGTTGAAGCTGGTCACCAGGAAAACCAGGATGGCTGCCGCGGCGATATCTTGCCATCCGAATTGGGGCTGGACTAACCCCAGGTTTTGCAGCGCCTCCAGGTCGGTCTCGGAGATGATGCGGCCGCGCTGAACGACGGTCTCACCGAATTTGTAGCTGCGCGTGATAGGGGTGACGCTTTCGCGGGCTTTATCGCGTGCGGCATTTGTCAGGGTCTCGCTGTAGAAGCTGTTAGGCGTGACAAAGGCTGTAACCAGCTCGCTGACGATGTTTGCCTGGTTCTCAGGGAGCGACAGGCTTACCAGGGAATGAACGCTGCGGCGAGCATCTTCGAGGCGGTCCTCACGGATGGTGGTGCGCATCACCTGTTCGAGCACGACGATCGCCTCAGCATGTATGGCCTGCCAGCGCGAATCGTTGAGGGCCAGGATGCCCTGGGCAGTCTCCAGGCTGAGCTGGATCTCTACCAGGGCAGCCAGGTCGCTCAGTTTCTGCTCGGGGGTGGCAAAGGTGTCGGCGCGCACGTTGGAGATGAAAGCCAGAGATGTGCGCAGCATCTCGAGCTGGCGGCGAGCGATGCCTGTATCAGCTGGTGTATAGATGGCGGGGATGCCCCGGGCGGCGGCGTCGCGCTGCTGCGCGGTGAGCAGCTTGCTCTCATAGGAGACGTCCTGAGGGGCGAGGACATCCTCGGTAGCAACCTGACCGGCCTGTAAAGAAGTGGAGGCGAGAGGCGTGATCTGAGGGGTTATCAGTGCAATGAAAGCTGTTGCAAGGGTAACTGATAACAATAAGAACCGGTACGTTCCTGCATTCCTGCCTGATTCAGGCATAGCAACTTTCAACCTGTAAGCAACTTACGCACAGCCTGGCTGGCGGCGTCGCCGGTGGCGCGCCCCTGGATGCGCGGCATGAGCAATTTCATCACCTGGCCCATTTCGGCCGGCGAGGAAGCGCCCGCTTCTGCGATCGCCTGGCGAGCCTGCTCTTCCAGCTCTTGCGTGGTGAGCGCCTTGGGCAAGAAGCTCTCCAGCAGAGCGATCTCCACATGCGCTGTGGCCGCCAGGTCAGGGCGGCGGGCGCGCTCTGCGTCAGCGATCGTCTCGTGGCGAGACTTGACCTCCTTCTGCAGGATGGCCATCATGCCAGGATCATCGAGGGTGATGCGGCGGTCGATCTCGATCTGCTTGATCGCCGCCAGGGCGCCCCTAAGGGTGCGCTTGCGCAGGTCATCACCGGCGCGCATAGCGTCCTTCAAAGCATCCTCGAGCTGGGTTTTAACGCTCATATATTTATTATACCTAATTTTAAGGTGAGCGGGTCACAACGGGAATGGCACGAATGTGCGTATACAGCGAATGCGGTGTGGAATATGATGAAGCTATCAACGAATAAGTAAGATAGGTTAGAGATTTATTCCTTTTTCAGGTTCTCTGCGATCCTGGCCTTTACCATCTTGCTGATCAACGCATACGGCATGGGTTGATCCAGCGGGAAATGAACTGACCCTTTTGTGCCCTTATAGGAAGACAGTCCTTCAAGAGCCTCCATTGCAGATGTCTTTGGATAAAACCCTATGTGGTGCTTCCAAACCGCAAAGGAGACCAGGAACCCATTGAGATGATAAGCCGGCATTTGATAGCTTATCTTTCCCTCTGCTTCCGGAGCGGCTTCTTTAATGGTGGTCGTGATCTTGACCAGAATTTGCTGCACGTCTGGCGGAAACTGGGCGATGTATTCGTCGATCGTGGTTGGGGTGCCTTTGTTCTCTATAATGTAAATCTCCTGAAGTAGCCTTGTCTAGAACAATTGTACTACTCTTTCCAGGTTTCTACTCACCCATCCCCCCCTGCTTCCCTCCGGTCGCAGGCCCTTCCCTCGAAGGGGGGAAAGAAACCGAAAATTGGGCGTACGCCCAATTTTCGGAATTACTCCCCTCCCCGGCTGGTGGGGGGTGGGGGTGCAAGTCGAAACCTTTCTGGGAGACATAAGCGGGGATTATCGAAAAGTCCTTGACCTTTCCGATTTTAGCGCGATAATAGCTATTGTTATAACATTATAATCTTTCGATCACCGTGATGCCCACGATGAATATCCCCACACAACCCTTCAGCGTGGATAAGCACAGCCCTGTGCCTTACTACTACCAAATCGAAGAATGGCTGCGCGGCCAGATCTTGAGTGGCGCCTTGCAGCCCGGTGACCAGCTGCCCAGCGAGATGGACCTCAGCAAGCAGCTGGGTGTCAGCCGCATCGTCGTGCGCCAGGCGCTCAAAGATCTAACCCACGAAGGCCTGATCGACCGCCATCGCGCTCTGGGCACATTCGTGGCGCGTCCACGGAGAGTGGTGCCTTTCTCACGCCAGAGCTTGCGTGGCCTTACCGAGGACGTGGCCGCCGAAGGGCTTACCGTGCGCTCGCAAGTCCTTGCTCAGGAGCGGCTCCCCGCAGCGGGCGAGGTGATGCATGAGTTGCTCCTCCCGCCGGGGACTCAGGTGCTGCTCATCCGCCGTTTGCGCTCCGTGCAGGGAGTCCCCATTGTGATAGAGAGCTCCTACCACCCTTACGAACGCTTCTCAGCGCTGCTGGAAATGGATTTGAGCGACCGCTCTGTATATGAGATCCTCAACAAGGAATACGATGCCCGTCCGGTTTACGCTCGCGACCGCTTTGTCGCCGAGGTTGCCGACCAGGAGATCGCCAGCCTGCTGGAGATCGAACCTGGTGATCCGGTGATGCGCTACAAGCGCACCGCCCGAGATAAATCTGGGAATGTGATGGAGTTCACCATCTCAATCTACCGTGCCGACCAGTACCAGTTTGTCGTCGAGTACGAAAGCTAAACCAAATTAGGAGGTCACCCAGATGTCAACCACCGCAAAAGAGATCAAGGTCTACGGTTATCGTTGGGTGGTGTTGCTGGCGTTCATGTTCGTCAGCCTCACCATGCAGATCTTCTGGATCTGCTACGCGCCCATCACGGGGGTCGCCGCACAACATTATGGCGTCTCAGATCTGGAGATCGGCCTGCTGGCAATGATCTTCATGTTCGTGTACCTCCCGCTGGCAATCCCCGCTTCGTGGGCGATTGACACCTGGGGGTTTAAGAAGGCGGTCAGCGTGGGAGCGGTTTTGATGGGGGTCTTTGGCTTGCTGCGCGGCATATTCACCCAGGATTACACTGCCGCCCTGATCTTCACCATAGGCATCGCCGCCGCCCAGCCGCTGTTCCTCAACGCCGGCACCAAGCTGGCTGCCAACTGGTTCCCAATCCAGGAGCGCGCCACTGTCGTCGGAATCGGCGCGGTAGCCCCCTTGCTGGGCATCGTCATTGGTCAGATGCTCACCCCTTTTCTGGTGCAGGGGTCCAGCATCGCATCAGCGATGATGATCTATGGTGTCATCGGCGCGGTCTCGGCGGTCGTCTTCTTGATTTTCGCCAAAGACCAACCGCCGACGCCTGCGGGTTTTGAAGAGCGAGTCGTCATGCTTGAGGGTCTCAAGCATATCCTCAAGATGCGCGACTTCTACTTGCTGGCCCTGATCCTTTTTGTGGTGAACGCCATATTTAATGGTGTTTCCACCTGGGTCGAGCCTATCGTGCGCCCAAAGGGTATGGACATCGCCCAGGCTGGAATTATCGGCGGGCTGTTGATGATCGGCGGCATCGTTGGCGTGTTTGTGCTCCCGCCATTATCTGACCGCATGAGCAAGCGCAAGCCGGTCTTCCTGGTTGGGATATTGGCGACCATTCCCTTCCTGCTCTTGATGGCGTTCATCGGCAACTTCGCCCTCCTGGCAGTTGTCACCTTCGTCTTAGGCCTGTTTATGATGGGCATACTGCCAGTCGCCATGCAGTATGGCACTGAGATCTGCTACCCTGCCCCAGAGGGCACATCGGCGGGCTTGTTTACCCTGGCGGGTCAGCTCTCGGTGGTCGCAATCACCGCCATGGGCTGGTCGAATGAAGCCTACGGCTCGTTCACGCCATCGATCATCTTCCTGTCATTGGCAATGCTGATCAGCGGATTTCTGCTCGGGATGATGAAAGAATCAAAGATGATGCAGGCTGCCCAGCCCTCGAGCGAGGTGCAGGAAGCGCCGCAACCAGACAAGGCTTGAGTGCGTATGCCCATTTTCCGGGAGATCCCTCCTCCCCCATTCTAGGGGAGAAGAAGCCTGCCGCCGCGAAGCGCGTACGAACGCAGCGAAGTAGGGCAGGCAGGCCGGGAGTGGGGGTGGTAGATACAAGTAGAGAATAATAAGGAGTCACTATGGATATCGAGCAACTTGTAAGCGAGCTCACACAGTCAATCAAGCCATACCGGGAGAGTTTGACCAGCTACGATCGCCTGCCGGAGGCCGGGCGCTCACGAGACGAGATCCTTCAGGAGATGCAGGCGCTTTACGCCCGCGAAGAGCCCAGGTGGCGGGAGGGGCTTGTCTCTGGTGCCGTTTACCATGGCAGCCAGGACCACATCGATTTCCAGAATCAGGTATACGCCATAAACTCTCAGACAAACCCGCTGCACTTCGACGTCTGGCCGAGCGGGGTGAAATTCGAAGCCGAGGTGGTTTCGATGACCGCCCACATGCTCGGAGCAGATAAGGAGGGGGACGAGATTGTCGGCACAGTCACGTCCGGCGGCACCGAGAGCATCCTTCTGGCAATGAAGACATACCGCGACTGGGCACGTGACACGAAGGGTATCCCTAATCCGGAGATGGTGGTGCCCACTACCGCTCATGCCGCCTTTGATAAAGCTTCCCAGTATTTCGACATCAAGATGAACCGCATTCCGGTTGGCTCTGACTTGCGAGCCGACGTAGAGGCCACACGCGCTGCCATCAATGCGAATACAGCAGTGATCGTCGGCTCTGCGCCGCCTTTCCCGCACGGCATCCTCGACCCGATCGAAGAGCTATCCGAGCTTGCCCGACAGCACGGGGTTGGCTTCCACACCGACGCCTGCCTGGGCGGCTTCATCCTGCCCTGGGCGGAGAAGCTGGGCTATCCAGTCCCGCTGTTCGACTTCCGTTTGCCTGGGGTCACGTCGATGTCAGCAGACACACACAAATATGGCTATGCTGCCAAGGGTACCTCGGTTGTGCTCTACCGCGGTCGCGAGCTGCGTCACTACCAGTTCTACGCCAATACCGAATGGCCCGGCGGGTTGTACTTCTCCCCCACCCTGGCGGGCAGCCGGCCTGGCGCACTGAGCGCAGCCTGTTGGGCTGCCATGGTCTCTATGGGCGAGCAGGGCTACCTCGACGCCGCTCGTGGCATCCTTGAGACAGCTGCCGAGGTCAAGCGCGGCCTGGGCGAGATCCCCGAGCTGCGCTTGCTCGGTGACCCGCTGTTCGTCATCGCTTTTGCCTCCGATACGCTCGACGTCTACGCCATCTCGGATGCCATGACACGCAAAGGCTGGAGCCTGAACGGCTTGCAGAACCCGCCTGCCATCCACATCGCCCTCACCATCCGCCACGCCCAACCCGGCTTCGCCGAGCGCTTCATTGCCGATTTAAAGGAAGCTGTCGCTTACGTCAAGGATCACCCTGAGATGGAAGGCTCCCTCGGTCCGGTGTATGGCCTGGCCAGCAACGTATATACCAAAGGAGCAGTCAAGGATTTCCTCAAAGGGCTGCTCGATCTGGTCTTCGAGGTTTAACATGTCCAAACAATATCTTCTTGCCCACGACCTGGGCACCAGTGGTGTCAAAGCTGCCCTGACCGACCTAACCGGCAGCGTGATTGCCGCATCAGAGAGCCGTTACCCGGTCTACTACAGCCCGGACGGCGGCGCCGAGCAGGATGTAGAAGAGTGGTGGGCGGCAATTGTCAAGACCACACATGACATGCTCGCGCAGGCTGGCATACATCCATCACAGATCGCTGGCATGAGCATGGACGCCCAGATGGTTGGGACTCTCCCCGTCGACAAGGACGGCAAGCCCCTGCGCCGTGTGATGATCTGGCTGGACGGGCGCGCTCAGCACGAAGCCGAAACCCTGGTTGAGATGACCGGCCTCCCCTTCATCACTGGCAAGGCTCCATCCGCAAAGGTCTTGTGGATCAAAAATAACGAGCCGCACATCTATGGTAAAACCTACAAATTCCTGGACTGCAAAGATTACCTGCAGTTTCGCATGACAGGCGAGTACGGTACCGATTACACCCTGGCCGTCGCCACTACCTACTTCAATCCCTTTACCATGGGCTGGTGGGACGAGGTGCTGGCTGCCATGGGTGTGCCGGTCGAGATGCTCCCACCTGTCATGCCATCCACGCAGGTGGTTGGCAAGCTGTTGCCACAGGCTGCCCAGGAGCTCGGGCTGGTCCCCGGCATCCCGGTGATCAGTGGAGGTGGGGACGTACCCTGCGCGGTGATCGGCTCTGGGGCTATCTCTCCTGGAAAGGCGCATCTATACTTGGGCACCTCCGCCTGGATTTTCGCTGCTGTGAGCGATTTCCTTCTCGAAGCTCAGGGCGTCTCCCCCGGCGTGGGCTGCGACCCGACTACATTTTTGCTCGGCGGCGAGATGGACAACGCGGGTGGCTGCCTGAAGTGGTTCCATGAGAACTTGATGTCGCCCAGCGATAATGAGGAGGCCTCTCGCCTCGGTCTCAGCCCATTCGCCTACCTGGACCAAAAGGCTGACGCAGTGCCACCCGGCGCTGAAGGGCTGCTCTTCCTACCCTGGGTGTGGGGTGAACGCTCTCCGCTCGATGACGACCTGCTGCGTGGCGGTTTCGCCATGCTAGGGCTCAACCACACCAAATGGCACATGGCACGCGCCATTTTGGAAGGTTGTGGGCATCACCTGCGTTGGATCCTGGACTCGATGCGCGACGCCGGCGTCCCCCTCGACGTGCTCAACGTCATTGGAGGCGGAGCCTTCAGCAAGACTTGGCTGCAAATGCTCTCCGACGTAATCGGCATCCGCCTGCTGCAGGTCGAAGGTCCCCTGGACGCCTGCGCTCGCGGCACAGCGATGACGGCTGCCGTTGGCCTGGGCTTCTACCCGGACTTCGCCGCAGTTGAGAAGGTCATCCGCCTGACTGGCGCCGAATTTAGCCCCGACCCGGCTTGCCGCCAGCTCTACGACCGCGCTTACGCCGACTTCCGCTCGCTGTACCCGCCTTTTAGCGCTATCGGGCACGGCAAAGTCGCCGCACTATAGAATCAAACACCCTGCCCCGCCCGCATGCCTGACAGCTGGCAGGTGAGAGTAGACCTAATAACAGTTTGCAGATTATTTCCTGCAAACTGTTGTTTTTTTATTCTTCTTCAGCCGGTGCTTGCGTCATTCGTCGATGCGCCGGGGTTGCCATCAGCCAGAAGCCCTACGCCCAGTTGAGTGACCGTATTGAGATGAAATCTTTGTCATCTTGATATCTCGGTAGCAATTATCATCCACTTTTCTTGTGGAAAGATTCATCATTCAAAACCTATCGATGCCGGGGTCAGCGCGGATATAATAACGGTATCCACCCACATTCCCCCTTGCCTCCCACCATTTTGGAGGAGGGCAGAGAGTGGGGCGCGGCGTAGCGATCAGTCTTAGCGAGAAAATGATACACATTGCGGATTTCAATTAGGAGAAAAAATCATGACTATCGTTCTGGATGGCTCCGGCCTGACGGTTGACAAGCTAACACGCATCGCACGGCATGGGGAGGGCGTGGAGCTGCACCGCGATGCTCTGGATCGAATCAAAGACTGCCGGAGCATGCTGGAAGAGAAACTCAACGCCCGCGAGATCATGTACGGCACCAACACTGGCATTGGGGAGTTCTCCGAGGTAGTGCTCAACGATGAGCAGGTGAAAGACTTCCAACGCTACTTGATCTACAACCATGCAGCTGGCATCGGCGAGCCTGTGCCTATCGAACACGCTCGAGCAGCCCTGGCCTCGCGGGTGAACGTTCACGCCCACGGGAACTCGGGCTGCCGACCGGAGATCACCCTGACCATGGTGGAGATGCTCAACCGGGGGGTGACGCCAGTGGTGTGTCAAAAGGGATCGGTGGGGGCGTCTGGCGACCTGGCGCCCATGGCGCAGATGGCGCTGCTGCTGATGGGCGAAGGCGAGGCATTTTACCAGGGCGAGCGCCTGCCTGGAAAGACCGCCCTGGAGCGGGCGGGTATCCCCATCCCTGGCTTGCAGGCACGCGATGGCTTGGCAGCCATCAACGGCTCTAACCTGCTGACCGCCATGAGCGCCTTACACGTGTATGACATGAACCGCTGGTTGAAGCAAGCTGAAATCGCCTGTGCCATGAGTCTGGAGGCGTTGAAGGCTAACCTCAAGCCCTACGATGTGCGCCTGCACAAAGTGCGCGGCTTCACCGGCGCCATCCGCAGCGCCATTGCAATCATGAAGTGCATCAATGGGAGCGACCTGGTATCGGGTAAGATGAAGACCAAGGTGCAAGACGCCTACTCGATGCGCTCGTCCCCGCAAGTCATCGGGGCAGCTCACGACGCCATTGCATACGCTCGCAGCCAGGTGGAGATTGAGTTGAACGGCGTGGGCGATAACCCCATCTTCCTGCCCGAGTATAGGCTCACACTCACGGGGGCAAATTTCCAGGGCACACCTGTATCCCTGCCGATGGATATGGCAGGAGCAGCCATTACCATGGTGTGCGTCCTTTCCGAGCGCCGCCTGAACCGCCTGACCAACCCTGCGCTCAGCGTGGGCTTACCGGCTTTCTTGACCAAGGGAGCGGGCATGTTCTCCGGGCTGATGCTCAGCCAGTACACCGCTGATACGCTTATCGTAGAGCAGCGTATGCTGTCCGCGCCTGCCAGCGTCCAATCTATCCCAGCTGCCGCCGACCAGGAGGACTTCGTCTCCATGGGCATGAACACAGCCTTGAAGAACCAGCAGATCCTGGAGAACGCTTATGGTGTGCTGGGCATTGAGTTCATGGGCGCCGCGCAAGCGCTGGATTTCCGCGATTTCACCCCCGGGCGCGGCGTGCAGGTTGCCAGGCAGGTGATCCGCAAGCACGTCGAGCACCTGGACGAGGACCGCCCGCTGTATCCCGATCACAATACCATGGCGGCGCTGGTGAAATCCTGCGAGATTTTGGAGGCAGTCGAGACGGAGGTGGGCAGCCTGGAGGTAGTAAGCTTCCAGATTTGCCTCCATCCAATAATGGACAGTTATTTGGACGAATATTATCTACGATATCCGGCGACGGGAAGCGTCACACGACTGTTGGGACGTAAGCAAAATTGCCCAAACGAGAATTTCAGGTAGCGCCAGGTGTTTTTTGGATTGGGGGGGGCGTTGTAAAGATGAGGGAGATACCTACCCCATCGGGTATCGCATGCGCTGTCCGCCGATCAGGTGCAGGTGGATGTGGAATACCGCCTGCCCGGCGTTGCGTCCGGTGTTGACAATTATGCGGTAGCCGCTCTCGTGGATGCCGTGATTGTGGGCGAGCTGCTGGGCAATTGTGAACAGGTGTCCGATGCGGAGCTCGTCATCTTCCCTCAGGTCATTGACTGAGGCGATGTGCTGGTTGGGGACGATCAGGATGTGCGTGGCAGCTACGGGGTGGATGTCGTGAAAGGCAGTGGCGAGCTCGTCAGAGTAGACGATCTCAGCCGGGGCTTCCCCAGAGATAATTCTACAGAAGATGCAGTCATTCATTATTAACGTTTGAACGTTCTAACGTTCCAGCGTATGTGTTAATCACGGTACCAAGAATTCCATCGCCTTGGAATGTGTCGAGCAGGACGGGTGTAATCCGGTTCCACAGGTGCTTGCCAGCGAAGGCGCTGACGCGCAGGTAATTGTCTGTCAAGCCGCTCATGCGCCAGCCTTGCGGACCCAACGCCGCGGCGCTTTCCCACAGCACGGGCAGGATGCTGCCCAGGAAGAGACTCTGGTACTCGCGGGCAGACCTGTCGAAGACCTGGCGCATCTGTGCGTTGCGCTCTTTTCGCAACGCATGTGGCACCTGACCAGGCATGCGGCTCGCAGCTGTGCCTTGCCGTGCCGAGTAGCTGAAGACATGCCCGCCAGCAAAGCGCATGCTGCGCACGAACTCCAGGCTCGCGGCGAACTCCTGGGTGGTCTCCCCTGGGAAGCCGGTGATTATGTCGGTGGTGATTGCCACGCCAGGGATGCGGCGGCGGGCTGCCTCGACCAGGCTGGCAAATGAGTCCGGCGTGGTCTTGCGGCTCATGCGCCGCAGCGTAGCGGCGCTGCCCGATTGCAGTGGCAGATGCAGGTGGCGGCACATGCGCGGCTCTTCCCACAGCTCAAAAAAATCTTCATCCAGGTCCCAGGGCTCCAGGGATGACAGGCGCAGTCGTGGGGCATCCGTTTCGCGCAGCACCGCCTCGACCAGAACGCGCAGGTGCAGATCAGGGGCGAGGTCCTGCCCCCACGATCCCAGGTGCACGCCAGTGAGCACGACCTCCTGGCAGCCTCCCAGCAGCGCGGCGCGTACGTCCTTCACCACTGATCCGATTCGACGGCTGCGACCCAGGCCGCGGGCGAGAGTGGTCACGCAAAAAGTGCAGTGGTTATCACAGCCGTCCTGCACCTTGATGAAGGCGCGTGTGCGCAGTCGCGCCCCGGGCACTGCCTGGCGAGCTGTGGGCTCGATGTCGAATGCCTCTTCTGGCAGGTCGAGCAGCCCGGCAACCAGGCTATCCTTGTCTGCGTTAGATACAACATGGCGCACCCGCGGTAGAGAAGCAGCACCCTGCGGGTTGAGGGTGGACCAGCATCCGGTTACAGCAACCTCGCTGGCTCCCAGGCGGGCTGCCTTGCGCACTTTCTGGCGCGAATCCGCCGCGGCTTGAGATGTGACCGTGCAGGTGTTAATTACCGCCAGGTCAGCTTGTTCTGGAGAAGGGACAAGCTCGTGCCCCGCGCTGTGGAACTGGCGGGCGTAGGCTTCAATCTCGCTCTGGTTTAACCGGCAACCAATTGAGTCTAAAAATATCTTCATCACTTGCTTGCTTTCGTTCAAGCACCCTATTTCCTCAGTCCCGCCATCCGTAAAGGGTTGGGGGCTTATTGCGTTATAGGGGGAGGGGTCGGGGGTGGGGGATTCGAGGGGACATCACGGTCTGGTCACCATGAAATCATCGAAGTAGATATCCACGCCTGGGGTGTCGAATGTCCCAGCGACCAGCCCTACATCGCCTGAGACGAACTCCGTATCCTCATACTCCGCAAGGAGTTCGCCGTTGGCATAAAAGCTCAAAGTGCTGCCATTACACACAGCGCGTAAGCGGTTGGTCGCGTTGCCCTGGCTGATGGCCTCACTGGGCGGCATCGAATCTACCCCGACCAGCTGCTGCAGCCCTGCCGATACCTTGCCGATGCCAAAGTACCCATCGCTGCTGATGATAAAGAAGTAGAAATTTTCCTCATCCAAATAGCGGCAGATCAAGCCATAATCGTTGTCATTCTCGCCGCTCACCTTGGTGGCTACCACATCGATGGAAACGTCGGTGAAATCAAGGCTTGGGTTGGCCCATATGTCGGTGTTGCTGGTGTTGACAAAAATGCGGTAGACACCGTCGGCATAATCGGTAACGCCATCGGCGACGATGATGCGATCCCAGCCGCTCTCAGGGTCGGAAAAATCATCCTGGAAGAGTACCTCGCCGGGCTGTGTCGCGGGGTTTCCGTTGCCTTCGCCGGAGGCAGCCTGGCATGCCAGCGCCCCCATCATGAGGGCGGATAAGAAAAGTATCAGACGAAGCTTCATTGGATAAGTCCTTTCGCAAGCATGAGTGGCGTAATTTTAACATAAACACTCATGGGTTGTAGCTATTCCGAAGACAGGACGCGTAGGGGCATTTTGGCTGATAGTTCCAGTTTTTGGAGGGGGTTGGGTGATTAATATGATGTCATTCTAAGAATTTCGTTAATCTTACAATCCTGATCGTATAAATCACATGTGCCTGAGGCAAACTCTGGTAGAATCCAATCGGACAATTATTCTCAGAATCAAAAAATAATCGCCCTTAGACGTAATAATCGTCGTGGTTACGAGGAGGTAACATTTTGGCCGGCATGGAGCGTTTTACACAGCGGGCGCGCCGCGTGCTCAGCCTGGCTCACCAGGAAGCAGAGCGAATGCGCCATAATTACATCGGTACCGAGCATTTGCTCCTGGGTCTTATTCGCGAAGAAGGCGGGGTTGCTGGACGCGTACTGCGTGAGCTGGGCTTGGAGCCCGAGCGTGTGCAAGAAATTGTGGAAAGATTAACCGGCACAGGACAATCTCGCGGGGGAAAGCTGGACCTGGCCCCCGGTACGCAGCAAGTACTGGAATATGCCGTAGACGAAGCCCGCCGGATGGGTCACCACTATATTGGTACAGAGCACCTCCTGCTTGGGTTGGTTCGCTATGGCGAGGGTGTGGCGATGGATGTCTTGCGCAAGCTGGGTGTGACACCCGAGCAGATCCGCCGCCAGACACGCCGCGTGCTCCAGGAGAGCACAGCCACGCGCCGCACCAGCGTGGGTGAGACACAGAAACCTGCCAAGAGCGAGGGGCAAAAACCTAAGACTCCTATGGTGGATCAGCTTGCCACCGACCTGACCAGCCTTGCCGAAGAAGAGAAGCTAGACCCGGTCATCGGGCGGCAGATGGAGATCGAGCGCGTTATCCAGATCCTGGCGCGGCGCACCAAGAACAACCCGGCCCTGATAGGGGAGCCAGGTGTGGGCAAGACCGCAATCGTCGAAGGACTGGCGCAACGCATCACCGAAGCCGATGTCCCGGTTCCGCTTCTAAATAAGCGTGTCTTACAACTGGATGTTGGATCGCTGGTCGCTGGCACCATGTACCGCGGCCAGTTCGAAGAGCGCCTCAAGCGCGTTATCGAGGAGCTGAAGTCTTCCGGCGCCATCCTGTTCATCGACGAGGTGCACATGCTGGTCGGCGCTGGCGCAGCCGGTTCATCGGTGGATGCCGCTAATATCCTGAAACCTGCCCTGTCACGCGGCGAGCTTCAGGTGATCGGCGCTACCACATTGGATGAGTACCGCAAGCACATCGAGAGCGACGCAGCACTCGAGCGCCGCTTCCAGCCGATCATGGTCGAGGAGCCTTCCGAAGAAGAGACAATCGAGATTCTGCGCGGCATCCGCGGCGCCTACGAGGAGCATCACCGCCTGACTATCTCCGACGAAGCTCTCGACGCTGCCGTTCATCTCTCAGCCCGTTACGTCACAGAACGCTTCCTGCCCGATAAAGCCATCGACTTGATCGATGAATTTTCCTCCCGCGTGCGCATGTACAAGAGCGAGGCTGCGCAGACTGCCAAAGAGATAACTAAAGAGCTGCGCGAGCTGCGCGCCAACCATGCCATGGCGCTGGAAGATAGCCGTTTCGACGATGCTCAGGATTACCTGGAGCGCCAGGAAGTGATCGAGCGCCAGCTGGAGCGCATGCGCACTGTTTGGGACCGCTCGAACAGCCCGGTGGTCTCGGCAGAAGATATTGCCGAGGTGGTCTCCATGTGGACGGGTGTGCCGGTCATGCAGATCGCCCAGGAAGAATTGCAGCGCCTGCTGGATATGGAAAATGAGATGAGCGGGCATATCGTTGGGCAGGGCGAGGCGATCCAGGCGATCGCCAAGGCTGTCCGCCGAGCGCGCGCCGGGTTGAAAGACCCGCGCCGACCCATTGGCTCGTTCATTTTCTTAGGACCCACCGGTGTGGGCAAGACCGAGCTGACCAAGGCTATGGCTCGCTTCCTGTTTGGTAGCGAAGATGCTCTGATCCAGCTCGACATGTCTGAGTTTATGGAGCGCCACACGGTCAGCCGGCTGGTGGGCGCGCCTCCCGGATACGTGGGCTACGAAGAGGCCGGGCAGCTCACCGAAGCGCTGCGCCGCGGCCTTACTCGATCGTGGTGTTCGATGAGATCGAGAAAGCCCATCCCGACGCGCACAACATGCTGCTGCAGATCATGGAGGAAGGGCACCTTTCCGATGCTAAAGGGCACAAGGTGGACTTCCGCAATGCCATCATCGTGATGACCTCCAACATCGGCGCCGAGATGATTAAGCGCCAGGGCGGCTTCGGTTTTGAGATGAAGCGCTCAAAGGAGCTGGACGAGAAGCTTACCTATGAGGACATGCGCAAAAAGCTGCTGGATGCGCTCAAGCGTGTCTTCCGCCCAGAGTTCATCAACCGCCTGGATTCGGTGATCGTATTCCGCTCGCTGAACAAGGAAGATATCCAGAAGATCGTGGAGCTGGAGTTGGCGAAGGTCTCGCTGCGCCTGGTGGAGCATGATTTGACTTTGAGTGCCACCGCCGGAGCGTTAGGGATACTGGCAGAGCTGGGGTATGACCCGGATATGGGCGCCCGCCCGCTGCGCAGGGTTATCCAGCAAAAGGTCGAGGACCCGCTCTCCGATGGGCTGCTCTCAGGCGATTTCCAGGATGGCGACGCCATCCGTATCGTCGTCGATGGCGACGATGTCAAGCTCAAGCGCACCAAGCGCAAAAAGAAAGTAGTAGCTGCTCCTCCGCCCGAAGAGGAATTGGCGGCGGCTTAAGAACTCCATCCCCCCTTCCCTTAGGAAGGGGGGATTTGATTTATAATCCTCGCACTCCGCACCTGAAACATGGAACTTGGAACCTAGCACCTGGTACTTTATAATATCGACATGCCCAAAACACACACCCAATTCGTCTGCCAGCAATGCGGTCGCATCACCCCGCAGTACATGGGACGCTGCCCGCAATGCAGCTCGTGGAATAGTATGGTCGAGGAGGTGGTGTCTGCGCCCGCCCCCTCCAAACGCCGCCCTGCCCTGGCTGGCCTGGGAGGGCGCTCCTCCCCGCAGCGTCTTTCTGAGGTCAGCGGCGACGCCGACGAGCGCCTGCCGCTGTCCATTGGCGAGTTTGCCCGCGTGCTGGGCGGCGGGGTGGTGCCCGGCTCGATCGTGCTCATCGGCGGCGACCCGGGCATCGGCAAGTCCACCCTGCTGCTGCAGGTAGCCCTGGAGAGCGCCCATGATAGCCGCGTGCTGTACGTTTCGGGGGAGGAGTCTGAGCGGCAGATCAAGATGCGCGCTGCGCGCCTTCTCAAGGACACGGAAGACCGCTCTTTCCCCGACGATCTCTTCCTGGTCACTGAGACCGACCTGGCCGCCATCCTGGGGCACGTCAGCGAGCTGCAGCCTGCGCTGCTGGTGGTCGATTTCGATCCAGACCACCTCTCTTTCCGAGCTGGAGTCGTCGGCGGGCTCGGTTTCGCAGGTGCGTGAGTGCGCCTCACGCTTGCGCGAGCTGGCCAAGTCCTCGGGCATTGCCATCTTTCTCATCGGGCACGTAACGAAGGAGGGGACCATCGCCGGGCCGCGCGTCCTGGAGCACATCGTGGATACCGTGCTGTACCTGGAGGGCGACCGCTTCCAATCCTACCGGCTGTTGCGCTCGGTCAAGAACCGCTTTGGGGCCACCTCCGAGGTGGGCGTGTTCGAGATGAGCGAGCGCGGTATGGCTGAGGTGCCCAATCCTTCGGAGGCTTTCCTGGCGGAGCGCTTGGTCAACGCCCCCGGCTCAGCGATTGCTGTGACCATGGAGGGCACGTGCCCGCTGCTGGTGGAAATCCAGGGGCTTACCAGCCCAACATCCTTTGGCAATCCGCGCCGCACGCCCAACGGCATCGACTTCAACCGCCTGCTGCTGGTGGCGGCGGTGCTCACCCGCCGCATGGGCATACGCCTGGGCGAGCAGGATGTGTTTATCAATGTGGTGGGCGGTTTGCAGGTGGACGAGCCCGCCGCCGACCTGGCGGTTGCAGCCGCCATCACCTCCTCGGCGCGTAATATCGCCGTGCGCGCCGACACGGTGCTGATCGGCGAGGTGGGTCTCTCCGGCGAGCTGCGCATGGTGGGGCACATGCCGGCGCGCCTGCGCGAGGCCGCCAACCTGGGCTTCAAGACAGCCGTGGTGCCGCGCAGGATGCGCCAGGGCGAGCCCTGGCCCTCAGGCTTGCAGGTGCTGGAAGCGCGCTCGCTCAAGCAGGCGCTGGAGATGGCGTTTTTGGGGGGGGAAGAGAGTGGGGAGTAGTAATTTGCTTTATCAGAAATAAGGGTATGAAAGAAGAATATGACTCTACCCAAGGCAAACGTGGGCCGATAGAACCCAGCCCGATGGGCAAAACTCGCATTACCATCCGCCTGGATAATGATCTCCTGGATTCGTTTCGGAATGAGGTTGATCTCATGGGCGGTGGGAATTACCAGACCTTGATTAATGACGCTCTTCGGGAGTACGTCCACCAGCATAAAGAGCCGTTGGAAGAGATCCTCCGCCGGATAGTGCGTGAGGAGCGCGGTCAATACAGTAAATAATTTGCCCAGAAGTTATGTTTAATGGATGATCCGGCCGCGGTTTATTCCATGTACCCGCTATCGACTGCGGGGAACTGTAGCATGAGACGGATGTGAAAGGAGTCCGCGTCTGCTAATGCTTGGCAGGGTTAATTTGTTTAATCTCGACTGAAGCGAGCGAATATTACGGATACATGAATGAAGGGATGACCAATGCAATTATCTGCGCAAGCCTGGATGGAAATTTCGTTCAACATAGCTTATCTGCTCGCGATATGGGGGCTGGTTGCCGCTATGCAGCTCCGCAACCGCCAGCTTGGAACGCGCCAGCGCCGGCTCAGGGCGATGTTTATCGCCGCGTTTGCTCTGCTGGCGTTGGGTGACACCGGGCACGTGGGCTTTCGCGTGCTCGCCTACTTTCAGGGGGCTTCGCTTTCTGCCAACCTGGCTGGGGACGGGCTTGGACTGGTTGGTCTGGGCGCCCTGGCGACTGCCGTCACGGTGACCTTCTTTTACGCGATCATGCTCCTGATCTGGCAGCAGCGCTTTAGCAGACCCCTGGGCTGGCTGGGATGGTTGCTCATCCTCTCAGCTGTGCTGCGGCTGGCGCTGATGCTCTTCCCCGAAAATCAATGGAATAACACCATCCCGCCACAGCCCTGGTCGCTGTACCGCAACCTGCCGCTGGTGATCCAGGGGTTGGGAGTAGCTTATCTCATCCTGCGCGACGCAAGGTCGAGCGGCGACCATGCGTTCCAATGGATCGGCATGATGGTCCTGGTTTCTTTTGCCTTCTACCTGCCTGTGATCCTGTGGGTACAGCGCCTGCCGGCTATCGGCATGTTGATGATCCCAAAGACCCTGGCATATGTCGCCATTGCGGTGATCGCATACCGCAACCTCTTTCTCGCCCCACAGCGACCTGGCATCGCAGCGCCTGTTCAATCTGAGATCTGATCGAGCGTAAAGCGGATTGTCGATCGAATGTCCCTGGATATTGTTACCGGCTCCTTCGGCTACATCGGGCGGGCCATCACACGCCAATTGCTGGATTCCGGCAGGCAGGTGCGCACCGTCACCGCCCATCCGGGCAAGCCCAGCCCTTTTGGCGACAGGGTCGATGCACACCTCTTCAACTTCGATAAGCCAGAGCGGCTGGTTGCTTCCTTGCAAGGCGCAGAGACGCTCTACAATACCTACTGGATCCGCTTCCCGTACGGCGGGGCGACCTTCGAGGGCGCTGTCCAGAACACGAAGATATTGTTCGACTGCGCCCGGCGCGCCGGGGTGCGCAAGATTGTGCACATCAGCGTCACCCAGGCCTCCGAGTCATCCCCATTACCCTATTACCGCGGCAAGGCGCAGCAAGAGCAAGCGCTGATTGAAACAGGCGTCGAGTACGCCATCGTCAGGCCGACGCTGGTCTTCGGGCAGGGCGATATCCTGGTCAACAACATGGCCTGGCTGCTGCGCCGCTTCCCACTCTTCCCCATCTTCGGCTCGCGGGAGTATACCCTGCAGCCTGTGCATGTGGATGACGTCGCCGCCCTGGCGATCGCCAGCACTGCAGCCGGAGGACGTCAGGTGCTGGACGCTGCCGGCCCGGAGACATTTACCTTTGAAGCTTTTATCCGTTTGATGGCGTCTGCCTTGGGAAGCCCCTCCATGCTTGTCCACCTCCCGCCGGGTTTGGGTATCACCCTGGGCAGGCTCATCGGCTTGTTCATCGGCGATGTGATCTTGACCCGCGACGAGCTGGAGGGGCTGATGGCGAGCCTTCTGGTCTCATCCGATCCACCTTTAGGAAAGACGCTCTTTTCGGAGTGGCTGCGCCGGCAGGCAGACAATCTGGGGAAGGAGTACGCTTCGGAGTTGCGCAGGCATTTTCGTTGGAAGCCGTGATCCGCCAGCACCTGGCGCGTTTGACCGAGGAGCAGAAGCCTTCTATAATGAAGACGAACGGGAGGGGTATAGCCGGAAAGGAGATAATCATATGAGTCCTGATTTAAACAACAGCGGTCCTGACAGCAAGCCGGCGAGCATGCTCGGAGCATGGATCGCCATCGGGGCGGGACTGGGGGTTGCCCTGGGAGTTGTCTTCGACAGCATTGCGCTGGGGATCGCCATGGGAGTATCCATTGGCGTGGCGATTGGGGCCAGCGTAGATCGCTCCCGCAAGACTGAGGGTGAGCAAATATCCGGGGGAGGACAGCGCCTCCTCTATGTTGGATTGGGTTTGGGGCTGCTCGTCGGTCTTGTTGTCCTGGTTGCTTTCTTGCTACTGAAGGCAAGTTAACACCTTCCGCTGCCAAGGTCTGTCAGATGAGCGCGATGGCGTCTGCACCTAAAGAAAAAATTCACCTCAAAGCAGAGCAGGAGACCCTGCTCATCACCTTGTATTCCAAGGCAGTAAATGTCCCGGCTGGGCTCCCCCGTGGCTCCAAAGCCCGCCAGATCCTCGAGCAGCTCGAGTATGATTTCTCTGCCTTGCGCGTCCCGCTGGGGACGCGGCTGACGGTCTGCCTGCGCGCCATGAAGCTGGATGATATCGCCCGGGACTTTCTGCATGATCTCCCAGATTGTGTGGTGCTCCATCTTGGCTGTGGCCTGGACAACCGCTTCCAGCGTGTGGACAACGGCCGCGTCGAATGGTACGACCTGGATCTTCCGGACGTCATCGCTCTGCGCCGCCGTTTCTACGAGGAGTGCGAACGCTGCCACATGATCGCTTCGTCGGTCACCGATCTTGAGTGGACCCGCTTTGTCTCGGCTCAGGGGCGTCCTGTACTGGTGATCGCCGAGGGGTTACTGATGTACTTGGAAGAGCCAGATATAAAAGCCTTGCTGCTTAAGCTGCAAGCTGAATACCCGGGATGCTCCCTGGCTTTCGACGCCTACAGCCCGCAGGTGGTGCGGCGCATCTCAGCGCACCCATCCATCCAGCGCACAGGGGCGACCATCCAGTGGGGGATCGATGACGCCAGACAGATCGAAGCCTGGGGCGAGGGCATTCGCTTGAATGAGGAGTGGTATTTCGACCAATCCCAGGCCATCGCTCGACTGGCTTTCGGCTACCGCTTGGTGTTTGCCCTCGCTGCTCTCTTCCCAGCCGCCCGCAAAGCGCACCGCATTCTGCATTTTAACCTCTAAGCAATCTCCGCGTCCTGGTGGTCTGGGGGGCGATGGATTTACGTTTGTAACCATTTGTCGGGTCAAGCGTAGACCATAGCGGGGCTGACTGATAGATCATACGGGCAATGCATACCTTGAGGAGATGGATATGAACAAATATCTCGGTTTATTTTTGGCTTTGTTGCTGGGTTTCTCCATGGCATGCCGCCTGGTCACGGCCCCTTTGGAGTCAGTCGGCGTCCTGCGCGGTTCGGGCGAGATCGTGCGTGAGACCCGCCAGGTTAGCGGGTT
The DNA here is from genome assembly GCA_963714425.1 of uncultured Chloroflexia bacterium. Lineage (GTDB taxonomy): Bacteria > Chloroflexota > Anaerolineae > Anaerolineales > UBA4823 > DATCYX01. The sequence goes on from CAVQOI010000003.1 coordinate 32,498, forward strand.
CGATGAGATCGACGTTTGCTGTGGCATGCAGCTCACCCTCACCCAGGGCGATACAGAGTCTCTCGAGATCGAAGCAGACGACAACCTGCTGCCTGAGATCCTCTCCTCGGTAACGGCTGACAAGCTGGCCATCCGCTTCAGAGATGAAATCGGCAGTGCGCGATACCTGCCCAGCCAGCCGGTACGATTGCGGATCAGCGCACGAGACATCCAGAGCCTGGATATCTCTGGAGGCGGCAGCCTGAGAGCGACAAACATCGAGACTAACAGCCTGAGCATTGGGCTGAGCGGTGGCAGCCGTGCAGCTCTCGGCCGTGTCGCAGCAAATTCTCTGGATGTGGGTATATCCGGCGGCGGGGAGTTCTCTGCTCAGGTGCTCTCACTCTCCAGCCTCGACCTCGGCTTGAGCGGTGGGAGTAGAGTCACCATCGACTCGATGACTGCCGATACCCTGTCTCTGGGAGCCAGCGGGGGTGGTAAGTTGACCGTCAACGGCAGCCTCCGTGAGGAAGACATCAGCTGGAGCGGCGGCGGAAGCTACCTGGCGGGAGACCTGGAGAGCGAAACCGCCTCCATCTCCATGTCAGGTGGCGGGGAAGCCTGGTTGTGGGTGACCAACTCACTCATAGTAGACCTGAGCGGTGGGGCGCAGGTCGCATATTATGGCAGACCGTTGATCGAGCAGAGCCTTACTGGCGGCAGTACCCTGGATAGTCTGGGTGAGCGTTAAGAAATTTGGGTTAGGTGGACGGCAACGCCGCCTACCTATCTAGGACTATAGTCCTCATTGACGTTTCGTGGGGGAATGTAATACAATTGCAACTATTCTATAATGATCTAAATTATCTGAATTCTCCCCTCGGGGCAGAATTCTGATTTGGATTTAGACATCGCAAACATCATCACAGGAGCAGCCCCTTTATGACCTCTATTCCAAAATCAACCCAGATCCTCGTCATCGGCGGTGGACCTGGAGGATCTACGGCCGCCACATTGCTTGCCCGCCAGGGGCTCAATGTTGTCGTGCTTGAGCAAGCCCGTTTTCCGCGTTACCACATTGGTGAATCATTATTGCCCTCCGTACTTCCGGTGCTCGACCTGTTGGGGGCGCGCGAAAAATTCGAAGCCCACGGGTTCGTACGCAAACAGGGCGCCTTCCTGGAGTGGGGGCGCGAGCGCTGGCCTCTCAACTTCGGCGAGCTGAGCGGCAGCTCCACGTATGCTTTCCAGGTCGTACGCTCCGAATTTGACCAGCTGCTTCTAGACCATTCCCGCAGCCAGGGCGCCCAGGCATTTGAAGGCGTCGAAGTGCGCAGCATCACGTTCGACGGTCCCCGTCCGGTGTCCGCAAACTGGCGCAGGGTAGGCGAGAATGGTCATGCGCCGGAAGAGGGTGAGATCGCCTTCGAGCACCTGATCGATGCCTCCGGGCGCAACAGCTTGATGGCAACCCGCTACCTGCGCAACCGTAACTATCACAAGATCTTTCAAAACGTCGCCCTTTGGGCTTACTGGGAGGGCGCAGACCGGCTAGCAACGGGTAGAGAGGGAGATATTGCCGTCAGCTCGATCGCCGATGGCTGGCTTTGGGCTATCCCGCTGCATGACGGCACGATGAGCGTGGGCGTGGTGATGCACAAGGATACATTAACCGAGAGGCGGGCCGAGGGGCTGGAAGCGATCTACCAGCAGGCGATCGACAACTCTCCCCTGGTGAAAAAGATCTTGCGCTCGGCGGAGTGTGTCTCCTCCATCCACACAGAGACCGATTACTCTTATGCATCGGAAAAATTCTGTGGACCGGGATACTTCCTGGTGGGGGATGCTGCCTGTTTCCTGGATCCGCTGCTCTCCAGCGGTGTACATTTGGCGACCTTCAGCGCCATGCTGGCAGCTGCCAGCCTCTCCAGCCTGTATCACGGGGAGGTGGGCGAGCAAGAGATGGGCGCTTTCTACGAAACCAGCTATCGTCAGGCCTACCTGCGCTTCCTGGTTTTCCTCTCGGCTTTCTACGACGTGGGTCGTCCAAAAGAGTCCTATTTCTGGGAGGCGCAGCGTGTCACCCAGGAGGAGGTGAGCGCCAGCGAGTTAAAGCGCGCCTTCCTCAAGCTGGTGACGGGTCTTAAGGATATGAGCGACGCTTCCACCTCCGAGGCGCGCCATTACGTCCTGAATGAGATGACCCGTAGGGTGGATGAGAACCTGAAATTCCGCAAGGACAAGATGGCCCTGGCATCCCTGGAGGGCGAGCAAGAGGCGGCGGCGCGAGCCAATGCGCGCTTCTTCACTTCGGTGGAAGGGATGTTCTCGTTGGACCAAGAGGATGCTGTCGAAGGGCTGTATGTCGTCACGGAGCCGCGGCTCAGACTGGAGCGCGTTCCACGGGGATAACGCCTCATCGTGAGGGGAAATCGAAGTCCACTCTTTCCCGGCACGCGCTGGGATTTGTTGTCCTATTGCAGCCGAGTGCTGAATTGAGTATACTTGCTTCTGAGCCCGGAAGGCGGGCTCAGGCAAGCCAATGAAGAAGATCCTAACATCCCAACGGCTGGCAGATGCGCTCGTTTTAAGTCTGGGCATCGCTCTGGCGATCGCTGTTCGCCTGAGCTTGCGCCTGTTCCTATCCCAGGATTACCTGGGCGAACTCGGTGGGTGGTACGATACGCTGCGCAATCAAGGCTTTGCTGCCATCGGTACGGATTTCTCCAATTACACCCCTGCCTACCTCTATCTGCTCTACCTGGTCTCGATCCTTGCTCCTACGGTCTATTCTTTCACCGCGGTCAAGATCCCACCCATGCTGTTCGATTTTATTACAGCCTGGTTTGTCTACCGCATAGTCGCTGTTCGCTTTAAGAACAGCCCCCTCCCCGTATTCGCCTTCTTCGCCGTGTTGTTCGCACCGACGATCATCTTGAACAGCTCTATGTGGGGGCAGTTCGAAAGCATTTACACCGCCATGCTCGTCGCCTGTATCTACTTCATCACTCAGCGGCGAGACACCGCAGCTTCCCTGGCGTTCGGCGTGGCAATCTCTATCAAGCTACAGGCGATCTTCCTGCTCCCCTTTCTCCTGGCGTTGGTTGTCAAGGGTCGTCTCTCCTGGAAAAGCCTGATCTGGATTCCGCTGGTGTTCCTGGTGAGCCTGGTCCCCGCCTGGATTGCCGGACGCCCCCTGGGAGAGCTTGCCACGATTTACCTCTTGCAAACCCAGCGCGATGCCAGCTTGACGATCAACGCCCCCAGCGTGTACGCCTGGCTGCCGGAAAAAGCATACGACTTGTTCTTGCCCGCTGGAATCATTTGGGCTGCTTGCCTGGTTTTCGGGTATATCTTCGTGATTTGGAAAAGCCGGGCGTCACTGCATGATGGCCTGCTCATCAAGCTAGGATTACTCTCGCTGATACTGGTTCCCTTTGTCCTCCCAAAAATGCACGAGCGCTATTTCTACCCGATGGATGTGCTCTCAATCGCGTACGCTTTTTTCTACCCCAGGCATTATTACGTGCCCATCGCCTTTAACCTGATCTCTTTTTTCACTTACCTGCCCTTCCTCTATATGTGGCGCGCCTTTACCATGCCCTATCTGGCGCTGGGCATGCTTGTCCTGCTGGTGTTGATTGCCCGCAGCGCGGTCTTGGAGCTGTATGCTCAGGGTGAGGGTGCTTGACAGAAAATGGGGAGGTATTTCTCTGGCTGGTCGTTCTCTTATCGGTAAGCTGAAGCTCAAGCCCGGACAGAGGGCCGCCCTCGTGAACCAACCACAGGGCTATCTGGAATCGCTCGGGCAATTGCCGGAAGGGGTGCAGCTCTCTCAGCAGTTGCAGGGGGTATTCGATTGGGTGCAGGTCTTCATCCGCACGAGGGTGGAGCTGGATGAAATCGCCCCTCGGTTGGTTGCCGCTCTCAAGCCAGAGAGCCTCTTGTGGATCTCCTTTCCCAAAGGCACATCCAAGATCCAAACCGACCTGACCCGCGACCAGGGCTGGGAGAGCCTGGAGGGGGCTGGCTTGAAGTGGACCAACCTGGTCTCGATAGACGGCACCTGGTCGGCCTTCTCCCTGCGCCCTTACAAGCCCGGCGAAAAGCGCCAATCCTTCCGCTAGTTTGCGGTTCCCTTTCTCTTCTGATAACCAATCACGATGTTGCTCCACGCAATAATGTGTTATATATCCACGCGTGAGAATTCGCGCCCTCGCTATTTCGTTTCTGCTGCTCTGGATCGCGCCCCTCTCAGCAACGGTCGCTGCAACTCGGAGTCAAGCAACCCCACACACAGCATTGGTTTTTGCGGTCACCGCCGATATGCGCCAGTTTGCCGGGCCGGGAACTTACGATAGCTCCCAGTATTTCCGAGGAGCTGTAGAAGCCATCGCCGCCCACGGTCCCGGCGCCTTCATGGTCAGCCCAGGCGATATTGACCCGCCAGCAAGCGTGCTGTGGACCATCACACAGACCCTGGGGAGCAGCTACACCTGGTATCCGGTGGCGGGCAACCACGAGACCGAGACCCCAGCCGATATGGACTGGCTGCGCCAGTACGATTATGGCCTGGTCAACCCGGGTCCGAGCGGGTGCCCGGAGACTACCTATTCCTACGACTTCGGGAATGCGCACTTTGTCATGTTAAACGAGTATTGTGATACAGCTGGCGATACAGTTACAGATGGCGACATCCCGGATCACCTGTATAACTGGCTGGTTGCTGACCTGCAAGCCACGTCACAAATGCACGTTTTCGTATTCGGTCACGAGCCGGCTTTCCCCCAACCAGATGCAGACAATGGGCGGTTGCGCCACGAAACCGACAGCCTGAACGCCCATCCCATCAATCGCGATCGATTTTGGAATTTACTCACGGATCAGGGCGTGGTTGCTTATATCTGCGGGCACACGCACAATTACAGCCTGGCGCACATCGATGGCGTCTGGCAGCTGGATGTAGGCCATTCCAGAGGCCTCGGCGATACAGGAGCGCGCAGCACCTTTGTTTTGATCAATATCGATGGGAGGCGGGTCGCTTACCAGACCTACCGCGACGATGCCAGCGGTGGGGTCTATACCTTGACCCATGTCGGCAACCTGGCTAGAGAGCCAATCTACCTGCCGGTGGTTGCCGATTGACTGCTTCCAATCAGCGGGCGGTTGAAGCCAGGATCCTGAGCAATTTGGGAACGAATCTGAACGGTACAGCCCCAGCAGTTGCTTGGTCTACGCTCCCGCACAGATACACATCCAGCTCCGGGCAGAAGAACAACCAAGTACCAGTCGATCCGGTGTGACCGATCACGGCTGGAATCGAATATGGGAGCGTGAACGCCCGTGGCAGGCGGAAGCGCATCAACCCCAACCCATATTCAATTGGCCAGCCTGGGGAGCGCAGCGCAGCTGCATCCAGTGGAAACCCGAAGCGGTTCCAGCGCTGCTGCATCAAGCTGAGTGTTGTTGGGTAATCGAAAACCTCGGCCCGGGTGAGCGCACGCAAGAACGCCAGCAGGTCAGCGGCTGTGCTGTATAGATCACCAAACGATTGCATCGCCATGGGCAGGACGAGTGGTTGGCTTTCGACCCAGACGGTCGCCGGCTCGGACGTGGCCTCCAGCGGGGCTTGCCCTGGATGAAAAGTATGGCGCAGGTTCAACGGTCGGAATAACTGTTCGTCGAATACCTGGTGCAGCGGTTTTTCGTGAAGCGTTTCGATGATGGCAATTAACAACTGGAAGTTGGTATCCGAATAACGCGTCTTATTGCCTTTCGCCTCGAGAGGTTGCGGTGGGAAATGGGGACTGAGCTGGTCGCGGATGATTTGAGTCACGTCCTCAATGCGCAATGCCCTGTCACCCCCACGAAAGAGTTGTTCAATCAAGCTCTCCCCACCCTTTGGGCGATCTTCAAGCCAATCCGCAAGTCCCGAGGTATGGCTTAGCAGGTGCTGGATGGTGATGGCGTTTGTGTAGTCGACTCCACCCATCCGGTGAATCCCGGAGATCAGTGACTGCGGGAGATACCTCGAAATCGGTTTGTCAAGATGGAGCAAGCCGCGCTCGTGCAGTTTCAGGATAACGACAGCGATGTACAGCTTTGTCACACTGGCGATAAAGAAGGGGGTGTCTTCGTGCATTAGCGTGCCATCCGGGTTCGCCTCGCCCGCCGCGCCTATCCAGCGGAGCGACCTGTCGCCGCTCTCGACGGCAACAATCGCGTGCTTTACATGCTTTTGCGACAGGAGACTGTCTAGTTGAGCCTGTAACTGCTCGATTACAGCGCCCTTCCCAGCCGGCTTCTTCGCATCTTTTACTGGCATGTGTGCCTCCTGTAGTGAGAGGTGTTTCTATCGCCTGCTTGGGCATATCCAATACTATAGCCCAATCTTGATTGTTCCCAAAACCCTGAACCGATGCTCACAACGGTACGCTTATTTTACAATAGGAATTCGACCTTGATCATGAGGATGTAGATTTCCTTACTTTTCTCTATACAAAATCTACCTAAACCTACATTGAAATCCCTGGCAAATTCTGATACATTCGAGCATAATTGCTAAACACCCAATTCTGCCTGCCCTGGGATCGTTCATGTTAATTAAGCGTCTACAGCTGGGCCTCATCCACGTCGCAGTCGCGATGACCCTGGTCCCAATCAACAGCACCCTCAACCGGGTGATGATCAAGGAGCTGGCGATCTCGGCTACGCTGGTAGCTGCGCTTGCCTCGCTTCCTTATTTGTTCTCACCCATCCAGGTTGCCATCGGTTCTTTCTCTGACCGCCACCCCTTATTCGGCTTGCGACGCAGCCCCTACATCGTTTTGGGGCTTCTGCTGTGTGTTCTGGGAGTTGTGTTAGCGCCTCTGGCTGCGTTCCAGCTGGCGGAAAATTTCTGGGCGGGATTGGGCATGGGGCTGCTGACTTTCGGCGCATGGGGCATGGGTTTCAATTTCACCACGGTCTCTTATCTATCTCTGGCTACCGAGCTGTCGGGAGTGGATGGGCGCGGCAAGACCATCGCAGTGATGTGGTTCATGATGATTGCCAGCATTATCGCCACTTCGATCGCCCTGAGCCAGATGATCGATCCGTACACGCCGCAGGCATTGGAGCAGGCGTTCTGGATCGTGGGTCTGGCCGCCCTCTTCCTGGGACTTCTCGGTTTGCTGGGATTGGAGCGGCGGGACGAACGCCCGGCGGACGCCTCCGAAGGATATTCCTGGAGCGTGCTGCTCAGAGGCATTCTGGAGAACCGGCAGGTAGCGCTATTCTTCTGGTATCTCACCATCCTTCTGGCGGCAATTCTGGGTCAAGATATCCTGCTGGAGCCATTTGGTGGCGAAGCTTTTGGGCTCTCGGTACAGGAGACGACGCGCATTACTTCGCTGTGGGGTGGCTGTGTGCTGGTGGCGTTGCTCCTGGCGGGAGTGATGGAAACGCGCATGGGCAAACGCAGCGTAGCGCGTTGGGGCGCCTGGTGTGCGCTGCTGGGATTCCTCTTGATTGTGGCAAGTGGTATCACGTTGTCGCTAAGTGTTTTCTACCTGGGCGTGGTTTTCCTTGGCGTGGGCACCGGGCTGTCCACCGTAGCCAATCTATCCCTCATGCTGGATATGACCACCGCCGAGAATGTAGGCTTGTTTATGGGCGCCTGGGGCATGGCGAACGCCGCATCACGCATGGCAGGCACCGTCCTGGGAGGTGCAGTGCGGGATGTGATTACCCATCTCTCTGGGTTACCGCTTGTGGGATATGTCACCGTGTTCGCCATTGAGGCCGCCCTGCTGGGCGGATCGCTGCTGTTGCTGCGTCGCATCGACGTGAGCGCTTTCCAGCGTAAGGCAGAGGCGGTTTCGCTGGCAGAGCGCGCAGCCATGGCCGGAGATGCGTGAACGAATGAAACAGTGGCTGAGTCTCAGTGATGTTGCCGAGCTGCTTGGCATTCACCCCAGCACGGTGCGGGTGTGGTCGGATAAGGGCACCTTACCGGTGCACCGCACACAGGGCGGTCACCGCCGCTACCTGCGCAGCGAGTTGGAGCTGTGGGTGCAATCGCAACGCAGCGACGGTGCCAGCGAGGCGCACCTGGTGGTGCAGAACGCCCTGAAGAATACGCGCTTCCAGATCAGCGAAGGGCGATTGCAAGCGGAGGCCTGGTACCAAAAGCTGGATGAAGAAGCCCGCGCTCAGTATCGCCGGAGCGGGCGCCAGCTGCTCGAAGGGTTGTTCAACTTCATGGCTTCACACGGCAAAGAGGCTGCAGCTGAGGGAAGATCGCTGGGGTATGAGTACGCCTCACGCGGGCGGCGCTACGGGCTGAGCACTGCCGAGGCCATGCACGCTTTCCTGTTCTTCCGCAACTTGCTGATGGATTCAATGCTCACCGTTTACGAGGCTGCTGCTGTGCAGTCGCCAGCTGCCTGGAGCGATATGTTCCGTAAGATAAACCAGTTCACCGACCAGATCCTTGTGACGCTCCTGGAGACTTACGAAGCTTACGAGCGAGGCAACCACCGGTAATGGCTGGCAAGCGCCCCAGCAAGCGTTTCCTCCCCACTGCCTGGATGGAGCGCCTGGTGCCGATCATGCTGGTGTTCTTGCTGCTGGCATTATTGGCGACGATCCTGGTGGTCGTCTTTTCGGTGTTGGGTTGGATACCTGTTTAATGCCCCCACTCCTTAGACAATTTTCCCCCTTCCCTTTAGGGAAGTGGGGATCTAAGCCTGCCAAAGGCAGGAAGGGCGGATGGATGAGCGTAAATATACTGAATAACTTTCCCCGAACCTCGTTGCGAAGCTAGGAGTCTGGCAAAAGCTCAGCTAAAAGGAGTCATCCATGCACTACATCCCTCTCTTTTCCACCCTGGTCACTTTTATTTTTGTTGTTGCGGTGTTGAACCGCTACCGCTACAAGCATGGGCAGCATCTGTTGTTGTGGGGCATCGGACTGGTCTTCTACGGCTTTGGCACGCTCTCGGAGGTGATCCTGGGCTTCACCTTTAGCGCATGGGTGCTGAAGCTGTGGTATTTGAGCGGCGCCATGCTCACCGCCGCCTGGCTCGGGCAGGGGACCATCTTCCTGCTGGTGCGCCGCAGAGGGGTGGCGATGGGGTCGGCGATTGGGCTGGCTCTGATCTCGCTGGTCTCCTTGGTCTTGATTGTGGCGGCGCCTCTGACTACTGCCGCGGCGGCTTACGACGTCAGCCAGCCCATATCCATCCAATACAAGGACGTTCTCACACGTGGCGGGGGGATCATCTTCCTGACTATCCTCCTGAACCTCTACGGCACTCTCGGTCTGGTGGGCGGGGCGCTGTACTCAGCCTACCTGTTCTGGCGCAAGCGCGTCCTGGCAGACCGCATGCTGGGCAATATCCTCATCGCCGCCGGGGCGCTGATGCCCGCCATGGCTGGCTCGTTCCTGCAGGCTGGTTTAGCCGACTGGCTGTACGCCAGCGAGCTGCTGGGGGTGATCCTGATGTACCTGGGCTTCTTGCGCGCCACCGCCGTCGCCGCTCGTCGGGCAGGAGGCTGCGGCGGTCGCCAGGTAGGAATTTTGTAACGCGAAGGCACAGAAGAGCGAATACCGCCAAATGTTATTTAGAAGCCATTCGCGGCATTCGCGTTGAAAGAAGTTTTTTTCTCAGGAAATTCAGAATCGGGGTTAGTTAGCTCTCACCAATTTCCCGGCAGAGATGACAATTGGCACTTGAACCGAGGGGTTGGTTTTGCTATGATGTATGGAGCATTCCATGCTGGTTGGGTAGAGCACCGCCTCCAAACCACGAAGCCCCGGTAGGTTGGGTTGAGCTCCGCTTTACCCAACGATTGAGCGAAGCACATATATTCCAATCCTGTGCATCACGGATTGGTACAGCGGGTGGTTGAATGGCCATGGTCGAGTTTTCACAAGTACATCAAAAAGGGGTATTATGAGAATGGATGGGGAGAGGCGCTTGGGGAGGATGTGAGCAGGATGGGCTGCGGGGAGTGAAGGTTGGTGTGGTCTGCGTCCACACCTTACGACTTATGATGAAGTGGTATTGAATATACCTAGTGAATTCAAATGGACCCTGATCCCAGCATTGTTATCAGTTTTTGAAAAACCATAACAAGCTTGATCAGTAAACGAATTTTTAGATGCGTTCGAATAGGAACATTAATGGATAGTAAGATTCGAATGATTTGAATATTGTTTGCTATTTGACAATGGTGAAGGAGTTAGATGTCGAAATAATATGATGCGATCAATTGGCATATTAGCATGTTTCATAATTCTGCCATTTCTTTTTTACCTGCTTTTACGACATCCAAGAATCACTCAACGCGGTTTCGCCTTATGGGGGGCAGCAATTTTTGGATTGTTTTTTCTGGCTTTAGTACTTATTGCGGCTCCCCGCCCACCGCGTGACACAATTATCATCGGAGTGACCCTTTGTATTTCTAACTTCCTAATTGGGATTCCTATCACATATTTTATGTATTCAATGATTCGCTCTCTCCGAGAGAAAATTCGTAAGTCGTAGGGTGCGGTTTTACCGCACCATCCTTTCATTATCCAATATAATTTCAAGAAATGCCTGAATACCGTCGATTATTTATCTGAGGGCGGCACATACTTTTTCACCGTGGTTACCTACCACCGCCTGCCTATATTGACTTCTTCTCAAGCCAGAGCCCTGTTGCGCGCTGCCTGGCAGAATGTGCGCCAACGATTCCCTTGCAGCATCGATGCCGTTTGCCTGCTGCCTGATCACATCCATGCCATTTGGACACTGCCCGAGGAAGATGCGGATTATTCCAAACGCTGGGGAGAGATAAAAAGGCTGTTTACCAAAGGCTATTTAGATCAAATTGGACCTGGGGGAACTCGAAACCAATCGCGCAGGCGGCGGGGCGAAGCTGCCATCTGGCAGCCACGATTTTGGGAGCACGCCATCCGGGGTGGGGCGGATCTGAACCGGCATCGAGATTACGTCCATTACAACCCTGTGAAGCACGGATTGGTACGGAGGGTGGTTGAATGGCCATGGTCGAGTTTTCACAAGTACGTCAAGATGGGGTATTATGAGAATGGATGGGGAGAAGCGCTTGGGGAGGATGTGAGCAGGATGGGCTGTGGGGAGTGAAGGTTGGTGTGGTCTGCGACCACACCCTACGACTTAAGCTAAATGAGAGGTGGACCTGTGGCAAGAAATAAGCGCCTTTACATCTTGTTGCTGGGTTTGGTGTTAGTGGTCTTGTGTGGATTCTCCGTTTTTTCCTGATGTACCTGGGCTTCTTGCGCGCCACCGCCGTCCGCTCGTCGGGCAGGAGGTTGCGGCGGTCGCCAGGTAAAGATCTTGTAACACGAAGGCGCAGAACGCGAAAACCGCCTGCGCGTCGCGTGGACATGTGTCTCCTTTAAGCTTCCTGGCGAGAAGCCGTTAGCGGAAGAGTTCGGGGGTCTGTATGCAAAAAATCTGCCCCCTGCGCTGAGATCGGATAAGCCCCCTACGCTATACGCTACACGCTATATCTTAGATCACCGGCACGCCTTCTAACTTGTCCTGGTTCGCCTGAACCTCATCGGTGACCACGATCTCTTTCTCCCCCGCTTTTGTCAGGCGCACCGAGGCGCCCACTTCGAAGGTGCCCGCCAGGTAGGGCACACGTGACCCCGCCACATATCGCCTGCCGGACTTGATGCGCTCGACGAGCGTCTTGCGGTCGTAGATCAGGTAATCCGTGAACACGGCCCCGCGCCGCTCGAACAGGCGCACCCAATCGATCTCTCCGTTTGACTTGTAGCGCACGGCCTCTACCACCCCGTCGTATTTCACCTTGGCCATCGGCTGCTCTCCCTGGCGCCAGATTGTGCTGTGCGGGCGGCATAGCCGCCCGCACAATCATTCTTCTCTTCCTGTCGGGGCGGGCGGACTTGAACCGCCGGCCCCCGCGTCCCAAACGCGGTGCGCTACCGGACTGCGCTACGCCCCGAGTGATGCCTGCCTGTGATAGGCGAAGAGAGTATAATGCGAACCAGCCGGAAACGTCAAGGAGATTTATGCTCGCCCGTTTGTACCACGCCCATCACAGCCGCCATATGGAAGACCTGCCTTTCTGGCTGGACCTCGCCCAACATACCGGCGGACCGCTCCTGGAGCTGGGCTGCGGCAGCGGGCGCCTGCTGTTGCCTTTGGCGGGACAAGGCCACCGCGTGGTTGGATTGGAGCGCGACCCCGCCATGCTGGCTGTGCTGGAAGAGCAGATCACTCCACGCATGCGCCTGCGCTCTCGCGTTCGTATCGTCCAGGGGGACATGGCAGCCTTCGATCTGGGGGAGCGCTTCAATCTGATCCTGCTGCCGTGTAACACCTACAGCACGCTTGAATCCAACCAGCGCCGGGATATGCTGGAATGCGTCCGCCGCCACTTGCTTCCGGGAGGGCTGTTCGCCCTCAGCCTGCCCAACCCCGCTTTGCTGCGGCGGTTGCCACCTCGCCTCGAGTCCGAAGTGGAAGATATTTTTCCCCATCCGCTGGATGGCGAGCCGGTGCAGGTGAGCAGCGGCTGGGAGCGCACCGCCGGGCGTCTCACCATCCACTGGCACTACGACCACCTGTTGCCTGACGGCCGCGTGGAGCGCCTGTCCACGCAAACAGTCCACATCCTGGACACGATAGAAGCCATCTTTGCCGAGCTTGAGTCTGCCGGATTGCAGCCTGCGGATCAATACGGGGATTTCGACCGCACGCTCTATACGCCCGATTCGCCTTACTTGATCCTCACCGCCACCCCGCGTTTCTAATAAAAATTCTACACTTCTCTTGCGCCTCTCTGATACACGCCCGGTACACTATAGGTGCATAAAAAATAAATATTCACACAGGTAATCAAAGATCGCTCGATAAACACTGCTGCTTATTTGGATCAGTTGATTAAAAAACCCTATGTGACCTTTGTGTTGATAAATGACGAATAAGGAGAACCCCATGACCATCTATATTTCCCCCTACCGCCGAATGGCAACCATGCGTGACGCCATGAATCGTATGTTTGAGGATACCATCGCCGAGACGACCCCCACCGAGCGCGAGATGATGCTTGCCGTGGATGTGCAGGCAGAAGACGAAGCCTACGAGATCGTAGCCCTCGTGCCTGGCCTGGACGCCGATGACCTGAACATCGAGGTGCTCAATAACACCGTCACCCTGCGCGGTGAGTTCAAGTCGACCGCCATGGAAGACAGCAAGTATCTGGTGTCCGAGTTGCCCGCGGGTCGCTTCAGCCGCGTCCTGACCATGCCCGCTGATCTGGACTCCGCCAAGGCTGAGGCTAGCATCAAGAACGGCGTGTTGCGATTGCGTGTCCCCAAAGCCGAATCGCACCGCCCCAAGAGCATCAAGATCATAACGTCGAATTAGTTATTCACGAGTATCACCTATCCCCATTGAATCCGGAATTAGGGACGCAATCCCTAATTCCGGATTTTTTCCTTAATTTTTGGGAGCTTCAACACAGGCATTAATTCGCGTTATACTTATCCCAAGGCAGATGATTCCACTCCGAGATACGATCCGCTCGCGTACCATCCCATTCGTCAACCTTGCGATCATTGGGCTGAATGCGCTCGTATTCCTGTTTGAGCTCAGGCTGTCGCCACAAGGCTTGAACCGGTTTACATTTGCATTCGGCATGGTGCCTGCCCGCCTGCAGCTTACCTCGCCCCTGGCGCTGCTGAGCAACCCGCTGCCGCTCGCAACCCTGTTTACTCACATATTCCTGCACGGCGGCTGGTTACACTTTCTCAGCAATATGTGGACCTTATTCATATTTGGTGACAATGTGGAAGACCGCATGGGACACGGGCGCTACTTCCTGTTCTATATCCTGGCAGGTCTGGTTTCTGGGCTATTGCAGGCGCTTGCTATGACGGGCAGTAACATCCCAGCTATCGGCGCCAGCGGAGCGATCGCCGGAGTACTGGGGGCTTACTTTATCCTCTACCCTGCCGGCCGGGTATTGACGCTCATCCCCCTGTTCATCTTCCCCTGGCTCGTGGAGATCCCGGCTATCATTTACCTGGGATTCTGGTTCATCACCCAGCTCTTTTCGGGCATTGCCTCCTTGAACGTTGCTGGCTCAGCCAGTATGGGAGGCGTGGCCTGGTGGGCGCACATCGGAGGCTTTGTATTCGGAATCTTTGCCTACCGTTACTTTCTCCGTAGGTTGCGCCCGTCTTATTCCACCCAATACCAGCACTTTCCAAATGATCCGTTTTAGGTTTACGTAAGGAGGTTCGTAATGAATGACAGACCCGCTCTGGTGAATATCAATACCGCCGGACCGGACGAATTAATGACAGTCTCCGGAATTGGCCCGGAGATGGCTGGACGCATTCAAGCGGCGAGACCGTTCGAATCGTTAGAAGATTTGCAACGCGTAAGTGGCATTGGTCCAGCAATATTGGAGCGCTGGCAGCCTTACCTGACCCTCGCATCCTCGGAGAACGGCGGAGAAGGCATACCTGCTGAAGTCCAGGAGGAAATGCCAGCTAGCGAGTTGGCCTCTTTTGAAGAGATCCCTGCCGAGGAGTTGGATGAAACCGTCACGGGCGAGGAGATGCCTGTTCTCTTTGATGCTGAGCAGGAAGAACCCGAAATGCCCACGGACGAGATCACCGAACCTGAGGATGTCACTCCTCTGGAGGATAAACCAGCCCCTGCTCCCAAGCCAGCCATAACTCCCACGCCTCAGAAACAGGAGCAGCGCTTTGCCTCTCGTGGGCAGGTCTTCTGGTGGGGGCTGGCGGCGCTGGTAGTCGCCACCCTTCTCGGTGCAGCCTTGAGCCTGGGTGTGCTGGCGCTGATCAACAATAGCTTGACCTTTGCCCTGCCTACCGAAGTTACCGCGCTCAGCCGTCAGATTGATGGGGTGAGCTCGCAGGCTGACATCCTGCAGCAAGACATGGACGGGATGCGCACTCGCCTCGACAACCTGGAAAGCTTGAGTGGGCGTGTGGGTGAGATGGAGCGTTCTGTGAGCGCCATTCAGAAGGATGCAGACGCACTACAGACCCGTGTAGTGATGCTGGGTGAGCAAGTGGATGGTCTGGACGGCGCAGTAACAGAGTTGCAGGCCCGCACTGACCGCTTCCAGGGGTTCCTGGAAGGGCTTCGCAACCTGATGGATGGAATATTTACTCCTTAAGGGTCTCGAGAATCCTTAAGGTTTTTGGAAGGAGGGATAATGTCCAACGAAAGTTCTACGCCGAGCCCCTCAGCCAGTGAGCGTGTTGGGCAAGCGATATTGGGATTCATAAGAGCGTTAGTGCGCATCTTGCTGGTGCTGGTGTTTGCCGTCTTGCTTGGTGTAGGCATCTATTTTGGCGTACCCGCTGTGTACCGGAACTACGTTCAGCCCGTCGAAAAGAATATTGCCAGCCTGAATGATGCCAACGCCCGCCAGGAGGATGTGAACGACCAGCTCGACCAGCGACTGGATGGCTTGCAAAGCCGTCTGGGAGACTTGGAGCAACAAAATGACACCTACAAGCAGACCCTCGATGAGCTGCAATTCCAGCTGGGTAATTTGGAAGCTGAAATCCAATCCATTGGGGAGCAAGATGTAGGCACCCGCCTGGGTGAGGTGGAAGCCGCGCTGGAGACGGCCGGCGCCGACCTCGTGCAAATGCAGCGTGACCTGGCGGTTATAAATGAAACGCTGGCGGATACCAACGTTGAGGTGAATGTTCTCACAAGCCAGATGCAGGCAGACGAGCTACCGCTCCAGGCGCTGCGCTATGAGCTCCAGATGGTTAAGGCCATGGAGTATCTCACCCGCAGCCGCTTGTCCCTGGTGGAGAATAATTTGGGAGTGGCCGAGCAGGACCTGATCGCCGCACGAGCCGTCCTGGCACGCTTGCAAAGCGAAGTGTCAGAAGACGAGGCGGATGCGCTGGGAACGGTGCTCACAAGGCTGGATAATGCCATGGACAACCTGCCCGCCCGGCCTCTCCTGGCCGCACAGGAGCTGGAGGGCGCCTGGCAGTTGCTGCGCATCCGCGCGGTAGGGGAGCTAACGCCAGAGCCCACTCCGGCTGGGGGCGCCGTGCGCGGGACCCCCACGCCTTTTCCAGTCACACCGACCCCTTAGGGGATGGTGCCTGAGCGAGAGGCTGTGACCGGCATTTGACGAACTGGCGAGGCGGAAGGTGGACGGCGGTAATGCCCTCCATATTCCAGCAGAGTACAGAAAACCCAGAGGAATCCTGAAGAGATAAGGAGACCAAGCCGTGGAAGAAGGCGAAAAAGAGGAAGTACAAGAGCAAGAGCAGGAACAAGCTGAATCCAAGCCGCCGGTAGAGGAGGTCGCCAAACCGGAGGAAGCCAAACCCGAGAGCCGGCTGAACCGCTTTCTGCTGCGCTCAATGCGCTGGCTGATTGGAATCCTGATTGTCGCCGGGTTGGGCGCATTGCTCGTGATTTTCACGATGTATGTGCCCTTGCAGCAGAGGCTATCTCAGAGCCAGGGTGATTTAGACCAGGCTTCATCCCGGGTGACCGAGCTGGAGAACGAGGTGGAGCGGCTCTCCACGTTTGAGGCGAAGAATAAAGCGCTACAGGCAGAGAATAATGCGCTACAGGCAGAGATGGATCTAGCCGAGCTGCATGTGGCTGTGCTGAGTGCCGCGTGCAGACGTCGCCGCGGCTCAGCTGGCACTGGCGCAGGACGATGCTGCGAAGGCGCGCCTGGCGCTAGGCAAGACCGGTGACACGATCAATAAGCTGGAAGGGCTGCTTAAGCCCGGTGAGAAGGCGCTGGCTGCCGACCTGCAGTCTCGCTTGAAGCTGGCTCTCGCCGGGATCGGAGTAGATGATTTTGCTGCCGCCTCCGATTTGAGCGTGCTGGCAAACGGGCTGATCGAATTGGAAAACGCTTACTTCGCCGGGCCCTAGTTACACCCCCGATAAGCGGGAAGGGGAAAATCCCATAAAGAAGTCCTCCGGTGGCTAAGTCACCGGAGGACTTCTTTTTAGCGGTTGCCTTTGTACCCTTAGAGGATGGGGGGTCAATATCTCAGCAAGGCGGCGATGTCCCCGTGCTCCTGCAATCCATGTTCACCGTGCAGCACTTCGACCTCGCCCCCGGATTGCATCACTTTGCGCACCGCCAGCTCCACTGCGTCGGGGATGTTCTCAACCTTACCACCGCAGAATGAGCACACCTGGCTGCGTTTTGATGTGATGTAACCGCAGCTCTTGCAGCGCCGCCCCGCTGCGCGGTAACCGTCACTCACCAGCAGGGTAAGCACGCGCCCCTGGTGCACTGCATTCAGCGTTTCCTCCAGAGACACCACACCACCACGCCCCTTGGCTGCTCCTGTTATGGCGGCTTTTACCAGCCCCGCCTCCCGCCGGCGCTCGGCTTGCTGCCCGATGTCCATGGCGCGTTCAAGCACCTCGTTACTGCTGGCGGTCATGCTTATCGGAAAGGTACCGACGATCAGGCTTTGCCATGACTTGGGTAGAAAAGAACGGAAGGGCGCCAGGTTATCATCCGTGCCGCCCAGCAGGATGCGGCGGACATTGTTCTCGCCGAAGAAACGAGCGGCAAACTCGGCGGCTTCTTTGATGTTTCGTTCCGGAATCTCCTCGTTGTAGCTGGTTCGACCAGCGCTACTCCCACGGCGACCTTGCGCCATGGAGCCGCCGCCGCGTTTGGTGCGGCGCACATTGGCACCCAACACACCTTCCTGCTCACGCAGCTCGCCCAGATGAAAACTGAACAGGCGCCCGCCTTGCTTATCGATCAGGGCAACGCCGTAGCCGCCATAGGCGTCCAGCAAATCCGCAAGTGGCTTCACATGTGGACGGTCTCCCACGCGCAAACGACTGCGTACTGGCACAGCCAGGGTGTAGGTGCGAAAAAAGTCATCGTCCGCGCAGGAAAATATCGCCACGCTCCACCCCGTCCAGTCATACTCAAACTCGATAAATCGTTCTACCCTGTCAGCATCTTTTGGAAGCTCAACCTCTTTCAGCATGCTGCGCAGCCGGAGCTTGTGGATATCAGCGCTTCCTTCTGTGGGGCTGGTGTTCAGATAGATGCTGAGCACCGGGGTGTGGGGATGATAATCGAGAAGTTCGCGTTGATCGGTTTCAGTCAACATATTAACCTCCTCATAGCGTGGTATACGGCGAGATACAGCCGGGGTGGATTAACGAGATGGACGCTTGTCCAAAGTAATGTTCACATCCATCGGTTCATCTTCGCGCAGGATTGTCAGGGTCACAGTATCTCCTGGGCTTTTATTTCGTAGCAGGTAGCTGATGAAATCTGCAAAGCTCATGACCTCCGTCCCATCAATAGCGACGATCAAATCTCCTCCGGCAAGCAGGCCAGGTAGGTTAGTGCGTTGGCTGCCAGCGCGCAAGCCAGCCAGGTCAGCAGGACTGTCTGGGGTGACTTCGGTGATATATACACCGGTGGCGCGCCTTAAGCCGAGGGCCTCCTGCTCCAGGAGCGACAAATCGCTCAGGCTGACGATGCCTACGTAAGGGTAATCATAGCTGCCCGATGAGATCAGGGAGGGCACGACGCGCTTGACGATATTGGCAGACACTGCAAAACCCAGCCCGGAATTGACCGGCTGGCCCTGGTCGTTGAACTGGGTGGTGAAGATGGCGCGGTTTATGCCGATTACTTCTCCGTTGAGATTGAGCAGCGGTCCGCCGGAGTTGCCGGGGTTAATGGCGGCATCGGTCTGGATAATGTCCCCGGCGGAGAAAACCCCGCCGGTGGGGGCTTCGTGCAAGGACGACATGCTGCGCGCCAGCCCCGAGATAATACCCATTGTCATAGTCCCGTCAAATCCGAATGGGTTGCCAATCGCGATCACTGTCTGACCCACCTTCACCAGGTCGGAATCCCCCCAGGCGAGCGGTTGAAGCGCCTCCTCAGGCACGTCCACGTGGATGACGGCAATGTCAGAATCCAGGTCGGTGCCGAGGATCTCGCCGCGAGTTTTCAGACCGGAGGCGAATGCCACTTCCAAATCACGCACATTCTCGACGACGTGGTAATTGGTGACAATGTGCCCTTCCCTGTCAATGACGAAGCCGGAGCCTCGGCTGCCGCCATCTTCGCCCAATGCGCGCAGCGCCACCACGCCTGCGTTAGCCTCCTCATAGATATTGACGAGAGTATCCTGCAGGTCGACCAGGTCGGCGGCGGGGGGGAGATAGACCGGAGTGACGATGATTTGGACGCGGGGTGTCGGCTGCAGCGGGGGGACGACCTGCTCTTGCGGCGCACTGCTCACCCGGCATGCCAGCGCAGACGCTGCCAACAGGAAAAGCATCAATAAGGTTTTCTTGTACCCTCCCCTGCTTTTGGGGGAGGGTACAGCCTGCCTACCGGCAAGCCCGCGGGATGGTGATGGTGGTCGGAGCATACTTATTTTGTTTGTGCCAGATCCTCAAAGAGCCGGCGCTGCTCATCCGTGAGCTTGCGCGGGATGGTCACTTTGGTGCGCACGTACAGGTCGCCGTGTCGCTTTGGGTCTTTGATCTTTGGCATGCCTCGCCCAGATAACCTGAAGGTCTGCCCGGATTGCGTTCCCGGGGGGACGGTGAGCATCACGCTGCCTCCAAGGGTCTGCACAGGCACCTCGCTACCCAGCACGGCTTTGTAGAGATCAATATCCAAATCCGTGTAAAGGTCTTCGCCCTTGCGCTCATACAGCGGGTCATCCTCTACCTGGATGACAAGATACAGGTCGCCTTTGGACACGTTAGGTGAGGTGACAACCTCGGGCACACGAATGCGCGTGCCAGTGCGCGACCCGGCAGGGATCTTCACCTCCAGCCGGCGACCGTCCACTTCGATGCGCCGAAGGGTGCCCTGGAATGCTTCGCGTAGGCTGATGGGTACGTTGTATTGGAAGGATTGTGGAATGCTTTGGGTCGCCCGCCGGCCGCCCACCCTGCTTGTGCCCATATCGGGCACACCCCCCATCCCGCCAAAAATACGCCTGAAGAACTCGGAGAAGTCACCCAGACCACCCCCAAACAGGTCGTCCAGGCTACCTACCTCCACACGCACATGCCCGCCCCCTGGAGCACCACCCCACTCGTCCCAATTAAACCCGCCCGGTGCGCCGCGCTGCTGCCAGTGCTGGTATGAATCGCCCAGCTGGTCGTATCGCTGGCGCTTCTGCGGGTCGCTCAAAACCTGGTAAGCTTCGTTGATCTCTTTGAATTTTTCCTCAGCCTTTGGGTCTCCCGGGTTGCGGTCGGGGTGATATTCTAGCGCCAGTTTGCGGTACGCACGCTTGATCTCATCTTCGCTTGCCTTGCGTGCAACGCTTAAAACTTTGTAATAATCTTTATATTCCATAGAACCGGCTCAATGACAAATAGATGCCTCTCCACAAATGGTTATTTTCTTAATATGATTGTATGCGCATCTACTATGCAAAGTCAAGTCTTATGAAAAACATTTATGAGATTCTAACGATTTATCCCCCCTTCCCCTGGGAAGGGGCCGAAAGCCTGCGACCAAAGGGAAGCAGGGAGAGGGATGAGGTAGATGTTGTTTCACTTTTCAATAATGACAACTGGAGGATGATTCTGTCTCATCCGTGCTATGATTACCACATGCCCAATCCAGCAGAGAGGATCCTGATCATCGAAGATAAGCGCGAGATCAGCAACCTGATCGCACGGCAGGCGCTGCAACCTCTGGGCTACCGTGTGGAAACAAGCAGCAGTGTGCCAGCGGCAATCCAGGAAACGGCGCGCTATGGTCCTGATTTGATCATCGCCAGTTTGAGACTGCCGGGATTGAGCAGCAAAGACTTATTAGCAGCGCTTTCGTCCCAGGGGCTGGAAATTCCCATCATAGTGCTCTCCGAGGAGGGCACGGAAAATGATATTATCCAGGCCTTTCGCCTGGGGGCTGCAGATTTCATACAGTGGCCTGCGCGTGAAGCCGAGGTGGTCACAGCTGTGGAGCGCGTCCTTAAGCGCGTGCGGGCGCGCCGCGAGCGCGAAGCCCTCGCTCGCCAGCTGATGCAGACTAACCAGGAACTACAGCGCCGCGTGCGTGAGCTGACCACGCTCTCGGCCATTGGTAAAGCTGTGACCTCGATCAGTGATCACCAGAGCTTGTTCGAGCGCATCGTGTTTGGCGCTACCTCTGTTGCTGAGGCAGATGCAGGCTGGCTGCTGTTGCGCCAGGACCAGCGGAGATCCTTTGTCCTTGGAGCCCAGCGGAACTTGCCAGAGAATATTGCTTCCAGGGTGGGGCAGCCCTGGAATGACGGTATTAGCTCGCTGGTGGCTGTCTCTGGAGAACCACTTTCCATCCATGGTGAACCAATCAAGCGCTTTAAAATCTCGCGTTTGGGACTCTCTGCGCTGGTGATGCCAGTCAAAGCCAAGAACGATGTGGTGGGCTTGCTCACGGTACTCCGCCGGGAACCGCAACCCTTCGGACCAAACGCACAGATGCTCCTTGGGACAGTAACAGATTATGCTTCGATCTCTATTGTCAACGCCCACCTGTTCAAGGCGTTGCAAGAGCGGGCTCAGTCCTTGGAACAGGTCGCCGATATTGCTCGTGCAAAAGAACAGGAAATGGAGGAGCTGCTTGAGGGGGACGCAGCCGAGCTACAGAAATCAATGGACGCGCTGAACGCAATGCTAAATGATATGCTGGGCGGCGAAGGCGGAAGTCTAAAACCCGAACAGGAGATTCTGCTGAATTCAGTACAAGAAAACTTGACCAGTGTTTATAATATCCTGGAGGAATGGCGCAATCATCGATGGGTAAAGAACAGATCTTAGTCTTTTTATCAGATCTCCATACAGGTCGCTCTCTCGAGCGTTCTGCTCTCCGTCCAGGCGGGTATGATGTAACCCTGGCACGAGATTTAGAATCATTCGAGAATGTGACTGCCGCGAGCACGCCTGACGTGGTCGTGCTTGGAGATGAGCTGCCCGGTAAAGGGGAAGGTCAGATACTGCGTGGTCTGGATCTGGCTGCAGGATTGCTCAAGCTGCACCCTGGGTTGTCGATTGTGCTGGTGGCGAGCAAGCCGTCGGACACACAGGCGGTTGAGGCGATGCGCATTGGTATCGTCGACTACCTCAAGCTGCCCCTGCAGACCGGTGATGCCCTGCAGGCGGTACAGCGGGCATTGCTGCGGCGTGAAGAGAGGGAAGCCTGGACGCGCCGTGAGGTCAACCGCAATACCAAGTCTTTACAGGATAGACTGAGCGGTCTGGAAACCCTGGTGAAGATCGGGCGAGCCGTAACCTCGTCCCTCGACCTGGATAGCATCCTTACTTCAGTCGTCGAAGCCGCGGTTGAGCTGACCGGCGCCGAAGAGGGCAGCCTGCTCCTGCTGGATGAGGCCACAGGCGAGCTGTATATGCGCGCCGCACGCAACTTCCGTGAAGACTTCGTACGCACCTTTCGACTCCCAGTCGAGGATACACTGGCGGGTGAGGTAATGACCACCGGCAAGCCGGTCATCCTGGATGAGCAATCGCCCACTAAAATCAAGACCACATACCTGGTGCACAACCTGGTGTACGTGCCAATGCTTCTGGCGGAACAGCCTATTGGCGTGTTGGGTATCGACAATCGCAGCAGTGGACGCCCTTTCAGCGAGTACCACATCGGGCTGGTCTCTGCCCTGGCAGGTTATGCCGCCATCGCTATCCAGAATGCCCGCTTGTATGAGCGTTCCGAGATTGAGCGCAACAAGCTAGAAACGCTGCTCAGGCGCATAGCAGATGGGATTATTGTGGTGGACCAGGAGGGGCGCATCATGCTGGTCAACCAGACTGTCCGTCAAATCTTCAACATCCAGGATGAGCAGCCGACCGGCAAGCGCGTGAGCGATGTGATCCGCTCCCAAGATTTGTTAGACCTCCTGGACAAGCGGCGCGCCAGCGCGCCCTTCCGCAGCGAGATTGGACTGGAGGATGGGAGGGTATTCAACGCCCAGGTGACGCCCATTCCAGAGGTGGGTTTGGCGGTGATCCTGCAAGAGATCACGCACCTGAAGGAGCTTGACCGGATCAAGAGCGATTTCGTCAGCACCGTCTCGCATGACCTTCGCTCGCCTCTGACCGCGATCCTGGGCTATATCGAGCTGATCGAGCGCGTGGGACCCACCAACAAGCAGCAGAAGGAGTTTATCCAGCGCGTTGAGCTGAGCGTACAGAACATCACCGCGCTCATAAACGACCTGCTGGACTTGGGCCGCATCGAGGCCGGGTTTGACGCACGCAATGAAATCGTGCCACTCACCCCACTGGTGCAGGTGACCCTGGACGGGCTGAAACCTAATCTGGCGGAAAAGTCGCAAAAGCTGGAGTTAGACCTGCCAGAGCGCCTGCCGCCGCTGTTGGGTAACCCGGTGCGCCTGCGCCAGATGCTGGTGAACCTGGTCGGCAACGCCCAAAAGTACACTCAGCCAGGAGGCGAGATACGCGTGCTCGCTAGGGTTGAGGGAGAGCAGGTGATTTTGCAGGTAAGCGATGACGGGCCCGGCATCCCGCTGGCGGATCAGCCTTACATCTTCGATAAATTCTACCGTGCCAGCAACATCCCGCCCGATGTGCACGGCACAGGCCTGGGGCTAGCGATTGTCAAGTCCATCGTGGAGACCCATCAAGGTCGTATCTGGGTGGATTCGCTCCCGGGGCACGGCTCGCACTTCACCGTCGTACTGCCAGCCGTGGATCAGGAGCTTTAGTTTCAGGTTACCCCATCTTCACCACGATATCTGACAGCACGTTCGCGGCGTCATCGCCGCGGTCTGCAGCATTGCTCAGGTGGCGATATGTCTCACGCAGCTTGAGCATCTCGATGATGTGCTCGGCGTCTTTGGGCTGCATGAATAGATCCGCCAGTGCTTCACGGTACAAAGTCTCCACCTGATTTTCGAGCTGCTTGGCGCGCACTGCGTGAGTTTGCGTCACGCCGGGGTGGTCTGCCAAGCGCTGCACACCCAGGTGCACATGGTTGGCGGCCTTCGCCAACAGGGCGCCGATTTCGCGGATGCGGGGGGTAGGCTCGACATCCAGGATGGACATCTCCATCACGGTGGTGTAGGCGTAGTCGAGCATATCGTCAATGGCGCGCGACAGCGAGTGGATATCCTCGCGGTCGATGGGGGTGACGAAAGTTCGGTTCAGCTCATCGATCAAGATACGGCGGATTTCATCGGCAGCCGACTCGAGCTTATCCACCATGTCAGCACGGCGCTTGGTAGGCTTCTCGAAGTAAGCCACCAGAGCCTCCAGGCCTTCTTCAGTAATCTGTGCCTGCTGGGTGAGCAGCTCGATAAACCGGTTGGGTCTGCGCTTGAAGAGTGAGCGCAGACTGATTTTCTTCCACCAGGGTTTTGGGTCCATTATGTAGAGTAACCTTTCACATAATACGGCGCAATATCAAGAAGCAGATCGCGCCTAGTATGCCGGTTGTAGGGATGGTCAGGATCCAGGCAATGACGATCTGTGTGGCAGTTCCCCAGCGCACCATACGAACACGGTGAGCCGCGCCTGCTCCCACAATTGTCGAGCTGATTACCTGTGTCGTGCTCACCGGAGCGCCCAGGATCGCCGCGCCTAAGATAACCACAGTACTGGCGACCTGGGAAGAGAGAGCATGGATTGCGCGGATGCGGTAAAAGCCTGCGCCAATGGTGCGGATTAGCCGCCAGCCGCCGAATACAGTGCCCAGAGCGATTGCCGCCGCGCTGGCAGCGATCACCCACAAAGGCACCTGGAAAGTTGGCAGAATCCCAAATGCCACCAAACCCATGGCGATGATGCCCATTGTCTTCTGGGCGTCGTTGGTGCCGTGGCTCAATCCCAGAGTCAATGCTGTCAGCCACTGGGCGCGCCGGAAAAATATATTAATGGATGGTGGCGAATGCGACCCAATGAACAGGCTCTGGCGCATGATGAACCACCCGAAGATCAGCCCAATCACCGGGGAGATGAACAGCCCCAGGCCGACTTTGATCATTCCCTCCAGGTGAATAATCTCCAGCCCGAAGCCGGTGATCGCAGCGCCGACGAAGCCGCCGATCAAGGCGTGTGAGGAGCTGGAAGGGATGCCCAACCACCACGTGAGCACGTTCCAGAAGATGGCTGAGATGAGCGCCGCCAGCGCCACCGGGATGGTAACTGCCTCAGCGTACACCACCTCGTTTCCGATCGTATTGGCGACCGCCACTCCAAAGAGGAATGGACCGACGAAGTTCGCCAGGGCGGTCATGCCCAACGCCCAGCGGGGTGAGATGGCGCGTGAGGCGATGGCGGTGGCCACCACATTGGCGCTGTCGTGGAAGCCGTTGAGGAAGTCAAAGAGCAGGGCAACGGCGACGAATGTTACGACGAGAGGGTTCATCTGAAGGTATATTATATCGGGTCAAGCCACTGGCGCAGCTTTCATGGTTGTTGGGATAGGTATGCCGAGCAGGTTGCAGATCGTAGGCGCGATCTGTAGCTGCGATAGGGTGACACCGCTGTCGCCCTTTCCGGTGAGCTCGGGGCGGATGACATACAGGGGCACCTCTCGCACATCGGGGGTAGTGCCGCCGTGCGAGCGATCCGCGCTGATTCCATGGTCACCGGTGACCAGGACAGTGTAACCGCCAGTTAACCACTCGACAAGCTGCGCAGATAGGAACATATCCTGGTGGATAGCGTGGTTGCGGTACTCCGGCGAATCGGCGCCGTAGATCCCGCCGGTGTAATCCAAGCCCATGGGGTGCAGCAGCAGGTAATCGGGTTGGAAACGACGAACTAGCATGGCAGCTGTGTGCAGGGACTCCAAGTCGGGATAAGCGTCCTGGGTGTAGAAACGCCCGTGTTGGATAGGCAGGGAAGGGTCGTCTACTTCCCTGTCCTCTACCGGGTCGTAGGGGGCACGGTTGTACAGCTCAGAGAACCAGTAGTAGGCGGCCGCGGCGGTAGTCTTGCCGGCGCTCTGGGCAAGCTCGAACAGGTTGGGTTGGGACGAGCGTCGCACGACTAAGTTGGAGACCACGCCGTGCTGGCTGGAGGGCAGCCCAGTGTGGATCGTTTCATACATCGGGCGCGACATACTGGGCAGCTCACCGGTCACCTTGAAAAGGCTGGCCTGGCGAGTCTCCACCAGGTGACCCAAGTAACCCATAGATGCGACGGCGGTATCGTATCGTAGCGCGTCGGAGAGGATTAGGATGACTTTAGGCAATAGGGGGTCCCAATGGGTTCTTAATGCGAAGGGCACCAGGTAGCATCATGATTATCCCTTGTGCCCTCTTGCATAAATTATTGGCGCCAGACCGCCCGGCGATAATACAGCGGTTGAGCAGCCCATCGCCTGTTCACGCCGTAGAAATCTTCTCCTGGTTCAGGATCAGCACCGCCTCACGCGAGCAGGTGATCTGAACCTTATCCCCTATTCTGGGAAGTTCCAGGTATGGATTATTAAACGTGTCCATGTGGAAGGTCGCATTACCAAAGCTTACCTGGATGCGCACAATCGAGCCCAAGAAAGTGATGTTTTCTATGGTGCATTCGATCAGGTTAGCCTTCTTGCCTTCCGATGCAAAGCTCAGCCGCTCAGGGCGGATTGCGATCATCACCCGGCTGCCAGCCTGGCGGTCAGCCAGGTTTCCTGCCGTCTGAAGGTTTTGTCCTTCGATGCGCAGCAAACTGCCGGCTGGATCGGTCACCTCAGCAGATACGGCATTCAACGTGCCAACGAACTGGGCGACGAATTCTGTCTTGGGGAAGTTATAGATCTCAAAGGGAGGTCCCACCTGTTCCATGCGTCCGGCGTTCATCACCACCACGCGGTCGGAGAGCGACAGGGCTTCCTCCTGATCGTGGGTGACGTAAATGGCAGTAATGCCCAGCTTCTGCTGGATGGCACGGATCTCAGAGCGCAGCGAGACGCGGATCTTGGCGTCCAGGGCAGAGAGAGGCTCGTCGAGTAAGAGAACCTCGGGGCTGAGCGCCAGGGCGCGTGCCAGGGCAACCCGCTGCTGCTGCCCGCCGGAGAGCTGGTGGGGATAGCGCTTGCCGAAACCGCCCATGGCAATCAAGTCCAGCATCTCGTCTACACGTTTCTTGATTTCCTCCGGCGTTTTCTTGGCGATCTTGAGGCCGAAGCCGATGTTGCCCCCTACCGTCATGTTGGGGAACAGGGCATATGCCTGGAAGACCATCCCCACATCGCGCTGGTTGGGGGGTCTGTCAGTAATATTTTCCCCGTCCATAATGATCGTGCCGGCGGTGGGCGCCTCGAAGCCACCCACCATGCGCAAAGTGGTGGTCTTGCCGCAGCCACTGGGACCAAGGAAGGAAACCAGCTCGCCTTTTTGAATATCCAGGTTGAAATCCAGCACGGCTTCAGTCTTGCCGAATGTCTTGTTGAGATTGTGCAGTTCTAAGAATGCCATAATGACCTCTGTTTGTTAGTGAGCTCCAGCCACTTGCTGGCCAGGAGCGCCGCGCCCGATCCACTGCAGGATGCCGATCGAAATCCAGGTCATCATAAAACTGATGACTGACAATGCCTGGGGTACGTAGGCGCGCATGGAGCCCATCTCCTCGATATATGGGCCGAAGGCGGGCCACGCCAGCAGAGAAGCGAAGGTAAATTCGCCCATGACAATGGCAAAGGTAAGGAAGACCCCACTCAAGATCGCCACGCGCAGGTTGGGGAAGATCACTTGAAAGAGGATGATCCGCCAGCCGGCGCCCAGGCTAAGGGCTGCCTCGGTCAGCGTGCGCACATCGATGGCGCGCAGCCCGGTATCGACTGCCCGGAACATATAGGGCAGTGATAGGACGACGTATCCCGCGATCAATAAGGTCGGGCTGCCGATCAAGAGAATGGGTGGCCTCCCGTAAAGCTTGATCATGCCGAATGTAAGCACCACTGCTGGCACCACGAAGGGCATCAGCGTGACGAACTCCACCACCGGTCGCAGCCGCGGCATGCGCCAGTGCACCCAATAGGCGGTGGGCACCACTAACAGTGAGCTGATAACGATGGTGGTGATGGCCCACATCAACGAGTAACCGAAGTTTTGATAGAACTTCGGATCGCTGAAGGCGACGCGATACGCCTCAAAGGTATACCGGTCTTTAATCATGGTCAGGCTGAAAATGAAGGTGGATACGAGCGGCAGGAAGAAATAAATGATCCCAATGATGAAGATGATCCAGGCCCAAATATTGGTTCGCTTCATCGCAACCACCTCGCGGCTCTGCGCTGTAACACGGTGTAACCCAGCATACTGGAAGACATGATGACGATCATGCCTAATGCCAGGGCGTTGCCCAGCCCCGGATTATAGAGCACATCCCCCTGGATTTGGGCGCCGATCAAGATCGTGACCAGGTTTATGAAGCTGCCCGAGAAGGCGTAGGCAGTGGCGTAGGCGCCGAAGGCGTTTCCGAACAGCAGGATGGATGTGCCCAGAAGGGATGGCAGCAAGATGGGCAAGGCGATATAGCGCCAGTAATGGTATGAGGAGCCGCCCAGGTTTTCACAGGCTTCCTTCCACTCTCTACGCAGGCCGTCCAGCGCGGGAGCCATGATCAGCACCATGAGGGGGAATTGGAAGTACATGTAGACGATGCTCAACCCTACCATGTTGTAGATGCTGAAGCCCATCTGGCGCAGGTCCAGGTTGAAGATCAACTCAATCGTGCGCGTAACCAGGCCGGCGTTGCCCATGGTGGCTACGAAAGCAAAAGCCAGGGGCACGCCCGCGAAGTTGGAAGCCACGCCCGAGAAAGTTAATAAGAATGTCCGCAGGTTGCTGGGCAGTCCACCCAGGACGACGGCGTAAGCCAGCAAGAAGCCGAAAAGTGCTCCACCCGTGGCGGTGATGGCGCTGATGGACAGGCTGGTCTTATAGGCGTTGATGATGTCCCTGACGGTGAACAGGGCGATGATATTTTCGAATGTAAAATCACCCGCACGAGTCTGGAAACTGCGGAGGAAAATCGATACCGAAGGCAAGAAGAGGAAAAGAATGGCAAACAAAAAGAAAGGAGCCACTCCCAGCCAGCCCCAGTTGACCGTTCGGGTTGGGGGACGCGCTTTTGGCGCGTCCCCGTTGCTCTTGGATTGTCTGGTTATACCGGTCACGATAGGCGCCTCCGGTTCTTATTCGCCGTAAACGACCTTGCGCCAGTTGTCGGTAATGTACTTGTTAGCGACCTGGAGCTGGTCAACAGTCAGGAAAGTTGCCTTCTCGTAAGCTTCGGCAGGTGGCAGCTTGTCCAGCATCTCTTGCGGGACGACGCCGCGCTTGACCATATCGTTGAAGCGGATCGGGTGGGCGTAACCCTTAAGGTACAGGTTCTGACCTTCATCGCTCATGACGAACTCCCACCACAGTCGGGCTGCGTAGGGGTGCGGGGCGTAGGCGCTGATGCCGCCGGCGTAGGGGCCAGCGACCACGCCGCTGTTCGGCACGATGATCTCGAGATCGGGGTTGCCCGCCAGGGCGTCCCGGTTAGCCAGGGCTAGGTAATCCCATTCCATGGTGACTAACGTCTCGCGGGCGGCAATGCGTCCCTGGTCGGAGATTACCGGGATGAAGTTGCCGGAGTCGACCATCTCTTTCCAGAACTGCAGGCCAGCCTCTGGCGCTTTTTCAATGTCCCCCCCGGTGCGGGCAAGCCCGGATGCCATAACGGTCTGAACCGATTGGTTGGACTTGAGCACGTCGCCAGCCATGGCGACCTTGCCTTTGAACTCAGGCTTGAGCAGGTCTTCCCAGTCTTTCGGGGAGTCGACAATGTCGGGCTTTACCACCTCGAAGACTAGCACGCCGTAGTACTCAGCCCACCAGAAACCATCCGGATTCTTCATCTCGATGGTATCCCAGGTCGGCAACCTTGTACTTGGCGAGCAAGCCATCGGTCATGGCAGTCTGCGGTGTGACCTACACCAATGTCGATCACATCCGGAGCCTGCGGGCCTTTGCTATCCTTGTTGGCGCGGATGGCTTCCAGCTCGTCTGCTGAACCGGCATCTGGGTTCAGCTCGTTGATTGTCAGTCCGTACTTGGTCTTGAAGGTCTCGATAATCTCGCCGTAGTTAGCCCAGTCGTGCGGCAGGGCGATGGTGGTCAGCTGGCCTTCGCTCTTGGCTGCTGCGATCAGCTCCTCAAGTGGGATGCTGTTGCCGCTGGTCAGGTCGGGCAGTGCCGCCCCTTCGGGTGCAGCAGGTCCGCCGCAAGCGGCGAGAAGCGATGCGCCACCGGCAAGGGCGCCCATTTTCAAGAACTGGCGTCGGCTGAGTTGTGAGTCCTGAGACATCTAATCCTCCTTCACTGGATTTTAAAGATAGTGTAGCTTGCTAAACGCTATTCTGGTACATCAGCTTTGTATATGCTCGAGACACCTCCTGAAGGGCTTG
Source organism: uncultured Chloroflexia bacterium (assembly GCA_963714425.1). Classification (GTDB taxonomy): domain Bacteria; phylum Chloroflexota; class Anaerolineae; order Anaerolineales; family UBA4823; genus DATCYX01. The sequence goes on from CAVQOI010000003.1 coordinate 62,923, forward strand.
CAATCTTTACAAGAAGCGCGCAGTAGGGGGAGCGCGCTCACCGATCATTGTAGCATTGTTAGGGGTCAGCGTCAATTTATTCTGGTGTGTCGTTTTCGTGGGCTTGACACCTGGTGGTTCAGCTTTTCAACAGCTGAACCACTAGAATGCTTGAGCCACAGTCACTACTCGACCGGAATTTCCTTGTACACTTTGTCCACATCGATGCCCTGGCGGCGACGGTAGGCGTTGAAGCCGAAGTAAATCGCCGCAGCCAGCCCGTAGTTGATCAGCATGAAGACCATTGAGCTCAAGTTGCTCCAGCCGATGGCGTAGTAGGCGAAATCGAAGGGCGCTACATGGGGATCCCAGAACCACTCGATCAGCAGCCAGTCCAGGAAGCCCAGGAACACCAGCCCGGCCAGGGTGATCAGCGGCATCGCAGCGCCGGAGGCGACCTTGCTGCCTACAACGTACAGGATCCACACCAGCATCACTGCGTTGAAAGCTGTAAGCGCAGCGACCAGGATCACGATCAGCCAGGTGAGTGGGGTAGCCAGCTCAGTCCCAGGCAGGCCGCTCATCACGGAGATGGCATAGCTGACGGAAGTGTAGATGAGATAAGCCGCCGCCACCGCAAAAACTGCGGTCATCAGCCATCCCAGCCAGGATGGCACTTTGTAGCGGGCGATGGGCGAGCCCTCGAAGACCTCCTTCTGCCGCCAGGGCAGGATGGTTGCCGCCACCGTGGTACCCAAGAAGGTGACCGCGATCACAAGGGTGGCGTCCAGCACCAATGTCTGGAAGTTGAAGATATTGAAGGCATACAGGATGGATACAATTATCGATGGGATCACCATCAGCAGCAGGGCGTTGACAGGTGTGCGCGTGCGAGGCTCTACCGCTGAAGCCCACTCAGGCAGCATGCGGTCGAAGGCTGCAGCAAAGATCACTCGCGTGGAGCTCAAGAACACCGTGCCCGACCAGCCGAACCACCACAGGCTCATCAGCAGGATAACGATAAATTGCAGCACGGGGCTCTTGGTCATGAAAGCGGCGAAGAGCACCGGGTAGGGCCAGAAGGGCAGGGGAGGCGCCTCTTCCACGTAGCCCCAGGTGTAGTTCCAGAACGCGCCGTTGGCCTTGTTGTAGAAATCCCAGCCAAGGGTCTTTGCGATTAGGGCAAAGAAAACCAGCGCCAGGATTGCCGTGACCACGATGGCAGCCGCCATGCCCCAGAAGTTGCGCTTGTAATCCGAAGCGCCGCGCACCTCGCCGTACAAGGTAGATCCCCAGTTCGGCCACAGGTTGAAGAACACGATCATGGGGATCAGCAAGAAGCTGGCGCCGAAGGCCAGGTTTCCCAGCGGCGCGGCAACTGTTCCGGCTGCTTCGCCGGCAGCCAGGGTAGCGTCATACAGGCCGCCTCCCTGCGCGCCGAAGAGCGCCGGGGCGAACTGGTCCAGGTTTGCGACGAAGGTCTCGTTGTTGCCGAAAAGAAGCAGGGCGAAGACCAGCGCCAGCCCGACCATGCCGCCCCAGAAGCAGAACTTCTGCACGCGGGCGTACCACTTCATGCCAATGGCGATGTAAAAGAAGCAGATACCGCAAACAACCAGCATGCCCACCAGCAAGCCGGTATTTTGTTGTGGTGAACCACAGGGCGGCTGCTTTGAACCCCAGGATACCCAGGATAGGGGTGAAGAACTCGTAGTTAAGCATCTGCCCGTAGAGCGGCACCCACAGCCACAAGATGAACCACCATCCAGTGACAGCCAGGATGAAGCCCCAGCCTCGCCCCAGGATGCGCGATTGCCACACGTAATCGCCGCCAGCACGCGGCATGGCAGAGATCAAGCTGGCGTACACGATCACCTCGAAGATTGTAAATATGCCGCCGATAACAACCGCCGTGGCAAGGTTGCCCTCAAAATAGTAACAGTAGGAGAAGATGAACAGACCCAGGGTAATCAGGTTGATTGAGAATGTCGCGTAGATGAACGCATCGAATATAGACCAGGATCTAACCAGACCGCTGGCTTTACGCACGAAAAGGGTTACCTCACTCATGTCAATGCTCCTCCAAGATTGTTGATTGGTTATCTTCCGTTTCCGCGAACTATTGAAGTTTCCTGACTTCCACCTCCTCTCACGGTTTTACCCCTCCCCCAAGAAGGGGGAGTAATTTCTCTTCTTCCCTCCCCCATTTGGGGGAGGGGAAGCCTGCCGGAGGCAGGTAAGGGGTGGGGGTAATCTCCGGTGTGAAGCATACCAAACCTTATAATTGTTATAAAAGCTTACTATCCCGTCACCATGATGTAGTTGCCCAGTGCCTTGGGTTTCAATTCGATCACGACACCGTGCAGGATACCCTGCTCGTACATGCTACCAGGATTGATGCACAGCGTCCGGCGTAACTTGCGTGAGCCTTTACCTTCGTGGATGTGCCCGTGCAGGCTTACCAGGGGCTGGTACTTCTCAATGACATTCAAGACCGCACGGCTTCCCACCGGCACCAGCGAGCGACCGGCGTATGCCGGACGCAGGTCGTCGGTGAGCTCAGGCGCTTCGTCCAGCCCGCTGCCATAGGGAGGTGCGTGCAAATTGAAGACCGCGTTGGGGATATCGCGAACCTGGCTGATCACGGATTCGATGCGTTGCAGGAGTGCCTCATCGGGCTCCTCCCGGTGCGTGTTCCAGGGGGTGGGGTTGCTCCAGCCGGTGCTGGCCATCTCGTGGTGGTCGTCGAGCTGCACTACGCGCCCTTCAGCCAGCTTCACGCTCTTAGAAGACGCCAGAACCGGGTCGATCTCCATCATGTCGTCGTTGCCAGGACACACATAGCAGTTAATTCCAGTGCCTGCCAGCTTCTCATCGGCATAGTCCATCCAGCGCTGGACAGTGCTCAAAGCCTGTTCCAGGAACAGTTCGTCCGATTTGCCCGGGGTAGATGAGATAAACGCCACCTCGTCAGGATCGGTTACGTAGGGATAGTATCCCCGATTCTGGATTGTCTGAGCCATCTTATCCACTTCTTCCTGGCTTTCCATGATGGTCTCTTGTTCCAGCAGGGTGACTTTGTATTTCCCACCACCTTGGGCGATAATGGGAATTATCGCTTTGCCGGTCATATCCCCGCCCAGGATTAGGGTATCCACTTCGTAGAATTTGCCGGCGTTGATGAATTTCTTCCAGCAGATCTCAGAGCCGTGAACGTCAGTGGCGTAATATAATTTCATGGGGCTCTCCTTGGGTTAATCATCCATAATTAACTATAATCATTCCTTCGAACTTGTCAATCGATTCTGTGAAGTTATGCATCCTTTGACAAGTTTATTGCTATAGCAATTATTTCTTGAATCTCTGGTGCTCTCTCGATGTGCCCGCAGATCAACTGCGGGCAATCGGCGCAGAGAAGTTGTTATTTCTCCTGTACATCTTTGAGCCACCCAGGGAATTCGGGGGAGTCCAGCTTCTCCTCAGCCCTCCCCCAACGCTCGATCGCCCATCCCCAGAAGTCATAATCGATGGTGGAGATCTTGGCTTGGATGGCAGCCCACAGTGCCCAGCCCACGTCGGACATGATCATGTTCAGCTTCATGCGCGCCAGCTTGGATAGCGTGGCCGCGCCAAAATAAGCAGCGCACATCTCCTGGATGCGTTCTTCGTCAAAGCCCATCTCCTGGCAGGTGTTGCCCAGCTCAAAACAGGGATCATTGTTGCCGCTGTATTCGTAGTCGATCAAGCGCAGCAGTTTTCCGTCGTCAATGTAATTCTCGCCCAGCAGGTCATTGTTGCAAGGCACGCTGGCAAGCGGCTGGGCGGCGAAGGCTTTTTCGATCTGGTATACCGCAGGCATGCGCTCGGGATAGCGATCGGGGATGGTGACATCATACTGCTTGCAGATATCCAGGTAGAACTCGGTCAGGCGGAACATATTGAAATCAGTGAGAAAGGGCGGCCCGTTGTGCAGCATCTTGATCGATTGCGCCATACGCGTGGGCATGCCCGGCTCCTGAAGCTTGTCTTTAGACATGGTTTCGCCGTAGATAAACTCCAGAACCATCACATCGTGTTCCGGCAGGTGGTAGACCACTTTTGCTCCCACGCCTGCCTGCGCAGCCGCCTTGGTGTTGTGCACTTCGTTTTTGCGGTCGATTGCCAGTAGTTCCGTCTTGGGACCGGGGATGCGCACGAAATACGGTACGCGATCAACTTCTACGCGGAAGTTTGTGTTGGTCAGACCTCCCAAAAGGGGTTGGATGGCGACCAGCTTCCCCCGCCAGTCTGGAATGCTCTTGGCAACTTCCTCGATGGTGATGGTCATGCAAGTCTCCTCGAAATGAAGACCCTAAAGGTGGGTGATCGCGCACCTTTAGGGTCTTTAAGGGCTCTAAGCCCTGAGCCTCTCGCCTTTCGGGTCGAGCAGGACGGTGGGTGAAACTTCCGCGGGATGCACGGCATCGAATACATCCAGCATCAGCCGGGTGCCTCTCTTCGCCAATTCCAATGGTAAATAGGCGTAGACGATATTGCGCTTGAGCGTGTATCCATAGCCGCCCGAGCGCACACGCGAGACGACCTGCTTGCCGAGATATACAGCCTCTCCCCCATAAACCGGCAGGAACTCCTCCCCATCCAGTACCAGGGTGCACAGCTTACGATCCACCCCCGCTTCTTTGACCTTGACCAAAGCATCCCGCCCAGTGAAGTCACCTTTCTCCATGTCCACGCAGAAACCCAGACCGGCAGCGTAGGGATTTTCCATGGGGGTTACGTCGGCGGTGAAGTAGCGGTAGCCTTTTTCCAGGCGCAGCGAGTCGGCAGCCTTGTAGCCCGCTAACTCCAGGCCGAAATCCTTCCCGGCTTCGTACAGCAGATCCCAAAGCATCATAGCCCGCTCATAGGGTACGTACAGCTCCCAGCCGAGCTCACCCACATAGCTGACGCGCTGGGCCAGCACCTGGGCATCGTTGACTTCGATCCACACCGCGGTCAGATAGGGGTTTGCCTGGTTTGAGACATCGCTGGCGGTCACTTTGCTTAGCACGTGGCGCGCTTTGGGACCCCACAGAGCCAGGCAAGCCCAATCGGTGGTCACGTCTCGCACTTCTACCGGGGGGTCGTCAGAGCGGATCGCCATACGAATCCACCCCAAGTCGTTGGCAATAAAACCAGAGCCGGTAACCACCCGGAAATAATCTTCCCCGAGGCGGGTGATGGTAAGGTCGGCCTCCACCCCGCCGCGCGTGTTGAGCAGCTGGGTGTAGATTGCGCTGCCCACCGGGCGGTCGATGTTGCTGTCTGCCACGCGCTGCATGAGGGCCAGGGCGCCGGGACCGCGCACATCGAACTTGCCGAAGGATGTCAGGTCGAACAGCGCCACACGCTCGCGAGCGGCCTCATGTTCCTGCCCAACCCGCTCAAAGAACGGTGGGCGCGTCCAACCCCACTGGCGCTGGTCTGCGCCTGCCATGCGCCATGGCTTGCCTGGCTGGAAGAAGTTGACTCGCTCCCAACCGAATTTCTCACCGAATACGGCGCCATGCTCTTGCAGCCTGAAATGCACCGGGCTGGTGCGATATGGGCGCGCCCATTCGTTCTCGTCATGAGGGAATTTCAGGCGATAGTAGTATTTGACGCACTCGCGTGTGCGCTCGACGGCATAGGGCGTATGGGCGAAGTAATCGCCGAAGCGCGTGGAGCGGAACGCGTATATATCCTGGGTTGGCTCGCCTTCCACAATCCACTCTGCCATCAACCTGCCCATGCCTCCGGCGCCGCCATAGCCATTCAACGACATACCGCACGTATTCCAGAAACCGCGCACCCCGGGCATAGGTCCCAGGATAGGCTGGCAATCGGGGGTGTAGGCGCCGGGATGGTTCACCAGCGTGATGATCTCAGCCTTGTCGAGGAAGGGTAACCTGCGGATAGCGCCTTCAAATAACTGCTCGAAGCGGTCGAAATCCGGGGGCAGGGTGGTCCCTGCGTGATCCCAAGGGACGCCATCGATCCAGCGCTCTTTAGGGTTAGGCTCGTAGCCACCGATCACCAGTCCGCCTTGCTCTTCGCGCATGTACACCAGATTATCCGGGTCGCGCAGGCAGGGGGTGCTGTGGGCGAATTCATTGCCTGGGACGGCTTTGAGGGCGATGTGCTGGTGGTCTATCGGCACCGTGGGCAGGTGCAGCCCAGCCATGGCGGCGACGCGCGGCCCCCACAGGCCGGTGGCGTTGACCACGTGCTCGCATTTGATCGATCCCTTGTTAGTGAGCACCTCGCTCACCTCGCCTTTGGGTGAGATTTTGATGCCTGTGAGGCGTGTGCCTGTGTACACCTGGCAGCCCATCTCGCGCACGATGCGCGCCATGCTGGTGGTGGTCAGATAAGGATCCAGGTGACCATCGCGCGGCAAGTAGATGGCGCCGTACAGGTCTTTATCGCTGAGCTGGGGCATAATGCGCAGCGCCTCGGCAGGGGCGATTGTCTCGACCTCCATACCGATACCCTTGGCGCGGCTGACACTGCGCTGCAGCTCGCGTAGCTGCTCCTTGGAAGACGCCACGCGCAGGCTGCCAACATGGTCGAACAGGCCTAGCTCGCTGTATAGCTCGATGCTGTATTTGCGGAACTGCATTAATGTTTGGGATGTGGCAAATTGTGTTACCAGACCGGCAGCCTGGGCAGATTCACCGCTGGCGATCTCATCCTTTTCCAGCAGCACCACATCGGTCCAACCTAGCTTGGCAAGGTGATAGGCAACGTTAACTCCGTAAATACCTCCCCCCACGACGACGACTCGAGCTTGGTCTTTCATGGATGTGCACCTCCTCAGAATCACACGAATTGTCTATCCATAAGGGAGGGTGCGCGTATTGTCCGATCCTCCCAAACCCTTGGACAGTTCCTACAGGAGTACAGGATCCCCCCAGGTGATTTTATTGTTGAGCTTCAGGGTTTCCAGCTGTGCTGGCTGGAAACCCTGCTTTCCTGATCAGCCTGCCGGAGATCACTCAGGCGGGATCTCCTTGAAGGCGTACTCCACATTGATGCCGCGCGCCCGCTGTGCCCGCTTGACCAGAATGTACCAGACGCCGGAAAGTATGATGATGCCAAATGCGATGATCTGCGCCCACAGACCGCCGATGCTGGAGAAATCCCAGTTGCCCAGAACTCCCAGTTGCGGAGCGAGCAGGAAGGCGACCACCATCGCCATACCGAAGCCGCCGCCCAGCATACCAACGGCGGAGAGCCAGGGCATAGGCTTGCCGCTGAACCACTCCATGATGTGCTGGCGCATGGGGTTGAGGAACAGGATTACAGCGATGATCGAACCCAGCCGCACCAGCCAGATCAGCAGCGGGTAGCTGCCGAAAGCCTGCGGCGCTAGCACCCAGGAGGTGATAACGAAAGCCAGCACGCCAAGGATGGTGAATAGTACGCCGACGTAGCCGCTGACGTTGTACTTCGCCCCGGGTGAGGCGTCATACACTTCTTTGGCGCGATAGGGCAGCAGCGCGCCTGCCAGGCAGGTGATGATGAACACATAGCCGCAGCCAAAGGTCACGCCCAGGGTCAAGCCGACCCAGCCGCCCACCAGGTTGTAAGCCAGGATGACAGGGATGCTGCCCAGGAAGTATGCCAGGTGAGCGTTCGCCGGTGTGTGCCGGCGCTCATCCACCTTGCTGAACCAATCCGGTAGCAGCCGGTCGAGCGACATGGCTACCAGCACACGCGTCATGCCGATATAGCAGTTGTGCACGATCTGATGGGAGTTCAAAATGTATCCCAGACCAATGATCAGCACGATCAACGGGCTGGCTGTTACAGCCACCGCGATAATATTAGGCCACAGGTAGAACCCATTGACGGTTGCTTCGGGGAGTCCATACCAGTAGCCCGCCCCAGCCACGTAAAGGAATTCGGAGCCAGCCAGGCGCTCCAGCCCCACCGCCAGCAGGGCCAGCAGCAAGCCGGTGACAATCAGCGAGCCGACCATGATAAAGGCCTGGTTTTTGAAGGAGCGTGCGTCCTTGATCTCGCCGTTCTGCTGGGCGCTGTAGGTAGCCCACTGCAGGGAGGTCCAGGCAATGGGGGCGACCAGGATGGTGGCAATCAGGCTGAAGGGCGGATTCACATCGACACCCGCAGACTGAGCCGCAGCCGTGGCGGTGGCGTAGAAATTCTCGCCCGCACCCGACGCGAGAGCAAAGGCATTCAGGCGCTCGACGAACTGCGATGCCGGAGTGAAGAAGAGCACGGCAAACATCACGGCAAATGCCAGCAGCACGGCATACCACATCACCCACTGGAAGCGCACGTAATTCTTGAAGCCGCTGGTCAGAATGAGCATCGATACCAGGGCATTCAAGATGCTGGTGACAATGATGCCGGTTGCTCCGGTAAACCATAAGCCGATACTGGTGAATGCGGCGTTATCCATCGTAGCACCCAGGCCAAGGAAGAGCGGCGCGAACCCCAGGTAGGCGAGCAGCCAGCCGGAGAGAGCTACCCACTGCAAGATCCAGATCACGTAACCCGACATCACCACAGTAAAGGCTGTGCCGCCGCCGAAGACGCGGCTCTCGAAGACGTAGTCGCCGCCCGAACGGGGTAGGGCGGTGGACAGCCACACGTAAGCCAGGGCGATGGGGATCTCGATCAGCATGGCTAGGATGATGCCCCAGGCCATCTTCCCGCCGGGTAAAGCGCCTGGCGCCCAAAGGTAGGTCCAGGGGAAGATTAATCCCATGGTCAGAATGTTATAGACGAAAGCAGAATATGGGGACATGACTCGCACCAGACCAGAAGCTTTACGGGTAAAAACCTCGGGCCGGGACGGAGCGGTTGTTGCAGTCATCTTTTCCTCCTATTGGTCGTTGATCAATGAATTTTCGTTGAGAACGTTGCCGGGGACTTGCACCCAGGGCTGGTGGACCAGCCTGCGGTTAAGCCTGCCTGCACTAGACAACCCAATATATGCCCAATAGTTTCCTCCTTTTCCAATGCTCAACCCGACGTCATCTGGTAGCCGTCGATGATGCCGTCTGAAAAGTTCACTAGGCAGCCGCGTAAGATCCCCTCGCCATACTCGCTCCCGGGGTTAACGCAAGTCGTGCGACCAATTTTCGCCACCGATTGGGATTCGTGGATGTGCCCGTGCAAGCCGAGCATGGGCTGGTACTTCTCGATGGCTTTGCGCACCGAATGGCTGCCGGCCCCGTGTAGCACAATCTGACCTGCCTTGACGATCGGCTCGGGCGGATCGGTGTTCCAATCCAGCATTGGGCAAGTATCCAGCGTGGAGTCGATCGGGGGATCGTGGAAATTGAAGATGCATTTCCCCATATCGTCTACCTGGGCGACCATCTCCTCGATCATCGCCCCCAGCGCCTCGTCGCTGATCTCTCGCGGCGTCTTCCACGGTGTGGGTGTGCTGAATCCCACGCTGATCATCGTGTGCTCCTCATCTACGCTCACCCGCTTGTTTTCGCAGCCGAAAAAGGATTGTGTGCCTTCCCTGTAAAGCGGTTGCAGGGTATCGGGGTCATCATCGTTGCCGCCTGTGACAAAGCACTTGATACCCGTGCCTGCCAGGCGGGTCTCCGCCAGGTCTACCCATTCATCCAGGCGCTCTCGAGCCAGCTTGCGGAAGAGTTTGTCTACAGATGTAGGATCCGCCTGCATCAGGCGAAATTCATCCTCACCCATAATCTGGCTGTAGAAGCCGAGCACACCGATGCGCTCTTGCAGCTCGTTGAGCTCAGTTTCAGTTTCTACCTTCTTGACGCTACCCTGGAGCGTAGCGCGATAATTTCCGTTACCTTCGCTGATGATAGGTATGAGCAGTTTGCCCGTGATATCGCCACCCATCACCAGGACGCTGGCTTCATAAAACTTGCCCGCATTGATGAACTTTCGAAAAGTGCGCTCGGAACCATGAATATCTGTGGCAAAGAAAAGGCGTGTGGCTTTCTTCCGCGCTTTCTTGAAAAAAAATGACATTGACCTTCCTCCAAACTGGACTCAACCAGGACGGTCTCCAGGGCTAAAGGAGAACTCTCAGGCTTTGATGGGCGCGTGGTTTGCGACCAGGATTTCTATTGAACGTTCTGCCAGCGCCTCCAGGGCGTGCCTGTCCAGGCCAGCGTCGGTGATCAGTTTCATCTCACCGTCTACAGGAGCGACCTCGAAGTTGGAGACCACGCCCCATTTGCTGTGGTCTGCGACCACATACACCGGACCCTGGGCACGTTGCAGCATCAGGCGCAAGACCTCCGCTTCGGCATTGGACGGCACGGTATAGCCATGTTTCAGGCTGATGCCGTCTACACCGATAAACGCCTTGCTGGCATACACCTGCTTCAGGTTATCAATGGCGAAGCGACCTGCCACCGAGTTGGATTTATGCTGGAATTCTCCGCCGACCACATGCAATTCGAACCCAACATCGCCCACTTCTAATGCAGCGATTAAGTTGTTGGTAATGATCGTGATATCTAGGTTGGCGGGAATGTGGCGGATTACTTGCGTGGTGGTGGTGCCGCTGTTGATGAACACGATGTCCCCCTCGCGGATCAACCCAGCGGCAGTCAGGCCGATCTGGCGTTTTTCTTCCGGGCAGCGCATCGCCCGCTGCCTGTATTCCGGTTCCATGGGCAAGCGCTGGCTGAGGATGGCGCCTCCGTGCGTGCGTTCCAGGATACCCTCTTCTTCAAGCCATTCCAGATCGCGGCGAATGGTTGCCTCAGACACACCCAGCCATCCACTAAGATCGGTGCTTGCAACGATCTTGTGGAGCGCAATGTACTCCAGGATGCGCTCGCGCCTTTGGGCAGGGATGAGGGTTTTGCTCATTATGCCGGAATTATCAATATGTGACGGAAATTGATTCTTTGACCCCATAATTATATAAGAATTTGAATAAATTTGCAAGTTTTTGCCCTTTCAGGTATAATCGAAGCGGATTTTTGCCGGAATGCCTCCATATCGTACACAAAACACGAGGAGTTTTCTATGCCAGACGGTCCAATCGGGATGGGACAACAGGATCAGGCAGAGCGCGAAAAGTTCGAAAATGAGCTAAAGCGAATTTTAGAAGCCAGCGCCAAAGCTGGTCTCACTTTGCGCGTGATCGGCTCGCTGGCTTTTCAGATGCACTGCCCGAGTTTTGGCTTCTTGCAGCAGGCAATGGGCAGGGCTTACACGGATATCGACTTTGCCGCCTACCGTTCACAGGTGAAAGAGATCAAAGCGCTCATGGCGGGTCTGGGGTATGTTGAGGACCGCGAGGTTTTCATCGTCAGCGAGGGCGACCGCTCTATTTTCAACAATCCCGAAACTGGCCTGCACGTGGACGTGTTTTTCGACAAGCTGGACTTTTGCCATGTGATCAGCTGGAACGGCCGGCTGGAGGTCGATAATCCCACCATCCCTCTGGCAGAGATGGTTTTAGAAAAGATGCAGATCGTGAAGATCAACGAGAAAGACGTGATCGACACGATCATGTTGTTAATGGAGCACGACCTGGGTGCGGTGGACAAAGAAACCATCAACATTGAGCGCATTGCAGCCTTATGCGCGCAGGATTGGGGGCTGTGGCGCACGACTACGATGAATCTGGATAAGGTCAGGCAGCTGGCGCTTGGCTATCCCCAGTTGACCGATGTGCAGAAAAAACACATCGAGAAGCAGGTGGGAGCAACCCTGAAACGCATTGAGAGAGAACCAAAGAACCTGGCCTGGCGTTTGCGCGCCCGGGTGGGCGACCGCGTGAAATGGTACAAAGACGTCGACGAAGTGCAGTGAGCCATCCGGCGAGTTGATCAGGAGGAGTGGATATGTCTAAGCTGGTACGAGATCTTATGCATCCCGGGGTGCTCACCTGCCCGCCTGATGCAACCTTGGGGCAGGTAGCAATCCTCTTGCACAATCACCATGTGCATGCTTTGTTCGTCGCCGACCCAGATGGCAGCATCCTGGGCGTGATTACAGACTTTGATCTGCTTGCTGGGGAGTGGCTCTCCGCCGACCGCTCGAGCTTGGCTGTGATGCGCAAGATGACCGCCGGGGAGATGATGTCCTCGCCGGTTGATACGATCGCGGCCGATGTGCCCGTTACCCAAGCGGCTACGCGGATGAGGCAAGAAGTCATCCGCCGCTTGCTTGGTTATGGATAAGGGCAAACCGGTTGGGGTGATCTCAATCTCGGATTTCATCGCCAACCTGGCGGCAGCTCCCTACGGGCGCCGGACGGTGGGGGATGTTATGTCTGATGTCTACCTCTGCTGCCGGGAAAAAACCCCGATTGTCTCTGCCGCCCGTGTGATGAAAGATACCGGCTGGCGCTCTGTGCTTGTTGTCAGCCCTACCGGCACACCTCTGGGCTTGTTCAGCGGGTTGGACCTCGTGGTGTGCGCCGAAGATGATTGCGAGAAGATCACCGTCGGTGAGGTCATGCATCCCCTGCTTACGATCAAAATGTCGGCGAGCCTGCGCGAGGCGGCGGACATGATGATCGAAAACCACCATCACCGCTTGGTGGTCGTGGATCCCAGGAACCCGGACAATATGCCGTTAGGTATCATCTCTTCCTCAGATATCGTCTCTGAGATGGCCCATCCAGATTCAGTCTGGCAAAAATAAATAACACTTCATCCGTTATTTCTTTGCATCCGTAAGCCAGGTTGACCTCACGGATAGAAAGCAACACGGATAGAACAAAAGCGTAAAGGAGTTATCCAATGGCCGAAGTTCCATCGCAAGCGCGGGTCGTCATCATTGGAGGGGGTGTAGGAGGGTGCAGTATCGCTTACCATCTGACCTTGATGGGTTGGAAAGACGTGGTTGTCCTGGAGCGACACGAGCTGACTGCCGGTTCTACCTGGCATTCCGCTGGCCTGGTCGGACAGCTGCGTTCAGACGCCAACCTGACGCGCATGATGTTTTACAGCACCGACCTTTACCGCAGGCTGAAGGACGAGACCGGGCAGGATACCGGCTGGAGGGAAGTAGGCGGCTTGCGATTGGCCTCCTCTCCTGAGCGTATGGAAGACATCAAGCGGATGGTGGGTATGGCGCGCTCTTTTGACATGCCCATGGAACTGCTCTCCCCCAAAGAAGCGCTCGATCTCTTCCCCATCATGAATATTGATGGAGTCCTGGGCGCAGCCTTCACCCCCACGGATGGAATGATCGACCCCACCATGCTGACCAACGCCCTGGCTGCAGGCGCTAAGAGCCGTGGAGCCAGGTTCTTCCTGGACACCGATGTAGAAGCCATCCGTTTGAAGAAGGGCCGCGTCGATGAGGTGGTCACCAACCGCGGCACGATCAAGACCGAGATTGTGGTTAATGCTGCCGGTCAGTGGGGTGGTGAGGTGGGCAAGATGGTCGGCCTGACCTTGCCCGTGGTGCCTATGGCGCACCTGTACATCATCACCAAGCCAATCGATGGCGTTGGGCACGAATTCCCCACCCTGCGCGACCCCGATCTGCTGGTGTACTGGCGCGAAGAAGTGGGGGGCATCGTCACCGGCGGCTACGAGCGCAACCCTGAGCCGTTTGGATTGAATGGCATCCCGCATGACTTCAAATACCAATTGCTGCCTCCAGATTGGGATCGCTTCGGTCCCCTGATGGAGAACTCCATCCAGCGCGTCCCAGCCGTGGAGACAGCCGAGATTATCCAGCTGCTCAACGGACCGGAGGGCTTTACCCCAGATGGCGAGTTCTTACTGGGGCCAACGGCAGTGAAGGGCTTTTGGGTGGCGTGCGCCTTCTGCGCCCACGGTCTGGCGGGTGCGGGCGGCATCGGTAAAGTAATGGCTGAGTGGATCATTGAAGGGCAGCCGGAGTGGGACCTGTGGCGGCTGGATGTGCGCCGCTTCGGCTCCAATTACGCCAGCCAGGATTACATCGTGGCGCGCACCATCGAGACCTACTCGATGTACTACGACATCCACTATCCGGGCGAGGAGCGCCTTTCCCGCCGCCCGCTGCGCATGTCACCTACTTATTACCGCTTGCGAGATTTAGGTGCTGTCTTCGGCGAGAAAACCGGCTGGGAGCGCCCCAATTACTTCAAGCCCTATGAAGAGCTGGCTCGCCATGGGCACGAGCCCAAGGGCTGGGCGCGCCATGGTTGGTCGCGCGCTATCGGCTACGAGCACCTGATGACGCGCCAGAATGCGGGGTTGTTTGACGAGACCTCTTTCAATAAATTCGAAGTGCGCGGTCCGGGCGCTCTGGCATTTCTCAACTACGTGTGCGCCAACGACATCGACGTACCGGTAGGCACTGTGGTCTATACGGAGTGCCTGAATAAAAGAGGCGGGATTGAATGCGATTTCACCGTCACGCGCACGGCTGAAGACCGCTTCTTTATTATCACTGGCACCGCCTTCGGTCAGCATGATATGTCCTGGCTGCGCCTCAACATGCCCGATGATGGCTCGGTGACTATCGAAGATGTTTCGTCTTTTTACGCCTGCATCGGAATGTGGGGCCCCAAGGCGCGCGCCATCCTGCAGAAAACCACGCGTGCCGACCTGTCCGATCAGGCCTTCCCTTACATGACCGCCCAGCGCATCACCGTGGGAGATGTGCCCGTTCTGGCTTCTCGTGTGACCTACGTGGGCGAGTTGGGCTGGGAATTCTACTGCCCGCTGGAGTACGGTCTGCGCCTGTGGGATACCCTGTGGGAAGCCGGGCAGCCGGAAGGCATGGTGGCGGCAGGCTATAAAGCCATCGACACAATGCGCCTGGAGAAAGCCTACCGCTACTGGAGCGGCGAGATCAGCCCGGATTACACCCCCTACGAAGCGGGTTTGGGTTTCGCCGTGAAGCTGGACAAAGGCGATTTCATCGGGCGCGATGCCCTGCTGAAACAAAAAGACGCCGGGCTGAAGCGCAAGCTGTGCTGCCTGACGCTGGACGACAAGCGCACGGTTGCTCTGGGCAAGGAGCCTATCCGCCTTGTGGATAGCGGTGAGATCGTCACTTGGGTGGCTGGGGGCGGCTATGGCTACTCGGTGGAGGAGAGCATCGTCTATGCTTACCTGCCCATCCATCTCAGCAAAGAAGGCACGCGCTTTGAGATCGAATTCTTCGGCGAGCAGGTAGGCGCCACGGTGCGCAAGTCGCCGCTTTGGGATCCCAAGGGCGAGCGCATTAGAGCTTGATAATCTTTGTACCTGCACTCCTTACGGGGTAAACAACCTGCATACAGGGTCGTCCAGGGGAAAGACCCGGAAGACCCTGTATGATATGAATTATTGACATTGACCCAATCCATGTTTATAATTATAGATGTCTATACGTCTAGATATCTGACAATGCAGAGCGGATATGGTTGAGTTGACAAAGACAGAAGGCGTCCCGATGTACGTATGGATACGGGAAGCCTTAAGAGGCGAGATCACCCAGGGGGCGTTGAAGCGCGGCGAGCAGCTCCCACCAGAGCATGTTCTCGCGTCCCGGTTTGGCGTCAGCCGCATGACCGTCCGCCAGGGCATCGCCGAGTTGATCGATGAAGGGCTGGTGTACCGGCGGCATGGGGTGGGTACGTTTGTCGCCTACCCGCACCTGGAGCGCGATCACACCCGCCTGACAAGTTTCTTCGATTCGAGCTGGAGGCGAGGGGATGCAAGCCAGAGCCATAGTGCTTTCCTCCAAAGTGACCCCAGCCAAACCAAAAGTAGCTAGAGCCCTGGATATCCCGGTTGGCGCTGACGTCTTCCGCCTGAAAACGCTGCGCTTCGCCGGGGACATACCCATCACCATCCACGATGCCCACATTCCCCACAAATTGATCGCCAAATATATCAATGAAGAGCTGGAGGCGCAAAACCTGTGGAAAGTGTTTGAGCAGAGCGGGTATAAGGTGAAGCGCGCCATCCAGAAGATCGAAGCCAGAGAAGCCACCAAAGATATCGCTAAGTTGATGGACATCCGTGAAGGCGCTCCTATTCTGTACAAAGAGCGTACTGTCTATGCCGAGAATGGCACGCCGGTCGAATTCACCTATTGTTACAACCGTGGGGATGTCTATTCATTGACCGTGGCACTTGAGCGTTAGCGACACAACACCAGGAAGAAAACCATGACACGAGATATTAACGCAGCCATCGCCCGGGTGCCTTTCCTGGCTGGGGCAAAAGAAATCAAGTCCACACCCCTCTCAGGGGGAATTACCAACCTGAACTACAAGATCGAGACCGATGGCAAGGCTTATGTACTGCGCATCACTGGTGCCGATACTGATAAGCTGGGCATCCGCCGTGATGTGGAATACCACGCCAACACAGAAGCCGGCAAGCTGGGTGTTGCCCCGGAAGTGCTGTATTTCATTGAGCCTGAAGGGTACCTGCTCACCCGCTTCGTCAGCGGCAAACACCTTCCCCCCGATGTCATCACTCTGCCAGTGAACCTCCAGCGCGTTGCGCGCAAACTACGTCTCTTTCACAACCGCGCTCCACAATTGAACGGCGAATTTAATGTTTTCCGGCGCGTGGAGATGCTGACTGGCACATCAAAACTATATAACAGCCTGTTCCCATTTGATTTTGACTGGATGATGCACAAGATGAACCAGGTGGAGGAGGCTCTGCTTAAGGACCCCTATGTTCCCACCCCATGCCACAATGATCTGCTCAACCTCAATTGGCTGGATGAAGACGTGCCCGGTGAGCTTGGAGAAATCCGTTTGTTGGATTGGGAGTATGCTGGCATGGGGGATGTCGTCTACGATCTGGCGAACTTCAGCCTCCACCACCAATTGAGTGATGACCAGGTACGCCTGCTCCTCAAGGAATACTTTGGCGAGGTGACGCCGAAGAGCTTTGCCCGCCTGAAACTTCTTTGGCCCGTGACGGGTATCCATGAAGCCATGTGGGGTACCACCCAGACAGGCATCTCAAAACTAGACGAAGATTTCCAGGGCTACGCCGACCTGTGGTTCGGACGCGTGCGCGAGCAACTCTCGGATCTGCGCTGGGATGATTGGCTGGAGGAGATATTGGCGAGATAAAACCATCTGCACATTTGCAGAATACAATCATCTGGATCTGTTTTACTCCAGAAAGACAAGAGGATTTCCAAATAAATCGAAAGATAAGATCACCAAGAAACTTCAGGAGGTAGAAAGTGTCAATCGTGAACGCAAAAGAAATCATGGTGGAAGCCGCCAAAGGGAAGTATGCCGTGGGAGCTTTCAACATCACCGATCTGATCCAGCTGGAAGGCGTGGTCGATGCGGCGATCGAGAAGAACTCTCCCCTGATCATACAGACCTCGGTGAAGCCTTCCAAATTCCTGGGTACCGATGTGCTCGTAGCGATCTACCGCACCATCGCATCGTCTGCCCCTATACCGATCTGCCTGCACCTGGATCACTGTACGGAGGTCGACTATTGTAAGAAATGCGCTGATGCCGGGTACACAAACATTATGATCGACGCCTCCAAGCAGACCTTCGAGGAAAACATCCGCCAGACCAAAGAAGTGGTGGATCACGCCCACGCTGTGGGAGACATCTCGGTCGAAGGCGAGCTGGGCACTGTGGGCGGCGTGGAAGACCAGATCAAGGTTGCCGAGGACGAAGCCGCCCTTGCCAACCCGGTCCAGGCGGTCGAGTTTGTCGAGCGTACCGGCGTGGATATCTTCGCACCCGCCATCGGCACAGCGCACGGCGTCTACAAGACCAAGAATCCCAAGGTCGACTTCGAGCGTTTGGGCAAGATCAATAAACTGCTCAACGGGGACGGCGTAAAGACCCCGCTGGTGGTGCACGGTGGCACCGGGCTGCCCGAGGATTACATCCAAAAGTTGATCGCAATGGGAGGCGCCAAATTCAACGTCTCCACCGAGCTCAAGCGCACCCTGATTGATGCCAAATACGAGTACATTGCAGCTCATCGTGAAGAGTATGACCCCGGAAAGGTCGATGTGGCTGCGCGCGATGCCATCCGCAAAGCAGTCGGGCATTGGATCGACATGCTCGGCAGTGCCGGAAAGGCTTAAATCAGTGAAGAGTGATCGGTGAGGAGTGAATAGTTACTCCTCACGCCTCACTCCTCACACATATTTAAATGGAGAAACCATGAAATCTATTGATGAATACTACGTCCCCTGGGTGAAAGGTATCCCCATGTATATTTCGGGGCACATCGAGCTCGCCTGGCGCCATCCCGAGCTGCACCGGATGATGTCCAACGAGAACCCGAACCCGCCCTCCAAGAAGGTGCTGGAAGCCATTGAAAAATATGGCGCCATGGGTCACCGCTACCCGGATCAAGGTCTGGTGGTACGCGGGGTGATCGCCGAGATCAACGGGCTGGATGGCCCCGAGAATGTGCTGCTGGGCAACGGCTCCAGCGAGGTGTTTGACAACATCTTCCGCGTATTTCTGGCTCCCGGCGAAGAAGTCCTCCAACACACACCTTGCTTTGGCATTTACAAGCTGCGCTGCAATATCCTGGGAGGCAAGTTGGTGTCTGTGCCAATGGTGTACAAAGACAGCCAGCTGCTTTACGATCCCGACGCGATGCTCAAAGCCATAACCGATAAGACCAAAGTGATCGTTATCGCCAACCCGAACAACCCCACCGGTAACTTCATGGAGGCAGGAGCCTTCGTGCGCATTGCCGAGACGGGCATCCCCTTTGTGGTCGACGAGGCTTATGTCGAGTACGCTGGTCTGGGTATGTCTCAGGTGGGCCTCACTAAGAAGTATAAGAACGTGATCATTACCCGCACCCTGTCCAAGGCTTACGGTCTCGCAGGTTTGCGCTTTGGCTACGCCATGGGCGATAAGGATGTAATCGGACAAATCTCTGCCGCCCTGCTGCCGTGGAATGTGGGCACCATCCCCATGTGGGCTGCACTGGCAGCGCTGGAAGACACCGAAGCCCTGGAGTATCGCGTGAAGTTCAACAACAGCGAAGTGGATTACATCCAGGAAGCGCTCAGCGACATCCCAGGGTTGGTCATCTTCCGCTCGAAGGCGAACTATATCCTCTTCGATGCCGGCGGCACTGGCAAGAAGGGTAAGGATATGGTGACATATGCTGAATCCAAGGGATTGATCTTCCGCCCAGATAGCGATAAATATGGCAGCAGCGGTTGGTTCCGCATCACTGTCGGCACCAAAGAAGAGAACCGCATGGCTGTCGATCTCATCCGCGAATTTCTGACCAAATAAACTCCTTAGGGTTTGCGGAGCTGGAGGCATAACATGACAAAAATTAAAGCAGTATTTTTCGACCAGGACGGCGTCATCATCGATACAGAGCGAGATGGTCATCGTGTATCGTTCAATATGATGTTCAAGGAGTTCGGATTCTCGGATGAATGGAGCGTGGAATATTACCACGAATTGTTACAGGTCGCAGGCGGCAAAGAACGCATGAAGCATCACAGCCTTACTAAGGGTTTCCACCCACCTGTACCTCCTGAAGAGATCGACGAACTTGTAAAAGTATGGCATAAGCGCAAGACGGCGATCTTCGTCGAATTGATCGAGTTGGGGCAGCTCCCCCTGCGACCGGGCATTCACCGATTCATGAAAGAGGCGAGTGCGGCTGGTCTGCTGGTTGGCGTGTGCACCACCTCAAACGAGCAGGCTGCTCGTGCCATTACCGGCAAGATCCTGTCGGATATTAAATTCGAGCTTGTGCTGGCAGGGGATGTGGTCGGCAAGAAGAAGCCTGACCCGGAGATCTACAACCTGGCGCTCACCAAGACTGGTCTCAAGCCGGAAGAATGCTTCGTGGTTGAAGACTCGAAGAATGGTGTGCTGGCATCTAAGGCAGCCGGTCTGCCCACGGTTGTCACCACCAACTACTATACAGAGAAGGAAGACGTCAGCGGTGGCGATATCATCGTTACCAGCCTGGGCGATCCAGGGGTCGAAAAGGGCACGCTCACGAAGGGGAATCTGCCTGACTACGATGGTGTGTTGCACGTCGCGCAGGTGGTGAAATACTTCGAAAAGTGAGATTACGTTCCCTAATTCAATCGAGCAAATCGAACAGGGTCTCTCACCATGGGGGCCCTGTTCTGGTACTCCGAAACCATTAGGGTAGAATTACGTAAATCATAGTGCAATGCTCCTCTGGAGTGAGACCCTGAGGGCAGCTCATTCCCTCAGGGTCTTGAGGAAAAACTAACCCATATTCAGAAAGGATTGTATTTAATGAACCGTTTCATTCTCCGCTGGGCGATCAATGCTGTAGCCCTGTACGTTGCCGTGGCGGTGGTGCCAGGCATCCAGTCGCAAAGCGAAAACTGGTTATCTTTCATTTGGATGGCATTGATCTTTGGAGTGGTCAACGCATTTTTGGGTCCAGTTCTTAAGCTGCTGACCTGCCCGCTGATCCTGCTCACCCTTGGATTTTTCAGCCTGGTGATCAATACCTTCCTGTTCTACCTGGCCGGCGCCATCGGTCGCTCATTCGGAGTTGGCTTCACAGTATCGGGTTTCTGGGCTGCTCTGTTTGGGTCGATCATTGTCAGCCTGGTATCGATCGTATTGAGCCTGGTTTTCAGGGATGAGAAAAAATAGCTGGTTCAACTGACAGGAATTCATACCATGATCATGGTCTAACCATCCTTTAAGCATTAAGTTGTTGACTTTCAACTGGACTCCGCTTATACTGTTTGCATATGGAGAAATTGGTATGAGGGATGGTTCCTCAGTTGATTACATCTGGGATGAAAAGCACGCCACATAACGCGCGTGCTTTTTTTATTTTCACTCAATCGAAAGGAGACTGTGCGAATGGACTACGGGATGATCGGTAAAATCGATAAAGCCAAGCGCTATGCTCAACAGCGAGACCGGATTCATATTGAATCGCTTACGGTGACCTTTGAGGGCGAGAACAACCCGCATTCGGTGCGGTTGGAGAATGGCATCTGGCAATGCGATTGCGATTTCTTCCAGACGCGCGGGCGTTGTAGCCATACCATGGCACTTGAGATGATACTCGAAGGCATGCTCCCTGAGACGGTATTTAACGATTAGCCAGCGCCGCAAAAAGCGAGTTTCAATGAAAAAAACAAGCCCCGCAAGGGGCTTGTTGATTTTGTCAACAGGGCATATGGCTGAGGGTCAAAAGCCTGATCGACCGTTTAGAGCCTGTTCCTGTGTTCTATTTTTCCTTACCTTAAAAACTTGATACGCACTGGGCGATAGGGCGATCAGGGAAGCGGGACGCGAGCATACCGTACAATGACCAGTTCGCCGAGTTCCAATACGACCTCAAAACCAGCCTGTTGCAAGCCCTCGGAGTCCGAGAGGCCCTGCATCCCCCGCGTATTTAGGAGTCCGTACCAGTGTGGAGAGGGGGTGAATTTCTCTACCGCCTGTTGAACGCAGGGTAGGTCGGAGCAATCCCCGAGATCATCCTCGAGTTGGCTGATCTGGGGCAACTTGTCTGGTTCCCATTCCGCGCCTTGAGCGACGTTCAAAACGGTGCGCTGCATGAGATGGGGTGCCCATTCTTCGGCTTCTTTATCGAGCATGACAATGAAACGGCTGTCCTCCGGCGTGGACATCTTGATCCATTGGGCGGCTTCAACCGTATTTACCCAGTATTCCCGGTTATATCCCTCGATTACATCCTCGAATATGATTGCCCGTACGTTAATCAGCGCATAGGCAAAGAACAGGACTGCCAGAACGGCATAGAGTATGCCCCGTTCCAAGCCTGATATATTCTTCAGTGCGGAAGACGTGAAAGGAATCCAGAACTCCACCATACCAATTCCCACCGCAAAGCTGGCAGGTATGGATGCCATCCACCACCCCTCTCTGGGGACGGCAAACATAAGAAAATACCAGAGCGGCAACCACCACTGGCGCTTGAAAACAGCCCAGATCATCCCACTGAAGACAAGGAAGTTCCAAATAAATGGATAAGGCGCCCCCGAAGCGTTGAAGTTGAAAATGGGTGTGAGCCACCTTGGGAATGGGAGATTACTCGCTGGCGACGAGCTCTCAGCCTGCAGAACGTCCCAGACTACGCCGGTACCGTGATTTTGGACGAGCGAAAATAGGTACGGGCTGGCAACCAGTAGCCCGATGACGCCCGTACCGGTTAACCGGCCGAATGCAGCAATGCGATGCCCTTTGGATCTGTAGACATGGATGCCTGAAAAGGTGACGAACAAAAGGACTGCCGCATACGCGCTGGCAGGGGAAGCCAGGACGCACAATCCGAGAGCCAATCCGGTGAATATGTGGTTGGTTGCTGTATCACGAAAATATACATTCGCCAGTGTTGTGCAGAGGAAGATCGCCGCCAGGCTGCCAAAGGCTTCTGCTAATCCGGCGCTCTCCAGTTGCTCGTAATAAGCCGAAGGCAGGGTTGCAAAAGCAAGCAAAGCGAACCCCCCGATCAGCGGTTGGAGTTTTAAGGCGCGGATGAGCAGGGTAAAAGAGAATAGCGCCACAATCGCCGTCAATGGCGGTAGCAAGTTGGCAATCGTGAATTCAGCGGATGGGAAGATTTGCAGGAGGATTGCCTGGATGTAAAAAGGCAATGGGGGATAGGCGAATGGGATGCCTCTCTCAGTATAATAAGGAATTCTCGCTGGGAGAAGGTAGTTATGAGCGGCGATTTGTTGGGCGAACTCGACATACAAGCCGCCCATACGGAAGGGCAGGCGAAAATCAACGTATCTCAGGGAAAGCAGCCGGATGACTGATCCAATAAGCAGGATTACAACCGTTACGAATGTCCCGCTCCGCTGTCCGAATCGCCATTCACGCATGGATAATAAAGGAGACACAATCCTTTCGGTTTATTCTTCGAATTCGACGGAAACGGTCATTCCCCATTTCAAGCGGGGGTCCGGCTGGCTCAACAGGATGGACACGGTATAGGTCACATCGCCACGCTTCTCCTCTGATAGATCTTTAATCGCATCCACTACGCCCCTCAGCGCCAGCTCGGGCAAGGCGTCTGGGACGACGGTTACAGCCTGGCCCAGGTGCACGCTGGGGACATCCAGCTCGGTCAGGTCGTCCGTCTCCACCTCCCATCCAGACAGGTCGGCAAGCACCAGCACTGGCTGGTTGGCATCTACCCATTCCCCTTCTGAGATAGATAGCTCGGCGATCGTCCCATTAAAGGGCGCGATGATCTCGCTGTTTGTCAACGCCATTTGGGCTGCCTCTAAGGCGATCTGAGCAGTTTTGCGGCGCGCTTCTGCAGAGAGCGTTTTATCAGGATCAGGCCCCTTCTCCAGCTGTGCGATGTCCCTCTGGATCTCAGCGATGCGGGCCTCCACGAGCTGCAGGTCTGCGGTTGCCTGGGCTAGTTCAATCTTGTCGGGATGGTTCTTCAAGTCGTTGTAGCGCTCGAGTGCATCATCGTAGCGGATCTGGGCGGTATCCAGGTCAATCTCCAGGCCGAGGATCAGGTCATCGAATTGTCTTTTATTGTAGAAATTCCAGTAGGGGCTCTTCTTATTCTTATAGCGTTTCTGGAAATACTCTAGCCTGTCGCTGGCATTTTCAATTCGCTTTTCAGACGCAATGACAGTCGCATATGCTTGCTCAATCACAGCCAGGGGCACCGGCTCGCTCAAGTTCTGGTACTCATCAACTGCTTCTGAACGCTCCTTGTTTGCCAAAGCCAACGCCTGGCGCGCCTGGGCGAGCTCAAGGCCGGCGTTTTTCTCCAGCTCGTCGAGCTCGCGTTGTGCATTGATGAGCTCCAGCTCGGAAGCCGCGATATCAGCCTGGAACTGCTCTGGATCACCCAGGCGCAGGAGTAACGTGCCAGCCTCCACCTGATCCCCTTGCTGGACGGGCAGCTCGCTCACCTGCCCGCTGGCAAGCGTCGCCAGGCTTACATATTTTTGCGGAACAATCCGGCCTTCAGCATTCAGGGTGGCAGCCGCCTCCTGCAAGGGCATCCCAGGCGTGGGCGTGGCGGATTGGCCCAGTGAAAATGCATCGCAAGCTGCCAGAAGCATTACCAGGGGGAGCAGCAGCCTCAGACTTTTAATATGAAGGGTCTTCCTACTGGGCACAATCATTGGTTTGTTCTTAGTAGGCTTGTAACTACTATTGTTCGAAGGTCACAACCACGGTCATGCCCCACCGCAGGCGTTCATCAATCTGGGTGAGGTTAATCCGTGCAGTGTAGGTGATGTCGCCGCGCTTCTCCTCGAATACATCGCTGATGCGGTCGACTGTACCCCGCAGCTCCAGGTCTGGGAGCGCATCGGGGACAATCGTTACTGACTGCCCGATCGATACTTCTGGGATCTCAATCTCGGTCAGGTCATCGGTCTCGACGATCCAGGAGGAGAAATCCGCCAGTAGGGCAGCTGTCACGCCAGGGGAGACCTGCTCGCCGACGTTGATCGTCAGATCGACGATCTTACCAGCGAATGGTGCAGAGAGCTCGATATTCTTCAGGGCAGCCTGTGCTGCTGCCAGACCGGTCTCGGCAGCTTTCACGCCCGCGTCTGCTGATGCCAGGTCATCCGGATCAGGGCCGGCTTTCAGGTCTTCGTAAGTCTGTTCAGCCAGGAGCAGCTGAGCCTGTGCGACCTCAAGATTGGCCTCAGCCACTGTCATATCGATCTCGCTGGGAGTGCCCTTCAGGTTGTTTAGCTTGCGCACAGCAGCGTCGTACAGCTGCTCAGCACGGGCGAAGCGCGCCAGAAACGTGGCTCGCCTGACATCATCTTCGGGCTTGTTCTTGTATGGCTGGTAGTCCTCGCGAGCATCATCGAGCTGGTCTTTCAAAATCGCCACGTCCGCCTGGGCCAGATCGAGATCGGTGGCTTCGGGGTCTGAGTTGAGATTGTTGATCCGCCGCTCGGCGGTGCGCACGGCATCCCGCGCATCGGCAACCGCCTGCAGAGCTGTAGCCGTGTTGACCTCGTCGTCCTTGAAGAGCTGGTCGCGTGCCAGCTGGGCACTTAACAGCTCAGCCTCCGCGCCGGCGACAGCTGATAAAAGCTGCTCGGAGTTATCCAGACGGGCTAGGACCTGACCGGCTTCAACTTCGTCGCCTTCGGTGACGAGAATCTCGGTCACTTGTCCAGCGGTCTTGAATGATAGGTTGGTCGACTGGTTTGGCAGCAGGCGGCCCTCAGCGACCACGTTCGTTTCGCTGATCACGACCGGTATATCGGTCGGCTCTGCCCCCCCCGTCTGTCCACCCAAGGCATCGCAGGCCGTGATCAGCACTCCGCTGATGAGCAGGATAAGTAACAGAGCGATTGTTCTTGATTTCATCCCAGGTGTCTCCTTTATTGGTAAGCCAGGCTCTCGCGCACGCTGATGCGTGTGGCGCCGCGGGCAGGCAACCAGCTAGCAAGAATCGATAATATCGTAATAATTACAAACCACAGGGTGGCGCCTACAGGCGTGTAATTGTAAACCATATCGAATTGGAAGGCATTGCCAATCGCCTGGACCATGATGCGTCCTGCCGGCAAGCTGAGAGGCAAAGAGATCAGCCAGCTCATCCACCCCAGGATCAAGCCCTCGCCAATAAACAGGCGCGCAATTGCCCAAGAAGAAGCCCCAATCGCCCGCATCACGCCGATCTCGCGGCGGCGCTCCAGCACGCTCAACGTGAGCACTCCGCTCAAGGCGATGCCTCCGACCGCGGCGATGATTACTGCCATAATCGCCAGCAAGATTACTAGGAAGTTGAACTGGTTGATCAGCGTGTTGGCGGTTTGGGTGGTGCTATCGCCTCCCATGCCGAAGATTCCAAGCTGAGGGCTGACTTTGACTCCGTATTTTTTATAATAGGCGCGCAGACCTTTGGCGATGGCGACCTCGCTTTCCAGATTGTCCTGCTCGGTCTGGATCCAGGCGGAGAACGCCCTGCCAACGAAACCCTGATCATACGCTAATACCTCCCTCGGTACCAGCGCAAAGGTGGTCAGGACGGGGTCGAAAACCAATCCAACGACCTGCCAGTCGGCCTCCTGCTTCTCCCCGTATTTCACGGTGATCCAATCGCCCACCCCAACCCCCACGTCTTCAGCCAGTTTGACATTGAGTACAATGGCGTGGTCGTCGGTGGGATCCAGCCAGCGACCGCGCGCAACTGGTAACCATACGCCTGGGTGGGCAGCGGAACGCCCATCAAAGATGCGTTTTCATCATCCTCGGACTCTTCCTGCCCGGCAGGGCGCAAGGTGGCGCTGCCTAATCCCCACATCTCCACGGCTTTTATGCCGGGGTAATCCAGGGTCAGCTCCTCCAAATAGTCGATGCGTTGCGGCTCTTCGAAAAGGAGGGTGATGTTTGCGTTGAGGATGGAGAACAGCACATCGCTGACGGTGTAGACAACCGAATCGCGCATGCTCACCACCATCATAAAAATCAACCCGGAGAGCACGAGTGTGATCTGCATTTGGATCACGCGCCACTTGTTGCGGAAGGTGTTGCTGATGGTAATTAGCAGCATGCGCGAGAGCGCCTTGGCTTTTGCCAATAGACGCTCGATCAAACCTGTATTTGTGCTCAGCCCGTAAGTGCTGATGGCCTCGCGCACGGTGACGCGCGCTCCATTGAAGATAGGTATGAGGGCAGCCAGGAGCGGCGCCAGGAAGACAATCAGGACCATGACAATCACGGCATCGGTAGAGTATGAAAACTCGCCAGGATCGGCGCCGAAGTTGCCCACCAGCCAGCTCGAGATCGCCCAGGCCCCCATAACGCCCAAGGGCAAGGCGATGATCAAGGAGATCGTGCTGTAAAGCAAGATGCTGGTCAGGTACAGGCGCAAGATCTGCCAGGTGCGCGCCCCAACAGCTTTCATGATGCCGATCTGGTCCACCTGCTGAGAGATCACGGCGTTGATCGTGATGTATACCAGCAAGAGCCCCAGCGCCAGGGCCAGGGCGCCCAGAACGCCTAGCAAGAAGAATATTCCATCCATGGAATCCTGGAAGAAGTGCTTATCAGGATCAACGATGAAACGCCCCGAATCGGAGCCCATTTTTTCCAGGCGCTCCTGCAGGCGATCAGCCAGCTCGGCGGTCCCAGTCTCATCATATTTGATACCCGTAACGAGCACCTGGTTGTAGTCGCGGTCATCGATCATGCGCTCGTATTCGTCGCGGCTGGCGTAGAACTGGGCTGTGCCGCCGAATGAAGCCGGCTGCTGGAGCTGGTTGTAGACAACACCCGCCGTTTGGATGGTATATTCCTTGTCATCCACTCTCAGGTACACCGTACCGTCCTTGGGGATCTTGAAAAACTGGTCGTCGCCTTGCCCAATAAGAATCATGTTGCCTGTTGGCCAATCGCCCTCTACCAGCTCCAGCTGGTTGAGCTTTTGCGCCTCGTAATCAGCGCGGAAGGTCAGTCCGCCCGCCTTCCATTCTTCATCCGGGCTGACGCGCCACTCGATGGTGGAGTTGCCCAGCCCCTCGATCTCGACCACGCCGTCCTCAGATTTCAGGGATAGTAGGTCATCTTCACTGATCGGCGGACCGACGAACAAGTTGATCATCGCCGGGTGCTGGGATCGCCACCCGTCCTGCATACCCGGGATAACGATGTTGCGCGTCCCCAGGATCATGCCGATGGCGGCCGCGCCAATGGCGATGATGAGCACCACCTGCAATGTGCGCCCTTTATTGACCCACAGATCGCGGAATAGTTTGAACTTTAAGACACCCATCGAATTCGCCTTAATACCCTGTCCAGTTGGCCCCACCAACAAATTCATCCCGCGTGATTTTGCCGTCGATGATCTCCACCACGCGCGGCACTCGGCGTGCCAGCTCCTTATCGTGCGTCACCATGATCAGAGTCTTGCCTTCCTGGACAAGACGGGTGAATAAGTCGAATACATCACCCGCGCTGCGTGTGTCCAGGTTTCCAGTGGGCTCGTCGGCGACGATCAAATCGGGGTCGTTCGCCAGGGCGCGGGCGATGGCAGCGCGCTGCTGCTGGCCGCCCGAAACCATGCTGGGCAGCTTATTGACCTGATCGTCAAGCCCTACGATTTCCAGTAGATGCATAGCCCGCTCGCGGCGCTCGCGTTGGCTGTATTTCTTGGCAAAATCCATTGGCAAGATCACATTTTGCAGCAGGCTGAGAGCTGGCAGCATCTGGAAGAACTGGAAGACGATGCCGACATGCTGGCCGCGCCAGGCTGCCAGCTGGTTCTCGCTCATCTTGTTGACTTCCAAACCGGTGACCAGCACCTGGCCTGACGTGGGCCGGTCGATGCCGGTGATCATGTTTAACAGGGTGGACTTGCCATTCCCTGAAGGGCCGACGACGGAGACGAATTCACCATTCTCAATATCAAAGTTGAGCCCTTTGAGGATGGTCACCTCGCCGCCACCCACCGGGAAGCTCTTCACGAGATCAATGATCTGCACTAACTTACCGTTCCCATTTGCGCCGCTCATAGACTTACTCCATTCACTTCACAGGCGTCATAGATCGCTTGCCGACCAGATGATCTCCAGCTTGGCTTTGTATTCATCTTCGTTGTACCAGGCATCCACATCAACAGTTTTTACGCCTTCTAGAACGTTATTGAGATCGACATCCGTCCACATCTTATCCTGTACGAAGGCAGCCATACGACCGAAACGGCCCTGCGCAAGCAGCCGGGTGGCGATGATGGCGAAGTTTGCCGCTCCAAGTAAATCTTGCCCGTCGGGTGCACCGGTGCGCAACAGGTAGGTCAGCGGCTGCAGGAAAACATTTTCTCCGGTGAGGTGGCTGATCAATTGGGCGCTGACGATGCCGCTGCCCACCAGCTTCTGATCCGCGGGGATCCTGGCGCGCATCAGATCCTTTCCAAGGTCCGACGAGAAAACATGGGCATATTTCTCAACCATGTCATCGCGAACGCTGGCGCCATCACACACCAGGATGACAGCGTAATTTGCGGGGGTTTGTTTTTTATCCTGCATGACCAGATGCGCCAGCCGCTCCGGGTTATATGGCAGCTCAGGGATGAGCACCCGGTCCACGCCTGCCAGGAAGGACATCAACAAGGTGCTGTAGCCCGATTTGGCGGCAAAGGTCTCAACCACGAATACCTGCTCGCGCGAGCCCGCCAGGGCGCGCAGCTCGTGGATGAAAGCCACACCCCGAGACATGCCCGTGCTGAAGCCCAGGGAGTAATCAGTGCCGGGGATATTGTTATGGATGGTTTTGGGGATGGCGATGATGGGCACGCCCTGCTGGCTCAAATGGGCAGCATAATGCAGCATATCGTCGTCTCCGACAACGATCAGGGCGCGGTAGCCCAATCGCTGCACCACATCCTTGATGTGCCCGGTCAGGTCAAGAGTATCCCCTTTGCCCTTACGCAGAAATTCCGGTGTCAGGCTGCGCGGGACGTGGCGCGGCTCCATGCGCGAGGAGTGCAAAAATGAGCCGGGCGTGCGGTCGATCGGGCGTACCATGTTCTTGGTTAACTCGATGAAGGAATCGCTGTAGGTGGATGGGTCCTGTGGGTTGTATTGGATCAGTCCCTCCCATCCCTTGCGCACACCGGTGGGTTCGTAGCCTTCATCTATCAGGCTGTACACCAGGCTCTTCAGGCACATGTTCAGTCCGGGCACATCGCCGCCACCAGTGAGGATGGCTACTCTCTTGGTCATATGCATTCTCCTCTGCTGGGTATCCAGACAGGAGAGTCACTTGGTATGCAAAGCAACTCGATCCTGTCTATATACGGAAAAGGTTCTTTTCAGTCGCGCCAGGGCGCACTTAATTCTACTCTATTGATATATTTCGAGTATCGGTTTGGTTGACCAGTAAATTTGCCGGGATGCCTGCCAGGAGGCCCGCTAATCTACCCGCCCATTTGCAATGTTTAGCCGAGCTGGAGTGTATCCATGGGGTTGTGCAAGAACTACTGAACGGCGTATTTACCAGCGCGGATCATTACTTTGGGAATTAACACATTGTAATCTATTTTTCAGTTCTTGTATCGCTTGACCCCATTCATTTGGAGGAATTGATTGGGCGCTTGCTTCTTCCCATATGTGGCACAGGCTGGCGGCGATGGTCTCGTCCTCGGCGTAAGCCCTTTGGGAGCGGTCCAAAGCATCTTCCCAACGCTTGCTCATCGCATAACCCTGAATCAAAGGCAGCCACTCGTAGGAATTGGTTGGTGTGAAGCCGTTTGCCTGTGCTTCATCCCCCAACCTGGCGGCCTCTTCCCAATCGGCAAATTGCACCGCCAGCTCGGCTTTCTGGTAGACGTAGCACCAGCCGCGTTCCGGCTCCGCTCCGAACAGCTCGACCGGAGGTTAATCAACGGATATCGGCTGCGGCATCGGGCCAGTTAAAAGGGGATATGCGTCCTTGCGTCTGTTCGATTTCTCTGGACAGGAATGGACCTTGCCAGGGAAAAGAAAATCAGATATAGTCCAGACTAGTTTGTATCACAAACTAGTCTGGAGAGATAGATATGAAAGATGAACGGAAAGACGCTTCTTCGCTTGCAGCGCAACGTGCCCAACAATATTGGCTTGTGGATGGCATCGCCGAGCTGGTAATGGGTGGATTCTTTGTGGTTTTAGGTCTCTACTTCGGAGCTCAAGCCATCCTGCCCGAGGACTCGTTCGCTGCCAGCATGCTGGCGCCGGCGATGTTGTTGGTGGTCGTGGGCGGTGGTCTGGCATCGCGCACAGTGATCAAGAAAATCAAGGAGCGCCTGACATATCCTCGCACCGGCTCCTTGCCTTACAGGCAGCCATCCAAAAGACGCCGCTGGCTGACCGCGGTCCTGGCATTCGGGATGGCGCTGCTGATCTCAGCTTTATTCGCCAGTGGGCCAGATTCGATCAGCTGGATACCTGCCATAAGCGGCATCCTGTTTGGTGCCTACTGGTTGTACTATGGGCACCAGATAGGTTTGACGCGTTTCTATATTCTGGCAGCGATATCTGCCGTGACGGGGGGGACGGTCACATTTTCCGGTATGCGGGAGAGTATCGGTTTGCCGCTCTATTATCTCGTGATGGGAGTTTTCCTGCTGGTTTCTGGTGGGGTCACACTGTGGTCATACCTTCGTAACGCGCCGCGACCTGGGGAAGAATCCGGATGAGCCAGGAGCTGCGCGACCTGATGGATTTAGATCGCCTGATCCACGAGCCCGCGCGATTAATGATAGTTTCGATCCTGTCCGTTGTGGAGAGTGCTGATTTTCTCTACCTGAAGCGCGAGACGGGCCTGACCAGGGGAAACTTATCTGCCCACCTGAGCAAGCTGGAAGAGGCCGGCTACGTCGATATCGAAAAGACCTATCGCGGTAAGACTCCCTTCACCTTGACCAGCCTCACCCTACGTGGGCAGGCAGCCCTGCAGGCGTATCGGGCGCATCTGATGGCGGCAATATCTGGGCGGTGACCACAAGGTTGGTGTGAACCGCCAAGCTTACGCCTCATATTGCCAGCTGCACGATCTCGCTTTTTGCAAAGATATTACCCACCCGCAAGCCCAGCCTGGAGGTGGCATACACCTCCGGAGGCACGCTGATGTCTGCCAGATACAGCTCGCCGGTGAATTGTCTGGCTTCGGGATTGCGGAAGCCTGTCTTTGGCAAAGCCAGGGTCATGGTGGCAGCGGCGCGAATACATAGGTCGTGGGCGTTCCCGCTGGTCGCATCCAACCCGGAGGGAATATCCAGAGCAAGGATGGGCGCGGACTGCTCGTTCGCCCAGCGGATGAGTCCAGCAGCCGCCTGGCGCGGTGCGCCTTGCAGACTGTAGCCGATGATGCCATCGATGACCAGCGCCACCGTCTCATCGGGTTGGTCCTCGGTCCCCACCCCAATCTTCACCCCTAACCGCCGCAAGATGCCGAGCTGGTGCGCAGGGACACCGGTAGAACCGGTCCTCAGGCTTGGCAAGCAAGACCTGCACGCCTCCTCCCCAGTTGTGCAGGTGACGTGCACATACCAAAGCACCGCCGCCATTTCCGCCAGAGCCTGCCAGGATGGCAACACGCTTGCCGGAAGGATCGCCATCCAGGAAGCGCTTGCCCGCCAGGAGAGCCAGGTTCCGCCCGGCGTTCTCCATCATCTGCATCAGCTCGATGCGGAAATCCTCCACCATAACCCGGTCCACTTCCACCATTTGCTGTGTGGTCAGGTAAGGCACTTGCCCCTCGATCATCGGAAAATATTGCATGTGATTAGCGTGATTTATGGAACTCGCGCACAGAAATCGCCGCGCCGGCGCCTTCACCTAACGCTGATGCCACCTGCTTGATCCTGGCGTGGCGCACGACTCCGGCTGCGAAGACCTCTGGTGTGCTGGTTTCGAAGGCAATCGTCGGGATGATGCGCTTTCCATCGTATTTCTCCAGAACGAATTGTTCTGCTTCTTTGTCCTGCTCGATATCAACCCAATCAAAGGGGATAACCTGCTCGCCGAGAATTTCCTTGGCTCTGCGGCAGTCCGGGCGCCAGTAAGCGCCGTAAACGGTAATCTTGGGTTCGGTCAAGTGGTTATCCGCCATTAAAGGTTTTACGTCATCAAGGCTTTCTTGAGCGAACAACATACACCCCGCCAGCCTGCTCGTAGGTAAATAGTGCTTCCACAAAAGCGATCTCTTCCAGATCGCCTGGGTTGAAAAAATTTCTCCGGTCGCCGCGTGTCGTAAACCACACCCAGGCGACTATCCCTTCCTCAGGCCAACCGCGATAGTGTGCGTGCAGGTACTCATCGTCTCTCTCATTGTTCTCAAAATCGCGCGGGGAGTAGTGGGTTACCTGGCGGGTGAACAGGTAGGCCGCCTCGGGGTCGTTGCTGTACACCGGCAGGCTTGGATCCAATGGATGCTCACGCAAATAGCCCACCACAGGCGATTCTTGAAATCGCCGATGGTTGTAAAGATTGTAC
Source organism: uncultured Chloroflexia bacterium (assembly GCA_963714425.1). Lineage (GTDB taxonomy): Bacteria > Chloroflexota > Anaerolineae > Anaerolineales > UBA4823 > DATCYX01. The sequence continues at coordinate 95,776 of CAVQOI010000003.1, forward strand.
AGCGCTTCGCCATTCTCGATCGAATCCTTGACGTATGCCTGCAAGAGAGCGATTGGGTAGATCGACCAGAGTAGAAAAAACAAGGTGGTCAGTATTTGGGCGAACTGCCAGCCGCGTTCCTTGAGTGGATTGATCACCGTTTCTTGCAGCACGCTGAAGACCAGGATCAGGACTGGTGTGAAGATCACAATCTGGAAGCGGTCGTCGTAAGGATGGGTGTGGTCGAAAGTGATCGTTGTAGGGATGAGGACCAGCAGGTACACGATGCTGAAGACGATCATCGGCCAATACGCGGGGGATTTCAGGCGAGCGGACAAGGCTGTCCAATTCGCATTGCGCCTCAGGAGCAGCAACCCTACCAAAACCACTGCCGGGGGAAACCAGGCCGGCAGCCGGTTCAACACGCTTAACGGGATGAACCAGCGCAGGATCATACGCGTGTGGTAAGCAATGTTGAGTAAGGGGTAGGCATCTTGAAAGTGCCTGGCTCCGGTCAGGCTTCCATATTGCAGATAGTTGCGCCCGATCACCCAAACCAGGATGGGGACAGATACACCCAGCCCAAACACAAAAGCGCCGGCGAGCGCCTTGCGTGGGCTGTTCCAATGTTTGGCGAGGATGGCGAGTGCGCCCACCGCCACCAGGCACACCCCCAAAAAGCGCTGCAGGGGCGCCAGCGCTGCCAGGACGATCATGAAGAACAGCGCGCTGCGGCTGGAGTGTGTCAGGTAGCTGTGGCAGGCGATGAGAAATGCCAGCAGCATAGCAATGAAGAGCGAGTCGGAGGCAATGTTTGCTGCCAGGGTAAGGTACGATGCTGATAGAAAGCAGATGAATACCCCCAGCAGCGGCCATACCGGGTTGTCGGGGAAGCATATCTTCATCAAAATGCCGGTCAGGAAAAGGATCAAGCCCATGGAGATGGCGTTCAAGATCCCCCCGGCGACGATAACATCCACACCGGTGAGCAGGCGCAGCCCGGCCAGGATCATCGGGTAGAGCGGCGGCCACAAGATGTACGGTCCACCATGGAAATTGGTGAACCCCTGGCCGCGCAGCAGGTTATCGGCGGCGGAGATATACTCCATGCCATCGCTTGAGATGCCCGGCCCGTACGCCGAAGTGGTGATAAACACCAGGATCACTCCCAGAGCGGAGACTATGAAGAGATAGGCGAAAAAGATTCTTTGATATCCTAACGACTTTTGCATGATGTCCACCCGGGTGGAGTTCAACCAAATTGTAACCGTTTCCCCAGATAACGGAGATGCTACAGACAGAAATTTCCTCGCTTCGAATAAATTGCCCGAACAGTTGGTTATAATCTCACTTCAGAGAATACAGCAACCCACGAGTTTGTGGTACTGCTCCATGGTTCAAAAGGCGCTTGATTCGTGAGATACAGAAATATCATCTACCTCCTATTGGTGTTGGCCTGCTTCCCCGGCACTGGCGAGTTCAAAGCCAGCGCCGCTCTCCCGGGCGCTCCCACCGCCTGCACCGGCGATTTTATCTCGGTGAGCATGCCCCTGAACGACCTGGGGAGCGGCGAATACGTGCGTATGAACACTGGTCCGACTGGCTTCACTGGCGGGTTGTACCCCGGCGGGAGCAATATCCGTCCAGCGGCGCATGAATCTGCGGGGAGGCTGATCGCTAGGCAGGTCACAGCGCGAGATGCGAACGGTAATCCAGACCCGGATGGGCGTATCGTGCTGCTCTCCATTGGCATGTCCAACACCAACAGCGAATTTCGTTCCTTCATGGAGCTGACGCGCTTCGATCCACAGATTAACAGCAAGGTGGTTCTTGTGAACGGCGCCCAGCCGAACCTGGTTGCCAGCCGGTGGGTGGACCCAAATGCACCCAGCTGGGTTAATGTGGAGACCCTGCTTGCATCGGATGGGCTTTCGCCTGCTCAGGTTCAGGTAGCCTGGGTGAAGCTGACCAATTTACAGCTCAGCCAGTTTCCTGAATCGATCCAAAACTTGCAAAACGACCTGAAGTTAATCGTTCGCAACCTCAAGGCAAAATATCCGAATGTCCGCATGGCATACCTGTCCAGCAGGACGCGCGCTTACCAATACTGGTTTGGCTTGAACCCCGAGCCGGGAGCTTTTGAGACTGGGTTTGCGGTGAAATGGCTGGTTGAAGCGCAAATCAATGGAGATCCGGAGCTAAACTTCGATCCAGCTCTGGGCCCAGTAGTGGCGCCATATCTATCTTGGGGACCATATTTGTGGATCGATGGGACCAACCCCCGCTCGGATGGCATGGTCTGGACTCAGGATGACCTGGCGGATGATTGCGTGCACCCCTCAGCGAGTGGTAATGCCAAGGTGGCTGCCCAGCTTATTGCATTCTTCAAGTGGGACACCACCACTCGTCCCTGGTTTTTACACAGGCTGCCTTTCTACCTTCCAGGAATCATCTCAGCGCAGCCACAATCGCGCTCACATTAAATTTCATCATCTCGATATAGGTGGGAGCTGGGCCGTCCATAGGGGTGATTGAGTGGCTGTAAAGCTCTGTAACGACCTGTATGTCCGTCTCGCCAATCAGCTGCTGGGCGAGTTGCGGGTTAGAGCCAGACTCAATAAAGATGGCAGGGGCGCCAGTGGCTTTGATACGCTCAATAAGGCGCACCAGCTCCAAGGCCGATGGGGAGGCGCCGGTGCTGAAGCTGGGTAGGATCGCCCCAGCGACTTCGAAGCCGTATCGGTCGGCGAAATACCCCAGGCTTTCATGGTTGGTCACCATCAGTCGCCTTTCCACGGGGATCTGCGCCACCTGTTCCACGATCCAGGCGTCGAGCGCTTCAAGCTGGGCGATATAAGCCTTGGCGTTGGCGGCGTAGAGATCCGCCCCTGCCGGGTCTGCCTGGCTCAAGCCGTCGCGGATGTTCTCGACGTAATGCATCACATTGTTTGGATCCAGCCAGAAGTGGGGGTCAACTCCCTCGTGGGAGTGCGCCTCGTCCGCAGCATTTCCATTGACTCCTCTGCTGTGCAGCCCTGCAGCCGCCTCGATAACCAATCGCTCTCCTCCAGCATTTGCCAGGATGGATTGCAAGCCTGCCTCCAGGCCTGCGCCATTCAGAATGAGCACCTGGCTGTCGGCGATCCTGGCGATATCTTTGGGTGTAGGCTCGTAGGCGTGCGGGTCCAGCTCGGGGGGCATCAGGCTGTCCACCTCGAGACGTTCGCCTGCCACGTTCTGGGCAATATCCGCCAGGAAGGTTTGCACTGCCAGGACCTTAGGGATGGTGGAATCCTGGGGGATTGGCGCCTGGCGGCATGCGCTGAGCAGAAGGACGATCATGAGGGGGGTAGCAATTCTGGCTCTCATGCTGGCTCTCAGTCCTCCCGGCATTCAGGGCACAGGCCGTAGAGCTGCAGCCAGTGCTCGTGGATTTCAAAGCTGCTGCTCCGCGCCACCGAGCGGAGCAGAGGCGCGAGGTTGTCTCCGCTGAAAGTCACCGCCCGCCCGCATGTGGTGCACAACAAAAGGTGTTCGTGTCCCTGCGAGGCGGGCAGATAGGTGTGGCAGCCATCAGGATGGTGGACGCGCTGGACAAGCCCCAATGACTCGAGCTTTTCCAGGGTGCGGTAGACAGTGACCAAACCCAGTCGAGGGGTATGTTTTTTACCCAAATCATATATTTCGATGGGTTCCAGGGCGCGCAGGGAAGTGGTGATGATCTCGACGATCAATCGCCGTGGGCGGGTCAGGTGGTATCCGCTGGCTTTGAGCTCGTCCAACCAGCGTTGGGTGAGAGGGGTGATTTGGGCTTTCATAAAATGAAAATGATAATCATTTTCATTTTACTGCATGTCCATGGGTCCTGTCAACAGTTAAGTATCCAGATGAGGTACAATGCGTGATTGTTAGGAGACTATTTGATGGCAGAAAAAATTCTAGTGACTTACGCCTCACGGCTCGGATCCACCGCCGGTGTGGCAGAAGCAATTGGTGAAACCCTGGCTGAGAGTGGCGCGCAGGTTGATATTCTTCCCATGAACGACGTTCAAGACCTCTCTGCCTACCAGGCGGTGGTGGCGGGGAGTGCAATTAGAGCCGGCCAATGGCTGCCAGAAGCAATGCGATTTTTGCGTGCACATCAGGATGCGTTAAATAAGCCTACCGCTGTGTTCTTAGTGTGCATGACATTGACCATGCGGGAGGAGTATCGCCAACACGTGTCTTCCTGGCTGGAGCCGGTGCGAGCCATCCTGAAGCCTGTGAGCGAAGGCCTCTTCGCAGGGGTGCTAGACATTCGCAAAGTGGAGTCGTTTGGCGATAGGTTGAAGTTCCGCTTGAGTGTCCTCTTCGGTGTCTGGAAGGAGGGCGACCATCGGGATTGGAATGCGATCCGATCCTGGGCACAAAGTCTGCCCCCGCTTCTAACGAAGTAGGATCGTTTAAATAATCTAATTCCCAATTGTTAGCATACCGGTGGGTCACAGACCACGCCGGGAAGTATTGATCCGATTTTCCCTATAGCCAGTCAGTCGACGTTCAGTGATGCCATGAACGCCGCAATCTGATCATGATAAAAAGCCTTCAAATCCTCGGGAGGGCGCTTCAGGCGCGGCGAGAGCAAGTACACCAGCAGACCCTTCTCGGTGTGCAACCGGTTTTCCGACTGGTCGAAGATGATCGAGCGTGGGTGGTCCATCACCTCGTCGGTCGCCTCCACGCCCCGCGACGCCGGCAGGCAGTGCATGAACTGGCAGTGAGACGGTGCCTTCGTAAAGAGCTCCAGGCTCACCTGGTAGTCTGGCATGAAGGCGTGGCGGCGCTCGGGGATCTCATCTTCCTGGCCCACCCACCACCACAGGTCGGTGTAGATGTAATCCGCTTTTAGCACAGCCGCAACGGGGTCGTCCGTGACCTGCAGGGTGCCTCCAGAAGCGGCGCAGTTTTCCTCAGCCCACCTTAGCCATTGCGCGGGGGGCTGGTATTTCAGCGGGGCGGCGTGGGTGAAGTGCATCCCCATGCGGGTGCAGATCAGCATCAGCGAGGAGAGCACATTGGTGGCGTCTCCGATGAAGGTTACGTGCAGGTCCTCCAACTTCATGCCAGCCGGCATATGCTCGATCATGGTCATCACGTCGCACACAACCTGGGTGGGATGGTTGTAATCGGTCAGGCCGTTGATCACGGGGACCTCGGCGTGGCGCGCCAGCTCGCTGATGGTGGCATGCTTGAGCGTGCGTGCCATAATGATGTCGCACATGCGTGAGAGCACTTTGGCTGTGTCGTACATCGATTCGCGCACGCCTAAATGGATCTCCCCCGGCTTGAGGTACAGGGCATGCCCGCCTAGCTCGGTCATGGCGACCTCAAAAGAGACGCGCGTGCGTGTGGACGGCTCCTCGAAGATCATCGCCAGCGAGGCGTCCTGCAGCAGCTTGGGCGTGCAGCCTTGCTTGTCGGCGGCTTTGATCTTGCGGCTGAGCTCGATGATGTCGAGCAGTTCTTGCTTGGCGTAATCCTGTGTGTCGATGAAATGGCGCAGGTTCATAAGGGGACCTCCTGGGATAATTATCCCAGACCCGAGCCGTTTTCACAAACAATCTGTTATAGGGAATTACCCACCCAACCACATCTTCCATCCGCCAACAAGTCTCCCCTCCCACGTTTGGGGGAGGGGAAGCCTGCCGCCGCGAAACGCCGACGAACGCAGCGAAGTAGGGTAGGCAGGCAGGGAGTGGGGGTTGATACGGCCTTTTCTAATCCGGCCAGGGGATGTCTACCGGGTCGGTGTAACCGTGTTTCTCCACAGTGTACAGTTTACCGCCTGAGGCGCCCGAGCAGCCGCGCTCATCGGTGAGCGTAACGCGGTTGTCGTTGGTCTGCACAGCGATGAAGACCAGGTTGCCCCCCTGGCACACGAAGGCTTCCACAAGGTAGCCGCGGAAGTCGTCCTCTGTCATCCATACCTTATTCCAGCGGATGGTGACCTCGTCGTCATCGCGCTCGGCGTCGATGTCATCCGGTGGACCGTAGAGTGTGGACTGCGGCAGGCGAGAGGTGACCACATTGACGCTTGCCACATCCCCGCTCACCTCCAGCACAGAAGCAGCCGCCCAGCAGTGGCGCTCCAGGTCGTACGGCTGCAGCCACAGCCAGGTTTTTGATGCGTTGCGCCCGTGCACCTCAGCCACCTCGCCTTTGTTCAGCTCGTAAGAGTACAGATATGCCTTGCCCGGTCCATAGCGGCAGAAAGCGCGTTCTTCGATCACCACCGCCATCGGGAACTCGGAGGTAGCGGTAGGGGAGGGAGATTGCGTGGGCGTGATGGTTGGGGAGGGGCTGGCTGTCGGTGTGGGCGTGCTCGTGGGGAGTGGTGTGGACGTCATCGTGGGAGTATGCGAGGGAGCAGCTGTCAGGCTGGGTGTGGGCGGCGGTGGAAGTGTTGGGGGGAGGGTGGCTGCCTGCGCGCTGCATCCCGCCCCAATAAGGAGGAAAACAACCAAAAAAGATGATTTCAAAAGGCGCATGCAGGCATTCTATCAGCATGCGCGCGATATTGACTGTTTGCCTTAAAAAGCTGTTAAGTGCCTATCCAAAGAGTTAGGTGGCTCTCCTTTCGGCGGAATCGGTGGACGGGCTGAAGCAAAGGTTGAGAGCGATGCAGCCCTTCACCCTCGGGTGCTTCATCCCGTGTTGACGCTGCGTAGAGGCCCAGGCGGCTTTGATGCCCTTCATTGCTCTGATATTTGCTAAACAGGACTACACTGCCTAAAATAGTTCGGAGCATAGATAGCAAGGAGAACGGGTTTAGACTCTGCAGGGTGCGTGCTCAGGGTGCGTTGGGTTCGGGGGCTTTATTGCGGTTGCCGCGCACGAACCGGCGTCCCAGGTCAGAGTCAAAGCTCTCGAAGCGCTGTAGCCGCCCCCAGGAAGTTGCGGCAACGGGCACATCCAGGCTCTCCCACGGGAATGCCAGCACTTTCACGCCATCGAACTCGTCGATCACCCCCCGAATCTCCTCTTTGAGTTGATCGCAATTGCCGCCAGCCAGGGCAGCGCAGTTATACCAGAAGATCACATGCCCCTGCCCAAATGAGATTGTTAGTCAGGCGTTGGGTGCGCTGGGTTTCTTTCACGAGCTGCCGCTTGCTGGCCTTACCTGTGCTTCTTTGTCTGCTTATAGTCTCTTTCTGGATAATTTGCCGAATTCTTTACACTTAAATTCAAACCGATCAGGCCTAAATTGTCCTTTAGCAGAAGATTTATATGCGGGGAGGATTACACGGATGGAATGCGCCGAGATGATGCGCAAGGCTTTCGGTGAGAGCTACCCACGCCTTGTTGCTCTGAAGAATCAATACGACCCCGCCAACCTGTTCCGCCTCAATCAGAATATCAAGCCGTCTGTTTAGCTGTATTTGCTACCCATTTCCGGTATTATTCGCCCTGCCTCTGCGTGAAAGGGAAATTGTGGAAAAAGTGGTTATCCGGCGGCGAAGCCGCCGGATAACCACTTTTTATTAAATTTTCTCCCGTCCCCAATTGTTGGGGTAGGGGAAGCCTGCCGAGCGTAGCGAAGGCAGGTCGGGGGTAGGGGTTGTAATGGTTCTGAACAACTTCCTCGCAAACATTAACCCTTGGCAAGATCAAACTTGCGTCGCTGCGATGCGTACCAGACCAGCATGAGCGCAGCTAGCCCGATCAGCAGCCACTCGTGCGGCTCAGGCACGCCGGTGAGCGGCGTCTGGGTGGCGGGGGTGGTGTCTTTCAGCTCTTCATAATCGCGATCGTAGCGGTCCTCGAGCTGTTCCAGTTTCTCAAGCAGTTCCTTTTGCTGTGCCTCCACCAGCACGATCATCGAAGAATACGGTGTGACAATGCCATACTGTCGCGCCAGCGTGTGCAGCTTGTCGAGGGTGTCCACATCTTCGATCGTGCCCCGATTGCGTCGCATCTCTGCCAGGATCAGCCGGCGGGCAGCCAGGGCAACAAAGCCATCCTCCCCGCTGTGTCTTAAGGCAGTGCTGGTATTTACCTGCCCGCCAGTCAGCACCGACCATGTGTAGCCATCCAGCACGTCGCGGTAAGCCTCCGTCGAAGCTGGTTCCGAAAGGCTCAGCGCCAGCCGCTCCAGGGCTTGGTCGATGTCGCCGCTCACCCCTCCCCCAGAGGCCTGGATTGCCTCCAGGGTCTGGTCGTCATAGCCAAGCGGGATGTCGCTCCCCAGGTGCACCATCCACACTGGAGCATCCGGGATGGGCACGTTTATCCAGGTCTGCCCAAGCTCGTAGCCGCCGCTGTCCGTGAGCACCAGGATGGCGTCGTACTGCTTGTTCTGGCGCAGGCTCTCGAATTGGCTGAGCAGCTCGGCGGGGTTCTGCCCTCCGATGTACAGCACTTGCTCTGGTTCCACATCGGAGAACCTGAGGCGGGATGGCGCCTCCCCCCGGTAGCGCGAGGCGGTCAGATAGACGTCCACGTTGGAGGCGCTCCCGAGCGTCGTCTCCAGGTCGCTCAGCGAATTTGTCACCTGCTCGGCGCGGGCCAGCATGCTGCGCGAGCGATCGAGCACTACTGCCAGGCGCAGGTCATCTGGCAGCTCGGGCTGCGGCCCCTGCGTGACCGGTTGGATGATCACGCTGGTGCCATCGGGGAAATCTACCATATGGTCAACCGGCTTCACTGGCAGGATAGACGCTATCGCCTCGGGCATCCACAGGTCACCTTCGACCTGCATGCTCGCGCCATTAAGCAGGCGCTGGGTGTCTTCATTCCAGAAGATGTTGCGCTTGTACGCCAGGTGGGGTAGCGGCCAGTTGTCCCCATCCGCCATCGCGCGGTAGGTCAGCCACAGGTATAGAGGTTTTGCCTCCTCCACAACACGGCGGGAGTTCGCATCGTTCCATCTTGCCGACTTTGGCGGCACGGGGAATGCTCGTAAGCGGTATTGGCGAGGCCCGATTTGCTCGAGCAAGGCTGGGTCGCGTATCACCCGCGTCTGCTCTCGGTACACCGCTTGGGCTGCGCCGCGCGGCGCCACCTGGTAAGCGAAACGTTCCTCGCGGTCTGGGCTGTTGCCAAGCCAAAGGCCGGTCAGCACTGCCAATTCGGGCAGGTTGAAGTAGTAGATCACCTCCTGGTTCTGGAAGGTGCGGTTTAGATAGACTTCCATGAGCTCCACATCTGCCCAATCGCCGTGCTCGTTAATTGTGATCTCCTGCTGCATCAGGAGGACTTCGCGATCGTCGATTGCCTGCCAGGCAGATTCAGCTTGATCTGCCGACCAGGTAGAGCGCACTGCATCCACCACGACCTCGTGTTCGCCTTCCACGATGGGTGTATCGAAAAAGCGCTGGTATAGCCTGGCGGCCTCCTCTGGCTCGCGCTGCAGGGCTGACGGCTCGCTGCCAAACGGCTCTGGATGGGCCGGTGCATACAGCATTGGGCGGGCTACGACTTCGTACACCCTCTGGACCTGATATGCCTGCACGCCTGTCAACGCAAACGCATCCCGGTACAGATCGCTCACGTGGCGCACTTCGCCTAGCGCGCTGATGTATCGGAAAGGCGCCAGGTAAGCGTTGATCAGCCCAGCGCGGATCGATTCTTGGCGAGATAGCAGAGCCTCGGCTTCCTCAACCGAGTCCGGGGGCTCATCCAGCAGGGCGAATGCCTGGATTTGCGGCTGGCGGTTGGTGACGACTGCGAGCACACCAACGATCGCTACAGTCGAGATGACAACCATTGCCGGAAGCAGGCGCCCAGTTCTTTGGATCAGATCGCTCAGGCTCCTGCGCCATGCCCTCAGGCTCAAGATCGGCACTGCGATCGGCGCCAGCACGAACAGCGTAGCAGTGTATAAAACGAGCAAAAAGCTTGTGACGCCGTAGGGCACCCAGACCCACCCGCCTTCGATCAAACCCTTGATAGCATCGGAGGTGCCCCGGAAAAATGCTGGGAGGTCTCCTAACGTGCGACCGATCCACTTAATGGCGTACGCCGTGATGGGTAGGGCGTAGAATGCGATCCATAGCGAGGCGAACAGACTGATGAGCAGCATCAGGGTCAAACCTGCCAGGCGAAGGTTGCCGCTCACGCGGCCCGAACGTTGTGGGTCGAGCGCGTACCACAGGAAGGCTGCCATGCCCAAACCAGCGACCGCCAGGAGCAAGGTCATGGCGGCGGTCTCCTGGCGGATCAGGAAGAAGCGAACAGCAAGCAGTAGCATTAGCGGCCCTTCGACCACGTATCCCAGGGCAAATAACCTGGCGGGGGCTCTCCGCAGCAGGGTAAGCCCTAGGACGACCGCCGCCAGCGGAACGCAGGTCAGCGCCCCGGCGTAGATCAGGTAGCTCAGCGGAATGCTCCCATCGCCCACCGCCATAATCAGCTCGGGCAGCAGGCGCGGGGCGAAGCCCAGCACCATGAAAGCCAGGAAGATGATATTCCAGGACCAGAACAGACCATAAGCCCAGATATCTTTCAAGCTGGTTTTGCCGGTATTTCCATTCATGGCTTAAAACCTCCTGTGAGCCCATCTTGCACGCTTGCATGTAGGTTTTGGAATAACGGTTGGAATTTCACTGAATCCAGGTCCACGGGCTCATCGAACAGTACCGTCACTAAAACCCAGCGTTGGCGCTCCGGCTCCATATCAGCCCATATGCGCGTGGCGTAATCATCAGTTGTCTCTTCTGCGGATTGCAGCCAGTAGGCTGCAGAGAGAGGCTGTGGCAGGGCGTCGGCTTCCAGCGAGATTAGCCGCAGGGGAAAAGCCGGTGCGACCAGGTGTGTGTACGAATCAGTCACTGAAAGACCATATACCTGGAAACAGCGCTCCGGGCGGTGGTGGGCTCGCCAGGTGTTGCTGGAGATCATCAGAAGCGACCCTGAGCTGCCCTGCCACCGGAATCGAAACCGAGAGGCTGATTGGATGCCATCCTCAGCCAGCCACTCGCGTTCGCCTTGGGTGAGCGGCCAGACTTCAGCACCCATTTCAGGTGGAAAATGCCATGCCGGGTCGGACTGCGCCAGGGCGGGCTGGGGGAATGGGGTGTATAGCACAGCCATGAGCAGGAAGCTCCCCCCCAGGAGTGGCGCCAGCCACAGTGGGCGGGAGGGAATGGCGTGCGCGTGCATTATCCCACCGTCCGGGGTCCCGGGCGTCCGCTTGAATACAAAGATCAGGGTAGCGCAAGCTAGCATGAAGCCGAGCACCCCCAGCGGCACGTGCAGCATCTCCGCCAACAGGATATATCCAGCTACCTGGCCGACAGCGACCAGTATCGCCACGCGTACGAGATTGGCAGCCAGCAGCAGGATGGCAAACCCCAGCGCAGCCGCCATCCAGCGCATGTTGATCGAGCGCCGCTCGATCCATGTGGCTGCCAGCAAGAACAGGCCGCCTGTCCACAGGCTCTTCACCCCGCTGCACGGCAGGTCTACCTTCGAAATGCCATTCTCGAAGATCAGGATGGTGTCCAGGCTGACTGTCTGCACCCCCATCTTCGCCAACCCGTCGCTTACTATGGATGCGGTCAGGATGCGCACAGGGTAGCCCACGAAAGTCTGCAAGTGTTCGCCAAAAGGCAGCGCGCCTACCAGTAGCAAGGCAGCGGGCAGCCCTCTGCGCCAGGTGAACGAATCCATCCACAATCCCAGCAACCCGTAGCTGGCAAGACCGAACAAGGTTGCGGAGAAGGTATTGATATCCAGGTAGCGCTCAACCAGCAGGTAAGCGGCGGAGCCGCCCAATGTCATGCTGAGAGCGGGAACGTAGCCTTGCGGAAGTGCGTCCAGATGCAGGCTGAGATTCTTTTTGCGCACCTGCATGGCGATCAGCACGATCGCGCCCAGCAGCACCACCTGGTTGGTACGGAACTCTTCACGTGAGAAGATCACCCCCAGGTAGGCGTATACCGGGCGATAAAGCCAAAGCCATAAGCCCAGCAAACCAGCATTGATCAGCAGGATGGCAGGTTTTTGAGTGAGATGGTGAAAACGGAGGTGACCCACGGTCTTACCCCGTCACAGGAGAGCGGTGTTTGTTGCCGGGGGAAAGTTTGAGCAAAGCAGGCGCCAGGAGTGTCAGCACCATCCACATCCAGGCCAGGATAACCTGGCGGGTCGCAACCCACTGCTCGTGTGCCTGCAGCCAGCCGCCCCAACCCTGGATGAGCTGGATAGGCCACTGGCTGGAGATGCCCACCCACATTGCCAGGCTCAGCCCGGCGATGAGCGCCAGCGCGCGCTGCCACGAATTTGAGCTGCGCAGGTAAAGCCAGGCGCCTGTCGCCAGGCACAGGCTGGTGGCGAGGCTGTATGGACGCTTGTTGTTGTACTGGTTGAAGGTCATCCCCAGGGTGAATACGGCGCCGCTATACAGGATATAGGAAACCAGAGTCCAATCCTGGCGGATGTAGGTGATCATCGGGTGGAAACGCCGAAGTAAGGCTAGCACTCCTAGGGCAAGAAATGTGATGGCGAACAGGCTCAGCCACATCAGTCCTGCCCATAGCGCCTGCAGCAGCAGCAGGCTGCTCGCGTCCAGACCTTCCAGCCCGGCCTGGTCGAGAATTGTCGGTGCCGCCCAATCTGCTGCCAGTTGGAAGATAAATATGAAACTGATGGTTGATAGCGCCATGCCCAGGTAGGGCAGCGACCAGCGCGGGAAGCCCCGCGCAGCCCCGGTGGTAAACGCCAGAGCGAGCAGCGTTGCAAACAACAATATCATCACTCCGCTGGATTCCAGCGAGGCGCCCTGTAAAGAAAGATTGAAAGCCGGGAGGACGAAAATCCCCAGGATGACCAACATCTCCTTTAGTGTGGGGGGGCCCTCCCAGGTTGTAGCGAGCGGGTGGTTCCCCAGGCGCGCCCGTAGCGCTTCTCCGGGCACACTCACGTACTCCGCTAGCAGCATCTGAAGTACCGCTTGCTTGCTGCGTTTTGCCGCCTCAGCCAGTCTTTGCTCGAAGACGGCTTCCATCTCCTCGGCAAACTCAGAACGCATGCTTGCCGGGTAAAGGCGGAGCAATATTCTATAGGCGCGTATCAGGTCTTGCGAGCGCATCTTTCTCCACCCTTTCTCTACCAAAATCCTTACTCAACGTTCCTTCCTAAGTGTTTTCCCCAAGCGAGCGACGGTGGGCGGCTGCGACCAGGTCGTCCAGGCGCTCGATCTCAGCGAACAGTACGGCTCGCCCCAGGCTTGTGAGGGAATAAGCTTTACGCTCACGGGCCGAGTTGCTCGGCGCCGGATCGTCCGCACGCGAAATCCAGCCCTGCTCGAGCAGGCGTTTGAGAGCGCCGTAGAGTGTCCCGGTGCTCAGCTGGACGCGCTCACCGCTCAGGGTGCGCACGTCCTTCATAATGGCATAACCATGCCGCCTCTCAGGCGCCAGGCTGACCAGGATCAGGTAGGTTACTTCGGTAAGAGGTAAATAAGTTTGGATATCCTCGGCTTTTTCCATTGAACCCCAGAGTTAATCAAATACGTAGCTAGCAAATATGTCGTCTAGCTACATATTACAAGAAGATCTCAATTTTGTCAATAAGTATTTCTGACCTTCGGACAGAAGATCGGACATTTTTCAAGAAGCAGTCATCGCGAGTAAACCCAATGCGCCCCAACGCTCTTCAATCCAAAGTGACATTATCCGTCATTGCGAAGGAGCGCACGCCAGCGAAGCTGGCGTAGCGACTGAAGCTATCTCAGGTCAGGCTTTTCAGACTCTAATGTCCCCCCGGCGTTGCCTTGGACTGCTTCGCCGCCTGTGGCGGCTCGTTGGGACTTTCCGAGTGGATTATGTGCGAACGCTTGTCCGAACCTGAAGGTTTCGAGCTATATTATGTCCCACGCGCTCTGACCCGCTACAAAGCTGTCCGGATAGATTTCATACCTGATTGAGCCCAGTCTCACTGATTTCCGTTTTGGCCGTCATCGGAATCGCCGTCATCGTTGTTCCCGTCATCGCCATCATCATTATCGTTAGCGTTCCCGTCATCTACTTGGTTAGAATTGCCGTCATCCACGTCATTGACAGCCCCGTCATCGACGTCATTCACAGCCCCGTCATCCACGTCATTGACAGCCCCGTCATCCACGTTATTTGCAGCCCCATCATCCACATCATTGACAGCCCCATCATCGGAATCGTCCGTATTGGTACTGGTGATGTCATTGGGTTCAGCGCCCGCCATGGACAGCTCTATATACTGCACGGTGAGCGTGCCATCCATCCCAAGGATGGCCTGTACATTTACCAGGTCACCGACTTTGATCGTATTACCATATTTGGTCAAATCAATTATGGCGAGCATCCTTCCAGAAATGACCCAAGTAGCATCGGAGATAGATTCCACCACGCCTGAAAATAGAACCTGCTCTCCGGCGCTGGTCCTTGAAGTGATGATGGCTTGTTCAACAGCCGGCTGGACGTCATCTGGGACGATGGTCTCCATTCCTTCCAAGATGGACGCGTAGGAGAGCAGGGCGCGGGTGATCTGTCTGCTCAACAATGTACCCCGTTCGGGATTACCTGCCAGTACGGTCTGCAGCGCTGAGGTCGCTTTCTCGACACAAGCTTCAAACTCTTTCGCTGCCATCTCGATGTCGCTGTGGCGTCCTTTTTGCACCAGCGCCCCCATCTCGACCAACCGCAATCGGGCATAGGAAAGATGCAGCTGCGCCTGGTCGTAGGCATCGCCAGCCAGGGAGACGGACGCGTATTCTCCAGGCTGGTCTTGATCGTATAGAGCGTATCTCCTGGTAAGGCTGACTGGGCGGCTAGAGCGGTCGCTCCGGCGCCGCCGAAAAGGAGTGTGAAGACGGTGATTAAAACAGCTAAGGTTGCGAATGCAAATCTTGGGGTCATTGGGATAACCTGCTTACGTTCCATCTTCGGTTTAAACCATCCGACGGACCATGGGTAGGTCACCCTGGGTTTATACACCGTGATGGAGTCTAGTTCTGCAATAAATCTCTGGCGTCTCATCTCAACAACTTCCGGAGCTCTCTGCGGCGTGGGGCGCAGGGTTAAGATCATCTGCTCAATGTGAGGATCCAGGTTGCTTTCCACATCGAATATCTCATTCATAATAAACCCCATCATCTCTCTCGGTCAGCATCTGCCGAAGGGATATCAAAGCCCGATATTGCAAAGCGCGAGTTGCCACCACTGATTTGCCAAGCAGCTCGGCGATGGCGGCGTGTGACCAATCTTCCAGGAACCTCAGGTGGATAACCTTTTGTTGGTCTTCTGGTAACTTCAGGAGAGCAGTTCGCACCAGCTCTTTGTCCATCTCCTGGGATGCCATCAGCGAGGGGTTCGAACTTGCGCCATCCTCGAATTCCTCATCGAGCGCAAGCTGTGGATGCGGCCTGCGGCGGAAGTGATCGTTGATCCAGTTTTGCGCCACCCGGTAAAGGTATGCCCGCACGTTCTCGAGTGGACCTCTCCCTCTTCGCATGACCTGCAAGAATCGGCTGAAGGTTTCTGAGACACAGTCTTCTGCCAGCTCTTCATCGTCGAGCAATCGTACAGCAAAACGGAATAACTCTGGGCTGTGCTGCTCGTAGATCATAATCATTTCCTGCTTGTTGATCAGCTTCGTTTCTTCGAATGGCATCGTATTGGCATTCTTTATCCTCATTCTATATAACGGAAATTTAATACAAATGTGATGCCATTCAAGATGACATCTTGGTAAGGGATGGAACAGACTGTGCAAATCGACCTTTTCTAACCGATCCTGTCAGAAATGCAAATGGCGAATCCAGGGGTTGGCAGTCACGCTTTATCATTTGTGGCGTTATATAGAAAAGATCAACCCAATCGTATTCAAGGAGACCCCAAATGAAACAGAGACTTCAAATTAACCGGCATTTTATCCCCATAGCCATTCCGGTAGCACTGCTCCTGGCAGTGAGTCTGCTCTTTGGTGGGGCATGGTCGATTGCGTCTGCTGCCCAAGGCGCTGAGCCTGGCGATACCCTCTACCCGGTGAAGGCCATATTAGAGAAAGCGCAGATAGCGATCTCCCCGAGTGTTGTAATCGATGACGGCGCAGTGGATGACATCGACGATGGCGCAGTAGGCGACATCGATGACGGGGCAGTGGATGACATCGACGACGGCGCGCTGGCCGACATCGACGCTGGCGCAGTGGATGACATCGACGACGGCGCGTAGATGACATCGACGACGGCGCTGGCCGACATCGACGCTGGCGCAGTGGATGACATCGACGATGGCGCGGTGGATGACATCGACGACGGCGCGGTGGCCGACATCGACGATGGCGCAGTGGATGACATCGACGATAGCGCAGTAGACGACATCGACGATGGTGCGGTGGATGACATCGACGATGGTGCGGTGGATGACATCGACGACGGCGCAGTGGGCGATGTCGACGATGGCGATGCCGGTAACGGTGATGATGGCGATTCCGGCGACGGCCAGAATGGCAATCAATAAGGTCGGGATCAATCAGGTATGATGCCTATCCGGGCAGTTCCTTCAACAGGCATCTCTGGCTGACGCTACTCACGCATCCAATCACAAAAAATCACACGCTGCAGGCGAATCCCTGTCTACAGCGTGTGATTTATTATTACCCAGGCTGCGCTCAAGGGACACAGCCATTTGACAGATACCTTAGTGGATGGGCAATCTTAGTATGGGACGCCTTATTTGAAATTTGTTTTAATGAGAATCGTTTGATATGATGCGCTCAAGAGTTTCACAGGATTGAATCAAACATACAGCTCATTGAAATAATCGATCAAAAGCATATTGGCGATCTCATCCGGAAGTGTATCAAGCACCTCGTTGATCAAGGCTAACTCGTCTGGCAGCTCGGAGCTTTGGATGCCTGCCAGCGCGGCCAAGCCAGCGAATGATTCCGGCGTGGGGTTTTGCAATGCACGGGCGACCTCCGCCCGGATAAAATCCACGTCCAAAGGCTTTGTCTGCTTGACGATATCTACACACTCGCGCAGATCGTTCAGCATAGCTTCAATCTGCTTGAGAGTACCCTGGCTGACAGAGATGTGCAGGTTGCGCGGCGAGTGCGGCGTGGAGAACTGCCCTTGCAGATACCAGCCGCGCTTTTTCATCTCATCGGCGAGCTGGTATACGTTGATCGCATCCGAAGCAAAAGAGAACATGCACATATCCGGCTTTCCCAGGACGTACAGCTCGTCGATGCCGTTGATGCCCTCGATCAGCTGCCGCGTGGCTCCTTGCACGTCTTGCACGATACGCTCGTAGCCTGCCTCACCCAGGTAGTTGAGGATCGCCCAGGAGCCCGCCAGTGGACCGCCCGACTTGGAGCTAAGCACGGTGGGGTTGATCAGTGTGTAGCCGGTGGTATCCGTGCAGGCAAAGATTTGGTAGCGGCGCAGCTCCCTGTCACGGTATAAGACCGTCGATGAGCCCTTGGCGGCGTAGCCGTACTTGTGCAGGTCGCAGGACATCGAGGTGACCCCAGGCACGGTAAAGTCGAAGTCTGGCAGCGCATACCCCAGCTTGCGCATGAAAGAAAGGTGGATACCACCCACGCAGGCGTCGACATGGAACAGCAGCCCTCTTTCCTGTGCCAGCGCCCCAATCTCGGCGATCGGGTCGATCACCCCCTGCGAATAGCTCGGCGCAGAGGCTACCATCAGGATGGTTTTCTCGGTGATCGCTTCACGCATCGCCTGCACGTTAGCCCGGTAGGTGCTGGAGTTGAAAGGTGTTACGACGGGCTTGACCCCCAGGAAGTGGGCGGCTTTGTGGAAGGCGGCGTGTGCGGTCTTGGGCAACACCATCTCGGGAGCAGTAATCTCTGGGCGTTCGTAGCGGGCTTTATCCCGGGCGGTCTTGACCGCCAGAATGATGCTCTCCGTGCCCCCGCTGGTGGCATGCCCCACCACGTTCTCGTCGCCGCGCAGCAGGTTGGCGACCATGCGCACAATGTCCGTCTCCAGCTTCAACAGGCTGGGAAAAACAGATGGGTCCAGCCCGTTCTCCGAGAGGAACATCGTGTAGGCTTGCTTGACCAGCTCTGCTACCTCATCCCCTGGGTTGTACACGTATGCCCAGACTTTGCCAGACTTCCAGTCCAGGTCGTATCCTTTGTAGCCCAACAGGGTGCTGAAGATTTCTTCCTTCGAGAGTCCGTGATGTGGGATTTGCATAGTTTCTCCTGCTTCAGAGTATGGTGAGCTCTTCGATCTGAGGCTCTGTGGCGGCTTTGGGGCGGCCTAGGGGGAAGCGATACATGCAGTAGGCGATGATCAGGCAGGCGATGATGGGGGTGACGCCGATCAGGAAGCGGATGCCCCAGATTGCGCTGGCAGTTTGCACCGCGCTTCCAGCAACGTAGCCCGCCAACGACATGACGGTGGCGAAGAGCACTCCCTGGGCAGAGAACGCCAGCTTGACAATCCCCCAGCTCATGCCAAAGAATATCCCCGATCGCTGGTAGCCATGCCTGGCAGCATCATCGTCGATCACCTCCGAGATAACTGGGAAGGGCAGGATCATCGAGCCTGCCAGCCCCGGTGCCACCAGCAGCGTGCCAGCCAGGCCGGAGTAGAAATCCCGGGCAAAGGTGACCATCAGGAAGCCGGGGATGAAGAGAAAGCTGGACAGAATCCAGGCCTTGCGGTTGCCCAGGCGGGGCACGATCGGACGCCAGATGAGCAGCGCAGGGATGCACATCAGGATGGGCAGCCCCAGAAGGACCGCCTCCTGGTCGCCGGCGCCCATGTTAATCCCAAAGACCTGGCCTTCACCCTGGATTCCCAGGGCATATTTACGCCAGAAAGGGAGTGATGCAGCCAGCGCCAGCCAGATATATTCCTTGGCCATATTGGCACCCACGAACCATCGAAACGGCAGGCTGGAAAACACGATCTTCAGAGACGGTAGCATGCCCACCGTGTCATCCTTCACATTTTCAAGGTTCTCTCTCACTCCGACCATAGAGATTAGGTAGCCCACGCTGACGAATACCCCCATAATGGCGCCCATCCAGATGTAACCGATCTTTTCTGCCAGGATGGGGGCGAGGATAAAAGCCAGCAATAGGGCGATGGTCGCCAGGATTTCACGCGTTGCCGAGAGGTCCACTCGATCTCGCAAGGTAGGGGCTACCTCCGGAAAGAGGGCGTTGTAGGCGATCATGGTCAAGCTGTAGATCGTATCGAAGATGAACAGCAGGATCAAAAAATATGCTGCCAGCATCCACGGGCTTTGCGTGGGAGGTGTCCATAGGAAGAAGAAGGACAAGCCTAGAGGGATAGCGCCAAAGAAGACGTAGGGCACCCGCCGGCCCATGCGCGTGCGCGTGCGGTCGGAGACCTGCCCCATAAGCGGGTCATTGATGGCGTTCCACACACCGTAGATCGTCCAGATGATGCCCGCAGTGGCCGCGCCCAATCCCAGGATGTCCACGTAATAGAACTGGATGCGGTTGCCGAACACCTGGTAAGCGATGGTGTTGGCAAAGTTGCCCATAGAGTAGCTGATGTGGAATAACGTTCGCTTCATTATTTTGTTTCCTCCTCGCAACGCTAATTACATAAAAATTAACCCCTCACCCTGGGTTGTGGGTACGCTTCCGGTGACATGGTTTTCCCGGATTGGATGTATCTCATCGAACCGTTCGCATAGCTCACCGACCTCCGCCCGCAGCGCCAGTAATATTGCCCCGCGCCTCCGGGTGTCCTCGCCCACCGCTACCGCTGACCAAAAGTCTGGGAAGGGCGGTATGTCTGCTGATCTTCTGGTTGTTGGGAAGACGCTATCCTACCTGCGGTTGCACCGTTTTTGTCGCCTTCCGCGACTGCCTGGCGCACCCGGGCGATTTCGAGAACTGGCGCAGCTTGTGGACCCCCTTTGTCGTGCAGGCTGGCAACCTGATCGCCGCTCGCTGGTCGCAAGACGCATCAGCTTTCGCGAAGAGATATAATGATACTGTAGGTCAACTGATGGGTAATGTTAAGACAGCCGGGTAGGTTATCCTGATTTTTACATTTTTGCAAGGTGGATTGCTAAGTTTTCGAATCTTGATAAAATATATTTCCGAAAGACTATGGGGATTGGAGGCAGAACGATGAAGTACATAAGCACCCGTAAGTGTTCTCTGCATATTAATCCGATGAGTGCACTCCGATTGGGCATTGTTTGTCTGGCAATCTTTGCACCCCTTCATCGATCGACAAGCGATGTCGTTGCACAATCTGCCTGCTTTGTGCTGCAGGACCGTGATACGCACACAATTTCTGGGGTGGTGAACTCGTATTACCCAGGTTCCACGACCGCAATTGCCGGCTCGACATCTATCAGTATCGGCCCAGGAAGGGGCGCTGGTCAATCGATCCAATCTGGGGATCTGCTCGTGGTCATCCAGATGCAGGACGCATTCATCGATTACTCAAATAACAGCGCCTATGGGTCTGGCGGGACAAGTGGCAGCGGTTATACTGACCCGAACAATGTAGGCAGGTACGAATACGTCGTGGCTGCCAGCGCCGTCGATTATTCGACGGGAGGCGTCCTTTCGATCAGTGGTGTGGGAGCTGGAGACGGCTTGCTCTACACCTATTCGGACGCGGATGCCAGCCTCACCGGTGGGCAGCGGCGCTTTCAGGTTGTGCTTGTGCCTGGCTACTTGAACGCAATCCTGGGGGGCAGCATCACCGCATTGCCCTGGGATGGCAGCACGGGCGGGATCGCTATCCTGGAAGTGGTGAACGACCTGAATTTCAACGGGAACGCAATCTACGCTGATACCATGGGATTCCGTGGTGGTGGCGGGCGCCAATTGGCGGGCTCAACGGGCCTCCCAGATACTGACTTCCGCACCTCCTCAACGCTCCCGACAAACGGTAGTAAAGGCGAAGGCATCGCCGGTACTCCGCGTTATGTTTTCTCTGCTGGCGCAGTGCTCGACACTACCCCGCCTACGGGTACAGATGGGTATCCGGATGGCAGCCATGCCCGCGGGGCGCCCGGGAACGCTGGCGGTGGCGGCACGGATGGCAATCCGCCAGCCAATGATGAAAACTCCGGCGGCGGCGGGGGTGGCAATGGGGGAGCGGGTGGGCAGGGTGGTTTTTCCTGGAATAGCGCAAAAGATGTCGGCGGGCGCGGCGGGGCGGCTTTTATCGAGGCAGCCGCAGACCGCATGGTATTGGGTGGGGGTGGAGGCTCGGGAACTACGAATAATGGCACTGGCACCCCTGCGAATGGAGTCGGCAGCAGCGGGGCGCCCGGCGGTGGGGGCGTGTTCCTGCGCTTGGGGCAATCCAGCGGGACGGGGTCGATCACTGCGAATGGTGCCAGCAGCCTGGATGTAGAGAGAGATAGCACCGGAGGTGGCGGCGCAGGGGGTAGCATCGTGGCGGTTGCCGAATTGAGCAATGCCTTCAGCAACCTGTCAATTTTCGCAGCCGGTGGGGATGCAGGCGATGCATGGCCTTTGGAGCCCCCCGGAGGCGATCCCGGAGAGCGTCATGGTCCCGGCGGTGGCGGCGGAGGCGGTGCGATCTTTCTCTCAAGCACAGCCAGCGCAATCAATGTAAATGGAGGAACCAACGGCACGACCACAGATGTCAACGATCCATTCGGGGCACAGCCTGGTTCCGCAGGCATCACGAGCACGAGCATTTCTACAGGCGACATCCCTGGTGTCCCGCCAGGATATGTATGCTACACCCCGACATCCGTCCATCTGGTCGCCTTTGAGGCGACATCATCACATGCAGATGTGAAGTTGGCTGTGGCTGCTTTCCTGCTGATCGCGCTGGTGCTTGCGCTCGTAAGGAGGCTGCAGCGCCGCCTTGCCCTGGCATCGCGTTGAGATCGCCAAATGCACTAGGTCAATTCATCTGGGAATCCTGAGCCATGCGCTGGCCAGGTAATGCCAGAAAGCGGGTGGTCGGGTACACTTTCGTGAGAATAAAGGCAGTGTTCAGGCAGTCAAGCACTCTGATTGATGCAGGCTTCCTTATTTGAGGATCTCTAGATGGGTGCCTCCCTCCGGCGTCGAGGATAGCTGTTAAGTCACCCTTTCTGCGAGAAGCCTGATCTTCTCTTCAACGGTGCATTAATCGAACGGGCGCCACTCCTAGCACGGTTTCTTCCATCTGTTAGGTGAATTCTTCTCCGATCGGGTATAATCGCCGTCATCTTATCCGTTATTGATCCGAAGATAATGTGGTGTCTTATGGGTGGAGACGACTCAGTTATCCAACGCATGCAGCGGCTCATCGATGCCTGGGAAGTGGTCGGCGACCGGCGTCTGATCTTCCTCAGCTGCTATGCAACCATGACCCACAATATGCTTCTTGCCATCCAGAGGGGAGATTTTGAAGACAATGGCTGGGTAGCAGCGCTGCTTAACCGCTTTGCCGGCTATTACTTTGAGGCGCTGGAGATCTACGAGCAGCAGCCAGAAGGGGCGCCTCTCGTCTGGCAGGTTGCCTTCGATGCCACGCGCCGTCCGCATACCCACGTGATGCAAGACCTGATCCTTGGCGTGAACGCCCACATCAACTACGACCTGGTATTCGCCCTGGTGGACCTGCTTGGTCCGGAGTGGGCTGGCCTCTCTCCAGATCAGCGCCTTGCCCGCTATCGGGATCACTGCCAGGTCAATGACATTATTTCACAATCGATCAACAGCGTGCAAGACCAGGTAATCGAGCGCTTTAGCCGGAGCATGGACCTGGTGGATAAGCTGATGGGGCCTCTCGACGAATGGCTGACCTCTAGCCTGATCAGCAACTGGCGCGAGCAGGTATGGGTTGATGCCACCCAAATGATTGAGTGCCTGCAAGATGAAGAGGTCCATGCATTAACGCAGGTGGTCGAGCAGCGTTCGATTCATCGCGCCCACTCAATTTTAGGACAGGACGGTCTGGCTGGCTTGCTGGACCTGATCTGATACCCGGATAACGTCTTCAGCGTCTCAGTTGGGGGAGGTAAAGAAACTCAGCGTTCGTTGGCATGCTCACGATCACTGCGCCAGAGGGGTCGCTCTGGTTTCCCATGGCGTCAATTGCAGCCAGACGAATCTCCCACT
This sequence comes from uncultured Chloroflexia bacterium, assembly GCA_963714425.1. Classification (GTDB taxonomy): domain Bacteria; phylum Chloroflexota; class Anaerolineae; order Anaerolineales; family UBA4823; genus DATCYX01. Next base: position 118,834 of record CAVQOI010000003.1, read on the forward strand.
CGCCCGCCAGCGGCAGGTTCAGGGTATAAGCGTTGCGCCGTCCTACGTCCACTTCCTGCAAGGCGCCGCCCGGGATGCGCCGGTACAAGATGCGGTAATACCACAAATCTGGCTCGCTGTTCTCTTCCCAGCCTAGCGGCATATGGAAAGCGCTGGGGCTACCGGTTGCCAATCCGGTAGGTGGGGCGGGGTTGGCATAGGCGATCGCGCCCTGCACAGCGACGAAGCCCCCATCGCTGGTCACCTGGGTCATGCAGGCTGCTCCGCCGCCATACAGCACGCCAATAACGCCAGCATCAAACAGGTCGCGCGGGTGGGCGAAGGCGTAAGCGGCACGATTGTCCTGGTAATGATCGCAAGTATTATTCAAAGACATGTTGCCTACAGGCACCTGCCAGAGCAGCAGGCGCTTGTGCGCTGCAGCCGACAGGGCGTTCTCCCATAGAATGGCGCGCGTTGGCCGGGGCAGCTCCTGGTCGCCGTCGTCCCACCAGGGCCGCAGCCCAGAGCCTGCATCCCGGTCGCTCCATTCCACTACCAACAGGTCAGCTTGCGCCCCACCCATTGCATCAATGAAGGCTGCCGTGTCTTGAGACATCTGCACGGCGGCGTCTTTCGTCGCCGTCTGCGGATCAAAATTGGTTGCCCACATACTCGCCATCGGCGCCACCAGGATGTTGGGCGCCAGGGTATGCAGACGATCGACGAGATATCTCCCAAAACCTGCCAAATCGTTGGGATAACCAGCCTTGTTCAGCGCGACCGGGTAGCTCGACGGGTCATTCGGTTGCACGCCAGGGGGTCGTGAGGGCGAGTTGCTCAACTGCTGCATGAAGCCGTAGAAATCAGGCTCAAGGTTAAAGATCACAGGTTCGTCACCTGCGGCTTCCAGGGCGGCTCGCTCCAGGGATTGCAAGTATTCACTGACGGTGGTGGCATTTTGCAGTTTTGATGCGTAGCACGCCCCGCCCTCGCCGCAGTTCGGTGGGACGCCTAGCACCATGTATACCACCACCATCGGCACGTAGCCTTTATCCCAGGCCTGGTTGACGAAGCGCGAGACGAAGCTGCCCCCCCACGTCTCCCAGCCAAACGTAATGTACTGGTATACGTAATCCCAGGGCACGCCACTGTTGACCTGCCAGTCCTGCCCTGGGGTCTCGCTCCACGCGTTTGATCCCCAGCCGATGCGCTGGGGCAGGAGGCTTGGAACGGAGCCGCCAGGGGGAGCGAGTACGGTCAGCGCGCCAAGCGGCAGGCTGGCGCTGTGCCCGGCTTGGTCCTGGGCGCTGATGAGCAAGGTTGCCTCACCGCTAGGCGTGCCTGGGGCGATGCTGAACGCCGCGCCGTAGATGCCATCGAAGGCTGCCTCGTCATTGCTGCCTCCGTTATCCAATAGGGCTATGCTCCCACGCCCCAGGGTTCCGGCGTCTAGCGTCACCGAGGCGATATCCCCTGCTCCTTGCGGGTCAGCCACTTGGACGCGCACGAGCAGCGTGGTGTCGCCATCGGCGGGCGCCGAGCGAGGCTGCAGCATTCCCAATGAAAGCTGCGGCCCATCCGGATCTTCAGGGCTGACCAGATCGATGTCGTCGATATACACGGTGGGCTGGCTGCTGCCTACTGATCCCTGCCAGGTGACCCCCGTGATGGTGTGGCTGTTGGGGTTGAGGCTGCTGAGTGGCGCCAGCACTTCCGTCCAGGAGTTAGCCGCAGGAGGGGGCACCGCGATAGCCGGACCATTTTGCGGGGTACCGCCTGCATCCAGGTTAAAGAAGACGTTCAGTTGCTGTCCGCCAACCCCACCGCCGTGGGTGAAGAATTGCAGGTGGGTAGTCCCCAGGGTATCCACGCCCGCTTTGTGCAAGTACAGCCCCTCCCATGCGCCGTACGTCACGGCGATGCTGTGGCTGCCGCTGTGTCTGTAGTTTGTAGCCGCCAGGTTGACCTGCGCCCATGACCAGTCTTGCCAGCCTGGGGCCAGCGCGTCATCGTAGATTGCCCTCGTGAGCGCCAGGGCGGCTGGCGCCTGCGCCAGCAGAAGTACAGCTACAATAATTAACGAGACGAGCTTGTGAGCCATAAAATCTGAAAAGATCGTACTATTGCAGTTTGGACCTTGCCTAGGACAAGCTTGTGGAACCAGCCGATCCTTAAGAGGGAGACCCGTTTTCTGTGTGGGCATCATAGAAACGCGTCGTCGGGTAGGCGAATTCAATATCGGCCTCGCCCTCGAACGCGAGCAGGATCTCCTCCCACAAGGCGTGGGCGCTGGTGCGCCGCTGGCGGGCAGGGCACATATAGCGCAGGGTGAGCGTTACCCCAGACGCCTCTACACTGGTGTATACCACCGGGGTTACCGACTCGTAGTGGATCAGCAGCTTGCGTGATGCCTGCTGCAAGCCCGCCGCGGCGGCTTCGCTCCAGGTGGCAGCGTGGCGCCCAACGATTTGTTCCAGCAAGAGCTTGGCGTTCTGCCAATCGCTCTCGAAGGTCACCATCACTGGCAGCTCGTTCCACAGATAGTCAAAACCGCTGGTGTAGTTAGCCAGGTGCTCGGTGAAGACCTTGCCGTTGGGCACGTGGATGATGCGCCCGGTCGTTTGGTCGGCCTTCACCCAGTTGCCGATCTCCAGCAGGCTGAACTGGAAGATACGCAGGTCAACGACGTCCCCGATGTTCTCCCCGATCTGGATACGGTCTCCCACCACGAATGGCCTCCGCCATAGGATGAAGATCCAGGCGAAGACGTTGGTGAGCGGGTCCTTAAGTGCAATCGCCAGTCCGGCTGAGAGCAAGCCAAAGTAAGTTACCAGGTTCGCCAGGTTGCGCAGCCAAAGCTGTGCCAGCAGGAATAGCGCCAGCACATAATACACGCTGCCGATGATGCGTTGCCAGGTATATAGCGTTTTGGGGTCGTTGATGCGCCTTGCCAGCAGATGGCTTATCCAGCGTCGCAGCACCCAGAGCAATAGCAGACCCAGGGCTGACAGCAGCAGGTTGAGCTGAATCTCAGGGCTCAGTCCAAGGTTGCTCTCCAGCCACGCAGAAAAGGCATTCATATTTGTATTCTAATCTAAATCGCCGTTTCATACTTGCGTAGCCCTCTCACCTATATGCGAAAGCCAAGCAGGTTCCAGTAGTGCGCCCACCAAATCCCTGCAAAGACAGCCAGGCTGACGAGTGTGTAATGCACACGGGTGCTTAACTTCCACCAACCCTTGACCCAGGCGATGATGGTGAAGATCGGCAACGCCAGCGCCAGCATGGCAGGCAGGTACATGCTCTGCAGGGATTCGATCATGTCTGGCGTGGTGCCCCACACAAATTGGGGTAAGGTTCCGCCATAGAGCACACCAAAATCTCGGAGCAGGAAGAGTACCAACATACCGGCAACCAATGTAGCCCACAATCGAGCGGCAATAGCGCCCCATAAAACCGGCCTTTTAGCCAATTGTTTACGCAGTCTACGGATCAGCGCCTCCAGCGGCCAAAAGATAAGGGTGGAAATTAGCATCGTAAGCATAAGGAGTATTGCCAACGCAATCAACACAGTCTGGAAAGTTGGAGCTTCATACCAGGGTAGTTTTTCAAAGGTGGCGTGATACCCCTGCCCCGAAATCATCTGGATGATGCGGCCGGACTCGTCCTGGACGAACGCCAATTGACCTTTGCCGTCCACTCGCTCGAAGTACAACGGTTTGACCTCCACCCACAGGCTGGTTCCCTCAAAACCGCCCATAACACTGCTTTGATCGCCGCCCATCCCCCTTGTTACAATGGACAGGTAACCTTCATCTGTGGTGGTCACTTCGACCAATTGTGAGAAGAAAAACATGGACTTTCCGAAGGTAGTGGCATCCGCCTGGAGATAGCGATATGTACCTTTAAACTGCCTGGCGCGCTTCTGGTAACCATCCATCGGGATGGGAGTTGTTGAACCAGTGGCAGGATAGTATTTATCGAGGAATGCACTGAGGACGTTTAGCCGCAGGTTGCTGTCGCCCGAGTTATAGCTAATAAAAAAGCCCAGGTTCTGGTCTGGGAACAGGATCATGCGGTTACGAGTGCCTACGCCATCGCCATCCCGCAACAGGGCACGCTGTCCATTCTCGAAGTGTTCGAACATTTCATTGGTGATACCCGACATACCTGGCTCAGGTGTGAACTGTTGTGTAAAAAGCGCCTCTACTGTGGATTGGTTCATGATCCGTGCGCCGCCATATTCGCCGCCGTTCAAGAGCGCCAACATGAACCGATTCATGTCCGTGGCTGTCGTGCGCAGCCCACCTGAAGGTCCGTAACGGGTGTAAAAGTTTCGCACAGGTTCCTGCCGCCCGTTCTGGTATTCGTACCCAACAGCCTGGCGGATAAGCAATTCATCAGGTGGCGGCTGATAAAAGCTGCTACTGGTCATAACAAGTGGGGTGAGGATATTCTCTTCCATATACTGCTCGAACGGCACGCCGCTGATTTCCTGGGTCAGATAACCGCTCAGATTGGAGGCGTAGTCGCCATACGTCATATATTCGCCAGGAGGATATAGCTGCGTTGGCGCATAAGTTTCAAGTAACTCGCCAAGCGGAAAAAGGTCATCTTGAGACTGGGCGGCAACGCCAATCATACGGGCTTCGAATCCGTCGGTATGGGTCAGCAGGTTAGCGAAGGTTAGCGGTTCGTCGAAAGTGGTCTTGAGTGGGAATTCCTTGAAATACGGGCGGACATCCTCGTGTAAGTCAATCACACCACGCTCGTTAAGTTGCAATACACCTACAGCCGCGAAAACCTTTGCCATAGAGGCGGTGATGAGTACGGTTTCTTCGGGATCCATGGGCGTCTGCGTTTCCAGGTCGGAGTAGCCGTAGCCCTTGGAGAAGAAGACCTTCCCGTCTATGACCATTGCAAAGACTACACCGGGGATATGGTGGGTTTCCATTTGTTCAGCCAGGTAGGCATCGAGGAAAGCCTCAAACTCAGCCGGGTCGGTTGGACCAGAGAGATATGTGGATGTTTGGGTATTTCGATAGCTAGGGGGGGATGCAAAAGCCGGTTGGGTTACTGCCATTACGAGTATGGTCAGCAGCATCAAAATCGAAGAAGGTTTGTACGATTTAGTTTTCATGATTCTCTCCTTGTAATAATTGTTCGCAATATCCGCTAACTTTTCCCGTGTGGCATCCTTTTGGCGGTTGAAGCGCGTTGCTAACTCATTCCAGGCTAGGGTGCCCGGGTGTGGCTTTGATCTACTACTTGTCGAATGGCCGCGATGACCAAACCTGGACGATCCAACTGGATAAAATGCCCACTATCAGCCACGTGCATATGCGTGCTGTTGGTGGAAAGTGAGGCCAGCTCACGCTGAAGGGCCTGGGCTGTGGTTTGAATCTCTTCAAACGGGAAGTCGACCGGGGCACCCGCGGCTTGCATCGCTTCGGCATCTTGAGCGTTCTCTGCACTCAACACAACCAGCGGCAGATCGCCAAAATCTCCCATCTGGTCGACTTGCTCGCAGGACTCGGTGAGTAATTCCATTTCAGCCCGGGCGGTAGAGAAAAAGTCGGGATGTGACGTGAGCATCATATACACTTTTTGTTGATCTCCTGGCAACTGTTTGACATGTTCCGGCAAAAATTGTTGCCCGGCGGACGGGCCCATCATCCGAAAAACGCCGAATTGGGCCATTAACTGCATCACTGCCCTGGTTCGGTCCTGCTGCTGGAGAGAGCGGGTCATTTCTACTGGAATGAGGGTCAGAAAGTCTTCAGGGGTTGAATCTACCAACACCATGCCAACGACATCTTCAGGATAGAGGCTGGCATACATGCGCATACTCAAGCCGCCCAGGGAATGCCCAACCAGGGTATAGGGGCCTTCGATTTCGGCATTGTGTAGCAGGGTGTGTAATTCCATGGCCATTTGCTGTGCAGTGCGCGGCGCAGGGCTGGGTTCGCTCCAGCCATATCCGGCCCGGTCGTACACGCAGATGCGGGTGAGATGGGCCACTTCGGGTTGTACCAACCCCCAGGTGAGTGAAAAATCGCCGTTCCCGGCGTCCGCGATGACGGTGGGGCTACCTTCACCCTGGCAGCTGATATGCAAGCGAAAATCGCCCACATCCACTAATTGACCTGGTGCCGGGAATTGCTGAAAATCTGCGGCGGTAGTTTGGAGCTGGGATGTATAACCAATTCCAAGCAGGATCACCAGCAGAACCATGCCCGCTAGCAGGATACCCAATCCCCATCCCAGGCAACCGGTACGCTTACGTAATGTAGAAGTGCTCTTCATTTTTTACTCCTTCTCGTTTGACGTGAATATAGTCTAGCTTTCAAAGTGTCCGCTGTCATCTGGCGAAGGTTTATTCCGGGGTTTATTTCTAAGTTTTTTGCAGAACGAGTTCTTTCGTCTGCTCGCAAGGAATCAGTTACTTTGGAAATGACTGTTTCTTCGCGAGTTCTCGGTTTGTTCTGCTTTAGAAATCTGCGGAGCTACAGCCTAGTGAACCACAGTACTGTTTAGCGGCCTCATCCCGAACAGAAAGCGCAGGAAGTTGGCGCGCCGTACTGCGAATTCGTAGGTCAGCATTATCATGACGAATGAGCTGGCGAAGATGATTAACCAACTCACGAAATCCGGGATCGCCCATTGCACGACAAAGTAGCCGACAATCAACAGCATGGTCTGGTGCAGGATGTAGAAGGGCAGGACGGCCTCGCCTGCATATTTTAGGAAAGGTGTGGTCCTGGTTAGGTGTTGCATTCCGAAGCCGAGAAAGGCAGGCAGCAAGGCACAGGCGCTCAGGATGTAAAGGGGGTCGCCCAGGATGCCTTCCATTGGGTCAATGACAGGATTGGAAATATTGGCAACCAGGAACGCATAGACCGCGCCCAGGGTCAGCCCGACGATCAAGAAAAACCAGCGATTCCGTTTGATGTTAGCCTGCAGACCTTCTTGCGATACAATCACAAATCCATAGAGCAGATAGAAGATGTATTCCAGGAAAGGCCAACCGCCTGAACCGAACTCCCAATCGGTGTCGCTCACAAATAGATGCATAAGAAGGATCGGGAAAGCCAGAGCCAGCCATATCGTCCAGGGGGAGGTGAGCAGGTCGCCGATTTTGTCCAGCGGGCTGCGTCCATTCCCCTTCCACCAGTGGAAAAGTGGATAAAAGATCAGGCAGTACAGGAACAGAACCATAACGTACCACATGTGCATCCCGTGGAAAGCAAAGTTGCCCACACTGCCTATCTCGAGGTACACGCCATCAAAATAATGCGGCAGGAACTGGAAATATGATCCGCCGAATTGACCGTGAGTGATGCGCTCGAGGTAAACCTGCAGGGAAGCGTAGGTCAACATTGCCACGAGCAATGGGACAAGCAAGCGCAGGACCTTGTCTTTGAAGAACGTCCCCGCGCCGCCCTTGTGCATGGCATAGAAGATGCTTGCGCCAGAGATGAGGAAGACCAGCGGCATCATCCAGATCTCCATGAAACTCTCGAGGGCTTGCACCCATCCGTAGGTGACTGCGTTTTTGACATGCCAATCCCAGGTGTTGAAGAAGCGCGTCGAGTGGTAGAAAAAGACAGATAGGATGGCCAGCACTCTCAGCCAATCGAGATCGAACCTGCGTTGAAGGGTTTCGGTTTCCATTCTTCGTCCTTATGTTCTGAATTTAATTCTCAACAATGGCATATGACCCAGACAACCAGTCGTAGGGCGTGCGGTGTTTCTTCGAGATCAGTGCCGATGCGATGTAGATCCCGACCAACACATAAACCAGCACGAACCCGGCAGTGACCATAGGAGGAATCGTTGTGACCGCCATTGGCCAGCCCGGAATGTGGAAAAGACAGGTATGGCTCATTTGCCAGGGAATCAGTTTGACAAGTGAGCGGATAAAAGCCTGTTTCCGCGTCAGCCTATCACCATTCGCATTGACCACCCGGATGCCTGCTTTGCGTTTGCCCCAGGTCGCCTGTTTGGGCGAACTCTCTTGCAAAGTGAAATACAGGATGACCGGCAAAACCAACGTGATGAAAGCCATCAGGTCGGCCAGGAAAGGGTTATCCGGCCAGCGCAGGGATATGCCCAAAAATCCACTGAGATTGATGACTGCCATCGTTACAGCGACCAGCAGGACGATGTATCCGACAATGAGCAGGTAATCGAACCCAAAAGCTTTCAGCCGTTTGATAAATCCTGCATATTGAACAGCACATGAGGGTTCATTCGGGATCGTCGTTGCTCGAATCATCAATTTTTTCCTTTTCCTCAACCACTATCGGCTGGGGTGATAGTGAAATCAGGGTCAGTCCCAAATCACGAATTTGCGCCAGGATGCCATGCAGTGCGGCCTGATCAGGTACGATGCCGGTCAAGAGGGAATTGCCCTGTGGATCGTGGGTGATTTTTAGACCACCCAACCAATCAGCCCAATGTTCTTCCAGGTGACCTTTAACCTTGATTGTGTAATCGATCCCTTCATCATCTTCCATCGATGGATGTTTATTCTTCTCAGCCATCTTATTGCTCCCTGGAAGCTTGCCAATTCTTTCGGAAAAGTAAGTACGCTCCTACCCCTATCAAGCTGAGAGGCCATAACCGATCCAACAGGCTCGGTCTGTAAGAAGCAACCAGCCCACCCAGTATGGACTGAAAGTACGCCTCATCCAACCAGTGCCCGCGCAGCATGACGCCGGCATGTTTCCGGATATTGCCCACATCTTCGAGCGGATTGGCTTCCAGCAGGATTAGATCAGCCCGCTTACCTGCTTCAATTGTGCCGAACTCATCCCGTTTTCCCATCGCTTCGGCCGCGTTACGTGTGCTAGCCTCAAGCGCTTCATAGGGGGTGAACCCGGCTTCGATCAAATAGTCCAGCTCGTCCAATAAGGAAAATCCCGGCACCAAATATGGGTTATCCGAATCCGTTCCCAGGATGAACTTGACCCCGTGCTCATGCAGGATACGGGTGGTAGAGATAAACATCTCGTGAATCTGAGCCGGATAGTCTCCCTGGTAGGTGAGACCGCTCATTGCGCCAGGGCGTGAGAAGTACTGCCACGTCAGCTTCATTCCAGGGGAGACATAAGCCATCTCTGGTCGATCTTCAAGCAGATGCAAGTCTTCGTTGGGGATGTACATCTGGTAGACGGCGATGGTGGGGCAAACATATACACCGGCATCTTTCGTTTTTTGAGCATAATCCGCCAGTTCATCTTCAGGGTAGATATAGCTACCTGCATCATTGTCAATGAAGCCGGAAAGATGCTCGATGGTTTTTTGCCCGCTGGCCAAAACGTGGTCCAGACCGACGTGCTTAGGCACATGCCCGGCAACCTCAACATTCAAGTCATGGGCAGTTTCGATCACTGCATCGTAGGTTGGCAGGTCCAGGTAATCGTATACTTTGATGAAATCGTAACCTTGGGCTACCTGTGAGGTGACGGATTTCGCAGCTGCTTCGGGTGTGTCATACACTTCCATTAAAGGGTTCGACTTTGGCGGACCCTCCATGATGGGTCCAGAAGTGTAAAGGGTGGGTCCAAACATTTCACCGTTTTCAATCTGCTCCCTCCAGACTAGATGATCTGGGAAACCCATCAGGCGCAACGCTCCCGTTCCGCCCCACATATTGCGGATTGAGGTAACACCATTGGCGACAAACAGCAGTAGCTCATTCTCTTCCTTGACATGCACATGCATATCCGTCAGACCGGGGACAAGGTACTTGCCTTTTCCGTCGATCCGGAGTGCATCCGAAGGTACTTCGACGATATTGCTGTCATCAATTTGACGGATGATCCCATCTTGAACAATAACCGTTTGATTCTTCAGGATTTGTTCCCGATCCATCGGAATAACATTCACATCCTCGAAAACCACCACCCCTTGGTTGGGCTGAAATGCTTCGGTCAGCTGACGAGTGTAGGGTTTACGAAGAGACACGATACCTTGGTTTGTCAGGGATGAGAGTCCTATCCCGGTCAAGAACAGTACTCCGATGAAAATAAATGAAAGGATTGATTTTAATTTTTTCATGACTTACCTCACTGCAACTTTGGTAGACGAATTAATCAAAGTTTTTTCTTGCTCACGCTCGCGCAGCAGGTCCTTCCCTCCCAGATCGAAACCGAAGGACAGTTTCAGGGCGTCCTTTGCGCACACGGTGATGCATGTCTGGCACAGGCTGCACTCGGTCGAGAGCACCCTCTCGCCGCTGAGGATATATTCCGGTACGCGCACGTCCATCGGGCACATCTTTGTGCACGCACCGCAATCGTTGCACTTCGCCGCATCGCCGCCAATTTTCAGCAAAGCAAAACGGGAAGTGATCTTTAACGGCACGACAACCGGACAGACGTACTTGCAAAACGCACGGTTGTCCTTCAGAGCGTATGCCAGCACGATTCCGATCGTGTAATAGAGGAGGTTGCCGGTGATATACCAGGTCAGAGCAGCCTTGCCGGTAGTTCCTTCCTGGAAGCCTAATACGTACCAGGCCAATGCAACCAATCCAAGGCTCAGGGCGAAGTGCAGGTAGCGCATCCAACCCCATTTTCCGGGCAGCCTTCCTGCCGGGCGCTTGAAGGGCAACAGGTCGAGCACCATCACGGTCCAGCAGGCCCAGCCACACCAAATGCGCCCGAACAGCATCGGGCCGAAGATCTTGGCGATCAGGTAGTGCACGACGGCGGCTTGAGTGACACCCCCAAGCAGCCCAAAAAAGACTCCTTCAATCTGCATATTTTCCTGCCCGTAGATGGCAGTAAAGCCCACCAGAAACGTCCCCACCAGGATCAGGGAAAGCCTGCGCCCCAACGGTTTCTTCTTCTTGGGCAGGGCTGCATATAGTCCCAGGCCTACGCCAACCGAAAGGCCGATGTATCCGAAGAAGAACAGCGCCATGATCTGCCCGCTCGTGCGCCACAACACCGATCCCAGCGTCAAAAAAGCCAGCATGACCACACCAGGAACGATCAATTTGTTTGCATTTAGAGCGAAACTACTTTGTAATGATTTGTGTTTCAGCATGATTTTCTCTCCTGATCGGAATTTTTCTTTCAGTGTGACCACAGTGTAGCCTTTACATAGTTCTTCGGCATCTGGCAAAGGTTTATATGAAGGTTTATTTCAGCACCGTCTGTACTATGATCTTCTTTTGAGCCAGGTGGGAAACATCGTCAGAGTTTGGGATGCCATCCGCACCGATGCGCACATTCAAATATTTAGCGAGCTGCGGAGCTGCCTGAAGATATTGGTGCAGGCGATCCGCGACTTCCGCTGGATCCTCAATGCATATAGCCCAGGCTGGGAGATCCTCTCCTTGGATTCGAAGGCTGACGTCTGCCCCTGCGCGCAGGTTGCGCCACCATCTTCGCTCGCGCGTGCTGATGGTGTAAAAGGCTTCGCCAATAGCCAGATAGTTCATTGGGGTTGTATATATCTTGCCGCTCTTGCGACCCGTATACGTCATCAGCATCATGTTTTTGCTGACCATCAAATGCAGTGGGGAGCGCAGCAGCCATTGGATAATTGGGTTGAACCACATGGCGACCTCCTTCTAACGAGTCAAGTGAATATATTCTGTTGATCAATATACCGGGGGAAATCCTTTGACGCATCAGGCGAAGGTTTATTTGGGGGATTATTTGTATGTATATAGTGTTCAATCAAGTACCGATCATTGAGAATGGGGTCGTATGAGCCGTAGATGCCGTCTCATTCTAGAACATGAGACGGCTTCACTAACTGCGGCTCGAAATGACGGTTGATTGGGGATTGAAGTGGGCAGCTCTTGACAAATGAATAAATCGGAAATATAATTAGTGAGCTAAATATTAGGATACGAAATATTATGTCACCAGAATCTCTCATTCCAATCGAACAGATCCCTAACGCATCCCGGGTTAGCGATGTATTCGAGCTGCTTGACCGAGTCGCCCATCAGCTACAGGAAATCCAGCGCATGACGGTCAGTCAGGTCAATCTCACCCCACCTCAATATCAAACCTTGCGACTGTTGTGGGCTCAGGATGCACGCCCGTTGAAAGAGCTGGCGGCCTTCAATTGCTGCACACCTCCCACCATGACCGGCATTGTGGACACAATGGAAAAGAAGGAGCTGGTTACTCGCCAGCCCAACCCCTCTGATCGACGCAGTTTGCTGGTGACCCTGACTGATCAAGGCAAAGCCATGAAAGGGACCACTCCTGATCTGGATCGCATCTATGACACCTGCTGTGTTGGATTGACCTCTGAAGAGTTCCAACAATTAGGCGCTTTACTACAAAAGCTGCATCAGTCGCTGGATTGTACGTGTTGAATTACGGACAGGATCGTCAAATTTCCCACTATCAAATAATCGCGCTCAAAAGTGTAAGGAGTTAAAATGAACGCTAAACAAATCTCAATTATTATTGTCCATGCTTTCATCGGCTGGGTGCTCTGTGGCGCGACCATGTGGATTGGCATGGCAATCACTTCGATGCTCAATGCTCAAATCGCCCATGCGCTTGGCGCTCCCATCATCTTTGCCATCCTCTCGCTGGTTTATTTCAAGAAGTTCAACTACACGGACCCCTTGCAGACGGCGTTGATCTTCGTCGGTTTTGTGATCGCCGTGGACTTCTTCTTCGTCGCCCTGGTGATTAACAAGAGTCTCGAAATGTTCGCCAGCTTGTTGGGAACCTGGATTCCGTTCGCGCTGATATTTATTTCGACATACCTGACGGGATCTATGGTGATGAGAAGCTCTGGAACCAGCCTTAGCGTGCAATCATAATAATCCGAGCTCACCGGCTCGAATGACTGCCTCAGTCCTGCCGCGCACATCCAGTTTACGATAGATGCTGGAGGTATGCGCTTTGACCGTTCCCAAAGCGATGACTAGCTCTGCGGCAATTTCCGGGTTCGAAGCCCCCTTCGCAAGCCGATTCAAGACTTCCAGCTCGCGGTCGGTAAGCGCTTCGATCAAGTAGCCTCGAATGGTGCGATCTGGGCGTCCCTTGTAGATCAACGCTTCATAAGCTGCGATACGCTCCTCAAAGCCTGGTGTCAACCTATGGGTAGCAGCCAGGTGCTTCGCTTCGTCCAGCGCCTGCTGGGCTTCGGCAGAATCCCCCTCAATGTGTGCGACGTGTGCCAGCGCCAGGTAGCTGCCTGTCAGGCTGTCTGGATTGCCCCATTGTCTGGCTAATGCAACACTGGTTGTCGCCAGCTGGCGGGCATGCTCAAGGTTGTTTCTACTCAGGTACATCTCCGCCAATGCGGAATGGATGCTGGCGGTGATCGGCAAGGGACGCCCACCACTGCCGGTGCCTAATTTCAAAGCCCGCTCGTACGTCCGCTCCGCTTCGGCTAGGTCTCCCTGCATGTGCAGCAGATTTCCTAGCGCATTCAGAGCTGATATTGCCAGATGGATGTTCCCGGCACGCTCCCCATCCCAGCTGGCTGCTTTCATCGCCTCCATGGCTAAGGCTAAGTCCTTTCGCATGAAGTGAATACCGCCCAGAACAAAGGTGACCACGCAGCGTACCGGGTAGTCCTGCTCTGAAAGCAGTCCTAGTGCCTGAGTCGCCAGGTCAATGGCGATCTGCGTTTGTTGTTGCATGGCTGCCGAGTAAGCCCGGATGGCGCAGATATGTCCACTCATCTGTCGCTGTTCGCCAGACAGCGTTCCAGCCCCGGGGTTGAGAAGCCGCTCACTTCCTTCCAGCAACCTCTCGAGGGGCTCGAATTGGCCTGTGAGTAAAAGAGCCCATGCTTGATAGATCCCCAGCCAGGGGCGCTCGGGGACCAGTGTTTCTAGCGGAGCCATCCACTCCAGTAAGGTTGTCAGATTGCCCTGCTGCAGCATGTGCATGGCGTTATTTTCCACGATCCGTGCTGCCCGCGCCAGGTCGTGTGCCGAGATGGCGTGCTTCCATGCCTCGTTGCTGTACCCCTCTCGTTCAAACCATTCACTTGCTAGCTGGTGCAGCGCTGGGATCATATCCCGGTGTTCTCGTTCCAGGCGGTTGCGCAGCACGTCTGCAAATAGTCGGTGGTAGCGGTACCAATAGCGTTCATCATCCAGCGCAGTCAAAAACAGGTTGTCGTTCTCAAATCCTTCCAGCAACTTCTGCCCATCCCGGCGTCCAGTAAGGGCGTCACATAGCGCGCCTGATAATCGTTCTAGAATACTGGTCTGCAGCAGGAATTCCTGTTTCGGGTTGGGCTGGCGGTTGAGCACTTCCTCCACCAAATAATCCACGATGTAGTGATGTCCTCCAGTGAAGTCGGAGATAAACCGGCTCAAATTAGCTGGCTCTCTCCCCTGCATCGAGAGGGCAGCCAGCTGCAGACCTGCGATCCAGCCTTCGGACCGGGTTTCCAGAGACTCGATTTGCTCCGTAGAAAGAGCAAGTACCATGACTTGTTGTAAATACGCAGCAATCTCGCTTCTTGTAAAGCGCAGGTGCTCCGCCCGAATTTCCATCAGTTGCCCCTGTGCACGCAATCGGGGGAGCGGCAGGCTTGGATCGGCGCGTGTTAGCAGCGCCAGGTGCATGGTCGCTGGCATGTGTTCGATGATGTACCAGAGCGACTGGTGAATGGCTGGGTTTTCGATTAAGTGGTAATCATCTAAGGCCAGCACAAAATCGTGCGCATAGGCGGAGATATCGTTGAGCAGCGCGGTGAGGATATTCTGAATCGGGATAGGCTCGGGGTTTTGTAAGAGGATGGAAGCATTGCCCCCCAGATCGGATTCGACAGTCTCAAGAGCAGCAACCAGATAAGACAGGAATCGAACCGGGTTGTTGTCGTCTGCATCAAGGGATACCCATCCCGCAGGCATTCGGCTTCCTGCACCGCTGCGCCACTCGCTCATCAGGGTGGTCTTGCCCGATCCAGCCGAGGCAGAAATCAAAGTGAGCGGACCGCGTAACCCCAGCTTCAATCGCTCCATCAGCCGCGGGCGCAAAACCAGGCGCTCTCGCCTGGTTGGAAAGTAAAGTTTTGTCCTTAGCAGGGGGTCAAGCATGCTCATCGCCAGTCATAAATTGCTGGCATACTGGTGCTCACACCTCGTGGCAAGCCACCCAGTGTCCCGTGGATATTTCCCTCCACTCAGGGATGAGCTTGGAGCAGTGGTCCTTGGCGATCGGGCAGCGCGGGTGGAAGCGGCAGCCGGAGGGTGGGTTTAGCGGGCTGGGCACATCTCCGGGCAGGATCACCCGCTGCCGGGAGCGGCCCTTCTTTGGGTCAGGGATGGGCACCGCCGAGAGCAGCGCCTGGGTATACGGGTGCAGCGGATTTTCGTACAGCTCGTCTTTCCCTGCCAGCTCAACAATTGCTCCCAGGTACATGACTGCCACGCGGTCGCAGATATGGCGCACCATGCTCAGGTCGTGGGCGATAAACAGGTAGGTCAGGTCGAACCCATCCTGAAGCTCCTCCAGCAGGTTGACCACCTGGGCCTGGATGGAGACGTCCAGGGCGGAGATCGGCTCGTCGCACACGATAAAATCCGGGTCGGATGCCAGGGCGCGCGCCACACCGATGCGCTGGCGCTGCCCGCCGGAGAATTCATGCGGGAAGCGGTTGATCAGCCGTGGGCTGAGCCCCACCAATAGCATCAGCTCGTGGACGCGATTTTCGCGGGCATTATCGTCGGCTAGCAGCTTGTGCACGCGCAGCGGCTCGCCGATGATGGCGCTTACCGTCCAGCGCGGGTTGAGCGAAGCGTACGGGTCCTGGAAGATCATCTGCGCTTTGCGGCGTAGCGTGCGTAGTTCTTCCTTGCTGGCTTTTTCCACCTGAATGCCCGATATGGTCACCGACCCCTGGGTGATATCGTACAGTCCAAGCATGGTGCGCCCGGCGGTGGTCTTGCCACAACCGCTCTCGCCGACCAGTCCCAGAGTCTCGCCCTGCTGTATATCGAAGGAGATTCCATCCACCGCTTTCACAGAGCCGATCTGTCGCTCAATGATCAAGCCCTGAGTGACAGGGAAATATTTCTTCAGCTCGCGCACCTGTACCAGTGTCGGGGCGTCATTAGAAGGAGTAATTAAGGCATCGGCCAAGGCGAGTCTCCTTAGTTCAACGCGGCTTGCCGGTGGTAACATCCACCCAGCAAGCGGTAAGGTGGTTCGGCTCTACCTGGATTAAAGGTGGCATCTCCTGCCGGCAGCGATCCAGGACTAGCTCGCAACGCGCTGCGAACGGGCAGCCTTTTGGCTCAACCAGCAGGTTAGGCGGTGCGCCAGGGATGGAACGCAGCCGTCGATCCCTACGGCGATCGACGCGCGGCAGGGCAGCCAGCAGCGCAATGGTGTACGGGTGGCGCGGGTCATCATACAGATCGTCCACCAGCGCTTCTTCCACGATGTTACCTGCATACATCACCAGCACGCGCTCTGCCATCTCTGCCACCACACCCAGGTCATGCGTGATCCAGATCACTGCCATGTTCAACTCTGCTCGAAGGCGCTGCACCAGCTCGACGATTTGCGCCTGGATGGTTACATCCAAAGCGGTGGTGGGTTCGTCGGCGATCAGGATCGTCGGCACGCACGCCAGCGCCATAGCGATCATGGCACGCTGGCGCATCCCACCGGAGAACTGGTGCGGGTAATCATTCAAGTGCCGTGCAGCGTCGGAGATGCCTACATGTTCAAGTAATTGGATGGACCGGTCGTGAGCCATCTGCTTGTCCATGCCCATGTGCACTCTGAGCGGCTCGGAGAGTTGGCGACCGATAGTCAACACCGGGTTGAGCGAGGTCATTGGGTCCTGGAAGACCATGGCGATTTCCTTGCCGCGCAAATGCTCCATCTCGTTTTCGCTGATCTGAAGCAGATCGCGTCCCAGGTACTGCGCTTGTCCGCTGGTAATCTCAGCTGGCGGGCTGGCCAGCAAGCGCAGGATCGACATCATCGTCACCGATTTTCCACAGCCGCTCTCGCCCACAACGGCAATGGTTTTCCCCTCATCCAGGTGGAAAGAAACGCCATTAACAGCATGAACGGTGCCCTCAGCAATATGAAAGCGTGTGTGTAGGTCTTTGACTTCAAGGATGCGGTTTTCCATCGGTCTCTCCCGCTTATGCTGCCCGGCTGTGGGGATCGAGGGCGTCGCGCAGCCCATCACCCAGGAAGTTGATGCTCAGCGTAGTCAGTGCGATCAGCGCCCCTGGGAAGAACCACAGCCACCAGGCGGTTTCAATGTAGTTATAGGCGCCTTCCAACATGTTGCCCCAGGTAGCAGTGGGCGGGCGCACTCCCAGCCCCAGGAAGCTGATGTAGGCCTCCAAGGTGATGGCTGCGGCAACGCTCAAGGTGGCGGAGACGATGATGGGGGCAAGGGTGTTGGGTAAGATATGCCGGAAGATAATGTCCGGAGTGGAAGTGCCAGTCGCCCGCGCCGCCAGGATGTAATCGTTTTCTTTCACCGAGAGGAATTGTGCGCGCACGATACGCGCCAGGTAAGGCCAGTTGGTAATGCCGATCACGAAGATGATCACCAGCACGCTGCCGCTGAAGGTGCGCCCGAGGAACTGGATGTTGGGGATGTCTTGGGCAAAATATTTGGCCATCACCAGCAGCAAGAAGATCTGCGGGATAACCAGCACTGCCTCTGTGAGACGCATCAGGATGCTGTCCAGTAAGCCGCCGAAATAGCCTGCCAGCGCGCCAATGGTAATGCCGATGAGCAATTCTACCAGCATGGCAGTCAGGCCGATGAGAATGGAGATCTGCCCCCCATAGATTGTGCGCGCCAGGATATCCCGCCCGATGGTATCGGTGCCGAAGAGGTGCTCGGCGGTTGGCGCCGCAAGGCGGTTGCCCGTTTCCACGAAGTTAGAATCGGCCTCGCTGAAGACCAACATGCCGCCAAACGCGTAAAGTATTAATAAGACCAACGTCACTGCGCCGAAAATCGCCATCTTGTGCCGGCGGAAGCGTCTCCAGGTGAGCTCACCCAGGCTTAGAGGTGGGGTCTCCAGCTCGTCAGGCGTCAGGCTGACGATAGCATTTTTTGGTTGTGATGCTGCTGTTTCTGTCATGATAGCCTGCTATTTATACCGTATTCTGGGATCCAACCAGGCGTAGGTGACATCGGCGATGATCTGAAAAGCGATCACTGCCGCGGCGATCATCATCAGGATGCCCATCACCACAGGGGTATCCGAGCGCGAGACGTGATCCAGGAATAACCGCCCCATGCCGGGCCACCCAAAGATACGCTCGGTGACGATCGCCCCGCCCAGCAAGAAGGGCAAATCCAATGCCACCACGGTAACGATGGGCAGGGCCGCATTTTTCAAGGCGTGAATGTAGATAATTTCTGGTCGGGGTAAGCCCTTCGCCCTGGCGGTGCGTACGTAATCCTGCCCCATGGCTTCCAGCATGGTGCTGCGGATGTACCGGCTGTATCCAGCAATGAAGCCGAAGGACAGTGTGGCGACCGGTAAGACCATGTGCCACAGCACTTGGGCTGGGGTCTGCCCGGCAGCTGGCTCGAACATGCCCACGGTTGGCAGGTACGGCAGTCCCCATTTCTTGAAATTGACCGCGAAGATATACATCATTAATAGGGCAAAAAAGAACACTGGCATAGAGTAAAAGATGAAGGTTATGGCTGTGATGGCGTTATCAACGGTTGAGTACTGGTTTAACGCCGAGTAGATGCCAATGATTAAGGCGGTCACGATGATAAATACTTCAGCGGTCAGCATCAACAGCAGCGTGTTGGTCAGGCGCTCGCCGATTACCTTGGTAACTGCTTGCCGGTTGACCAGCGAGATACCCCAATCGCCGCGCAGCACGCCTTTGCGCACCCCTGGAGTCTCAGCCACGCCGTCGCCGTCCATATCGGTCTTAGCCCAATCGTTGCCTGCCAGCCAGTACAGGTATTGGACAGCCACCGGTTTATCCAGCCCAAGCTGCCGTGCCAGGCGGATGCGATCCTCGCTGCGCGTTACTTTACGACCGCCCATGGTTGCCAGTGGATCGCCCATGTTCTGCATCAGGACGAACAAAACCACGCTGATGATGAACAGCAGAGGCAGGGCTTGTAAAAGCCTGCGGAGGATGTAGCGGGTCATACGCGCCTTCCAGTATTGGTGTGCAGGTCGCCGGTTTTGGCGCCTGCACACCATCTTGACAGAACGGTTATTCGGTCAGGTCCCATTCAGCCACGTTGAAGAACGCAGTGGCGCCGGACATCTTGACGTTCACCATGCGATCGCTGAACCCAAACAGGTCCGGATCCTCCCACAGACCCAACCAGTACACGTTTTCGTAAATGTACTTGGTGATCTGGTAGAAAGTCTGCTGGCGCTCTGCAAAGTCCACCTGGGTTTCTTGTTGGACGAACAGCGCTTCCAGCTCCTCATCGCATATGCCGGATGTATTTACTCCGGCAGGGCTTTCATCAGAGGGGACCTCCGCACAGCGCCAGACGCTGGTATTGGGGTCGGGGAAGCTTGGCGAATCGGAGTACTCGATGATATCCAGCGAGAAGTTGGCCGAAGGGCCGTCTTCTGCATAGCTGGAGAAGAAGATATCCGAGTCGAAGCTCAGTAGGTCGAGCTTGACGCCAACCTGGGCCAGGTCCTGCTGGGCTACAGCCTGGGTATCCGAGCGGATCTCGCGGGTAGTGGTGCCGTACTTCAACACCAGCTCGACGCCATCTTTATCGCGCGTGCCGTCGCCATTGCTGTCCACCCAACCGGCCTCGTCCAGCAGCGCGTTGGCTCTGGCTGGATCGTAAGGCCAGGGCTCGATGCTCGGATCGACCCACGGCGAGTTATCCCAATCGGTTGCAGCGACGCCGGTGCGCCCGAGCAGCAAATCATCTACCAGCTTCTGCCGGTTGAAGGCCAGGGCGATCGCCTGGCGCACCTTCACGTCTTTCAGCGCCGGGTTGCCCTTTTCAGGGTGCAGGTTGATGTACCAGCCTTCATTGTAGCCGGAGAAGGAGTTAAGGATCTTGATTCCGGCTGCCTCGAGCTGGGGCAGGTCGCTGTAGGAGAAGAAGGTGCCCACATCGCCGTCGCCCGCTACCAGGGCGGCAATCATGGAAGCATCGTCAGGCACGAAGCGGAAGAAGAGCTCATCCAGCTTGGGTCGGCCCAACCAGAAGTTATCGTTCGCCACGAAGCGTGCGAAGCTGCCCGATTCCCATTCATCAAAGACGAAGGGGCCGCAGCCCACCGTGGGTGCTTTGTTCCACTCGGCGGTGTCGATCGTGCCTTCCGTATCGAATGCAGGTTGGAGGATGTGCGCCGGGATGATGCTGATACCAGCCGATCCGCTGAAAAGGTCAGATTGCCACGGAGCATAAGGATCCCCAAAGGTAGCGACCACGGTGCGCTCGTCGGGGGTTTCGAGCGACACGATCAAGTCGTATGGAGATCGGGAAGACACCGCGTTGGAATCGGCAAGAAGCATATCGTAGGTGAACTTGAAATCCGCCGACGTGATCGGCGTGCCGTCCGACCAGACGATGTCATCCCGCAGCATCAGTGTGATCGTCCGCCCATCTTCAGAAATGCCCCCATTATCCAATGACGGTATTTCGGTTACTAGGTTTGGAATAGCAGCGTTCTGTTCATCGAACCACCAGGCCTGGCATGCGTAGACCGGGAACAGAACAGAAACGAACCACATATTGGTGTATAGGGGGTTGAGGGTGTCGAACTCTTGCGTCCAAATCAAGGTCACCACTTTACGCTCAGCGGGTGCCTCAGGGGGCGCTACGGTTGGCTGTGCTTCCGGGGGTGGCGCTTCGGTTGCCTCTGGTTGTGCGGGTGGTTCCACAGGGGGTGCAGGCGTGGCTGCCGGGGCGCAAGATGCCAGCATCAGGCTGGCAATGACCAGCAAAGACAGCCAGGTCAATACGTGCAGTTTTTTCGACATATTTCTCCTCCAAAGATTTATCTTGTATGAACGAATTTGCCGGATGCCAGGACATGGTCTCCCGGCTGTTTGCCAAAAGGAAATTGGCTCTTTACCACCTCCTTTGTTCAAGCCGGATATTTAAATGTGTTATTGATTGATAATATTATTATATATGGAATACGGTCAAATGCAATAAAAGTTCGAAGAGAATTTATATTTTCTTGTCCCCATGTAATTTAAAGATGATCTGGGTGGGATTTTCCCGCCCAGATCATCTTTTTCGATCACCTTTGGTTTAGGAAATCGGCTTATATCATCAATTATAGGCCATCTCGGGTTTCCAAACCTCCCACACCTTGCCTACCAGGTCCGGACCAGGCTTGAGCGTGGGCTGTCCAGGCTGCCAGCCTGAGGGTGTGACTTCCCCGGTCTCACGCACATGCTGGAAAGCCTTGACCTGGCGGATGAGCTCGGATACATTCCGGCCCACTTCGGGGGTCATCACTTCCATCGCCAGGATCATGCCCTCCGGATTGATCAGAAAACGGCCGCGGATATCCACTCCCGCAGCTTCCTCATATACGCCATACACGCTGCCGATACGCCCCCCGCCATCCGAGAGCATGGGGAACGGCACGCCTCCCGGCACCATCTTGGCCAGCTCATTCTCCTGCCACATCTTGTGCACAAAACGGCTATCTGTGCTTACCGATAGCACCTCGACTCCCAGCGCCTGCAGCTCTTCATATTTTACGGCGACCGCCGATAATTCGGTCGGTCAGACAAAAGTGAAGTCACCGGGGTAGAAACATAGCACCACCCACTGACCGCGATAATCGGATAGTTTGATGTTCTTGAACCCCTGCCCGTTGACGTAGGCCGAGGCTTCGAAATCAGGGGCTTCTTTGCCCACGCGTGCGAGGTTCATGGATACCTTCTCCTTAGGGGTATTATTTTGCTCTTGGGTTTGGGCCGCTTCGGGAATGAGCGGACCACCCGCGGGTTGGACGCAAGAATCTTTTTCTTCCATAAAATTCACTCCTTATAGCCAGTCAAATGTCAGCAAGATTAGATATCTTTTCCCCTTCCCTGTGAGGTCATGGGGGATATGTGCATAAATTCTGCACCGGAATTCATCAACTCTGACAATTAGTGCAGCAGGTCAATGTGGTCCACGATGCTGCCTTCGATGTATGCCATCACCGCTTCGTCAATCGTGGCGATATCCGTGAGGATGGGGCGGATGTTGCGCGCCCGAATATTTTCGTAGGCGCCCAACCCCATGCCACGACACAGCAGCGCCTCGCAGTCTGTGATTGCCTCAGACATGCGCTGGTGGCGGCCTTCGGCGGCTGCTCCAAAACCGTGCCGGTGCCCGGGCTCATCCTGATGTGGTCCACCGCTAAACTGGGCATGCCCGAGCTTCTCGCGCATCTCGCGTTCGGTAATTTGCCCGTCTTCGATAGTCAGAACAAGATAATAGGGAGCGCGACCAAAATGCTGGCTGATGGTCTCGCCATCATCGGTAATTGCAGCGATCTTCATGAAGTTGTCTCCTCAGTAATGGAATTGGATTTGGATGTCTCCGTCGGGAATGCAGAAGCGAAATGCCGGTCGCTCGGACGATCTTTGTCATCCGAGGGGCACAAGATCAAAAGAGATTGTGAGGGAACTGCCTCCGAATTGCCCCAGCGGTGTGGCAGGTGCGCATCAAAGATCAAGCTATCCCCTGGCTCCAAAACGAAGGTTTGATCTTCGATCATATACATCAGGCGTCCTTTCAAGCAGTATACAAATTCCTGCCCGGTGTGCACGATTGGGTCTGGACCGCTATCGCTGCCTGCCTCCAGGGTGACGAGCAGCGGCTGACCTCCCCCAAGGGTCAGGCTGGAGCCCAGATCTTCGATTGTCCCGTGGAAAAATCTCGCCCGGCGGCGCTGATCGGCCTTCTGGAAGACGATGTTCTGGATGGGCGTGTCGGCTTCGAAGAAGGCGGTGATGGGGGTGCGCAGCGCCTTGGCAAGTTGTTGCAGTGTGCTGACGCTGGGGGACGATTTCCCGTTCTCAATCAGGCTCAGCGTGTTGAAGTTTAGTCCGCTCATCTCAGCCAGTGTCCGCAGCGATAGGCCCTGCTCGGTGCGCAGAGCCCGCAGGCGGCGGCCGACGTCGAGGGCTTCATCTCCAGGGCGATCGTCTTGGTCGGTAGGTTGGTGGGCTTTTGGCATATGCTATTCTCGCAAGTAGCAAGAGTTAATACAACTAGTATTATAGTACAATACCACATATAAGGCAAATATTTGTACTAGTAAAATGGTATATTGGTACAGGCAATTGGGAACAAGGGTGAGGGTATTCCAAGAAAATGCACCGTAATTAGAACCGCCACCCTAACAGATTCTAGGTGTGCAGGAAGTAGAGCAGTGCCGCTGTCCCTGTGACAACCAGTGTGTTGCGGACTTCGAACTCTCCTTCACGCCAGCGGATGATCATGCAAACCAGCAATCCGGTGTCCAGCCGCTCGGTCAGGCGGGAGCGGAGGACAATGTTAGGACGCGGTGGTGGAACATAAAATTTGGTGAGGAGAAGTGGCTCAGACATTCTAGAATTAATTATACATCGCACCTATTAATGCAGGGAGTATAAACAAAGAAAACACAAAAAAGACTTGACTAACCCAAGCAAGAAGAGAACTATCCGCACCTCATCCACTTACTTTGCGTCAGCAAGGCTATTCGTCCCTGTCAGTACGTCCTCCTGCAGAATCTTCAGCGTTTTTTTAGGTTCTTCAAACAATGGACTGTGAGCAGATTGTGCAAAGGTGTAAAATCCTTTTAATGGCGCCTTTAATTTCACAAAATAGGATTTTGCCTCCGTGTAGGAGCAAGTGTAATCGTATATGCCTTCAAAGAAATAGACGGGTATTTCAAGCTCAGGCACTTTTATGGTCAGATCCGTGGCGATCATTTCATCCCAAAAGGGACTAACGCCGGATTGAGATTTGCCACGCCACATATTGACCTTTTCCAATAATGTGTATCCTTGGAATGTTAGCGAAGGGAAAAAGATACCACTGAGTACGGATTTCATGTTATGGGTTGTGCCAATGCCAAGGCTGTGCATGGCTTCGTCACGCAAGGCAAGGTATGCATCCGGTATGCCACCCTCCATCGTGACGGGCGCTGCTTCAAGTTTTTGCACCATTTCTAAGTTTCCGTTCTCTTGGAACTGCTGAAGCATATACTCGTACGCCAAACTTTCGGATTTGAGTTGATACGACATCTGAGCCACGCCAATGTAGGCGTAGTACAACTCAGGTGCCCGTGCAGCCGCCTGGATGCCAATATAGGTTCCCCCCGAATGTCCCATAAGGTACATCTTTTCTTTACCGAAGCGGTGGCGCAAATAATTTGTCACCTCAAGCGTGTCAGATATCATTTGCTCCGGTGTCATCGTTTCTGGTGGAATGTCGGCACTGTATGAGATTCCTGAACCACGCTGTTCCCACCAAACTACGGTGAAATTGTCTTCAAGACCTGTTGGGTATTTCTGGGTAAGAAAGGTTTCAGGCATACCCCCGTGAAGGTAAAGCAGCACTGGATGCGCTGCGTCTTTACTCTTGATAAACATCCCTTGTTCAACCCCGTTGATGTTGACAAATACTTTCTCCGAAATGCTGCCCGCCAGCGGACTTCCGTTTTCATCTAAGAAAGGTTCAGGTTTTCCGGGGCTCCATAACTGTAGTACGCCCACAAGAATGAGTACACAAATAAGTAAAACAGCAGATGTGGTCAGCATAATACCTATCACCTTTCGCACTAAGGGTTTAATTGAAAGTAGCTTAATCTTCTTATCAGTGGACGTCATCACTGCTGTCCTTATTATTATCAGTATAACCTGATGTTTTCTGCGGACTGCTCAATATTTGCGGTTTCCAGATCATGACTACGATGGCAGCCATGATCATATAGGGTAAACTTTCTAACCAGTTATAAAGAGGAGACGTGGTTACACCGGAAGACAATACTTGGGCAGCGCATGTATATAACCAGTGAAGCAGGATCGCTGACCAGAGACTCCGTTGGGTATTGTTGTAAAGCCATGTATATAAAATCGAACTGGCCATCATCTTTATCAGGAAGCCAATGAACGGGACTCCCATCTCATGCTGAGAAGTACCCACCATCATAAACAACGGTAGATGCCACAATGCCCAAACCAAACCCACAATCAAGGACGAAGCCAACGCATCCCACCGTGTCTGGAGTCTACCCAATGCATATCCACGCCAACCGAGTTCTTCTGACAGCGGACCAAGGATCAACAGCGGTAGAAGACTGCCCAACTGTGCCCCAAAAAGAGAAGCATTAAAAGTATTACCTAGAAGTTTGTTTATGGTTAGCTGCCCTGCCGTTCCAGCAATAACAATCAGGAAGGTAAACATGTACCAACCCCAGCCAAGCTTGAATTGAATGATACGTCGGCCTAATAAGCGTAATCCAAACAGCCCTTCCTTTTTCCAGGTCAGAAATATCGCCAACAGGGAGGGTACAAATCCTCCGATGATGAATAACGCGATCGCCCAGGCGGGACCATTAATATCACTCACGAAACTAGTTGTTGGAATCTTAAAGAGAGCCAGAGGACCCCAGAAAACGAAAAAGGAAAATGCAAGGGTTAATCCCAGAAAGACATAGGCTTCCTTCACTGTTTTCGTGCTTTTCACATTAGTCTCCTTGTTTTTTTGTGGACCATCCGCTCGCACTCCAAACAAGGATTGCGGTTACCAGATAGATCCCAGCCGTAATGACCAACAAAGACAGTGTCGGCCCGAAGCCCAGCCCACGCCCATCCACAAGGTTCAGGCTGGCATTGAAGGAAAAGTGAGTGATTACGATTGGAATAAGGCTATTAGGTGTTTTTCTGGATATCCAGGTGATCAAGAATGTCAGTGAAATAATGCTCACACTAAAGGCGAGAACATAGAGCAGTAAATCCAGACCGGAATAACTACTGATGAGCCAGAGGGGCAAATGCCAGAAATTCCATAGCAGCCCCAAAATCAGGCTGGCCTTGACCGGCCCATGGGTCTCTTGGAGACGCGGCAGGGCAAAGCCCCGCCAGCCGGCTTCTTCACCGGTTGCACCTTGCAGCAGGTTGAGAATAATCCAGCCAGCCCAGAAACCCACAGATAAGCCCATATTCCCGGGAGCGGCTCCCCCCGCTAACCGGTATAGACCAGCCGCTACAAAAGCCAATGGAAAAGGGAACAGCGCAATAAAATACCAACGAACGGCTATTCGAGTTGTGAAGAATTTGCCGAGTAGTTGCCGGATACCTTCATGACCTGAGAGAACACCTGTCACGGTCACGGCAGCGAGATTGGGCATCCAAGAGCCGAGAATAACAATGATCGGCATCGCCCACGCTGGCAATCCATCCGGCTGTAACCTCAACATACCAAGAATGACGATAATCAGAACAAGAAATCCCCAGAAGAACGTGTAGCTGAGCACAAAATATGCCAATAGTGGACTACGGGCGATAAAGTTGCTTGACTTCCGTTCAGTTGAATTCACAATCCCATCTCCTTGAGCTAAAGAACATCCGGCGACCCAAATTTTTCATCTGCAATCGTTTTCATTTTCTCTCCTTCCTAGAACGCTTTGGATGAGTTTCTCAGCCAATCTCAATTCATGCTGGTTTTGATCCTTTACACCCTTGATCAAAAGCCACAAGTAAAATAGCAATTCTCCAATAAACGCAAACAAACCCAAGATCATCCCATCGAAGTTCGGAAAAAGAAAGAATAACCCAGCCGATACCGTATAACATAAACCTCCAAGCATCAATAAGATGCCCAGAAACCTGGGAAGGAAACCCGACTTGAAAACCAGATAACCAAGGAGAAGTACCCAAAAGGAAAGAAGCTGGGGGATAAAAGTTCCATGTTTGCGCAACTCGAGAAAGAACATCACCAGGGTATTCAATTGATCTGCTTTGAATGCAGTCAAATAACCAGCCCCACTCGATAGCAGCAGGATAGCAAAATGATTAAGCTCATTGAGCATCGAGATAGAGACACTGACCAGAGCAATTACAACCATTAACGATGCAATGTTTTTGTTAACTGGTTTAAGTAATTTGTATAAAACCAGGGGCAACAACATTAAGAATATCTGACGGATTAGATCGCTCACCAGGGAGAGACGGAAGAGCGCTTCAGAAGCCGCAATATTTTTGACGGTTACCGCGGCGTCTCCCGGCACAATCATGCCCGGGCGAATAAAAAGTTCGGTGGACATCCCCAGAAAAAATATGATCAGAAACACGAACGCCGCAACTCGTGCGGTCTTTTGGGGCGAATTAATTCGTTCTTTGTCAGACATTGTTTTTCTCCTGGCATCACAGTTTTTTTTGGTAGTTGACACCACCGTAAAAGTGAAGGGCTCTCCGCTCTCAGGATTGGAGAGCCCTTCATTCAGAATAACTATCAAATGGCTGGGAAGCCCCTAGGGTCTGCGCTGTACACTTTGCTTCTACCTGTTTTAGCAGACAGGTCAGCGAGCGCAGATGGATTGAATCCCTTCACGATCATCCAGACCGCCATTACTAGTTCCTGTGGAAACATCGCCATTTCCAGATAAAACCCAATGCCAGGATCCATGTGGAAGAAGTTCAACAGGGCAGCAGCCATTGAAGTAACCACGGCGATTAAGCCCCAGACGGATAACCAGCGGGGGATCAGCCGGGTGCGGTAGAAGGTGAGGTAAATACACGTAGCCCCAATGAGAAAGATGATGGAACTGACCGGGGCTTTGAGGTTTTCGAACTGATACAAGACATTGCCCAAGGACTGTAAAACAGCCAAATCAGCCCCGGTGGCAATGTATTCGTTGCCAACTGCGACAAGTGTCAAAATATTGAGGGTCGTAAGAAAATAAAAGATTCCCTCCAGTGCCCCGCGGAAAAGGACCATCCCCATCGCCATTTCTTTGCTAGCTTTTCTAATGACCGGGTAGAGGAAAACCGTCATCGCCACCAGCGAAATCCCCATCATGAAGGTTAAAAAAGCACCCCATGTAAGCTGGGACGAATCGGCGGCAACGAGGCTCAGCAAATCCACGCCGGCAAGCGGTTTACCGGAAATGAGCGAGGTAAGCACCTCTCCGCCAACAACAGCGCCCAAAACCCCAAAGACTGTCCCCAGGAAGTAGAGGGTACCTGCCATTACTGCATTCATTCTGTACGTATTCATTTCTTTATCTCCTTTTATAAATTGATTTGAGTGGAAAACATGAAAATTAAAATTGATACGATTTATAGTTTGTCCTCCTGGGGTCTTGCATGGTCGGGACTAACGAAATTGACCGAGAGCAAGGGCATGCCTAAATCACGCACTTTTTTGAGCAAGCCATGCAAGGCAGCCTGATCGATCACCGGGCCGGTTAAAAGCGTGTTGCCGTCCTCTTCCAACGTGATGGTCAGGCCCTCAAACCATTCGGCCCACCGATTATTAAGGTGTCCCTTGAGGCGGATTTCGTAGCACTGCTGCTGGTTATGTTTTTCGTCGAATGTTTGTTTGTCACCCATCATGCGCCTCGCGTTTTTCCTTTTGTTGTTTATCTGCCCAAAGGATACCGCTCGATGTGGTGAGGTGTCATCACTATATGTGTTGATTGATGTGTTGATTCTTAATCGGGAGGTTGTGATGGAAATAAAAAGCCCTGGCAGGTGGTTCGAACCACGTGCCAGGGCCAGAGGTGAAGATTGCGTATCAGCTATAACAAATCGAGTTCCTCGGCGCGGCGGACGGCCGCCCGGCGGTTGTTAACTCCCAGCTTGTTGTAAATGTTATTAGTATGGGTGCGCAGAGTATGGAGCGAGACGATCAGTTGTTGGGCAATTTCTGGGCCGCTTAATTCACTGCGGAGCAGCTTGAGCACTTCCAACTCACGTTCGCTCAGCGGCTCGATCAAATGCTGAGTGAGAGGCCTTTTACCTTCAGGCTTCCCAAAGGCGGTCATCAATTGACTAACATATTTCGGGGCGATCCCGTGTTTTGTGGCCTCTCGCAGCAGTGCCGCCATGGGTGGGCCCTCGTCTACAAAGATGCGGACAAAACCGCCCGGCTCGGCCAGGGTCAGCGCTCGCTCCAACGGCGTGAGTGCAGGCGTGATGTTGCCCTGTGCCTGGTGAGCGAGTGCCTGCAACACCAGTATCTCAATCACGCTGCCCATCCGGCTGCCTTCTTCCGCGGCTTGGAGCAAGTGATCCAGGAGCCGCGTGGCCGCGTGAATAGAGCCATCCATCCGATCGCTCTGATATTGGGCGATGAGTATCCTGGCCAGGGTGATGTGCTCGAACTCGCGCAGGTAGCACAGGTCATCGTCAGGGGATAGTCCCTGCTCACGTACCCACTCCAGAGCTTTGGTCAACCTGCCCTGCGCAACCCATATCCGGGCTTTCATAGCCGATATGGGACAAAAGTCAGGCAAGGGTGATCTCATATACAGGCGTTCCGCTTCATCCAAACTCGCGAGAGCCCCATTCAGATCCGCCTGTGTTTTATTGAGCCGTGCCTGGGCAATACACCAACGGTACCGCCAAACAGGTAACTCCGCTTCTTCCCCCAGTTCTTTGCTTCTCTGCAAGTGCTGCACTGCAGCCTCCAGGTTACCCTGTTCAATATACAGCTCACTTAATCCCCTATGCAGTTCAGCTGTATCGAGAGGAATTGGTTCAACCTGATCCATTACAAATTGCAATAACTGCTCGATTGTACGGATTGCCTCGTAGAGACGTCCCAATGCCAATCTGATATCAGCCAGAACAACTGTTGTGCTGATAGCATCCGGGATATTGCCTGCTGTCCGCAGTTTCATCGTGTATTCGGCGAAGACCCGGTCCGCAGCTTCCAGCTCCCCACATGCCCAGTAGGTAATCCCCAGGAGCATGGATGCCTGTCCGTGTCTGAGATGATCGCCTTCAGGCACGAGCTCGAAGACTCGGCTGGCGTATCTGACCGTATCAGGAATATTGCCGAGTGTCTGAGCGATATAGGCGCGGCCGACAGCAATTGCCGCCGGTAGGGATTTCAATTGTTGAGTGTCTGCAACGACCATCCTTCGGCTTTGCGTAGTACTAGTCTCAACTGATGGGGTTTCCAGTTGCACTTTCATCGGTTGTGCCGGTTCTAACCATCGTTCGGCGTCCTTCAATCGGGCCTCCGAGGCTTCCATCTCACCACAACCCAGTAATGCATAGGCATACCAAACATTGAGCACAGGCCGGTTGTGGAACAACTCATCCGGCAATGTCTTTACCCAGCCTAGCCATGTTGTGATCTGGATAGTTCCCTCATCAGCTGGCCATGCCAGTTCGATCAGGCCTGCTGCGAGCTCGAAGTCCTGAGCAGCCAGCGCATGGCGGATGGCATCGGATCGCAGACCGTTCCGCTCATACCACGCGCTTGCCCGCTGATGCAGGCTGGATACCTGCTCAGGATGCGCCTCTATCAGGTGCGCCTGTAACACATCGGCGAAAAGGTGATGATAACGATACCACTGGCGCTTATCATCAAGCGGAATGAGGAACAGGTTGCTACGTTCCAGGACAGCCAGCATTTCTTTGCTATCTTCCCTCTCAGTGACAGCATTGCACAGAGGAGCGCAAAACCTGTCGAGAATAGCAGTTTGCAGTAAGAAGCTGCGGATAGGTTCAGACTGGTGTTGGAGAACTTCTTCGACCAGATAGTCCAGCACAAAACGGTGGCTGCCGGTGAAAGCCTGGATAAAACCGGCGATGTCTTCCCGGCCTTGCATGGAGAGTGCGGCCAATTGCAGACCGGCGATCCAACCTTCGGTGCGGGTCTCCAGCGCGGAAATATCCTCGGGCTGAGAGATTCAGCCCCATCATCCGATTGAGGAACTCGGCGGCTTCAGCGGGGGTAAAACGCAGGTCGGCAGCGCGCAGTTCGGTCAATTGGCCCCGGGCGCGCAGGCGAGCCAGGGGTAGCTGGGGATCCTCACGGGTGGCGATGACCAGGTGCATCGGTGGTGGCAAGTGCTCGAGCAGAAAGGTGATGGCATGGTCGATTGGTACCGAATCGATCATGTGGTAGTCATCCAGGACCAGGATGAAATGATCCGGGATGGCGGCGATTTCATTGAGCAGGGTTGTAAGCAGCGCTTCGCTGGGCGGCGGCTGAGGGGATTGGAGCACAGCCTGCACCCCTTCTCCTAGATCTGCCACAATCGTCTGCAAAGCCGCGATCACGTAAATCAAAAAGCGAGTGGGATCGTTATCCCCCTCATCCAGTGAAAGCCAGGCAACTAGTTTCTCGCAACCGGCGACCCATTCGCTGACCAACGTGGTTTTGCCAAACCCGGCAGATGCTGAGATGAGGGTCAGCTTGCAACCCGAAGAGAGACCCTCGTTCAGCTGCTCGATCAGGCGGGGACGGAAGACAATTTTAGCCAGATGTGGAGGGATATACAGTTTCGTGGCTAAAACTGGCGTAGACATAGATCAATTATAATGCCGCAACCTCCTTCTTCTGATTTATGATGGTGCCACTGTGATGACAACATTTCCCTTTTTATGCCCTTTGTCGACATACCTGTGAGCCTCGGCCATCTGTTCCAGCGGATAGCGTCTATCAATGACCGATTTTATCTTTCCCGCTTCAACCAGTTCCTTGATTAAAATAAAATCTTCCAGATATAACTTTGGCGTCCCCTCATCGACTGATATGTATTTCCCGGTCGGAGTTAGCGCTTTTTTGTACTGTAGTTTTGAGCTATATCTTTTTCCAACGGCATCAAATATAAAATCATAAGATTCTCCTCTATTCGTAAAATCCTCCTTTGTGTAATCAATTACCTTATCGGCTCCCAGAGATTTTACCAATTCTAGATTTGTGGTACTGCATACCCCGGTAACTTCCGCCCCAAAGCACTTGGCAAGCTGGACCGCAAAAGTACCCACCCCTCCAGAAGCTCCATAGATAAGAACTTTTTGTCCCTTCTGGATATTTCCTTTTCTAATAAAATACAATGCTAAAGTTCCCCTTGAAGGAACAACGGCGGCTTCCTCATAGGTCAAATTGGACGGTTTTAATACCATAATACAGTCATCAGGCATGCACAATCCATCTTCTGGTAAACAAGCGTACTCGGCATAAGCACCAAAACGCTTGCCGGTAAATGCAATAATCTGGTCACCTTTTTTAAATCGTTTTACATCTTTGCCTATTGCTTCAATTTCTCCGGCTAACTCTAGCCCTAGTACAGGTTTTCTTGGTCTTCTGAAACCAATAAATATGCGCATGGGGATCCATAGCAAGATATTTACTTTACCACTTCGAACAATACAATCCGAAACTGTCACTGCTGCTGCATGAATTTTTATCAGTGCTTCATTGTCCTTGGGAGTAGGTTTTTCAACTTCTTTGAGTTGAAGAACTTCCGGCGGTCCGTATTTTGTGCAAACAATTGCTTTCATTTTTGTGCCATTCCTATTTACTTGATAGTATTCATTATTATTTCTGACCATCAGCTGAAGCTGGTTCCTGATCCTTTACACCCTTAAACAAAAGCCACAAAGTAAGAGAAAGTTCCGCAATAAAACTAACTACCATACACGGGTACGAAATTACTTCGTAGCCCGGCAAAAGGAAAAACTGAGAGACATATATCAAAAGACCAAAACCATCAGCGATCAACAATATACCCAGGATTTTTGGAAGAAAACCCGACTTGAAAACAAGATAACCAAGAGGAAAGAGCCAGATACCATAGGGTATCTGGGCGATAATACGCCCATTTTTGCATAGATTGATAAATAACATCGCTTGCGCTCGTAGCTGATCTGGCTGGAATACTTTCAAATAATCAGCTCCGCTCAAGAGCAGCAGGCTGGCAAATAGATTAAGCATACTAAAACACCATATTGCAAACCCACCCAGGTTTAATAACAGGAACAGTAAAGCTATGTTTTTGTTAACCGGTTTTAATAACACGTACAAAGCCCAGGCCGCCAAAAGAAAGAGCACAACTGAGAATAGACTGATTACAAAACCGATCCGAAATTGCGATTCATGAGCGATTATGTAATTGACAGTGACCGGGGCATCCACGAAAACAAATTTCCCAAATAAATTTGCGATGATCGAGGTGATCACAAAAAGCAAATAAAATAGACCGGCGGTTCTTGCGATTTTATTGACCGAATTCATTTTTTAGCACCTTTGAAGATGGGAAATCCCGACAGGCCAATTCCGACGACGTATAAAATGCTCTGAAGGACATTCACCTGCCAGCGACCATGCCCAATATATGAGGAAGCGGTAAATGCCATCACTTCGATAAAGCCGATCACAAACACTAACATCCAGAAAGCCGATTTTTGACCGGCGATCAAGTTTTTGCGGATGAGCGGCCACGTCAGCACCGAGATAACCAGCGAGCAAGAGTTGTACAGGATCGTAAAACAATTGAGCGCTGCAATGGTCTTAACCCCAAGGCTGGCAATTTCAGCTTCTGAAAAAGAAGCCACCTGCAAAATTGGCGAGTCCTCTTTGAGAACGATGACATAGCACAATATGATAAAGGCGAGTATAAAGTTGATGACACACCATATTGATAGAACGATCGAACCTTTTTTTAACATTTTGCTATCTCCGCTTGATTTGTTGCATCCACTTTTTGGGTCAATTCCACGAGCATTTCCATGTAGCTGAGTGGGGAGGGTTTTGGGAGGGTCTTCAGTCCTCCCCTAAACCCTATAGTGCAAATCTATGCCGCGCTCAAAAGCTAGTTCGTCTCTGTTTTCGCAGACAGAGAAGCGACTGCAGATGGATTGGTTCCTTTAACGATCAGCCAAACCGCCAGAACCAGCTCCTGCACGAAGATAGGAAACGCCAGGGGAATGTAGCTGGTGATACGGTTGCCGCTGAACAGGGACAACACGCACGCGATCGTCAGGGAGGTGATCGCGGCGATACCGAAGCCTGAGAGCCATCGGGGAATGAGCCGTGACTGGAAGAACAGGTAGTTGTACATGAAGCTACCCACGCAGAAGGCGAACACCCCAAGCAGCGACGCGGCCCAAAGGCGTACGCTCACCAACGAATCGCCGATAGCCTGAAGCGATGCATGATCGGCAACCCCCGCTGCTGCGAACTGCTGGCTGAGTTTCAGCAGGGCCAGCAGAACTCACGACGCCGACCATGTAGAAGGCAGCCTCCAAAGTTCTGAAGACAACAGATCCAAGGGCCAGACCCGCATTCGCCCGCTTCATGATCGGATACATCGCGATGGCTATGCCGACACTTGCAAAGGCGGAGACGATCTTGGCAAGCGCTCCCGCAGCCACCAGGTCGGCATGTGCGGAGAGCTGGATGAGATAGTCCGCGCCGGTCAGAGCAGGTATGAGCGCATCGCCCGTGAAAGTGGCGACGTCCGCAATGATGAAGAGCGCGCCTGCAATGATCGCAATCTTTCTGTTTGTGTTCATTTTTATTTCTCCTTTTTTGAATGATTTTGATGAGTTTCATTTAACTGAGCGGGGAGGGTTTTAGGGAGGGCTGAAGGCCCTCCCTAAAACCTATAGTGCAAATCTATGCCGCGCTCAAGAGCTCATTCGTCGCTGTTTTCGCAGCCCGGAAGCGATTGCCGATGGATTGAATCCTTTGACGATCAGCCATCCCGCCAGAACGATTTCCTGTGGCAACATTGGAATAAGCATAAGGACTTGTACCGTACTAAAAGGATCGATGAGACCGGTACTGACTAACGCGCATGATACTATGCCCAAAATGCCGAAAACAAGACCCCAGACCGATATCCATCGCGGAACTAATTTTGTTTGGTAAAAAATAATGTAATATAACGTACACCCAATGGAAAAAGCCAGCAGCGCCCCAACATGGCTCACCCAACCTCTAGCTGCAAGTAGCAATCGCCCAAGGTTTGGAAATACGATGATTCTGGAGCTCCAGCTTTTACATAAAGCTGGCTTAACGTAATGATTGATAGCAGGACACACATAGAAACAAAACGTAACACTCCCTCCGAGATCCTGAAACCAACAGCTCCAAGAGCGAGGACTGGATTGAATTTTTTTAACACTGGATACAGCGAAATTGCAATCCCAGAAGCGCAAGCACCACCGATTAATAAAGAAAGGCTCCTGCTCCTACCAGGCCTGCATTTTCAGAAACACTTACAAGATAATTCATCGAGTTTCAGGCCCCAGAAACAGGAAGCTCAGGACATCTAAACTCGTATAAATGATAAATAATATTCCCACACTTATTGCGAGCTTTCTGTAGTTGTTCATTTGTATCTCCTTTTTTGAACGACAGATGAGTTTCATAAATTAGACTTGCATAAAATTGTGGTCAACACCCGTTTACCGGGGGTTGAAATGGGCTGGGAATTTTATCAAAGGCAAACCTCCTTTACGATCAGCTTCTATACTATTTACGATTTGACGTCTGACTGATCTGCACGGCCGGGTTCGACAGGACTGACCGAGACCAATGGCATTCCCAGATCACGCACTTTTTTCAGCAATCCATGCAACGCGGCCTGGTCGATCACTGGGCCGGTTAAAAGCGTGTCGCCGTCCTCTTCCAGCGTGATGGTTAGGTCCTCAAACCAGTCTGTCCATTGATGGCCCAGATGGCCCTTGACCCTGATTTGATAGACCACGAGTTGCCTTGGATTTGTTGTTGGATCAGAATTGTTTGACATCACCTTGTACCTTTTGTGGTCGGTCATTACAGTCCGCGCCACTTGCTCAATGTACAAGGATAATATCCCCCACACAGTGTTAACGAACAGACACTTTAGTGTGGGTTACTGGTGTTGTTTTTGGTTATTGCGGGGAAAAGATGAGGAAAATTAAAACCTTACAACAAACCCAGTTCGCGGGCGCGCGCGATGGCTTCAGTACGGCTTTGAACTTGTAGTTTGTCAAAAATCTTGCGGTTATACCCTTTGATCGTGTCCAGGGCGAGGAAAAGCCGCTCACCGATCTCTCGATTCGATAGACCCTGGGCAATGAGTTGTAGAATTTTTAGCTCGCGTTGGCTCAATGGCTCGATCAGGGACTGGGTAAGGGGCAGAGGTGATTTATCTTCGCTTTTTCGCTTCTCAGATTCAAAAGCAGAAAGCAGCTTACCGATATAGTCAGGAATCATCCCATGAGAAGCTACTTCGGACAATAGCTTGGCCATCGGCGGCCCTTCGTCCACAAAGAGACGGATGAATCCGCCCGGCTCGGCCAGCGTTAGCACCTCACCCAGCAGTTGCACAGCCTTGTCCTTTTCCCCGCCAACGTGGTGCACGACTGCCTGGAAAACCATCGCCTTCAGCTGTTCATCCACCCAACCCTTCGCCTCCATCTGCTGGCGGAATGGCTCCAGCACCGCCAGAGCTGTGGACAGGTCTCCTTGAGCCAAATTTACCCGCGCTTGGCTGAAAGGAAGATCATGCGTCTGCGCGAGATGAGCGGCTGCCGAAAAATCGCCCTGTCGAAGCAGGACAAGCACTTGTGCGGCAGCTACCTCAGGTATCCTATGTACAAAGTTTTTTTTGCGTACGGTCTGCTCGGTCTCCGCTAACATAGCAGCCGCGCCGGTCACATCGCCCCGAGCCAGTTTCAGGCGGGCAAGAAATACCTCTGTGATAATGTATCTGTCGATACCGCGTTCATACTGTTGCGACAGTCGGAGACCCTCCTGCCCATAACGTTCAGCGGTATCCAGGTCGTTCCATTCGTAATATATCTGAGCCAATCCACGGTACGCTTCGCCGGCAGTCGGCAGCGGAGAATCACCGATCAGTTGCAGAACATGCTGGTAGAGCTCGGTCGCCAGATGAAGCTGGTTTTCCAATTCCTGTATCTGACCCAGGCAGATTGTAGCCAATATGATGTCGTGAATATTCCCAGACGCCTGGGCGATAGATAAAGCTTCGGTATAAACCCGACCGGCTGCTGCTCGTTCTCCCCGGAATTGATGTGCCATCGCCATCGCCCAATTTGCCGTAAAGCGTGAAAGCAGGTTGTTGGGGGACAGATACTCCAGGGCGCGGCATGACTGGGCAATAATGGTTTCTACCTGGTATTGACTGAGAGCCAATATAGCCCTGGCGGCGGCAATTTGTCCAATCAGGTCGCGGGTCTTGTTGTCCGGCTCGGCGCCTTGCA
The DNA here is from genome assembly GCA_963714425.1 of uncultured Chloroflexia bacterium. Taxonomy (GTDB): domain Bacteria; phylum Chloroflexota; class Anaerolineae; order Anaerolineales; family UBA4823; genus DATCYX01. Next base: position 155,946 of record CAVQOI010000003.1, read on the forward strand.
GGGTGGCAGCTATAGCCGCCTCAGCCGCTTGTAGTTTCTCTTCAACGCCGGTCGTTTGTCCAATGTGCAGCGACAACCCGGCAAACCTCACCCACAACAAGGGTCTGGAGTCCAGCACCGTTGTTGGCAACGAGGCTAGCCAGTCCAGGATCGTAGTCGCTACGCCGCGAAAGTGCAGGGGCATTCCCTTGCTTTCAATCAGACGCTCGGCGCGCTCGATATCATTGGCAGCCGCCGCATACTGAAACGCTTCAATCTCGAGATGATGGTCTTCAAACCACCGACTGGCACGGATGTGGTATTTGGTCAGGTCTCCCTCTTCACTCTCTGAAGACGCGCTTTGGTGCAACCGCTGCCGCAGCAATTCGCCAAAGAGATGATGATAGCGGTACCAGCGCCGCTTGTCATCCAGGGGGACAATGAACAGGTTGGCGCGTTCGAGATGTTCGATGGTTTCCTGTCCGGAAGCAGGGGAGTTGAGCAGAATGGCATCACAAAGGGGTCCGCACATGCGATCGAGAATGGAAGTGCGTAACAAGAAAGTCTGAATACTTTCTGACTGCTGTTGCAAAACCTCTTCAACCAGATAATCGAGCACGAATCTGTGACTGCCAGTGAAAGACTTGATAAAGCTGGCGGCATCTTGATGCCCTTGCATGGAGACCGCGGCCAACTGCAAACCGGCAATCCAACCTTCGGTACGCGTTTCCAGAGCGGTTACATCTCCATCAGTAAGACCCAGCCCCATCACTTGGTTGAGAAACTCGGCAGCTTCGGTGGGGGTAAACTGCAAGTCGGCGGCGCGCACCTCGGTAAGTTGGCCGCGGGCGCGTAGCCGGGATAGGCGTAGTGGTGGATCCTCACGGCTGGCGATGATCAGGTGCATCCGTGGAGGCTGGTGTTCGATTAGGAAAGTCAGGGCTTGATCCACCGGTTGGGAATCAATCACATGGTAGTCGTCCAGGACAAGGACGAAATTGTTCGAGATAGTTGAGATTTCATTGAGCAGGGTTGTCAGAATCGATTCGGAGGAGGGTGGCTGAGGGGACTGGAGCGCAGCCAGCAACCCTTTTCCTAGATCTGCCACAATTGTCTGCAAAGCCGCGATCACGTAAATCAAAAAGCGAGCGGGATCGTTATCCCCCTCATCCAGTGACAGCCAGGCAACCGGTTTCTCGCAACCGGCGACCCATTCGCTGACCAATGTGGTTTTGCCAAACCCGGCAGATGCTGAGATGAGGGTCAGCTTGCAACCCGAAGAGAGACCCTCGTTCAGCTGCTCGATCAGGCGGGGACGGAGGACAATTTTAGCCCGAGGTGGAGGGATATACAGTTTCGTGGCAAAATAGGCGCAGGCATGAGTTAATAAAGAAAAATTCGTGGCTAAAATAGGCGCAGGCATGAGTTAATTATAAGGCTCAACTCCAATTCCACGCATACCAGATCGTGACCACGTTGAACCCCATGCTGACTGCCAGCAGGAATTTGTCAAATAACGGTGGATAGGTGGGCAGGCCAACCAGGTTGAACAGGAAAAAGAAGGCGGCCACGACGATATTCGCCCAGCGACTCGCAGGCTGGGGCAATACCAGGGTCAGGAAAACCATCAGGATTGGCGTCAACATCAAAACCGCGATTCCCAGCCAAACGAACTGGTTTAAATTCATACCGGCTAACGCTTTTGCCTTGTCGCCGCTGTAGTAGATGCGCAAGACATCGCCATAAAGATAAATTAGCGTGACGACCACCCAGGTTGCGGAAAGAATAATTTTTTTATCCATGGGATGAACCCTCCTGTGCCGCGATTGTGATGACCACTTTGCCTCGGGCGTGGCCTTTTTCAAAATACCGAAAAGCTTCAGCTGTTTTACTTAACGGGTAGCATTCATCAATAACCGGTCTGATCTTTCCATCTTCCAAAAGATCTCTTATGACAAGCAAATCTTTTTGATTTGCTTTTTTCATTACGCTTGTCATCTTCCTGCCATCGCTTTTTGACATTAAGGGTCCCAGGAACAGTGACTGGAACGTTTGCGCTGGCAAGCCTCCCGCGAAGACGTAAATGCCCTGGGGAGTTAAAGCACGCTTATATGCAGGAAAGCGGATGATATCCATTCGCGGCAAGGATGAGATCATACTGCCGTCCATTTTGGGTGAAATCCTCTTTGGTGTAGTCAATGACGTGGTCTGCGCCTATCGAGCGCGCCATCTCCAAATTCCGCGTGCTGCACACGGCAGTCACTTCCGCTCCAAACGCCTTGGCAATCTGCACCGCAAACGTCCCCACCCCGCCAGACGCCCCGTTGATCAGAACTTTTTGCCCGGACTGAATATGCCCTTGATCGCGCAAGCCTTGCAGGGCAGTGACGGCTGCCACGGGCACAGCCGCAGCTTCCTCAAATGAAACATTGGACGGCTTTAGCACCAAAGCACTTTCAGGAACAGAAACATATTCGGCAAAACTGCCACTGCCAAGCCCAAAAATATCTCCAAACACCGCATTCCCTGGCCGAAACTGTTTGACGTTTCTGCCAACTGCTTCAACACACCCTGCAATGTCAGCGCCAAGGATTGTGTTTTTAGGTTTGAACAGCCCAACGCCTGTCAGACGCAAGGGGAAGGGGTCAGCAGTCAGCATATGCCAGTCCCCCGCATTGATGGATGCTGCATAGACTTTTACCAGCACTTGATCTTCATTGAGGGCAGGCTTTTTCACCTCTTCGAGATGAAGAACATCTGGCGGTCCATATTTTGTGTATACAATCGCTTTCATAGTTTTTCTCTCATAATTTGTTAGGTTTTGTTGTTATATTCCAAAGTGATGACTATTTTTCCTCGAGCGTGTCCTTCTTCAAGATACTGGAGAGCTTCAGCCGTCTCACTTAGCGGGTAACGTCTATCGATAATAGGCACTACTTTGCCGGCTTCAAAAAGCTCTTCCAAAATAGCCAAATCTTCTTTATTGTTGGGTTTCCACATCACGATTCCCATTTTCTTATTCCCGGTCATTGAAATCAATGGTCCTAGCAAAAAAGCTTGGAGAATTGCACCCCCGGATCCTCCGACCATAACAAAAACTCCCGAGGGACTCAAAGCACGCTTGTAATCGAAAATCGACCGAGATGCCACAACATCAAGAATTAAGTCATACCGCTGCCCACTTTTGGTGAAATCCTCTTGAGTGTAATCAATGACATGGTCCGCACCAATTGAGCGCAGCATGTCCAATTTACTCGGGCTGTCCACGCCAGTCACTTCAGCTCCGAACGATTTAGCAATCTGCACTGCAAAGGTACCCACACCACCACCCGCACCATTGATCAAAACCTTTTGTCCTGGCTGAATCTTTCCTTTATCCGATAGAAGAAAACTGGGCGAAGATGATCCTACACCTCGAAGATTCTGCAAGGCATTGGCTCCTGCTGAAGGTACAGCCGCGGCTTCCTCGAATGTCATCCTGGCCGGTTTCAGCCTTAATGCATTTTCAGGAACACATACATACTCGGCAAAAGCACCAAAGCCCAATGGGAAAGACAAGTCCCCCCAAATCTCATCACCTGGCCGAAAATGCTTTACGTTTCTGCCAACTGCTTCTATGCGCCCGGAGATATCAGATCCGAGTATCTTGTGCATTGGTTTTAGAGGCCCCGTGAAACGCGCACTCCATGTACCTCTCAGGATTTCAAGGTCAGCCGCATTTAAGGATGCCGCATGAACTTTTACCAGTGCTTCATCCTCGTTGGGAGTAGGTTTTTCTACCTCTCTTAGTTCAAGAACGTCAGGAGTGCCGTATTTTGTGCATACAATCGCTTTCATAGTTTTTTCTCCAAATTCCTTTGACCGGCACTATAAATCAGGTTTAACCTTCAGGGTTAGTCCATTTCCAAGCGTACCAAACAACCAGTAAGGCAAACACAAGTTGTGCTGTTGCCCAAACTAATTCATAACCAGCGGATCGCCATACGATAAGATGTAAAACCTCAAAAGCAAGAGTAACCATCGCATAGAATATGCCAATGATGCGGTTTGCCCAACGACTCACGGGAGACTTCAACGTCAGGGTCAAGACACTCATAAAAATGTGACCCACTAATAGTATTGCCATTACTGACAATAATTCGGGGTTTGCTCCGAGAGGTCCGGTAGCCGCAGATAAGCGGTACGTATCCCCATTTAAACTACTTAACATTCCAGCTACCCATAGCACTGCAAGGATTATCCTCACATCTAGCAGATTTCTTGCGGTCTCTTTGTTTGTCCCAAGGGGACTTCCTTTGATCGTATTCATTTTTATCTCCTTTTTTGAACGATATGGATGGGTTTCATTAATTTGGACTTGAATAAAATTCTGGTCGCCACCCCGTTACCGGGGGTTGAAATGGGCTAGAAATGTTATCAAAGGCAAACCTCCTTTCCAAGTAGCTTATATCCATTTACTATTTGACATTTGATTGATCCGCTTGGCCAGTCCCGAGCGAAGTCGGAGGTCCGGGTTCAACAGGACTGACCGAGACCAATGGCAAACCTAAATCACGCACTTTTTTGAGCAAGCCATGCAACGCAGCCTGGTCAATCACCGGACCAGTTAAAAGCGTGTCGCCGTCCTCTTCCAGCGTGATGGTCAGGCCCTCAAACCAGTCGGCCCACCGGTCATCCAGGTGTCCCTTGAGGCGGATTTCGTAGCCACTGATGCTGGTTATGTTTTTCGTCGAATGTTTGTTTGTCACTCATCATGCGCCTCGCCTTTTTCCTTTCGTTGTTTATCTTCCCAAAGGATACCACCCAATGTGATGAGGCGTCATCACCACATGATGTGATTGAGGTTGTGATTGTTGTGTGAAAAACAAAAAGCCCCGGCAGATGGTTTGAGGACACCTGTCGGGGCCGGGGTTGATGATTTTGGACCAGTTAGAACAAATCGAGTTCCTCGGCGCGGCGGACGGCCGCCCGGCGATTGTTGACCCCCAGTTTGTCGAAAATGTTTTTCGTGTGAGTGCGAAAGGTGTTCAGCGACACGATCAATTGACGGGCAATTTCCGGGCCGCTCAATTCGGTTCGGAGAAGCTTGAGCACTTCCAGCTCACGTTCGCTCAGCGGCTCTATCATGTCTGATTTTTGATGGATGATTGCTGATTTTGGCGCAGCCTCCGGTTGTGTAAAGGCTGCCAGGAGTTTGTCCACATAATCGCTCAGCGGATGGTCTCGATTGCGCGATTGTTTTTCAATCAACAATCGCATCGCTTCGCCTTCATCCACAAAGATGCGAACATAGCCTTCCGGCTCGGCCAGGGTCAGGGCGCATTCCAGCACGGCGAGAGCCTGGGGGCGATTGCCCTGCGCCTCGTGGGCCAGCACCTGCACCAGCAGGATGTCGAGCGCGCTGCCCCGGCGCTTTTGCGCTTCGGCGGCTTGCAACAGGCGTGCGAGCAGGGCGTTGACCAGCGGGTTGGCGATTTCCAGCCGGGCCAGAGTGAGGTGCTCGAACTCATGCAAGTAGCTGACTTCATCTGCCAGCGAAAGCCCGCGTTCTGCTGCCCACGCCCGGGCTTTATCGGGCCGCCCCTGTTTGAGATAGATGCGTGCTTTCAGGGCCGCAATGGGGCGAAGGTCAGGCACGAGGGTTTGGATATAGACCCGTTTGGCCTCGTCGAGCAGGGCCAGGGCGGTTTCCAGATCGCCTGCGGCCTCTCTCAGTTGGGCCTGGGCCACATGCCAGCGGTACAGCCAATCTACCAGGGTGGTTTGCAAACCCAATTCGGCGGCTCGTTTCAGGTGATGAGCAGCGAGGAGTGTCATCTCCTCGCTGACGGTAGATCATGGACAGGCCGAGATGATGGTGGGCAGTGATGTGTTCAGCCTCCGGGCCGTGTTGGGACGCCAGCTGCAAGGCATCCTGATAGGTCCGCTCGGCCTCGCTCAGGTGCCCCAGGCCCACCAGCAGGTCGGCTACAGCAAAGGCGCTGGCAACCACCATGACGTGATTGCCCAGCTGGGTCAATCTCTCCATCGAATCAACAATCCCCCGGATGGCTGACTCCAGGTTGCCGCTGGCCCAGTGGATGACGTCCAATATGGTGGTGGCCCGGGCGCGCCGGTCAAAATCATCTTCGGGGATGAGCTGGAGCGCCAGTTCGGCGTATTTCATTGTTGCGGCGGGATCGCCTTGCACCTGGGCGTTGTAGGCGCGGGTCAAAGCGATCATCGCTGGCAGGGGTTTTAGCTGCGCTTCGTTCGCTAATTCCGAACCATCCAGGCATCGTTCAGCGTCCTGCAGGCGCAACTCGCTGGCCTCCAGCTCGCCGGTATCCGTAAATGCCTGGGCAATCTGGGTACAGAGCACAGGCCTGGTGCGGATCAGCTTTTCTGGCAGCTTCTTCACCCAGCCAAGCCAGGCAGCAGACTGGAAACTTTCATTCATCCCCTGCCAGGCCGCTTCAGCCAACCCCGCCGCCCGGACAAAATCCCCGGCTGCGATGGCGTGGTGAAACGCCGCGCCCAGGTCGCCGTTCTCTTCATGCCACTGGCTGGCGCGCAAGTGGAATTCGGCGAATTCTTTGGGCTTTCCCAGGCGCTGCCGCAGCAAATCGCCAAAGAGATGGTGATAGCGGTACCAGCGCCGCTCGCTATCCAGCGGGACAATGAACAGGTTAGTGCGTTCGAGATATTCCAAAGTCTCCTGTGCGGAGACCGTTTCCTGCCCTGAAGCAAAAGGAGAACCCAAAACAGTGTCACATAGCGGGCCGCACATGCGGTCAAGAATGGATGTGTGCAGCAGGAAGGTCCGGATGCTTTCGGACTGCTGCTGCAAGACTTCTTCAACCAGATAGTCCAGCACGAAATGGTGGCTGCCGGTGAAGGATTGGATGAAGCTGGCGGTGTCTGGATATCCCCGCATGGAAATCGCGGCCAGCTGCAGGCCGGCAACCCAACCTTCGGTGCGGGCTTCGAGTGCGGCGATGTCTTCCCCAGAGAGGTTCAGGCCCATCATTTGGTTGAGAAACTCGGCGGCTTCGGCGGGGGTAAAACGCAAGTCGGCGGCACGCAGCTCGGTCAACTGGCCCCGGACGCGCAGCCGAGCGAGGGGAAGATGTGGATCCTCACGCGTGGCAATCACCAGGTGCATCTGTGGCGGCAGGTGCTCGATGAGAAAAGTGAGGGCATTGTCAATCGATTTGGCATCAATCACATGGTAGTCATCAAGGACGAGGATGAAATCATCCGGGATGGCGGCGATTTCATTGAGCAGGGTTGTAAGCAGCGCTTCGCTGGGCGGCGGCTGAGGGGATTGGAGCACAGCCTGCACCCCTTCTCCTAGATCTGCCACAATCGTCTGCAAAGCCGCGATCACGTAAATCAAAAAGCGAGTGGGATCGTTATCCCCCTCATCCAGTGAAAGCCAGGCAACTGGTTTCTCGCAACCGGCGACCCATTCGCTGACCAACGTGGTTTTGCCAAACCCGGCAGAGGCTGAGATGAGGGTCAGCTTGCAACCCGAAGAGAGACCCTCGTTCAGCTGCTCGATCAGGCTGGAGCGGAGGACAATTTTAGCCCGAGGTGGAGGGATATACAGTTTCGTGGCCAAAATGGCGTAGGCATAGATCAATTATAATGCCGCAACCTCCTTCTTCCCATTCATGATGATGCCACAGTGATGACAACATTGCCCTTTTTATGCCCCTGTTCGACATAGCGGTGCGCCTCGGCGAGTTTGCTCCAGCGAATAGACGTCGGTCTATGACCGGTTTATCTTCCCCTGCTCTCAATCAACTCTGTGAGAAAGACAAGATCTTTGATCTTCTCACTCGCTGGCCTCAAACCCGCAGCCAAAAACCGTACTTTTTTGCTGCCGCTCTTTGCAGGCCATAATGCTTGAAGCATAACTACCGGCGTAGGGACCGTCGTAAGATAAATTCCTGCATCCGTTAGCGAAGCTTTGCACTCTGAAAACGAACGCTTGCCTACCGTGTCAAAAATAATGTCATAGGTCTTGCCATTTTTGGTGAAATCCTCCTGGGTGTAATCAATCACCTGATCGGCTCCCAAAGATTTGACCCATTCTAAATTCGTGGTACTGCATACCCCGGTCACCTGCGCCCCATAGTACCTGGCCAGTTGTACCGCCGCCGCGCCGACCGATCCTGAAGCGCCATAGATCAGGACGGTTTGTCCGCTCTGGATCTCTCCCTTATCTCTCAGAAAAGGCAGCGCGGTTAATGCCCCATTCGGAATGCTTGCAGCTTCTTCATAGCTCAGATTGACCGGCTTGAGAGCCAGCGCCCCGTTTTCAGGCATGCATTTGTACTCTGCATATGCGCCAAACATGTCAAAACCAAATACCTGGTCGCCGGGTTTGAATCGGGTCACCTCTCTGCCGACAGATTCGATCTCCCCAGCCAGCTCCTGCCCCAGGATCGAATGTCTGGGCTTCAGAAAACCGTTGAAACCTGGGGAAGCTCTCATGTCTGGGTCTTCTTTTACGACGGTGGTCGCATGTATTTTTATCAGCACCTCATTGGCTTTAGGGGTGGGCTTTGCCACCTCTTGAAGATGAAGAACCTCGGGTGGGCCAAATTTTGTGTACACAATCGCTTTCATGTCATCCCGCTGGCTTCAAACCTGCAGCTAAAAACTTTACTTTTTTGCTGCCGCTCTTTGCAGGCCATAATGCTTGAAGCATAATTACCGGCGTAGGGACCGTCGTAAGATAAATTCCTGCATCCGTCAACGAATCTTTGCACTCTGAAAACGAACGCTTGCCTACCGTGTCAAAAATAATGTCATAGGTCTTGCCATTTTTGGTGAAATCCTCCTGGGTGTGATCAATCACCTGATCGGCTCCCAAAGATTTGACCCATTCTAAATTCGTGGTACTGCATACCCCGGTCACCTGCGCCCCATAGTACCTGGCCAGTTGTACCGCCGCCGCGCCGACCGATCCTGAAGCGCCATAGATCAGGACGGTTTGTCCGCTCTGGATCTCTCCCTTATCTCTCAGAAAAGGCAGCGCGGTTAATGCCCCATTCGGAATGCTTGCAGCTTCTTCATAGCTCAGATTGACCGGCTTGAGAGCCAGCGCCCCGTTTTCAGGCATGCATTTGTACTCTGCATATGCGCCAAACATGTCAAAACCAAATACCTGGTCGCCGGGTTTGAATCGGGTCACCTCTCTGCCGACAGATTCGATCTCCCCAGCCAGCTCCTGCCCCAGGATCGAATGTCTGGGCTTCAGAAAACCGTTGAAACCTGGGGAAGCTCTCATGTCTGGGTCTTCTTTTACGACGGTGGTCGCATGTATTTTTATCAGCACCTCATTGGCTTTAGGGGTGGGCTTTGCCACCTCTTGAAGATGAAGAACCTCGGGTGGGCCAAATTTTGTGTACACAATCGCTTTCATGTCATCCTCTAGGATTACTTTTCAAGTTAGGTTATATTTTCAATGCATATATATTATGAAGATATATGTGACCTCGATATTCAGTTTCCTCTTCACCCACTTTAATAAATCTTAGCCTTTCTAAGAGTTTTATGCATTTTTTATTATTAATGTATGCAATAGCATTTATTCGTTCTACCTTCATTTTATGTCTTGCAAATTCAATTATCGCTTCTATAGCTTCTAGCATATAGCCCTTGCCATTGTATTGTTCCATTAACTCAAAACCAATTTCTACTTCTTTATTGTCAGGATTCCACAAATGATAACCACATGTTCCAAGTTTTGTATTTGTAGTTTTATCAATTAAAACCCATCTATTTTGCTTTCTTGGTTCACCTATAGTATAGAAATCAATTAATTCATCTGCTTGAGATATCTCCGTCATAGGCTCTTCGTCATACAAATATCTGTTTATGAAATCATTTTGGAATTCTTCAAAAATGAAATCTCGATCACTATGGTCGATGCATTTTAATACTAAACGATTGGTTTCAATGTTGGTGAACATATGATCTCCCATAATCTGTTAATAAGCGCCGAAGGCGTCAACCTGACTATTTGATATCTGGTGCATCTGCCGGACTAACCTTCAGGGTTAGCCCACTTCCAGTTTTCTTTGCTTTCTGGTGGATTTGCCCATGTCAAGTGCTGTGACGCGGCACGAACATATCATCATGCTGCGCCGTAACGGCGGCGCTGCGGCGAAGCATGACGATCCCCACCCAGATATACCAGACGATATGGCCAATTGCGAAAATCCCGACCAGGTCTATTAGTCCGGGCGCCAGCGTAATGATGCCCAATGCTCCGATCAACAGGCCGAGGATATTCAACGCTTTGGTCAACCCACCTGAGCGCAGCGCGGCCAGGCTGACCAGCAGTGTCCAGACCCCTCCCAGGATTTCGCCATTGCCATTGCCCAGCCCGTTTGCCACCGATTCAATTACCTGCCAGGTCAACGCAGCCTGGGCCGGGTCTTTGGCATAGAGCGCAACGACAGGGGCGATCCCGGCATTCGCGACCATGCCGCTGGCGACCAGCGAGCCAGCCCAGATGATCCCGATCGCGGTTGCAACTTGCATGATCGCCGGTGCGCCGGACTTCAACCGGTCGTACAGTGCCAGCGACAGGACGATCAGAAAAATGCCAAAGAACACGTACATGAGCAGGTTGGTCGAGAAGGTGACCAGCTGCATTTCGACGAGTAGGGCCACCTTTTGGGCCGGGTCGGTTATGCTGGGGTAGTCCAGAACGACGAGAAAGATAACCATTCCGATCAGGTAGGCGACTGCCAGGTACAGCGCGGCGAAACCGCCGAATTTCTGCAAGGTTTTCATGTTTATCTCCTTTTTTGTCCAATATGGATGAGTTTTACTATTTGACATCTGGCGTATCTGTCGAACTAGCCTTCAAGGTTGCGCCACTTCCAGGCAAACCAAACAATGAGTAACAGACATACAACTTCTACACTTGCTATGAAGATGTAATGGGGGTATGTTGCTCCGCCGCCGACAACAAAGGCAATCGTGATGAGGCTCGCAATGACATTGACCCAACGATTCACCCTGTACTTCAACACGCGAGAAAGGATGATCATGACAATAGAAATCTCCATCATGATTGCGCCGCCCAGCATCAATTGGGGAATCGGGGTGCCAGCGCTGGCTGAGGTTCTTGCCAGTTCTTCCGCCGAGCCAGGGATGTACAGCGATAGGATGTCCGCTTTCAGCATGTTGATCATGACGACCACCCATAGGGTTGAAAGCAGGGTTTTCGTGTCGATCTTTTTCGTAGGTGTTGCGTTTGTATTCATTTTTTTCTCCTTATTTGAACGATATGGATGAATTCCATGGAATTGGACCCGATTGACCGAGACCAATGGTATTCCTAAATCACGCACTTTTTTAAGCAAGCCATGCAACGCCGCCTGGTCAATCACCGGACCGCTAAGAAGCGTGTCGCCGTCATCTTCCAGCGTGATGGTTACGCCTTCGAACCAGTCCGCCCATTGTGGGGGCAGGTGGCCTGCGACCCGGATTTCGTAGCAGGTGGGGTGAGTTTGCGTTGGTTTCATGAACGTAAATATACCGGCAGGGCGGTACTGTCGGGTAGCAACTTAAGTATTGTTTGGAGTATTGTTTTAGGGGATTAGAGTAAACCCAACTCGCGGGCGCGGGCGACAGCCTCGGTGCGATTTTGGGCTTGCAGTTTGTTGAAAATTCGCAGGTTATGACCCTTGACCGTGCTGAGGGCTATGTATAGCCGTCGGCTGATCTCCGCGTTAGATTGCCCTTCGGCGATGAGACCCAGGATTTCGAGTTCGCGGTCGGTGAGAGGTTCGATCATTTTGGATTTTTGATTTGCGATTTCGGATTGAAGCCTGTCTTCCACCGTTTGCGGGAAAAAATCCAATATGCGATTAACATACCCAAGCAAAGGGTGAGCGCGGCTCGCAATCGTCAATCGAAAATCAGAAATCAACAATTGCATTGCGTCACCTTCATCCACGAAAATGCGCAGGTAGCCTTCCGGCTCGGCCAGCGCCAGGGCGCGTTCCAGCGCGGCAAGGGACTGGGAGCGGTTGTTCTGCGCTTGATGAAGAAGCGCTTGGGTCAACAGGATTTCGATCACGCTTCCTGTCCGTTTTTGTGTTTCTGCCAATGTTAACAGGCGTTCCAGCAATTCATCGACCCCGGTGAAAACGCCTTCACTCAGCCGCACACGCGCCAGAGTGAGGTATTCATACTCGCCCAGATAGTTGACCTCGTCCTCCGTTGAAATGCCGCGCTCCTGCACCCAGGATGCGCCTTGTCCAGCCGCCCTTGTTTAAGATAGACCCGTGCCTTGTGCGCTTCGATCGGCCGCAGGTTGGGGATCGGGTTTTTGACGTAGCCCCGCTTGGCTTCATCGAGCAGCTCGAGCGCCGCCTCCCATTCCCCGGCAGATTCTTTGAGCCGGGCTTGGGCCAGGTTCCAGCGGTAAAGCCAGTCCACCAGGGTGGTGTGATGGCCTAGGTCGGCGGCGGTTTGCAGGCGCTGGGCAGCCGTTGCATCATCGCCCCGTTCGTGGGCAAGCAGAGCCAACCCCAGGTGATGATGGGCAGTGACAGCTATGGCCTCCTGCCCTTGTGAGGCGGCCAGCTGGATGGCTTGCAAGAGAGCCTTTTCGGCTTCACCCAGATGACCCAATATCACATGCATATCAGCCATGGCAAAGGCGCTGGCAATCGCAAAAACCTGGTTGCCCAACCTTTGCATATCATCCACCCAGGTCTGCATGGCTCGGAGGGAGGCTTCCAGATCGCCGGTAGCCCAATGGGTAAATCCCAGCGTGATGGCAGCCGCGGCGCGGAGGTAAGTATCTTCCTCGGGGATGAGCCCGATGGACAGCTCGGCGTATTTCACCGTTTCGGCCAGGTTGCCCTGATTTTGGAAGTTGGAAGCGCGGATTAAGGCAATGTTACCCGGCAAGGACTTGAATTCGGTCTGTTCGACTGCGTCAGCCATGGCGCGCTCGGCATATTGCAGGTGGGTTTCACTCGCCTCCAGGTCTCCGGCATCCGAAAAAGCCCACCCAAGTTGCACACATAACCTGGGTTTTGAGCAGACTACCGCATCAGGCAGTTTTTTTACCCAGCCAACCCAGGCGACGGTCTGGAAACTGCGTTCCATGCCTTGCCAGGCAACTTCAGCCAGGCGCGCCGCTCGCTCAAAATCTCCGGCCGCCAGGGCGTGGTTATAGGCTTCTGACAGGTCGTTGTTAGCCTCAAACCACTCGCAGGCGCGGAGGTGGTAGTTGGGGAGCTCTTGTGGTTGACCAAGACGCTGGCGCAGCAGATCGCCAAACAAGTGGTGATAGCGATACCAATGCCGTTCGCTATCCAAAGGGACAATGAACAGGTTGGTGTGTTCGAGATGTTCGAGGGTTTCCTGTCCGGAAGCAGGGGAGTTGAGCAGAATGGCATCACATAGGGGTCCGCACATGCGATCGAGAATGGAAGTGCGTAACAAGAAAGTCTGAATACTTTCTGACTGCTGTTGCAAAACCTCTTCAACCAGATAATCGAGCACGAACCTGTGACTGCCAGTGAAAGACTTGATAAAGCTGGCGGCATCTTGATGCCCTTGCATGGACAGCGCGGCCAACTGCAAACCGGCAATCCAACCTTCGGTACGCGTTTCCAGAGCGGCAACATCTCCATCAGTAAGACCCAGCCCCATCACCTGGTTTAGGAATTCGGCGGCCTCAGCGGGGGTAAACTGCAAGTCGGCAGCGCGCAGCTCTGTCAATTGCCCCCGGGCACGTAGCCGGGATAGGGGTAGTGGTGGATCCTCACGAGTAGCGATGACCAGGTGCATTCGTGGAGGCAGGTGTTCGACGAGGAAAGTCAGGGCTTGATCCACCGGTTGGGAATCAATCACATGGTAGTCGTCCAGGACAAGGACGAAATTGTTCGGGATAGTTGAGATTTCATTGAGCAGGGTTGTCAGAATCGTTTCGGATGGAGGTGGCTGAGGAGACTGGAGCGCAGCCAGCAACCCTTTTCCTAAATCCGCCACAATTGTCTGCAAAGTCGCGATCACGTAAATCAAAAAGCGAGCGGGATCGTTATCCCCCTCATCCAGTGACAGCCAGGCAACCGGTTTCTCGCAACCGGCGACCCATTCGCTGACCAATGTGGTTTTGCCAAACCCGGCAGATGCTGAGATGAGGGTCAGCTTGCATCCCGAAGAGAGACCCTCGTTCAGCCGCTCGATCAGGCGGGGACGGAATACAATTTTAGGGCGAGGTGGTGGGACATAAAGTTTGGTGAGGAGAAATGTCTCAGACATTCTGACATTAATTATACATCGCGCCTAATTAAAGCAGTGTGTATAAATAAAGAAAACAGAAGTAACGCCGAAAAAATGTCCTTTTCCCATCACAAGGAGATCGCCGATGATCTGCTCGTCAGTGTAGCTACAGCTGTACACGCACGTCAGCAACATCCTGGCCAAACTGCACCTTGCCAGCCGCACGCAAGCTGCCTTGTACGCCCTGCGCGAGGGCTATGCCTCGTTAGAGGACTCAGACTAAGGTCTGGCGAACACCATCGTATAATATCCCCCCCATTCGCTGTTAGCGTCATACACATAACCGACGCCTGCATCTAAGTTACCGGCGTTAAGGATGTTCTCGCGGTGCACCCGGCTGTTCATCCACCAGTTTACCGCCCCTTCTGCCGTGCCGCCGAACTCCGGAAAGCCCACGTAGATATTCTCGTTCGCATTGCTGTAGCTGTATCCCTGGGCGCGGATGCGGTCGTACCAGGACGATCCGTTCGAGCCGTTGTGGTCGACGAAGCGGTTGCAAGCCATATCCCGGCTGTGGACGAATGCCGCTTCCGCGAGGGCTGTGCTCAGGCTGAGGGGCGCCAGTCCGTTCGCCGCCCGGTTCTGGTTGACCAGGGTCAGCACACTGGCTTCTACTGCCGCATCGCGCTGTGCAGCGCAACCGGCGGGGGGTGGGGGAGGTGGCTGCGCGCCAGGGTCGCCTTGCGGCTGGTCGTTGCGGTCCAGGAAGCGCACGGAGATGCGCACCCAGAAGGTATCTGCGCGGTTGCTCCCCGTCCCGAAGCGCCTGCCGGTGGGGTCTTCGAACCACCAGAAGCCCTGCTGCAACCCACCCCGGCTGGGTGCGGTCATGTCTACGGATAATTCAACTGTCGCTCCGGGAGGCACCGTGGAAGGGAAGGGCTGGTTGAGCGGGCCGCTCATCACATCCCCGCTGTGGAACGCCAGCTTATAATCCGGTGTCCAGGTGCAGGTGCCCTCATTGCGGAAGCGCCAGGTTTTGGTGAATGCTTCTCCCTGGGCGAAGAACGTGTCGTCTGGGATCGTCACGTCTCCAAAATAGGCAGCCTTTTCGTCGCAAGCCTGTGGGGCAAGTGTGGGCGTAGGGGAGGGCGACACCTGCTCGCCGGATGCCGGTGCGGCTGGTTCGGTGGGTTGGGAGGCGGTTGTATCAGCCAGCGTGGCAGGCGCAGTTGGTGGGAGAGAGGTGGGTGCGATCGTCGGCGTCGGGCTTGGCGCTGCCTGGCTGGCGGGTGGAGACAGCGTCTGGGTGGGCAATGGCGCCGGCGATGGGGTCGAAGGCGTGCATGCCGCTAACAACAAGCCAGCTGCGATGATTATGACAGGGAGTGAACGCGTACCGTTGGATTTCATTTGCTTGTCCCAACCAATGAGAGGAAGATTTGACCAGCCAATTGTAATACAAATCACACTTAATCTATCTAAAATTGATCAAGGATTTACCCTGCTGGCAGTGGAGTGCCACACATGGCTGGGCCAAAGAGGTGAGCTTAAAAGAAAAGTAGCTCATACCCTCTTCGATCATGACAAATTTTCTGCCTCTTTCTATCCGTTTATGATGAATTGTGGCCCTTTAGTGTTTTCTGTGGCTGGCTGCTCTACCCTGATGAATGCAAGGCGAAATGGTTAATGACTGCACCACAGTATTGGACTGTATACGAGAAACTCGTTCAAATAGGAAGAATTGCCCTGGTCATCGGCGCCTAAGGTGGGCTGACGTAAAAGAGAAATAAACTCTGCCAGGAGAGTTCCCTGGCAGAGTTTGTTGTTCTGGGATGGCAACTACGAGCAAAGGTACCTTCGCTCATAGGTTGTAGTTAACGTGGGTTATTCGGGGTCGGGGGGAGCTCTCGGATTCTCGCGAGCAGGGTGGGCACGCCATCAACCAGCTTGGCAATTACGACAACCTTCACACAGCCCGGAATCTTCACGGGGCCGAGGCTCATGACCTGAGTATCAGTCTTAGCTAGGTTGACGGTGATCGTGTATGCGCCAGCCGGCAGCATCATTGGTCCTACTCTATCCTTGAACTCGAAGGTGAACGCAAAGTCACCGTTGACATACACATCAACAGGGAGCGCCGCGTCCAGACCTAGGCGTTCGCCATTAATTCCGTGCACTGCGCCGATGTAGAAGTATTCACACACTTTATCTACCGGCGGTCTTTCTTTGGCGAAAGCCGGGACTGCTATTGCGCTGAGCATCATGACGAGTGCCAGGATCACAGCGATGAATTTCCATCCTCGCTTCATATTGAACCTCCTATGACTACGCTAAATTGTGAGATTACAGACGCTGACAGGCTATGGTAGGTTATATAAAACCAGTAAGATCCATCCCAGCATTGTAGAACGCCATCCCTATCAGCTAGGATTTAATCATACCACAAATGGATAGCTTGTCAATATATGTACAATAGCTTTTCAATAACTTAACATTCGGCTTTCCCCTCTTCGTACTCTCCTCTACCCCCGCATTGATCCAGGATGTCGCTTTATCGCTGCAATATCGGTAGGAAGATTAACTCCCCGCACCCTGCGGTTGTCTTGGAGTACGCCGTGATCACCCCTGCCGCTGGGATGCTTGTGGTCAGCATCTCTCCGGCTCCCACCCAGATATCCGCAGCGTCGACGCTGTACTGGCTTGCGGTGGTGTACTGTACGCCATATATACCTGCCGGCAGGTCATGGATATTAAAGGTAGCCCCTGCTCCTGCTTTCACAACCACCACGGAGCATCCCCGCAAATCAACGAAAGCCAGTGGAGATAGACTGGCGTTGTTGCTGGTCGCCCCGATCCGTACTGCACCTGGCTGGATGAACCTGAAATACTGGCGCGTGAATTTGGTCATGTTGGTGATATGGACCACAGGATTCGCTGGATCGGAATCGTCCACGGCATAGAGTGCGCTGCTGGTTGCCGGGTCGCCCGGTCCGCCCAGCACCCCTTGCTCCCAGGCTGAGTTTCTGCCCATCTCCAGATCTTTATGTAAAGTCTGGTAGCCGTTCGAGCTGCTCCACCACTCCAGCATGGAGGTATCCAGTCCGTGCAGCACCGCCCGGTTGGCGATCGCCTGCAGGTTGGCGTCTGACACCCCACCGTATCGGTGGTAGGAGAACTCCTCCAGAAAGGTCAGCGCACCGGGAACCAGGATCATGGCGTCGAAATACGTGATGGCATTGCCCATGTTGGTATTGGAGGGGGCTACAAAGCGCGGCGTAAAGCCATGTGCCTGAAGCTTGCTCGCCGCCGCAACCATCGCCTCGCCCAGGAGGGTACCATCCCACTGGGACACGTTATCAGGTTCCAGCAGCACCTCCCACATGTCAGGCGCCAGTCCATATTTGCTCTGCAGGTGCAGGTAGGTTGCCAGCACAAACTCCGCATATTCGTCCGGATCATCGTGATCGTAGTTGAGCCCTGGACCGATCTGCCCGGTGAATGCCACATAATTGAGGTTGATCAGGAAGTCCCCACCGTTCGCCTCCACGCGTTGCTTCAGCGGCAGGACGACCTTCTCGACCGTATCGTCAAGCTCGGAGAAATAAAAGCCACCCCAGTTTATGCTGTCCGGGTCGGCGTTATCGTTGACTGTGGCATAGCGTCGGCTGCGCCAGGTGGGGTAATCGATCACCCCGTTCTGGTAGTCCGTCCAATTGTCGTTGTCGTGCTCGGCGCCGCTGCGCACTTCCAGCCGTACACGGTTGATACCCACTTCGTTGACCGCCCGGTCGAATAATTCGTCTCTATAGTTTGGAAAGGCGGGCGAGTCCTGCGCCGCCCAGGCGACGGCCTCCCAGCCGCTCATGGTCTGGTAGGTGCTGCCTGCCTGCAGGGAGATATCGTTGGCTGCCGGGGAGTGGGGTCCTGTGCGCGCCTGTGCGCCTGGTGAGCTGGTAGCAGTCGCCAGCAAGGTAAAGAAGAGCAAGATCGAAAAGGGTCTGTGTGCTTTCATGGCTGTAGTATCGGCGGTTAGATCGTCTTTCGAGGATGCAGGCTGAGCGCCGATAGTGCTCTCACCATCATTATAGTTTCACCTCCCCAAATCGCACTATGCGACTCCCGTTGCGCCGCTCTACAATCTTGTAAGCACGGACTCTTGGAATATCTACAAAGTCTCCGCCACCCCTCCATAATTTCTCCATACTTGGATGGCACAATCAGGCTGTAAGGACAAACCATACATACAACTAAATGGAGGTAAAAAATGTTTAGAACAGGTTCCTTTTTCTTACGTCTGCTGTTTGGCCTGATATTGGTTGGGGCGCTCGTGTGGGGCGCATCTGCGACCTATCAAGCCGGGCAATCCCAGGGCTATGCCATTGGGTTGGCTCAGGGAAGCCAGGACTCCGCCGAGATCGCGCCAGGAGCACCGCCTGCTGGGCTGCCTTATTATGGCTACTGGCCCTATATGCGGCCTCACTTCGGCTTCTTCCCCTTCTTCGGTGTGCTGTTCTTGATCCCTTTAGCGTTTCTGTTCTTCGGCTTCTTGTTCCGCCCCTGGCGTTACCGCTTCGGACCCAAGGGCTACCACCACCACGGGCATCCCTGGGGACCCGACCCGGATCAGCCGCAGGCGTCCCAAGATCTTGAAAAATGAATAGTTGGGGTATAGGGCGGGTCATCGACCCGCCCTATACCCATAAATTTCCTCTCCCCTTCTCCCTTTAGGGGGAAGGGGTGGGGGATGGAGGTTGCGGTGAAGGTAAAAACCGCGCAGTGTTCAAGGGCAGGGCACAATTGCTCTCGCCAGAGATAATTTTCTGCTAAACTTAGCTCATGCAACAGACCATCCTTGTCGTCGACGACGAGCCCAAGATCGTCAAGCTGGCTCGCGATTACTTTGAGAAAGACGGGTTTAAGGTGCTCACTGCCAACGACGGCCTGACCGCCCTGGCAATGGCGCGCCGTGAAAAGCCCGATTTGGTCGTTCTGGACGTGATGATGACCGGAATGGATGGCTGGGACGTGGTGCGCCACCTTCGCCGCGAGACCGATCTCCCCATCATCATGCTCACTGCGCGCGCCGAGGAGAGCGACCAGGTCGTAGGTCTGGAGCTGGGCGCAGATGACTACGTCGTCAAGCCCTTCTCGCCGCGCGCCCTGGTGGCGCGCGCCCGCGCCGTTCTAAGGCGCACCCGCGGTCACGTTAAACCTCCTGCAGTTCTGCGCAGTGGCGGTCTGGAAATCGATGGGGAATCCCACCGCGCCAGCCTGGATGGGCAGCCATTGCACCTCACCCCCAGCGAATTCTCCCTGCTGTTCGCCCTCCTCCAGCATGCTGGGCAGACCCTCTCTCGCCAGCAGCTGCTGGATCAGCTACACGGCGCGGCGATCAACAGCTTTGACCGCAGCGTTGACTCTCATATCAAAAACTTGCGCCGCAAGCTGGAAAACGATCCCTCTCGTCCGCTCTTCATCGAAACTGTCTACGGCATCGGCTATCGCTTTATCGACCAGGAGTAATCTTGCACCACCACCACCCGCCCCACTGGTCCCACCGCCCCCCCTGGATGGCTGGCGCTCGCGACAAGCGCCGTTTCTTGCTGCGCGGTGTGCTCATGTTTTTGGTGCCTGTCTTCACACTCTTCGTGCTGGCGCTGGCTCTGGTGATTTTCCTGGTCTTCAGCCCGCTGCGCGAATCGTTGCCTGGCTGGGAGTTCTGGTTGCTCTTGTTATGCGCGGTTCCCTTTGGTTTTGTCCTCCTGTCGGGCGTGCTGGGCGGCTGGGCCTTCCGCCGCTTTGGAGGGCCGGTGGCTGAGCTGATGGCCGCCGCCGACGCCGTGGCGGATGGGGATTTCTCGGTGCGCGTCTCCGAGCACGGCCCGCGCGAAATGCGCCGCCTGGCGACCAGCTTTAACCGCATGACCGCTGAGCTGGGTCGCGCCGAGACCCAGCGCCGCAACCTGACCGCAGACGTAGCTCACGAGCTGCGCACGCCGCTGACCATCTTGCAGGGCAACCTGGAAGGCATCCTGGATGGGGTCTACCCAGCGTCTGACGAGCATATCCGTCTCACCCTGGAGGAAGCCCGCCAGTTGGCGCGCCTGGTGGAAGACCTGCAAACCCTCTCCCTGGTTGAGTCGGGACAGCTGCCGCTGCACCCTGCGCGGGTATCTGCCGCCGATCTGCTGGCGGATACAGCTGCCAGCTTCTCCGGCGAGGCCGCGGCGGCGGGTGTCATTTTGATCGTTGAGGTCCCAGAAGAAGGTGACAGCCTGCTGGTTGACGTCGATCCAGGTCGCGTCGAGCAGGTGTTGGGGAACCTGGTTGCAAACGCCCTGCGCTATACCCCGGCAGGCGGGTACATCACCCTGCATGGTAAGCCGCTCTCCGGCGGCGTACGTCTGAGCGTGGAGGATACAGGAGCGGGCATACCTGCTGAGGAATTGCCTTACATCTTCGATCGCTTCTGGCGCGGCGACAAAGCACGCACGCGTGGCGAGCGCTCGGGTAGTGGGCTGGGGCTGGCCATCGCCCGCCAATTGGTGCAGGCCAACGGGGGGGAAATCCGCGTGCAGAGTGAGATGGGTAGAGGCACGCGCTTTACCATTGAATTCAGATCTCCGCAGGCTTAACCCTTTCGCTTCATACCTGCTGCCTCTAAAATCGCCCATTTCCGATCCACTTGCTTATAATTGCGCAATCCACTATAATGGGCGCGTTATTTATTCCAATTAGGGAGGATTACATGGTGTACGCCTGGCTAAATTTCTTGCACGTCCTGGGAGTCTTCGGTTTTCTGATGGCGCATGGCATCTCCGCCGGTGTGGCCTTTGCCTTACGCCGCGAGCGCGATCTCGAGCGCGTGCGCGCCTTGCTGACCCTGTCTGGCGGCTCGTACGGTGTCATGTACCTATCTTTGCTCGTGCTGCTGGTCACCGGCATAGTCACCGGATTTTTGGGTAGGTGGTGGGGGCAGGCTTGGATCTGGGTGGCATTAGGTCTGTTAATCGCTATTATCGTGGCAATGTTTGTGCTCGGCTCGCGCACCTACGGTGCCGCCCGCAAAGCCGCCGGTCTGCCTTATTATGAAGGTGGCAAGACAAACCCGCCATTAGAGACTGCCAGCGCCGAAGAGATGGACGCCATCCTCAACGCCGGGCAGCCTGTGCTGCTGACTGTGATTGGTGCCGGAGGTCTGGCGATCATTGCCTGGCTGATGATGTTCAAGCCGTTTTAGCTTCGTAACATTCACTCATTGGCTGGCCAGGGGATCTCCACGGGTTGCGTATAGCCGTGCTTCTCTGCCAGGAAGACCCGCCCGTGCGACGGCTCGGAACAGCCTGGCTCATCCACGACTTTGACCGCCGTCAAGTACGAGCCGATGGGCGTGAAAACCAGCTGCCCATCCGTGCACAGCCAGGCTTCGATCAGGTATGGTGCCTCGGCGGTCTCATCTCCTGCCCGCAAAGCCACCGCGCTCCAGAAGATCGTCACTTCGTTCCCGTCCCGCCGGGCGTATACGCCTCGCAGCGGGGCGTAGTACGGTGACTGGGGCAGCGGGATGTAGGTCGGCGCCACGTTCATCACGTCGCCTTTGACCTCCATCAACGAAGCCTTGACCCAGCACGGGTTGTTCCCGCCGATGGCTTGCACCAGGATCCAGGTGCCCAGGTCGGTGCGCCCGATCACTTCCAGGTTGCTGCCCGGCACCAGCCCGTACTTGTACAGGTACGGCGCGCCCGGTCCGTAACGGCAATTGGCGCGCACCAGCACCTCGCCGCGCAGGATCACATAGGTGGGGATGGGTGTGAGGGTGGGCGTCGCTGTGGACGTTCCGGTGGGTGTCATAGGCGGCAATTGGGATGCCGTCACGGATGGCAGGAGGGTATGTGTGGGCTCGACGGGTATCGTCGGCGTGAGCAGTGATACCAGCGCGGTCGGAGGTGCCTGCTCGAAGCCTCCCGCCGCCGTGCACCCTGCGACGGTCAGGATCAACACCAGGCCGGTCAATATCCTCAGATAGAAGGTATGTAATCGGTACCGCTGGATCGCAATCTTGTCGTTCCCGGGCATAGCGTCATTATAGGAAATTGGCGGTCTGTGATCAAGCCGCCTGTCACACCTGTAAGGTCACCCTACTCTATGGGGAGGATTTCCCATGATTGGTCTTTAACCGTAGTCAGAAACCCCGCTGCTGGCTCGTCCAGGGAGGTTCTTTGGCTTCCTTAAATTCCTCCACACTTGGTCCGCCCAGCTTTCTTAATCGCCAGATCCCATATAAATAAGTCACTACCAGCAGAATGACAGTGAAAGGCCATCCTAAGAGGATTCTTGCAGCTCCTAAAATTCCTAGTTCTACCTGACCGAACAGGTACAACTCGATCACTAAGCGTCCTGCAAAGGCTACTCCCCAGCCAATCGTTACCTCGTTATATGCCGGTAGCACCCTGGGATGCCAGTACCAGTCGCGCGGCCACCGCCGTGCAACCATGCTCGTCCAGGCTACAACCGGGCGGTTAAACGCCACACTCACCACGCACACGATTACCGTGATCCCGCCGGAGATCAAGCCGGGCAAGAAGAACCCTCTCCCGGACCCACTCACAAGGGCGAACACCCCCGCCAACGCCACACCACCCAGGCCTCCCAGCGCATACACCAGGCTCTCCTGCCGCAGTATACGGTAGATGGCAAATAGCGCCGCCACCCCGCCGGCTGCCCATAGGGCGACGTTCAATCCAGCGAGCGGGCTGAAGACCAGAAAAACAACCAGTGGCAGAAATGAATCCAGCAGGCGCCTCGCACGTCCAGAGAGCACCGACCTTAATTCTTCAAGAATTTCCTGAAAGCTACTCACTTGCCCGCTTGCCCATCCAGAACACCTTCCAATCTCCCCTGCTGGTGATCAGGGCATACAGGGCGTACAGGCTCCCGGTGAAAAACCCCAGGACCATCATCAAAACCACCCAAACGACAGCCGCCAGGGTGGATTTCTCGCGAAAGACGATCCACATTGAGAAGAGTACAAAGCCGGTATACAGATCCACCATGGAGACAATCCCCCAAGGGTTTTGAAGCAGCTCGGCGCCATCTGTAGCGAAATCCCCCACTGTAAATCCGTAAACCAGCACCGCGCTCATGGCAAGCAAGCCAAGCGCAGCAATCCATTTAGCCAGGGTCATATCCCCTCCTTAATTTCTCTTCGTCGAGATGATCGCATATCCTATCGCGCCGGGCCCGATGTGGGCGCCGATCACGGGCGTGATATTCATCGAATATATATCCTGATCGGGTATAAACGCATCAATGCGCTTACGGAATAGCTCGGCCTCGCGAGGGGCATTGGTGTGCAGCAGCGCAAAGCGTTCAATCGGCTGGCGTTTCCCGAGCAGCTCCACCAGGCGTTTTTCGGCTTTTTGATATGTTCGCACCCGCTCGGAAGTGGGCTCGCCGCCACTCATCTTCAGAATCGGCTTCAACTGCAGCAGGCTGCCGATCCCGCTCATTGTAGCATTCATCCGGCCACTGCGGCGCAAGAATTCCAGGGTGCTTAATCTTGCCGCGACGAAGATGCGTGGGGCAGTCTCCTCCAATGTAGCCAGGATTTCCTCCATCGTGTTCCCGTCCATAGCCATGCGAGCAGCTATCTCGACCTGAAAGCCTGTGCCCATGCTGAGCTGGCGGGAGTCCAGAACCGTGACACCAGCCCTCTGAAAATCTTTAGCCGCCGTTCGGGCAACATCCACAGTGGCGCTGAGGCTCTCGGAAATATGGATCGAGAGGATCTCGGTCGCCCCTTCATCCACGAGTTTGTTATAAACACTCTTGAATAGTTCAGGCCCTGGCGTGCCGGTTGTGGGATGGCTCGGATATGTGGGAAGGTTGGTGTAGAACTGCGTACGCGTGATCTCCACACCGTCCTGAAAACTTTGGTCGCCAATATTGATGTACAGGGGGACAACTGCGATCTGCAATGGGGTGACTACCTCTTCGGGCAAGTCACAGGTCGAGTCGGTAACGATTCGGATGCTCATCAGTAAATCCTACGTATAAGATATAGATACTCCAGCCGGACGATGCGGTTAACGATACCATAAGTCTCTGCGTTTTTTCTCGTTATTTCCTTTCATACTCTCGGAAGCTCCAAACCAGTCCAGCCAATAAGCCCAGGTCGAGCACTCCACGCAGCCAGTATGGCGGGAATGCGAACGTCAGCAGGAGCAGCACCAGCACTGCCACCGTGCCGTTTGCCAGACCCCTTCTTCCCTGTCGCTGGGTCACGTACAGCCAGCCGGATATCACACCCATCACGAGTGCCGCCAGCCATACGCCAATTTCATAAACTGTAATAATTCCTGGCTCGACCCGGCTCTCTGCTCGAACCTTCACCGTGTTCAGCGCTTTCTGTTCCATCACCACATCTGGAATTTCGATCGCAAGAAGAGCCGGAGCAGGTAATGCATTCCGGTGAAAGCTTTCTCGGATGACCAGCCGTGTCTGTGTCTGGTCGATAGGGAAGAGCCCAAAGGTAAACGTCCATACCGGGTTGCCGGTTTCATCGGCAGACTGCCAGCTCAGCCAGCGGTTGGGCTCGATTGTGGTCA
The DNA here is from genome assembly GCA_963714425.1 of uncultured Chloroflexia bacterium. Lineage (GTDB taxonomy): Bacteria > Chloroflexota > Anaerolineae > Anaerolineales > UBA4823 > DATCYX01. Next base: position 180,785 of record CAVQOI010000003.1, read on the forward strand.
CCTTGCTGATACATACGCCTCGCGCCAAGCAGATCGGATCGCCAATCGCAAGGTTCTGGAATTCTGGCAGGATGCGCTCAGCAGATTGGATATCCATGCCGAAAAGGTTCTCCAGCCAATCGTAGCTGTACCACCCGCCACGCCCCTGCCCCCATTGCACCAGCCAGGGCCAGATCGCCTCCGGCGGGGCGTTGACCGTGATGGCGCGTGTCCAGCGCCTGCCATCCAGGTCGCCTGGCATCGCCCGGTTGACCTCTTCATCGCTGGCGCCCCAGCGCAGGTGCCACGGACGGATGAGCATGTATCCTGCTACCAGGGTCACCAGCAGCACGCCGAGACCAGTACCGATCCGCTTCAATTGCAAAGATTTCATAAGTATTTACATCCCTCGCTCAGGCAGGTTGTCTTCCATACCCAGCTCTTCCTCCAACAGCACCCCTGCCCCCGCAATACACCTGGGAACTCCTCTCTATGCGGGCGGCCAGTGGAAGAATTGCACAGCCATAATCACGACCAGATCGAAGATCAGCGCCGAAATGGCTGGCGATGTGGGCGGGTTGCTCCAGAACAAGATCAATCCGGCCGCTGGAGGCGACCGACGCAGTCACCAGCGTCGGCTGCCACCACGCCGCATGGGTGAACATGCCGATCACTCCCACGACGTACGCCAGAATGACTGCCAACCACAGCCCGGCGCCCAAGGCGCGCGTCAATCCATCGCCCAGCAGGTTTGTCAACAGCCAGGAGCGGGGGGACTGTCCCCATTGAGCTGATTCCCAGTGCCGGCACGAGGAACAGGATGTGTCCGGCTCCGTGGCCAACACAACAATCCCGATGAGAATTCGAATCCAGTTATTCATGAGTACTCCTTCCTGGTGATTAGGAGCTCAAGTCTACGGATCACATTGGCGGCACGACTATCAAATCCCGGCACGTCTCTCACCAGCAACTCTCCGCAGCTGCCAGGGGCGGCGCGCCAGGTAGCTTGCGATCGGTGGGTTTTCAGGTGGGTTGTTGCGCACGTCTTTCGGAGCTTCAGGCCAATCAAATGGCAGGTGGACGGTCCCGCCAGGGGCTTGGATATATTCCAGGGCTTGCAGGATAGCATCCAAAACCGCTGTCTGCCCGGCTGCGTCGCAAGGTTGGCCGAGTGTGCGACCTGACGGGTATTCGATGGCGGCAATGCCGCGGTACGCATACAGCCGCAGTCAAATCTGCGAATGGGTGTGAGCAAGGTGATTGTGCTGAAGCCCGCCGCTTCGAGCTCACGTTGTACCAGTCCCACGGACCAGCAGCAGATAGGTCAGGCAGGCACAAGGACTACGACATCCACCACGTCCGCTTTGAACGTCACGGATGAGTGCGGGGACGGTTTCTCGTAATAGCACCTCTGGACTTGAGGATATAACCCATGATGGAGTAGTGCCGCGGAGCCATGCGACCAATCCGCCTACGCTCTTCCATCTCTTTCAAGCGCTGTAAGGGGAACAGGCAGTTCAGGTCCTGCTCAGCATAGGATGGATCGATGTGCATGTGGTACATCCGCACATCGTCCTCGGTTGCATTTTTTGGCAAAATGCGATAGGTAGGGTCACCCCACCACGGGTTATTGCGCTCGCCATCCTGGTCGAAAGGTGTGTCGGACTTTAGTGCTATTCCCGCTGAGCTGAGCATTGCCACTGTGCATTCGGAAATGCGGTTTTGTTAGCGGTGTCCACGGGATTGGGCGCGGCTTCTGCTAAACTGATCCAGTTTTTACAGCGATTCGTCGGGTGATGCCGCTGATAAAGCGGAAGGAATCTACGTGTTTTGTCATTAGTAGTCCAAAGAAAGGTGGTGTATTTGTTACGATTGGATAAATCAGGTCATCAAGTTAGACGCGTTCTATCTTAGGATGGAATCAGGAATATTTCAAGCGACGATGTTCCTCAATCTTAATGACAAGTGTCAGATATTTTGATATATAATGATGTAATATCTAATTGAATTGATGCAATTTATATTGGAGGATTATATGTCATTAGCTCCTTCCCTTATCAATCCACCCAAATTCCTGCAGCTCATTGGGCACGCTATCCGCTGGCAATTGCTCCAGGCGCTTGCTTTGACTGACCTGCACGTCCAGGAGCTGGTCGAGGCAGTCAAACAGCCCCAAAACCTGGTTTCGTATCACCTGCGCAAATTGCACCAGCATGGCATCGTCCGCGAACACCGTAGCATTGCTGATGGGCGCCAGGTTTATTACAGTCTGGATCTCGACCGGGTGCGCACGTCCTTCTTCAGCGCTGGGGAAAGCTTGCATCCTGCCCTGGGAGAGACTACAGAGACGACTTCTCTTCAAGAGTGGTGTCCAACCAGCCATTCGCGTCCTGTTCTTGTGCACTCACAACAGTGCGCGTTCCCAGATCGCCGAAGGTCTCCTGCGCTCCCGCAGCAATGGAGCGGTCGAGGTGTTTTCAGCCGGGACTGAGGCGACCACCATCCACCCTCTGGCCATTCGCGCTCTGGCAGAGATGAACATCGATATCAGCCAGCAGTACTCAAAGACTATGGAGCAGTACCTGGGTGAGTCTTTCGACTATGTGATAACTGTGTGTGATCGTGCAAGTGAATCCTGTCCAGTATTTCCCGGGGCGCCGGTGCGTATCCACTGGAGTTTCCCCGACCCGGCGGCTGTTCAGGGGTCTGAGGAGGAACGATACAGGGCCTTCCGCGAGACCAGTATCCAGATGCTCACTCGCATCAACTACCTGCTGCTCATGATCCAGCGCTCGCTAAGGATGGATCAAGGATAATACCCCTCGATATTGTGAAGGGGGATCGCGTAGACTCGGAGTTATGGTGAGATGCGCCTCCATTACTCCGAGTCTGCAAGCAGCATCATGTTATCCCGGTTTTAGCGGGCAATCTCCGGTAGGTAAACCAAGATGGAATTCAGCACGCTCAGGGCAGCGTTTTCGGCGGCAATCATCGCCGCCAGCAAGTTGTCGTCAACGGGTGCCAGTTGCGCAGGTGGGTCTGTGCTGCCAGGTCCAGGGCTTGCATCATCGGCGCGAGATAGGCTGGCTGTTTCGAGGGAGAAGACCCCTCCCGGCAGGGCTTGGGATCGGGCTGTTGCCGGTGTAGAGCGGCTACTGGAGATGAGGATCAGGATAAGCAGCAAGATCAGCGAACAATCCAGGATGGTTCGTGACCGCTTGGAAGCAAATGCAATAGGGCTCATCGCATTTCCATTCCATAAATCCTGCGGCAGTCCGATGATGCGCAGCCAAAGCTGGTTCCGGATGTGTCAGCGGGATCAACTTGTACCCAGATCTCACTTGATGTGATCACTGCTGTCTGGATCAAGCTCATGAAGCGCGACGCGCCCGCCGAATCTGGTGAGGTGGGGACGGAAAACCAATGGATAGCTGGGATCGTTGGCGTGCCACCACCGATAGGTGTTGTGGTCTCGCAGTAGACGTGTACTCTATTGGTGAAGACACCTATGTTAATCATTGGTCCATTACACCGGTACCAGTAAGTGGCATCTGGCGCTTGTGGAGAATCCGCCCGAGCTGCGAAGACACGAGTGAGGATAGCTGCCATCACTGCCAAGATCAACAATGCTTCCAATGCCAACCGCACAAATGGGAAAGTAAAGAATCGTTTCACGGTGGATCTCCTTTGACTGCCGAAAATTGGGATGATTAACCAATGATATTAACACTTCTGGCAACCATTAGAAACGCTCCCAGTTATCAAAGATTCATCTAATTTTCGGGTTCTTTACCTGCCTGCCGGTGCAATCAGGAAGGATGTCTCAGCCTGCTGGCAGGGCTTTCTGCATGGCAGCGATCAGGGTATCTTGCACCTGGTCGATGAAAGCCTCCACCATCTGTCGGGAGGGGTCAGCGTCATACCACGCCATGATCTCGCGTGCCCCCTGCCAGAAGGGGATCTTAGGCGCGAAGTCAGGCACCACCCGCCGGATCTTGCTGTTATCGAAGATCATGCTGTGCGCCTTATCCCCCAGCAGTGAAGCGCCCCACACGGGGTCGTAAGCTGCGATCAGGTCCGAGGGCACGTGCACCAGCTGCGGCTCGACCCCCGCGGCTTGCCCCACGATCTCGAAGATCTGGTTCCAGCTCAGCCACTCGTCTGAGGTGATTTGGAATGTCTCCCCGATGGCGTGCGGGTTTCCCAGCAAGCCCACAAACCCTACGGCGAAATCCGTATTGTGGGTCAGCGTCCAGAGCGATGTCCCATCGCCGTGGACCACAACCGGCTTGCCTGCCCGCATGCGCCCCACCATTGTGTAGCCTCCGTGGAATGGCAGCAGCGTGTGGTCATAGGTGTGCGAGGGTCGCACGATCGTTACCGGGAAGCCATCCTTGCGGTAAGCCTGCTCGAAGAGTGCTTCGCATGCAGCCTTATCCCGCGAATATTTCCAGTACGGGTTGTGCAGTAGGGTGCTCTCGGTCACAGGCAGGAAGCGCGGCGGCTTGATATAGGCGGATGCCGAGCTGATAAAGATGTATTGCCCGGTGCGCTCCCTGAATAGCTCCAGGTCAGCCTGCGCCTGTTCCGGGGTGTAAGTCACCCAATTGACCACACAGTCGAAATGATGCTCCCCCAGCGCTGCCGCTGCTGACCCAGTCTGGCGGATATCGGCGTGGATGATTTCAGCACCCAGCGCCGCCGGACGAGCGCTTTGCCCGCGGTTTAGGATGTACAGCTCACAGCCTCTTTTCAATGCCAGCTCTGCACATGCCGAGCTGATCACCCCGGTTCCTCCGATAAATAACACCTTCATGGGATATCCTTTCACAAAGCGTAATCGCCCAGAGATCTCTCTGAGCGAGGATTATATCAGTCACGCATACCGGCGCTCGATCCATCGAGCGCCGGTAAGATATCCTTTATTCAATTAGTGGGCTACTACCAATGTCTGCTTGGAGCAGGATCCGGGATCAAATGAAGATGACCTGCGCCCCTTCAGTCATGTCCATGAAATCCCCGGCTGTGACGATATCGAGCACACCATCCACGAAATCGTCCATTTCCAGCCCCATCATGTCTACAGACATCTTGCAGGCATATAGCTTTGCGCCCGCGTCCATCAGCATTTGCAGGTATTCTCGCACAGGGGGCACTTCAATGCCCTTCATCTTATCTTTCATCAGTTTTGTGGCAAATGCTGTCATTCCCGGTAGTACCCCCATAATATTGGGGATGCCCAGATTGCCGGTATCTATCCCCATCATGCTCATCTTCATGCTCGTATTAGCTACCGGGGCAATCTCCAGACGGTCTATGCGTGCCTTGTTGATGATGTCCAGCCCCCAAAAGGTGAAGAAGATGGTTACGTCGATCCCGTTGCCCAGGGCAGCCCAGCCCATCACCAGGGCGGGATACGCCATGTCCAGATTCCCTTTGGAGCAAATAAAAGCGATGTGGCGGTTATCGTCAGCCATTGAAATTTTCTCCTTATCAATTTGTTGATCGGTGTGCGTCTAGACGCACCCTTCCGGTTTGCCCAACCCTGAGATCTTGGCGACCTTCTTTGCAGGGCCTTTGGGGAACAGGCTGAATAGTTCCTTCGTGGGGACGCCAGCTCCATTGGTGATATTGCGTAATGTGGGAGCTTTGCCCGACTCGGTGGCGCTCTTGCGGCAATATTCGATCACTTGCCAGTGAGTTGCGGAAAGCTCGGGGATGCCCTCTTCTTGGGCGATTGCCACTGCGATCTCCTTGTTCCACTCGTTCGGATCAGTCATGAAGCCTTCTTCATTGACCTGTACTGTTTTGCCAAATATTTCACGTGTTGCCATCTTACATGCCTCCAAATAGTTTTTAGATTTTTCTTCCGATTGCTTTTCGGATGAGATGTTAATTTTCACCACCCCGTCCGTTGTCTTCTGCCTGCACGCCAATAACGTGTAACACCCGCATGGTCAGCGCCAAACCCCGGCGCACAGCCGGGTCGCGCATCTGGCGCAATAATCCGGTGTATGAGATATCCACCGGCTTTTCAACTTCTTTCTCCGCAACCATTAAGGTATTGCGTACGAAGTTCATAATCTCAGGTTGGGTCATGTCCTTCACCGTGTTCAGGATGAGCACGATATTATCGCCTAAGCGATTGACGTCCTCTTGGCTGAACGACGTAACCACATTGTCCAGGATCTGCCCACCGCCCCTGGCAAAGGAGAAATAACCCTTCTTTTCCAGGCTTGAGAGCGTGTCGACTGCTTTCCCAAAGGCTTCGTCGGCAAGTGGACCCATGGTATCCATCAGATCCATCAGGCTTTCAAGCTGATCGAGCATCTTGTCGAAATTACGCCCGTTGCGTAACAGCCTCTTGGCAAAGCGCAGCAGATCGCTCAGGTCGATATATTCCTGGACTTCCTCCAGTTGTTCCACTGTCAGGCGGAAGGCATCATCTGCCACAATCGTCAGGTCGCGCATTAGCTCAGCCCGATCCCCGCGCTGGCGCTCTGCCACTTGGGCTTGTTCGGTCAGGTATGCCACCTGTGTGCTGAGCGTATCGATTTTTTGGTTCAGATCGACGAGTGAATTGTCCATGCGCGCCTCCTTAATTGTTCCACTTTCCAGCCATGGTCATCCGCGCAGGTAATGGTAGTTCCTGGCCTTTGATCAGCAGGTTCCAATACATCCAGCGGAACATCATCTTGCCCCAGTGGTTCGCTTCAGATTCTTGCAGCAAGGAGAAAGGTCCCACGCCAGGCAGCGGGTAGCGACCTGGGAGCGGCTCGACATCATAATTGAAGTCAATCAGCAGTCCCTTACCGAAGCCCGATTCAATGAAGCAGTTTGCATGTCCGTCGAAGGAGGGCAGCATCTCAAGACCATCGATATGGCGTACGAAGTTCTCCGAGAAACAATCTACCGCAAAGTGGGCTACCGATCCGGCTTTGGATGTGGGCAGGTTGGCTGCATCTCCAAGCACAAACAGGTTATCGTGCTTCGGTGACTGGAAGGTGTGCTTGTCTACCGGGATAAAATTCAGATCATCGCCCAGGCCCGAGCGGGCAATCGTCTCGTCGCCCATGTTGAGCGGCACGCTCACCAGGAGGTCGTACTCTATCTCCTGCTCGTCGTAGGAGATGATCTTCTTGGCGTCGGGGTCCACTCTTTCGATCATGAACTCCGGCATCACCTGGATGCCCTTCTGCTCCAGAATGTCTCCCAGATGCCGCGAGGCAATCGGCTTGGTGAATGCCCCGGGTAGGGGCGTGGCGTAGATAATCTCCACACGGTCGCGGATGCCCTGCTCGTGGAAATACCAGTCTGCCAGCATCATGAACTCGAGCGGCGCCACCGGGCACTTGATCGGATTCTCGACCACGTTCACCACCATGCGCCCCCCTTTCCAGCTGCGCAGGTGCTTTGCCAGTTTTACCGCGCCTTCGGCAGTATAGAACTCATAGATTGATTTCTCCCACTCGTGCTCCATTATCCCAGGCGTCTGTTCTGGGTGGACTTGCGCTCCGGTAGCTATAACAAGGAAGTCGTAGTTGAGGATGCGCCCGTCTTTTACCAGCCTCACCCGGTTGTGCTCTGGCTCGATCACGTCCACAGGCGACATGACTAGCTCCACGCCAGACGGGATGAAATCGCGTTTCGGCTTGATAACGTCGTTCTTGCTGTAGATCCCAAATGGGATGAACAGGAAACCAGGCTGGTAGTAGTGGTTCTCGTGTTGGTCTACGATGGTGATACGCCACTCATCGTTATCTAGCAGTCGGCGCATGCGGTTGGCTACCATCGTTCCCGCTGTTCCTGCGCCAAGTACGAGTAAATTCTTCATGCTTATGCTCCGTAAAGTTTTGGGATGCAGTGTGCAGGTAAATCACACGCAACATCCGCAGAGTAATTTAATGGGTTGGTTATTTGCTCTCTACTTCAATCGTTTGGACCAAAGCTGCCTGGCTCTTCAGCTTGCTGGTGAGCACAGAGCGCAGCAAATCGAGCGCCTGGATGATGCGCCCGTCGATCAAGGTGTACATCATCGACTGGCCTTCCCGCTGGGCAGTAACCAGGCCGCGCTCGCGTAATAAATTGAGGTGGCGCGATGCCGCTGGTTGCTTGATTCCTACCTCACGCGCCAGATCGCTCACGTTGCTGGGTTTTTCATGCAGCGCATACAGGATCAGGATACGATTTGTATCTGCCAGCGCTGAACATATCCCGGCGTGCAAGTCGGTAATTTCTTGGGTTAGAGTGGGTGTGATCATAAAATTTGCCTTTGTATATATTCACATGTGTGCATACTTCTATTGTGAAAATAATAACAATAGGGAACGTATTCGATTAGTGACATATGTCACTAACTTGTCGTGCTGAATGTCATGTCCAAATCGACTGATTGCGCCTGTTGGGATTGTTAAATCCACCAGCATCGAAGACACCCGGTAAGGCGTCTCCCATCGGCGCGTCCTCGACAATTCTGGTAAAATCTTTGGCTGCCACGGGAACACGTCACCAGACTGTCGAAAGGCACGCCCATGAACATACTTGAGACCGACCGGCTTATTCTTAGGCGCCAGGTGCTAGACGATCTCGACCACCTGTTTGCGCTGTACAGTGATCCACAGGTGAGCAAATATATTCCAGACGCCCCGCGCACCTACGAAGATGCCAGGGAAGAGCTGGAATGGTTTATGCATGGACACCCAAAACATCCTGAGTTAGGGCTTTGGGCGATCGTCCATGTGGAATCCGGTCAATTCATTGGGCGCGGTGGTTTGCTCCCCTGGACGATCGACGGGCGCCCGGAGGTCGAGGTGGCCTATGCGATCGCTCAAAGGTATTGGGGACAGGGGTTGGCGACAGAGGCTGCTCGAGCCATTGTTCGCTATGCTTTCGAGCAGTTGAATTTATCCCGATTGATTTGTTTGATCGATCCCGCCAACCACGCTTCCCGCAGGGTTGCCGAGAAGATAGGCATGACCCTTGAAGCGAAAGTGGGTGGCATTAATGGGGATGGGATTCCCACCTTGATTTATGCATTGCACCGAGAGCCAGGCGAAGTCTGAGCAGGCAAAGCTTAGTGTCTTGATAATTCCGAATTTTAGGCGACCCATTCAAACCATATCGCCGGTGAGCTGGAGCGCTTCTGTGGCGGTCACCAGGTCACCACCCTGCCTTCATCCGTTCTCTTTCAAGTACTGGCGGATCATAAGAGCTACCGTGGCGCCTTCCCCTACAGCAGATGCAGCCTGCTTGGTTGATCCTGCGCGCACGTCGCCGGCAGCAAACAAACCCGCTTCGCTCGTCATCAAAGTTTTATCTGTGACAACGAAGCCATAGCGGTCGACTTCTACTTTTTCCTTGACCAGGTCGCTATTGGGAGTCAGGCCGATGAAGACGAAAACGCCATCATACTGCCATTCTTTCATCTCTCCGCTAGTACGATCCTCGACGATGACGCCGGTCAAGTGGTTGTTATCCATTTTGAACTCTTTCACAGTGTGGTTGACCGTCACCGTCATGTTTTCCATTTCTGCTACTTTGTCTTGGAGAATTTGGCTGGCTTTCACCTGCGGCCGAAATTCCACGATGTCCACCTGGCTGGCAAACTTGGTCAAAAACAACCCTTCCTCAAACCCGCTGTTCCCCCCACCGACTACCAGCAGCCGCTTACCCTTGTAAAATGCACCATCACAGGTCGCGCAGAAATGGATGTTTATCCCGATCAGCTCGTCTTCTCCGGGAACGCGCAATTTGCGGTAGCGCGCCCCGGTTGCCAGGGCAATCGCCTTGGCGCCATATTCGTTGCCATCCCCTGTAATCGCGCATAGATAAGGACCCTGGGGGAATATGTCCACCACTTCATTAGCTTGCAGCACCTCCGCACCGAAGCGTTGCGCCTGCCGTCCGAGACGGTCTCCAAACTCTGCCCCTGAGATGCCCTCGTCGAACCCTGGGTAATTATCCAGTGTTTGGGCGACCCCTGCCTGACCCCCCAAACCGGCTTTTTCAATCACCAGGGTATCCAGGCCTTCGCGAGACATATATAAAGCTGCTGTCAAGCCTGCAGGACCGCCGCCGATGACGATTGCGTCATAAAACTGGCGTTGTGCTTGGGTTTTCAACCCCAGTTTTTCTGCCAGCTCCGCGTTCGATGGTTCTGCTAGGATTGAGCCATCCGGGAATACGATGGTTGGGATGATGCGCATTCCGTTGTTGACCTTCTCGACATAAGCCAATGCTTTTGGGTCTTGCTCGATATCGATGGTTACATACGGAATACGCTGCTCGCCAAAGAACTTCTTGGAGCGCTTGCAATCTGGGCACCACACAGTGCTGTATACAACGATTTGATCATTCATTCTAATTTCCTCTCGGTGGCTACTCACCCTTTCTCATTTCTCGGATAGTGATCACACTGGAAACTGTCGAAACAACATAAGGGACGAAGACCGTAAGCGCGATGCGAAATAGACGCATGGCGTCCACCTCGCCGCGCAGCAGCGCATCGCCATGGTTGATGGTTACCAGGATTAAACCCACAATGATCGCCGAATAAGTCGCACGGCGGACGACGGGTTTAGCGATGCAAAGGACCAGCCAGTCTGGCATTTCTTTCACCTCAACGACCTGGAATACTCACCTGCAATTTCAATCACCGATATTGGAGAATACCATATACTCCGCTCTCTAGGCGATCTCCCTCTTTCATTGATTGGGATTTGCGCACGGGTACCTTTGTTAGGGGTTGTATGATTATTAAATATAGCAGCTCTGCAGTTCAGGGGAAAATCGGGGATGTTTGGGCAGGCCTCGCCCGCCCAAACACCCCCATTCTCCCACCAACGGTGAAAGTCCTAATATATCAAGTGCTCGTAGAATAGACAACCCAAGAATAAAATCCCTTACCCCTTTCCCATTGTATAATTTATCCTGATGCCCAAGCGAGCCAATGACGAATGGATCAATGATCTGCGTGCAGGCGGCTCTAATCAGAGCGCTGCCCTGGCAGATTTGCACCAGGTTATCCTGGAGGGGCTGCCCTATGCCTTGAATAAGTGGCTGCCCAACAGCGATCCGCGCTTCCAGCCACTGGCGGAGGAAGCCGCTCAAGAGACGCTGCTACGCGTACTGGATCATCTGGATACATTCGAAGGGCGCAGCCAGTTTACAACCTGGGTGCACAAGATCGCCGTGCGCGTTGCCCTCACCGAGCTGCGCCGCAAGCGTTGGAAAAACGTATCTTTGGATAAGTTGGTCGAGGGAGATGAAAACCCTCCAGCCCAGCACCTGTTGGCCGATTCAGCCCCTTCGCCGGAGAAGATCGCCGAAGGCTCAGATATGATTGAGCATTTGCAGCGTATCTTGAACGAAGAGCTCACGGAGAAACAACGCCAGGCGATGACGGCGATCGCAATTCAAGGCATGCCCCTCGAAGAAGTCGCCCGCCGCATGGACACCAACCGCAACGCCCTCTATAAGCTCATGCATGATACCCGCCTGCGCATCAAGCGCCGGCTGGCGAAAGAAGGCCTGTCTCCACAGGACGTATTGGCGCTGTTTGAAAAGAGGTAAGATGGTTTCATGTTGGAGCGTCTATAGCTATGGTTGGAGGATGGTGAGGTAATTATGCGTTTCCGCGATTTTTTCCGGCGTTGGTTCAATCGCTCCAGCGCTCCGCTCGTCAATAACGGCAAGCCTCTGCCTGAGGAGCTGAAGAAATTGTTGATTCAGCTCGAGAGCACGCAGGAAGACGAGCTGGCTTGTGATGAGGTGCTGGCTGTGGTAGACCAGTTTGCCGAGGCGTACCTGCGCGGCGAGGATGTCGCTCGCTGGATGCCTCTCGTCCAGCACCATTTGGAGATGTGTGCAGATTGCCACGAGGAATACGATGCCTTAGTGCGCATCTTGCGTGCTGCCCCCAGTCCTGCGTCCTGATTAGGGCGCTAACTCTCTTCCCCTTCTAGTCAGCTACTCATAGATAGAGCACGATAAATAACATAATTCATTCTAGTCAGCAGCGCATAGATAAGCACGAAAATACATCAATAAGCCCCCATCCCATTTGAGAAGGGGGCCGATGGGTTGGCCGCTGCGTTGTGGCAGCCAGAGAAAGGGTGTGGATCATCTTAGGTGACACATCCCGAACAGATAATTCGGGATGTGTCATGTCGAGTAAACGAGAGCTATTGCTCAGTTGCGTCTCACCCGGGGGATGAACACGAACGCAGTCACCAAGCCATAGATCATATGACCCAGCAGGCTCATCCATTGCGCCTGGCCGATCACGAAGACCATCTCCGTCATGCTGAGCATCAGTGGCATCATGGTCAATGCGCCCAGCACCTACCATACCACGCCGCTGATCAGGCCGCCGATTACCGCATTGGTTGCGCTGATTGCGAAGCGACCGGCGATGACACCGTAAACAGCTCCGAAACCAGCGCTGATTACCAGTGGACTATGATGCGCGGCTTGTTATCCCGTCCCTCTCCCCATTCGGGTGCCCAACGGCACACGCTGGACGAGATACAGGAGAAACACACCCCGCCAGCGAACTGGCGGTTTTTTTTTATACTTAAATGTCGGAAAATTATCGGCTGGGAATATCAGCTGCTGGGATTTGCATAAATCTGCTGTTCCAATGTTACACTTGAACCAACGAACATTGCTGCCGCAGGGAGAATAGTATGTCCCCTCTCAAACTCCATGTTGAAACCATCACGCTCGATCTAAAGACCACCTTTCGCATCGCCCATGGGACCAGCGACCAGCGCCACAATGTCATTGCCTATCTTGAGGATGGTCTCGGGGAAGGGGCGGGTGTGCCCTACTACGAAACCGCGGCCGGGATCGTAGCTTACCTGCAAAAAGCAGCCCCCCTGCTTGGCGATGACCCATTCTTGATCGAAGATATTCTGGACAGTCTGCCGCAAGGCAGTCAGGCTGGGCGCGCCGCCCTGGATATCGCTTTGCACGATCTGTGGGGCAAACGCCTCGGTCAACCTCTCTATCGACTGCTAGGTCTAAATCCCGAGCGTATCCCACCGACTTCTTTCACGATAGCCATCGACGAGCCGGTTCGCATGGCGCAGCGCGCCCGTGATTCCGGTTTTGCGATCATAAAGATCAAGCTGGGGAGCGAGGATGATGAGGCCATCGTGGCAGCAATCCGCAACGCCACCCAGGCCAAGCTGCGCGTGGATGCCAACGCTGGCTGGTCACGCCCGCAGGCTGCCCGTTTAATCCCGCGCTTGGTGGAATATGGGCTCGAGCTGGTCGAGCAGCCCCTCCCCGCAGGCGACATCGAGGGACTACGTCAATTGACCAGGTCGTTGCGGGCGCAGAAGATCGATGTGCCTATCTTCGCTGACGAAGGTGTGAGAACCGCCGCCGATGTCGCTGCACATGCTGGCGCGGTCGATGGCGTGGTGGTCAAGCTGATGAAGAGCGGCGGCATCCGGGAAGCCCTGCGAGCCATCCATACTGCCCACGCCTTGGGGTTGTCCGTCATGATCAGTTGCATGGTCGAGTCCTCTATCGGAGTGACCGCCGCAGCGCATCTGGCCCCCCTGTGTGATCTCACCGATCTGGATGGCCCGCTCCTGATCCGCAATGATCCCTTCACCGGTGTGCTTTATGCAGGCGATCGCTTGAGCTTACCCGATCGCCCCGGCCTGGGTGTGGTAAAGCAGTGATCGGCGGACGGTATGTAAGCGTTTCCAGAGGAACGATCGTAACCGCCGGCGTTGAATTCATATTCCTGCACGCAGCTAATAATGCAGGCACCAGACATAAATATATAATCGTCCTAATGCCATGACTTGACATTTTCTCGCCTGATGACTTTTTATGTCATTATAGATTGAGAATCGATATTTTTTCATTAACGTCTCACGCGCTCGACTACGCCGGGTAATTTTTCCCCCATCGACTTGGCTCATGTGTCTCGATTACGCTGTATTCAGGCCCCAATCATAGCGCGCAAAGCGCAGTTGAAGCGTATCCTGGTTCTTCATTAACCATTCCCGGCGCTCATCGCCAGGCAGATGGTCCACCAGGAAAGTAAGGATGCCTGCCTTCCCGCCAAAGTCGCCCTTGAACCACTGGAAGATGCTCGACACGACCAGCTCGCGTTTTGCCACGTTTACCTCGACGCTACTGTCAACAAAGTTGCGAGCCGCCAGGTCTAGCTGTGCCTCTAGCTGATCGGCGGAATACACCTGGATCGGCGGGCAAGATTTGCTGGCGCAGTTGAGCGTAAAATGGATGCGCCGCTCAGGCGGCCAGACCACCCAATCCATGCGCCGATCACTGTTCTTGAACTGCTTGCCAGGGATGAACGGGTGGCCCTGATTCCCGCGCAAGATGCCATTCTCGATCTCGTCCAGGCTGATGCGCTGTCCTGCGACGTTATAGGCTGCACGCCGGAAGAAAGTTATTAGCCCGAGCCGCCCCTCGACCACGCTGCCTCGCACACCCAGGAGAATTACCGCATCCATTACCAGGGCATTGTACAGGTTGATCCAGAATGCCAGCCGCTCCTCCCGAGTTTCCAACTTTCCTGGATCAATATGCATCAAGCTGGGTGAGAGGCTGGTGCGAAAATGCTGGTAAGCCGGACTGTCTCGCAGGGCGGCATAATTGACTTGTGCGCCGCCAGCATCCACCGCGGTGATTTTTATCGCGTCCAGGGCGCGCTTAAGATCTTCAGCCAGATGACCCCCGGGTTCAGAGATAGATACGGCTGTCGCATGGTTGAGGACTTCGTCTGCCTGGATTCCGCTCAGCATATCCAGAAGCTTCTCCCTCAATCCGATCCACCACCCCGTACGGCTGTCCCGCCCACCCTTGTGCTGGACGGAAAATTCAGGTTGGGATCGCGCCCCCACTTGCGTTTTGCCTGCTCTATTCATCGATCGTCTGCCCCTCTTTCAGGAGTGCTTCTGCCCTGGCTTTGAGTAAGGGTGCTGGAACCGCGCCTACCAGGCGATCTTTCACTTCGCCATGATTTACAAATAACAGGGTGGGGATGCCCTGAACGCCAAAGTGCATGGCCCACTCGGCATTTTCATCGGTGTTCACTTTAGCTACGGTGATTTGTCCGTCATGCTGGTTTGCGATCTCTTCAAGAACGGGGGCAATCATCTTGCAAGGCATGCACCAGGGCGCCCAAAAATCAACGATCACGGGTAAATCTGAGTGTAGAACGCTGGCCTCAAACTCAGCATCGGTGATGTGCACAGGTTTTGTCATTTGTTTTCTCCATAAGAAGTGTTTAAATCAAAAAGTGAGCTTATGATATTCTCGATACTTGGATGTGATGTCTCGCAATAACCTTACTTAATTTTCGGGAAATGTAAGTATTAATCTTGCCAATTCATCAGGATTTACGAGCAGTGCTTCCTAATTGATTCACAAGGTATAATCCGCCTGGCTTATCGCAGTCATGATCCGACCGATCGCCAGTCGATTGTTGCGCTTTAGGCGGTCTTGCGCACTATTCAGGCAGTTTGTCTTGATGGTTCCTAGAGCATTTCTACTATTGCTTGTTTTGGCGGTCAGTTGCACGCCCGCCTCTCTCCCCGATTCGATTCCAGCGCAGACCGCGACAGATGGCAGCGCTTCAACCGCGACAATCCAGCCTATCTCGACCTCAGATCGCCCGCCGGCGACAACTGACGTTGATCACCCGCAAAAATCAGCATCTTTTCTCGCCCTCACCCACCAGCGGCAGGACGGCAACCGACTCGTCCCCGGGTCTGGGGGCATGCCTGCACAACCGCTGGATATCCAATTGTTGGGAATACCCCTGTGGTTAGTCGCTGCCCCCATACAGGGCGGTGCTGTCTGGCTGGCTGCCCTTGAAGACGGGCAGGTTCAAGCGTTTCGGATTGAGGATCGAGAAGTGATCGAAATCACTCTGGATGCTTCGATGCTGCCTCCCGGGATGCCCCCCGCCCTCCGGGTAGCTGGCGATCACCTAGACCTGATTTCACCCTTCCCAGACTCATCACCCTTTACAAACCCATTATTGCTCGACGAGCATACCCAGGCTTATATCGATCGGGGCGGGCAGTTGCACCTGATCCGGCAAGATGCATCCTCCACGCTGGCGGTGGGCGCTTTGCCCGATGCGCGCATCTTGTCCGATGGCGCTGGTCGCTTGCTCCTTCTCACCGCTCCCACAGATCAGTACCCCCATGGCGTATTGGGCGATAATCTCGAAGCCACAGCCATCACCCTGCTGGATACAAAGAGTGGCCTCCGGGTTGTAAACGAAATCCACATCGATGCAGGAGATGTGATTGAAGGTATTGCTCCCATCTGGGTGGATCTGGACGGTGATGGTGCGCGCGAGATTATCGTAACCCAGAGCAATGCAGATGCCGGCGCGCGCATTGTCGTGTATCGCGAAGATGGCGGCATCGTTGCCAGCGGAGAGCCGGTCGGGCAGGGCTTTCGCTGGAGGCATCAGCTGGCTGCCGGTCAGTTTATTGATGGCGGACCTCTAGAAATTGCGGTCATTCGCACCCCGCATATTGGCGGCATCCTGGAAATTTTTGCATTGGAAGATGGTCGGCTTGAAATCAAAGCGGAGCTCAGCGGCTTCAGCTCGCACCAGATCGGGTCACGCAACCTGGATAGCGCCTTGGTCGCAGATTTTTCAGGAGATGGAATCCTTGAGGTCGTTGTGCCTGACCAATCTCAGACGAGTCTGGCTGGAATTCAATACACCCAGGCCGGGTTGCAAATTGTCTGGGATGTGCCATTAGGAGCTCAGTTGAGCGCGAATTTGGCCGCTGTTTCTTTGTCCGATGGCAGATTGGCGCTGGGGGTTGGATTGGTGGATGGTCGGTTGAGAATCTCGGTTCCCTACTTAGAAGTCGGTTTCAACATTTCAATTGTATTTTTACCACTGGAAACTGGAGCTACTTGATTGTCTGTTATGAAACTTGCAGTTTTTGGAGCCACGGGTCGCACCGGGCAGCACCTCGTCCGCCAGGCATTGGATGGCGGGCACCAGGTGGTCGCTTTGGTTCGCAATCGGGATAAGCTGGATGCAGCTGGCTTTATTGAGGGGGACCGGCTTACGCTCGTACAAGGCGATCTGAGCGATACAGCCGCTGTCGACCGCGTCGTTGCCGGTGTCGATGCTGTGCTCAGCGTGCTGGGTCCAATCAGCAACCAGCCCACATTCGAGGTCAGTCTGGGCATAAAGCACATCCTGGGAGCCATGCAACGGCATGGGGTCAGTCGCATTATCATATCCGCCGGCGCGGGTGTCCACCATCCAGGGGACTCGCCCAAGCTATTCGATCGCATGATGCATGTCCTGGTTAAGACCACCGCCAAGAACGTTTACCGGGATATGCTCAAAAGCGTCGATCTCGTGCGCACCAGTGATCTGGATTGGACCGTGGTGCGCGTGCCCATGTTGACGGACGACCCACCAACGGGTCATATCAGAGTGGGCATGGTGGGGGATGGCATGGGGCTGCGCCTCAGCCGCGCAGATTTAGCAGGGTACATTCTGCAGCTGGTGCAGGGCGACGAGCAAGTTCACAAAGCTCCCGCAATCAGCAATTAGCGCTTATGGATGGGAGACTTGACGCTCGAAGAGTTTTTTTGGGGGTTTGAGAAGTCGCGTATCATCTTCGAAGCTCTGTGTGCGGCAATCGGCAACCTGGATCCGGCTGAGATGCACACCACCAAAAGCCAGATCGCCGAGCCCGCCCCAGGTCATTTCACCCACCATTGAGAGCTGCGTTCGGTGTCAGAGATCGATGACCAGGTTCGCGGCTGGTTGCTTGCAGCTTGGCAGGCAGCTCATGGGTGAGAATACTCCCATCTCCAGTCAGCTAACAATAATCTGTTGTAGAATCTAGGGAAATATTGGGGTTCCTCCCGCGCGCAAGGATTGGACGGTCGTTGGGTTGGAGGGGTCGAAAAATGAACGCTGAGCGAAAAATCATTTCCATACAAGTCATTATTCAGGTGCTGCTTGTCGTTGTCCTCCTGCCATTTCTACCCCTGTTGATCTCCTGGCGCTGGAACTGGTGGGAAGCCTGGGTGTACGCCATCATCTCCATCCTGGGCTTTGCCATCAGCCGCGCCCTGGCTTCCCGCCGTCACCCCGATTTGCTTGCCGAGCGCGCCCGCATGTTGAGGCATGAAGACACCGAATCCTGGGACAGGCTCTTAGCCCCACTGCTTGGTCTGGGTGGTGGTCTGATCCCTCTTGTTGCTGGGCTGGATGCGTTGTTTGGCAGGTCAGCCATATTCAGCTTGCAGCTGAAGATCGCCGCTCTGCTTCTCATCTTGGTCGGATACGCACTGGCATCTTACGCCCTGATTGAGAATCGTTTTTTCTCCGGCGTGGTCCGCATCCAAACCGATCGCGACCATCGCGTCGTCTCCAGCGGTCCCTACCGCTGGGTGCGCCACCCGGGGTATGCCGGGGCGTTGCTAACCTATATTGCCACGCCGCTCCTCCTGGATTCGCCGTGGGCTTTTCTTCCCGCGCTGTTTCTCATCATTGTCTTGGTGATCCGCACCAGTCTGGAAGATGCCACACTTCATAACCGCCTGGATGGGTATCGGGAATATGCACAGCGGGTACGGTATCGGTTGCTTCCGGGAGTATGGTAAATCAAGCTAGTTTATGCCGCAGATGAGCTACATCCTCCCCTTCAGCACATCCTCAGCCGTACCCAATTCCTCCAGGCTACCAAGCAGTGTCAGGCGGTCACCAACTTCCAACTGGCTATCACCGTGCGGGATGATCACTTCCCCATTCCGGCTGATCGTCATCACCAGAGCGCCCCCCGGGAGACTAAAATCGCGCAGCTTGCGCCCGTGCATTGCATAATTATCCAGCCCGATCTCACGCACATCTCGACCGTCCGTGGCTGAGGTCAGCAGCGAATAAAAATCCGGATTGCGCACCATCATCGTCAGTAAGGTATGTTGCGCAACGGCCGGCAGGTACGGCTGGATATCTAGCTCCCGGTATGCTTCCAGGTTTGCAGGGTCATTGATACGCGCGATCACCGGTCTCACCCCCGACCGTTTGGCTGCCCGCCCGAGCGCCAGATTTGCAGAATCTTCAAAGCACAATGCCAGGATGCCCTTGTACTCGCGGGCGTTGATCTCTTCTGCAATCTCATCCGGACGCCCCTCTAGCGTCTCAAAACCCTCGCGTTGTGCTTCAGCCAGCACCTGCGTATCGTCATCCAAGACGCTCACCATCTCGCCGTGAGTTTTCAGCTCGCGCGCCACGCTCAACCCATCCCCGCCCGCGTTGCACACTAGGATCTTTCGTTTGTGAGCTTCTGGTGCCTTTGGAGCTACCGCCCCGAATAGCAAGGGCATTATCAGCACGGTTAGGATCGCGAAGAGCGTGATGCTCGTCGCCGCCGCCGGAGATAGCAGCCCTGCACGTGCACCGATCACAGCTACAGCAATCTCCAAGGATAGGTGGGTATTCAACAGCAAGCCTGCCCCCAGCATCTCGCGCCAGGATAACATGCTGCGTGCCGCGAGCATCGGCACCATCTTCACGACCAGCGAGATCAGCAAGAAGACCGGCACCAGCAGCAAACTCTGCGGAGATTCCAGCAGGCTGCCAATATCCAGGTTCACTCCTACCAGGATGAAAAACACCGGTATGAAGAAGCCAAACCCAAACGCCTCCAGGTTGTGCACCAGGCCTTCGTCCTGTTTCGATTTCAGCAGCGAGATTACCATCCCTGCCAGGAAAGCTCCCAGGATCAGCTCCGCGTTAACGTACTCCGCCAGCACCACGAATGCCAGCAAGATCGTGATCGCCCCGCGCACCTTGAGCTGCACCGTCGCCCGTGATAGCTCCTCCACCATCCTGCGGACAACTGGCAGCTGCGTGAATCGCAACCCCAGGCGGTATGCGACGAAAAAGAACAAGAACAGCAGGCTGATCGTGAAAATCTGCGGGTCTAATCCGTTCGCCTGGATGATCAAGAATATCGTTAGCAAGATAGCGGCGATAAAGTCAGCCAACGTCGCCGAGACGAACACCACCTGCCCAAACGGAGTGCGCGATAGCCCGCGCTCTTTGAGCACCGGTAGCAGCACGCCCAACGACGTAGCGCTCAAAATGAACGTCAGCAACCAGACGTTTCCCTCGAGCCCCAACCAGACCAGCACAGCCGCCCCCGATGCAGCCAGCGCCAGCGTTAATGCATAGATTATGGCGGCCAGCGCTAGCGGGTTCGCTGCCTCTTTCCTCCCCTCTTCTGCTGGCTTCTCCAGTTTCCGAGAACCTTTAACCCCTCCCCCTGGGAAGAGCATGTCGAAGTCGATCTCCAGACCTGCCAGGAACATCAAGAAAGCCAGCCCGATGTCACTCATCAGGGCGATGATAATATCCTCTTCAACCAGTCCCAGAACTGAGCCGCCCACGATCACGCCTGCCAGGATTTCACCCACCACCACCGGCACGCTGCGCACACGCGCCAGCAAGATCGGCACCAAAAATGCCAGCAATAGAAGAATTAATAAGGGTTGAAAATTAAATGTCGCTTCAACCGCGACAGGGCTATACATCAAAAATACCTCCATTTATTGTCGACTGGTCAGCCTGAAGCCATGCTCATCCCTACCGCGTTCCCCACCAATCGGACACTAGTGTACCAAAGCGATAGGTCTATGCTTCGAGTCCCGCAATAAATACCTGGTGATGGTACCCGATCTAAGGATCGGCTTGCAGCCTCCCGAATATTCTCCTCAAAAACCCGCCAAAGGGTTCCCTGTTCCCTCCAAACGCACCTTGAGGTCAGGAATATCCACCAGGTGGATCGTCGTGGATGCGACCGCTACCTTGCCGCCGGTTTTCTCGAATTCATTCAGGATGTGCGTGAAAAGCCGGTCTTTTGTACTGCGGCGCATCTTGTAATCGACGATGTAGCGCACGGTGAATTCCATCCAGTTGTCATTGAGTGCCAGGTTGATGGCTGGATCCACACTTGCCTCCTCGACCAGGTACTTTTTGATCATCTTCTTCCATTCTTTGGATGCCTTTTGAGTATATTCCCCAATTTCAGAATCGATCACGCGCTGCAAGATCTCGCGCGCCAGGTTGTGGTCGCACCCGTATTTAATCGGGAGTACGATCTCATCCCACAAAAAGGGGAAATCACCAGAGTAGTTGAATACTGGCTCTTTGAACACAAAGCTATTTGCAATGCGCACGATCCTGCCATTGTATTGGTCGGCGTTCACCCATTCGCCGATCTCCATCAATGTAGTCCGCAAAATGGTGATATCAATCACATCGCCTTTGATGCCTCCCAATTGCACCCGGTCACCGATCCTATAGAAGCCTGCAAAGGAGATGGCAAACCAGCCCGCGATGCTGGCGATCACTTCTTGCAGTGCAAAGGCGATTCCGGCGCCCGCTACACCCAGGGCGACCGTCAGGCTGGACAGCTGGTCGCTGAAAACCAGCGTGATGAATATAACAAAGCTGATGTACCCGACAATCGTGATGATCCTGCGTACCTGGTAGCGCGCGCTCGTCCCTCGTACGCGTGCATCGATGGTGTGCGTAAGGAATCGCATCAATGTTTGTATGATCAGGAAACCAACGACGACCGCAACGATCCTGCCAACGATTGGGTCAAAAAGAATGTTTTCGATCGGGGATGTGTCCATCGATACCTCTTATCTACACAGGAGAACGATTTGGATGTTGCCCTGTGTAACCGCTACATGAGTATTAATTACCAAACCTGCCTGCAATTGATTCTTGCAGGATTATGATAATCAAAAACCCCCACCTGTAAAGAGGTTTCTTTTCGACGGAATGGATTGCTCACAGTTGCCCAGCGCTGTAATACGAATGTCGGCTGATTGGGATCCAAAAAAAACCTGGGAAGTGCCACAGGTCAAAGATGATAGGGTGGTTGCAACATATGCCGGTAGAATTACAGATGAATCAACGATGAGGATTCTACGAAATAAAATACCAGGATGTGTCCGGAATCCATACTCCAAGCACCCAACATATCCATCTTGGCTGCGATGACTCCCCCTAATAACATTTGAGGCTCGATCCCGCGAGCCCACGAGCCTGTGCGCATGTCCCTCAATACGCAACCTCACCCCGCCGGGCAATCGACTTAGGCATCTGGCCTATGTTGTAATATCCCTCAGGGGTATTCTGGTGAGCGATTGCACATTGCACGCCATCACCTAATAAAAAAACTCGTATGGACACTCCCTCACGCTTGATAAGATCCAATGCTAAACGCAACGCATTGTAAGGGCGTTCGTTTCCATAAGGCCCATCGTTGATAATAAACAAATAGTTCATAAACCCCTCCGGTTGTGAATATTTCAAACCACTCATTGCTTTTATACCAGTCGTGTCTTCTTGGAACGTGTTCGTTTAGACGGAATTCGCCTGAAATTGCTCAAAGCTTCCCACTACAAACATAACAACGACATTGATTTGCAGGATATGCAGGTTTACTTATTTGTATAACTGACCTCTGATAAATGACCCCACAAGGACTGCCAGTGTTAAGGCTAGGTCAAGGAAATTGATTCGCCAACTATCGTACAACCAGAATTCGAATATTCTTACATTATTGAGCTCCAAGACCTGCCTCTCGAGCCCGGAGAATGGCTTGCACCCGGTCGGCGACCTGCAGCTTATTAAAGATGTTGGAGACGTGGTTGCGCACGGTCTTCTCGCTCAGGGAGAGTTGTTTCGCAATCTCGGCATTGCCCAGGTGCTGCGCAATCAGGCTGAGGATCTCGCCCTCGCGGTCCGTGAGCTGTGGAAAGAGCTCGGAGGCTGGCGCAGGTCGGATGGCGGCGAAGTAGCGGCTCACCCGCTGGGCAATGCTTGCACCGAAGATGACCTCGCCGCTTTGGACTGCGCGAATGGCTCGCAGGATCTCTCCCTTTAGTGCACCCTTGAGCAAATACCCGCGCGCTCCTGCGCGCATCGCTGCCTCTATCATATTCTTACTCAAATACTTGACCACCCGGCATGATCGTGATATTATCTCGATATCAAATATTACGATATCGAGATAAATGATGCCAACTCACTATTCCGGAACCCCTGTAGAAGTCCGCACCCTGGATACGTTTATCAAGCTGTCTCGTTGTACGGCAGCTCTGCTTTATCGCCTCGGGGAGCGCAATACCATCGGTGACCTGACCCCCTCCCAGTTCGCCGTGCTTGAAGCGCTTTACCATCTCGGCTCACTGACTCAGGGTGATGTCAGTCGCAAAGTGCTGAAAAGCGTCAGCAATATCACCACCGTGATTGACAATCTGGAGCGGGATGGCCTCGTTCGCCGTGAACGGGATACACAGGACCGCAGGGTGATCTATGTCCATTTGACTCGTGAAGGGAAAGGTAAGTTTGAGGCGGTTTTCCCCCAACACGTTTCAGCTTTAGTTGATGAGTTTAGCGTTCTCTCGGTTAGAGAGCAGGAAACACTTGGGCATCTGTGCCGCAAGCTGGGTAAAGGAGCGGAAAGCGCAAGATGACCATTAGCGGTGCGCAAAAAACGATCACGAGAGCGGTGACCGAATGGGAAGGCGTATCTGTCGAGCCGCACCGCTTTGGTGGTGTTGAATATCGGTTCGGCAAGCGCGAGATCGGGCACATCCACGGCGACCACCTGGTGGATATCCCCTTTCCAAAGAAGGTGCGTGACGAAATTGTGAGTGCTGGGGGAGCGCAGGCGCATCACATCTTGCCACAATCAGGCTGGGTTAGTTTTTATCTGCGCCAGCCTGAAGACGTAAATCATGCCATTACCTTGCTCTCCGAAAGTTATCACATCGCACGCAGGCAAAAAAGCAAGTCTATTTAGCAGCTATATCGCCCCGCAGTGCGCGGGGATACCGGGGTCGTTTGGGCGGGCATCGCTTGCCAGAATCCCACCACATACCTGCAATCTTCGTCAGACCTACTTTAGTGGTGAAGAACAATTTATAAGGAGAAAATTGTCATGAACGATCGAATGATCGCTGTAACGGGGGCAACCGGACAACAGGGTGGCATCGTAGCCCGAAGGTTATTGGCGCAGGGTTGGAAAGTGCGCGCCCTTACACGCGACCCCAACAAACAGGCCGCGCAAGAATTGGCAGCCGCTGGTGCAGAGATTGTCCCGGGCGACATGGACAGCCGCTCCGAGCTGGAGGCAGCCTTCAAGGGCGCTTACGGAGTCTTTAGCGTGCAGAATTTCTGGTTACCCACTGTTGGCTATGAAGGGGAGATCCGCCAGGGCAAATCCGTAGCGGATGCCGCCAAAGGTGCCGGTGTTCAAGCACCTGGTGTATTCCTCGGTCGGTGCTGCACATCGCGGCATGGGACAGAAGCACTTCGAAAGTAAATGGATCATCGAGCAAACCATCCATTCGCTGGGCGTGCCATATACCATCTTGCGCCCGGCAGCCTTTATGGAAAACTACAACTGGCGGCGGGCAAATATTCTCAGTGGCGCCTTCCAGGGGTTTGGTCTGCGCCCGGACAAGACCCTGCAGATCATTGCCGCTCAGGATATTGGCGCTTTTGTTGAGATCGGCATTTGCGAACCCGGAGCACTACCTGGGCAAGACGATTGAATTGGCTGGTGATGAGTTGACTGAGCCTCAGATCGCCGAGATTTTTTCGCAAGTGATTGGTCGCCCGGTGCAGGTTGCCTCGCGGTATAGCGAGGGAAAGCCGCAGACTGAGGAAGAGGTCGCTATGTTCAACTTCTTCAATGGTGTCGGCTATGACGCTGACATCGCCTCCTTGCGCAGTATTTACCCTGATCTTCAAAATCTGGAGCAGTATCTGCGTCGCAACGGCTGGGAGAACGCCCAGCCTATCCCCATCCCTGAGAAGAGCGCCTGGGGATAACGAGCAATCAGTGCATCTCCATTCACTCAGAGATGCACTGATCGCGCTGGTGATCAATGACTTGCTTCCAGTCACACCTTGGATAGCGTGGCATCAAGGCTCCACGTCCTAGCGGAAATCACAGAAAAAATAGGCAGGTGTGTTTGATCACTCATTTGCATATCATGCCTACACAAGCGACGTCCGGCATTTTTACTCGTTCGGGTTTTCCACTGTTGGCAGGCTGTGCAAATATGTGTACATAGCCTTCAGTTCATCGTCAGTTGTGACTGCCCGTACCATCTGCCAAGGCATTCTTGGTTCCGAAAACCCGCTTGCTAATGTGAGCATTGGTACCTTCCCTCCACCTGGCATCGTGCCCGTGTTGAAGAAGGTCATGAATTGCTCTTCAGTCCACTGGGGGACGATATTTGTAAGGTTTGGCCCGGCGGGCGGGCCGGGCTGACCGGTTTCCATCTTGCCCTGCAGCTGGTTCCCATGACAAGCACGACAGCCAATAATATCCACCAAGTACTTGCCATATTCCAGCGTTCCAGCTTGGGGTGCGGGCACGCTGCCAGTTGGCTGTTGTGCAGTTCGAAAATCCGACAGGTTCATGAATATCGCGCCCATCAAGTTAAATTGGTTGCTCGGGGTGGGTCCGCCGGATCCAGGCTGCGCACGCAAATAGGCCACCAAGGCCTGTACATCATCATCGCTTATTTTCCGGAATTCTTCCGATGGCATAATCAATAGTGAGCGACCACTCTTGTGCACCCCTTCCCGGATGGCGCGAATGACTTCCCCATCCGTCCAGTCTTTAATATTGCCAGAGGCCGTGAGGTTGGGAGCGTAGAGAGTACCCATGGGTGGAAAATCAAACTTGGCTGCGAAGTCGGTTCCGGAGAGCGGCAGCTGGTTTCCAGGCGCGTGGCAGCTCACGCAAATATTGGCAAGTTTTTCACCCCGGGCGATTTGCGCCGGGGTTCCTACGACATGGATAACGGCAGTCGGATTGTCATACCGCTTGTTCAGCTTGGAAAAGCCAATCAGCGCCAGGATCAACAGAGCTACTGGTATCAGTGTGAGCAGGCCAGTAACAAACACCCCGGTCCATTTTACAAAGGCGGTTTTAAATCTCCAGGCACGAGTGCTCAGAAAGCCAAACACCGCAATGAGCAGGATCAGGCTAATAACACCAGTAATATCGAACATAGAGTCTCCTTTTTCTAACTCCGTTTGGATCAAGAGGAATTACTTTGTCGGGCTGGAACCACCCTAATTTGCTGGAGAATACCCAGCTCATTGATTACAGCCCATAGTTATAGAATGAGAAATAATAAGCTGCTTTGATCTCAAAACATCAGGGATAGGCCGATCGCCAGGGTTAGCATGTAGTATGTAATAGGTGGCATCCCTTTGAACTTTAGAAACAGACCCAGGATTAGCAATGCCCCTAAGAAGATCCCGGCGCCCAGCACTCGGTGAAATCCCTGCAGCCAAAAGGCAACCCCAAAACTCGCCAGACCCAAAAGGGTGAGAAATGAAAAAGTTTTATATAACCAGTCGGGGAATTCATTCTTTGCCTGCCTCCAGGGTTGAACAATTCGCAATCCCACAATCCAAATCCAACAAACATGACCCAAAACAAATCCCACCGCACCCATCGCGGCGGGGAGAATAGACTGACTCGCTCTGAAAAGGAGAACAAGAATAATTGAACCTGCCACGAGTATAAGACCACCTAGAATCACGAGGTACTGGGAAAGGACCCAGCGCCGCGGCATTGCTGTTAGCAGGTTCAACTTCTCCTGAACATCCTTTCCGGTATAAATGAGAGAAGGAAATGCACCGAAGCCAATCACAATAAAAATGTTCCCAAGAATAAGCAGGAACGCAGCGATCTGATTGATAATCATTAGGTTTAATCCTTTGTTTTAACAAACATCCTAGCCTGGTAATTTAATGGGGGATAATCCCCAGTTGCTGCAACAGTCCGAACTGATCGATCAGCATCCAATACTCCACAATCATTCCTCCCTCGAATCTGGCAAAGATGATGCCTTGCGCCTGCATCTGTTTACCTGTGGGTGGATTCCCCATGAAGGATCCTTTGTGCGTGCCGCGCATAGTCCAGTGCGCCGCAAACTTATCCCTCACTCTGATTTCATCCTTGACGGTACAGTGGAGATCCGGAAAGGCAAGCCGGTAGCTGGCGATCAGCTGTTTGATGCCGATGCGATTATTTAACATTCTCCACATCGGTATGTGAGAGCAGCTGTCAGGCGCCAGCACCTCTTCCAAGGCGGTGAAATTGCCATTGTTGAAGACCTTCTCAACAATACAACGGATATAGGAATCTGTATGGTCGGTTGGCATCACTTTAACCTCGGTGTAATCCGGTCATCATTGAGTTCAGTAACCAGTGAGCTGTCAAGAATTCCAGTTAGGGTTATCATTTGGAGGGCACACCCTAACCTTCAGTTCAAAGTGGGCATAAGGCGTCCATCCACTGCGACCTGTACTTTGGAGATGTAAGCCTCGATCAGCTCATTTGGGTGATAGCGGCTTAGTTCAGCACTCAGCCGCGCCACGTTCTCCTTCCAGCGAGGTTCGCTTAGAATCCGCTCCGCCGCTCGCCGGATGTCAGTCGATCCGGGACTCTCGGTGCGTAAGTCAATACCGACTCCGAAGTAATCCACATGTGCGTTGACGTCGTTCTTGCCTTCCCGGATGCCAGCAGTCAACAGCGGAACCCCTTTGCTGAGGCTGAGTAAGACGCTCCCGTAGCCGCCATTGCATATGAACAGATCCGTGTAATTCAGGATGAACTCGAAGTCGATGAAATCCTCGATGATGATATTGTCTTGTGGAAAAGACTTTCGCAGATCCTCGGTCTTCGAGTAACCAGTAGCGACCACCAACAGAGACACCTTTATCTTTGAGTGCCTCCAGCGCCGGCACAATCAGCTTGCCCGGATCTTTATTATCGACAGTACCTTGCGAGATGAGAATCACCTGCTTATACTTTCCGAGCTTCTCGGCATGGGAGAAAGTTTTCGAGGTTACGGATTTGTACGGGAGCAGCGGGCCGACGAACTTTACCTTCGGGTTAGGAACCCGCCGCGGATATGTGAAGCCCGGCACGCCGCTCAGGAACACCACATCGGGGCTGCGATAGGAGACATCGAACAGCGAGCCATCGATGGGCGCCAGTCCGTGGGCGGCGAGCATCCGGTTGTACATGACCTTGCTTTCACCCATCACCATCCGCTCCATCATCGCTCGCATCCCCTGGTGGATGAGCCTGCCGATCGCGTTTTTGGCTGGCTTAAGACCGACAAAGTTCGGTGGAACATCCTTCGAGGTTTCTAGCGACGGTCCCACCTCAAACGCACACACCTGCTTGCCCAGCTTCTCCTTGATGAGCTTCATCGCGTAAAAGGCAGAATCGCAGAACAGCGCGTCGAAGGGGAACGACGCTTCGATCTCCCGCACATCCTCGAAGAAGTTCTCGGTGTTATCCACGAAGATGTGCCTAGCTTCGAAGCGGATGAGCGCCGGGCCGCGCAGCTTGGCGCGCTCTGGGAACAGCTCGCCAACATTGTCCTGGTTGATCTCGGTGGCTCGCTGGAAAGGATAGTGGTGGATGCCAAGCTTTTCCACCTTCACAGCGTAGCTCGGCCCGGCGTACCAGCGAATGTCATGACCGGCAGCCTGGAGGGACATTGCCACTCCGGTAAGTGGGTTGAAGTGGCCATCGAATGGCATGGTGGCGAAAAGAATCTTCATGTGAGTATCTCCTGATTTTTGCTATTATCACAAATTGGAGAGTGATTGTCATCAGTATATACACGGAGATTCACACGTATCTTTAGGGTTTGTCCTGGTCCGTTGCGATAGTATTGGAATACCATCTGACCAGACTAGGGATAACTAACATTAAACAGCCCCCTCTCGCGGTGAGGCCGTTTCCTGTGTGAAATATGGCTTGCGGTTATGCGGGGGGTTGGTTCAATCCATGGTCGATCGCCCAGAGCATGATCTGGGCGCGGCTGGTCAATCCCAGCTTGGATAAGATTTTACTGACATGTGTCTCGACTGTGCGCTTACTCAATACCAGTTCAGAAGCAATCTCTCCGTTCGTCTTGCCCTGCCCGATCAGTGCTGCGACTTCACGCTCGCGAGAGGTTATACCGTCCAGTTTATCTCTCGACGCCGGTGGTATCCCTGGTTTGAGCGGGAGATTTAGGGCGTAGTCCACGGCTTGCTCCAGGGACAGAGCGCCTCCGGCTGCCAGCTCACCTTGGAACTCGGTATCCGTGAGGCTTGCGCGGGCGATACCTTGATAGCGTTCAAACTCCAGGCGAGTCGCTTTCCAGGCTGGTGGGGAGGGCTGCCCGCTCAGGGCTGCAGTCGCGGCAAACAAGCGCGCTCCTGGGCCTGGTAACCCAGCCATGACTGCAGTGGCCGCGAAACCACCCAGGCATTCCAGCTTGCCGGGCGCATTCTGTTGGGACTGGTGGGCCGCCATACTCTCCCTGAAATAGCCGTGAGCGCGCTCCAGATCGCCCAACTGTAAGAAAGTGCTTCCCAGGTTTTGCAAGACGGACGCCAGATCGCGCTGGGCGCCAATCTCTCCCAGGAGGGATGCACTCTCTTCATAAACCGTCAGGGCTTGTGGGTAGTTCCCCTGGCAGCGCGCCAGATCGCCTAGGCTGTTGAGGGCATGCGCGCTCCGAAAAGCATCACCCGCCTGCCGGGCCAGCACCAGACTCTCGTCCAGCAGGATGCGAGCTTCGTCATAGGATCCCAGCTCAATTGAGACCTCTCCTTGCGCGAGCAAGGACATGCCTAGGTAAAATGCATCTCCGGATTCACGGGCCCATAAAATAAAGCGCTGCTGTATGGCGAATGCCGTTGGGAAGTCCCTCGCCGTGCGTGCCCCAGAAGCCAGGGCTGCCAGGGCGAACGGGAGGACCTGTTGGCCCTGCTCACCGGCCGCCTCAGCCAGGGTGACGGCTTCCTGTCCATAGGCTGTAGCTATCGAAGCATTGTCAAGGAACATCGCCAGGAAGCTTGCAAAGGTCAGGGCATTGACGCGCACAGCCAGAGAAATTCTCTCGTCCACTCTGCCGAGCAATCGGTCGAACCACACCAGACCTTCTTGCACATAACCACGGATCTCCCAAAACCGGATGATGGCTATGGCGATGCGCAGCCCAGCCTCGATCTGGTCGCTTTCCAGCGCCCAGGCTAAGGCGGCGCGCAGGTTTTCGAGCTCGCCTTCTAGCCAGTTTACCCACAGCTGCTGGTAGGCATCCCCCAGTTTTGGTGCGGCCTCTTCGGTCCGGGCAAGATAGTGATTCAGGTGGCGGTCGCGTAGCTGTGCCATTTCGCCCGCATCTTCCAGTTTCTCGAGCGCATAATCGCGGATGGTTTCAAGCAGGCGGTAGCGCGCCTGGGTGCGCCCAACCGTTTCAGCCACCACCAAGCACTTGCTGACGAGTGAGGAGATCAGATCCAGAACATCCTTTGCGGCGATACCCTCACCGCTGCAAACACTCTCAGCTGTGTCCAGCGTGCATCCAGCCTCAAACACAGCCAGACGGGATAGCAATGTCTGCTCTTCAACCGTAAGCAGAGCATAACTCCAATCAATCGCTGCCCGCAGGGTGGAGTGGCGCGGCTCCGAGCCAGTACGCTGAGCGGAGATCAGCAAGTTAAAGCGGTCATCAAGGCGGTTAGCGATTTCCTGGACAGTCAGAACATTGACTCGAGCGCTGGCCAATTCCAGCGCAAGGGGCAGGCCATCTAGCCGCCGGCAGGTCTCGACGGTGGACCTGGCATTCTCGGGGGTGAGATTGAATGCAGGAGAGATAGCACGCGCCCGTTCAACAAACAGACGAACGGCGTCATATTGGATCAATTGTTGAGGGTTGATTTCTAGCTCAGGAGAAGTAGGCCAGGCAAGTCCAGCGACAGGATAAACCGTTTCGCCGGCTATTGCCAGTGCCATTCGGCTGGTCGCCATAATACGCAGCTCGGCTGCCTGGTACACCAATGATTGGGTAAGCTGCCCGCATGCTTCGCTGAGGTGTTCGCAGTTATCCAGAATGAGCAGCAAGTGTTTAGAGCGCACAAAATTAAGCAGTGTCTCCAACAGGGACAGGTTTGCAGATGGGCGCAGGCCTAACACTTGGGCAACCAGCTGAGGAACGAAGGCAGGCTCGCGCACCGGCACTAGGTCCACCAGGAACACGCCATCCGGGAAGGTTTTGCTCACCGTTTTGGCAATCTGGATCGCCAATCGCGTCTTGCCGCTGCCACCTGCTCCGGTAAGTGTGATGATGTGTGAGCTTAATAACAGACGCTCGACGTCAGTGATTTCCCGCTCGCGCCCTATGAAACTCGTCAAGTGTACAGGAAAATTTGTGAAGCCCATTTCAATCTGCACAGAACAAGTTCTTACAACACGATCCGAGTTATATTTTAAACGATTACTCGCCAGTTATGCTCATCATCTCAGAGGTCTTACCCCCGATCATTTTTCAAATTCTATGCAAAATACGACTAGAACGAACACTACCGGATAGTGAGCTGTTCAATCTTGACAAGCTGTTGATAGCTAAACAGGGCATAGTGCACTTAATAAAATGGTAGCGGGAAATAGAAAAAATATTGGTAAGCACCAGGCGTGGCATGGTCAGTCGCCATCGCCCCAGTATTCGAGATCTATCTAACCCTTCAGTGTCTAACGATTGTTCTGCGGAACATGGGATTGCTAAGACGTGCGTGGGTCCCCCCACGCACGCCCTTCGGCGCTAGAAGCCTGCCAGTTGTTGCCTTTCCAGGGAGTGCCCTAATAGACGCTCAATGGTTCGAATCATGGGCTGGTCATCCGGGGTAGCCAGCGACAGAGCCGTCCCCAGGTTCGCCATGCGCCCCGTGCGCCCGATCCGGTGGGTATAAGCGATCGCCGTGTCTGGCATATCATAGTTGATCACGTGCGAGATTTGGGATACATCGATCCCCCGCGCAGCAATATCCGTGGCGACCAATACCTTCACCCTGCCGGTGCGGAAATTATTCATCGCCTCCTGTCGCCGGTTTTGGGACAGGTTTCCCTGCAGAGATGTAGCCGGCACTCCAGCCTTGATTAATTGCTCGGCGAGTTTTTTAGCGCGGTGTTTCGTGCGCGTAAAGACCAGCACTTTCCCCCTACCTGACTGGCGCAGGATTGCCAGCAGCAACGCAACTTTCCTGGTTTGCTCAACAGGATAGATTGCATGTCCGACCGTCTCGACCGGACGTGACTCGCCCAACTCGACCGCTACTGGTTGGTGTAAGAACTCGTTAGCAAGCGAGCGGATTTCGTCCGGCATCGTTGCTGAGAAAAGCAGAGTCTGGCGCTGCCTGGGCAGGGAAGACAGAATACGCCGGATATCGGGTAAAAATCCCATATCGAACATCTGGTCCGCCTCATCCAGTACCAGGATTTCAACCGAGCTCAGGTTGACCACTCCCTGCCCGATTAGATCTAGCAAGCGTCCTGGGCAGGTAACCGCGATCTCCGCTCCGGAGCGCAGGTTTCTTATTTGCGTCTGCGGGCTCACACCTCCGTAAATTGTCATACTGCGCAGACGAGTCTGGCGTCCAAGCACTCCAATGGCAGTATGGGTTTGTTCGGCCAGCTCGCGTGTAGGGGAAATGATAAGTGCGCGCAATCTACCCCGTTTTCCATTGATGAGCCGCTGGAGGATGGGCAAGACGAAAGCAGCCGTCTTTCCCGTGCCGGTTTGAGCTAAGCCTAATACATCGTGCCCTTCCAGAATGGGTGGGATGGTGCGCAGTTGGATTGGGGTTGGTGTGGAATATCTCGCTGCCGAGATTCCCGCATTAATTTGAGGATGAAATGAAAAAGAATTAAAATTCACACAAGGTCCTTTTGGCTAAGATAGAGCCAAGGCGTACCCCAGCCCCTCCACGTGTTTTACAGACTAAATATGTCCAATATTGGCGCGGAGACAGGAGTATACCACATAGCGTATCTATCCCAAAAAGGGAAGATGGGACAATCCCTAATTTTCGGATAGTTTAAATTTGTTTGTCGAGGGGAAATAATACCAATCGAACGATCAGGTGTGTGCGTGGCTTTCCCGCGCACACACCTGAACAATTTGCGGTTGAGTTAAATTCTAGTAGCTCAGTGTGACGTTGACGGCCTGAAGGCCTTTCGCGCCCTGTTCAACAGTGAACTCAACTCGCTGGCCTTCTTCCAGGTTTCGGTAGCCATCGCCCTGGATGGCGGAGAAATGGACGAAAACGTCCTCCCCACCCTCGCGTTCGATAAAGCCGTAGCCTTTGCCGCCGTTAAACCATTTGACCGTGCCGATGATTCTTTCTGACATTGTATTTTGCCTCCTTATGGCAATATAATTGGATGTTCAGGTACTCGGTTTGTTTCATCGGAACGGGCACAACAAAAGAGCCCATGGATATACCCATGAGCCGTTGTTTTCACTTCCAACATAAACTTACTGGTATCCTGCAACTAGAATAATACTGTACTTGATCGCATCTGTCAAGCTAATAAGGGAAGTCGTTATCTCGGCTTTGCTTTCTGCTTTGCTCTCCACGCCTTATCTACCTCGCTCTTATGCGCTGCGATATGCTCTTGGACAACCTCCAGGTGCTCCTCGGGGCTATAGTCTCTCGATCCCACCCGGTACGGAATCATCTTCACCTTTTTGGAGGATATGTTTTCTTGGATAATCCGCTGGGCTGACCGGAGCTTTTCGATGATTTCGGCTATCGAGAGACCAGCCATTTCATCATTGCCACGCTGGTTGAGAGCGCGGTATGTCCCTTTCAAGGGCGATGGCTTTTTCCCTGCCGCCAGGTCGCTCACATTGCGGGCAAAACTCTCATGCCAGAAGGTGATATGCACCAGGATATCCCTGGCTGTCCACGCTTCATAGATTTGCATTCCAGGGTCATCCACGAGTTGGTACAGCTCGTAAATGCCAGACAACGTGCTGTCCAGCAGCTCGAGAAGCGCTTCGTTGTGTCCCCGTGTCGTGGATTGGAGGCGGCTTTCAGCAATTCTATCGTGCATAGTTTTCTAAAAATTCCGACCCTTTCCGTTTTTCAATCGATTTCATATTCACAACCATAACATTCCCTGTCTATGACACAGATTTCCCCCCCGCATTCAGGGCATCTCCATTCGTCTTCTTGTTCCATGAGCCACTGCTCTGCGCCGACCTTTTTGATCCGCAGCAAATTATCAATCAGGCTCACTTGATCATCGCGAACATGACGTTGATCGAGTTTCTTAAGATTCGCGCAAGGGAAATCGTTACATTCAAAACAGAACTCAATTTGTTTATTTCTGATTAATGCACAATCTCTTTTTATCCAGGCGCAATTTTTATCTTGTATTCGGCAACCTTTACATCCGTGTTTTAGATTTTTTTCCTTTAATAATCCTTTTGCTCTTGCGAGGTAATGTCTGCATGTACCGCAATAGAACCCACAGGGGCCTGCCAGGTTTATTTTGTTGAGTTTTTGATCCCTCATTCCATTTTCCATCTTTTCACCGATGACGCTTCACTGGTTCAAAATCGATTATAGTCCTTGATCCCATCGAGCGCAAATCCAATGGACACTACTATCGCCAGGCAGCAAGCTCCTGGCAGGTTGCAAACCAACCTGGGAAATTTCAATCTGGTAACTGACTTGATGGTGATAGAATCTGGTTTCCGGTCGAGCGCCAATGCATATTTGCCAGCTTTGACCGGGCATCATATTGACGGTAGCTTACTGACGAAAGGCTGATCTCCCATGTCTACACACACCCCAAACGACGCGATCCTTGAGATGCGCGTTGCGCTCACTTCCAGCGATTACGAGCGCTCGGTGAAGTTCTACTGTGATGGTCTCGGCATTGAACCGGCGCAAATTTGGAACAACGACGGTGGGCGCGCCTTGATGCTCAATATGGGCAACGCCACCCTGGAAATATTTGACGAAGCCCAAGCACAGGCGATCGACCAGATCGAAGCCGGTCAGCGCGTAAGCGGGCAGATCCGCTTTGCCTTGCAGGTGCCAGACCTGCAAGCCGCCATGCAGCGCTTGCTCGACCATGGGGCGACATTGGTTCACCCCCCCATCCTTACCCCCTGGGGGGATACCAACGTGCGCCTGCAAGACCCCGACGGCATGCAGATTACGTTATTTCAGGTCTCCGGTAAATGAGCGCAGATAAAAGGCACAGCTGATGACCAGAATTATCCTCGGTGAGGATTGTGGCAACTCCCCGAAGAATCTGTTCGTCCAAAAGCTTGCCATCCAGCGTGTCTTATCCCACGGCAGCACCGGCGCGGTGAATGGCACGCTGAAATCGAAGGACGGCAGCCGGCGCCTTTTTTGCGATGCGTATACATTCAATGGAGCCAAAGCTACCCGCGTAAACGAGATCACCTCCTATGTGATCGAACAGCGTGGATAAATGACAGAGGAGGCAGGATGACAACCATCCGGACAACCGCCAAAGACATCGATGCATATATTGCCAGTTTTCCGAAAGACGTCCAGGAGATTTTGGATAAGATCAGGAAGACGATTCGGGAAGCTGCTCCCGCTGCCCAAGAGACGATTAACTATGCCATCCCCACCTTTACACTCAAGGGGAATTTAGTCCATTTCGCCGCGTTTGAAAAGCATATTGGTTTTTATCCCACACCAGGCGGCATTGAGCAATTCAAAGACGAGCTGTCCGCGTATAAGAGCGCCAAAGGCTCGGTGCAATTCCCTCTGGATCAGCCCATTCCCTACGACTTAATCAGGGAGATTGTCACCTTTCGTGTGCAGGAGACCCTTGAGAAAGCAGAAAAAAAGGGGAAAAAGAAGAAATAATTAACACCGAATGCTGCTGCTAACCTCGGTCTTATTCCTGGCGTTCCACCCTCCAGGATCCGGTCAACGCGTCTTTGACCACCAACCAGGCTGTCACGTTAAACTCACCTGTGAGTGTATCGTCGCCTGCCAGCGTGCCCGTGAATTGGAATTTTGAGCCATCGCTGCTCTGGTCCAACGAGAGGCTGAAAACGCCTTGGCTGAAGGTGGCCTCACCGGTATACTCCACCGTTGAGCTGTTATCGGCCAGTTGGTAGATCTCCACCAGGTAGCGATCGAGCTTCTCGGGATCAAGAGCCGTCAAAACGAAGGTAATTGGCCTTTCGTTATACAAGTTGGGGTCTTCCTCGATCGCTGCTTCGGTGAACTCACGCGCTTCGTCTTCGCTTCCTACCGCACCGCTATTCATTAATGCCCAAACAAAAGCATCTTCGACGTACTTTTGGGCATTGAAAGCCTGCTCAACCTGCAAAACACCCTCCCAGGTGCCGCTCAGATCGGGAACCTCGTAGATCACCTTGACCCGGCGAAAATCGTTGTAGTAAACCCCGCCGTCGCTGATGTTCTCGATCAAGAAACCTAGATCATTCATGCCCACCTGCAGTGGGAGGGTGAACTCTACGCCGCTCCCTGTATTTCGCGTGGTTTCAATCTTTCGCGTCCCCTGGTATGAGGTGACTCGAAAGGCATTAGGAGCAGCCATATTGAGGCCCACCAGCAGCTTGCCGCGCAGGGCTTCGCCTGCTCTGGCAGTATCAGCCTCATCTATCTCCAGGATTTCGGGCAACGGCAGCCAAGTGGTATCCCCGCTGGTAGGGTTGAATTCGGCTAAATAAGATATTAAATAAGCCGGAAAATAACCTTCACCGACCTTGCCTTCGAGCAATCGTTCATACTCTGTGCCGATCTTCGCCCAGTCAATCAGGGCAGTTTTGGCTAGGTAATGGATTTCAGGATAGGCTCTGACACCGTTGGCAGCAATATCGATGGCGTTGGCGCCGGATGCATAGGGCAGAAAAGCCCCATTCTCGAAAACGATGAAACGGTCAGCCTTGCCAGGAAAGTTGGGGTCAGCCACCCACAAGCGGTTGCCCTCGATTTTATACACGATCAAGGCATGTCCCCGCCGGCTTTGACTGCCCCCATCTTCAACGTAACGCCCGATCGAGACGTATTGGGGTTCGCCGGTCAGCTTCATGGCATAAGCGAAGGAATACCAGGTCAGTGTATCACTGGTCAGCCCCCACAGGCGGTACACTCCCAGGCCTTTATCCCATTGCACCCGTTGAGCTACGGAAGCCCAACGGTATCCCCAGGAATCATCCTGCTGAAAATCGATCGTCCCATAACCATAGTTGTTATTATCATAGCGCCCATACAGCTGGCGTTCGCCCGCTCCCTGGTATTTTTCGTAGTAGTACCACATTGCGGTGAGCGACTGTCCAGCGCAGTGCCCACCTTTAGCGATCATTGACCCATAATTAACAAACTGCCAGTCATCCATACCTGGGGCAAAGCCGCTATCGACGTTGGTGTCTGCCAGCTCAGCAAATGGGATCTTGCTGATCACAAAATCAGAGAAATGCGAGGTCACCAGCGTGGCTTTTTGTGTGGTCAGCTCCACCAGCGGGATGCCCTCCAGCTCCCCTGTTTTTTCATCGTAATAGAAGGCCATGGCGAATTCGTCTGGCTCGATCTGGATAGGCACCGACACCGTCATTGCATCCGCTGCAAATTCACCGCCATTATCCACGTGAATCAATGGTGTGACTGGGTTGAAATCTGTGCCGAATTTATCAGCCTTGATCGGCCGGGTCGAGATCGTAAAGGGGGGTTCATTTTCGTAGGCTCCCTCTGGAATGCTGATGCTCAGCCCATCGATTGGGTTGCCGGGATCCTGCACCGTAACCATACCCTCCGACGAGACAATCCTTTGTGAAGAGACTTTTTCCCTTCTACCCAGCGTGAGCATGTCGCTGGGCCGGTTTCTCCACCAATAAAATAGGGCACTTATGCCCACAGCCAGCACCAGCACGACCCCCAAACAGCTACAGCAGCATCCCCAGCGTGATCGCTTTGGGCGATGGGTGGAACTCTGTACCGCTCGGGGCACGTAAGCTGGTGGAGGGGGTGCCGGGCGCATTTCGGGCGTGCTGGCAGCGGCCTGCACAGATTGGCCGCACCCCCCACAAAATCGAGCATTGGTTTGCAGTGCTGACCCACAATATGGGCAAAATCTGGGTGAAGAGTTCATGACGTTGATTTTCCCTCCGGTATGGCTAGTCAGTTGCTCAATCTTCTCGATCTGGGGCTAATACGTGCAAGGATTCCTCGACTTTTTCGACCCAACGCGATGGCACAGGGACAACCCACTGCTCCTGGCGTGGCATCCGGGGGCGCGGCGGAAAGATCAGCTGGAATTCAAGTGTAGCCGGACCGCCGTGGTGGATGGCGATCCCTTGGATGTAAGCATTCACCCCATCCCCTGCGAAGTAATCATCAGAAAAATAGATTTCATTTGGCCCCAGGGCTACCTGCCCAGGCTCTTCCCGCTGGTAGGCCTGCCGCGCACCCAAAAAATTTCCTCCGGCTACCAATGCGCCCAGGGCCCCCCCCGCCAAACTGCCCAGGGCCAGACCGATCAATCCCTGGGTGATAGCGTCAAGGATACCACCTTCCATCCCGAGCATGACCCCGGTGAGCATCCCCGCCAGTCCCAGCAGCAGGGTCAGGCAGCCCCACTGGATTTTCCAGTCGCCGCGTTCACCTTGCCAGATTGTCTCCCTGATCAGCTGCCACTCCGCTGTGGAATACGTCCAGCGTAGCAACGGGCGGTCGCTTTGCAAAAAGTTACGGGCGCGGCGCGCCTGTCGTAGACCCATCAGCCAGATGATGGTCAGCATCAATGCCAGGATCACAAAGAACACGAAACCGATCCATGCCAGCGCGGGATTGGCAGCTCCGGCAAAAGATACTCCGCCAATCGCCAGGGTGGCAAGCAACGCAAAGATCACCAGCCCTGCAAGGGTTACAATAGCTCGCTGATGCGGATTTCTGAAACGAGTCTCCATTGGGTCGCCCTTGGGATAGTTGCCAGTAGCTGGGTTAAGAACATCTGTGGGATGGAATAATTCTACTATTCTTCTTCGATCCCCCCGTCTTTATAATCCTACCAATATTGACAGCCCCTCCCTCCGCATCTTGCCGCTGGTTACACTCAGCTCCCTTTCCCAGTAGTCGAGATCACAGCTAAGTTTTCCGGTAGACAAGTCTATCTATTGGCTGCTTCACCAATTGACCACAGCTATCCAGGCAGATTGTCACCAGCTCCGGGCGCGTCCGGCAAGCCTCATTCTCCCCCAGCGCGGAGAATGAGGCTTGCGATCGCCAATTATTGGTTGGTTAAGGCTGTAAACTCATCCACCCAGCGGTCTAAAGCCACACAGTTGTTTTCCCCATTTCCGCAATCTGAAGAGGGAGACTGCAGGATGCTGAATTCGCTGAAGCGGTAGAAACCATTGCGCTCGCAATCTTCAGCGCTCAACAACGCACTTGCCCCATCACAAGCAGCAGCCACGAACGGATTGGCGCCCAAAGTACCAGCCGCATCCCCCTGGACTTTCGCGTCGAGGGCGTATTCCATCCACTGGTAAGCGCAAACAGGATGCGGCGCATTCTTGAGCAGCATATTGGTGAACGCCGAGGCAGTGCCTCCTTCTTGCGGGACCGTGCTGGCGACCGGGATGCCTGCCTCATTCATCAGCTTCACCACCCGCGGCATTGAAGACGAAACGGCATAACCGCTGGTCACGAAATCCAACATGGGCTCGTCATGCCCCCAATAAGCACCCAATATCTGCCGCTGTATATACAGGAGTTCCGTTGCCATCGCGAACTGCGATGATGTCAGCCGGAACGGGTCGGTAATGCCTGCCTCAGGGCTGGAGTTCATCAGGTACTTGGCGGCATCGCCAATGTAAAAGGCAAAATAGGGAGCTGCCACACGTTGCTTATTCGATTTTCCATCGGGCAATGTCTGTTCCTTAAAGGTCACATCCCAGGACGTTGGCGGGGTGGGGAATACATCGGTGTTGTACATCAATACATTGGGAATCCAGAGGTATGGCACGCCATAGATCTTCCCATCGGCGCTGTTCCAGGTTCCCGATGTCGCCAGGGGATCGACGCTCCCCAAAGATGGCACCTGGCTGGTGTCGACCTCCGCCACTAGGCTGCTATCAATCAGCCGCCGGCTGGATGCGCCTGCCACCACGACATCGATGCCACCGGTATTGATCCTGGAGACTGCCTGGTCGTAATCCACAAAATCTTCCACCGAGACCAGGCACCCGGTTTTTGCCATGAATTCTTCCACCCAGGGGAGCATGCCGCGATTCATCTGGATATAGGGGGCTAAAACAATCACTTGACCCTCACCCTCTGGGGCTATCGTGGCGGTTGGCACCTCCGTCGGGGTAGGGGGTACCTGGGTGTCTGTGGGTGGGATCTCGGTGGGGGTCGCTGGCACCTCGATGTCGGTGGGAGCCACACTGGGGGCTTCCACTGGCGGAGCCGCTTCGGTGGCTGCCGGGCCACTGCTACATGCCGATAGCATGAGCACTGGCAGCAACATCATCAGAATTACCTTGTTCGCAATCCGCTTCGTGTTCATTTTTCTTCTCTATTCTCCTGGGATTATTTACTCTGATGCTGGTAAAAGGAACCTGTCGATCACGTGGATGACGCCGTTGCTTGCAAGGATATCGGTCTGGATGAGCATGGCGATATCATTCAGGTACACCTTCCCATCTTTCACGGTTATATTCATCACTTGGCGTTCCATGAGTGTAGGAATACTCAGGCCATCCATAGTGAGGAGATCTGCTTCTAAAAACAATCCAGGGACGATTAGATAAGGCAGAGCACTGACAGCTTGCATGCCCTCTACACCCTCAGGGAGTTCTTTCGCAGCGAAGACCGTGAAGAATCCCTGCTCAGATACCACTTCATGTCCACCGCCTAGGGCAATCCCTTCAGCCATAAGCATGAGCTTTTCGGAAAGCAGGACATCGTAGATCGGTGATTTTTCCGCCAGATCGTCTGGTTTTACGAAGCTACTAATGAAAACTTCGGGCTCCGCTGGCGGCTCTTCTGTCGCCGTTGGGGGGATGGCAGTGGGCTCCGTTGTGCTCGTAGGAGCGTGGGTCGGCTCGGCAGTCGCTTCAACCACCACTTCCTGCGTTTGGACGGGTGGTTGTGCGGCATCCACGGCTTCTGGCGTTGGCGCTGCTCCACCACACGCGGCTAGGATCATCACCGAAATCATCAATAGGGCTATAGCTAGCTTATACATTTCGATTTCTCCCTTATTCTTTAACTAGTAAGTGCTCAGCAGCTTGGCATTAAAAGATATGCTGCCGGTGATCGTGCAGGTGGTTTGTCACCTGCTTCGTTTCAGTCGAGAAAACCATTCCACCGAAATGAGCAGTACAAACATGCCTTGCGTCTATGCAGTCGAGGCGCCAGCGAGAGCTGGATATGATAAGGAAAAGTGGTCCCTAAAGCGGGACATGATAATCTCTCCCTCGAGTTTGAAATTCAGACTAAAGGCGATATCAGCAATTTATGAAATTATCCGTGCAGAGTGGCGCTGAAAGAACTAGTAACTTTCCCCATTGGATTCTGCGAGTCAAGATAAGTTACCCTAATAAAGGTCGATATTATCTCTATTAGGCAGGACTGTCAA
>CAVQOI010000004.1:0-737939 GCA_963714425.1 uncultured Chloroflexia bacterium
AGGCGTTGACCAGGTTGGAAGATGTGCATTTGGCCCAGGCAATTAACTATCTGGAAGCGTATAAAATGCCGGTCGGGCTGCTACCTACAACTTCGGCGCTAGAAGCCTTGAATTCAAGCGGGTGCACAATAAGAAGGTTGAACCATGATTAGACGGATGCCACAATGACAAGACAGGTATATTCCTGGTCATCCGATCATCCTATAAATCGTGGTTCAGACAATGTTCGAGGACGGTCGCCATGAGCATCGGTCAACCCGAATACTACACCCAGAAACGGATCATCGAACTTTTCCGTGACGAGATGAAATACCGCTACCTGGGCGACTGGACCGACCGCTCGAGCAACAGCAACCTCGAAGAAGGTTTGCTCACGGATCATCTGCGCAAGGCGGGTTATACCCCGGAACAGATCAACGCGGCCCTTTCCATCCTGCGGGGCGAGGCCGATAACCACAGCCGCGGATTTGTACGGCAACAACTAGGCGGTTTACAACCTGCTACGCTACGGCGTGTCGGTCCAGACGAGGGCGGGCAAGGTGACCGAGACCGTGCATCTGATCGACTGGCAGCAGCCGGAAAAGAACGATTTCGCCATCGCCGAAGAAGTCACCCTGCACGGGGACCACGAGCGCCGGCCCGATATCGTTCTCTACGTCAACGGTATCGCGGTGGGTGTGCTGGAGTTGAAACGCAGCTCGGTCTCGATCGGCGACGGCATCCG
The DNA here is from genome assembly GCA_963714425.1 of uncultured Chloroflexia bacterium. Classification (GTDB taxonomy): domain Bacteria; phylum Chloroflexota; class Anaerolineae; order Anaerolineales; family UBA4823; genus DATCYX01. Next base: position 725 of record CAVQOI010000004.1, read on the forward strand.
CCAGAACATCTCCAACCAGCGGCCGGAGTTCAACGAATGGTTTTTCAGCACGGTGCAGTTCGTCTTCGCGGGCAACGATTCCGAAGGGCTGCGCTACGGCACGATTGGCACACCAGGAGAAGTATTTCCTGACCTGGAAAGAGGACGAGCAGGACGATACCCGCTTGAAGCTGGATAAATACCTGCTGAAGATGTGCGATAAAGAGCGTCTGCTCGAATTGATGCACGATTTCGTGCTGTTCGACGGGGGCATCAAAAAGTTGCCGCGCGCCCACCAGTATTTCGCCATCAAAGCCGCGCAGGAGCATGTACGCCAGCGCAGAGGGCGGCATCATCTGGCACACGCAGGGCAGCGGCAAGAGCATCGTCATGGTCCTGTCTGGCCAAGCTGGATCCTGGAGAACAACCCTCACGCCCGGGTGGCGATCATCACCGATCGCGACGAGCTGGACAAACAGATCGAGCGGGTCTTTACCGATTCAGGCGAGAGCATCTACCGCACCAGCAGCGGTAGCGACCTGATGCGCCAGCTTGGACAGGCCACGCCGCGCCTGTTGTGTTCGCTGGTCCACAAGTTCGGCAGGCAGAGATGTCGACGACTTCGAGGCGTTTATTCGAGATCTGGAGGCCCAGCCCAGCCCGACGGTCGGGGAGGTGTTCGTCTTTGTGGATGAATGCCACCGCACCCAGAGCGGCAAGCTGCACCGGGCGATGAAGGCCTTCATGCCCAACGCCGTCTTCATCGGTTTTACCGGCACGCCGCTGTTGTAGAAGGACCGGCAGACCAGCCTGGAAGTGTTCGGCGGCTACATCCATACCTACAAATTCAGCGAGGGCGTGGAAGATGGGGTCATCCTCGATCTGGTGTACGAAGCGCGTGATATCGACCAGCGCCTGACCTCCGCAGGAGCGGGTGGATGCCTGGTTTGAGGCCAAGACCAAGGGGCTGAACGACTGGCAGAAGGATGAGCTGAAGAAGCAATGGGGCACGATGCAGAAAGTGCTCAGCTCGCGGTCACGCATGGACCGGGTGGTGAGCGATATCATCTTCGATTTCAGCGTCAAGCCGCGCCTTTCCAAGCGAACGGGGCAACGCCATGCTGGTGGCATCCAGCATCTACGAGGCCTGCAAATATTTCGGCCTGTTCCAAAAAACCCCATTCGGGCAGCTGCGCGGTGGTGACCTCCTACAACCCGCAAGCCGGGGACATCACCCTGGAGGATACCGGGGCGAACACCGAGACTGACAAGGAATTCATCTACAACACCTACACCGAACTGCTCAAGGATGTGGACCCCGATCCGGGCAAGAGCAAGACTGAAACTTATGAGGATGATGTCAAACAGCAGTTCGTCAAAGAACCAGCCCATATGCGGCTGCTGATCGTGGTCGACAAGCTGCTCACCGGCTTTGACGCCCCGCCCTGCACCTATCTGTATATCGATAAATCCATGCAGGATCACGGTCTGTTCCAGGCCATCTGCCGCACCAACCGACTGGATGGCGAGGACAAGGACTTTGGATACATCGTGGATTACAAGGACCTGTTCAAGAAGGTGGAGAATGCCATCGCGGTGTACACTTCGGAACTGGATCACAGCGCGCCGGGGGTCGATCCCGAGGTGATGGTCCAGGATCGGCTGAAGAACGGCCGGGAACGGCTGGAGGATGCTCTGGAAGTGCTGGCTTTGCTGTGCGAGCCGGTTGAGCCGCCCAGGGGAGAACTGGAATACATCCACTACTTCTGCGGTAATACCGAGATCCCCACCGATTTGGAGGAACGGGAACCGCAGCGCGCCGCGCTCTACAAAGCAACCGCCTCGTTGGTGCGGGCTTATGCCAACATCGCCGACGAATTGGAGGCAGCCGGATACAGCCCGGCCGATATCACCCGCCTCAAGAAGGAATCGACGATTATTTGAAGCTGCGGGAGATGATCCGTCAGGCCAGCGGCGAAAGCCTCGACCTGAAAGCCTACGAAGCCGATATGCGGCACCTGATCGATACCTACATCCAGGCCGACGAACCGAAGAAAGGTCTCGGCATTTGAAGACATCCCATTGATGGACCTGATCGTGAAGACCGGGATCGCCGCCGCCATCGCCGAGCGCCTGAGCGACATGAAGGACAACGACTACGCCGTCGCCGAGACGATTGAGAATAACGTGCGCAGCAAGATCATCCGGGATCAGCTCAACGACCCGGCTTACTACGCGAGGATGTCTGCCCTGCTGGACGAGATCATCGCGCGCCGTAAATCCCGGGCCATCGAGTATGAGGAATACCTGCATAAGTATCGCTGAGCTGGTCGAGGCAGGTTCAGGAAGGGCAAGCCGATGATACCCCTGAGCCACTCGAACTCCGGCTCTGCGGGCAAAACGCACCTCAAGCAGGACGGCAATCCAGTCGCCAATTGCGGAACGGCAAATTGGCGCCTGAAGATGGTGAGACTGGAATTGAGATCGATCAAAGCGGTGGTGCGGCCCGATGACTGGCGCGGCGTCCAGCCACGTGAGCGGGTGATCAAGCAGGCGTTGTTCGACATCTTGAAAGACAAGGATGAGGTCGAGCGCATCTTCCGGATCATCAAGGCCCAGAAGGAATATTGATGGATCACCCAGATCGAGCTAGGCGATATCACCGTGGATGTCGTGCTCAAGGACATCAAGAACATCCACCTGAGCGTTTACCCGCCCAACGGCAGGGTGCGGATATCGGCCCCGCGCATGGATATTGACACCATCCGCGTCTTCGCCATTTCCAAGCTGGGCTGGATCAAACAGCAACAGCACCAGTTCCAGGAACAGGAACGTGAGACCCACGCGAATATCTGGACCGTGAAAGCCATTACGTTTGGGGAAAACGCTACTTGCTCGAAGTGATCGAACTCGATGCGGTCCCAAGCGTCCAACTAAAGCACAGCCAAATTCTCCTGCGAGTGCGTCCTGGGACCAGTGAAGAGAAAAAGCAGGCGATCGTAGATCATTGGTACCGGCAGCAACTCAAGCAAGCCATCCCGCCGCTGATCGCCAGGTGGGAGCCGCTGATGGGTGTGAATGTGGAGCGCTTCTTTGTACGACGTATGAAAACCAGGTGGGGGAGCTGCAATCCCAGGGCTGGCAGTATTCGCCTCAACACCGAACTTGCCAAGAAACCAGGCGAGTGTCTCGAATACGTCGTCGTGCACGAAATGGCACACCTATTAGAACCGACGCACAATGCCCGCTTTGTGGCGCTGATGGATCGCTTCATGCCGCATTGGAAGCAGATGCGGGAGGAACTCAACCGGTGGCCATTGAGGCATGTGACGTGGGAGTATTGATCTCTAGTCATTCAGGTACGTGGCCCGACTGAAATAGTAAACATCAAAGATGATCTCTCCTCCGGGGCAATGATATTAGGATATCGGCATGCAGACAATCCGAGAGGTTGCAAAGCACAGATGGAAACTCGTTGGATCATATATCGGCTGGGATGATCGGATCGCGGTGGGGCTAGTCTTCCTGGGCGCAATCGGGTACTTTGAAGGTCCGATCCCGTTTATTGCCCATTGGACTGACTTCTACATGGATATTCGCTCCGATCTGATCAGCATAGGGATCGTTGTATTTATTATCGATAACGTCGACAAGATGTATCGAAGGCGAGCAGAAAAAGAGCGGTTGATACTGCAAATGGGAAGCCCTGACCACGGCTTTGCAATTGAGGCAGTAAGACAATTGAGCGTCAGAGGATGGCTGTTTGACAGGTCACTAGATCGGGCCCACTTGGTAAGAGCTAACCTAAAGGGGGCTAACCTGCAGGAGGCTTGGCTATGGAAAATTGACTTGCAGTCAGCGAACCTGGAGGGGGCTCGCCTGGGGAGAGCCAACCTGCAGGAGGCTTTTCTGTGGAATGCTTACCTAAAGGGGGCTAACCTGGAGAGGGCTAACTTAGAGAGGGCTAACTTAGAGGGAGCTAAACTGCAAGAGGCTAGCCTGCAAGGGGCTCTCCTACGGGGAGCAATAATCACAAAAGAGCAACTTGGTTATGCAAGATCGCTCAAAGATGCAACAATGCCCGATGGTAAAGTCTATGATCCCGTCATCCACACTGAAGTCGCCAGGCTGCGAAAAGAAGCAGGATTGGATCAAGAATCAGAAACGGAGAAAACTTGAAGATTAGGGCATGCTGCCGTCTCTTAATATCCTTCCATGTCATGGAAGGATATTGCAGTGAATGAACTGTAGGTAAAACATACATGGGCAACTTATTCACTAACAAATTGAGCATTGCCTTCTTGCCCTCTTGAGCTTGAAAAATATCATTGTGGAAACGCAAACGAAATCCCAACGAAAAGCCTCTACAATAGCTCCCTGACGCGAGTTTACCCACTCTTCGGTCGACTGATTGCACAAGATCCATCCGGAAATTCCTGGCTTCCCAATATAGTGCGAACTCGCTGTCAAAGCTACCTCCAAACATTCCTGCTTCCCCAACAAATTGGCTCGCTCCTGCCCGAGGTGATCGCAAAACGCACCATCAGTGGCAACGCATTGAAGTATCATGGGGTCGAAGCCATTGACCTGCCACGCTGTTTCGAGAAGGCCATCCCCCTCCTACCGCTTCTTGCGCTGGCTCATCGAGCATCCCGAGCGTCTGATCTGGCCTGAATACGGCAGAACTCGTTTCAGTGACGGGTGCAGCCGAACGCGAAGACCTGCTTGGCTGGCATGGGACCCAGAGACAGAAGGCTGCACAACGTGAAGCGCTCTTTGCCTTAGAACAGAAAGGAGCGGAGCGTTCCCATCGAAAGTGGTGGTCGTTTGAGGGCACTACCAGTGTCGATTGCTTCCTTGAAACAGAAAACCTAATCTTGCTGATAGAAGGCAAGCGCACGGAGCCGCTTTCGGCTTCAATAAAATGGTATCCGGTCGCAACCAGATAGTGCGAAACCTGGAAGTGGCTCAGGAGTTGGCGAGGGGGAAACACTTCTTGTTCTGGTGATTGCTGAACATGACATTGGAACACTAATACAGGAGGTGATCAATATCAGCCTGCCCCACTTCTAAATCAGGAAAGGCAGATATTGATGCGGCATTATCTGGGTTGTCTCACCTGGCAGAAGGTTTGCAACGCTGTTGGTATCCCTTATGATAGCCTGCCGGATACCGTTCCTGATTGGATCGCCAGTCTCTAACAACAAATCATAGGGAGAGATCAATCTTATCCAGCAGCTTGCAAATGATCGCGCCGTTCAAAAAGTATGAAACCTACAAAAGATCAACTTCCAGAACCAAGAAGTAAGATGAAACAATTCATTATCGTAAATTGTAAAGAGCAAGTTTTGATTACGCTATTATATGAGCTATTCATATATCCATCTCGTTTGTGGGCTCATCATGAAATCGAGGTTGGACGATCAGATGAGGAAAACACGATCATAGAATACGATCTTGGTTGGATTATCCGAGTTCGAGGGGAGCCTGACGAGATTGGGCGTTTACAAATTAATTATTATGATATAGGTGCACTTATTAGCTATTGGCCTGAAAAAGAAGATGGGGGGCGTGTCGTGGACGAATTTATGGGGGAGCTCCTTGAACGACTGGAATTAGATGGATATCCCGTTGTGCCTCGCAATGAAGATCCAATTGAAGTCCAGATTAGAGAATTGCGGATTAAACACCAAAAAAGTTTTTCTCCGTTGGTTGAAGACGATGGAGTTTCTCACCGTCGTGGAAAGAGAGAAAACTCGTGTGAAGAATTATTACCAAAAGAAAATGCAACGAGGAGAGATGGAAGCTGATTTATCGTATAGTGCAGAAGACAAAGCGAGAATACCTGGAAGAATATAAAGATGGTGCCAGCAAGCAAAGTAGTGGAAAACTAGCGGACTTTCAAGTTGCTATTGCGGATAAATTAAATATTTTTATTGGCGAGAGAACGTTGAGAAAAATCATAAAAGCTGGGGACAAAGGTTGTCTTAGATAAAATTGGCAAATGCGGTAATTGCCGCTTTCCATTCCATCAATTTGCTAAACTGATGTCGATCGTTTGCACATTCGACATCAGTTTTCGTTTATATGTGGAAGTGGTGGATTATGGAAAAGACAGAACGATTTGGCTTTTGGCTCACGACCAACGAAAAGTTCGTCATCGCTCGATTGGCTGAACTCGAAGGTGGGCTATCACAGGCTGCGCTCGTCCGTCGACTGATACGTAGAGCAGCAATGGAAAAGGGTATCAATCTCCATGATTTGTTAGTGGGGGAATTGAGCGTCTGAAATCGAGAAACTGCCTAGGACAAAGGAGAACCATCATGAAAATAAAACCAATCCCACCGAGGGCAAGTCGGTGGGAATAGTCGGAAACAGCTTCAGGAAGAAGGGAGTTTCCTATGAGTGATTATACCCCTATAGAAGAAGACAATTCAATCCATACTTCTATCAGCCGATGATCTGTTACTACGTGAATGGCCAGAGCCTGTTTGGGCTGTTCCGGGCATCCTGCCTGTTGGGCTCACTGTGCTGGCCGGCCCACCAAAGGTGGGCAAATCTTGGCTGGCACTTCAGTGTGCACAAGCGGTGGCCGCAGGAGGGATGGCGCTAAATGTTCGAGTTGAGCAAGGGCATGTGCTCTACCTCGCGCTTGAGGATCCCCCTCGTCGCTTGCAGGAGCGGATGAAAAAACAGGATTGGCCTATCGGGCTTCAAGCGGATTTCATCACTATCGGTGATTTTCGGACTTCGATAGGCGATCTCAGTAAAGGTGGTAGCAAAAAATTGGCTCATATTATTGGGCTTAGAAAATACCGATACGTAGCTATTGATACCTTCAGCCGGGCATTCTCTGGAGATCAGAATGACGTAGCTATGATGACTAGTGTACTCGACTCCCATCCAGGAGATGTCCCATGAGAATAATTGTGCAATTACGCTGGTTGATCATCACCGCAAACATTCGAGTGACAGTCAAGATCCGATTGCAGATATTTTAGGTAGCACAGCAAAAGGTGCGATAGCGGACACTGTTGTAGGCCTTTATCAAGAGCGGGGCAAATCAGGTCCGCGTTTGACCGTTACAGGGCGAGAGGTTGAATATAAATCCTTCGACCTATATATGGATTGGATAACCGGAGTTTGGCAGGTAAATAAAGGGAAGGGAGACCCTCCTCCTAAGCAAAAAGAGGTATTGGAGGCCTTAGGGAATCTGGGGGTGGCGTCACCACAAGAACTCGCTGATAAGTTAGACCGAAATCGGGGGTCTGTATACAAGGATTTGGTTGAACTTGAGAAGAGAGGTCATGTGGTAAAAATTGACGATGACAGTTGGAATATAACAGGAAGTTAGGCAACATGGCAACGAAGGCAACGGTTCCAATTATCCAGATCCGTTGCATCCGTTGCCCCGTTGCCAAAGTTCGAGATTGAAAGAAGGGAAGGTTTATCATGGATAACGCAAATCTCTCTAATAATGGGTCGGTTGCTATTGATCGGATATTAAGGCCTGAGGAGGTCGCTAGATTGCTGAATGAGCGACTATTGAAGGCCGATGAAGTTGCCGAGTTGCTCAATGTCAGCCGCTCCTATGCCTATTCCCTGATGCAAACCGGTCAGATCCCAACAGTGAAGTTGGGCAGGGCATGTAGGGTTCCGGCCTCAAGACTTGACAGATTTTATCGAAAGCAGCCTGCATAGCGGTGTGAGTATCCCATAACTCTCTCCACTGCTGGAGTTTATTATAATTCGCCTCTTTTTACACTGTCCAGGGTCTACATGGTTTCCATTGAGTGCTAAAATAGATGGAGATAGTTGTTGCACCTTAATGATCGAATGGACAGGGTATGCAGGCGCCTTCCTTGACACCTTTCCCTTAAAGGAGTAGAGGAATGGCGAATAAACGAGGCAACAACGAGGGAACCATCCATAAGCTGCCGAATGGCAGATGGCGCGCTCAGGTTACCCTGAATAGCCACCGCATAAGCCATGTTTTTAAGACCCGGGGAGAGTGCCAGGAGTGGATCAGAAAAACCCGCGGCCAGATTGACGATGGTATGAGCTACACCAGCACGCAGCTGCTCTAGGGGAGTACATGCTAGGCTGGCTCTCAAGCATCAAAGCCGCAAAACGTCCGTCCACCTGGGTTCAATACAATCAGGTCACTCGTAGCTATATCTTGCCAAGCCTTGGACACCTGAAGGTCAAGGATTTACGACCTGAGCACATCCAGGGCATGTATACAAGACTGCTGGAGCAGGGGCTTGGAGTGTATACCGTTCTGAAGATTCATACCGTGCTGCATAGCGCTTTGCAGCAAGCCGTTAAGACAGGCATAATCGGACGCAATCCAGCCGCACCTCACCCATCCACCAAAAGAACCTGCAACCGAGATGGCAATCCTCAACGAAGACCAGGTGAGCACGTTCCTCATCGCTTGCAAAGGGCATCGGTGGGAGGCGCTCTACCATTTGGCTCTAGTGAGCGGTATGAGACAAAGGGAACTGCTCGGGTTGAGATGGAGCGATCTGGCCTGGATGAGGCAAACCATCAAGGTCGAGCGGCAACTCGCCAAACCAGATGGAGAGGGAGTCATGTTTTCTGCCCCCAAAACCAGGTTTGGCAAGCGGACTATCGCCTTGGGCGGAAGAACTATCGACTTGCTGCGCTCTCACGATGAACGCCAGCAAGCTGAAAGAGTGGCAGCTAGCGATAAATGGAATGAGCACGATCTGATCTTCACCAATAGCCTGGGTAGGCCAATCGATCCTCGCAACCTGCTCAGGGATTTCAAGAAGCTGCTTCAGACTGCTGGTCTACCAAACATCCGCTTTCATGATCTGCGTCACACAGCAGCATCCTTGATGTTGAACAATGGTATTCCAGTGATCGTTGTATCCAGACGGTTGGGCCCTCCAAGGCATCGATCACGTTGGATGTGTATGGACACCTGATCCCAAGCATGCAAGTCGAAGCCGCAGAGATAATTGACGAGCTGGTAACCCCGATCCCGTTGCACCCAATTGCACACGATATTTCCCCTGAACCAATCCCAAGATCTCGCACCCCCACATCTAGCCATAACTAAGCAATACCCCCACGGGTGGGGGTAAAATGGTGGGCGGAACAGGACTCGAACCTGCGACCTTCTCTGTGTAAGAGAGACGCTCTAACCAACTGAGCTATCCGCCCGTGCAGGCGATTATACCAAATATCGTTCCCATCGATGAAACTGACTTCCCTACCAGCTGCTCAAAATCGCTCTTGCGTTTTCCGGGTCGTGGGGTAAAATAACTCTGCTGGACAATTAACAACAAAATAACGCGATCCAGGTGCCCGCTCCCCCGGATGGGAGGGCTTAAAGGCGAAACCGGTGCCGTTTGCCGATCCAGCAGACGAAGTCCGGTGCTGTCCCGCAACTGTAAGTTAGGCTTTGCCTAACGAGCCAGGCCGCCCGCCTCGGATTGCTGTTTCCACAAGCCTCGCGGAAAGGAGGTGGGAGCGCCTTAATTAATCAGAATTCCTCCCCTGTCGCGGTGACAGGGGTTTCTATTTTAACCAGCACACTCAAATTTGGGATGAACCATGCAATGTACACCAGACGATTAAGCAAACAGATCATCTTTTTCATAATATTTAGCCTGACCGTTTCTGCATGCAGCGCTTCAGCAGAAGAAACCCCCTCTCCCACACCGACCCCGGATGTGATTGTTTTGGTTGACGGCCTGGGGCGAGAGATCACCCTCGCGGAACCCGCCCAAAAAGTTGCGTCGTTGGCACCCTCGAACACCGAAATCCTCTTTGCCCTGGGAGCTGGCCCACAAACTGTCGCCCGGGATGCCTTCTCCGATTACCCTCAAGAAGCCCAAGCCCTGGCTGATATCGGCGGCGGTTTTGGTGAGATCAACGCCGAAGTGCTTCTCTCCGCCCAGCCCGATCTGGTATTGGCGGCTGAGATCAACCCCATAGAAAACATCACCTTGCTCGAAGATTTGGGGCTGAAGGTCTTCTACCTTTCGAATCCTTTGGAGCTCGAGGGGTTGTACGAGAATCTTCGTCTGGTAGGTACATTGGTAGGCCGCCAGATCGAAGCAGAAGCGCTGATCTTAAACTTGCGACAGCGTGTTGCCGACGTCGAGAGCAGGGTTGCTGGCGTAGATGATCGGCCGCTGGTCTTCTATGAGCTGGATGCCACTGATCCAAATGCACCATGGACGTCTGGTCCAGGCACCTTTATCGATTTACTGCTGAACAAGGCAGGAGGCACAAACTTGGGCAGCAGGCTACAGGATCCCTGGGTGCAGATCAGCGTAGAGGCGCTTATCACCGAAAACCCGGATATCATCCTCCTAGGCGATTACACTCTCGGAGGCATTACTCCTGAGGACGTCAGAGCCCGCCCTGGCTGGGACACAATTGCCGCAGTGAAGAACCAGCGTGTTTATCCTTTCGATGATAACCTGGTCAGCCGCCCAGGTCCGCGTATGGTGGACGGACTGGAAGCGCTGGTAAAACTCATCCATCCCGAGCTTTATCCATAAACAGCAAGCTAACAAACTGCTGACTGCCATCCGATGTTCACATCTTCACGCCCCTACCTGATTAATCTCGCCCTGCTCGTCCTGGCCGTCCTCTTGAGCATCGGTGTGGGGTCGGTATTTATCCCACCATTGACAGTTGTCCGCATAATCATTAGCCGCCTGCCGGGATTATCGATCGTACCGGATTGGCCTGAAGCGTTTAGCTCAATACTTTTTCAAATCCGCCTGCCTCATACTGCATTGATGCTGCTCACCGGTGCGGCACTTGGTGGCAGCGGAGCTGCATATCAGGGTCTCTTTCGCAATCCTCTGGCAGACCCGTATCTTATCGGTGTCGCTTCCGGCGCTGGTCTGGGAGCAGTTTTCGCCCTGACAATCGGATGGCACGACAATCTGCTGGGCTTATACCTGCTGCCTGTTAGCGCTTTCTTAGGCGCGGCGATATCAATTGCCATTGTATACAGCCTGGCGCGTATCGGGCGCGCAGTTCCAACCACCACGCTAATCCTGGCAGGTGTGGCATTCAGCGCGTTTGCTACGTCGCTGATGTCCTTTCTGATGCTGCGGGCCCAAACCGAGCTGCGGCGCGCCCTTACCTGGTTGCTGGGTGGCGCGACGATGGCGGGTTGGCCGCCTGTATTGGCAATGCTGCCCTACGAGTTGGTTGGGCTGGCGGTATTGATTGCGTTCGGTCACGCGCTGAATGTCCTCCAATTTGGGGAAGAGCAGGCGGTGCAATTAGGGCTGCCGATTGAACGCATCAAGCTTCTGGTTATCCTGGCAGCTTCCGTATGTACTGCGGGAGCGGTCGCCTTCGCGGGCATCATCGGCTTCGTCGGACTGATTGCCCCCCATGTTACACGCCTGCTCTGGGGACCGGATTACCGCAAGCTGATCCCACTATCCATCTTGGTTGGCGGGAGCGCCTTGCTCCTGGCGGATATGCTTGCTCGGGTTGTCCTGGCGCCACAGACCCTGCCGGTTGGCATCGTCACTGCCCTGGCAGGGGCGCCATTCTTCCTGTGGCTTTTGCGTAAGGCGAGGACCCAGGCATACTGGTGAAAGGACTCTGAATGCTGGAAATCCAGTCGCTTAAAGTTGCCTATCATGACCACGTTGTCCTGCACGCACTTGACCTGACCATCCAGGCAGGGGAAGTCCTTGCAGTGGTAGGACCCAACGGCGCGGGGAAGTCCACCCTCGTTCGCGCGCTCAGTGGTGTCATCCCTTTACTCGCAGGACAGGTGAGCATGGATGGTCGAGCGCTTAACAATCTTCCTCCCATGCAACGCGCCCGCCTTCTAGCTGTCGTCCCTCAAGCCCACCACCTACCCGGCGCTTATACCGTTTACCAAACAGTGCTACTTGGCCGTACCCCCTATTTAAGCTGGCTGGGAAATCCTGGAGAGGGAGACCACCAGATTGTACGGCAGGCAATGCAGCAGACGCATACGCTCGACCTCGCTGAACGCCCTGTGGGGGAGCTTTCGGGGGGAGAGCAGCAGCGGGTATTGCTGGCAAGAGCGCTGGCGCAGGATGCACCCGTAATGCTGTTGGATGAGCCAACAACACACCTGGATTTACAGCACCAATCCAACCTGCTAAACCTGGTGCGTAAGCTCGCCCAAGAAAAATCCTTGACCGTGCTCATGGTTGTTCACGATCTCAATCTCGCCAGCCTGTACGCTGACCGCGTCGCCCTAATCGTGGATGGGCGCATTTATTCATTTGGCATCCCGGAGGAAGTGCTCACTGCAGAGAACCTGACATCTGTATACAAAGTTCCAGTAAACGTCATCTCTCATCCAGAGTACGGGAAGCCTCTGATCCTGCCTGATGGTAAGGTGGGAATGCATTAATTCCATGCAGCAGCGTATGACACTTGCCACCTTAGTTGGCAGTATCCAACCACTGGACGAAGACGCCATGCGCAGCGCACGCCAGCGACAAGACCGCCTTACCAAGCCCCATGGCAGTCTTGGTCGCCTCGAGCGTCTGTCGATTCAGATCGCTGGCATTACCCGACAGCCATTGCCGCACATACAAGCCAAAGCTGTTATCGTCATGGCGGGCGATCATGGCGTGGTGGAACAAGGGGTGAGCGCATACCCGCAAGATGTCACAGGTCAAATGATCCAGAATTTCTTGGCGGGTGGCGCGGCGATAAATGTGCTTGCCAGACACGTTGTCTCAAGGGTTGTGATCGTGGATATGGGAGTTGTTGCTGATCTGCCGCCACACTCCGATCTGATTGTGCAGAAAGTCGCACATGGGACCGCGGATATCACAAAGGGTCCAGCGATGACACTGGCACAGGCAGAAGAATCCTTACTCAAAGGGGGACTTGTGCTGCAAGACGAACTCATCCGTGGGCTGGATATGCTGGCAACAGGAGATATGGGCATAGGCAATACTACGCCCTCCAGTGCCATCGCCGCCGCGCTAACAGGGTTGCCTGTAAAGAGCATCGTAGGGCGTGGCACTGGTATCGATGAGGAAGGATTATTGCGCAAGATTTCCGCTGTACAACACGCCCTGCAGGTAAACCAACCTGATCCACGGAATGGTCTCCAGGTTTTGGCGAGCCTGGGCGGGTTCGAGATTGGCGGGTTAGCCGGTGCGATCCTGGCAGCCGCCTCAAACCGCGTACCAGTCATCGTGGATGGCTTCATCTCTACTGCGGCCGCAATGATCGCAGTCACACTTTGCCCGCTCGCCCACGATTATTTAATCGCAGCACACGCATCCACGGAGTTGGGTCACCGCAGGATGCTGGAATGGCTGCAAATTGAGCCCCTGCTAGATTTGGATATGCGCCTGGGCGAAGGAACTGGAGCTGTACTTGCCATGCCAATTGTTGAGGCTTCCTGCAAGTTACTGTGTGAGATGGCAACATTTGACGAAGCAGGCGTATCACAAAAAGAGGCTCGATGATGGATGGAGTCTCATCGACTGATGCGCCGCGCTCGCCAAAACCCTGGATTGGGTTCCTGGCAGCCTTGCAATTTCTCACCATTCTACCTCCCCTCATCCGGCGCCAATTTACCCCCAAAGAACTGGGAGCAGCGGTTGGCTGGTTTCCAGGCGTTGGGGCGTTGGTTGGCCTCTGTCTGGCAATTGCCGATCCATTGCTGGCGCTGGTCTTACCGCAAACCTTACGCGCAGGATTCGTGCTCGCCATTTGGGTGCTGCTGACTGGTGCTCTACACCTGGATGGCGTTCTCGACACTTGCGATGGGCTGTTCGGTGGGTGGACGCCTGACAAGCGCCTGGAGATTCTCCGAGATGAGCGTATCGGCGCTTACGCCCTCGTGGGCGGCATCCTGCTGATGCTCCTAAAATTTAGTGCGCTGCTTTCTTTACAACCCCGCTGGGAAGCCCTATTGCTTGCGCCCATCTTAGGGCGCTGGAGCATGAGCCTGTCAATTGTTGTTTTCCCTTATGCACGAGCACAAGGGTTGGGACGTGAGATGAAAGAACATGCAGGCTGGCAGGAGGCTGTTTTTGCCTCCGGTCTGGCGCTGTTTGTGGCATGGATAGTTGGGCAACAGCTGGGACTTATCGCGCTGGCTTCAGCTGCAGTTGCCATGTTGCTTATCGCATTCTATGCAATGAGAACCATCCAAGGTCTGACCGGTGATATCTATGGTGCAATTAATGAAGTCGTAGAGCTGGTCGTACTTGTAACCGTGGTGATTTTCCAGCAGCTTTATTAAGGACCTGCAGACATGGGAAAAATGACGCTCATTCTTGGTGGGGCACGCAGTGGAAAATCGACACACGCTCAAACCCTGGCGCGGGAGGATGGCGGCAGCGTAACCTTCATCGCTACGGCGCAGGCAGGGGATGCCGAGATGGCAGAGCGTATTACCACCCACCAGCATGAGCGCCCAGACACCTGGGTCACGATGGAAACCCCGCTGAAGGTAGCTGCTGCCTGGAGACAGAAAAAACCTCAAACCGACCTCGTGATCCTAGACTGCATCACCTTCCTGGTCACAAACCTGCTCTTGCAGGCATCCGAGGATTTGGAAAACCCCGATGAAATAACAGCCTCTGCGCTGGTGGCTGGAGAGATCGATGCGTTAGTAGGGGAAATTAATAATGGAACCAGCGACTGGATCATTGTCACGAATGAGGTCGGGTTAGGCTTAGTACCACCCTATCCACTTGGGAGAGTTTTTCGAGACCTATTAGGATGGGCTAATCAGCGACTTGCGACGAATGCCTCAGAGATCTATTGGCTAATTGCTGGCATCCCAATGCCCATCCACAATTTCCGAAAGTCGTGATGATTTATCCCCCGCTTGCTGCTCCCTGATCTAACAACCAGATGGTCTCCCTTGGAGCTTGCCGCAATCTTTGTACTGGTAATGCAGGTTCGGTCAAATCGCCGTATAGCGCCTGCTGAACACGAGCAGCTTTATTTGACCCAGAGACAATTACAATCACATGCGAGGCAGCAAAAATTAGTGGGAATGTTACAGAGATCCGCCAAACCTGAGGCGGTGGGGGAGAGTCGTGGGGAACAGCCACAACCCACCGTTTAGATTCGCCTGCGGCCGGACTTCGTGGGAAAAGCGAGGCAATATGCCCATCCTCTCCCATCCCTAGCAATAAGAAATCAATGCTTGGTGGGTTCTGGGTATTTCCCCCGTGCGATGCTAGCTCTGCCTCATATTCCTGCGCCGCGGCAATTGGATCGATCTCCCCTCGTATTCTATGGATATGGTCGACATCTATGGGTACTTGCTTTATTAAGCTCTGGTACGCCAGATTGAAATTGCTATCGGCATGCTCTGGAGGCACACAACGCTCATCACTCCAGAATATAGATATCCTGCTCCAATCGATTTTTCCAGCAAGCTCCGGGCTTGCCAGGTAGGAATATACTCCCCTGGGTGTAGAGCCGCCGGAGAGCATCAGGCTAACATCGGTTTTGTTGCCTTGAACCTGGCGGATTTGATCTGCCAGATACTCAGCGGCACCGATTGATAGGTCTGCAGGATTCCTAAAAACGAGAAGTTTAATAGGCGAAGCGCTGCTCTTTCCAGACATCTGCCTCATTATGATATCCGGCTTGCTCCCAGAAACCCAAGCGGTCTTGTGATAAAAACTCCAGGCCTCGGATCCACTTGCCACCCTTCCAGAAATACGGCGTCTTGTGATCCATCGTGGGGATATGCCCGATGACGCCCCGCACGGGATAGCCGTGATCTGGCTCAAGAGGCTCCCCATCAAAATGGGTTGCCAGCAGGAAGTTTGGAGCCAGGGCAATTTCCAGGGGGATATTCACGGTAAAACCGTACTCGCAATGCTGCAGCAGATGCTGAGCGGTTGGTTTAAGCTTGATATGACCCTGGTCTATCAGCGTCTTGATCGAAACACCTTCCCACTCTGTATCAAATTTGCTCCAGCGGGTGACACAGTGGATGTCCATGGTCACCTTACTGCGCGGGAGTTTGTTGAAGTCATCCCAGTTCCAGACGACCTCGTCTTCCACCTCTCCGAAGACACGCAATGTCCAAGTCTCCGGGTTAAAGCGGGGTACCGGTCCGTAATGCAGGACCGGGAAGCGGTTCGTCAGAGACTGACCCGGTGGAAGGCGACCTTCACTCGCAAGCCGTTCTTCATCATCTCGCCGACCGAATACACTCTTAAGCATGCAGACCTCCTGAGAGTTAATCAATCCGATAAATACAATTTTGATTATACCTGTCCTAATAAAAAATGGTGGGGTGCAGCCATTAATAGAAGATTACATCAATTTACGTGATTTATCGAAAAGTCATAAAGCCGCAAAAGTTGTTGAGACCCGTATTTTCGTCACAATCAATTGCATTCCAATGTTGAATGTGATAAACTTGGTCGCAAGATGTCGGGTAGGAGGATACTATGCTGTACGAAGACAGAATTCGACGTGAACGCCCCGAGATGTCGAAGAGCTTCGCCAAGCTGGCAGACTATCTGCTGAACTCTTATATCGAAGCAGCCTTTATGACTGCCAGCGAACTCGCGCATACATTGGATCTCGACGCGGCAACGGTGGTACGCTTTTCACAGTTCCTCGGCTATTCAGGTTTTCCTGAGCTGCAACGGGAGATACGCGGGAGGGTGAAGAACGACCTGCTCATTCGCCCAAAACAAGCTCAGATTGTGGATTCAGCGCAAGGCATCGTCTCAGGAGCCATGCAAGAGCTGGCTCTGGCACTGGAGCAAACGCGGATCACCCTGGATACTGACGCTCTCGAACAATTGGCTGAGAAAGTGGGTCAAGTACGACGCACTCTGCTGCTTGCAGAAGGCCCGGCACAACCCACAGCCTACAGTCTGGTTCATTACTTCGAGCAGGGAGGCTTCCCGATCTATATTGCCCGTCCAGGTATCGCCGATCTGGCTCGAACGGTCAACACGGCAACATCTCAGGACTTGCTCCTGGCGATCGAAGTCGAAGGCCAATCACCCTATATTGCCCGCGCTTTAGGCGAAGCACAATCGAATAGTATCCCGACCGCCGCCATCGTCGGTGCCTCCTCGCTTGCATCTGCCCGAGCAGCAGATATTGTATTGGCGGCACATGCCCACCCTTCATTGGGTGTCGGCATCATCTCTATTGAGGCAATCGTATTCGCCTTCTCCCAGGTGCTGCGTCTGCGTTATGCCGAGCAATTCGCTGGCACCGAGCAGGCAATTGCCAAGCTCTCAACCCGCATCCAACAGACTACTGAGTAGACCATGCGCATCGTCCGCTACCAAACCAGGGAAAATCCCGCCCTGTGTGGCTGGATTCTGGAAGACCGTGTAGGCTCCATTGAGGGGGATATTTACGGTGAATTCCGCAGGCAAGAGCCAACCCTACCCCTGGATTCCGTCCGCCTGCTGCCTCCCATATCACCGGGAAAAATATTGTGTGTAGGACGCAACTACACCGCCCATGCCAGGGAGCATGACGCTGAAGTGCCGGATATTCCATTATTATTCTTGAAGCCAGCAACGACTCTCATCGGACCTGGAGATGAGATCGTCCTGCCGCCCCAATCGAACCAGGTGGAGCACGAAGCTGAACTTGCAGTAATTGTTGGGAAACAAGGGCGTTGGATACAAGCCGAAAAGGCGCTCGATTATGTGTTGGGCTATACGATTGCCAACGACGTCACCGCACGCGACCTGCAGCGGCGTGATGGACAGTGGACACGCTCTAAAGGATTCGATACATTCTGTCCACTCGGCCCATGGATAGAAACTGAATATGACGCCTCTGACAGAGTGATCACCTGCCATGTCAACGGAGAAATGCGTCAAATGGCGTCAACCCGCGATATGGTATTCACGGTGCGCCAGATCATCGCCTTTGCCTCCTCGATAATGACACTCGAGCCTGGTGACGCCCTGCTAACAGGTACACCTGCTGGAGTAGGACCACTTCAACCAGGTGACACGGTAATAGTAGCCATCGAAGGCCTGGGCGAACTGGAGAACCGTGTGGTTGCAGAGCCCGCTCGCTAATGCCCGAAGGTTTTCAATCCCTCCCCAACCTTGATATCCACACCGCCGTACAGACAACGCTCATCATCTTTGGTTTAATCATCGTTGTCTTCCTATGGCGTGGCTTCCTATCCATCCGCGCGGCGCGGCGTTTACCGTTCTTCCGTATGAGACGCGATCGCATGGTGCATGGCTGGCGCCTGGTCATCATTGCCTTGCTACTCATACCCATAGCATTTCTAATGAATAGCCGTGTTGAACCCCTCATCTATCGTGTATTCCCTCCAAGCTCGACCCCAACACTGACCCCCACAACTACCTTGACGCCCACGATTAGCTTGACGCCCACGATTACCCTCAGCCCGACGATCACACCCACGCCGCTTGTTTCAAACACGCCAACGATTACGCCAACCCCCGCCATTCCTTTCGCTGTTGAAGCCCTATTTGAGAGCACAGTCACGCCAAACCCTGAGGCAGTTTTCAGTCCATTGACCTTTACCGATGGTCTGGATGCTCTGTATCGCCCCCTGGAGGAGGGAACAGTCTTTCAAAACCCGATAGATCACATGTTTGCAGTGTTCAGCTATAACAATATGATCCGCGGGTCACAATGGACGGCGCTGTGGTACCGGAACGGTGAGCTGGTGCATTACGAAACGATACCCTGGGATGGAGAGACTGGGGGTTTAGGTTATTCGGACTGGCAACCAGACCCATCAGAGTGGCTGCCAGGTGTTTATGAAATTAACATATTCGTTGGGATGACCTGGAAGAGATCTGGGACGTTCACTGTCGAAGGGGAGGCGCCAACACCGGTCCCCAGTAATACGCCTACCCGGACGCGCGTCCCGAGCAGTACACCGACATCGACGCGCACACCCCGCCCTACACGCACACCAACTCCTGTCACGCCCACGCGTACGCCTTTTGTTTACATTAGCCCCACACCAACCCTGACGCGCACCCCCTGGCCCACAGTCACGCGCACCCCTGTTACACCAAGTATTACCCCACAGCCCACTCGCACCCGCACCCCCACACCGTCTTCGTAGACAGCGTTAGACGAAATGGTATCTCAATAATCAGGGTCATTGGGGGTGACTCCCGACAACCTTTTTGAGATGACTGCTAAAATATCTTTTCACGATCCATGCGCACGAGGGCACGCGCGATTTGTGCAGCGACGTTGGCATTATTCAATAATAAAGCCAGGTTAGCTTGCATGCTGGCACCCCCTGTAAGCGCGTTTAACTTACGTAACAGGAATGGGGTAACGTCCTGGCCATAGATTTTCTGCGCCTGCGCTTCTTTCAAGGCTACGCGCAGCGCTGCCTTTACCTGATCAGCAGGCAGCGAAAATTCTTCCGGCGGTGGGACAGTTACCAGTACTGAGCTGCGCATGCCAAGCGCCCAATGCATACGTGCCATGAAGGCTACTTCCTCGGGAGTATCGGCGCGTGTGCTCGTTTTCAACCCGCTCTTTGTTGTGTAAAACGCAGGGAAGTCGTTTGTTTGGTATCCGACGACAGGCACTCCCCATGTCTCCAGGTATTCCAGGGTGGCACGTAGATCCAGGATTGCCTTGGCTCCGGCACAAACCACGATCGTAGGTGTGCGGGCAAGCGCCGGAAGGTCTGCCGAGATATCGATTGCACCGCTCCGGCGAGGATTGAGTTCATAATGCACGCCTCCGATTCCACCGGTGGCGAACACCCGAATTCCGGCCGTATGAGCTACGTAAAGCGTCCCTGCAACTGTTGTCCCCCCACTTTTCAGTCCAGAGATAGCAGGTGCAAAATCTCGTACGCTGACCTTCATCAACTCACTACCTTGCGTTGCAAGGATGCTTAGCTGGGCAGAGGCTAAACCGACCTGTATCCTACCTTCGATGACACCAATTGTTGCTGGAGTCACACCCTGTTCCCGCAGCTCATTTTCCAAGTCATCCGCCAGACGCAGGTTATCTGGATAGGGCAAGCCGTGCGTGATCACCGCTGTTTCAAGGGCAACCACCGGTAAGCCTAGCTCCAGGGCGTGGGCAACTTCCTGAGAGAACTCAAAATAGCGAGGTACAGTGTTCATATGAGCAGGTGGTCATACAGTCTTTCAAGTGAAAGATCGGGAACCACAGCACCCCTATTGCGCAAAGTCAGGTGTGCTGCTGAGAGTCCCAAACGGACGGCATCATCCAGATCAATCCCATTCAAAAGGGCAAAGATTACTGCTGCCGACAGGGCATCGCCAGCACCCGTCGGATCGAGGATGGTAGTCTTGATTGCAGGCAGATACCCGCTGGAATCAGATGTGGCATAGCACAAGCCTTGCTCTCCCATGGTGATAATGGCAATCTTCACTCCCTTCAACACCATGAATTTTGCCCTCTCCAAGGCTTGCTTCCGGCTTGAACCGGGAGTTCCATCCTCGCAAATTATAGCGGCCTCTGCCATATTGGGGGTCATCAGAAAGAAACGATTCAAATGGGGGATCAGGCGGGCTGCCAGGGTGACTGAGGTTGGATCAGCACATACTGGTAGTCGTGCTCTCCGAGCCAGTGACATCACTGTTCGCAACGTATCCTTTGGTAAGTTACCGTCGATGAAAAGCAAGGAGGCATCTTTGAACATCCCCTCGCATCCTCGGATCACGGTTGGCGTGAGGCTCCCCATAGCACGCATATCGTCCAATGCAAAACGAAGCTGCCCCTGCCCATCCACAACAGCCAGATAGGCACTCGTAGCTGCCTGGGGGATGCGGAGGACCGCTTCTGTGTTCACACCAGCAGCATTTAGCGAGTGAACAAGGCGTTCGCCGTCCTGATCATCGCCAACAACCGTGATCAGCCTCACAGATTGACCCAGACGGGCCAGATTCTCAGCGACATTACGCGCCACGCCTCCGAAGGATGAGCGAATTTGGGCAGGTGTTGAGCTACCCTGGCGCAACTCTCCTCGCAAGCGCCCAACAATATCGATACCTGCTCCCCCGATCACAAGCACATGCCCATCCGGATTTGGGAGTAATTCACTCAATGGGGCTGTCCTTCCTCAGGTCTTACAAGGTAGAGATTCCGCATCCCCGCCCTCACACATGTGAGGCTCCAATCAAGCCTGACTCGCATAAACTAATTCTAGTACATATTCAATAAAATAACCAACCGCTATGTTAGAATGACAAAATCCTAACCTTTGCCAGCGAGAACGATGTCCTATTCCTGACAGGTTGGCTAATGCTTATAGCATGGCCCAGCCAACCTTAGTTGGCGTGCAAAAGTATCATTGGGCAAAGTGACTGATATTATTGTGAGCGAAACCTTGGAGCGAAGCGATCTGCATGATGTTACGCTTAGAATTCCACTGCCACACCCACCATTCCAGAGATAGTCTGGTCGATCCTGCCAGCCTGCTGGCCGCCTGTATGCGAAAAAACATCGATCGCGTGGTGGTCACCGATCACAATATCATATCTGGCGCGATGGAATGCCAGCAAATTGACCCCCAACGGGTAGTCGTCGGCGAGGAGATACTCACCCAAGGCGGCGAGCTCCTGGCGGCTTTCGTCAAAGAGAGAATCCCGCCTGGATTAACGGCGTTGGAGACCATCGACATCCTGCGCCAGCAAGGCGCATTCATCAGCGTATCCCACCCATTTGACAGAATGCGGAAAGGGCATTGGGAGCTGTCTGATCTGCTGGCAATCGCCCCGCTGGTAGACGCGATCGAAGTCTTTAACTCGCGATGTTTCGATCCATCTGCAAATAAGAGAGCACATGAATTCGCCCGTGAGCACGGATTACTGGGCACAGTTGGATCTGACGCGCATACCACTTTCGAGCTCGGCCGCGCCCTGCTCGTTCTCCCCAACTTTCACGACGCATCCAGCTTGAAAGAATCCCTAAAACAAGCGCAGTCAATAACTCGCATGTCCTCCCCATGGGTGCATTTTGCTTCGCGTTATGCATCCTGGGTCAAAAGCTGGCGGAATCGTTAATTTAGAGCAAATAAAGATGGTCTCTGGTTGGAGAATCAAATGCCTGGCGAGAACGATGATCCCGCCAGGCATTTTTCGGGCTTCTCGTTATTGGCTATGCGAAGCATAGATGCCGGTCAGCGCATCATACAGCGCCTGACTCATACGCATGCATGCATCCAGTGCCCTCTCCCGATCCGGCTGAGCCAGGCATTCGATCTGGTGCGCTAGCATGGCTGGCTCATCGTAGTCCATTTCGTGCAGTCGGAAATAATCGCCACTGGCTTCAGGCAGCTGTGAATAATGCTCATTAATCCCAGTAAGCTTGGTCTGCGCCGTCAGGGGCTGCTGTGACTCGAAGGCGTACAGGGCGCCCAAAGCTGTGACATTGTCTGCGAACATCTCACGGCTTAAAGCAACCAGGTCACCTACCTGGGGCACAACGGGCTGGCTGACGGATGTACCCAAAGAAGCAGCAAAGCTCGCTTCCCATACCTGGGTATGATGCTCCTCAACCGCAGCGACAGCACCATTACCTACCGCACGCCAGCCGTCACTGATGGTGGCGATGAATGCCCCATACTCGCCAGCATAATCTCGAAGGGCAGCTAAGGGAAGTTCCCCATTGCTCCAGGCAACGTAGAATGGATGGTTAAGCAGGCTGTGCTTTTCAATGACACGGTCGAGATGGTGGATGAAGGTCTGATCTTCCTTCGATGTCATACGTCCTCCTTGTGTAATTTGATGCATGGTAATATTTAGATAATTTTAGTCCAATTATCCAGTGGACGCAAGAGGTCACACGTTGAAGCAATTACATGACAATCAGCCTTGACCCATCTCCTTTTCTGCGTACAATTAACCCCACGGGGCGGTGGCGGAATGGCAGACGCCGTGGACTTAAAATCCACTGAGGGTAACCTCGTGTGGGTTCAACTCCCACCCGCCCCACTGGGGTTAAGGGATTCCTCCTATTGAAACCAGCAATCATAATAGTGCTAGAATAGCTCTCATGACACCTCGACTGGTCTTCATAGGCTCGCCGGATTTTGCCATGCCAACGCTGCGATACCTGCTACTGGGCTACCCTGTCGTGGGCGTCATCACCTGACCCAACCTCCGCAAGAACCTCGCGCATCAACCACCGGCCCAGGCCCCCTATGGCTGGGGGTGCATCGAAGAGGTCATGGTCGTCTTCTAAGGGCAATTCACAGCGGAGCGGGGCATGCAAGCCCATCCCGGATAGGAGGTCGTTAGATGGACAAGAACAAGAGGGTCTTGCGGATACTCGCCATGGTAGGGGTGGCGTTCTTGATCCCCTCATGCAGCCTGCCAGTCTCACCAAGCATCGCCCCTGTGATAACGGAGACACCCACATCCACTGCACAGGTCATCACCGAAACACCCTTCTTCACATTGACACCAACACCGGCCCCGACCCTGACCTCGACAGTGCCATCCCCAATAACGCCACCAGAACACTTGATTGGCGTGCGTGTGGTAGATGGCGCCGGCGAATTTTACCTGCGCTCCACTGGTGAGAGATTTATTCCCCGTGGCAACAATTACATCCGGCTTGGCTCTCAGCGCATCCCAGGTGGTGGGACGCAAGTTTTCCATTCGGTATTCGATCCGGGGACTTATGAGCCACTCCGAGTTGCCACAGATTTTGAACGTATGCACGCTGATGGCTATAATGTTGTACGAGTTTTCCTCAGCCAGAATACGATTGGGTCAGCTACGGGAGGGCTATCCCCAGAATATCTGGAAAATATCAGCGACCTGCTAAAACACGCGAAAGCGAACCAATTGCACGTCATGATCACGCTTGATTGGCTGCCGGGCGGCAAGTACGGCGATATCCTCAATAGAGATTGTTGTGAATTATTCAACTTCATGAACATCCACTTTCTTGCGCCAGCTGGACTGGAGGCGAACCAGTTATTCTTCCAGGACCTCATCCAAGAACTTACCGCCATCGGCGCGCCAACGGAGGCTATATTTGCCTATGAATTGCGGAACGAGCTTTTCTTCGACACGAATTACCCTCCGCTCGCGCTAACGAGTGGAACGATCCAGGCAGCAAACGGTCAGATCTACGATTTGTCTAATCCTGAAGAGAAAGTACGCCTCGTCGATGAAAATTTGGTTTATTGGATAGATAACATGCGCGCTGCTATCCTCGAATTCGATCCGACTGCGCTCGTTACGGTGGGCTTCTTTCACCCCCAAGAACCCAATCCAGCCAGGATTGGAGACCTCCGTTTAGTCTCCACCTTCCCAGCCATCTGGCAATCTCAGGCGGATTTTATCGATTTGCATCCGTATCCAGGAGCAGAACTTAACCTGAATCAATACGCGGAGAACTTCGGAATGGAGGGCATGGAGATAAAACCCATCATCATGGGCGAATACGGAGCTAGCACCCAATCCTACCCTTCCCTGGATGCAGCTGCGAAGGCGTTGTTGGCGTGGCAAATAGAATCGTGTGAACTGGGATTCGATGGTTGGCTCCTATGGACATGGGACCTGAACGACGGTCAATTTTTTAAAGCCGTTGATGGGGATGGGGTAATTGAAAAGGTGCTGGCACCAGTCAATCGTCCAGATCCATGCCAATCAAAAACCTTTGATTTCTTGGAGAACAACATTGCTCTGGGAAAGAACGTACGTGTCTCCCGCTTTCTGCCACACGAGCGACCAGAAAACGCTGTAGATGGCAGCGATGCCTTATGGGGTGCAGGTGCAGACCCGCCTCAGTGGGTGGAGATAGATTTGGGGGAGCCTTCGACAATTCAGACTATCCGCCTAAAAATCGCCCAATATCCCGAAGGCAATACCGTCCACCAGGTCTGGGCGGGTGGTCCAGACCACGAATTGACGTTAGTCCATGAGTTTTCAGGAGTTACACGAGATTCGGAAGTGCTGGCCTATATATCTGATCCACCCTTAATCGGAATTCAGTACGTCCGGGTGTTGACGATTGTGAGCCCTTCATGGGTAGCCTGGAAAGAAATCGAGGTCATAAGCAAATAGATTCGTCAAGCGTATTTGAATTAAATACGATGCAAAATGCATATTTTATTAAATTCAGGTGAAACGAGGAAATTCAATAAAATATTGGGGATGAGTACAATCAAACCTAATTATGTAGGTCCCAATCCTTGATTAACACCAAATAACAAACGGCGAAGTACCAATCGAGATACGATAATACGTGGTGATTTGAACACCCCCAATATAGTGCTAGAATAGCTCTCATGACACTTCGACTGGTATTCATGGGCTCGCCGGATTTTTCCGTGCCATCGCTGCGCTTCCTGGCGCAACGCTACCCTGTAGTGGGGGTGATTACCCAACCCGACCGGCCCGCCGGTCGCGGCAAGCGTCTCTCCTCACCCGCTGTTAAAACCGCCGCACAGGAGCTGGGGCTGCCAGTCATCCAACCCGAGCGGCTGAAGCAACCAGACGCCATGGATCAGCTGCACACCTGGGCGCCTGACTTGATCGTTGTGGCAGCCTTTGGGCAGATCTTGCGCCCTGCCGTGCTGGAGCTACCCAAATACGGGTGTGTGAACGTGCATGCCTCGCTTCTGCCCCGCTGGCGGGGTGCGGCGCCTATCCAGGCAGCCATCCTTTCCGGAGACTTGTACACAGGCGTGACGATTATGCTCATGGACCCAGGGGTGGATACCGGTCCAATCTTAAGCCAGCAGAAAACGGAGATTTCCCCCCAGGATACCGCAGGTGATCTCACGGAGCGTCTAGCAGATATGGGTGCTCAGCTGCTGATTGAGACACTGCCCGCATACGTGGGTGGTGAGATTAAACCTGTACCTCAGGATGTGTCCCAAGCTACGTATGCCCCCATGCTCAAAAAGGAGCAGGGTCTCCTGGACTTCACGCGTCCTGCAGAAGAGCTGAGGCGGCGTGTGCGCGCCTTGAATCCCTGGCCGGGCGCATTCTTCCACTTTCAAGGACAGCCCCTAAAAGTGCACCAGGCGCGCGCGATTGAAACCGTGCATGCCAAAGACGGAGAGCTGCTTATTTACGAAGGCATGCCAGCGGTCGGAACAGGAGGCGGCCTGCTGGTGCTCGTCGAAGTCCAGCCGGCAGGAAAGAAACCAATGCCCGGTGGGGATTTTCTGCGCGGGGTGAAAGGCTGGCGAGCTTGACCCAGCTCAACCTGCTCGTATTCGGTGCCGGTGCAATCGGCACTTATATTGGGGGTAGCCTGGCACGAACGGGACATCAGATCACCTTTATCGAGCAGCCTCAGGCAATCTCGGCACTCCGGGAGCGGGGCTTACGGCTAGATTTGAGCGCAGCACATACGTCTGGCCCACACGCGCCAGAAAGTCATTTCGTCATCCCATCCTCGAGATTGAATTGCGAGACTTCTGTGGAGAGAGCGCTTCTCCATGGCCCATTCGATGTTGCCATCTTCGCGCTGAAGTCGTTCGATACACCAAGCGTGCTCGAGGGTCTGATCCCATTCAGGGATTCACTCCCGCCATTTCTGTGCTTGCAAAATGGTGTGGAAAACGAGGCGATCCTGGAAGATGCATTGGGGGCCGATGGTGTGATCGCTGGTACGGTCACCAGCGCGGTCGGGCGGAGAGATGTTGGCGACATTGTCCTTGAGCGCCTGCGCGGGGTGGGTGTTGCTGCCGGGCACTCGCTCTCTCACTCGCTGGTGAGCGCACTGGTCGAGGCAGGCTTACACGCACGCTTGTATTCGGACGGTAGGGCGATGAAATGGTCCAAGCTGCTCACCAACCTGCTGGCAAATTCCACTTCGGCAATATTGGACATGACCCCAGCTGAGATTTTTGCCCACCCAGGCGCCTACCAGATAGAGATCAAGGCACTCCGAGAAGCTTTAGACGTAATGGCGGCTCAGAATATCCCCGTTATTGACTTACCTGGCACACCGGTGCGGCTCCTGTCAATCGGCGCCCGAATTCCGCTGGCGGTCTCCCGACCTCTGATGGCACGTTTTGCAGGCAAAGGTCGCGGTGATAAGATGCCGTCGCTGCATATCGATCTGCACCATGGACGAGGCATGAGCGAAGTAGGTTATTTAAATGGGGCTGTAGTGCGCTTTGGCGCCCGCCTGGGTGTGCCCACGCCGGTCAACCAATTATTGCTAAAAACCCTTCAACAGCTTACGGATGGTGAGCTCTCGACCGACGTCTACCGTCGGCAACCTCAAAAGCTGCTTGATCTCTACCTCACCACGCCATAAAACAGCGGCAGGGGGTCGACCGGCACGTCGCTCCATTGCAGCGCAGCTTGCAGACGCTGCCGGGCAGCTTCCAATTTTTCCTGTACGTTTGCATGGATGGTGAACAACGCCTCTCCGGCTTCGACGTGATCGCCCACCTTCCTGTGCACCATCACACCCACCGCGTGATCGATCGGGTCACCCTTTTTTGACCGCCCGCCGCCTAACTTTACCACCGTCTCACCCACGATGTGCGCATTCACTTCACTCAGGTAGCCCGATCGCGGCGACACAAAGGACTCAACGAGTGAAGCCGCAGGGAGCTTCTTGGGATCATCCACGTAGGAGACGTCGCCCCCTTGGGCGATGACCAACTGCCTGAACTTCTCCCACCCGTGACCATCCGCCAGCGTCTGTTCCGCACATTGCTTTCCTTGATCAACATCGTCTGCTTTCCCACCATATGCCAGCATATGCCCAGCAATCACCAGGCAATGCTCGCGGAAATCCTCCGGTCCTGCGCCTCGAAGCGTATCGATCGCCTCTTTTAGCTCGAGTGCATTCCCAACCGCGTTGCCAAGCGGTTGGTTCATGTCGGAGAGCAAGGCTACCGCCTTGCGACCGGCGAGCTTGGCGATCGAAACCATCGTCTCAGCCAACTTGCGTGCCTGCTCTAAGTTGGTCATGAAAGCACCAACCCCGACCTTGACGTCCAGCACGATCACCTGCGCCCCCGCAGCCAGCTTTTTGCTCATGATGGACGATGCAATCAAAGGGATGGATTCCACCGTGGCGGTTACATCGCGCAGGGCATAGAGCTTGCCGTCCGCCGGAGCCAGGTCTGCGCTCTGACCGGTGAGCACCAAACCCACCGTGCGCAACTGGTCGATGAACTGCTCCTTGTCTAGATTGTATCGAAAACCTGGTATCGATTCGATCTTATCCAGGGTCCCACCGGTGAAACCCAGCCCGTGACCCGTCATCTTCCCAACAGGCAGCCCGCACGCTGCTACGATTGGCTCGACTGCCAGCGTGGTTTTATCGCCCACCCCTCCTGTAGAGTGCTTATCCACAGCGATAGGAACTACACCAGTCAGGTCCAGTACTTCTCCCGAATGGGCCATTGCCAGGGTCAGGTCGGTGGTCTCTTGGTCGTCCATGCCATTGAACAGGATCGCCATCGCCAGCGCAGCGGCTTGATAGTCAGGGATATCACCGCGTGTATATCCTTGGATGAAGAAGTTGATCTCTTTCCGGCTCAATGTCCCGCCATCGCGTTTTTTTGCAATGATATCAGTTGCGCGCATGCAAAACTCTCCTCAAGGAACACATGATTTTCTGGCTTTGTGGCTATCTCTTCAAGTGGTGGGTCAGCTGGATTTTCTCCTAAGATGGCCCTTGTACCGCGGGCAAATGGTGGTCGAGCAACATGGAAACATTATTGGATTATAATCTAGAAGCTTACCAATACCCTGGGACGGCGATCCCGGCTTGGGAGCGGGAAATTACCGGAGTTTACGTGTCCAGGATGCATTACCACAGCATTGAAGCAGAAAATGAGCTGAAGGATGAAAGCTCCACCCGACTTGGGCTTTCCATCCTGCTCAATTTAACCATCACGATAGCAGAGATCATTGGCGGTGTGGTTTCAGGCAGCTTATCGTTGCTCTCGGATGCACTGCATAACTTCAGTGATACTGCTTCGCTGGGGATCAGCCTGGTCGCCCTGAAGGTATCAGCCCGTAAGCCAGACCAAAGTAAAACCTTTGGCTACCGCAGGGCGCAGATCATCGGGGCTCTCATCAACCTGGTCACCTTGGTATTAATTGCGATCTTCTTAATTCGAGAAGCTATTGAGCGATATTTTAATCCACAACCTATCTTAGCTGGTGTGATGCTTATTGTTGCTGCGGTTGGCCTGCTCGCCAATTTAGGCACAGCAGCATTACTTCACCGCCAGTCGAAACAGAGCTTGAATATACGGAGCGCTTTTGTCCATGTCCTCGGCGATGCGTTTTCGTCGATTGGCGTACTGTTGGCGGGTTTACTGATCTCGTTCTTCAAACTTTATATTGCGGATACTATACTCACGCTGCTCATTTCAGCTTACATATTGATCCATACCACCCAATTGTTACGCCGGACAATCCATATCTTGATGCAAGGAGCGCCCGAAGATATCGACCTTGAGGAAATCATCACCACCGTCAAATCTGTGGCGGAAGTGCAAGACATTCACCATATTCATATCTGGCAGCTTGACGAGGCGCAATCAAATTTAGAGGCACATATTGTTATCGATCAGCTAAACTATACAGAAATGGACTGCATCAAACAGAGCATAAAAAAACTGCTGGCCGATACATTCAACATAAGGCATTCCACGCTTGAATTTGAGTATGTAAACTGCGAAGACATGACAAGTGAATCGTGTTATGAGAATGGCACAAACCCAGATACTATTCTATAATTATTTAGGATAATTGGGTGATGGATTTTGGAATTTTTTTATTATAATCTTAAGAAGCACCTTCCCTTCTTGGGAGGATTTCTTTTCTTTTGAAATTAATTGATCAAGGGATCACAGGCGGCAGCTAACTTTATCGCCACCTACTTCACGAGTGAGGAGCTCAGCGACCTGGTGGAAAACCGTAAGAAACCAATCCCACAACCAAAAGAAATTAATCCTCAGAGGATGGAGGAATTCCTTCTCGAAGCTGTCAATGGATTGCTGCACACAATAGAGAGTACCGAAACAGAAGACCTTAAAAAAGCGACTTTGGATCAAGGGGGACAGGATCTGAAAAACCAGATCCAATATATTGTGAGTGCCTTGGAAAAATCCCGCAAGAATCTTGAGGAGAGCGAATCTCGGTATAAAGCCATTGTAGAGAGCCAGACCGAGTTGATATGCAAGTTCAAGCCAGATGGCGATCTTTCATTCTATAACGAAGCTTTTTTTCGTTTTTTTTCTACATTTGGGGAAATCGAGATCGGTCAAAATATCCTGGCGCTCTTACCCGAGAAACAACGGAAATTCATCGAGGAGCATATCGAAAAAATTTCGACAAGCCATCCCGTAATCCAGATGGAGTTCTCCCTCGCAATGCCAGGGGGCGAGGTTCGGTGGCATCAATGGACGGGGTTGGGAAACTTTTCTGAGCAAGGAGAGATCAGTGAAATCCAGGTTGTTGGTCACGATATCACCGACCGCAAGCTGGCAGAAATTGCAGCGAAACAACATAACCGCGAGCTGAGTGCTCTGCACTTAGCCACTGGTGCATTGCTCACAACACTCGATCCCGAAGCCCTTCTCAGCCGCATTCTTGATGCAGCGCTCAGCGCTATCCCCGCTGCCGACAAAGGCATGATCCATCTGATTGCCCAGGATACCGGTCAGCTGGAGATGCGCGCCAGTGTTGGCTACACAGATCCACGTATCAAGCGTATCCGTATTCCAGCCGCTGTGGGGTATGTTGCCCGCTCGGTGCGCGAGCACACACCTTTGCTGATCGATAATCTTCACGCTGACCCTGCTAACGTTACAGGGCGTCTCCAAGAAGTCGCTGATGTGCAATCAGCCATCGTCGCCCCCCTCGTAATGCACGGGCAGGTGCTCGGCGCCCTCTCGCTTGAATCCACAAAAGAGACGACGTTTAATGAAGGTGATCTCCGCTTGTTAGTAAGTTTCGCCGCGACTGCCACAGCTGCTATTCACAACGCCCGCTTGCACGCCGAGGTGCAAAAGCTGGCGATCACTGACGAGCTGACCGGGTTGTACAACCGTCGTGGATTATTTGAGCTGGGACAACGCGAGGTCGAACGTGCTAGGCGCTACAAGCGCCCGCTCGTCGCCTTGATGATGGATATCGACCACTTCAAGTTTATCAATGATTATTATGGTCATTCGGTTGGCGACCAGGTCTTGCAGTCAGTAGCGAAACGCTGCACCGACAACCTGCGGCGTATTGATATCCTGGGTCGTTTGGGAGGGGATGAGTTCACCTTCCTGCTACCGGAAACGGACATGTTTACCGCCAGCCAGGTGGCTGAAAGGGTGCGCAATACTGTTGCTGAACGCCCGCTGGTCACCGAAGAAAACCCGATTAGCGTCAGCGTGAGCCTGGGAGTTGCCCGAGCCACATCAGCCACACCAGATTTGGAAGTATTAATCAGCCGCGCCGATGCAGCCATGTACATCGCCAAACGCGAAGGTCGCAACCGAGTGGAGTTTGGTTAATAGAAAGTTCTAATATTTGGGTACTTGGGAGTTTGAAATCGATGGACAATGCGTCCATCGATTTTCTATTTTTTCTCCAATAACGAGCTAACTTTTTCCCATACCTGGTCGAACATCGCCTCTGTTAGCCTGCCAGTCTGTGTGTTTTGCCGGCTGGGGTGGTAGGAGGCCAGCATCCAGGGCAAGCCGGACCCCAACGGATAATAAGCCATATGAGCAAACTTTAGCCGGGGGAGATCATTCCCATTAGCCCGCATCAATCGCAGCGTGTGATCGAATGCAATCTGACCGAGGGCAACGATTCCCTGCAAACTCGCCAACAAGTCCATCTCGTTGTCTAAATAGGGGAGACAATTACTAATCTCCTCAGGTGTTGGCCTATTGGCTGGGGGTGCACAGCGGCAAACTGCGGAGATAAATATGTCTTTCAAGTACAGACCATCCCCGCGTTCATCAGACCCAGGTTGGTTGGCGAAGCCTGCCTTATGCAAGGCGCGATACAAAAAAGTACCCGAGCTATCACCTGTGAACATTCTGCCTGTGCGGTTGGCACCATGGGCTGCGGGAGCCAGACCCACGACGAGCACCTGCGCCAAAGTGTCCCCAAAGCCCGGTACAGGCTTACCCCAATATTCAAAATCACGGTAGGCGCGCCTGCGTTCAAGCGCCACCTGCTCGCGCCATGCGACCAGCCGTGGACATGCACGGCAGCTCACGATCTTGTCGTTCAATTCTGGCCAGAAATTTGCTTTATTGGTCATAAGATTAGCATAGCGTCCCCGAAGGAATAAAAACGATAACCCTCATTTTTGGCAATCTGATAAGCGTTAAGTATCAGATCTCGCCCTGCGAAGGCGCTCACCAGCATGAGTAATGTTGAGCGCGGCAGGTGGAAGTTCGTGATCATGGCGTCAACAACTTTAAAGGGATATCCCGGTAAGATAAACAGGCCAGTTGGTCCTTCGATTTGAGCAACCGCCTCTCCCGGTGATGCGCCTTTTGCAGCGCTCTCCAGAGTGCGCACGCAGGTGGTGCCCACGGCGACGATCCTGCCTCCTTGTTGCCGGGTGTAATTAATAGCACGCGCTGCATCAGGTGCTAACTGGCACCACTCTGTGTGTATATGATGCTGAGTTGGATCCTCCTCAGTGACCGGAGTAAAGGTATCTAACCCAACATGTAGGGAAACCTTCACCGTAGGAATACCCTGTGACTCTAATTCCTGGATCAGGCGCGTCGTAAAATGCAACCCCGCTGTGGGGGCGGCTGCGGACCCAGGTTGTTTGGCGTATACAGTCTGATATCGCTCAGCATCCGAGAGCTTTTCATGAATATACGGCGGTAGCGGGACGTGCCCGGCTGCCTCAAGAAAATGGTCGACCTGCTCGCCGAAATGCACCAGTCGTCGCGCACCTCCCAGGTCTCCTGTAATCTCTGCGGTTGGTCCGTCTTG
This sequence comes from uncultured Chloroflexia bacterium, assembly GCA_963714425.1. Lineage (GTDB taxonomy): Bacteria > Chloroflexota > Anaerolineae > Anaerolineales > UBA4823 > DATCYX01. The sequence continues at coordinate 33,619 of CAVQOI010000004.1, forward strand.
TACCTGTAAGCGCCGTCCCTCAAATAACCCCTTTCCCCCTGCCAGCACTTCCCAGGTATTCGCATCCCGCCGGTTCAGGAGCAGTAACTCCACCTTTCCACCAGACGGAATTTTGTGTGCATACAGCCTGGCTGGGATTACGCGGGTTTCATTCAACACGAGCAGATCCTGCGGATGTAAGTAGCGCCCCAATTCGTTGAATCTAGTATGCTGGATAGACCCATTCTTGCGGTCCAGGACCATCATCCGGGCGGCATCGCGCGGCTCTATCGGTGATTGGGCTATAAATTCTTGCGGTAGCTCGTACTCGAAGTCGGAGGTTCTCACTTATTCAGCAATCGAACGACAATGTTTAGGGTAATCGTCAGGATGATCGAGAGAAGAATCGAAGTCGCCAGCGGGAGTGTACACGAGAAATTTTCGCGCACAATATGGATATCCCCCGGGAGGCGTCCAAGGGGCAAGTTGAGCCGGGCTGCCAGATAGACAATCCCGCCAATAACGACCAGCGCCAATCCTAAGATGACAAGAATTCGGGCAAGGGGCAGCATGAAACCTTAGAGAAGTCTCGCCTGAGGCTCATCCGGAGAAGCGACACCCAGGTGCTCGTATGCCAGGCGAGTGGCTGCCCGTCCCTGAGACGTGCGCTCAAGAAAGCCCAGCTGGAGCAGGTATGGCTCGACAACATCCATGATCGTATCTGGCTCTTCGCTAATTGAGGCAGCAATTGTGTTCAAACCCACCGGACCGCCGCGGTATTTCTCGATGATCGTTCGCAAGACATGACGGTCCATATCGTCCAGTCCCAAGGCGTCCACTTCGAGCAAGTCCAGGGCTTCGTGTGCGACGGTGCGGTTGATGACCCCATCGGCGCGTACTTCGGCAAAATCTCGAACTCGGCGGAGAAGTCGTAAGGCAACACGTGGCGTGCCGCGCCCCCGCTGGGCAATTTCATCCACGCCTTCAGGATCGGTCTCCACACCCAGGACGCTTGCTGCACGGCTGACGATGGCTGTCATCGCCGGAAGATCGTAGAAGTTGAGGCGGTAGATCGCGCCGAAACGAGCACGCAACGGTGCCGTCATCAGCGCCAGACGCGTGGTAGCGCCGATTACGGTGAAACGGGGTAGCTTGAGGCGAATGGAGCGCGCCGATGGTCCTTTACCGATAATGATATCGAGGGCGTAATCTTCCATTGCGGGATACAGCACCTCCTCGATCGTTTTTCCCAGGCGGTGTACTTCATCGATGAAGAGCACGTCTCCGGCGCGCAGGTTCGTCAGGATTGCCGCCAGATCGCCGGGACGCTCGATCGCAGGTCCGGAGGTAATCTTGATATTCACGCCCATCTCAGTGGCTAAGATGTGCGCCAGTGTGGTTTTTCCTAACCCAGGGGGTCCGTAAAAAAGAACATGATCGAGCGGCTCACCCCGCTGGCGGGCTGCTTCGATCAGGATGGCTAGATTTTCTTTGACTCGTTCTTGGCCAATCAGGTCGGCCAGGGTCTTGGGACGGAGTGCCGCATCAAGGCGGTCTTCTGGTTGGGGTTGTGGATTGACCAATCGAGACGGCGAATCGGGCATGCCGCCATTATAACCCGTTACGGAGCCAGGTGCCAAAGCCAGGCATCGTCAAACTTGCACGTGGTGCGGCCTGATTCGCTCATAGCCACAAAACCAACGAACCCCTCCGGGAAGATCGCTTCCTTGGTCTCAAAATTTCCGAGCGCGGTCTGGTAGTTGGATTTCATCTGGGCGATCTGATCTTGATACTCTTTCAACCTGGATTCAAAATCTTTCATCGCGGTCTGATCGCTCCTGTTTTCAGGAGGCTTCGGAGCCTGTGGCATAACCATAGGCGGAGGCGGCTGGCTGGCATCCACTTCTCCGATTTTCACCCCATTCGTATAAATCGTGAAGATCGTACCCACACCCACAACCACCAGCCGGTTGGTCGTCCCATTTTGCCACTCAAATGATGTATCTTCCGTTTTCGGGAAAAAATCTTTTATATTGGAGAGCTCTCCATCGACCAGGGCGGTGAAGATCACGTGACCGTTCCCGAAGCGTGTGGCGATGATAATGTACTGGTCCGGGTCGTTCTGGTCTCCATTCGAGCGGAACATAAAGCCGCATCCTGAGGCGCCATATTGTGTATCCCAGGTAATGTCAGCTGCCATAACAAAATCTCTGGCGATGGTTTGCATGTAATCGTTAGCAAAGCCGAATTGACGGTAGCCCTCAACCGTGATGTCTATAGGATTGTGGACAAACCCTAGGCTACCCCCCTCTGGATCAATGCCGTAGCGCGGAAGCTCAGCCACAACTGGCGCCGCTTCCGTGGCATTGGCAAGCTGGGAATCATCTTGCGACAGAGCGACCGCTGTCTGTGTAGCTTGAATAAGCTGGCTTTTCTCTGTAGCTTCTGCCTGGGCAGTCGCCAGGTCGTTGCCGGATCCACTTCCCCCGCTGGCTGCTGCAGTAAGGGTGGCGGGGATGGATTGGCTCATCGCCGTCAAGGCTACGTCCGGTTGTTCATCGCCCTGGAGATCGATACTGCATGCCAGGCTCACCACCAACAGACTCGTGAGTGGAAGTAGTGCATAGATTTTTCGCTGAAATGTTGACATCGGTTGGTTATCTCCGACCCGCTAAGCGTTATCTTTTCGCTTGATCAAAACCAAGATGATTACAAAGTATACAGCAATCAATATCGATTGAGAAACCCAGGTCTTAATCATCCAGGACCAGAATATGTCCGTATTGGATTTATCTACAAACGCCCACCCGAATTCATCTCGAACGCTGGCAATTAGACCCTCAGCCCCCTCTACAGCCGAATTGCGGGCGATACTATATTCAGCAAGCGCCTCCTGGTAGTCGACCATCTCCGCCTGGTACACCTTGGCTTCGGCCTCGTAGAGGTTCATCTGGTTTTTGTAATCATCTTGGATGCCCGTGACCTCGTCCTGGTAAGACTGAAGCGAATTCATATACTGTGCAACTGCCACTTGATCGTACTGGTTCGCGGGAGGCTCAGGGGAAGGAGGGATGACTGGATCCGCAGGTTTTTCACGCAGTGATGGTGGCTCAATGGGAGCCTCCTGATCAACCTCAGGCTTGTAGTACGCTCCCACGCCAGGGAAATTGCACGAGCCGGGCTCAAAAACCGCCACCCCGAGACATCTACATTGGTTCTCCTCCATTTGGTCCAAACTCATGGCTTCGCGAATCTCTTTATCGAGCTTCCAACAAGGATCCGCCGCAACGTCCGAACCGATTCCAGTGATGCCGATAAACAACTCGAATGCCCAGCGTGTGGAGGCGATCTGGCTGATCGAACTGGGTACCGGCGCCAGCGCACCGCTAAGTACAATTTGCGGTACGATGAGAAGGATCATGATCATCGGAGCAGAGCTGGAAGCTGGCGCCATAGCAGATGCCAGCAAGCCGCCCATCATCCCCGCCATAACTGCCAGCACCAATGTAACGTAGAATAAGCCGAACTCCAACGACCCGCCGGGCATGTCGAAAGCCAGGAAGTGGATCGCCGCGTATGCAATTGCGTGGTAGAACGCGAGTAGCAGTGCCACCCATACCTTGGACGAGACGTAGGGGAAGATTTTCAGGTTCACCAGGCGCTCGCGCTTGAAGATATCGGCTTCCTTTACAAATTCGCGCATCTGCGAGAGCCCCGCCACCAGTAAACAGTAAACAGTTAGGAGGAATAACGTGATTGCGCCATTGGCGGCATCGCCCGTCATGTAATCAAACGGGTTGCGACCCATCAAGGGTGCAATCACAAAGTCCAGCATACCTACCAAGGGAGCGGCGACCAGCATCAAGATCAAACTCGAGCGGTCACGTGTCAGAATTTTTACATTGCGGGCAGAAAGGACAAGGAATTGGTTGATGGACGATACCTTTGTCTTTCTGCGCCCACGCTTTGGTGCAGCCTGTACTGCTCCCACAAGAGGCAAGGATTCCTGACGGGTTTGCAACGGCTCAAGGATGTAATTCTGATAGGCGCTATGCTGCTGGAAACGCTGCGCCCATTCTTTACCACTGCCTTTGCTTGAGTCATCGAGCACGGCGTAAATCTGATCGAATTCCATCTCCTTGCTACGCCGCTCGCGCTCAGTGCGGAACTCATCGAAATAGGTCAGAGCCTCATCCGGGGGACCAAACCAAGCCAGGTGCCCTCCACGTGCCAGGAAGACGACCTTATCCGCAAGCATAACGTTTTTGGTAGCATGCGTCACCATGATGATGGTGCGACCTTGATCCGCCAGACGTCGCATCAAATGCATAAAAGCCGTCTCAGTGCCTGGGTCCAGGCCAGAGGTAGGCTCATCCAGGAAGAACAAGCCAGGGCTGGTGAGCAGCTCGACACCGATGGATACACGCTTCTGCTGACCCCCGCTTAACCTGCTGATTTGCATGTCCTTCCGATGCACCAGGTCCAAATCTTCGAGTACTTCCATAATGCGCTTATGGCGTTCGGTCTTACTCGTATCTCGCGGCATCCGCAGGCGGGCAGCATAATCCAGCGCCTGGTACACAGAAAGCTCCATATGGATGATATCGCGTTGGGGAACATAGCCAACCTCACTGCGGATCGCGTCAAAATTGCGATAGACATCAATGCCATTCACCAGGACACGCCCATGCGTCGCCGGCCGGTAGCCAGCAACCGCATCCACCAGGGTAGATTTACCCCCGCCGCTCTGACCCACGACCACGATAAACTCTCGCGGCTGGAAGATCAATGAGATATTTTCTAGAATATTGAGGTTCTTGCGCACCCACTTATTCAAACCAACAGCTTCTACACGCAATCCGCTGGTCTCGTCATAGCGGATAAACTGGTCCTCCGTCATTACGAACCGGTACGGTCCGATACGCACGTTGTCTTGTACGCCTAACCAGACAGGTGCCTCAATCCGCTCATCGTTGACGAATGTGCCGTTAGAGCTTTGAAGATCGGTCAGTCGATAGCGGCGACCGACGCGCTCCAACTGGGCATGGTAACGCGAGACATTGGGCACGTTTAGTTGTACGTCATTGGCTGGATCGCGCCCAAATGTAATCTTCTCTTTATCCCCAAACTGGATGGGATGCGACTGGCTGATCAGCGCCGCTTCCGACGGGGAGTGGTACATCATGGTCACCATCATGCCAGGGATGGTGCTATCGATACGGAAGACATCTCCATGATGCAACCTTACAGGTTCTACTACTGGTTTCCCCTGGCATACCATTGTATTGCTCACGCCTGGCAGGACAGCCAGCTGGTAACCACCTGATACACGCTTTAGAATGGCGTGTTGGCGGGACACGATCTGTGACGTGATAATAATATCGTTATCTTCAGCCCGTCCGATACTGACCATCTCGCGTAACAACGTATGTGTTTGGGGGGGGTGGCCAATGATGGTGACGATGAGCTGTGGTGGGATCATAGGACCCAACACAACTTCATCAGCATCAACCACGGTCCGGTCGAAATCCTGACCCCCAGGCACGAAAGCTGGTACATCAGGTCGCACCGGTTCCGAGACCAGGGTCGCCAGTGAGACAGTCTTTGGACGGCGGCTTTCGGATGGCGAGCGATAGCTCAAAGTCACCTGGAGATCGGGAATAGCGCTATCCACGGTAATCTCGTCGCCATCGTAAAGGCGTAACGGCTCGCTAATCGGCTCCCCTGAAAGCAGCATGCGGTTTGCGGCTTCCGCTAAGACAGTAAGTTGGTACCCACCTTCTCGTCGCTCCAAGCGGGCATGATGACGCGACATGATTGGAGAGTTCACCACAATCTCGTTATCTTCTGAACGTCCGATGGTAAATAGTTCGGAGGATAATGGAATTGTGACGGGAGCCGCACCAGAAACTGAGACTACCAGCTGCGGCAGTACCGCTTGCTGGGTGATTTCGACTGGCTCGGCTAGCATGGTGGGTTGGGATTCAGTTACCACGACTGGTTCGGCGGGCAGGCGTGTGGCTGCTTCAAAGGCTCCCGGATCTTCGAATTCGAACTGAACAGCATGCCCAAAATTGATCGTGTCACCAGCAGTTAACTGTTCAGGTGTTTTTATTGCTACTCCGTTGAGGAAGGTGCCGTTGCTGCTCCCAAGGTCCTCAATAAGGTAGCGCTCCCCCCGGAGGAACACCAGTGCATGCTTTCTTGATACAAGATCGTCTTGCAACAAAATATCTGCGTTGGGGTCCCGCCCAATGAGAACGCGCTGCCCGGTGAGCTCAAACTCCTCACCAGCCAGCAAGCCTTGTTTACAGACCAGCTTTGGTTTCGTCGAAGGTGTCATTGCACGTTCCTTGATTGCTGATGATAACGTAGGGAGGGCAGATATTTCTTATTACCCCGCCCAATCCTGACTGCCAACTCTTCAGGGAAGCCGCCCTGCGCATATTGTGCCGGAAGACGCACGCGTTAAGTCACATAAGGAAGAGTTACCGTATTATATACACAACAATATCTGAAAGCAATAATCCGTACTATCCACTTACAGAATTGGAATGGCGATATAATTTCACATAGAGACGATTTCATTTCGCTCACCTGGGAGAGCACCAGGACGTATTCACATCTGGAGACCCAAATGGCCAACATTTTCCCATCCACTCACCCGATGGTCGCTCATAAGGTGACCTTGTTGCGGGATAAAAATACCGAGCCCAAGAAATTTCGCGAATTAATCCGCGAGATTGCCACGCTCATAACTTATGAGGCTACTACCGACCTCTTAATGCAGCCCAAGCAAGTCGAGACGCCTCTTGCGCCTTACTGGGGATCGACACTCCAAGAAAAGATCGGTTTGGTACCAATCCTCAGATCTGGATTGGGGATGGTAGAAGGTGTTTGGAATCTGATGCCGTCTGCAGAGGTCTGGCACATAGGGCTGTATCGCGATGAGCATACCCTGAAACCAGTTGAGTACTACAACAAGCTTCCTGTTGAGCCAACCGTGACCGTATGCTTAATCCTGGATCCCATGCTGGCGACCGGGGGCTCTGCTGTAGCCACTGTAGATGTGCTTAAACGCTGGGGAGTACGCAAGATAAAATTTGTGGGTGTCATTGGCGCGCCGGAAGGTATCCAGTTGTTGAGCGAGCGCCACCCGGAGGTGCCGATCCACCTGGCAGCCGTGGACGAACGCTTGAACGAGCACGGATTCATCCTCCCGGGCCTAGGTGATGCTGGAGACAGGCAGTTCGGCACAGGGTAGCGCTGCCCCCCCCAATAAATTGAATATTATGGACTTACCAGATTAGCGGGATAAACCGCCGGGTTGACTTAGCGTAATCCACAAAACCATCCATATAAAGCGTTAGCCCACCCCAAATGACTAGTCCATAGCTCCATCCGGTTTCTTGCTTCCACTTCTCATCGGGAAATATGCGGCTCTTCAACGCCCACAAGATGCCATATGTGCCATGTAGAGCCAGAGAGATCCAGGCGGTTGTATTTTGCCACTGGTTATAAATTGCAATGTGCAGAAGGATGACGGCAAAAGTAGCAGCCCTGTGGGAGTCGATGAAATATTTCTGTTTCAAAGGAGCTCCTTTCCGACAATTGTGAAAGGCTTGCCCGCATCGCTTGCGTTCCCCCCTGGTATGGCGTAAAATTTGATCAGGAGGATCAGACGGGGAGGTCTATTGAATTCTTTCAGGCCATAATAACCAATCCCATCAAGAATCATGACAAACGAAAAGATTGGACGTTACATTATCAAATCGGAACTCGGTCGCGGGGGCATGGCGACCGTTTATCATGCATACGATCCCAACTTCGAACGGGATGTCGCCATCAAAGTGTTGCCAGCTGCCTTTTTGCATGATCCGCAATTCCGCACACGCTTCGAGCGGGAAGCCAAAATGATCGCCCTGCTCGAGCACCCTGCTATCGTGCCTGTATACGATTTCGGGGAGCAAGACGAACAGCCATACATCGTCATGCGCTATATGGCGGGTGGATCCCTGGCTGATCATTTGCGGCAAGGCGCAATGTCGTATGAGGAGACAACCCGCTTTATCTCCCGCTTGGCGCCTGCGCTTGATGCCGCACACGCACGAGGGATCATCCACCGAGACCTGAAACCAGGAAACGTACTCTTCGATCAATACGGAAACGCATTCCTCTCGGACTTCGGGATTGCTCGCCTGACCCAGTCAGCGGCTGCGACCATCACAGGAGACGCAATCGTTGGTACCCCGGCATACATGAGCCCCGAGCAGGTGCAGGGAACCAAGACTATTGACGGGCGGAGTGATATATACGCCATGGGTGTGCTGATCTATCAAATGATGACCGGTCAGGCACCCTACCAGTCAGATACGCCAGCCAAGATAATGGTCATGCACATCCTGGAGCCGGTGCCAAGCCTGCTTGAAAAGAAAGGTGATCTCCCTCTTGGTTGCCAGGAGGTCATCAATCGCGCCATGGCAAAAGACCCCGCGGATCGCTTCGCCACGACTGCGGAGATGGCCTCTGCCATGGAAGCGGTGCTGAACGGTGGGGTTATTGTAGCTCCCCAGCCACCAAAGAAACCCATTGCAGACCAGACCCTGGTAAGCGGTGCTACAGTCGTTGCTCCTCCCAGGACGCCAGCACCGGGGATACGACCATCCATGTCCAGCATGGATGGCACGCTGATGGCGCAACCCGGGCAGGTCGAGCTTCCCTCTATCCCAGCAGGTCCACCTGTCTTCCGGCGGACCTTTCCGTGGACGATTGTAATCATTGCTCTCCTCTTGCTGGGTGGCGTAGGTGCGGTTGGCGGCTTCTTGCTCCTGCGGAACCAGAATAATCCACAAGCCATGCTCGGTGGTGGCGGCGATGCTACCGCCACACTGGCTCCCAGCCCGACAGCATTGCTTCCCACGAATATACTCGAGGCTACTGCTACGAGTCTACCGGTTGTGATAGCAGAAACACCCACCTCTGAACCCATAGCCACTGAAACGGCAATCCCGACGGAGACACCCTCACCTACTCCCGCGGGACCGGTCCTAGGTGGCGCTGATAAGCTGGCGTTCATCAGTGGCTCGGAAGTATGGGCAGCAAACTTAGACGGCAGTGATCTCGTGCAGCTCACCCAGGATGGCTCAAGTAAGACCAGCCTGCAATGGATGCCAGACGGTCGGGGGGTGACGTTTATCTCGGGTAAATGCGTGCAGATGGCTTCTCTCGAATCAGCCAGCGTGGAAAACCTGGCTTGTTTCAATTACATCGATTCGTTGACGTCTTTCGATATATCGCCAGACGGGACGCAGGTCGCAATAACACTGGACAAGCAGATGTATATCGTTCCATTCGATATCGCCGGGCTTCAACAGGTAAACACGCGCGGCGACCTGACCGAGATGGCAGCTTGTAAGGATTTTGCCCCTTATCTAAAGAATTTCATTATCCAGGTGCGTTGGTCAGGAGATGGCTCCAGCATCGCAGCCAAGCTGATCGCTAATCTTGGTGAAGGTAGGCAAGGGAACCTGGTCCAGCTCTTCAGAGTGGATAGTTGTATTCCCAACCCTCGCGCCATGGACAACTTCCCCCCGCCACGCTTTACTATGCCTGGATATGATCGTAACCCTGTGATCCAAAACTACACCTGGGATGGACAAGTTCTTTTTGCATTGAACAGCATCGTGCGCAATGATGGTTTTGGCGACCTCTATTTTTATAATAGCGAGCTATATAAAGTTTACGAGAAAGTCAACCCTGTAGACGAAGTCTGCTGCTACCGCGATGCACAATTCAGCCCGGATGGCAGTTACCTGATTTTCGCTTTCCAGAGCGTCATGCAAGGCTCTAGCAGCCAGACCCAGCTTTACTACGTCCCTTATGCGAGTATCGGGAGTGGGGTCAACGTTGAACCACTACCCCTCCCGCCGATCGCCGATTCACGTGAGAGCCCGTGGCCAGCCTTGAGACCTGCACTCATAGCCATGCCATAGCCGATTGGGGAGACCCAGCTCGTCTCTTCTCGTCATCCGTAAACGAATTTTTATTTGTCAAGTGATGCGGCAGTGGGCGACAAACCAACCGCCCAGCTGCCGTTTTCACGTAACCCAAAATACTCGCATATTTTTCATTTTATAATGCAGGCATGAAATCCGCATCATTTGAAACTATCCGCGCCTACCGCGCGAAGACCTTCCGGCATAGCCTTGGATTGCGTCTGGCAAGCAAGGTGGAAGCCGTCGAATATGTCAACCAGCGGGGCTTCATACACTTTTGGCCGATACGCAATATTGTGCTTCCCAGCCTTTGGGGTGCTGTAGCTGGGGACCGGACCGTTGCTGACGCCCATGACGATCCCGGGCACGTAACCTGGGGGTGGAAAGATTCCTTGCTGGGAAGTGACCTGTGGTATTACGCTAAAGTGTTGCGTAAAAAAGCCACCATGATTGCCACGCATATTGTTCCGTATTTCTATGCGTTGTCAGAGAATTACGGCTCTCCAGAAGAAGACTATTTAACCTTGTATGAGCAAGGGCGAATGACCCAAGAAGCCAAGGCTGTCTACCAAGCTGTCCTTGATAACGGACCACTCGACACACCCGCACTCCGTCGAGCCGCCCGCCTGAGCAGCCCGGAGAATGATGGGCGTTTTAATAAAGCACTCGTTGACCTCCAGGCCGGCTTCTTACTTGTGCCGGTTGCGGTCACACAAGCAGGCGCATGGCATTATGCTTTCGCATATGACATCGTCGCCCGCCATTATCCCCATCTTCCCGAGAAAGCGCGTTTCATAGGCGAGCTGGATGCGCGCCGCGAGCTCGTCCGGCTGTACTTTCATTCGGTAGGGGCGGCGCAGTTACGTAATCTGGTAATGCTCTTCGGGTGGCGTCCCAAGCAGGTCGAAGCTGCGATCCGGCATTGGGTGGACTCCGGGCTCTTGCGCCAGGGTGTGAATTTCGAGGGTCTGTCTGGGGAATGGATTGTACTGCGTGAAATAATGCCTGATAACAAGGATTAGACGATGGATGTCGGACATTATGAGGTAGTCGTCCAGATGGATTGGAGCACCTCTCCTGCCAAGCGCTGGATGGCGCAGGCGCAATTTCAAAGTGACGGCAGCTACCTCTGTGATAACCCGAAGCAAATTTCTCGCCCCGACCGGCTGCTCGAGGAGATTCGCCACATCTGCGGTCCCTCAGGCTGCACGCTGGTGGGCTTCGACTTTCCCATTGGGCTACCCATTGCCTATGCCATGCCTGCTGGCATTTCCAGCTTCCTCGCAGCTCTCCAAGAATTCGGCCGTGGAGCCTTGCGAGATTTTTACACAACGGCGGGTTCTCCAGATGAGATCAATCTCAAGCATCCCTTCTGCCCTGCCAGGGCGGGGGGTGCTCGTCAGAGTTATCTCGTAAACCGCCTGGGCGTGAACGCCTTTGATGATTTACGGAGAGCCTGCGAGCCTGCGCATCCAAGGCGGCGGGCTGCCAGTCCACTTTTCTGGACGCTGGGTGCGCAGAAGGTGGGCAAGGCTGCAATCTCAGGCTGGCAGGAGGTGCTGCTGGAGAACGGCAAGCTGCCACCATATTTAGTCATTTGGCCTTTTTCGGGGGAGTTTAACGAGCTCTTTCAAGCTGGGGTGTCGTTGTGGCTGAGACCTATCCAGCAGAGTTCTATCACCACCTGGGGGTAAACTTCCCCTCACGGAAGGGAGAACGGTCTGGCAAGCGTTCGCAAGCATCTCGCAAAAAGAATGCAGAAGTTTTAGTCAGATGGTCGTCAAATGTGGGCGTGAGATTGTCCAATGCGCTGACCGAAGCCATCCGGGCTGGCTTTGGCTCAGCTCCGGACAGCGAGGATCACTTCGATGCAGTTATCGGCTTATTTGGGATGCTGAACGTGCTGCTAGGCCATCGCTCACCAGGAAATCCCCAATAAGAGTTCGATACGATCGATCGAGGGCTGGATCTTGGGTCAGAATTAAACCCATGCCACAAACCTGAAACCTTCCCGTTATACGGCTATAATTAAGGAACTGCCAAATGATCAATGCTCCTATCCCATCTCAGCCATGCGCTCTGGTTACCGGTGCATCCAGCGGGTTGGGTGCGCTCTTTGCCCGGAAATTTGCGTCAATGGGCTATCACACAATTCTGGTCGCCCGGCGCAAAGAGCGCATGGAAGCCCTGGCAAATGAACTTCGTACAAAGCATAACGTCCCAGTCGTGGTTTTTCCAGCCGATCTCTCACAAGAAGGAGAAATCGAACGTACAGTTGATTACGTGGGTATGATCGAGAACCTGGGTTACCTGGTGAATAGCGCTGGCTTCGGCACGGTGGGAAAGTTCGCTACTGTTGAGTCGCAAAAACACGTCCAAATGTTGAACGTCCACCTGATGACGACCATGCGCCTCAGCCATGCCGTCCTACCGTCCATGCTCGCCAGGCATCAGGGCGCCATCATTAACGTATCCTCTGTAGCCGCATTCTTCCCACTCCCAGGAGGGGCGAATTATTGCGCCACAAAAGCCGCCCTGGTTTCTTTCTCGCGAACCCTGGCCCTGGAGCTGCAAGGCAGTGGTGTGCAGGTGCAGGCGTTGTGTCCGGGCTTCGTTTACACAGAATTCCACGACACACCTGAGTTCCAGTACTTTATTGGGCGCGCGAACATACCGAAGTTCATGTGGGGACCCGCTGAGCCAGTGGTTGAAGCCTCCATGCGAGCCTTAGCCCGCGGGCAGGTGGTTTGTATCCCTGGCGGATTATATAAATTGCTGTCATTTATTGGGAGAAACCAGGTTTTTTCCCCCCTGGTAAATTTTGCAATCCCGCGGCTATTTCGCCGGCGGTAAGGAGATCCTGTGATTGAACCCCACGACGACCACACTCGTATCATAACAATCGAGCGCCATATCCTGGAGGAACAGAGCACGCACCCTGAAGCCACCGGTGCGCTCACAAATCTACTTTATGACCTGGCGCTGGCAGGTAAATTCATCGCAAGCAACACAACCCGTGGCGACCTGGCCCGTATCCTGGGTAGCACTGATGAGTTCAACATCCAAGGCGAGCGTGTCATGAAGCTGGATCGCCTGGCAGACCAATCGATTTACAGGCTCAATGACCATACAGGGCGCCTGGCAGCGATGGCTTCCGAAGAACACCCCAACATCTTGCCGATCCCAGAGCGATACCAGACGGGCAAATATGTCTTGCTTTATGACCCATTGGACGGGTCTTCTAATATCGATTACAACGTTTCGATAGGAACGATCTTCTCGATCTACCGGCGCAAGAGCGAAAGCGGTCCCGGCACTCTAGAGGACTGCTTGCAGCCAGGCAGAGATCTCGTCGTCGCGGGCTATCTACTGTACAGTGTCAGCACCATGCTGGTATACACCAGTGGGTCGGGAGTGCATGGATTTACCCTGGATCCCGACCTGGGGGAATTCCTCCTAACTCACCCCAACATACGCATCCCCGAAACACCAGCCTATTACAGTGTAAACCAGGGCTACCAGCGTTACTGGAGCGAAGGCGTGCGCCGCTTTACACGACGCCTGCAGGGTCTTGAGGAGGGTTACCCATCCCTGTCGTTACGCTACATTGGCTCTCTGGTCGGGGATGTGCACCGCACCCTGCTCTCAGGAGGGATCTTCTATTATTCCGCCGATAGCCAGGACCCCAAGAAGCCGCACGGCAAGTTGCGCCTGGTATACGAAGCGGCTCCCCTTGGATTCATTATGGAACAGGCAGGAGGATACGCCTCAGATGGGCAACAAAATATCCTGGAGATTCAGCCCCAATCCCTGCACGAGCGCACGCCTTTATTCATCGGAAATCGCCATCTTGTGCAGGATGCTGAGACTTGCATCGCCCACTGGGGATAGGACTGGGCGCTTCTACGATTAGGGCTGCTTCTTGACATCAGAGTGGCATTCTAATAGACCAAACTGAGGGAGACCAAATGGCAGCAAAGCAAACGGCTAAACGGAATTCAGAAGAGCATGGCACGCCCGCAGCATTGCCGCCTAGTGCCTTACGTCGTCTGTGCGACCCCGCGTCATTGTCATTTAAAACAACCGACGAATTGCCCGATCTCCAGGACGTGATCGGACAACCTCGTGCTATCAGGGCTCTGGAATTAGGCAGCGAGGTGACCGGTTTGGGATACAACACATTCGTACTGGGTTATCCTGGCTCAGGCCGCACAACGCTCAGCCGGGAATACCTGGAGCGCAAAGCCGCCGCTCTAGCCGTTCCAGACGATTGGTGCTATGTGAATAATTTCGAAAACGCCAGGCAACCGAAAGCCCTTAATCTGCCTGCACGGTTAGGCGTTGAGTTCCGTGACGACTTGCACGAACTGGTTTCCAGCTGCCAGAAAGAGCTCGCTCGCTTATTTGACTCTGATGAATACACCCAAGAGCGCGACCGGCTTGTGAATACACTAAAGAAGAATCAGGAAGCTGAATTCGTTCGACTACAAGAGTACACGGAAAAACACAATTTTGCCGTCGTACGCACGCCCTTCGGTATTGTTCTCGTACCTTCAGTTGAGGGAAAACCACTGACGACCGAAGACATAGAGGGGTTAAGCCAAGAGCAACGCGACAAATTGAATCAGCTACAGGCAAAGCTCAGCGACCAGGTAGAAAAATCGCTCATACGCATGCGCGAGATGGAAATGTCCACAACCAAGAAACTGGGCGAGCTTAATGAGCGCACGGTATTATTCCTGCTCGAACCTTTGATCATTGCATTGACCGACAAATATTCAGGATTGGAACGCGTGGTGGATCACCTAAAAGCTGTCCGGGCAGATATCATCGCCCACCCCGAGCAATTTCGACGGGAACAGGATGAGGGCTCGGCAAGTCTACAGTCCCGCCTAGCGAGCCAGGATTGGTCGCGACGCTATGAGGTGAATTTGCTCGTGGACAATAGCTCTCTTGCTGGAGCGCCAGTTATTCAGGAGAGCCACCCGTCCTACACCAACCTGCTCGGTCGTATCGAGCACGAGGTGATCATGGGTGCCGGACGGACCGATTTTACAATGATTCTCCCGGGTGCACTGCATCGCGCCAACGGTGGCTTTCTGGTTGTGCCAGCGCGTGACATTCTGACCAACCCGTACGCCTGGGAGAGTTTAAAGCGCGTGCTACGAGATGGAGTTATCCGTATTGCCGAGTTAGGCCAGCAGCTAGGCCTGCTCAGCACGGTTACCCTTGAACCCGAACCAATCCCACTTAATATAAAAATTGTACTTGTAGGTACGCCTGTGCTTTACTATCTGTTGCGTGCCTACGATGAAGATTTTGCCAAGCTGTTCAAGGTGCGCGCTGAATTCGCTAGCACGATGCAGCGCACCCCAGACACTGAGCATGAGTATGGTTTGTTCGTCAAGTCGGTAGTAGACGATAATAAGCTGCCCGCTTTCGATAACGCTGCTGTCGCCAGGATAATTGAACACAGCTCGCGCATGGCAGACAACCAGGAAAAGCTTAGCACACGCTTTGGCAAAATTGCCGACCTGGTGCGCGAGGCAGCTTATTGGGGAGGCCGAGAGGCTCAAGAGACTAAAAACCAAGGGCAACATGAGGGTAAAAAGAAGTCTACAAGGAAGAAGAGCGCAGGATTTCAACGATCCGCTCCCATCACTGCTGGAGCAGTTGAGCGCGCCATCACTGAGAGCATCTATCGTAGCAACCTCGTGGAAGAGCGCATCCAGGAACTCTTCGCCAGTGGAACCTTAATGGTCGATCTCACAGGTAAGGTTGTCGGGCAGATCAACGCTCTCTCGGTGGGGATGCTAGGCGATTATGCTTTTGGGCGCCCAAGCCGAGTGACAGCAGTAGCATACGCAGGGAAAGGTGGGGTGATTGATATCGAGCGACAAGCCAAGTTGGGTGGTCCAATCCACACGAAGGGAGTACTCATTCTTGGAGGCTTATTAGGAGCCAGTTTTGGACGCAAGCAGGCGATCAGCCTGACTGCCAGCGTGACATTCGAGCAATCCTACGATGAGATTGAAGGGGATTCTGCTACATCTGCGGAGTTGTTTGCCTTACTGTCAGCCATCACCAACATTCCCTTGCGGCAGGACCGCGCGCTGACAGGCTCAGTGAACCAGCGGGGCCAGGTCCAGGCAATCGGTGGTGTGAATGAAAAGATTGAGGGGTTTTATCTCACGTGCAAGACGCGCGGGTTGACCGGAGAGCAGGGCGTGATTATCCCTCTCAGCAATATGAAAAACCTGATGTTGCGCGAAGACGTGGTTCAAGCTGTCGCAAATGGTCACTTCCACATCTGGCCCGTCCACACCATCGCAGAAGTGACACCATTACTGACAGGGATGGAGGCTGGTGAGCTGCAACCTAATGGGGTATATCCGCAGGGAAGTTTCAACTATGCAGTGATGGCTCAACTGGGCGAATTCTCAAAAGCTGCTGAGGCGCTAAAGGAAGGATCGAACAAGAAAAGCGCTGAGAACCGCCAAAAGGTTGAAGGATAGGAGACCCTTCCTACACCCAATTTTTATCGATTCTAGGACAAAACAGATAAACCAAAGTGAATTCTCAAGCGAGCGAATTCCCAGTATAATAGTATCAGGCTCGGGCATGCAGGCCGCCCGCCAAAATCTCAGACCAAGGAGGATTTAATATGGAATTCGAAGGCTATTGTGTCAAGTGCCGAACGAAGCGTAAGGTTAAGAACGGCGTTGTCGAGACGACCGCCAAGGGCACCCGGATGGTCAAGGGTATTTGCCCAGTCTGTGGGACCAAGGTAACTCGCTTCCTTCCGAAAGCTGGTAAGTAAGCGTAAACTTGAACTGGTTCGCTCAATCGTCCGGTGCAAGCATGTGTCTCCGAATTTGCGGCCTGGCCTAGGTGCTTTCATCAAACTAGAAGACACAGCGGACGAAGTTAGAATCAACCTAATATCCGGCTGCATGCTCGCAGATCCCCTGGCTTGCGCTTGTTGAAGGGGGTGTTGTTTAGTGCATGCAGCCGGCTCTCGTTACATCAATTAGGCTGAAATACTGAGGAGTGATCTCATGAAACCATATCAATATCGCTCACTTTTATTGATCATCATACTGATCTCTGCCAGCCTCAGCTGCCAGCTCGTCTCGGGCATTGGAGAGACACAAGCCACCCTCGAAGCAGCAGCAACCCAGGCCAGTGAAGGCATCACTAGCCTTGGCACAGGTCAGGCGTTACTCACCGAGGTTGGAGATAGTGATCTCTTAGAGACTGCACAAGCCTTGGTCACGCAAGGCAGTGACAGTGGGCTGCTCAAAACCGCAATGGCTGCAGCGACCCAGGGGCCTGGAATCCAGGAAACTGCCCAGGCTTCAATGGGTGAGCCACCCGAAGATATCCCCATCATCCCGGGCTCGAAGGATGAGTACCTGACCAGTGAGTTCACGATCTCGTATTCAATTGCAATGGCGTTTAGCGAGGTCGTTGAATTCTATGAACGTGATATGCCTATCAACGGCTGGACAAAAGATGATCAGAATTCGATGAAAAGTGATTATGTGGCTGCCTTAATTTTTAGTAAAGGGGATCGAAGCGCCACTGTTACTTTAAATTTGAATCCCCTGAATAATCAGACCATCGTCGTAATATTGCTTTCAAACAACTGAGTCACTCTCTCATGCTTGAAGCCTTTTTCCAGCCCGATGCGATTGCCGTGATCGGCGCATCTGGTAACCCAGCCAAGCTGGGGCATGCGGTGCTGAAAAATCTGGTTGAAGGCGGGTATGCGCGAGTAGGGAAGGTATACCCCATCAATCCTGGAGGTGGGGAGATCCTCGGCTTGCCCGTGCATGCCAGTGTACTGGATATCTCTAGCACCATAGACCTGGCAGTGATTGTCATCCCTTACCAACTGGTTCCGGATGCGCTACGAGAATGCGGTCAAAAGGGCATCCCGGGGGCAATTGTGATCAGTGCCGGATTCCGTGAAGCTGGCATGGAGGGTTTCGAGCGTGAGCGCGATCTGATTGAGATCGCCCACGAGTATGGTATCCGCCTGATCGGACCAAACTGCCTGGGCGTGATCGATACCTTTACCCCTCTGAACGCATCCTTTGCAGCGGGCACACCGCCTTCCGGACCAATGGCATTTATGTCGCAGTCTGGGGCGCTGGGTACTGCCGTGCTGGATATTGCACTTGCCGGACGGATCGGCTTATCCAAGTTTGTCAGCTTGGGGAACAAAGCGGATGTCAGCGAGATCGACTTGCTGCAAGCCTGGGCAGATGACCCGAACAGTCGCGTGATTATGATCTACAGCGAGGGGATGCCCAACGGGCAGGAATTCATTCAGGTCGCCCGCAAGATCACCCCCAGGAAACCGGTCATCGCCATCAAATCCGGGGTTACACAATCTGGCTCCCGAGCAGTTTCATCGCATACCGGCTCGCTTGCAGGATCAGAGCAGGCCTATCAGGCGGCATTCAGCCAGGCCGGCATTTTGCGGGCAGATTCTATGCAATCACTCTTCGACATGGCCCTCGCCATTGGCTACCAACCGGAGCTCAAAGGAGAGCGCATTGCAATCATCACCAATGCCGGAGGTCCGGGCATCCTGGCGACCGACGCCCTGGAGCGCGCCGGGATGAGCATAGCTCGCTTCGAGATTGAGACCATCCTCCCACTCGAGCAGTACCTGCCCGATGCAGCCAGCGCTGCCAACCCAGTCGATTTATTGGGAGATGCCCGCGCAGATCGCTATCGCTTTGCAATGGAAAAGGTTGCCGCTGATCCAAATGCTGATGGATTGTTGGTGGTGCTGACACCTCAAGCCATGACCGAGATCGAAGCGACAGCTCACGTAATAGGTGAGCTCTCCCAGGAGATAGAGAAACCCATCCTGGCTTGTTTCATGGGCGAGGCGAGTGTCGCGCAAGGCATTGAAATCCTCAACCAATTTGGCGTACCTAACTACACATTTCCAGAGCGCGCAGCTTGTGCCTTCCGCGCCATGGCTGATTACCAGGTCGTCAAAGCGCGTGTGGACCCTGTTTATGTTCGATTCGATACGAATCAACAAGCCACAAAATCGGTTTTTGACCGGATTCGCTCAGAAGGCCGTCTCGCCATCGGAGACTCTGAAGCACGTGAAATCATGCTGGATTACGGGCTGCGTATCCCGCGCTCGGATATTGCAGAGACACCTGAACGAGCCATCCAGATTGCCAGGGAGATTGGATATCCTGTGGTTCTCAAGATCGCCTCGCCCGACATCCTGCACAAGACCGATGTGGGTGGCGTTAAGGTGGGATTGCAGAGCGAGGAAGATGTGCGGGATGCCTTTGAGCTGATGGTGTATCGTGCCCAACGTTATATTCCAGAGGCGCATATTTGGGGCTGCCTAGTGCAGGAAATGGTCCCTGCTGGGGGGTTGGAAGTGCTGGTAGGAATGAACCGTGACCCCCAGTTTGGGCCGTTGGTCACCTTTGGACTGGGTGGCATCTATGTCGAAACGCTCAAGGATGTCACCTTTCGTATCGCTCCCTTTTCACGGCAGGAAGCTGAGATGATGATCGGCGAGATCCGCGCTCACGCCTTGCTGGATGGAATACGTGGTAAACCAGCCATGGATAAGGAAGCTATTATTGAAACACTGCTCCGGATTGGTCAGCTTGTGATCGATTTCCCCGAGATTGCCGAGCTGGATATCAACCCACTGATGGTGTATCCACAGGGGCAGGGCGCAATCGCCATCGATATGCGCCTCGTGCTCGGAGAGACGCATAAGGAAAGCAGGAAGTCATGAAAGCTTTATACATCACATCAGTTGAACGATACTCAGGGAAGACAGCCACTTGCCTGGCATTGGGCAAAAAGCTGCAATCCGATGGTTATAAAGTCGGCTATCTCAAACCCCTCAGCCTGCAGCCCTGGAGGGTGGGCGGGCGAATAGCCGATGAAGATGCAGCTTTTGTTATTGAGGCGCTGGGTTTGCCAGCCCAACCCTGGGAGCTCTCCCCCGTTGTTGTAACGGATGATTCTTTGGTCCAGCGCCTGCGCAAGCAGGGTGAAGAAGATCCCCTCCAACTCGTCCAGCAAGCTGCACAAAAGGCAGCCGCTGACGTTGACGTCTTGCTCGTCGAGGGGGGCGCCAGCCTGCGTGAGGGCTATGCATTTGGATTGCCAACGCCGGCAGTCGCAGAGGCACTGGGGAGTCCGGTTCTGGTTGTGGTGAAGTATCGCGAGCGTGTGCGTGTCCTGGATGATACCCTGGCAGCCGCGGTTCGGATCGGAGAGCGCATGGTGGGTGTCCTGATCAATCAGGTTCCCCCGGATGCCAATCAGTTTATCAACGAAGAAGCTGTGCCTTTCCTCCAGCGGCACCAGGTGAGTGTGCTGGGTGTGCTGCCGGAAAAGCGCGGCCTGGAGGCACTGACCGTCGACGATCTGGTGCGAGCGCTTGAGCCTCAAATACTAACTCCGAACATCGATCCAATGGCGATGGTTGAGACGCTTACCGTGGGAGCTATGACTGCGGATGCCGCCCTGAGCCGCTTCCGCCGTCAAATGAACAAAGCCGTCATCACCGGTGGAGACCGCACAGATATCCAACTGGCAGCCTTAGAGACCTCCACAACCTGCCTGGTGCTAACTGGGAACCTGCAACCAAGCCCACTCATCGTCAAGCAGGCTGAAGAGTTTGGTGTGGCGATCCTGCTGGTGCGCACAAATACGATGGAAACCATCGAAGCAATCGAGAGGATCTTTGGCAAGACGCGACTTGCCCAACCGAACAAATTGAAACAATTCGAAGATCTGGTGAGAGAAAACGTCGACATTCCCCGCTTGTATCACTTGATTGGTCTCACCTGAGTCTTGAATGCTCCAGCGTCAAGATCCACGGTGGGCATATGTTCTAGTTAATCTCGCCACGCTCTTGTGGGCGAGCAATATCGTTCTTGGGCGATTATTAAGGGACCAGATCGGACCCAGCAGCCTGGGGGCGGGTAGATTTATCATCGCTGGTACCCTTTTTCTGATCATTTTGCAGTTTTCGAACCGAGGTCATCGTCTAAAGGCTGTTGAAAATCTCATCTCGGACCGGCAAAGGCGCGCTCTTTGGGTCTGGTATTTGGGGATGGGATTTTGTGGTGTTTTCGCATTCACATCGCTCTTATACCTGGCGCTGCGTTACACTACTGCCAGCCATGCCGCACTGATCAATGCCGCCAGCCCGTTGATCACGGCGGTGCTGGCAGCTTCTTTTCTCAAGGAGCGATTTACACCTAGCTTGATTGCTGGTTCGAGCCTCTCACTGCTCGGTGTTGCGGTCATAATCGGAATTACGCCGAACCCCGATCCTGATATGCCGTTCACCCTTTGGGGTGACCTGCTCTGCTTGCTCGCCGCTGCTTTGTGGGGGGTGTACTCGATCCTGAGCCGGATGGCAACACGCCTAAGCTCGAGCTTGCAAGCCACGGCATATTCGATCTGGCTTGCCCTGCCCCTGCTAATTATCGGTGGGTGGATTGAATGGCAGACCCAACCTCCACAATTGACACCAACCATACTTTCAGCCGCCGTTTATATCGGCATTTTCCCCTCAGTTGTCGCTTATTTGGCCTGGAACGAAGGTGTGCAGAGAGCAGGACCCAACCAGGCAATGGCATTTTTTAACATGCTGCCCGTATATGGCACCTTGCTTGGTGTGGTCTTCCTGGGAGAGTCCCTGGAGTGGACAACGCTACTCGGAGGAGCTCTGGTCGTCGCTGGGGGACTGGTTGTAGCAAAATTCAGATGAAGAGGAGATCTACCAAAGTGAAATCGAAAGCACAAACACAATATCTGGAAGACATGCACCACCACACCCACCACGACCCACACCGCCACTCTTACGCGCTTTCAGACGTGATCCTTGGAGGGCAAGATGGTCTGGTGAATGTGCTCGGAATCGTGCTGGGATTGGCAGCTGCCACACAGAATCCCGCTATCGTACTTGTCGGCGGGCTGGCTGCGACTTTTGCAGAGTCGGTATCCATGGGCGCGGTAGCATTTACATCCACCCTCGCAGAAGCGGATTATTATGAGAGTGAGCTTGAGCGGGAATACAGGCATGTCGAAAGTGTACCTTCCCTTGAAAAGAAAGAAGTCCGCAATATTTACAAGGAAAAAGGATTCAGCGGTGATCTCCTGGACCGTATTGTGGAAACCATCACAGCCAACCAGGACGTTTGGGTAGCCGTGATGATGGCAGAGGAGCACCAACTGGCCCCTACCGACCGTCGGACTGCATTGAGAGCGGCTCTGGTGGTCGGGATTTCAGCAATAATCGGTTCCTTGATCCCGCTCATCCCATTCCTGTTTTTGAGCATCAGCGCTAGCATGTGGGTTTCTGTTTTAATCACAATCGTTGTTTTATTTGGGGTTGGCGCCTACAAAGCAAAAGTAACCATCGGGCGGCCAATCCGCAGTGGTTTGGAAATGGCAACCATCGGTACTCTAAGTGCAATGGTTGGCTATGCTGTGGGGGCATTGCTGAAGATTCCGATGGGATAACGGTGAAATCAACCTATCGATTGTTTCTGATCATTATGATAAAATAAATCCAATATCCGATAAGTAAAATACCCATTCGAAATTCCGGAAAGACCTGTCTAATCCTGTTTGGGATAGCGATCATCTTTCCTGAAGGGGGAATCCAAATTCATTCAAAGGGGTCGAAAAGGTTAGTTCCATGAAAGTATCTGATGCTATACGCACCAAACGTGCGGTAAGGTCGTTTGCCGACAAATCCCTCTCGGAGGATGCCATCCAGGTCATCTTGAATGCTGGGCGACGGGCGCAGTCGTCAAAAAACACCCAGCCCTGGCAGTTCATCACCATCACCGACAAACCCACACTCAAATCCTTATCGCAGTTAGGTAACTGGGCTGGCCATCTGGCTGGGGCAGCTCTTGGCGTCGCCATTGTCCATTCCAATCCGGTTGAGCGATTCCAAATCCTGTTCGATATCGGCCAGTCCGCTGCTTACATGCAACTGGCTGCCTGGGAGATTGGGATCGCTTCCTGCCTGGCAACCATCTACGACCAGGATAGTGCTCGACGATTACTCGCCATTCCTGCCGAGATGCACATGCACTTCGCCATCTCGTTTGGATATCCACAAAACCCAGATGACCTGTCCCGACCGCCCCAGATGGGCGGCCGTAAGCCAGCTACAGAATTGATCCACCGCGAGCGGTGGTAATTCTTCTATGAGAACTCCTATGACTTTGACCTTCAATTGCCCTTTTTGTAGCGCCCCGCTGGAAGTTGATGAGGGAAAGCGTTCAGTCCGTTGCAAGTACTGCCAGAACACCGTGATCGTGCCACACGAGCTCCGTGGTGAAGAGAGTGATCAAGTCGAACGGATCCCACAGATGCTGAGCATGGAGATGGATCTCAGCACCCTGATTGGTCAGGCAGCCGGTTTTCGCGAGGTGATTGAGCTTGCCCGCGACGGCAAGCTAATTGAAGCAATCAAGCGCTATCGGGAGCTAACCGGCGCAGACCTGAGCGAATCCAAAGCTGCAGTGGAGGATCTATCTGCCGGTAATGCGATTACTGTATTAAGCACGCTCACGTCCACGCCGTCAGTTTTTCAGGTTGAGAATGTTGATTCTGTAGATGCTTCAGCAGCCCTTGAGGAAGTGATCCAGCTGGTGCAAGAAGGTAGGAAAACCGAAGCAATCAGGCGTTTTCGTGAGGCGTTCAACACCAGCATGGTCGACGCACAAGCGAGCATTGAAAGGATCGAGGCTGGCGATCACAAATCAGTCCAGCACTTCGTACATGCATCCTCCTCAACTCCGTTGACCATCTCGCCTCAAGCAGCTAGAAACACTGTTGTCGCAGGCGCCGCAGCTGCAGGCGGCCTTGGGTGCTTCGCCTGGGCGCTTGGTTTGACCATCGCCCTCGCCACACTCGTGCCAATTCTCTTTGCGCTCGCCTCACCGGGCGGACCGCTGGCGGGGGTGTGGCTTAAAGTTAACCCGATTTCTTTTGCACGCTTGTCCCTGAGCTTTGGTAACGAAGGCACAGGTCCAGGGTTATTCTCCGATCCACGGGGGGTCAGCGTAGATCGAGAGGGAATTATCTATGTGGCTGAGTTCAGCGATGGTCGCATCCAACGCTTCAGCATTGATGGAGAATACCTGTCGCAGTGGAATATCGGCGACGAATCCTATACTTCCAGCATCGTGGCTCTCAGCGATGGAACTGTATATGTCGTCAGCCGGGGCGTGATCCAGCGGTTTGTCGGAGCCACCGGTGCCATTCTCTACCAGCTAGGTACAACTGAGGATTATTACTTCGATTATCTTGCGCTCTCACCGGATGGCAAGCTGGTCACAGTCGAGGGAGGCGAAACAATCATGCGTTTCGACCCACAAGGTAAGCTCGATTTGACCATCCCCTCGGCAATAAGTACCGTCTCCAATGATAGCGAGCTGGATACACGCATCGCAGTGGACGGATTAGGCAATATTTATGCCTTGGGCATCTTCAATAGGTCCGTGTTCAAGTTCTCACCACAAGGAAGATTCATCACCCGCTTTAGCAGCGACGGAGACGAGCCCGGGCAGCTGCATGCACCAAGCGCGATTGCCATAGACGGGCAAGGGCGCGTATATGTCAGTGATATCAAGGGAATTCAGGTATTCGACTCGGAAGGACGCTACCTTGATCTGATCAATGGGGATGGTTATGTGTTTGGTCTGGCGATCACAGCCGATAATCAACTGGTAGCAGTGTCAAACAAGCCAGGTGTATTTATCTACCGCTTGCCCTGAGCCATCTGATTCAGGCTCCGGTCCCTGTGTCTATGGTAGGGATTGGGCGTAATCAATCGATTCGTAATTCCTGCGATACAATCAGTCGTATGAAAGTCTTATATTCTGACCGCTATCGAGTCCCACTCCCGGAGGGACATCGCTTCCCCCTGCCAAAATACAGCTTGCTCCGTGAACGGGTTTTCGCCTCAGGCATGCTTGGTCCCGGTGACCTGATCGAAGGAGACCCTGCTACCGATGCGCAGCTCCTTCAGGTACATACGCCAGAATACGTGGAGAAAGTAGTCCACGGACGGTTATCAGAGAAAGAAATCCGCAGGATCGGGCTGCCCTGGTCGCCAGGATTGGTAGAACGCACTCGCCGCTCGGTGGGGTGTACCATCTTGGCCTGCCGTATCGCCATCCAAGACGGCGTGGCTGTCAACCTGGCGGGGGGGACGCATCACGCCTATCCCGATCATGGCGAAGGCTACTGTGTCTTCAACGATGTTGCAGTAGCTGCACGTACGATGCAAGCGGAAGAGCGCCTGCAAAAGGTAGTGATTCTGGATTGTGATGTACATCAAGGGAATGGCACTGCAGCAATCTTCGCAAATGACCCTTCCGTATTCACATTTTCCATTCATGGCCAAAAGAATTTTCCCTATCACAAAGAGCGCTCGGACCTGGATATCGCCTTGCCTGACAGCACCGGCGATGCAGATTACCTTGATGCGCTGAAGGAAGGCATTGCGCAATCGCTGGACGCTGCCCAAGCCGATCTGGCCATATATTTGGCAGGTGCTGATCCGTTTATGCATGACCGGCTGGGGCGCCTATCACTGAGTAAAGCAGGTCTGGAAGCGCGAGACCGGGAAGTCTTTGAAGCTTGTCTAAGCCATGGGATACCGGTTGCGGTCACCATGTCGGGGGGTTACGCACGCGATATCAACGACACTGCCGATATTCACTTCCAAACTGTGTGCCAGGCAATCGAATTCTCGAGGAACGGAGTACTCCCCCATGACCATATATAATGACCAACTCAGCCAGTATCATGCCAGCCTGTTTGCCGTTCATGATGAAGCCTTGCAGCATGTATGGGAGCAAACAACTTTGCTCGGCCTGCCAGCGATCAGTGTAAAGCCAGAGGAAGGGCGCTTCCTCCAATTCCTGGTGCAAGCCTGTGGCGCTAAGAAAGCGGTAGAGATTGGGACATTGGGCGGATATAGCGGGATCTGGATCGCTCGCGGTCTGCTCCCTGGAGGCAAACTCATCACGCTCGAACGCGAACCAAGGCACGCTAAGGTCGCCCAAGCTCATTTCAAACTGGCTGGATTGTCCGATATCATTGAGATTCGTATTGGCAATGCCCATGAAACGCTCAAGGGTCTGGCGGGAAGCGGACCCTTCGATTTTATCTTCGTCGACGCCGATAAACCGGGTTATCCGGCATACTTTGATTGGGCGATTGAGAATACCCATGCAGGCAGCGTGATTGCAATGCATAACGCGTTCCGCAAGGGAAGCGTAGCGGGAGTAGTGCCACCCGATGAATTCACGGAGATCATGCAGGGATTTAACCTCAGGGTCGCCAACGAACCACGGCTGATCAGCAGCATCTACCCTGCCGGGGATGGGACATTGATTTGTGTCAGAGTGGGGTGAGATTCAATCGAATTGCCTGCAACTTTTCAGGATTGCCAGCGTAGATCAAGGTGTAGAAATATTTCAGGAGGCATTCGATGAGCATTCGGCAACCTTTAAGGCGATCTCGGCGCAACCGTGTTTTTCTGGGAGTATGCGGCGGATTAGGGGATTTCTTTGGAATCAGCGCATTCTGGTTCCGCCTGGCATTCCTGATTGCTTTAATCCCTGGGGGCGTGCCTGGAATCGCAGTATATTTGCTGCTGTGGCTGATTATCCCAGCTGACTAACTGACCAAGTTCAAATAAAACAGCGTGCACGCGTGCACGCTGTTTTATTTTCGATAGATTACTACCAAGACCAGAATGCCCGCGTGCTTGAGGCGATCCATTGGGCTGCCTGACCGCCATCTGCAGGGACTATGCAGACCCCTTAACGTACATCTCCGTCAATGCTTGCGACCCAATCTAGCGGCTTTCTGGTGACCGGATGGTGACAGAACGCCGATAATGGTCGTTAAATGTCAGGATGTCCAGGAAATCACAGCAAGGAGAGGTAATTGCCAGGCGGTGCTCCGCTGGTGAGCTTGTGGATTGCCGGTAAGAGCGCTACTCCCTTTCACAATAACTGCATCGTGATTAACCGTCTTTGGGTTGCCCGCATCCGGATCGACGAAGTAAACATTTCCATCAATGGTAATTTAACTGATCAAGCCATTCTGCGGTGGGGCTTCAGTAAGCGGAATCAATTTTACTGAAAATCGAGCAGCTAAGCTGCGCGCCAAGCATTTCGCGTAATTATCACTGATATGACCCAATCAGACTTATCCTGCAACGAGAGTATTCGATTAACCATCAAGCATTTCTCCCCTACCATTAATCTCCCGATTCACTCCAGCTTCTGGCACGCGAGATGCGTTTCCCCAAGGCAGGATGCGAATACAACAAGAATTCCACCCAGGGTTCGGGGTCAGCTTCCGCCAGATTTTGGTTCGCCAGCCTGGTCAACGCCGAGGCAAAGGCAGCACCATTCCCAGTCATTTTTAGTGCATACTCATCGGCACGCCGCTCGCGCCAGCGCGCGTAGGCATTACCCAGCGGCATGGTTACCAGACCATAAACACCAGTTATGATAACAATGAGCGGGAGAGCGGCGATATCCGCCGGGCCATCAAACCCCAGAAATGTAGTCCCCCAATGCAATCCTAGCGAAGCCAGGTAGAGCCCACTGAGCGTGATGACACTTTCGACGATGATCCCGATCGGGATATCCTTATTCACGTGATGTCCCAGCTCATGCGCCAGGACCGTTTCGATCTCGTCTGGAGTGAATTCGTCTAATAGCGTATCACCTAATAGGATACGCCGGGTGTTGCCCAGACCAGCCAGAGCAGCGTTGGCAGCTTTCGTGCGCCGGCTCATGTCGAAACGATAGACACCGCGCACATGGGCGCCAGCGCGAGCGGATAAACCCATCAACCGGCTTACCAGGTCGTCATGCTCTTCGCCAAGAGGTGAGAATTTATAGAATATAGGGAAGAACAAAACCGGGGCAAGGTTTGCGAGGACAACATTGAACACTAAGAGGATCATGGCTACCCATAGCCACCAAAGGTCAGGAGAGACTCGCAGTAATGCATATACAACTTCGAGCAACAAACCGCCTAATAATCCACCGATCAGGAGAGATTTCCCCTGATCGGAGAACCAGCCGGAAAGTGTCTGGTTGGAGAGATTGAAGCGGTGCGGTAAGACGTATCCACTGTAGAACGCCAGCGGGTAACCGAGCAGGGTTAACCCTGCACCGAAAACAAATCCAAAAGCTGCGACGAATAGCCAGGGATTGCTTGTGACTGACACCAGCCCTTGTTTCAACGCCGCCGACCATCCAAAAAGCAGCCATGCAAGCGAGTAGAGTGCACCAATCCCCAGATCTACGAGCAAGATTTTGCGCTGGATGCGGGCGTATCGCCTGGCCTGATCCTGGCGCTCAGGATCTAGGGTGTAATTTTCCATACAAAAGATTATAACGCTTCAAAAATACATAGAAGCAAATATATGCTTGCGGAGTAATTTGGATAGTCAAGCCGATTAAAGGAGCTATCCATGCAACTGTCTTTCCGGATTGCCATCTTCCTTTCGCTCAACAGCCTTTTTCCTGGTCATGCCTGTATCCGCAGGCGGCAGGGCAACAATCACCGTGAATGAGCTGCCATCTGGACTGGTTGACGGAGAGGCGCTACCATGCGGTTCTACATCCGCAATACTTCCACGATGCCGGCATTGGAGCTGGATGAGGCGGAAATTCAAGCACTCATCGCATTTCTAGAATGATCCGCCTCTAACCCAATGTTGGAGCAGCTGGTCTTCTGGTACTGAAAAAATCTCAATCCCTCTTCGGGAATTCAGGCCGTGTCACCGAAACTCAGGGCGTTACCTCCCTTCGAGGTTCGCCCTAGGAGCGCCACCACCTCAGCGGCTGTCTCCTCAATCGGCTTAGTGGTCACATCAACCAGGGGCCAGTCTTTACGTTGTTCGAAGATTTCATAGGCGAATGCCATCTCGTGACGGATATAGTCCAGGTCGGCATAGCCTAGTGACCCCACGCCCATGTGATCCACGCGCGCCTGACGCAGTTCCGACAGGCGCTCTGGCTTGATTACCAACCCGATAGCGCGTCTGTGCGGCAATTTGAAGAGCTCCTTGGGAGGGTCGATGCCTAAGATCAAGGGCACATTGGCGACTTTCCAACCACGGTAGCCCAGATAAATGCTCAAAGGGGTTTTGGATGTGCGCGATACTCCGACCAAAATGATCTCCGCCTGATCCAGATCGGAAATGTTCTGACCGTCATCATGGCGAACAGTAAAATCGATTGCGTCGATGCGCTGCAGATAGCTTGGGTCGAAGGTTAGAAACAGGCCTGGCAGAGAACGTGGCTCTTCTGCCAACAGCTCTGACAGGCGCACCAGCATCGGTCCCATCAGGTCGATAGTCGGCACATGCGCAGCGCGCCCCTCGTTTAGGAACAGGGTTCGCATCCTTTCAGAGACCAGGGTATGGACGATAAAGCCCCGCGTCTTCTTCGCCTCTTGGACAATTTTCGTAACCTGTTCTGGTTCACGAACGCCCCCAAAAAGAGCGATATCCACTTCGGGATCAGCAAATTGGGTCAATGCAGCGCGCACCACGCCCTCTGCAGTTTTGCCGGTGCCATCGGAGACGACAAAGATATGGTACATGGGCAACCTCCTACGTAATTATCGCGTGACCTTTCCGACAATGCAAGAGACAGCCGAGGCAACGCCCCTTGCGGAAACCGCGAGCTATCAATATCAAACAGCATAACCATTGGGGATTTAGATTTAGTCTGGATTAGGGGGCTGTTCCCGAGCGCAAATATTGGTACACGGGATCCATGAGAAGCGAGTGCACGGATAGGTATTTGTCCCTCCCTAATTGTTATAATTAATTATCGTGACATTTTAGGGAAACGCTCCCTTAAATTACTATATGTTCAGATATTGTGCAGATCATGCTCTCTAAAATATCACTACCTGCTATGTGTCATATAATTGATTCCTATTGTATGGATTAGATAGTCCCTTAATGCGTTCGCTCAACAACCTGAGGGGCGGCTTTACGACATAGCAGAGCGATCGCAACTCGTAGTGCAGCTTTATCAGGATTTAATCATTGAAATTCAATATTGGAGGTCTAATGAAAGTGCTAAAACAGTGGTGGTTCAACGATCTTTCAATCGGGGTGAAAATTGTTCTATTGGCATTGCTCGCCAACGGACTGCCAGCCTTCATCATCCTGATGAGCGCGCCAAATATGACCGAGGTTCTCTTTGTTTGGACGATCAATCCTGAGATCAATGCTCGATTAATAGGCGTGATGTACAGTAACGCCCTGCTCCTGATTGGCTTTACCGCCTTTCAGACAAAATGGGAGGACGTGCGCGTCAACATGGTGGTCATTACACTTTTTTCAATTTTTGCGACCTTGCTGACTTTCTTCTACTTGAAACCTTTCTTGGCGCACCCCTGGTATCACCTGGCCTACTGGCTAACCATGTACTTCGTACTGTTTTTTACTGCGCCATACGTTTTTCTAACTCACGAGAAAAAATATGGAGGAAAGCTGCCCATCCGAATTTCGCTCAATTTCGGGGCCCGGTTAGTCGCAGGCATCTCGCTGCTCATTTGCCTAATTACTGGCTTGGGCCTAATCTTTAAAGTGGACCTCGTCAACCAGTTTTGGCCATGGAAATTGCCCCCACTGGTTGGCGGGCTCATCGGGGTGCTTCTCCTCACACATACCGCAGCATACGCTTGGGCGCTGTGGGATGGTGATTGGCTGCGAGTGCGTCCGATGTTCTGGCAAGCACCTCCAACCGGACTACTGCTCATACTCCTGCCTCTGATTCATCCTGCCGATCTGCGTCCTGACGCAGGACCTGCTTTGGCTCTATACTATAGCTTGGCCGGATATGCCGTCCTATCCAGTGGTGGCATCATTTTATGGTACCGCACTGCTGAAAATATTTTTTTCAATGGAAAAAGATAACCGAGCCGCAATACGTCTGGATGTGCTTGGCCTATTCTTGGCCGGGTTGAACAATACCTTCTTAGCATTATTTGTCGCCGTAGTCATACATGGACCCGGCACAGCCGCAAGCCAGCCTGAATTAATGCTGCGCGCCAGCTGGATCGCGGAAAAAACCTTGCTCTGGAAGGCTGGTTGGCTCTTCTGGTTCGCCCCTACACTCAGCTTTGCCTGGAGTTACTACGCCCTTGGTCGTCATTTGGATTCTTCTCGCCAGTGGCGTAATCTGGCAATTGGAGTAGCGTTGATCGCTGCAGCTGTTGATATTGTTGGCGTGCTCGTTAATCTGACTGTCCTCCCTACGTTAGCGAGTGAATTAGCCAGCACGATAGCCAAACCGGACCCAACTTTACAGGTCATCTTTTTATCAATGGAGAAGATCGCTAACAACCTGACCAATATCGGTGGATTTGGCCTGTACTCATTGGCAGGCATGCTGCTACTACCTGCCGTCTTTGCTACTCCGAGTTACCCACGCTGGCTTGCCTGGTTGGGCATGGTGGAATGGAGCATCTCTTCGATTGCTACAGGCCTGCTAATATTATCCCCTGACTTGGCAACTGGCCCCCTTTTAGTCAGCTTTGCTCTCTACGCCCCCTGGGTTTGGGGTAGTGCCATATGGTTGCTACGTGGGAATCCAGGAAAATGAGCTTTCACAAAAAGAAAAAATTCTGAATCGACACTTATTTTGTACATCAATCAAGAATCTAGAGCAACCCAATCCATGACCAGGTTTGGTGGAATACCTGTATCACGTCGCCTACCACGGCATGCAGGGGACCCGCACCCCGAATATGGTGGAAGGTTATGTGACAGGAATTTGAGGACTTGCGCCTGATACTGCCGTGAGCGTATCGCGATTGGCGACTTGTCGCAGGACAGCCCGGCTACGCCACCACAACCAGCCCGTTTGCAGGGCCATGCTGATCACCATGGCAGCCAGTACGACATAAAGGCCGACAGCTCTCACCACTTTTACGCTGGTGAATAGCAAGGCAGCCATCGAAATTAAGTAGATCAAAGTTGATTCGGAAATTGCGCGGGTATGTTTGCCATGCAAAATTGCCCCCTGATACCAGCTTTGATAGACCGAAAGAGCGGGCAGAGGCAGCGCAAGCCACAATCCAGAACGACTCAAATCGACCAAATCAGGTGGCAAAGCAGAGATATCCCCCAGCCAAATGCTGGCTAAGGGGGTGACGACGACCACTAACATCGCAAGGCTCACTGCGCCTGCCAGCCAGTGTGTAAACTGCCGTAGTCTGCCAGAGGAGCTTGGCTCATCCAACAGGGCTACAACTACTTCGTTATACGCCATCCCTAGGCTGCGAAAGATGAAAACCAACCCTGCTACAACAGGCCATACAGCCAGGGATTGCAACGCCTGCGGTAGGCGACTGGCTGCAGCGGTACCGAGCGGCTGCGCCAGTAGAAACAGCAAACTTGTCAGCGCAAGCGGAATGTAAAAATTCAAGAATCTACTCAAGGTGAGCGG
Source organism: uncultured Chloroflexia bacterium (assembly GCA_963714425.1). Classification (GTDB taxonomy): domain Bacteria; phylum Chloroflexota; class Anaerolineae; order Anaerolineales; family UBA4823; genus DATCYX01. The sequence continues at coordinate 66,137 of CAVQOI010000004.1, forward strand.
CTCGCTGAGCGGAGGTGACAAGCGCAACGCTCCTTGCAAGACCGGGCGCACAGCGACACCCGCGAAGATCGCTTCACTGATCACGCCTGCTGCGACAGCACTTGCCCCCACGACGATCCCTGGCATAGATTTCATTGAATACCCGATGGTCAACACAAGCGCATTAGCGCTCAGTCGGACAATCGTACCTGTTCCAACCGCTCTGGATCGACCATAACGGATAAGCACTCCCTGGTTGAAGCGGCGGAAGGCGATCGAAGCCGTCCAGGGCGTTAAGATCTTGAATCCGATGCGGGCGGGTTCCAGGATCTGCTCGGGCGCCCCTATCAAATCCCGGACCACGAAATAGTATAAGGGGGTAAATGCGATCAGAATGTGCAAAGCGGTCAATACGACCGCCGCAATAGCCATGTAGCTGCGCATCCGAGCAAAGGACTCCCAGTCCTTACTCAAAGCGGTAGAAGCAGCCAGAAGCATAATGATCGGAGCTTCGATGATTAATGCCAGGGAGAAAACGACGCCATAGGCAGCCAAATTGATTTCGGGAATTGCCAGGCGGGCAATGATTGCGCTCACAGCTGGCCCCTCGAGGCTCATCATGATCCAGCTTGCTGCCAGAGGCCACCAGGTTTGAATAATCCGTTGCATGGAGAGCGACGATGAATGGGTCGGGGTCATAGCCTGTAAGTATAGCACCAACCTTCTACGAAAGAGAACCTCGTTCTCGTATTCCCGGTTTTCCACTATAATAACGATAGATCAGGTCAGTTTAGTTATATTATGGCAGGAGTCGCACGTATTCCAGGTTGGGTAACACGCCTTCTGCTTATCATGCAAACGCAGCAACGAGTACCATGGCTTCTAAATCACTTGATTGGATGAAGGTCGCAAAGCTAGCATTCCTCTCCCGCCAGCTGGATCGCCTGGAGGAGTCGCGTCTGACGCCCCAAGGAAAAGTCGTATACCAGTTTTCGGCAGGCGGGCACGAGCTGGCGCAAATCCTGCTCACCCAAGCGCTGGATCACCCGCATGATGGCGCCACGGTTTACTACCGCTCACGCCCTTTCATGTTAGCCTGCGGATTGACTCCTGCTGAAGCGCTTGCAGCTGGGATGGCGCGCACAGGCAGCCCATCAGAAGGACGCGACGTCGGTGTGGTATTTAATCTGCCTCGTAGGAATGGGCCAACGATTTTGCCATCATCTGGAGATGTGGGAGCACAATATACCCCAGCCGCGGGTTGGGCGCAGGCGATTCGCTACCGCCAGGCAGTGATGGCTGAACCTGCATGGCGTGGGGCCATCGCAGTGGCTCTAGGCGGGGATGGGAGCGTGGCAGCGAATGGTTTTTGGGCCGCTCTCAACATCGTCACAACCCAGAATCTGCCAATGCTGTTTTTTATCGAAGACAACGCCTATGGGCTGTCGGTACCCTCGAGCCTGCAAACCCCTGGGGGAGATATCGCTGCTAACCTGGCCAGCTTTTCTCATCTTAAAGTGCTTGAAGGCGACGGCAGCGACCCTGCTGGGGCGTGGGATGTGATCTGTGAAGCTGTCAGTTATGTGCGCAGCGGTGCAGGCGCGTGCCTCTTACGGATGTGTGTGCCACGCCTGACGGGTCATACGTTTATCGATGACCAGGCATACAAGAGTCCAGAGATTCTACAATCCGAAGCGGACCGCGATCCGCTGCCCCGCTTGCAAAAATACTTAAAGCTCACGCCAGGAGCCCTTGAAGAAATGATGGAAGAAATTTCCACCGAACTCGAGCAAGCCCTGAAAACAGCCGAGTCACAGCCAGAGCCTGAGCCTGGCGAAATATTGGTGCACACTTTTTTCAATGGGGTTGTCCCCCAGCGGGGTGGTCTTAGGCCGGAAGCTGCCGATATCCCGCTGGGCTCCGAACAACCGGAACCCTCCGGTCCACGCATAAACCTGATCGACGCGGTACGGCGCACGCTTGAGCACGAGATGCACATCAATCCACGCCTGGCTGTGTTCGGTGAAGATGTAGGCGTCAAAGGTGGCGTGCATGGCGCCACCCTGGATATGCAAAAGCATTTCGGTGAGGGCAGGGTTTTCGACACATCCCTCTCCGAGGAAGGCATTATCGGGCGCGCGATAGGCATGGCGCTCGCTGGTCTGTTGCCAGTGCCAGAGATTCAGTTCCGCAAATATGCAGAACCGGCGCATGAGCAGCTGTCTGATTTGGGGACACTTCGCTGGCGCACAGCTGGAAGTTTTGCAGCTCCAGTGGTTGTTCGCATCCCCGTCGGTTTCGGGAAGAAGACCGGTGACCCCTGGCACAGTGTTACCGGCGAAGCCATCTTCGCACACATGATCGGCTGGCGGATTGCATTCCCATCCAACGCAGAAGACGCAACCGGACTTCTGCGTTCCGCGCTGCGCGGGGATGACCCGACCTTCTTTCTCGAGCACCGCGCCTTGCTCGATACTGTAGACGGACGCAGACAATACCCTGGAGACGAATACTGCCTGCCATTTGGCCGCGCGGCTGTGCTCACTCCAGGGGATGAGCTTTCCGTGGTCACCTGGGGAGCAATGACTAAGATCTGTTTGGACGCTGCAGGCGGCTTTCCAGATCGAGTGCGCGTGATTGACCTGCGCACGATCGTCCCTTGGGACCGCGAAGCTGTCCTCGAAAGCGTGCGCCTGACGGGCAAGCTTCTGGTGGTCCATGAAGATACCCAGACTGGCGGTTTCGCCGGTGAGATCGCAGCTGTGGTCGCTGAGCAGGTATTTACATATCTGGATGCTCCCATCACGCGCTTGTGCATGGCGGATATACCGGTGCCGTTCAACTATAGAGCAATGCAGTCCTTGTTGCCTACCGTGGAAAGCGTCCGAAATCAAATCGAGGCTCTCTTACGCTACTGATTCAGCTTCTCCCGCACATAAGCTGGTCAATGCAAATCGGCAGCGTTTGCGCTAACCCCAACACTCGCGGTTATTCTTTGATCAGTCTGTTGCACAAACGAGTTGAATCCAGGATTCGAAGCACTAATCGCCCGCGGCGAAAAAATCGAGCGAGGCGATTGGATGCCTGCCGAATCTCGCTGCCAGCTCATTCGCATGATCTCTCAACTCGCCCTCAGCGAGATTGTTGGACAGCTGCCAGAAGGCGCCTGGATTACCTTCGCCCACAGCCTGCGCCAATAGATGATCCTGCTTGCCAAAGTTCAGGGCAAGGCCTGGCACGGGCAATACTTGTACCACGCGGCAGAAACCTGTAGAATTACATCTGAAGAGGGCATCTGGCACATCTCAGATCAAGTGAAAGAACTGGAAATCCCGGTGGTTTCTATTGTGGAGCTAGGCATCCTGCGGCAGGTAAGCCGCCAAAATGAGGGGGTTTCAATCACCCTGGCACCCAGATTTGCGGGTTGCCAAGCTTTGAATACAATTCGTGATAATATCCTGGATGTACTGGCTGCAAATCACGAAACAGATGTGGAGATTTCTCTCACTTATTCGCCACCCTGGAGCAGCGATGATGACAGCCTGGCAGCCCGGATGGAACTCAAGGCTGTTGGTCTGGCTCCCCAACCCCAACACCAGGGTTTGATCCAGCTTGCTCGCCCCGAGCCGGTATAATGCCCTTACTGTGATTCGACAAAAACATCAATCGAGTATTCGTTTGGGTCAATGCTTTGCAGGGCGATTTACTATTGCTACAACTGCCACCAGCCTTGTGAACAATTCAAACCACTTTATCAGGTGCCTAGGAAGGTGCTGACATGTCGAAATTAATCGCATTTTACAAGGTGCCTGCTGAACCTGCAGCACTCGAGCAGGCATATATTAACTCGCATCTTCCATTGATCGCAAAAGTTCCAGGCGTGCAGAAGACCCTTACCACCCGCTTCACACGCACTCGGCAAGGTGACGGGTATAACATCATGGCGGAAATGCGTTTTGAAGATCGGGAATCGCTCAAGTTAGGGGTGAGAAGCCCGGAGATAGCAGCCGGAGGGGGTAATATAAATTCATTCGCTGCAGGGCTGGTTACGTTGGTGTTCGGTGAAGAAGAAGGCGCGTAACATGTCCACGTATGAAATAATCGCCAGCAAAACATTGTTCGACCATCCTGGAGTCAAGATCGTTGTGGATACCCTTGAACACGAAGGTAAACAACGCCGCTACTTTTACCTGGCGAGCCCGGTGAATGCAGTCGCTACAATAGGGTTGACCAGCGATGGGCTGCTGATTCTAACGCGGCAGTACCGGCACCCTGTGCGCCAGGTGATCTACGACCTGCCTGCCGGGCGTCTCAATCCTGGTGAGAGTCCAATAGACGGGGCACGTCGTGAATTCGAGGAGGAGACGGGATATTTCCCGAGGTACATTGAGCAAATCGGATACTATAACCAGTTTCCAGGTACGCTGGTTGCTTTTACCAGCCTTTTTTTCGCCAAGGATCTTGTCCGATCACAGCAAACACTGGATGAAGGCGAAGAGCTCGACATTGTTGAGATGCCGCCAGACGACGTGATTGGGATGATCCTGAGGGGTGAAACCATGGACGGTTCTCTTCAGCTTGGGGTGCTTTTAGCGATCCAAAGAGGTTTGATCCCATTCGATAAGCGGCAAGGGTAAATTCCGAACAAGTTAGTTATTCATACGAAGGAGAAAAATGGAATACAGATTTCTAGGCAGCACTGGCCTAAAAGTGTCCGAACTATGCATGGGCACGATGCAGTTTGGTTGGACCGCGGATGAAGACCTGTCCTTGCAAATATCAAGCGCCGCCTTCGATAAAGGCATCAATTTTTTTGATACTGCGGATGTTTACTCTCGTTGGGTCGAGGGTAACGCAGGCGGCGTCGCTGAGACCTTCCTGGGCAACTGGATGAAAGCTAGAAAAATACCCCGCAATCAAATCGTGCTCGCCACCAAAGTCCGCTCAAGGGTTGGCGACGGACCGAATGATGAGGGTTTGTCGCGTATACACATTAATGACGCTGTTGATGCATCGTTGCGCAGATTGCAGACCGATTACATCGATCTGTACCAGGCTCATTGGCTCGATGAGCACACGCCCATCGAAGAAACGCTGCGGGCTTTCGAGGATTTAATCTCTCAGGGAAAAGTCCGGTATATTGGTTGCTCTAACTATCCTGCCTGGCGTGTTGCTGAAGCTTTATGGACCTCTGAGCACTACAACCTGTCTCGCTACGTGTGCATCCAGCCGCATTACAGCCTGGTGCACCGCGATGAATTTGAGCGTGAGCTGGCAGATGTCTGCCGGGCGTATGGTCTGGGGGTAATCCCTTACTCACCTTTAGGCGCTGGGTTCCTCTCCGGGAAATATCGCGAGGGGCAGACCCCAGAAAGTGTGCGCGCCCGCAGGGTGAGCCGTTACTTCAACGAGCGCAATTGGGCGCTGCTGAACAGCATGGAAGCCATCGGGAATGATAGAGGAGGGCACACGATCTCCCAAATCGCGCTGGCTTGGCTGCTCAGTGACCCCCTAATAACCAGTCCGATTATCGGCCCGCGCACACTGGAGCAATTAAATGACAACCTGGGTGCAGCCGGACTCCGGTTGACCCAGGAAGAAAAACAAAAGTTGGATGAAGACAGCCGCTGGGAGTAGCGATCAAAACAAGCTCGCCCGGATGTTCTCCCAGGCATGGTCAAATGCTTGCACGACAAGTGGATCGAAATGTGTGCCGCTGCATCGGAGAATCTCTTCACGCGCTTCATCAGGAGTGAGTGCTTTGCGATAGGCGCGAGAAGTGATCATCGCATCCAGCGAATCTGCGACCGCAACAATACGCGCTGACATAGGGATATCATCCCCTGCCAGGCTATCCGGATATCCTGATCCATCCCAACGCTCGTGATGGTGCCGGATGATGGGTAGCGCGGGGAGCAGATAACTTATGTTTTTAACCATCTCCGCCCCAATCAGCGGGTGCTTTCTCATCTCTACCCATTCTTGCTCATTTAGAGGTCCGGGCTTTCTCAGAACACTTTCCACGATGTGGATCTTGCCAATGTCGTGCAGGATGCTACCATACGCCAATTGGTTCTTATAACCGTCTGTCCACCCTAACTGCCGCGCGATCTCCAGTGAGTGATTGCGCACTCGCTCGACGTGCCCTCTCGTATAGTGATCCCGCAACTCAATGGCATTGGCGAGCATGATCAGGCTTGATTCATATGCTTGTTCTAATTGCACGAGCAAGAGCTGCTGGCTGCGATTCAAGCGGGAGCGAACGGTAGTCACTAGTTCCTGGCGCGTGATGGGCTTGACCAGATAATCCTCAACCCCAAGCCGTTTTCCAGCAAACACGTCATCCCTGCCACGTCGCGCCGTGAGGAAGATGAAGGGGATCGACACCCATTCTGCTTTGGCACGCACCTCTTCAAAAAATGAATAACCGTCCATCTCCGGCATAGCGATATCCGAGAGAATCAAGTCGGGTACCCTGGTCTTCATCTTATCGAGCGCGTCGAACCCATGTACTGCAGACAATGCAATAAATCCCTCGTTTGAAAGCAAGTCCTTCAAGCCCTCACGCAAGACATCGTTATCTTCTACAACAAGGATTGTTTCTCCAGCCATTCTTCTCCTACCAGCGCCTTGAAGCGCAATGTGAATTTTGAACCCCGACCAGCTTCGCTGTGCACATCGATCTTAGTGTCGTGCATATCCGCAATCTCTTTTACGATCGCCAAACCTAATCCAGTACCATGGATTTTGCTTTGGCGAACGAGCCTGCCTCGGTAAAATCTCTCAAAAATGTGCGGCAAGTCCTCGCGATCGATGCCTATTCCGGTGTCTTCGACCTCAAGATAAACCTGACCATCCGAGAAACTCGTGCTTATGTTCACTTCTCCTTTAGGAGTATAGTGGATTGCGTTGGCAACCAGGTTTGTCACCACGCGAGATATCTGGTTGTGCTCTCCCTGGATGTATGGAAGCTCCAGTGCAGGTTTGAAATTAAGTTGTAAGCCTGTGGCTTCAGCTAGGGGACGGATTGCAGTAACAACTTGCTGGGATAGCATATTGAGGTCGATCTGCGTGAATTCGAAGCGTTTATCTTTGCCCACAGCTAACCTCGATAGGTCGAGGATATCTTCGACCAGCTTCATCAACAAATTACTTTGATCTCTGAGTACATCGAGGTAATGAACGCGTTTTTCGGGTGTAGCGTCTGCCATCAGATCGAGATACAGGCTGATATTGGTCGTTGGAGTTCGCAGCTCGTGGGACACATCCGAAACAAAGAGATCCTTCAAGCGATCAAGCTCCTTGTGATGGGTGATATCTCGTTGGCTGCCTACATAACCGATCGTGCGACCGAACTCATTTCGCAAAGGCGCCATGGTAATGTGTACGTCGTAGCGGCTTTCATCTTTTTTAATCCCAACACTCTCCCGCGTCCAGACGGCACCATTTTGGGTCACCTTGCGAATATCATTTTGAACCGCCGCTGGGTCTCCCAAATCATACAGGTCCCACATTGGATAACCGGTGAGCTCGCCCTGTCCGTAGCCTGTTTGGGTCTCATAAGTGGCGTTCACGTCGAGCAGTGTCCCATCCAAATCAGTGACCACAACCCCCTCTCCCACACTCGAGAGGATGGCTTCCAAATATTTCTTGGATTCAGAAAGCTCCTCGGTCCGTTCCAGCACGCGCTGTTCAAGCATGGCGTTGTGCTGCCGCAGGCGTGTAACCAGGTGGATATTTTCTATTAATGGGGCTATACCACGGGCAACCACTCGCAGGATATCCGTGTCTTCGCCACCGAAGATATCACCCCCGAGCTTTGGCCCCAATGCCATCAAACCGAGAACATTGCCATGCCCGATAATCGGAACCCAGAGGTAAGCCTGTTCGCTATTGAGCAAGTTAAGCTCCGCTGGCGAGAGGCTGGCCTGGCTGAGCGCTTCTCGCAGGACCGACCTCTCTACTGCGCCCCCTACATTCAATAAATAGGACAGGCTGCTGCGCGGCAAGGGAGTGTAGGTAGAACGGGCGATTTCAGAATCAAGCTGTGAAGGCAAAACGGTGATAACGGAAAAATCTCCATCTAGATCAGCCAGGAAAACGCACGCTTCCTCCAAACGAATAGTATTGACCAGCCGGCTGCAGGCTGTATCTGCGAGTTTCTGTAGGTCGGTGATCTGCTCCAGGCCATGGGTGATCATCGAAACTGCACTACGATAGTCATACCAACCACCATAGAAAATCGTATCCACGAAGCGTTGTACAAAGCGATTGGTAGGACTGAACACTGTTGCCAATATCAATACCAGCAAGGTATTGATCGCAAGTCCTTTGAAGATAAGATCCGGGAGCAGCCTGTCTAATCCATAGGAGAACAGGAGGTAGATCACCCCTAAAGATGAATACACAAGGATAAACGTCGCCCCACGATTGACATGCCGCTCAATCTCAATGAGCCGGTAGCGGAATATCGCGAACCCATAGGTCAATGGAAGGATGCCGAGAAACAAAAAAAGGACGGCTTGTGGCAGGATTGTCTCACCGACCAATGCGTTAGGCACTACACCAAGGACGAGGAGGGGTAAAAGACTGATCACCCCCCCTAACATGACGATACGGATCTTACTACGCACGCCAGCGGTTGTCGCATTTCGATAGGAATAAACAAATAATCCAATGACTACCAGGAAGCAAAGCCCCAGGAAATACCTGCTGCCAGAAAATAGTTGGTTAGCCCAAAAACTACCCACTTGAAGGCTGCCAAAATACGCATAGAGCAAACCTCCGCTTACACCCAGCAGGTATAACCCAGTAATGAAAAATACGTTGTCGTGGGATTGATTGGCCTTGGGGAAAATTAAAATGGAAGTGAACAATTAATGGGCCACTATACCAAAGCAAAAAACAGAGCGACTTGAATCGTCCAGATTGGGGCAAATGATGAAATATCCTCCAGCGACCAGGGTTGCAGCTGTAATCTGGAAAAACAAAAAGAAAACGTTCGAAGCTTCTTGGGTAGGCTTAAATGCTTGAACACCCACACCAATAGCCCAAAAGATCAGCGCTACGAATAATGGAGCAAAACGATGGAAGCGTTCTATCCAAGGAGACTCAGCCAAAGTAAAGGTAGAGATCGATGATCTGACTATCTCCCGCTGAACAGTCACTTCGACTTCATCGCCTGCATGCTTGTGTGGGTAGAACGGTTGGGCATGGCTCAAAGGCACGCCATCGATAAATTTAATTACATCCCCGGCTCGCAATACATTCTCCGCCGGGCTATCTGGATCGAGCCCAAATTGCACCAGCAGGGTTGTAAACATATAATGCCATCATACGGATAGGTCAATCCCAGCGAAATCCCCCAGAGCAGGAACGCGAGGACAGCCAACGCGCCAATAAAAGGAAGGCTAAGCCACCAACGCTGTGAGTTGATCATGTCTTGCGCACGCAGTACCTATAATAAAGAATTCTATCATAACGATATTCGTATCATTGCGCGATCGACGAACCTATTAAAACTGTTGGCTATTAAAAAGCATAAGTTCTACAAGCATCATTCGCTCATAGAACTCTTCAATATACCTTCTGAAGCACTACATACGGTCGATATATTTAGCCAGGATATCCCTTTCCGAAGGGTTGGTCTGAGCGATCTCCAGTGCTTCCCAGGCTAACCTCTTATGTCGCTCGATCTCGATCCTTATATACTCGGCAGCGCCAGCGGCATCCAAAGTTTCGATTGCATTGTTCGCAGCATCCGGATCACTTGGAGCATTTCGCAAATACTCTTGGAACAATACAGATTGCTCCGGCGGTAAGACTTCGAGGGCATAGACCACTGGCAGAGAGCGTTTAAATTGGAGTTTTTGACCAGGAACAGCTGTCTGTCGGCTAATGCTCACTTCATCGAGATCATCTTTAATCTGCACAAGCAGGCCGAGATGGCAGCCAAACTTGGCATATGCGTCTAAGATAATCTCATCTTTGATAGCCAGACGTGCGCCTCCCCAGCAAGCCATAGAGAAGAAGGCACCGGATTTTGTCGCTGCTTGCTGCCAGTATTGCTCAAGGGTCGGGAGGGGAATTGTCAGATCGGCGTATTGCCCGCTGCACATGATCAAAAACGTGCTGTAGAATTTTCGGGTGATCTCTGAAGCGGCAGCCCGGCTGTAGTCGTTCTCATGCAGTGTATGTAGCGCCAGGGAGGCCGAGAAAAACAAACCCGATGCGGTACTCAGCGCAACCCCAGCGCCTTGATCAGCCCACCAGGGGTCAGGTTCATCCCCATCCTGCACGCTGTCCATCAAGTGTGCAGCAGTAAAAAATTGAAGCCAGGCAAGCGTGAGTTGGTCTGCCCATTCGGGAAGCCCTCCGGCAGCCTGGCAGCATACTCCGGGCAGGGATGCCCAGTAGGATAGTTCTTCCAAAGAAGATGAATTATCCTGGTTCCCGGCATTTAATGCCAAGCGCATGACCTGTTGAAAATCAGGCCATGCGCCAGTGCTTTTCCATAAGTTATTTAGTTTTTCGCTGAGCGCTTTATTCAAACCGCTTAGCGGTTCCAGCCGCCAGCCTTGGTCTTGGCGAGGGATACGATGCGTGTCTTCTCCTCATCCCCCCGTCGATGAGCTGTGAGAATAAATGCAAGCTCCTCTCGACTCAGCTGAAATCCACGCCGATCCAGGGTTAATTCCGGCGCAGAAAAAAGCTGCGAAGCGAAATCGCGATCCGTCGACATTTTGTAGACAACTTGGGCGAGTGTCATTATGGCCTCCACAACAGAAGAAGAATAACGTGCAAAACCGGGGGTGTAATTTATTCTCTGTGTTCCTGTTGTTGTATGGCACCTCCTGTGTGACGACCGACTGTGTTCTATGAAGTAGAACTTTGAATACAACGATCCTTACAATATGGTTAGAAACAATTTAATATTACTGACAATCGTGAAAGTAGTTACAAAATATCACAAGAAAAGTGTTTTGTCAAGCAACAATTTCATCCTATTGTTGGTGATTTTTATCATGCATCCATACCTGTTCCAGGCGTAAAATCCCGCCCATGGCAGCATTGTTCCACCTGTTTGATCATGGTATTATCGCAGCACGATCGTCGCCTAGCTCGCATGGCAGCAATCCTTCACTTGTTGCTGGTAAAAATGATGGAGGACGTTCATTACTGATAACCCCTGACCTCGATAAGTGTTGCGCCCAGAACACCGTTCCTTGGTATGCTAAAATAGCCAAAGTTATTGTTTCTGCCATCCACTTTTTAAGGAATCACGATGACGTTACCCAGCGAAGTGCACACGATTGATCTCCAATTTATGGGTATCCCCGGAACGATTGCAAGCTATCTCATACCCCATGCCCAGGGCGCGGTGCTCGTGGAGTGCGGCCCTTCCTCAACCTTACCCGCCCTCATCGATGGCTTAAAGACCTATGGATTTGCACCATCCAGCATTACCGATGTATTGCTAACCCACATCCACCTGGATCACGCCGGCGCAGCGGGCTGGTTTGCTCGCCGAGGGGCACGCATCCATGTGCATCCTGTAGGTGCCCCACACCTTCGAGATCCGCAAAAATTACTTGCTAGTGCCAGGCGGATCTATGGAGAAAGTATGGACAACCTGTGGGGTGAGTTTCTCCCTGTGCCAGCGGATAATCTCAGCATCCCCAAAAATGGAGAGCTGATTAAAATAGGCGAGCTGCGCTTTATTGCTGTGGACACACCTGGCCATGCCGATCACCATTTTGTATACCTGCTCGAAGATCTCTGTTTCGCCGGTGATATCGCCGGTGTACGCCTGCACGGACATCAACACATCCGGCTCCCGATGCCGCCGCCCGATTTTCATATAGGGAAGTGGCGAATGAGCTTACAACGCCTGCGTGAGCTACCCATCCAGCGCATCGCCCCAACCCATTTCGGTATATTTTCGGACGCAACATGGCAACTCGCAGAACTTGCCAGCGCTCTTGATGAAGTAGAAGCCTGGATTGAGGCCACACTTCCCAGCGACCCTCCCATCGAGAGATTAAATGAGCTGTTCATCGATTGGTATCACCAGCGTTCCCTGAGCCAGGGCATCTCGCAAGCAGTGATCGCTGAATATGAAGCCGCCAATCCATCCTGGATGTCATCCTATGGCATCCAGCGATATTGGAAGAAGATCCATAGTGAAAAGCAAGGACCAGCCTGAACCAGCAGAGGACAATCTCTCATCTCAGGAACCTTTAGATTTGGATGCCTGCCCGCGCTGCGGAGAACCAATTCTAGAATTAATTTGGGGGCACACTAACTGCCCGCGGTGTGGATTGCATTTTGAGTGTTGCTGAGTTTGAGACACCCGTAGACGTTATCCACATTATCAAGGGAGCCAGGAGTCTCGCAGTGCTTACCGGAGCTGGGATCTCTGCAGAGAGTGGCGTTCCCACGTTTCGCGATGCGCAAACGGGTCTTTGGGCGCGATATAAAGCTGAGGAGCTGGCTTCCCCACAAGCATTTCAAGACAACCCTCAATTGGTTTGGGACTGGTATACCTGGCGAAGACAACTGATCAAGCAGGCAAAGCCAAATCCAGGTCACACGGCGCTGGTACTGTTAGAGACCCATCTAGCTGAAAAAAGCGGCGAGTTCGTTCTGATCACACAAAATGTGGATGGTCTTCACCAACTTGCGGGCAGCCAGCAAGTGATCGAGTTGCACGGGAACATCTTACGGACAAAGTGTTTTGAAGAAAATGTTCCGGTCGAGCGATGGGAAGATTTAGGGGACATACCACCGCGCTGCCCATCCTGTGGAGGCCTGCTCCGGCCAGATGTCGTATGGTTCGGAGAAAGTCTGCCTCCGCTTGCCCTGCTAAGGGCAAGGCGGATCGCTCAAAGATGCGATGTATTTTTGTCCATTGGTACATCTACCAACGTTGAGCCAGCTGCCTCTCTTCCCTATCTCGCCATAGAATCGGGTGCGACTGTGATTGAGATCAATCCAAATGAAACACCCCTCAGTCCCTACGCGAATTTTGTGTTGCGCGGTCCTGGGGGTGTGGTGCTCCCCTCTCTTGTCGCGCAACTCCCCTAAAACATCATGTTGTTGACCTTCTCCATACTTTCCTGTGACGGGCGTAATCGACTTTCCGGCAGGCGATTGAGAGCGGTCTCGGGTAAATTGTAAATGTCAAGCAACGATGGATGCGTGGTATCGATATAGATCAACCCGGTAATCAGGCAATTACAGCGATTGGCTTCCTCGAGCACATCGATCGCTGCACTGCGATCGGTTGGATCGTAATCGCGATCCAGCTTCTGCAAAACGATAGCAGAGCCATCATGCATCGTTACCTCAATCGCTTCCCCCTGTTGATAGTCAACCATGATCTCGTTCGCAGGTGGCACATAAGAGAGCTCGTGCAAAGCAACCTCATGCTCCCTCCCCCAGGCGTAGGAGTGCGTGGCAGAATCCTGATTGTTGAAGGTCACACACGGACTGATGATATCGAGCACGGCAACACCGTCATGGCTCATGGCAGCTTTGATCAGCTCCTTGACCTGCTTTGGATCGCCCGCAAAGGACCGGGCCACAAACGTCGCCCTTCCAACCAGCGCTTCCCATGCAATATCCACCGGCATGTAGGGATTGGTCCCCTGGCTTTTTAGTGTCAAGCCTACCTCTGCAGTTGCAGAAAACTGTCCTTTAGTCAAGCCATAGACGCCATTGTTTTCAATAATATACGCCATGCGCACATTGCGGCGAAGCATGTGCTTGAATTGTCCCATACCGATGCTGGCCGTATCGCCATCTCCACTCACACCCAGGCCGCGCAAGGAGCGATCACCGAAGAGCGCTCCAGTAGCCAGCGATGGCATCCGCCCGTGCAGCCCGTTGAAACCAAACGAACGATTCAGGAAATACGCCGGGCTTTTGCTCGAGCAGCCAATACCGCTGAACTTCATGAGTTCTTCAGGACGGATATCCATCTCGTAACAGGCGGCGATTATCTGGCTGCTGATTGAATTATGCCCGCAACCCTGGCACAAAGTGCTCGGCGAGCCGCGGTAATCCGATTTGGACAGACCGATAGTATTTACCTGCAATTGAGGACCGCTTGATGTCATCTGTTCTGTCATTTTATTAATCCTTTTGCTCGTCACGCCCCTCTTTTGCGAGCAGCATCTGGCGCACTCTGCGGGCTGTTAGAGGAAGCCCATCGTGATAAGCCAGCGAGACCAACCGGCTGACCATGCCTGGATACTCCAGACTAAGCAACTGGTGCATTTGTCCGTCACGATTTAGCTCAACAACATACACGCGCTGATGAGATTGAATGAATTCGTTTACTTCATCGGAGAATGGTACCGCGCGTATACGCATGAAATCCGTCTTTATTCCCATGTTTTCCAATTGGTGGCGAGCTTCCAACACAGCTGGCTCTGTAGAGCCATAGGCGATCACCCCAAAATCGGCACAATCCATGCATTCGATGACTGGCTTAGGGACGTATGCGCGTGCGGTATCATATTTCTTTTTAAGACGTTCCATCGTGTCATGCCAGATCTGTGGGTCTTCAGAATATTCAGCGTTGTCTGTATGCCCTGTGCCCCGAGCCAAATATCCTGCTCGTGGATTTTTGTTACCAGGCACTGTGCGGTAAGGGATACCATCCCCATCAATATCCTTGTACCTGCCCCAGTCTCCGTTGAGGTTCTCAAGATCTTCATCCCAGAGCACCTTCCCACGATCCATGGGAGTGTTCGGGTATTCAAATGGTTTAGTCATCCAATTGTTCATACCTAAGTCCAGGTCTGATAAAACGAACACCGGTGTCTGCAAGCGCTCTGCGAGGTCGAAAGATTTCCAGCCAAATTCAAAGCACTCCGAGACATTGCCAGGCAGGAGGATCACCTGGTTTGTATCCCCATGACCCATAAAATATACAAAGGTCAGGTCGCCTTGCATCGTGCGTGTGGGCAATCCTGTGCTTGGCCCCACGCGCTGAACATCCCAGACGACGACAGGTGTCTCAGAATAATATCCCAAGCCTGCATACTCGGTCATCAATGAAAGGCCAGGACCCGAAGTAGATGTCATCGCTCGCAAGCCAGACCACCCAGCTCCAATCGCCATGCCAATGGCAGCCAATTCATCTTCTGCCTGGACGACTGCGTAAGTGTTTTTCCCGGTTTCTGGGTCCTTGCGCAGCTGGGGCAAATATTCGCTAAGCGCTTCGGCTAAGCTGGATGCCGGCGTAATTGGATACCAGGATACAAACTGGACGCCACCGTAGATTGAACCAAGCGCCCCGGCAGTATTGCCATCTGCCATGATAAATCCATCGGTGGCATTCATCGCTTCAACCCGGTAAGGATCTTGTTTCTCGAGTTTTTCAGCAGCCCATTTGGATGCCGCCTGGATCACACCCCAGTTCATCTCGATTGGTTTTGCTTTTCCTTTGAAGTGAAATTCAATCGCCTGTTTGATTTTGTCCAGTTCAATCCCAAGCATCGGGGCGAGGAAACCCACATAAACCATGTTAGCGACGTAATCGCGCAGGCTTGAAGGCGCACCTGACTCTTTAGTGAGCTGCTTGACCGGCATTGGATAAGCGACGATATCATCCCGATTGATCGCATATTTGATATCATCCGCGTAAAAAAATGCGCCACCTGGGGCCACCATCGCCAAATCTCTGGCGAAGGTCGCCGTGTTCATGGCGACAACCACCTCATGCTCCTCGCGCCGGGCGAGGAAGCCGTCCTTACTAATCCGGATGGTGTACCAGGTTGGCAAACCCTGGATGTTGGATGGAAACAGGTTCTTTCCAGACGCCGGGATGCCCATACGAAAGAGGGCGCGCAAAAGAGTTAAATTCGATGTCTGGCTACCGGATCCATTCACAGTGGCGACCGTTATAGAAAAATTGTTGACCGTTTCTGGCTGATCTACATTCAGCTTTTCATCCAGCTCAGATTGTAGTACGCTCATGATTACTCCTTCAATCCCAGTGTGCTATTCCGCCCCAGTAACATGACCTAGCAGTTTGGATACAGGCCGCTGGTGGAGGAGATCTGTATGCTCGACCAGCGCACTGAAGCCTTCATTGAAGTTTCCGGCGCAAATGGCATCGACCATGCGCTGGTGGTATTTCCAAACGTCGAGCAGGTATTCGAGGCCAGCATACAGGTTTAAACCCACCGCCTCATAAGCCACCCAGTATGCCTCGAGTATCCCCTGCACGAAGGGATTCTCCATGCGACTATACATCAGCATATGTAGCTGGCGGTGCTCATCATGCGGGATTTCGATCTTTGGACCGCGCAGCTTCCCCCAAGCTCTGGTTAGCAACTGTTTCAACAGTGTATGGTCTTCAGGAGTGAGCAATCGCACGGCCTGGTGCCAATAGGCAGCTTCCACATGATTTCGCAGCTCGGAGAACTTGTCAAAGTATGACCGATCGAGCTTGATGGCATATTCCAGGCTTTGGCTGATGGTCGGGTAGAAGGTATATGGCAGCCGCCGGATACCAGTACGCGGCCGTACTTCAACCAACCCCATGGCGCGCGCAACTTCAAGCTGTTCGCGCAGTCGTGGAACACTCACGCCAAGCGTCTCGCTGAGCTCCATAAGCGGAGGGAGACGCTCGGGTTCCCCTTCACCATTCGGCAGTGAGACCAAATACTGAAAAAACTCGGAGGTCAAGTGAGGAGATTGCATAATCGCTAGCCTCGAGTTCGTGACAGAATATCTTGATTAATATGATTATTCATATTATTTGGTGAATTCTATCACCCCCATACTAACATGTCAAGCGCCTCTATTCTGATGGGGTCTGGTCGAGCAGTTCAGGAAGCGCTTGTAACGCCTTGCTCAGGCGTGTTCCATGCCAGGTGATCAGGCTACCATCGAGTTGATGCGTACGACCTTCCCGCACTGCACTCGTTGCAGAGAACAGCTCTTTTATCTCTGCTTCTTGGGCGGATGAAAATGCGTAGGGTTCATCAGGAAGCAAGATAAGCTCGGGATCTACAGCAAGAATTTCATCTAATGCAAGGCGAGGGTAGCGCGTGTCCCTCCCGCCGGGATCTTGCGCTGCGACCCTACCCAGGTCGGCGTCTAGCGGGTAGCGGCGTTCCCTTCCAGCGAATGCATTCTCCCCGCCAAGCTGATGCAATAGATCTGAGGAGTAGGTTTCGCTGTTAAAAGTCATCCACCAAGCCCTGTCTCCTTCACCTGCGTCATACCAGATGGGACAGAAATACCGCACCGGCGTACGATTTTGGGCAGCTTTTTGCGCCCATTCCAGCCCAACTTCAAGGCTCTCGACGCGGGCCGCTGCGAGACTGCTGTGGAAGAGACCAGCCAGAGTCCATAGCAAATCCAAAGCCTGGCGCACTGTTTTCGGGAAAGTCACCCAGACCTTCACCCCAGCCGCTTCAAGAGATTCGACTGCCTGGAGCGTGTTTTCTTCCCAATTGGCGATTACTAGATCCGGCTTAAGGTCAATGATATCCGCCACGGCTGGATTCTTTGGACCACCTAAGCGTGGCAGCCCCTCAACCTGGGCGGCAGGCTGAGAACAGTAATCTGTAATCCCAACCACCGCCGAGCCAAATCCGAGATCGAAAAGGCTTTCGGTCATGGATGGCACCAGGGAAACCACCCGTTCTGGAGGCTTAACGAAATGGTGCACAACCTGGTGTCCATTCCCCTTTTTCTGGCGGTTGCACGTTCTTATTCACTGTGCCATTTCTTTGTGAAGCAAGCCTATTGCTGCTTCTGCCATCAAAACAGCGGCGCGAGGCAATGCGTCTTCATCGATATCAAAGCGCGGGTGGTGGTGAGGAGCATCCAACCCCCTGGCTGGATTGGCTGAGCCAATGAAGAAAAAACAGCCTGGAATTTCCTGCATAATGAACGCCATATCCTCGGAGACCATGGATTGGAAATTCACGTCGAGTACATCATCCGGTCTGACACGCCTGGCAACTGATTGTACTTCCCCCGCCAGATAGGCGTCATTTACGACCGGGGGAGTAATGGAAGTGACCTCAACCTGGGCTTCACATTGCGTGGCAGATGCCACTCCCTGCACAACTTGGTGGAAACGCTCTAATACTTTCTGGCGAACCTCGGGAGTGAATGTACGAATTGTGCCCAACAGCTCCACCTGTTGTGGGATCACATTAAAAGCTTCCCCACCATGGAGCGACGTCACGCTCACGACAGCAGATTCCAAGGGAGGTACGTTACGAGAGGTGATGGATTGAAGTGCAGAGACAATATGGGCAGCTGCAACGACAGGATCGATAGAGAGATGAGGCGAGGCACCATGCCCCCCTTTTCCGATCACTCGAACTTTGAAAATCTCAGCGGCTGCCATCACGGGACCCGGGGCGATGCCTAGCCAACCAAGGGGTTTTTCATTCCAGAGATGTAAAGCCATGCAGAATTGCGGACGTGGATTTTCCAGAACCCCTTCTTTAATCATGGCGGCTGCCCCTCCCAACCCTTCTTCAGCTGGCTGGAATACGAATTTGACCGTGCCTGCAAGCTCCTCCGCCCGCGCCTTCAGCATACGTGCTACTGTCAGCCCGACCGCGACGTGACCATCATGCCCGCAAGCGTGCATTACTCCAGGATTACTCGAAGCGTACGCTGCACCTGTAGCTTCGAGGATGGGAAGCGCGTCCATATCGAAACGCAACATGAGCACCGGACCAGGATGTCCCCCCTCCAGGAGACCCACCACACCTGTTTTGGCAATGCCTGTTACCACCTCAAGATCGAGCTCTGCCAGCTGGCGTGCTACGATCCCAGCTGTGCGCACCTCCTGAAAGCCAAGCTCTGGGTGGCTGTGGAAATCCCGGCGCAACTCGCGCGTATATTCAAATAAGTTCAGGCTTTCTTCAAGGAAGCTGGCCATTGATTAGGCACAAACACAACTTAATGCTTTGCTTGATCTTCCTTCTGGCAATCGCATAGCCCATCCCCGTGCTTTTTGCACGGAGATTGCGCCTTTTTGCGAAGCGCCTCGAGCTCATCCCAGGGTTGAAGCTCCTCGTGCGAAAATTCAACACGGGTACCGGCCTCAAGTTCGACGAGGACTGCCTGCTTCAGCGGATAGGTATCCAATACCCTGCCCTCCCCTTGCGGGGTGACCACGCGCTTGTTCCGTTTGGGAAGTTGCCTGCGCGCCTCGACGTATTGCTCGTACTCATACACCAGACAGCAACGCAGCCTGCCGCACATTCCTGTAATTTCAGAAGGCGTCAGGGAGATGCCTTGTTCCTTCGCCATTTTGATAGAAATGGGGCTGAATTCCGTCAGGAACATCGAGCAGCATCGTTTCTCCATGCCGCAAGCGCCCATGCCTCCCAAGATTTTCGCCACATCTCGGGGACCGATCAAACGCATCTCCACATTCGATCGTGGATACAGGCGCTGCATTGCCGAGCGCAGCTTCTTTGTATCCACGCGGGTCTCCGCTTCGGTGCTAAACAGAAATGATAGACGCGATCCATCAAAGGTAAATTCCGAGCCGACAATCTTGATCGCATCCATCCTCAGCTCGGACGCTTTGGCGCGGCAATTGATCGTCGCCTCCAGTTCTTTTTTTTGCCAGATCTGGCGGAGAACCAGATCACGCGGTGTGGCGCGGCGCTGGATTGATTTCCATGTGCCTTCAGGCGGTAGCTGGGGGTCTTCTACAACTTGCACCACTTCTCCGAGCTGTGCTCCCCGGCTCGTCTCTACGATAGCATGGTCCCCAAGACGCAAACCGGGGCAAGTGCTCGCATCGAAGTGGTAGATCTTTCCAATTTTTTGAAACCTGATACCGACAACATTATGAGCCATATTTCAACCAATCATCGATCATAGAGTATAAAAATAACCAATTGACAGCAAGTATATCTCGCTTGCTGCCAACTGGCAACTGGTGTGTTGCAGAGGGTACGTGGCAGAGTGTCGAAATCTGGCACTCATAACACGCTCACGATGAATTATCCGACCAGATTTATCGGTACGAAATTCCCCTGGGTCATAGCAGCCACGCTGATCTTTGCGGCGATATCCATCGCGACCTGCGTCAACGCACGCGATACAGGCGACTCCGGTGCAGATATTGTCACTGGGACACCGCTATCCCCACCAACACGCACCGCGCTTTCCATTGGAATCGCACCGATGAATGGAACTCCAGACTCTAGTGCCAGCCGTTCACCGCCACCGCTGCCAAAGACATCCATTCGGCTTCCGTCGGGCAACTCCAGGTAGCTCATGTTCTCGACTACACCAAAGATCGGCACATCCAGCTGCCGGAACATCTCCAGACCCCGGCGAGCATCATCGAGAGAAACTTGCTGGGGGAGTGTAACGATAATCGCGCCACTGAGTGGCAGAGACTGCGCCAAACTCAGCGCGGCATCCCCCGTTCCCGGTGGCAAATCAATCACCAGATAATCCAACTCACCCCAGTTCACATCCGTGAGGAACTGGCGGATGGCGGAGTGCAACATCGGACCGCGCCAAATGAGCGGTTGATCGGGCTTCACCAGGAAACCGATTGACATGACTTTAACGCCATACGCCTCGGCGGGCACAAGCTTTTCACCTTGTGGGTTAGGCAATTTCTGCAAACCCATCATCGTGGGCACGTTGGGACCATAGATATCCGCGTCCAATAACCCGACGCGCGCCCCACTCTGAGCCAACACGACAGCCGAGTTGACCGCTACGGTCGTCTTGCCAACCCCCCCTTTGCCGGATGCAATTGCCACAGCGTTACGGATGGGCAAGTCAAGCAAGCCGCGCGGGCGTCCATCGCTGGGGACGTTGGCATTCATATTGATCTCCACATTGCCAACGCCCGGAACGCTTGCCACAGCTTCGCGCGCCTCGCGCTCAATCTGTGATTTAAGCGGGCAAGCTGGCGTTGTCAGCATGATTGTGAAACTGACTTTCTCACCATCAATTTTTAGATCGTGGATCATATTCAACGAGACCAGGTCGCGGTGTAGCTCGGGCTCCTGGACTTTGCTCAGGGCAGCCATCACCCCGTCCTGCGTCACTTTTTCTTCGGTCATGAATTCCTTCCTGTCACAATACTCATATCAATCGTTCAAACACCAGCTTTTCGAGCTGCTTTTGCAGCTTCAGCGGCAGCACGGGCAGCCTCTTCACGTTCATAGTTCGTAGGACGGATCGAAGCATAATACGATACAGGTTTCATCAGCTTATCTTTATCGTAAATATTATGTTTGTGACGATCGTAGACCGCGATTTCATAGTCGTGGTCCATTTTGATCGCATCAAACGGACAATACTCGGCGCAGAATCCGCAATTCATGCAGATATCAACGTCGATATAGAATTCTCTAGGCTCAGGAATGGGCCGCCCAGTGTTCGGATCTGAAGTTCGTTCGATCCAGATGCATTGCGGCGGGCAGACTTTTGCGCAAATACCGCAGGAGGTGCAGCGTTCGGTGATCTCGCCATTTTCGTCCTCCTCATAAAGCAAGAAGGGGATGTAGCGAAATTCCTCCGGCACCGGCAATTTCTCCTCTGGATATTGCACGGTAAAGATGCCACGTGTTTGGCTGCTACTGCGATGGGCAATTCCCTCTTTGTTGTAATAGCGCTTTCCCCACCAGCGCATGTCATCGAGGTAGGTGTCTACAAAGCGTCGTAATGTAACGCTTAATCCTTTGATTATCCCTAATCCATCCATAACTCTCTCCGTAATTATCGATCCGTCTCGCCTAGTACGATATCGATTGATCCCAATATGGCAACCGCATCGGCAATCTTATTGCCCTTGCACATCATCTCCATTGCCGTCAGGTTGATAAATGAAGGCGCGCGCACATGGTAGCGCCAGGGATTGGGTTTTCCATTTGAGACGACGTAATAACCCAGCTCACCTTTCGGACCTTCTACTCGACCGAAGGCTTCTCCTGCTGGGACACGCACCTGATACTGTTGTTTCCCTTCAACAATCGGTCCATCAGGCAGGTCGCGGATGGCTTGCTGTAAGATGCGCAAGCTCTGGCGGATCTCATCCATGCGAATGAGATACCGGTCGTATACATCGCCGTGATAGCGCACGGCCACATCAAAATCAAAGCGATCATAAATACTATAAGGATCGGCGCGGCGTACATCGTAAGGCACACCGGAGGCGCGCAGCACCGGACCGCAGGTTGAGTAAGCTATTGCCTGCTCAGGGGTGAGTACTCCGACACCCTCACCGCGAGAGCGGATAATCTCGCTATTGGTCAGGTAGGTATCCAGCTCATCCACTTTGCGCGGCAGGCGCTCGAATGCCAATTCACGCATTTTCTCATAAACCCCGGCGGGCAGATCGCGCGCAACTCCGCCGAAACGGAAGTAATTGCACATCATGCGTGAGCCAGCCACTGCCTCAAAGACATCTAAGATCAGCTCGCGTTCCTGAATTGCATACAGGGCAGGGGTGAAGTAGGCTCCCAGGTCATTCAGTAAAAAGCCGATCGCCCAGACGTGGTTGCTGATACGTGTGAATTCTGCCATAATCACGCGCAGGTACTCTGCCCGTTCAGGTGGCTTGACTCCCATGAGCTTTTCCACAGCTACTGCATAACCAAAGTTGTTGCTCATCGAAGAAAGATAGTCGAGACGATCGGTGAACGGCATATTCTGCAGGTAGGTGTTGCGCTCGCCGATCTTCTCATGGTTGCGGTGCAGATAACCCATGACGGGTTTGAGGCTCAGGACGGTCTCACCGTCTAATGTGACCACCATGCGGAAAACGCCATGTGTCGAAGGATGTTGGGGCCCAAGGTTGACAACCACTTGGTCTGTTTGTATTCCTGAGCTATCATCCTTGTATTCAAATTTTGCGAGACTGGTGTAAAGCGCAGATTCCGATTCGGGAACCCAGCCTTCCGGGTCGAATCCCGCAGGGTAATCAATATTTCCTTTAAACGGGTTGTTGTCCTCGATCCGGTATACTTTTCCTTCGGGCCAGCGATTTTTGAAGGGTTTTCCTTCTTCTTCAAAATATGGTTCGCGCCAATCTTTTTGCAGCGGGTGGCCATGAAATCCTTCCCATGTCAAGATACGGCGCAGGTCCGGATGACCTTGATACTGGATGCCGAGCAGATCCCAACTTTCACGTTCCTGGAATTCAGCCCCCGGATAAACCGATACCAGCGAGGGTACAGAGGCATGATCGCGAGGCACTTGCGTCTTTATTACAAGCGCTGAGCCACCAGTGCTACGATACAAATGGTAGACAGATTCCAACAAACCATCCGGCAAGTAATCCACGCCCGTGACCGAGGAGAGGAAATCGTAACCATACTCATCCCGCAAGGCTGTCGCCACCTCCAGCAGTTTTTCTGCAGGAACAAGATACCCCTCGTAACCATTGCGGGGATCTGGAGTGAGCGCTTCGGGGAAGCGCATCAACAAGGAATCTTCCACAGCAAGAATTTGATCAGTCATGCGATTCCTCCAGCCTAGGCGGTTTCCCCGGCAGGTTGAGCTGCTTCTGACTGACTCTCGAGCTTCTCCTGCGTAAAGGATTTAATCAGATCATACTGGCGCGGGTCCATGATATCCGGCCCTAAAACTGGAATGGGCACCATTTCGGTCCCCTCTTTTTGGTACCAGCGCACCTGTTTAATGGATTGGGTATCGATCTTTTTCTGTAGAGAGATCAGCCCGTTGAGCAGAGCCTGTGGAGTTGGTGGACATCCGGGGATATACACATCCACCGGAATGTATGTATCTACACCAGAAACCACACTGTAGCCCTCTTTGAAAGGGCCGCCCCCCGAAGCGCAGGCTCCCATGGATACTACGTACTTTGGTTCGGGCATCTGGTTGTACAGACGCACGATGGTGGGGATCATCTTCTTTGTGACCGTACCAGAGACGATCATTAGATCCGCCTGACGCGGGCTCGGGCGCATTACTTCCATCCCAAAGCGGGCAAAATCATAGCGGCTTGCAGCGGTGCATATCATTTCAATAGCACAACAAGCCAGGCCAAACATCATTGGCCAAATCGAAGAGCGCCTGCCCCAGTTGTATATTTTATCCAAGCTTGTAATGGCAACCTGGCCTTGCATTTCGGGCGGGATATCGAAGCCGGGTGCATTGATTTCTTCACTCATAGAGATTTACCTCCTCGAGCCATGCCAGATAAATAGACGATAGGATGACATCGTTTGCCAGTTCGTGGTCGTCCTCAAATTGTGGCAGTTCAGTCGTCCAACGATAAATCATGCCAAGAGAGACATCTTCAATATTAACCTGGGGATGGCGCTGCATGAGACTAAGGGCAATTGCGTAGGAATCATCCCAGGTAAGTATCTGATCCATACTGGTCTTCCCACAACGATTATATCTTATTTCAGACCTTCGTCAAGCCGAATTAACGCAAACATATATTTGCATAAATACTCAGACGGAGGTATAATCCAACCCAGAGTTAATTGTTGTCCCTATAAGCAAATAACAATGACATCCTCACGAAAACATATTCTCGAATACCTACAAAGATACTCCCCTGCATCTGCAACCGAGATCAGCCGCGTGCTTGGAACGAGTGCAGCAAATGTGCGCCACCACCTGTCGGTTCTCGTTGAATTCGGTGTGGTCGAAGTCATCTCTACTCGATCTCCACACGGGCGTGGCAGACCTTCCAAGCTCTACGGACTCACTTCTCAGATTCACGAGCATAATTTGGGTGGGTTAGCGAGAACGAGCCTCGACATGCTCCTGTCAGGCAACCCTGACGATGAAAAACTGGAGCTATTGCGCAAGCTCGCCACTAAACTTGGAGCAGGTTTGAAATCAGCATCCTTACCCAGCAGTCTGGGACAAAGGTATACCCAAGCGGTACAACAACTTAATCGCCTGGGATATAAGGCGCGCTGGGAAGCCCACAGCCAGGCGCCGCACCTGGTGCTTGGCCACTGTCCATATGCAGACATTATTGCGGATCACCCGGAACTCTGCCAGATGGACACCTACCTATTAGAGCATCTCACCGATGTAGAAGTAGAACAAATTAAGAAGCGAGTTCTTGACGCGCATGGCTCGAGATTCTGCCTGTTCCTCCCCAAGAAAGCCTGATTTCAGGCGTGCATTAATTTATTTTCTGCTCTCCCCCTCTCAACATTGAAAAAATAGATTAATATAGGATATAATTTATCTAATTTATCACTCTTCCCCGCAACGACATCAACCCGGAGACTCATCAAACCAGGGAGAGATTGGAGTAATAATCCGTGTCTGCTCAACTGACCTCACTCGACAAACTCCGCTTGCAATGGGAAGAGGATTGGTTATCATTTCAGGATCGCTTGTCAATTGATACGCTACCATCCCATCCATTGCCGGGGAAACCTGCTGAACTCGTTGACGTCAAACATTTCGTGGCTTTCTTTCAGAGTGCCTTCCCCGATCTGGAATTCGGCATTGAAGAATTGATCTCCTCAGAAGACCGCATGGTGATTCGCTGGGAGATGCATGGCACACACACATGCACCTTAATGGGTATCCCACCGACGGGAATGAGTGCCAAACTTACAGGAATCAGCATTTATCGGCTTGAGGATGGACGTCCTATAGAATGTTGGGATCAGGTGGACCTGCTCAGCTTGTTCCACCAGTTGGCGCTCATATAGTCTCTATATCGATCGAATGGAGCGTTGGGACCAACCATAGGGGGACAAATAAGACGCACATTCTCAGGAATCATTCAGCGCAGTCTCATCAATAACTTAATATGAGAAACTATAGTTAATAATTACATTCATTCAATCTGGGCGATTAATTCGCCTCCCTTTCCATCCGCTCTGTGGGTGGGCAAGCTTATCCAAGAACCAACCTGAAAGATGATTGAATCGCCAGATTCCCGATGGACTAAATGGCGGAAGCGGCTACAACGTAATCTCAGTCGCATGCGCGGCGTACTGCCGTTCACATCCGGCGTCATTGCTGCACTGGCAGCGCTCCTGCTGTATAACTCCATTGCACCCACAACTGAACAAATGACCCAGCGGGATGTTAACGATGCGGTCGCGCAGGCTCTCGCATCTTCCACGCCTCCAGCAGCCTTTTCTGCGCGCGTTTACCAGGTAGTAAGACCATCCTTGGTCCTGATCCAAACCAAAGGGACTGATGCGCAGGGTGAAGAGGAGAGTGGACTGGGAAGCGGAGTGGTGATCACCGATGAAGGTGATATCCTCACCAGCCTGCATGTTGTCCGGGATGCCTCCGAAATTTTGCTGACTTATGCGGATGG
The DNA here is from genome assembly GCA_963714425.1 of uncultured Chloroflexia bacterium. Classification (GTDB taxonomy): domain Bacteria; phylum Chloroflexota; class Anaerolineae; order Anaerolineales; family UBA4823; genus DATCYX01. The sequence goes on from CAVQOI010000004.1 coordinate 92,415, forward strand.
TACCCAATCGAGTGCGGAAGTGATCGCAACACAGCCGGAGAACGACATCGCCGTACTGGCTGCCCATAAGCCCCCAGACCTGATCGTGCCTGCTGTCCTGGGCAATCCGAATGCCATGCGCGTCGGAGACGAAGCCTTCGCGATTGGCAACCCTTTTGGTCTGTATGCCTCCATGAGCGCAGGCGTGATCTCGGGCTTCGAGCGCTCCTTCCAACCGCCTGACTCCGATCAAAGGATTGAAGGACTGATTCAGATTGACGCGGCAGTCAATCCAGGAAATTCGGGTGGTCCGTTGCTCAATCGCGATGGTCAGGTGATTGGCATTATCGTGGGCATCGCCAATCCCACAGAACAGGATGTATTTATTGGCATCGGTTTCGCAGTGCCAATTATGGTTGCAGCATCTGCGGCTGGATTCCCTCCGTATTGACAATTTGGACAGCTAAACGGCTACAGCACCCTGCAAGAAGAGCAACCATTTCATCAGGTCTGCTAAAAGGAGAAGAATATGGAACAATCCAAGCATTCCGATAGGGGATTGCCTATGGAACGTTTGCTTTACGAGGTAAAGAAAGTCATCGTCGGTCAAGATCACTTGCTTGAACAACTCGTTGTTGCCTTACTCGCACGCGGTCATATCCTCGTCGAAGGTGTTCCCGGGTTGGCAAAAACGATGGCAATAAAGACATTAGCTGAAGCAATAGGGGGAGAGTTCAAACGTATCCAATTCACTCCAGACCTCGTGCCTGCGGATCTCATTGGCACTCGTATATATAATCAGAAAACAAGCGAGTTCACCACCTCCCTTGGTCCGATATTCACGAACTTGCTTCTCGCCGATGAGATCAACCGCGCCCCAGCCAAGGTGCAAAGCGCGCTGCTGGAAGTGATGCAGGAACGCCAGGTGACCATCGGGCGTGAAACCTATCGTGTCCCCGAGCCTTTCCTGGTGCTCGCCACCCAAAATCCCATCGAGACGGAAGGAACATATGCCCTTCCGGAAGCACAAGTAGACCGGTTTATGCTCAAGGTATTGGTCGGGTACCCCTCTTCCACCGAAGAGTTTGTCATCGTCGAGCGCATGACAGGGCTGCTAGATGCAGTTCAAAAAGTATTGACTACCGCACGCCTGATCGAATTGCAGCAAGAAGTCGACAATGTGTATGTCGATCCCGCTCTGATCGAGTACGCCGTACGCATGGTGACTGCCACTCGCAAGCCTGCTGAATTTGGCTTGAAAGAGCTACAGCCATACATCCTTTACGGCGCCAGCCCGCGCGCTTCAATCAACCTAATACTCACCGCCCGAGCTCTAGCCTACGTGCGCGGGCGAGGGTATGCCTTGCCCCAGGATGTGCTGGATATGGCGCTCGATGTCATCCGCCATCGCCTGGTCTTATCTTATGAAGCCCTCTCGGACGACGTGTCTAGCGACGATCTATTAATGAAGATCCTCGATCGCATCCCAATTCCAGTGGTGCCATTACGTGAGCATACAAACATCCACCTCGACGCCTGAGCGCATCCTCCAGCGACTCGATTGGCAAGTCATCCGCCGATTGGATGGACTCCTGCAGGGCGACTACCGCAGCCTGTTTTACGGCTATGGTGTCGATTTCGCTGACCTGAGGGAGTATCAGCCTGGGGATGATATCCGCTATATCGATTGGAACGTCACCGCCCGCATGGTCACCCCGTATGTGCGGCAGTATGTTGAGGATCGTGAGATCACTGCCTGGTTCTTGATGGATCTCAGCCCATCGGTGGATTTTGGAACGGTGCATCTCTTGAAGCGCACTGTGTTGATCGATTTCGTCACCACGCTGGCGCGTTTGCTCACCCGTCACGGTAACCGCGTCGGAGCGATCTTTTACAGCAATCGCATCGAGCGCACAATCCCCGCGCGTGGTGGACGTTTGCAGGTTTTGCGCATGGTTAACGATCTGCTCAAGCACGAAACATTGCCTGGCACCGGCATGACCAACCTGACCCCATTGATAGAAGGCGGGCTACGTGCAATCAAAAAACGGTCGCTCGTATTCATAATTTCGGATTTCATCAGCCTCCCGGGATGGGAACGTCCCCTGAAGCTACTCACCCAGCGCCATGAAGTCCTGGCAGTACGCCTGTCGGACCCGAGTGAAGAGGATTTACCTGACCTTGGACCAGTGATTATGGAAGATGCAGAGACCGGCGAGCAGCTTTACGTTGATACCCACGATAAACGCTTCCGTCTGCGCTTTGCAAATGCCGCTCGGCAGAGGCAGACTGCCTTAAGAGAAACCTTCAAGCACGCCGGTGTCGACGCCCTGTTCTTGTCTACCGAAGAAGATCTGGTTCGCGCAATTGTGCGCTTCGCCCGATTGAGGCAACAAAGAAGGCATTAAATGTCATTTCTCTGGCCGGTAATGCTGGTGTTCTTGTTGTTCGTCCCAATTTGTGGCGTGTTGTACCTGTTCTTACAAAGGCGGAGGGGGCATCTCACGGAAAAGTATGGTGGGTTTGGTCTCGTTCAGAGAGCCGATGGGAGCCGTTTGGGCATACGCCGCCATATCCCACCTGCGCTGTTCCTCTCTGGGCTGGCCGTCCTGATGGTCGCCCTGGCTCGCCCTCAAGCAGTGGTCAGTTTGCCGCGAGAAGAAGGGATCGTGATCCTGGCATTCGATGTATCAGGCAGCATGGCAGCCGAGGATCTGGAACCGACCCGTATGGAAGCGTCGAAATCTGCAGCGCAAGAATTCGTGCAACGCCAGCCGCCCGGCGTGCAGATCGGTGTGGTAGCTTTCAGCGATGGGGGCTTGGGCGTCCAGCCGCCGACCAATGACCAAGAAACCATCCGCGCCGCGATCAATCGCCTGGCTCCACAACGGGGCACATCTATTGGCGAAGGCATCCGGGCTGCCCTTAACGCCATCGCGCTGAGCACCGGTCAGGCATCTCTAGATGGATCTGAGGACCAAGAATTGACCTTACCTACACCCACACCTGTGCCCACAGGGACATACACTCCAGCCGTCATCGTGTTGCTCACCGATGGTGAGAACACTGCCCCTCCAAACCCATATGAAGCTGCTGTGGCAGCTGCAGATAGGGGCGTGCGCATCTACACCATCGGCGTCGGCAGCGCGGCTGGCACGTCGTTGAACGTAAACGGCTTTACGGTACACACGCAACTTGATGAAGCGACATTGCAAAGCATCTCTGAGGTCACTGGGGGTGAGTATTACAACGCTGGGAACCAGGAAGAGCTGCAAGCAATTTATGAAAATCTTACTCCGCAATGGGTAATAAAACCTCAAAACATGGAAATCACTTCAATTTTCGCAGGCGCCAGCATCTTGCTGCTGCTGAGTGGCGGGATGATCTCGTTGCTATGGTTCAGCAGGTTACCATGAGTGGTATTCCTGCCGCTGGAAAGCATCCCTCAACGTATGTGGATGCAGGGTACAGGCGAGAACCGAATTTGCTGGTGAATGGAGGTAGATGATGGGGATGCTATGGCCTGGATTCCTGTTCCTACTAGGATTAATTCCCCTGGTTATTATGGTTTATATCTGGATATTACGCAGGCGGCGGCGCTTTGCAGTACGCTATTCCAGCCTTGCCTTGGTACATGCCGCAATGCCACCTCGATCGTGGCGGCGTCGCCACCTTCCATTCGCTCTTTTCATACTCGCACTATCCAGCCTGGTGGTTGCCCTGGGGCGTCCAGTTGCCGTAGTGGATGTACCTGCTGGTCAGACAACCATTATCCTAGCCATGGATGTCTCGAGGAGTATGTGTTCGGTAGATGTGCCTCCCAACCGCCTGGAAGCTGCTAAAGATGCTGCGCTCGCCTTCGTTGCGAACCAAAAAGCAAGCAATCAGATTGGGGTTGTCGCCTTTGCAGGCTTCGCCGCACTGGTGCAGCCGCCAACGTCAGACCAGGATGCGCTGGATGCCGCCATAAAAAGCCTGACCACCGCACGCCGCACGGCAATCGGCAGCGCCATTCTGGAAGCTTTGGACGCCATCGCAGAGCTGAACGACGAGGTCGCCCCAAGTGAACCGGCGTACGGTGAGCGTCCGGAAAGCATCCCGGCTAGCGAGTACGTGCCAGACATCATCGTGCTGCTCACTGATGGGGCGAGCAATACCGGTCCGCTACCAATGGACGCAGCAGAACAAGCCGCCGAACGAGGCGTGCGCGTCTATACCATCGGCTTCGGAACCGAGAACGGGGGAGTAATGGAGTGCAATGACCCGTATGGCAGCCAGGATTGGTTTGGGGGTGGGCAGTTCTTTGGAGGCAGCGGTTTCCGTCGTGGAATCGATGAGGAGACGCTTCAGCGCGTGGCTGACCTGACGGGGGGAACATATTATGCTGCTCGCAGCGCCGGTGAGCTACAGGATGTTTTCGAGCAGCTTCCTAAGTACCTGATCACTAAGAAGGAGAATATGGAGATCAGTGTAGCATTCACTGCCGCAGGCGCGCTTCTGGCGGCGCTAGCGATTGGGCTATCCCTGATCTGGCACCCGCTACCATAAAGCGCACTTCATTTTCTGAGAGTGGTCTAAATGAGCAGGGATTTGCATCGTGACACCGAGATCCTTAAAGACTTATCCGAGGAGAGGGTTCGTTGCAGACGCATCGAAAGCACGGCTTCCCTATTCCACAGTCACACTTTTTGCCAAGTTCCGGGGCTGATCGACGTCCAAGCCGCGCAAGGCAGCGATATGGTAAGCCAGCATCTGTAGTGGGATGACTGCCGTGACAGGGGTGAGCATCCAGGGCGTCTCAGGCAACCACAATACGTGGTCTGCAACACCACTGATTTGCGTGTCACCATCAGTTGCTAACGCGATCACAACGCCACCCCTCGCTTTGGCCTGTTCAATCTGCGAGAACATCTTATCGTACCAGGGGTCGCGTGGGGCGATTAATACCACAGGCATTTCTTTGTCAATCAGGGCAATCGGGCCGTGTTTCATCTCTCCTGCCGGGTATCCTTCGGCGTGGATATAGGAGATTTCTTTCAATTTTAGCGCCCCCTCATAGGCTGTCGGCATATTGATGCCACGCCCCAGGTAGAGGCAGTGGTTGACGTTGAGCAGCTTCTGGGCAATGTCCTCCACCTGTGGCTCGCGATCCAGGCAGCGCCCCACCAGGTCGGGTACCAGGCGCAGGTCGTTGACCAGCCTGCGGCGCTCACCATTCTTCAGCACACCGCGCAGATCAGCCAAGAGCACTGCCAGCATATACACGTCCACCAGAGGCGCAGTGTAGGCTTTGGTAGAAGCCACACCGATCTCCGGACCAGTCTGCATAGAGATATACCCGTCGGCTATACGCATCGCTTGAGAGCCGATCACATTCACGATCGACCACAATGTGGCGCCCCGCGACCGCCCTTCTTCCATTGCCGCCAGCGTATCCGCCGTCTCGCCCGACTGGCTAATCGCCAGTACTACCGTATCCTGATCAATGATTGGGTCGCTGTAGCGAAACTCTGATGCAATCTGCATCTCTACGGGCACACGGGCAATGCGCTCTAGGATGACTTTACCCACCATCCCGGCGTGTCCCGCCGTACCACAAGCGGTGATATAGATCTTACGAATGCGACGTGCCAGCTCGGGTGTCAGGTTGAGCTCAGGCAGGTGCACCCGACCGGCCTCGAAATCCACCCGCCCACCGATAGTGTCGGTGAGCGAGCGCACTTGCTCGTGGATCTCTTTCTGCATAAAGTGACGGTATTCGCCTTTCTCAGCAGCTACGGGATCCCACGCCACGTTTTGGAATTCGGGAAACACTTCAGCCCCATCCAGTGTCATAACCCGAGCGCCGTCCCGGCTGACGACCGCCATCTGTCGAGATTCGAGGAAGATCATCCTGCGCGTGTGCTCGAGGATGGCAGGCATGTCTGATGCGACGAACATCTCATTCTCACCGAACCCCACCACCACACCTCCCGCATTTCCAATACGAGCGGCTACAATCTTATCTGGCTCATGAGAGGAGATGACCACCACACCGTGTGCCCCACGTAGATGTGTCAGGGCACGGCGGACCGCCTCTGCCAGGCCTGTATCGTTGCTTAGATAGCGTTCAACCAGGTGGACGATCACCTCGGTATCTGTATCTGAGTTAAATGAAACCCCTTCGGCAGCCAGCTCTTCCCGCAGTTCTAGGAAGTTCTCGACGATGCCGTTGTGCACTACTACGACTTCACCGGTCGTGCCCATATGCGGGTGAGCGTTGCGTGCGGTGGGCTCGCCATGCGTCGCCCAGCGCGTGTGCCCTATGCCCAGGTGCCCGTGAACCGGTGATTCCTCCACCAGCGTTGACAGGCGAGAAAGCTTTCCGGCGTCTCGCCGCACTTCGATATGGCTGTTTTCCAAGACAGCCAGACCTGCAGAGTCGTAGCCGCGATACTCCAGGCGCTTAAGCCCATTTAAGATGATGGGCGTTGCGTCTCGTGGCCCAATATATCCAACAATTCCACACATGAGGGTCCCTCCAATAAAGTAACTAGTGATTAGTGTAGTAGTGATTAGTCAAGAACGAGCATTCAGGGGTTCCCTGATTACTGATCACTATTCACTAAATTTGCCACCCGTGCAGGTTTTGTCCGTCCGGTTACCCGTCCGGCATTGTCCGGCACTATTGAATTAGGAGGGAAAGAATGCGAGCTGTGGCATGCTCGGAGGGCTTCCGCTGATCTTTCGATTTTCCTGGCACTCCAGGCAGGTAACCTGTAAAGCATCCAGTTAGCCTATCTTTGCAGACAGGAACCCTCATCCTCGTCAACCGAATAGTCGGTCCATGCGCTATCTTCCCATATCAATTGTTTTTCGAGACCCGTGCACCTCCTCATTCGGCTAAGTGGGGCAATTATACCCGATATTTTCGGCTGGGTATGTTCTGGTATAATCCTCGCGATGTGTACGGGTGGGTCTTTCTTAACCGCCCCTTAAAAAATTGCACATCCACTGCGGAACTCTAAGGAGCCTGAATTGGCGTTCAATCCCCTCAACTGGCTGTTGGGGTTCTTCTCTCTGGACATTGGCATCGACCTTGGAACCGCCAATACTCTGGTCAATGTCCGAGGTAAGGGCATCGTGATCAATGAGCCTTCCTGGGTCGCCATCGAGAAACGTTCTCGCAAGCCGCTCGCTATTGGCGCAGAGGCCAAGGAGATGGTTGGGCGCACCCCAGCCAATGTGATTGCAATCCGGCCCCTGCGGGATGGTGTGATCTCTGAGTTTGAGATAACGCAGGCGATGTTAGAATACTTTATCGGCAAAGCCCACGAGCAGAGCATTGTGCCGGTGCCGCGCCCACGCGTGGTGATTGGCATCCCGTCTGGCGTGACTGAAGTCGAAAAACGCGCAGTATACGATGCAGCCATGTCTGCCGGAGCGAGGGAAACATACTTAATCGAAGAGCCGGTATCTGCCGCGTTGGGAGCCGGGCTGCCTGTGGCAGAGATACGGGGCAGCATGATTGTCGATATAGGCGGCGGGACATCCGAGGTGGCGATTATGTCCATGGGTGGTGTGGTCGTCTCCCGCTCCCTGCGTGTGGCTGGTGATGAGATGGACGAAGAGATTGTGCAGTATATGCGCAACAAATACAACCTCACCATAGGCTTGCGCATGGCAGAACAGGCGAAGATCGCAATCGGCTCGGCGTATCACCTGCCGGAAGAGAAGACCATGCAGTTGCGTGGTCGCAACCTGATTACAGGACTTCCCGAAAGTGTGGAAGTCTCATCAGTCGAGATCCGCGAGGCAATCTCCAGCTCTGTTCAGACGATTATTGACACCATCAAAGATGCACTTGATGAAGCGCCTCCGGAGATCATCGCCGACCTTATGGATACAGGCGTCTGCCTGGCTGGCGGCGGCTCGCAATTACAAGCATTGGATCGACGTCTCACTGACGACCTGCACGTTCGCGTCTGGTTGGCGGAAGACCCCATGAGCTGCGTGGCGCGCGGCGCTGGGATGATCCTGGAGGATTTGGATCACTTGAACCATTTACTTGTTGGGCTGGAACGCGGCAGCACCAAGCATAATTGAGAGAAAAGTGGTGCTGGATTTCGGCGCACAGCCGGGTAACAGCACCGTAAGACTGAAATGAACTCCAGATCAGACCGTCCCCGAACGCTGCAAACCGTGGTGTTTGTCCTGGTAGCAGCAGGGTTAATCGCGTTAGCGCTGGGCGGGTATCTGACCCCTCTCTCCCGCATTTTGCTCAATCCTCTGGTGAGCGTGCAAACATGGGTATCAACGCGTTTCCAGGCATTTCAGGATCTGGTCAGCGCACCGCAGGATATCACCCGCCTGCGCCAGCGCAATATTGAGCTCGAAGCTGAGGTGTCCCGCCTGCAAACGCAGATCATCGAGCTGCGTGAACAACTCGCCGAGACAAACGTGCTCTCCGCGCTTGTGGATTTCGCCAGGGCAAATCCAGAGAACCGCTACCAGGCTGCGGCTGTGATCGCACGTGACCCGAGCCCGTTCTTACAATACATAATCATTAACAGAGGCTCTGATGACGATTTACGCCGTGGGATGCCAGTGGTCACGCAACAAGGTCTGATCGGACGGGTAGCATCGGTGACTGCTGGCGCTTCCAGAGTACAGCTCATCACGGACCCAGCGTCCACTGTGAACGTGCGACTTGAGACTTCGGGAGCCATGGCGATTCTGCAAGGCGAGATCACCGGTGAAATCACATTAGACATGATCCCCCAAGACGCAGATGTAAAAGCCGGCGATCTGGTGCTCACATCTGGTTTGGGAGGCGGTTACCCGCCCAACATCCTGATCGGCCAGATCTCCAGCATACGCAGCGTTGACCAGGATATCTTCCAGCGAGCAAACGTGCAAACAGTGGTTGACTTCTCAAGGATCAACATTGTGCTGGTTATCGTCAACTTCCGCCCTCTGAATGTTACCCCCTTGATCCCTTCTGCGGGTAATCCTTAAATCGCAACACTCCCAGAGGCATTTTTTGCCCTAACCCTTGAAGTATGGCCACTCTCATTGCAATCCCTATTCTCACCAGCCTGATGATGCTGCAAAGCAGCATCGTTAGCCGCATCCCTTTGTTGCGGGGTACGCCTGACCTGCTATTGCTGGCGATAATCGCCTGGGCGCTACAAAAAAGAGTGCAAAGCGCATGGCAATGGTGTATCATTGCATCAATCCTGTTCACACTGGTCTCTGCATTGCCACTGGGCGCGGCGCTGCTCGGGTATGTGCTAGCCACAGGGATCGCTCTCATCTTGCGCAGGCAGGTATGGCAAATTCCCATTTTGGCGCTCTTCGTAGCTGTGCTCTTGGGGTCATTTGCAAGCCAGGCAGTATCCTTGGCAGCCTTGCGTTTGGTTGGCGATCCACTCCCGATAATCCAATCGTTCAACCTGGTACTCTTGCCAAGCGCCCTACTCAATCTACTTATTGCTATCCCGCTTTATGCACTGCTTGGTGATCTGGCGAGTTGGCTTTATCCTGAAGAATTAGTCGTATGAACGAATCAACTGCACTACAAAACCACGTCAAACCCCGGCGGATTTGGGTTATTGCCCTGCTGCTTCTATTAATTCTTGGCGTCTACATCGTGCGCCTATTCAGCCTGCAAATCTTGCAAGGACCCGCCTGGCGGGCACAAGCTGCTGATAACCGCACACGCACGATCAATGACCCTGCTTTGCGAGGCGTGATCTATGACCGCAACGGGGTTGTTCTGGCGCGCAACATCGCCTCGTACAATGTGGTCATCACCGCTGCAGACCTGCCAGACGATCCGGGAGAGATCCAGGAGATCTTCCGCAATCTTTCCGAGCTGATCGACGTGCCTATCAATCTAAATGAGATCAGCGAAGAGAATCCATATGTTCCCTGCGTCTCAGATCATGGAATCGCGCAAATCGTAGAATACGGAGAATCTTCCATCCCCTTCCAGCCCGTTCGGATTAAATGCGATATCGAGCGCACGCCAGCAATGGTGATCCAGGAGAGAGCCAATGATTGGCCCGGTGTGGGAGTTGAGATCGTTCCCATCCGCGACTACCCAACCGGCGTGCTTACTGCCTCGATTATCGGATTTCTCGGTCCAATTCCTGCCAATCAAGCGGATGAGTTTATCGCTGCTGGTTTTGACCCCAACCGCGACAAGGTCGGTTATGCAGGCGTGGAATTACAATTTCAAGACTTGCTGGCTGGGACGAACGGCAGCAGAGACGCCGAGGTGGATGTCGCCGGTCAGGAGATTCGCACAGTTGGCGAAACACAATCGGCTGTCGCCGGACGGAGCCTGAAGCTCACACTGGATACACGCTTGCAGTCCGCAACCACTGCCATCGTGCAGCGCGAAATCAACTTTTGGAACACTTACTTCGGTGAAATCCGCACTACCAGCGCTGTCGCCATCGCCATGAATCCCCAGACCGGGGAAATTCTGTCTATGGTGTCCTACCCTTCGTATGAGAACAACCGGATGTCGCGCATTATTCCGGCGTATTACTTCAACCAGCTCATTCAGGACCCGGCTAACCCATTGCTGAACCACGCTGTCGGTGATACGCTACCCGCCGGCTCGGTTTTCAAGCTGGTTACAGCTGTCGGTGCCCTCAATGAAGGCGTCGTTACCCCCGAGCAGGTGATTGAGACACCGCCCAAGATCATCGTTAGCGAGACCTTCTCCCCGAATGAGCCTGGTCGCCCGCGCGAATTCGTCGACTGGAACGAGGCCGGCTTCGGAAGTCTGGATTTTCTGGGAGGCATCTCCAACTCAAGCAACGTGTATTTCTATAAGTTAGGGGGTGGTTATCAGGATGAAATCCCCGAAGGGTTGGGGGTGTGCCGTTTGGGCACGTACGCTCGCGCGTTGGGTTATGGCACTTTCCCAGGGACTGGACTTCCTGAGGAAGCGGATGGGCTCGTACCCGACCCGCAATGGAAACGTATCACGCACGGTGAGAGCTGGTCGACTGGGGATACCTACATCGCCAGTGTTGGTCAGGGCTATGTTTTGGCCACTCCTCTACAGGTTCTCCTCTCGGCGACCACTGTCGCCAACGATGGCAAACTGATGCGACCGACATTGCTGAAAGAGGTCTTGGACAGCGAAGGGAGCGTTGTGGAGCCATTCACGCCCGACCTGAGATGGGACATAACAAAAGATCCGATTATCCAAGAATACGATGTGACCACGCTGCGTGGTTGTGAGCCAATCGAGGGCGCTACAAAGACCGTTCAACCCTGGGTGATCGAAAAAGTACAGGAAGGCATGCGCAGGGCGGTCACCAGCGGCACATTAGCGGATGAGTTTGTCAATGCGACCATCGCCGCCGCAGGAAAAACAGGAACTGCCGAGTATTGCGATCAGTACGCCAATGCCCGCAACCGATGTATCCCCGGTGAGTGGCCCACACACGCCTGGACAGTTGCTTATGCACCTTATGAGAATCCCGAAGTCGCAGTAGTTGCTTTCGTCTACAATGGCGGTGAGGGTGCCAGCGTTGCTGGACCCATCGTTTGGCAGATTCTGAATGCGTATTTTGAGCTCAAGGCCGTAGACGTTGCCCAAGATGCTCCCTGATAGAGTGCTATAATTCGTGGGAAATGGGTGAGACCTTGCACATCAAGGGTATTCGAGAGGGCTTGCTCATCGTCCTGGGCGAAGGGGAATGGGAGGATGTCAGCGCAGATCTGCTCGAGCAAGTTGAGAAACAGAGTGCCTTTCTAAAAGGTGCCCGCCTGGCGTTAGACGTAGGCTCCCATGTATTGAAGGCCGTCGAGATGAGCAGTCTACGTGACGAGCTCTCCGAACGCGAATTGAGCCTTTGGGCAGTCATTAGCACATCAGCTACAACGGAGATCACGGCACAAACCCTTGGTCTGGCGACACGTCTGAGCAAGGCGCTCCCGGATCGTGACGCCCGTCCGCTGGATACCACTGTTCAGAACGCTGAACAGGCAGTAATGGTCCGTCGCACGCTACGCTCAGGCTTCAGCCTGCGCTATGCAGGGCACGTCGTTGTGATCGGAGACGTCAATCCAGGCGCTGAGGTGATCGCCTCCGGGGATGTGCTTGTGTGGGGGCGCCTGCTAGGCATGGTGCACGCCGGAGCCGAGGGGAACGAGGAGGCAGTGGTGTGCGCCCTCGATTTGGCTCCTACCCAGCTGCGAATCGCCGGGCAGATCGCCATCACTCCTCAGCGACGTGGCAAACCGCAACCCGAAATCGCTCGAATCAAAGACGATCAGGTGGTCGCCGAAGCCTGGAGTCCGAAGAGATAAACGGAGTGTTTATGGCAGGGAAAGTAATTACCGTGACATCTGGGAAGGGCGGAGTAGGGAAGACCACTGCCACCGCAAATCTAGCCGCAGCTCTGGCGTCCGTAGGCGATAGGGTTGTATGCGTCGATGCGGATATCGGACTGCGTAACCTTGACGTGGTTCTGGGACTTGAAAACCGCATCGTGTACGACCTGGTGGATGTCGTTGAAGGTCGCTGTCGCCTCAAGCAAGCCATGATCCGCGATAAGCGCCTCCCTGAATTGTTCCTTATCCCTGCGGCGCAGACGCGAGATAAAAGCGCTGTATCCCCCAGCGATATGATACGCCTTTGTAATGAACTGCGCCATGAATACGCCTGGATCCTGATCGATTCGCCTGCTGGCATCGAGCGTGGATTCCGCAACGCTGTTGCTCCCGCTGACATCGTCATCGTGATCACAAATCCGGAAATCTCTGCGGTCCGCGACGCTGACCGCATCATTGGCTTGATCGAGGCCGAAGAGAAGGGTCCCGCGCTGCTTGTAATCAACCGTATCAAGCCCGAGATGGTGCGGCGTGGAGACATGTTATCCGCCGAAGATGTACTGGAATTGCTGGCAGTTGAGCTTATCGGGCTTATCCCAGAAGATGAAATCGTGATTACCAGCGCCAATCGGGGTATGCCAGTGGCACTTAACGGCAAGAGCCGCGCCGGGAATGCATTTCGCAATATCGCCAGGCGATTGCGAGGGGAAGAAGTCGCGTTTACCGAGCTCAGCGATGACGACAATATTATGGGCTGGCTGCGGCGGATTCTCCGCCCGGGAGGCAATTGAGATGAGCAGCTTCTGGGATCGTCTCCTGGGACGGGATCAAAAAAGTGCACGGCAGGCTAAAGAGCGCATGAAGCTGGTGCTCATCCACGACCGTACAGATCTCACGCCCAGCGCATTGGAAGCCCTTAAGGACGAATTAATTGCGGTCATCTCGCGCCACGTAGAGATCGAGCCGCAGGAGGTCCGCATTGAGATGAACCAGGAGGGCAGAGAGCAACGCCTGATCGCCGATATCCCCCTGCGTTCAGTTCGCCGGCGAAAAGTCGGTTGAGGACCCTGTTCCGTGGCTACTGTGAAACTATGTTAACTATTGAACAAGAAGATCATTTGTAATGAGAACGAGCACGATTAACTGGCGGCATTTCGATTTCTGGCTATTCGGCGCAGTGCTGGTGCTGGTAATCTTTGGAGTCACGATGATCCGCTCAGCGGTCGCCGGAAATATCGAGCTGACTACCGAGACGAACCTGGTCTATCGCCAGATAATCTTTGGAATAATTGCGTTTATAGGCATGTTCATCTTCGCGGGGATTGACTACCACTACTGGTCGTCGATCAACCGGGTGATGTATCTGATCACCGTCACGGCATTAATCATATTAAACTTCGTCGCCCCAGCAGTCTTCGGCTCGACACGCTGGTTTCAAGTTCTGACCATTAACATCCAGCCTGCCGAGGTTGCCAAAATTGTTATCATCCTGGTGCTTGCCGAATATTTCACGCAGCATTACGGTGAAGTTGGCAACCTGAGAATGATTATCCGCAGCTTGCTATACACGATGGGGATTCTGGTATGGATCCTTTTGCAACCAAACCTGAGCACGTCTATCGTTATCCTGGTCCTGTGGTTCGCATTGCTTTGGGCAGGTGGCTTGCAGGTAAGGCACGTGCTTCTGTTCGGTGGCACGGGCTTGATTGGCACTGCGGTGCTCATCCCAATCCTTATCCGGTTGGAAGTCATCCGTGAGTACCAGATCGGGAGGGTTACAAGCTTCCTCTTTCCCGATCCGAACGCACGATTTGGTGATGAATACAACATCCAACAGGCACTCATCAGCATCGGTTCTGGCGGATGGTTTGGTCAGGGGTACGGTGGCGGGTCACAGGTACAGCTGCGCTTCCTCAAGGTGCGCTGGTCGGATTACATCTTTTCAGCAATGGCTGAGGAGTTTGGCTTCGTCGGTACGATTATCGTTCTGGCGATTCTGGCTTTCGTGATTTATCGCTGCCTGCGCGCCGCCCGCCTGGCACGCGATACGTTCGGGGCTTTGATCGCCTTCGGTGTGGCTATCATGCTGGCTTTCCAAGCGATCGTCAATATTGGTGTAAATCTGAGATTATTGCCGGCCACCGGTCTGACCCTACCATTTGTGAGCTATGGCGGTAGCTCGCTCGTATCGGCACTGCTTGCGATTGGGCTGGTTGAGAGTGTGCTCTTGCGGCAGAAATCGCTTGATTTTTAGGCGCACTTTCCCCGCCAGCCGGTTGCGCCAGACCCTTCGGGTTTAGATACAACACTATGAGAAACGAGATGCAAGATAATGTCAAACCTGTGCGCGTGCGCTTCGCCCCATCACCCACTGGTCGCACACACCTGGGAAGTGGACGCACAGCTCTATATAATTATTTGATTGCCCAGCAGACTGGCGGGCAGTTTCTCCTGCGCATCGAAGACACGGATCAGAAGCGCTATGTTCCCGGGGCTGAAGAGGAGCTGGTGGAAAGTTTACAGTGGCTGGGGTTGGAATGGGATGAAGGTCCAGATGTCGGGGGGCCGTATGCTCCATACCGCCAATCTGAGCGCAAAGAAATCTACCAGGAGCATGCGCGCCGGCTGGTGGAGATGGGTCATGCTTATTATTGCTTCTGCACGCCTGAGCGTCTGAGAGCCGTACGCGAGCAGCAACAAGAACGAAAATTAGCCTCGCTATACGATGGCACCTGCCGAGACCTGGATCCAGATGAATCAAGCCGCCGAATAGCGCGTGGCGAATCCCACGTGGTGCGCTTCAAAACACCGAAAGACGGCAGCATCACTGTAATGGACCGGCTGCGCGGAGAAATAACCGTTGAAAACAGGACGCTGGATGATTACATCCTGCTCAAGTCGGACGGGCTGGCGGTCTACCATCTCGCCGCCATGGTGGACGACCATCTGATGGCGATCAGCCACGTGCTGCGTAGCTCAGAATGGCTGCCCACGTTCCCCATCCATGCGCATATCATCCGCGCCTTCGGCTGGCAAGAACCTGAGTTCGTGCACCTGTCTGTATTCCTTAAGCCAAGCGGTAGGGGCAAGATGAGCAAGCGCGAGTCAGCTGAACTCAAACAAAGCGGATATTCCATTTTTATCAAGGACCTGGAAGCATTAGGCTACCTGCCTGAAGCGGTGGTCAACTGGACCGCCCTGATGGGTTGGAGCTACGATGACCGCACCGAGTTTTTCACCATGCCAGACCTGATCGAGAAGTTCAGCCTGGACAAACTAAATCCCTCTGCTGCAGCCATCGACTTCACCAAATTTGACCACTTCAATGGGCTGCACATCCGCAACCTGGCAACGCCAGACCTGGCGCGGCGCGTCAAGCCGTTTTTCGAAGCCGCGGGTGATCAAGTGGATCAGGACACGCTTCTAAGCGTCGTCCCGCTGATCCAGGAGCGGATTGTCACCCTTGAGGATGCTCCTGTCATGGGTGGGTTCTTTTTCCGTGATAGCGTGTACCCTGCGCCGGAAGATCTGGTGGGGAAAAAAATGACACCGGCGGAGTTGGCAGGGGCAGCCAGAAGAGCATACGACATGCTCTCTGGAATGGCAGAAATCAACCACGAGACGGCTGAAGAATCATTGCGCGGACTGGCTGATGAACTCGGCATAAGCGCGGGTCAGCTTTTTGGCATCTTACGTGCTGCCGTCACCGGGCAGACCGTTAGCCCCCCCTTATTCGAAAGCATGGCTGTTATTGGCAAGCAGAAGGTACTCGAGCGCATTCATGCAGCGATCGAGGTCCTGGAGAATATGTGATATTCATAAGGGGTTAAGGAACTGGAAAGCCAGGGATATCCTTATTCCCTGGCTTTTTAATTCTTGCTTTCCCAAATAAGGGTCAGCCCAAGGTCTTCTCGATCTTTGCCCAGGTGTCCCGGAGCGAAACGGTACGGTTGAACACGGGTATCTCTGGGGTAGAGTTGGGATCAACGCAGAAATATCCCTGGCGCTCAAACTGGTAGCGTTCACCCGTATGCGTGGAAGCCAGGCTCGGCTCCACGTAGCCACTGATTGTGACCAGTGATTTCGGATTAAGGCAAGCCAGGAATCCCTCGTCACCTTCCTCGGGATCTTCCTTTGTAAAGAGCGGGTCATAAAGCCTGATCTCGCATTCCTTGGCGTGGGCAGCAGAAATCCAGTGGATCGTGGATTTCACCTTGCGCCCATCCGGAGCATCGCCACCACGCGTGGCTGGATCATAGGTGACGTGCACTTCTGTCACATCCCCGTTTAGATCCTTGACGACATGCGTGCACTTAACGAGATATGCGTAACGCAGGCGAACTTCATTGCCTGGGTAAAGGCGATGATACTTGCGCGGCGGCGTTTCACGGAAGTCTTCCTGCTCGATATATATGACTTTCGAGAAGGGTACTTTGCGCGTGCCGGCGCTCTCGTCCTCGGGGTTGTTAATCGCGTCCATCTCCTCGACGAGATCGTCGGGATAGTTGTCGATCACCAGCTTAAGCGGTTTGAGGACCGCCATACGGCGTGGCGAATGCTGGTTGAGGTCAGTCCGCACAACTGACTCTAGCAGCGCCATATCGATGACACTGTAATTCTTGGCGATACCCGCCTTGGTGACGAATTCCACGATCGATTCCGGTGTATAACCCCGCCGGCGCAAGCCGCGCAGGGTAGGCATGCGCGGGTCATCCCATCCTGAGACCACACCTTCCTTCACGAGCCTTAAGAGTTTGCGCTTGCTAACAACTGTGTAATTCAAATTGAGGCGGGCAAACTCAATCTGTCGTGTGCGGAAGGCATCCAATTGATCGAGAAACCACTCATAGAGGGGTCGATGGTTTTCGTATTCCAGAGAACAGAGGGAATGCGTGATCCCTTCCATCGAGTCGTTTTGCCCATGCGACCAATCGTACATGGGGTAGATTTTCCACTTAGTACCCGTGCGATGGTGAGGAGGGTCGAGAAGAATACGATACATCACGGGATCACGCATATTTAAGTTGGGATGTGCCATGTCGATCTTGGCGCGGAGTACGCGGCTCCCTTCGGGGAAATCTCCGCTCTTCATGCGTTCCAGGAGATCGAGGTTTTCTTCAATACTACGGTAACGGTAGGGAGAGTTTATTCCAGGCTCGGTCAGGGTGCCACGATTTGCACTGACCTCTTCCGGGCTTTGATCATCCACATATGCTAACCCTTTCTTCACGAGGCGGACAGCCCATTCGTACAACAGGTCGAAGTAATCGGACGCATAATACTCGCGTTCATCCCAATCGAATCCGAGCCAGCGGATATCCTCTTTGATCGATTCTACGTATTCGATATCTTCTTTTGCAGGGTTTGTATCGTCAAAACGCAGGTTGCATATACCCCCAAAATCACGCGCGATGCCAAAGTCGATCACAATGGCTTTGGCATGACCGATGTGCAAGTATCCATTGGGCTCGGGTGGGAAGCGTGTGTGAACCCGGTCGAAGCGTCCGGTTTTCAAATCTTCGATAATTGCTTCCCGGATGAAATCGGTGGACGGAGCAGTCTCTTTAGGCAGCATAAGCATTCTCTTTCAACTATTTTTGGAATAAGGACATCAGGTGAGAATTATAACAAACCTGATACCGATATTGCTTCGTGGTCACACATACAGTGAGAGATTATCGTTTCTATCATCCCGGAAACCAGAATGTTGAGATCGGTTGGTTTGACGAACCTTCCCTAGCCATGGTAAAATGACCCGCATCGAACGCTGGGGGTTCGTCTAGTGGTAGGACAGCAGACTCTGAATCTGTATGCCGAGGTTCGAATCCTCGACCCCCAGCCTGATGAGTCAGGTTATGCACATCCCTTACCAGTGAGCATCCCGAGGGTTATTCTCCTCGGGGTGTTTTGATTAATGCTCGCTCCGAAAAAGGGTAGACCAAGGAGAATCGATGAAACCAGATGAGTTTGAAGTTCACGACCCGGATATTCTGGGGAGGGCGCGCTCGCTTTTAGACGCCTGCAAGTCGTCTGAGGAGATGTACCAGGCAGTCCTGGATGCCGTTAAGCGCAATGAGCACTGGCGTGGACAGCAGTGCATCAACTTGCTGGCACCGGAAGCGCCCACCAGCCCAACCGTCAGGGCGTTGCTGAGCAGCGAAGTGGGCACCCGCGCCGCCGAGGGTCACATCGGTGCACTCAACCGCTGGTTTGTCGGCACACAGTATATCGACGAGATCGAAGCTCTGTGTATCGAACTTCTCAAACGGCTTTTCAAGGTGCGCTACGCAGACCATCGCTTGATGGGAAGCATGCTGGGAAATCTGACCGTTTACACAGCCCTCACACAGCCGGGAGATGTGATCATGAGCATCCCCCAGCCGGTAGGCGGGCACTCGAGCAACAGGCTCGACGGGCCAGCGGGTGTGCGCGGGCTCAAAATTATCGATATCCCATTCGACCCCTTCGAGCTTGAGGTAGACATTGAATTGTTCCAAAAGGCAGCCCCGCTCGCACGCCCCAAAGTCGTGTCCCTTGGGGCGTCAATGACTTTATTCCCCTTCCCTGTGCGCGCTATGAGCGAAGTGGTAGCCGAGTGGGGCGGTCACATCTTCTTCGATGGCGCCCACCAGCTTGGCCTGATCGCCGCCGGGCTTTTCCAGGACCCCATCCACGAAGGGGCAGCCGTACTCACAGGCTCGGCTGGCAAGACCTTCAGCGGACCGCAGAGCGGCGTGATCGTATGGGACAATCCTGAGCTCACCGAGCCCTTTACACAGGCGATCTTCCCGGTACTCGTCGCCACCCACCAGGTCAACCGTGTGGCTGCCCTGGCTGCCTCGACTGCCGAGATGCTGGCTTTCGGCAAGGAATACATGACCCAGATCGTGAAAAATGCCAAAGCCCTAGGAACCGCGTTGCAGCAGCGAGGCGTTCCGGTGCTTGGCGCGCACAAGGGCTTCACCGAGACACAACAGGTTGTGGCAGACGTGCGCCAGTTCGGCGGCGGACTGCAGGTGGCGCAGCTCCTGGGGCGCGCCAATCTCATCGCCAACAAGAACCTGATCCCCAGTGATTCCCCCTCCAATTGGGACCGGCCTGGCGGATTGCGTATGGGCACCATCGAAGTCACTCGCCTGGGCATGCGGGAGGGCGAGATGGAGCAAATTGCCGACTTCATCGCACGTCTTCTTGTGGACAAAGCCGTTCCCGAAGATGTGCTTGAAGATGTGATCGATTTCCGCCAGCCCTACCAAAGGCTGTATTACTGCTTCGAAAATGGTTTACCGGGAAAGACCTCCACAGGCAGTTAACCTGCCTGTGTAAGGGTTCCGATTACCTTATTCGCGCCATATCCATTTTTCACACCCACGCAGACGCCTCGACTCCCAATGGCTGCAGGACAGTCTCCACAGCCCGCAACAACAGGCGACGGTAATAGCGGTGGTCGACACTCTTAGGGTTTGGAGGGTCGGGTAAATCCCAGGCGTACACGCCGGGCTTCCCCAGCGTGTAGAGGAAGCGCACACGCTGCCCCGGCCGGAGGTGCTTGCCAGCGGCCTGCAGCTGGGCAGCAGCACGCGCCGCGGGGGAGGGTACCACGTACTCGTCCAGCTCCCGGCTGAGCTTCTGCGAAACCAGCAATTCCGCCAGCGGCACGCGCCCGCGGCGCAGGTCTGAGCAAGCCTTGCGCAGCAAGCGCTGCAGCGACGGCAGGCTGTCTGGCAGATCATCCACCGAGGCCGCCTGCGCCATGGCATCCAACATCGCCAGCTGCTGGCGAACAATCCAGGTAGGCGTATCCTGACGGCGAGCTTCGATGCCGCGCATCTTCAGCGAGCCATCCTGAAAGACGCCAAAATAACGGTTGGGTACCGGCACGCGGGCGTCCATACGCGAAGGTAGAAAAGCCACCCAGCGATAGACACCATCCAGCGCAATAGGCAGACTGGTGCGCTCGACAATCTCATCCAGCAAGGGTTGGAAGTCGGCTACCTGCTTGGCGCCTTGTCGCCGCACCCACATGCCGTCCACATACATGTGCAGCACCTCGTAACCCATATCCTCGGCAGCTTCCTTGGCACGCAACAATGTCTCACGCCCGTAGGCAGTGACCGCTTCATGGGCCTCTATGCGCCCAAAACGGGCATTCTTGTATCCCAGGTAGCCGAAACAGGTCACCAGCAGCCACTTATGGGCTGTGGTGCGGGCTTTATAGGCTCCCCGCCTGGGATGCCAGGCAGGCAGCTCTGCCAGGCGCAGCTTGAGGGCGATGCGTTTATCCAGCAACGGCTGGAGGGTTTGGGGAACCAAGCCCTTCCCCATCCCTCCCTGCCCCCCTTCCCCGTAGGAAGGGGGGAGAGAGGACAAACTTGGGGATGACCGTGCGCTAAACGCACGGTCATCCCCAAGTTTGTCATTTCTCGAGGCAGATGGGTGAGATTCCATCACAGTTTCAGGCGAGACGTTGAAGCGCGCCATGATGCTGGGATACATGGAGACGAAATCAATCTCAGCCACATCGCGGTGCAGGCCAATGGTCGGCTGGTACACCAAACCACCCTGGTCGGCACGCAGCAGCTCCAGAGCTGTCTTAGGACGCTCTGCCTGCTGCTTATGCCAGGGTACCAACACGCCCTCTCTGAGGGCGGTGAGCATTTGCATGGCAGAGATGCCGCTGCCCGGCGAGAGGCGCGCCACCGACTGCACCGGCAAGGAGGTGACGCGAGCCAGCTCAAGGACACCCTCCATCCCATAATCATGGTAGAGCACGGCGTTATGCCCATCCACGTGCCAGCGCCCATAAAGGTGCACCTGGCGCCCGCGGTAGATCACCTGCCCATAGGCAAAGTACGTACGCTCTGGACGGTGCAGCGGGCTGCAGGCGGGATCACGGTTGAGCGGCAAGGGCAGGTTGAAGCGCTTAGAAAGCTCGAGCAGGCGCGGCAACAGCCAGGTATCGCCCCAGGTGGTGACCAGCAGGTCTGGGTCGTGCCGCAAAAGGATGGCGCGCAAGTTCACCAGAAACGGGCGTACTGGCTCCAGCGCAAGGCGATAGCACGCACCTGCTGCTGACTGCACGCGCACCAGCACATGCGACGGGTCGGCATGGGAGGGGTCCACATTTGGCTCCAGAGAGAGGACGCGCAAAGGCGCCGGAGCGGCGTCCAGATCCCAGGGGGAATCGAGGACCTCCAGATCTTCCACCCACCTCTCCTCGTCAACGTCATCATGACCATCTCCCGCGCCTGTCTGGCTGTCCCGCAGGCGCACGCGGCAGCGCGCTAGTGGGAAAGTGCCGTAACGGGCAGCATGGTGTAGCGCCAGAGGCACGTCTGCGTCATAGTAGGTCAGATCAGGGAATGCCCGAGAAACCTGATGGAAAAGACCAGTCAGCAGTTGGGACTGCGCCATTTGCACTGTGAGCACGGTAAGTGGCTGCTCCGAAAACAGGTCGCGTCGCTCACCACGGGAAAGGGTCACGGGGAGTGGCTGGCGCTGCAAGTAGCGCCACAGAGACCGCAAGCGAGACGGCGACCCGGAAACGTGGAAAGCCAGAGGCAGCGCCTGCCTCAAACGGTGGCGCCTGCCACCTGCCTGTGGCAGGCCTCCTGCCTGTGGCAGGCCTCCAGCATCCTCCAACAGCCAGAGTACGACCCCCTCCCCTGCCTGGGGCCCACTACCTGGCGCGGCGTACACATCCAGCAGCCAGCCAGTCAGGTCAGTCATCTTCCCCTAAAGCCGGCGACTCTCCTAAGCCAAACAGCCCAAACACCTGGGATGCAGGCTCGCCGCCCTCGATTTGAACCTGCATGTTTTCCAGCAAACTGCGCATGCGCATCACCTCTTTGTGTTCTTCCAACAGCATCGCCAGCAGAAAAACGTCCAAAGGCAAAGCGTGTCCGGCATATGCTGCCGCGGCCAGGTGCTGCCGGGCGGCGGCGAAGAGATCATCCAGGGCAATCTGATCCCTGCGACGTAAGGCACGCCGGAAGCGAGAGAGGGAATCCTGCTCCTGTAAAAAAGTCATTGTAATTGAAGGTAATGTACGGCCCATAAATGTGCTCCTTTCTAATCTATCTGTCTGCCTGCTGCACGCTTGAGCAGGTTCTCAACATCCACCACTTCGCCAGCAAAACGATAAGCCAGGCGCAGAAGCTCAGCATCGTCGATCAACTTGCGATCATGCAGCATGGTAAAGGCATTGACCACCGCGGCGGATGCCTGGGCGAGCTCACGGTTATCTCTGGAGGAGATATCCGTGCCCTTGACCAGGATCTCAGCGCGCGAGGAAACGCGCCGGTCTATTCTGGCTCGGCGCTGCACCACCACCCGGGCGATATCCTGCAGCATCCACAGGAAATACTGCTGGCGCTGCTCGTAATGGCGGAAGGTCGGTCCACCAGCGGCTTCAGCTGTGGTGCGGGTGGCGCTCTCTGGCTCAGCCAGGAAATGCAACGGGTTGCCGGAGCCAGCAGCGATCATCTTTTTGATCGCCAGGCCGTCTTCGGCAGCTTCAAAGCTGGACAATTCCGGGTTCAACACCTGCCAGGCTTCAGACTCATCGGCAACCAGGATCGATCCGGGATTGGGCGGGTTAGCATTGATCTCCGCCTGGCGCGCCAGGCGCTCAGCCTGTGAGGCGAAACGGGCTTTGACGATGTAAAGGAAAGATTGCCGGTAACGGTTGAGGCGGGCGCGGTCTTCAAGCCAGACGGAATAGCGGGAAAGCCAGCGCAGGACGGGAGCCAGGTCGGACTCTCCCCACTGAGCGCCCACCGGCCGGTTGATCGCGTAGTGCAGAATGACTGGAGAGAAAGCCGGGCGATCGCCACCCCTGGCATCGCTGTCCGCGTATTCGTCATAGACATTCCACGGGTGGCCCAGGAAACCGCAGGGAGAGACTGCCTCGGTGCCATCACCCCTGGAACGTTCCCAAACAAAAAACTCCTGCTCGATATCATTCGGAGCGGATTCGATCTCGATCACCGCTGAGGTCGGCAGGGCACGCACATAGGACATCCCGGATGGATCGGTTGACAGAACGATGAACAGATTGCCGGTGCGGGTGAGCTCGTCGCAGAGCTCGTAGGCGCGCATGGGCATGCGGTTGAGACGGTGGTTCCACCAATCCTGTAGGAAGCGATGGGTGCGTTCCTGCCTGCATTCAATCCCCAAGCCACCTCCAACCACATATTGGCTGGTGAGCTCGACGATGCGCCGAGCCAGCGGATTGTTGCGCCAGGCCTCCAGGGCATCGCGCAGCACTTCCTCACGTTCGTAATCGCGGCGATCCCTGGGATAGGCATGTCCATACGGCCCGGTGAGCCGGTCAGTAGCGTCATCCAGGGCGCGCACGGCAAATTCAGCCTGGCGATCGACCTGGCGCCGGATCTCAGAACCGAAAAGGCGTTGGGTAATACGGGTGTAGATATTTTCAAACATCGTTTTGTCCACTTTTCCTACTGCTGTTACCTGCGAACTGGGAAGCCAGTTATGCAAGACGTACAGCTGAGGCGATTTTGCAACGCTATGCACTTACCTGCCACCATGCCTGCCAGCAGGTCACGGAGCGAAACCTTCCTGCCTTAGGCAAGCTAAGGCAGGAAGCCAGGCTTATAAGACACCTGAAAGAGCACATCCGAATCCCACACGTCGTTGATGGCAAGCGAAGCGCCTGCAGTGGGCGTCACCCTCTCGTAGTAACCCTTGTTGATTGCGGGTTCATCACGGATGAACGTGTAGCGGATCGAATCCAACCAGTAATTAACACCAACCAGGTTAGGAAGGTAGGACCAAAGGACAAAGCCGTGAGCGGCTGACCAGAGGGCGGTAGCTCTGGACCGCTTCTGTCCCTTCTCGCTCATGTCATCGTTAGACAAAACCAGGACGGTAGAACCCATCCCAGCGAGATGTCCCTTCTCAAGAGCATTGTTCCCAACCATACCCCCAATATAGGCGACCAGGAGTGAAGCATTTGACAACCATCTGTGGTGACTTGTCTGCCTGACGCCCTGGTAAGTGAATTCAAAGTTGCTGTCCACTTCTGCATGATTGGTCGCGCCTGTCTCTGAGTGCCGGGCGTAGCCCGATTGCAGCAATCGCACCTTTGGGGCTTCCTTGACCGGCGTGCCTGCAGAAACGGCGATATTATTCCCCTCCCCATCCAACCATTGGACGGAAGAGATCGCCTCGTTGCCGTGATCTCCGCCGGTGTACTCGGAAGCCGAAGCGCCGGTAGGCGTGTAAGAGGTCACATAACCCCAGTCGGTGGCAGAAATGTCTAGCACTTCAACGTCGTCACGCGCGAGAATATCTGTCTCGCTCCACTTTTCACACGGAATGCCGAAGCCTGTGAAGTAGAACCAAATGTCACTTGAGCCTGGCGGGATATTTGCAATCACAGTAAGGCGAACGGTGTAGGATTGAGCGGGGTCAAGTCCGGAGGCAAGCAGCGTCCAGTAATTCTCTATGGTCGAAGCGTTGTAGCTGTTCACGCAACGATCCGAACCGACGGTAACGATCTCCGGACCATTGACCAGGGCGGAGAAGCCGTTGATCGTCACGGCGACATAGCCTGAAATATTCCGCTTGATGTGAGTTAGATAAATTTCACGGCGACCTGAGACGGTGAACTGGACATAATTCCCTGGGATCTTACAGTAAGAACGGGTGTCATTGAGCGCGCCTACGTAGGCGTCGTGCGTCCACGTCCCCGAGAAGGTGTTGCCTCCGTCTGTGTTCGGCCAGGCTTTGAGGGCTTTGTAAATATCGGTGTCATCCATGGTCCAAAAGCCGGACGCGTGAAGGTTTAACTTCCAGCGAACCCAGTACAAACCACCATCGATGGCTGTGAAGACGTAGCGATTAGAAGCGTCGATGTACTTGAGAGTTGCCCACTGGGTGAGCGCGCCGTGAGACAAGCGCGAGCGCAGCACTTCTGCGGGATCACGCTTGAAGATGGCTGGAGCGGCTGCTCTGAGCAGATCGAAATGGAGCGGGTTATAGTTTGCCATGTGTCACCCTTTCACAGCGACCTGCCATCGCCTGCCTTTGGCAGGTAACCTGCCTTTGGCAGGTAGGCAGGGATGCGGAGCAGACCACACATCTAAGAGCAGCCAGGCGCCTCTTAAAATCGAGGACGATTTTAGAGGTAGGCACGTCTGTGCTAGACATCTAGCAACAGCCATGCTACGCCTTCGCCATTCACGGCGGAATCGACCCAGATCTCCGCCAGGTTGCCAACGTTGATAAGAACAACCACGTCCCCAGCGGAGAGCGGCATACCGTTAGCTGAGCTCACGTCCCCTCCCACCTGGCCAACGTAGACCAGGCCGGTGTTTGTGGGCAAGGCTTTGATCATCACGCCGGAGCTCACCTGGCGCGAGCTTGCGAGCGCCTCGGCTGTTCCGGCTGCGGTAACTATCTTCTGTCCTGAGATTGTTGTTGTCATGAATACTCCTTGGGCAGGGAGACCTTGCCCCTACGTTGTTGTTATGGCGCCGTCTGCAACTGTCCGCCAATGGCAAGCCAGGCGAAAAAGATTTCGGTAACAGCTACATCAGACTTCCAATAGATGGTGAACTTGTCTGTTGCTGGCAGAGACCAGCACCACAAACCGGCGTTCGTCGGATTCACTTTAACTGGATGGACGAACACCAGCGGAGCGCCGGCGTATTTCGCTTTAAAATCGACCTCGTGAGTATCGCTAGTGCTCGCGATCTTGTCCCATTCCGAGCAACCGACCTGCATGATCGTAGACACGGGGCTGAAGCTGGCGGAGCCTGGTTCAGCCCACGCAAGCAAATTACCTCCCAGTCGATACATCACGCGCGGGAAAAAGCGAGAGATATCTCCTGGTCCAAACTGCTTGATGAAATCGTCGAAAGAGTCAAACATAATTATTTACAAAGAGCGTCACAATTTGTCACTACCTGCCTGAGGCAGGCTACCTGCCTGAGGCAGGCTACCTGTCCGAAGCTCTCAGGTGCTTCGGGCTGACCATAGTCAGTCCTAGCGATCCCACTTGTCCATCTTCCAGCCCTGGGTGAACGGCTGGCCGCGGCGGGAGTGCGAACGCTTGATCGCCTCTAGCTCCTGCTCGAACGATCTGATCTGACGGGATCCCCAGGTAGCCAGAAGACCAGCGCCGAACATATCTGAATAGGCGCTCTCCGTGAGGTAAGCGATCCTACTCATGGCTGCGTAACCTGAGGCGCCTTTGCAAAGCAAGCTCTCGTGCTCGGTTGGGATTGTCGTCTCTGTTTCACTGGCAAGTCCGTCAATCGTGTGGTAGGCGGTGAACCAGAGGCGGAGCTCATCGTCTTGTTGTGGCTCGTTGCCTTCGATCTGGTTGAGATACAACACTGGGCTTCCATCATCCCAGTACAGGTACCAGCCTCGAACCTGGTTGGGTGGCCACGGCTCGGCAAGCGAATCGAACGGCCAGTAAACCTCGGTCACATGGCGTAGACCTGTGACAGAATTCAAGGCGATCTCCCTCCCGTCACCTGGCAGCACGATCACGGTGTCCTTCTCGTAGGGAAGGGCACCGTTGTACTGAGAGAGTGCTTGCTTTAAAGCTTCGTCGATGCGATTGTCTGAATAGTCTGCAGTCAGATCGTTCGTGAGCAAGATCTGGATTCGGGACCGGAAATCAGCCAGGGCGGTCATGGTTTAAGTTCCATGTTCCACGTGCCTGGTATCACGTTTGAATTCTTCGATCATGCCAGCGGTGTAGGTGTATTTCTGGCCGGTGGCTGTGATGACAACCGCTCCGCCGTCTTCCAGGTCTCTGTAGACTAACCAGGTGGATTTGTCTTCTTTGCGGAGCAAAGCGACAATTTGTTTTCTAGTCAATTTATTTTTCACGATCGTGGAAGGATCTTCAACAGGTTTTGTTTGTTTCTTTGAGGGCATCATTCTCTCCTTACACGATATGCAACCTGGGTGGATAGCCAGGCTCCGATGATAGCGAGCACGACCTGGGCGTAAGGCTCGAGCGGAGCGTAGATCTCGGGTCTCTGCATCACGAACACCGCGCCTATCCCGATAATCGAAGACACTACCAGGATTAAAACGGATTTGATCTTAGCGGGTAGAGCTTGCCAGGCTGCGAGCTCATCGAGCAACCACGAAGCGAACCAGGCGACCAGGGCGATAGCCCCGGGGCCTGCGAGCGAAGCGAGCAATTCTGACAGGTTCATTCTATCCATCCCATCACCTGCCTTGGCAGGTCACAGCCAGCACCAAGAGGACACCGGCTGTCACTAAAACGAGTGTAAGCACGAGAACAAGCATTCAACTCCGATGGGGAGACCGGTGGGCTGGCGGTCTCCCCTACCAACACAAGAGGAAGGCCAGGAGGTGGGCCTAAACTCTCAAGGTGAAATTAGCTCGAGCAGCCATAATGTCGATCACGCCAGCGGCTGAACCGTCGATTACTACTTCGACGAAGTAGTAATCACCCTCATCAATCCAGGCGGGCGTGGTGAGAGTGAGAGTCATCTTGTGTTCGTCCTGGTCGATTCTCTCGCCGGCGGTGTCATGGCCGGTATCGTAGGACGTGGCCACAGATGCAGCGCTCATGGCGGAGCCGTCGGCGGGTAGGGTGGCCTTGTAGAGCGTAGCGGCAAGGGCATCGAGCCCTGCAGCAGAGATCACGAAAAACACATCGATGCTTACCAGCTTACAACCCTTGTAAGCTGCGGCGTTCTGCAGAATCAGAATGGGGATCTGGACGGTGGCGGCTGCGTCTGCAGCCGTGCGCCGTTTGTACCAAACATTGCTTGCAACTGTATCTGTCCAGGTACCAGCAGTGAAAAGCATTTCTCCTGGGTGGATCAGGTGACTCATTTGGGTGTCGTGTACGTAACCCATGATTGAACCTCCGAGAGTAGAAACTAGAGATTAGAGATTAGGTAGGTTACCTACCTCAGGTAGGTTACCTGCCTCAGGTAGGTTGCCTACCTCAGGTAGGCTAAACGTTGCTCTTGTGCAACGGGCGAAAATCATTGACCCACACAGCCACGAAGTGGCGGACCTTCAAGCGGTGCTCGTCGTTCATGAACACGGCGGGGCTGAGCTCATTTCCGGCGGTGAAGACCTCGGGCATGATGCCGAAACGGGTGCCGACGAAGATGCCTGGCACGATGCGCGGATCGATGGCGGCTGCCCAGTCGTTAGCATCGGTCCACTCGGGGACAGTAACCACGTCGCCCTCGTTGCCGCGCTGCAGGTTCTCGCTGGTGATGGTGGCGGTGTTCTCCCACATGGGATACAGGATCTTTTTGGCGGTGAGCTCCAGGGCGCGGGGGACCAGGCAGTACTTCGGATTGACGGCTTGCTTGGAACCGGTCCCATACAACCCTGCGGCGTTCTTGATGAGCATTGGCTGGTTGTAAACTGCGACGGCGACTGTCTCCCATTGTGCAGAACTTAGGGCGGTGGTGAGCAGGTTAGCATGACCTCCTGCTGTAGTGACGGCGGTAGCATTGAACAATGCGCCGGTGTCTGCCATGGTCGGTCCAATGCCGGCGTTGGCGGTGAAGATGGCGGAAACTAGCGCGCTGATCTTGCGCAGGCCGGCGTTTGCGAGCTCGCGCGGGTAAGCGCGCAACTTGCGAGTTTCGTCACGGTCGATGAGCTCGAGCGTGAGCGGGATGTATCCGCCGTACTTGGTGAAGTCGGCGGTTTCGGGGCTGTCTCCGATGGGGAGTTCTGTGTACTCCGCGCCTTCGGCAACGGTCGGTAGTGATCCGACGGTGCCGGTGAGCGTGCCGGTGATCTGCTGCAACGAGCTGAACTGCTCTTGCGTGGTGACGCGCATCCACCAGTCGTATCCAGCGCGACCGAGTTCTCCCCATTGGTTGGCAACGATCTTATTTAGGGCGTTCTTCACCAGGCCGGTGAAGTCTGCGGTAGTTGCCAGGCGCGCTCGGGATGGGTAGTATCCGCCATGCAGATCGTCGTCTCCGGTGAGCATGAGGTACAGCTCACGGATGCCTGAAAGCCGGGCGACCTTCTGCCCTTCGAGAGCCTTCTCCCTGGGGGCTCCCATCAGGTCATCGACGGCTGCTTGCAGCTGATCTTCGCTGCTGAACATGCCGTGGATGCGTGGACCAACGACGGAGGCGGCGCCGGATAACTGGGAAACGAGATCGCGGGCGTCATCGACCGCGGATTGCAGTTCACTGGCGGGGAACGTGCGTCCTGTAGCCAGGTATCCGGCGAACTGCTTTCGGATGTGCTCCTGCATGGGTGCGGGTAGCTTCGAACCTGTAAGGGTGATCTCTAACAGGTTCTCGGACATCTGAAGGCGGGTAGCCTGCAGATCTTCTTGTGGGCCTACTTCGCCTTTCAGGCTCGTAGGTGCTACGCGACCGACATTCGGGGTGTCGGCCGCTTCGGGAATGTCGGCCATTTCTACTCCTTCCCTGCCATAGGCAGGTGATTGATTAAGTGCCCGGACAAAGGTTCCACCCCTGGCCGGGTTGATAACCAGGTCGATTGAAGCGACCCGGGTGATCGACAATACTTCGCGCTGGCGGCTCTTGCCGTGCCCGCCGGCAGGCTGGAAGTAAACGTCCGCGCTGAAGCCGACGTTCGGCTTTGGTCCGTCCTTGAGCAGATCTCTCCCTAACTGCTCGACCTGCGGAGCAGCCGGACCGATGGCGGAAAGCGTTAGCTTGATGCCTCGGCGTGTCTCGTCCCAACGCGGTTCGCTGAAGACGCCGGCGAGGTCTCTTACCGAGTGCATACCCCAGTAGGAATGATCAACAAAGCAGCTGGCGTTATCCCAAAGAGGAATCGAATCTTTGAGCACCTGCTCGCTAAAAGTCCAGCCATTTCCCTCGCCGGCGGTGATAGCTACGATCTCGAACTGTCCTGCTTCGTTAACCTGGGCGTTGCCTTGCAAGGTGAGGTGTTGTTCTGTCATAAGTCTGTGGTCCTGTTCTGTGTAGAGTACGATCTACGAAAACCTGCATAGGTTGGCGAGTTTGAGCTACACTGTGCTAAAACCCCTCGCCATCGATTTGCTCCAGCGGGTCTGCTGCCCGTATGACCAGAGGCGGGGCGGTGAGGCTCCAGGGCAGTGGATCGAGCACGGCGCACAGGGCCGCTGAGAGGATCCAATCATCGTGCACCAGTTCCCCGGTGGATGCATCGCGCAAGCCGTCAGGCACGCCCCATCTCATTTTGCGCTCAGGGCCGGGGGTGATCTCCATCTGGCAGTTTGAAAGTTGCAAACCAAAAGCAGCACGCTGCCCGTCCACCTGTGCGTAATCCTTAAACCTGCCAGCTTCGACCACGCTCAAAAAATCCCACCCCAGCCTGGATTTGGTAGCACTGTTGAAGACGAAAGGGATTACCCTCCCCGGCAACACTTTCTCCAGGAAAGAGGCCAGCCCGGCGCCTACACCTGTGGCGTCGATGACCAGGTAGCGAGCTTTCCAATGCTCCGCCTGGGCTTTGAGGACAGCGTACAGTCCAGAATGCTTCACCCCCACCCAGTCGCGGCGCTCCGCCACGCGATAGGTGGGCGCTTTCACCAGGTCATCAGCCAGGCTGGACAGATCCACCTCAACGACGGTAAGGACAGTGCTGTCGCGCCCTGGGTTAGCTAGACGCGCTTCCATCCCCAGCTGCAGGCTTTCATCTTGCACTCCCTCATCTTCACCAGCCACATCGACCAGCATGGCATACAGCTGCCCGGTGCGCGGCGCAGCCTGCCGTGGGTGACTCCCCTGCATAAGCGCCACGCGGCGCTCGGGGAACATGCCGGACTCAGCGTCGATCGCTTCGGAGAAATACTGCGTGCGGATCATGGGGTGAAGGCGACCAAGCTTGGCGATTTCTCCCTCGACGAATTTCTTGTAAGCAGGCACTTCCGCACCAACCTGGTCGGCAGTCAGGACGAAGGCACGACGACGCACAAAAAGCCCTGCCTGCCTGGGTTCGCCGGCAGACGAAGCTTCCAGGATGTCTTGACGCTCGGCTTCTAGGGCAGCACGCAATTCACGAGCTAGCAGCGTGCGGGAGGTCCAGGCTGTGCCCCAGAAGACGCGCGTGGCGTTGGTGCTGGCTGCCATGGGAGCGATGTCTCGGTCGAACTTAGAGATCAGCACATCCTGGGCTTCATCGACCTCCAGAAAGTGCGAGGCTGTGGCACCAACGATGTGCGCCTCTGGCGATCCCGACAGGAAGAAGATGCGCGCTGAGCCAACCCGGTAGACGTAGCCGGACTCCTTCACCCAAGCGTCTTTGGTAGCCGCGTTGCGCTTCAGGACGCGCTCCAGCCGCCGCATGGCGTTCAGCGACTGGGGCTTCCAGGTCGGTGAGACTTTGACCATCTCGGCATCCTGTTCTCTGAACAGGACCAAAAGATAGGCTTCGATCTGGGCCTGTAATTCGTTTTTTCCTGACTGGCGCGGAAAGATAACTGCAATAGTATCGCCGCGCTTCTCCATGACCAACTCGACAACCGTAATGGCTACCTGCTGTTGGTATTGGCGTAGCTCACGCCCAGAGGCTTGATTGCAGAAAAGCATGAAATCGGTCATAAGCGATCTGGAGGCAAGTATTCTCTTTGAAGTGTTACGATTGCTCTTACGGCGGGCACTCACTTGAAACCTTTCTGGATAGCAATCTCGTCTAATACCTGGGAGAGTGCAGATTGGGCTTCATCTGGGGCTGTATCCAGCTCTTTCTGTGCTCGCAACAGCCGCGCCAGACGGTCGCCTGCCGAGCTGATCCTGTCCAACGCCCTCAGCAAAGCCGGCAGCTCCAACCCAGGGTCAGCAGTAAGCTCTGCGGCGCGGCGCAGCAACCGATGCAATAACGCGATCACCTCTTCCAGGCCTGCGTCCTCCTCCACCTGGCGCAGGCGCTGCGAATAAAAGCCATGCTTGATGGCGTTGGTATTGCCCGGCTGGGCGCCGCGCTTGCGCGATTTACGCGCTTTGCGGGTCAAAATATGCGAATCGCTCTCCATCTAAACCGGCGCTCCTTTCTCGATCATCCTCGCTCTCCGGGGCTTCCCACTAACTACCAGGTCGCCGAACCGGGAATCCCCGGAGGCATGTGGAGGCTGACCCGATACGGATGCGGAAAAGCGGCAAAGGTTTGGGTGGTAAAGTGGGGGCGCTTCGCCTCCATACCGGGCTACAATTGCATAATACAGAACAATTGTTCTAAAATCAAGTGGTTAAAGGCCATATCCCCCAAAATATCCCCCATTTTTGCACGTTTTTTCGTGAAGACGAGATAGCTTGACTAAGCGCCAGACGCCAAAAGCGCTCGTGAAAGCTGGTTCAGACGCGTATCCCCCTTAGCGGGTAACCCGCATCTTCACTTTGCCAGGCTCTTAGAAATGTGCCTACAAAACGACAAATCTATATAGATATCGAACATTGAGTAGCTTGCGAAAATAATGAACTCCCCTCCTTCGTCAGGAGGGGAGTTCAGATTCACCATAAAGAGTGAGTTAGTACTGCAACAAGCAGTACAGATAGGTAGGAACGGGTTGTTTATTGCTCGTTTTCAGCAGGTGGAGGTACCTGTAACTGTTGCTGCTGTAATTGCTGCAGGAAAGCCTCTAGCTCTGCGGGGAATGCCGGTTCGGTGGGGACACGCTCCTGCCAGATATCGCGAATTTCAACCTCGGATTGGTCGCGCTGCTCCTGGAGCCATTCCCCAAATTTTGTCTGTCGTAACTGGTCATACTCTGTTGGAGTGAGCGAGCGCATCTCGTGCCCAAGCACCTGGATAATATGCACACCAAAGCTGGTTGTCACCGGTCCACTGGTTTCACCTGCTTCTAAAGCGAAGGCAGCGTCTTCAAACTCCGCCACCATGCGACCGCGTCCAAACCAGCCCAGGTCACCACTGTTATCCTTATTGCTTTCATCAGTTGAAAACAGCGCTGCCAGTTGTGACCAATCCTCGCCATCTTCAAGCCTTGCCAGCACGAGGTCTGCTGTGGCTTCGTCTGGCACCAGGATATGCCGTGCCCATACCTGCTCCTCCTCAGGAGCCAGATCCATGTCTGCAAGCACCGCATCCATGACCTTCTCCCGGTACAGTTGGCTTTCGATCACCTTGCGGACATCCTTCTCGGTAAACCCGACCAACTCATTCAGACGTTGGACAGTCTCATCCAGGAGATTTTGGAATCCTTCCAGAGTGTACTCGGTGGGTGTTGCGGTGGGAGCTTCTGTCGGAGTAATGGATGGCACCAGCGTAGGTGTAGGGATTGAAGTGGTTGTGGCAGTGGCAGTCGGGACCACGGTGGGCTCCAGGGTGGCTGTGGGTGACAACTCGAGGGTAGCGGTGAGTGTGGCTGTTGGCGCAGTCAAGGTCTTTTGCATAGGAGATAGAGTCGATGTGGGCAATATCTCCTGCGTTGGCTCACTTGTTGGCGTGCCCTCCGGGAAATACCCAAAGGCGTCCTGCAGGCTCTTCTCGATCTCAGCCTCGCTTAAAATTATTCCCCGTTTCTGCGCTTCCTGTCTGATCAACCGATCCTGGATCATCTGATCCAATACTTGGTTCCCGATTGTTAGCGGCTGCAATTGCGCCTGGATCTGGTACAACTGGCTCGCAGTGGAAGATTGGAATTGGGGATTATCCCCAAACATCTGTGAGAACTGGTATGTTTGCACGGCGCTGTCGACAAGGTTCATTCGGGCAAAGCGCACCTGGACTTGAAAGTCATTCGATGAAACCTTATCCCCATTTACAATCGCAACGGGCTGTAAGCCCTTAAGCACACGCTCATTAAGCACGCCGTAGGCCACCAAACCAATCACCGCAACGATCACTACAATCGCGGAGATCAGGATATACCGCGTCTGAAGCTGTTCGCGCTGCTCACGCGCCAGGTGTTTCTTGGTGACGAGCCTTTGTTTCTGTCTAGGATTTCTAGCCATGTCATCTATTCGTGTTGGGAAGCGGAGCGCCAATGCTGATACCGCCCCACTGGCGCCTCCGTTGATGATATCGTCTTAACGCAAGATCTCGCCACTATACTGCAACAATGCTAGGTGACGAGCGCGCTTGATTGCTCGGGCAAGACCGCGCTGGTGCTTGGCGCAGGTGCCTGTCTGGCGTCGCGGGCGTATCTTCCCATCCTCAGTTACAAAACGCCTGAGCATATCCACATTTTTATAGTCGATGGATGCATTGTGATCAGTGCAAAACAGGCACACCCTTGGTTGTGCATAATACCGTCGCCCGCCACCGGGCGACTGCTCTCTCATATCCGGTTGGTTGCTCACTCTCTGAACTCCTTACGCTCTTCAAAAACGTTATTTTGAAATTTCGGACACGTCATTAATATTAGAAGGGAAACTCTTCTTCTTCTTCGCCGGTGAAATCAGGTCCAGCGTTGTTCGCCTCGCGGCGGTCACCCAGCATAATCATCTCGTTGGCGACGATCTCGGTCACGGAATGCTTGATGCCTTCACCGTCCTCCCATTGCCGGGACTGCAGGCGTCCTTCTACGTAGACCTGCTGCCCTTTGTTGAGAAACTGCTTACAGATCTCCGCCAGACTACCCCAGGCGACGATATTAAACCACTCAGTCTCCGTGCGCCGCTCGCCCTCCGACGTGTTCCAGGTGCGGCTGGTGGCCAGACTGAATGTAGTCACAGGTCTGCCCGAAGGCGTGTAGCGCATCTCGGGATCCCTGCCTAGGCGACCAATCAGCATGACTTTGTTCAAACCGCGGCTCATAGAACTCTCCTTCACTCGCTCGCGAGTGACCGCTTATTTCACAACGACTAGATACCGCAAGACGGGCTCCAGGAAGCGGATATTGCGCTCAAACTCAGCACTGCTTGCAGGAGCCAGCTTGGCGTTCATCTGCACGTATTGTCCTTCAGTTTGCTTGCGCACCGGGTATGCAAGCTTACGCTTGCCCCACAGATCTACTTTTAGAATCTCTCCACCGGGTCCTGTAATCCAGGCCTTAATCTTCTCAAGCAATTCTTTAAATGCGATCTCGTCCAGATCTGCTTGCACCACGAAAATGTATTCATATTCGCGCATACAGGGAAAACTCCTCCTTTCCTCGGGATTGCCCTGGACCGGGCGGGAGCCCGTCAAGAGCGGAAAGTAAGCCACGCTCTGGCGTGGCTTAACCGTCTTATTATAACCGAAAGTAACTATTTGGGAAGGGAGATTGCATATAAAAATGCAATTCGCTTACAGCAACCGCAATACCGGCGGTGGTGGCGGCGGGCCAAATCGCCACACTGCACCAGCAGCTTGCTCCAGCAGGTCAAACAGCTCATCGCGATCGGGCAATTTACGCCGGGCGACCCTGCTGCTCATAGGCGGACCGCTGTCGTGTGAGGCGCTTACCAGCAGCGGCGCAGCAACAGCCAGGTGCTGCAATCGCTGCAAGCTGGCAGTCAGCAGCCTGCGGCGCTCCCCCTGGGGCACATTCTCATCCCGGAAGGTCGCCAGCAGGTCCAGCACCAGCGTCGCCACCGGAACCTCTGGCGTCTCAGTGAGTAAGGTGACCATTTGATAGCAGGTGAAAGCCCGCGCCACGCGTATGCGCTCTAGGGCAGTGTTCACATCGCTGGTATGCAGGCGCAATGCTGCTGCCACGACGTATGCATTGAAACAATTGCCACCATCCAGCACGCGCAGAGGCGCACGCAGTGCCAGGCGCGCTGCCAGTCCGAGCAAGGGCCGGATGGCCCGCCGCGGCAGCACTGCCAGGGTGAACTCGCCAGGGATCGGCTCCGGAATCAGGTCCATGTTTCCAGAGTAGCCTATAGGAGTGGCCGGCGCAATCCCCTGCGCGGGGGAACTGGGGGTGATACATGGGTTAACCCATTGGGGGATGTAGTTTCTCAGGGGTCCGGGATGGTTAACCCTCTCGCCAGGCGCTGAAATCCCACTCTGCCAGCACCTGGCGCAGTTCAGCGCGGCTACGCAGACCGAACTTAAGCAGCACCCGGCTCATGTGGGTCTTGACTGTCTCAGGCGAGATCACCAACCGGGCGGCGATCTGGCGGTTGGTAAAACCCAAACACACCAGCGCAGTCACCTGTTGCTCGCGCTCCGAAAGCGAGCGCCAGTTCTGCAGGTTGGCCTCGGCCGCATCGCGCTGCGCCAGAGCATAGGTGAGCAGCTCCGCTGCCAGCTCGCCCTCCGGGCGGCGCTCATGTTCAGCCAAATTTTGTAACGAACGAATCAAGCTCGCATCTGCCGAGAAGGACAGGCGCTCGGTGGATTTTTCGTAGCCCAGCAGGCGTAGCAGGCGTTGCCAGAAAGTCATGATACAGGAATAAGGTAAGAAGTTACGCAGTTCAGGGGAAAATTGGGTGTGT
Source organism: uncultured Chloroflexia bacterium (assembly GCA_963714425.1). Taxonomy (GTDB): domain Bacteria; phylum Chloroflexota; class Anaerolineae; order Anaerolineales; family UBA4823; genus DATCYX01. The sequence goes on from CAVQOI010000004.1 coordinate 129,077, forward strand.
TTGGGCGGGCTACGCCCGCCCAAACACACCCAGACCCACCCCAACTGCGTAAGTCCTAAAGGTATTTGTTAGTTGCTCTCTTTCTATTATACCAGAACGTTTGTGCTATTATAAGCCAATATTCGCTTACCATTCTCTTGAAATCAAAAATACTTCGTGCTACACTGTATGCGGTGGGGAACGAAAGGAAAAATCCATGACAGAATCCTATCTCCTGGCCATCGACCTGGGCACCTCGGGGCCTAAAGTTGCATTGTTTACATCTCAATGCGAATTGCTGGGCTACGAGTTCGAGCCAACCCCCTATTACCTGCTGCCCAAAGGGGGGGCAGAGCAGAAGCCAGAGGAATGGTGGCAGGCTATCTGCGCGGCGACACGCCGTTTGCTGGAGCGGGACCTGGCGCCCAGGGAGCAAATTGCGGCATTGTGTTGCACGTCCCAATGGGCAGGTACGGTCGCGCTGGACCAGAATGCTGAGCCACTGATGAACGCGATCATTTGGATGGATTCGCGCGGCGCTCCGCACGTAAAAAAGATCAATCGCGGCCCGCTCTCTGTCCAGGGCTACGCCGTTGATAAGCTTTATACCTGGATACGCCTTTCAGGGGGCATCGCCGCTAATGTCGGCAAAGACTCGCTTGCTCACATCCTGTTCATCAAGCATGAATTGCCGGAAATTTATCGCAAAACCTATAAGTTCCTGGAGCCAAAGGACTACCTGAATCTACGCTTGACTGGGAAATGGGCGACGTCTTGCGACACGATCACATTGCATTGGGTGACGGATAACCGCGACCTCAGCCAGGTGGATTACTCACCCAGGCTATTGAAAATGGCAACGCTGGAGCGCCAGAAACTGCCCGATATCCTGCCGCCATTGAGCGTGTTGGGAAACCTTACCCCGGGAGCTGCTCAGGAGCTGGGGTTGAGCGACCGGGTGAAGGTGGTTATCGGCACCCCAGACATCCCCTCGGCAGCGCTTGGCTCGGGGGCAGTACGCGATTATGAAGCCCATCTGTATATTGGCACGTCGTCCTGGCTGGCCTGCCATATCCCCCACAAACGCACCGACCTTTTCCACAATATTGCTTCATTGCCTTCAGCAATTCCTGGCAGGTACCTGATCACCAACGAGCAGCAGACCTCTGGCGCGTGCTTGAATTTCCTGCGGGATAATATCCTCTACCACCAGGATGAGCTGCTGTCTGAGTCGGGGGTACCCGATGTTTTCAAGATTTTCGATCAAATCGCTGCTCGCGCTCCTGCAGGCAGCGGCGGATTGATCTTCACACCCTGGTTGTATGGAGAGCGCACCCCTAGCGACGATCGTCATGTGCGTGGCGGGCTGTTCAACCTTTCCCTGTCGTCCACTCGCGAGCACCTCATCCGCTCCATCCTTGAAGGAGTGGCGTATAACACTCGCTGGCTGCTTGGTTACGTTGAAAAGCTTGCCCGACAGCGGATGGACCCTATTAACGCTATTGGTGGAGGTGCTAACTCTGCCATCTGGTGCCAGATCCTGGCTGATGTGCTTGGGCGTACCATTCACCAGATGCAGGACCCCATCCTTGCAAATGCACGTGGCGCAGCGTATCTAGCTGCAGCTTCCCTGGGTTTCATGACCTTTGACGAGATCTCCGAGCGGGCCTACATCCAGCAGACCTTCACCCCAGATAATGAGAATCTGCCAGTGTATGATCGCCTTTTCGGCGAGTTCCTGCAAATCTACAAGCACAACAAACCGATCTATGCCAGATTAAATCGGTAATAAGACACATTCGCATGGTGGCTATGCGCATATTTCCGGCCTCTCCAATTCTGCTGTAATAATCTCCTTTACTCAGGGCGTGCAATCCGCAGCTGTGTCAATAGATGTCTAGTTCTCGCCTAAGCGTCGCGTTATCCCAACGCTTGCTCTGCATAGATTGCACCCTCGATAAGGTATAATCCCCGTGCGATGATCCTTGTCACTGGCGGAACCGGTTTCATCGGCAGAGCGCTGGTCCGCCATCTCGTTGAAGCCGGCTACCCGGTTCGCACCCTCATCCGCCCTTCATCGCGCTCCCCCGAATTGCCGCGCGGTGTTCCCGTGGAAGCCGCTGTTAGCGGCTTGAGCGACGAACGCAGCCTTCGGGCTGCCATGGTAGGCGTGAAGGTGGTTTACCATCTTGCCGGGGTCGAACGAGGTGGCGCGTATGCCGACCTTATGAAGGTGGATATCCAGGGCTCTCGGCTAGTTTCCCAGGCTGCCGCTGACGCAGGTGTGGAGCGCCTTTTCTTTCTGAGCCACCTGGACGCTGATCGCGCCTCTGCCTACCCGGTCTTGAAAGCCAAAGCCATAGCCGAAGAGTATATCCGCCGCAGTGGCTTGACCTACACTATCTTTCGTTCAGCAATTGTCTATGGTCCACAGGATGGCTTTACGACCAGCTTGGCTGGCTTGCTCAGCACTATCCCTTATATATTTTTATTGCCCGGTGATGGGCGTACAGTGCTGCAACCACTGTGGGTCGAAGACCTGGTCACCTGTTTAACCTGGGCGTTGGAGGACGATCTCACCCGAAACCAAACATATGAGATCGGTGGTCCAGAATATATCACCTTCCAGCAGGTTTCTGAGTACGTCATGCAGATGTGCGACTTGCAACGCCGATTTATTCCAATGCGACCCCCGTATTTACGCGCCTTCACTGTTCTTCTCGAAGCCGTTTTCCCTGGGTTACCTCTATCGGTTTTCTGGCTCGATTACCTGGCTGCCAACAGGACTTGCTCCCTGGACACCATCCCGCGGGCTTTCCATTTGATGCCCGCACGTATGCCTCAACGACTGGATTACCTTAAAGATAAGAACTGGCAACTATCCTTTTTGCGCGCATTACTCCGCAGGAGTGCTTGAGCAACCAGCATGCCAATCCGAATTCGAATTCTGGAAACACCCGAAGAGATCGCCCTGGTGGAAGATTTGCAGCGCCAAGTGTGGCCCGGCAATGAGACCGAGATTGTCCCAGCACATATCCTGCTGGCTGCTATCCACAATGGCGGGTGGATTCTTGGAGCTTATTCGAGGGAAGGAGTGCCCCCTACCGATCATCTGGCGGGGTTTGTGTTCGGCTTTCCCGGCTTGTATAACACGCCGGATGGGCCACGGCCCAAACATTGTTCCCATATGATGGGTGTGCTCGATGAATATCGTGATCATGGGGTTGGGTTTGCCCTCAAACGCGCCCAATGGCAGATGGTTCGTCACCAGGACCTGGATCGCATTACCTGGACATACGATCCCTTGCTCAGCCGGAATGCCTATTTGAATATTTCCAAGCTTGGGGCAGTTTGCAATACCTATCGCATTAATGAATACGGTATCCTGCGCGATGGCCTGAACCAGGGTCTGCCATCCGACCGCTTCCAGGTGGACTGGTGGGTGAACTCACCGCGCGTTATCCGGCGCCTGGGGAAAGCTGCCCGCCGCCGGCTCGACCTGGCCCATTATTTTGCCGCGGGTTCGGAGGTCATCAATCCTACCCATACTGACAATGATGGCTGGCTTCACCCGCCTCCTTCCGATCATTATGAGCCCCTACCACGCTCAGCGGACCCTGGCAGGCGCCAAATCGCCCCCATCCTACTGGTCGAAATCCCGGCGGATTTCCTGGCCCTGAAAAGCGCCAATTTTGATCTGGCGCTGCGTTGGCGCCTTCATGCTCGCAGCCTTTTTGTAGACTTGTTCGAGCGGGATTACTTGATCACCGATTTCGTTTTCTTGAGTGGAAACTCACCACGCAGCTATTACGTCCTCAGTCATGGAGAAAGCACATTATGAAGATTGATCGGATTACCCTCTACCATTTGAGCATGCCCCTGGTTGCCCCGTTCGAGACATCCTTTGGGCGCAGCGATTCGCGTGATTGTATTCTCATCGAGATCTTTTCTGAGGGCATCAGTGGTTTTGGTGAATGCGTCGCCGACCGCGATCCAGGTTATTCGTCTGAAACCTCGGGCACAGCGTGGCACATCATTCGCGATTTCCTCGCCCCGATGATGTTGGGCGCGGACTTTTCAAATGCTTCCGATTTCAACCACAGTTTCGACCACGTGCGCGGCCATCTGATGGCGAAGGCTGGACTGGAAATGGCGCTATGGGATCTGTTGGGCAAAGCCCAAGGGCGCCCTCTGCGTCAGCTGCTCGGTGGCGAGCGGGAGCGCGTCGACGTGGGTGTATCCGTGGGCATCCAGGCCTCCCCGGATGCACTGGTAAAGGTTGTGGAAAGCTTTCTGAGCCCAAGGCTACCAGCGTATCAAAATTAAGATCAAACCGGAGCGCGATGTGGCTGAGACAAGTGCTGTGCGTAATGCATTTCCAGACATTCGCTTACAGGTGGATGCCAATTCTGCATACACGCTAAAGAGCGCGTCTGCTTTGCTGCCACTGGATTAGCTGAACTTGCTGCTCATCGAACAGCCGCTTTACGAGGATGACCTGTGGGACCATAGCCGCCTGCAATCTCAATTCAGCACACCCCTGTGCCTGGACGAAAGCATCACCAGCCCCCGCCATGCTCGTCAGGCACTGGAGATGGGTGCCTGCCGGATCATAAACATCAAAGCCGGCCGCGCTGGTGGACTGAGCAGTGCAGTTGCTATCCATGACCTGTGCCAACAGCGTGGTGTGCCCGTATGGTGTGGGGGCATGCTTGAGACCGGCGTGGGTCGCGCCTCCAACCTAGCCCTGGCTTCGCTACCGAACTTCACCCTACCTGGGGATATTTCCGCCTCAAACCGTTACTACGAGCGAGATATCACCCACGAACGCTTTGTGCTCAATCCTAACTCTACGATTGATGTGCCCAATGAGCCTGGATTAGGTGTGACAATCGATCGGGAAGCCCTGAAGGCCTTCACATTAATGACGGAGACGATTAAAGCTTAAGGGTCTCAGGGCAAACACCTGCAGGATACATAGGCACCAGCACATCCCCGTTCAGCCTAAATTCCTTAATTCATTATTTCGCGCTTTTTATCTCTTCCACAGCCTCAGGGTTGACCAGCGACGAAGTGTCCCCCGCATCCTGGCCCAGATAGGCGGCGCGGATCATGCGCCGCATGACTTTTGCGTTGCGTGTCTTGGGCAAATCCTTGACGAAGAAGATATCACGCGGGGTGAAAGGCTTCCCCATTGCCCGTACGATCATCGCACGTAACTCCAGACGCAGCTCTTCACGATATTGGCTCCCATGCGCCAGCACGACAAATACCAATACTTCGTTGCCCTTGACCGCATCCGGCACCCCTATCGCGGCAGCCTCGACTACGTCGGCATGCTCGACCACAATCGATTCGATCTCCGCAGGTCCCACTCGTTTCCCAGCGACCTTGATGGTGTCATCAGAGCGCCCTGTGATATACCACATCCCATCATCGTCAACCAGTGCAAAATCCCCTTGTACCCACACTTCCGGCCAACGTGACCAATAGGTCTCCTCATAACGCTGAGGGTCTCTCCAGAAACCACGCGTCATTCCGATCCAGGGTGCCTTAATGACCAGCTCTCCAACCTGGTTGCGCACCGAGCGACCAAACTCGTCCAGCACGTCTGCTGCGATCCCTGGGCAAGGGGCAGAAAAAGCGCAAGCCTTAAATGGCAGAATAGGGTTGCCCATCACGATCCCCCCTGAAATCTCCGTGCCTCCAGAATAATTGATTAACGGCCTTTCGCCTCCACCAACTTTCTCGAATAGCCACATCCATGGGTCCGGATTCCATGGCTCGCCTGTGGATGCAAAAAGGCGCAGCGAAGAAAGATTGTGAGCTCGGAATGGCGCTTCGCCATGCATAATGAGTGCCCGCACCAGCGTCGGGGAGAGGCCTAACACGTTGATCCGGTGATGCTCTACCAACCCCCACAGGCGATCTGGCGCAGGATAATCAGGAGCGCCATCATAGAAGAGCATTGTGCCGCCAAGGATCAAGCTCCCAAAGACCAACCAGGGACCCATCATCCAGCCCATATCTGTAACCCAGTATATGACTTCGCCGGGGTGCAGGTCGGTGCCAAATGCCATGTCCTGGGCTACTTTGACCGGAAAGCCACAATGGGTGTGCACGGCGCCCTTAGGTCGTCCTGTGGTACCGGAGGTATAAATAACCATCAGCACATCTTCGGCAGCCGTAACCTCCGTTGCTGCGATATCGGCTTGGGTATCCACCAGCTCGTGCCACCAATGGTCTCTGCCAGGTGCCATGGAGATTTCCATGCCCGCTCGTCGGAGCACGATCAGATGCTCCAGGCTGGGCACCTGGCTGGCGGCCTCATCGGCAATCGGCTTCATCACTACTGGTTTCCCCCTGCGGAAGAAGCCATCAGCTGTGAACAAAGCTTTGGCTTCCGCATCCTTCAAACGGCTGGCGATTGCCGGAGCACCAAAGCCGGAGAAAAGCGGCAGAATTACGCCTCCAATCTTGGCAATTGCTAATAACGCAACGGCAATCTCGGGTGTCATGGGCATGAACAACCCGATTGCGTCGCCTTTACCCAGACCCAGGCTTCGCAGCGCATTGGCTGCTTGGTTCACCTTACGCTGGAGATCACCGTAATTCAGGGTGCGGGTATCCCCCTGCTCCCCCTCCCAGATGAGAGCATCTCTCCCCTCGACTTCCGTGCCCGCATATTTGTCCAGGCAGTTGTGGACAATATTCATCTCCCCGCCCACACACCATTGCGGCCACGCAATCCCAGCAGAGAGATCGAGCACCTGATCATACGGCTTGGAGAATCGGATATCCAGGAATTCCAATAACGAACGCGTGAACCAGGCCACATCTTGTGTTGATCGCTGTATAAGCTGAGTGAAATCAGTGATACCATGCAGCCGCATGAAACGGGTTAAGTTGGCGCGCTCGAGAATTTCAGGCGTGGGGTGCCAGACGATTTTGCCCCCAAAGTCGATGGCTTTGTTCATAGTGCAATCTTACCATTCACCAGCGTATCGGACATCATAGGGAAGGGTGAGCACGATAATTCTGGCGCGCCGCAGCTCAACCAGTTGGCGTATGTGCAGGTTGTCGTGAGCGACCCAGGATGAGAGCATGTCCCCGGCTTTCATCCTGCCGAAGGTTGTGGCGCATTCAATCTCCCAATCCGGGGCAGACAAGCTCCTCAGCCACTCCAACGAGCGCTTCCGCTCCGAGAGTAATTTCTGCAGCGATTCTTCCAGATCGTTTGCGTTGTACGTGCGTGCTGTCACCCATCCAACGGGGTCAATCGGCGGCCATGGCTCATCGAGCCTGTGCAGGATAATATCCAGGCGTTGCCGAAAGTCTTCAACCTCTTCGTCATGTAGGTGGCAGATCACTTCCAGGATCGACCAGGATTCGGGAGTGGGTCTTCTCTGCGCTTCTTCCCGTGTGATGCCGGCGACAAGCTGGCGGATGATCTCAGCACCATTGGCGAGCTCCTGGTATAGCTTTTCGTAATGCATGGCTTCCTCTTGGGTCTTCATTCTTATCCAGAATATTGTTAAATAATACGACAAAGTGATCGTAATGTCGAGAATTCCGTTGACAAACCAGGTCGTTGAGCGGTTCTATTGTATAAGAATCTTCTTATGGATCATCTGGTTTGCCATCTCGCCTGGTAATTTTGGCGTGTTCACCTGGCTTCCCGGTTATTTCACGTGAAAGGTATTGCCTTGCTGACAGTTTTTCAAAACACATTTCTCCTGGCGATCCAACGAACAGTTTGGACTATCTCATTTCTAATCTGTGACCTGGCTGACCGTTCTCCCTCTTCTCCCCCCGTGAAGATTAGGCTATAATCCTCGCCTGTCTGGTAAAATTTATGGTGCGAGGTTAGGTCATGATTGATGTAAATACATTGCGTAAAGGTGTTACCTTTGAATTGGATAACGAGCTGTACAAGGTCTTGGATTACAACCATCACAAGCCTGGTCGGGGAAATGCGACCATCCGGATTAAAGCTGTCAATCTGCGCACTGGAACAACAGTAGAAAAATCCTTCCAATCTGGCGACCGAGTTGAAGACATCCGGCTGGATTACCACAATGTCCAGTATATCTACAGCGATGGCTCTCTATACCATTTCATGGATCTGGAGACCTACGAGCAGCCTGCGATCTCGGCAGAGGTGTTGGGAGAAAGCGCCCAGTATTTGAAAGAGGGAATGGAAGTCAAGCTCACGTTCTACCTGGGCGAGCCATTGGATATTGACATGCCCACATCGGTAGATTTGCTGGTAACTCAGGCAGACGTCGCCGTGCGTGGCGATACAGCTACGGGTGTGACGAAGAAAGTGACAACCGAAACTGGCCTGCAGGTGAGTGTTCCCAGCTTTGTAGGAGAAGGTGATGTAATTCGCGTGGATACCCGCACAGGCAGCTACATCACACGAGCTTGAGTATGCGCACCCCTGCTGGAAAAGAATGTCGCTACTTCTACGGCGATTATTATCGCGGGCGCAAACATGAAGAATGTCGATTGTTGGGAGGGGCAGATCCACCTCTCCCGTGGAAACCAGCATTTTGCTCGACATGCCCTGCACCCAACATATTACGGGCGAACGCATGTGAACACCTGGTACTGCTTCCCCGCTTAGACAGGCCTTTTCCGTTTTTCCAGCAACATGTGGCGGTCAACACAAGGTGTATCAAGACCAACCGGTCGGGCTTTGATGCGCATATTGGATGTGGAGAATGTCATCCCCTACCCTCAATTTTTTCAGAGGGTGATTTAGTGAGTGGAGACGAATCTTGAGCCTTACATTGTTACTTGACCTGGATGAGACTTTATTGGGTAATCCGCCGGAACAATTCGTCCAGGCATATTTTCAGAAGCTGGCAACGCATCTGGAGCCGTATGCTGAGCCGCAAGCCTTGATACAGGCATTAAATGCTGGAATGCACCAGATGGTGCAAAATCTACTCCCAGATTGTAGCCTGCAAGAGGTGTTCGAATCAGTCTTCTACCCGTCGCTGCATCTTCTTCCACAAGATATCGAGCAACATATCTCGCGATTCTACGCAGAAATCTTCCCAACATTAAAAGATATCACCTACCCGATGCCTGGCGCGGTGGAGTTCATTGAAAGAGCCTTCCAGTGTGGATATCAGGTTGCGATTGCCACGACACCACTCTTCCCCTTAACCGCTGGCATGCAAAGGCTGGAATGGGCCAATATCTCGGCGCAAAAATATCCTTATGACTTGGTGTCTTCCTTTGATCAGTTCCATTTTGCGAAACCGCATCCTGCTTTTTTTGCTGAAGCTCTGGCGAAAATGGGGTGGCCAGAGAACCCTGTTCTGGTCGTTGGAGATGACCCGTTTTATGATATCCAACCTGCCCAGGCATTAGGCTTGTCCACTTACTGGGTGCACAGGAATAGAGCATCACAGCCATCCCTAGCCGTGCCTCCAAATGGATCAGGTGATCTTGTTGATCTGCTCACTTGGTTAGAGGATGTACCTTTAGAATCGCTCAAACCACAGTTCGAAAGCCCTTCAGCATTGCAGGCAATCCTGCGTGCAACACCCGCCGCTCTCAACAGCATGTGCAAGGCACTAGACCTCCAAATCTGGACATTGGGCCGGCAGCCGGGTGAGTGGAGCCCAACCGAAATCCTGTGTCACCTGCGGGATGTTGACACCGAACTCAATCTTCCCAGGCTGCGGAAAATCCTCAGCGAGCATAATCCATTCCTTCCTGGGGTAAACTCAGACCAGTGGGCTTCTGAGCGAGAGTATATCAAGCAGGATGGCCAAAGTGCGTTGAAACATTTCGTTAGGGATCGCATGAAAGTGCTTGATCTATTGCAAACATTATCCAATCACGACTGGGGGCGTCCAGCGCGACACTCTATCTTTGGTCCGACCCACCTAAAGGAGCTTGTCGCCTTTATGGCTGGGCACGACCAGCTCCACCTCCGCCAGATGAAGGAAACATTAGCAAGAATATAGACCTTATTTCTGGTAAAATCAATTTGCCTCGATTCGCTCGAGGCGGTGTTTAATAATGAAAGCTACTATCAGTGGTCAGCGCAGCAACTCACCCACAAGCTGACCGCTGTTTGCTGATTGTAAATGTCACAGCTCGCGGAGGAAACCATGCGAAAACGGGTGGTTGTGACCGGGCTTGGATGCATTTGCCCGGTTGGCAATGACGTACAAAGTATGTGGGAGAATATCCTGGCCGGTATCTCCGGCGTTGATACGATTACCCACTTTGACCCAAGCGAATATAAATCGAAAATTGCTGCCGAGGTGAAAGGCTTCGATGCCAGCGCCCGATTCGGCAGCCGCGAATCGCGGCGCATGGATCGCTTTACCCAATTTGCTGTTGAAGCTGCTGAACAAGCATGCCTGGATGCTGGATTGGCAATCAACGATAACAACCGGCGACGCATTGGCGCAATCGTTGGATCGGGCATTGGAGGTTTGGGGACACTTTTTGAGCAAATGCAAGTGTATATCGAGCGCGGTCCAATGCGAGTCAGCCCATTTTTAGTGCCCATGATGATTCCGGACACAAGTGGGGGAATGATTGCCATTCACTTGGGAATCCAGGGCCCAAACATGGCCATCGTCACTGCTTGTGCTACCGGCACCAACGCAATTGGCGAAGCTGCAGAAGTGATTCGGCGCGGACACGCCGATGTGATGTTCGCTGGTGGCTCCGAAGCAGCTATCGTTCCGATCGCTATGGCAGGATTGAATGTAATGACTGCTCTTTCGACCCGGAATGATGACCCCAAACGAGCTTCTCGCCCATTTGATTTGAACCGGGATGGTTTTGTTATGGGGGAGGGCGCAGCGATCTTGTTGCTAGAATCTGAGGAGTTTGCCCGCAGCCGAGGTGCAACCATTCTGGCGGAAATCAGCGGGTATGGGGTAACAAACGACGCCTATCACATCTCAGCCCCAGCTGAGAATGGATCTGGCGCTGCTCAATGCATGCGCATGGCCTTGGATGACGGCGGGCTTAACCCAACTAATATCGACTACATCAATGCACATGGCACGAGCACACCGCTAAATGACAAGAGTGAAACAGCCGCCATTAAAACCGTGTTTGGAGAACAGGCATATCGCGTCCCGATATCTTCCACAAAATCAATGACCGGACACCTTTTGGCTGCCTCAGGCGCTGTTGAGGCTGTGATCGGGGTAAAAGTCCTGGGTAACCAAATACTGCCTCCAACCATCAACTATGAAACCCCCGACCCTGAATGCGACCTGGATTATGTCCCCAATACTGCCCGCCCCGCAAAGGTCGAAAGAATGATGTCGAATTCCTTTGGTTTCGGCGGACACAACGCCACGATAATTTTAAGCCGTTATAAACCAGGTTGATCCGATAAGAATAATTGGAGTATTTTATGCCACGCTACGCCCACGTAACTGGATGGGGGATGGCTGTGCCAGACAAGGTGCTGACCAACCAAGATATTACCCGCTTTGTCGAGACCACCGACGAATGGATCGTTGGCCGTACGGGGATACACGAGCGTCGCATTGCCGGCGATCATGAGACCACGGCATCTCTGGCGACCGACGCCTCACTGAAGGCTTTAGAGATGGCGAACCTGAGCCCTGCAGACGTTGATCTGATCATCGTCTCTACATCTTCGCCTGAGCATATCTTCCCGGCGACAGCCTGCCTGGTACAAGACCGCATTGGTGCTACAAAAGCTGGTGCATTTGACTTATCTGCTGCATGCACTGGATTCATCTATGCCTTGAATCTCGCTGCTCAATCCGTACAGACAGGTTCGATCAAGAATGCTCTCGTCGTTGGAGCAGAAACCCTCTCTCGCCTCGTGAACTGGAGAGACAGGTCTACCTGCATCCTCTTTGGAGATGGTGCCGGTGCCTTTGTATTGCAGGCTTCGGAAACGCCAGGGGGTGTGCTTTCTGCAGTTATGCGCTCGGATGGATCTGGCGGGGACCTTCTCTCCTTGCCCGCAGGTGGGAGCCGTTTTCCCACCAGCCAGGCGACCCTCACAGATGGCTTGCACTATATCCAAATGAACGGGCGGGAGGTCTACCGCTTTGCTACCCGCGTGATGACTCAGGCGACTCAGGAGGCGGTGCAGATCGCCAACCTTAACATGGATGATATCAAGCTGATCATCCCACACCAGGCAAACCAGCGCATCATCGAAGCCGCAGCACGCCAACTGGATATTTCAATGGACCGGGTCATCGTGAACATAGGTACCTATGGGAACACATCAACTGCATCGATCCCGATTGCGACCTGTGAAGCGTTCGAAAAGGGTAGGCTACATAGTGGAGATCCGGTGGTATTCGTCGGCTTTGGCGCTGGGCTCACCTGGGGTGCTGCTGTTGTTCAATGGAGCGGTCCGATACTTGTACGGCGAAGACCACGTCTGCCTCGCAGTTACCGTGCATGGGCAAAAGTCCGATCCTTCATTCGCCGCTTGTTGCGACAAATCGAAGGGTTCATTTGGGGCAGACTGGAATGATTTATCAATAGAAATATCCAAGCTAGTCATGGGTAAAACGGCTCGTTCTAGCTCGTACACCCATCATTTTGACCCGGGCGGGAATTTGTTAGAATGTTGTTAGAAATTTCTAATAATGCCTGCCTTACTCTTTCCCGCTGGGTCTTTAGGTTGGTATAATTTGTACTAATCCATGCGGATTGTATGGAATTTTGGAGGTTTACGTGAATCCAACCCGTAATCGATCTTCCATAATCTACCTGCTCCTATTTGTTGCGATTATCGCAATGGTGGTCTACAACTTTCAGCAGCAGGCTAGTGCACAGGAAGTCTTAGCAATTAATAAGGTGGCATCTGATATTCAGAACGGTATAGTTGAGCGAGTTGTTATCGAAAGCGACAACCGGCTACGCGTTATCTATGCTGACGGTACTGAACGGGCTTCGAACAAAGAACCCAATGCGACCCTGGTCGAACAGTTAAAAGCGCTGGGAGTCACAACCGAAAAGCTCAACACCGATCGCTTTAAAATAGAGATTAAACCCCCCAGCGCCTGGCTAGGGATTGTTACCGCTTTGGGATACATCCTGCCTTTTATCATACTCGCAGGTGTCTTCTGGTTCGTCTTTCGCCAGGCTCAGGGCAGCAATAATGCCGCCATGTCATTCGGAAAATCTAGGGCGCGAATGTTTACCGGTGACCAGCCGTCTGTAACTTTTGACGATGTGGCTGGTGTGGACGAAGCGAAAGAGGAACTGGAAGAGGTGGTTGAATTCCTGAGAGAGCCAGAAAAGTTCATCTCCCTCGGCGCCCGGATCCCGAAGGGTGTTTTGCTCGTCGGTCCACCCGGAACCGGGAAGACCCTGCTCGCAAAAGCTGTTTCTGGTGAAGCCGGTGTACCCTTCTTCTCTATCTCCGGCTCAGAATTCGTCGAGATGTTCGTTGGTGTCGGCGCAAGCCGTGTGCGTGACCTGTTTGAACAAGCCAAGCGCCACTCGCCTTGTATCGTGTTCGTCGACGAGATCGATGCAGTGGGTCGCCAGCGAGGTGCCGGGTTAGGCGGCAGTCACGACGAGCGCGAGCAGACCCTCAATCAGATGCTGGTCGAGATGGACGGGTTTGACACAGATACAAATGTCATCATCGTAGCCGCAACTAACCGCCCCGATATCCTCGATCCTGCTCTACTCCGTCCGGGTCGCTTCGACCGGCGTGTCGTCCTGGATCGACCGGACATGCGCGGGCGCGAAGCCATCCTTAAAGTGCACGTAAAAGGCAAGCCGCTCTCCCCAGATGTCGATCTGGGTGTCTTAGCCCGTTCTACACCAGGGTTTGTCGGCGCTGATCTCGAAAACCTGGTCAACGAAGCTGCAATCCTGGCCGCCAGGCGTAACAAGAAGATGATCACTCAGCCAGAGCTTGAAGAAGCCATCGAGCGTGTCATCGCTGGTCCCGAGCGAAAGAGCCGCCTGATCAGCCCTGAGGAGAAGCGCATCGTCGCTTACCATGAAGCTGGTCATGCCGTGGTGATGAACGCAATGCCAGAAGCCGATCCCGTCCATAAAGTCTCCATTATAGCCCGCGGCATGGCTGGTGGTTATACCCTGGCTCTGCCTGAGGATGACCGCACACTCATGCCCCGCAAGAAAATCATTGCTGATATGGTTGGTCTTTTGGGTGGGCGTGCTGCTGAAGAGCTCGTTTTCGACGATATTACTTCCGGTGCATCCAATGATCTGGAACGTGTCACACGCATGGCACGCGCGATGGTCACCCGCCTGGGCATGAGCGAGAACCTGGGACCGATGGTATATGGACAGAAGGAGGAGCTGATCTTCCTTGGGCGGGAGATCTCTGAGCAGCGAGATTACTCAGAAGCCGTCGCTGAACGCATTGACGACGAGGTTCGCCGCCTGGTGAATGACGCTCATGAAAAAGCCCGATCTATTCTGTATGAATACCGAGAACGGCTGGATGCAGTTGCCCATCAACTCCTGGAGGTAGAAACGATCACAAGGGATGAGTTTGAGAACTTATTCCCGCCTCCCATCCCCAAGAACAGCGGTACACCAGTTCCTCAAGCAGCATAGAAACAACGACTTACGTGCGGGCGTTTACCGCCCGCACGCTGCTTTTATTGCGATGAATGACGATTTTATTGGTTATTCTGCCACACGAGAACGTGCAGGCTATTATCCTATCCCCACCCCCGGTACACTGCGTGTTCGTGGGGAGGATCGCTTCGCATTCTTCCAGCGCCAGACCACCAACGACACGAGCAAAATAAGCACAGACCGGTCGCTTGTAACTGTGCTGACATCACCCACCGCGCGAATCTTGGATGTGCTCCGGCTAATTGCTGATGAGGAATCGCTCATTGTGCTTACCCTGCCTGAGCATGGCACGGATACGGCTGGCTATCTCAAAAGCCGTGTCTTTTTCATGGACAAAGTGCTACTGGATGATATAAGCAGCGAATTCGCCCAGGTGGAGCTTGAAGGCCCACTTTCGACAAAGATACTTGAAGAGATTGGGTTTTCCAGCTCTCCGTCCATTGACGAGATCGTCGGCGCAGACTTGTGGGGTCAACGATGCCTGGCGATTGGTCAACGCGGCATGGTCGGTGCTGGCTATCGACTGTTCTTACCAGCTTCTTCTGTACCAGACCTGGAAACGAGCCTGGAAAAGCTGGAAGTCGAACAAATCTCAGATGCAGCCTACAATGTATTGCGTGTGGAGGCTGGTCTGCCAGCCGCAGGCGCGGAATTGACTGATGTCTATACACCCTTGGAGGTCGGTTTGGAATGGACAATCGCCGAGAATAAAGGCTGCTACACCGGTCAAGAAGTCATTGCCCGCCAGATCACTTACGACAAAATCACACAACGTCTGGTTGGCCTTCATCTGAGCCAGCCATCTCATCCCGGCGATTCGGTTTGGGCGCAAGACAGGCAGATCGGCAAAATAACCTCTTCCGCCCTCTCGCCAAGATTGGGTGAGATCGCACTGGCAATCCTCAAGAGACCTTTTCAAGAACCCGGCAGTACGGTTCAGGTTAGGCCAGCAGGATCAGAAGACACAGCCCACACGGCAACCGTTTCACAGTTACCCTTACAGTAATCGCCAGCGAAGAAGAATAGAGAGAGAAAAAGCATCCTTGCAAGGGTATTTTTCGCGCGGCAACTCAGCCACATCCCTTCATTTCCACATCTACTTTATGCAATAATTCGGATATTCCAGTAAAATAACTAGGATGATTTGGGTTTAGATGCACAAGCATCTCGCTTTCTGGGCAAGCACACGTGCGCCAGCACTACTTCAGGGCATAGATGACAATGTCGCACTTTGCCTCACCCAGCCATCTATCAATTAATAGCAAATAATCGGCCATTCCGGTCAATCGCCGGATACACAAACCTATTTGCAATACATTGGAGAGCCAGATGATCATTAAGTCATGCATGAAACGCAGATTGATCTCAATCCCCAGCACGGCAACAATCGGGGACGCTGCCGCCACCGTTTGTAAGGAACGCGTTGGAACGATTCCTGTTGTGGACAAAGATGGTATTCTGGTTGGAGTCGTGCGCCTGCGTGACCTCCAGGCGTTGGTAATGCCAGATTTCATCCGGCTTGTTGAGGATTTTGACTTCGTCCACGATTTCGGCGCCATCGAGTCACGCCAGCCTTCTGCCAAAGAGCTTTCTCAATCGGTTACGGATATAATGGTCGAGCCGATTGCCGTTGAAGAAACCAGTGGCTTATTGCGGGCTGCCGCCATGATGTACAGGCAGGGAGTTGCCGATATGCTGGTTGTTTCCGATGACGGCAAGCTTGTTGGAATTGCCTCAAGGGTGGATATTGGCGTTGCATTACTCTCTTCGTGGAAGGTCACTTCAGGGAGTGAATGATGATCCTCGCAAAGCTGCTAAGCGGACTGATCTTCGGTCTGAGTCTTTACCTGATATTTTCGGAGAAACTCAATCGCACCATCGTCGCCATGGCAGGGTCAGCTGCTATGGTTGGGCTGGGGATTGCCATGGGGTTCTACTCTGAGGAACAAGCCCTGGCGGCTATCGATTTTCATACCATCGGCTTGTTGCTCGGGATGATGATCCTGGTGTCGCTGCTGGAACCCACCGGGTTTTTCGAATATCTGGCAATCCTAGCAGGGCGCTGGTCTCAGGGCAAACCCCTTCGATTGCTGGTATTGCTGGGCACGCTAACCACCGTGCTCTCGATGTTCCTGGATAACGTGACCACGGTCGTGTTGATCGCGCCAGTGACGATCTTGATCAGCGAGATTATGGGGATCAACGCTACCCCCTTGCTCATCGCCGAAGCGCTGCTCTCTAACACGGGTGGAGCCGCTACTCTGGTAGGAGACCCGCCAAACGTTTTGATCGCTTCGGCTTCCAATTTGACATTTAATGACTTTCTTGTCCACTCACTTCCAATTGTTTTGGTAGCCTGGGTTGTTGCGCTCGGTCTCCTGATCATATTGTTCAAAGAAGACCTCGCTAAAACCCCAACAAACGTTGACGCCTTACTCCATCTCAATCCTTCAGAGGCCATCAACGACAAGATTGCTATCCGTAAAATAGTGATTGTATTAGGGGTCGTCTTAGTCTTGTTCTTCCTCGAAGAGATCCTGCATGCGAGTCCATCATTTGTGGCCATGGGAGGCGCATCAATCGCTTTGGTATGGGTAAGCTCGAATATATCTGAGACACTCAAGCGAGTAGAATGGAGCGTCTTGATCTTCTTTGGAGCGTTGTTCGTGATGGTCGGCGGTCTTGAGAGATCAGGCGTGTTAGACACTTTCGTTGATTTGTTGTTACGGGGAAAAAATATCTCCCCGGTGTTATTCGGGGTGATCCTCATCTGGGTCATCGCTGCACTCTCAGCAATTGTCGATAATGTCCCGATCACCATTGCCCTGATTCCGGTCATCCAGGAGCTATCTCTGGAGGGGATTAACGTCACGCCCTTGTGGTGGGCATTGGTTTTTGGCGCAGGATTCGGCGGAAATGCCACCATTATCGGTTCAACAGCAAATATCATAGTCGCCACGTTATCCGAGAAGACTCACACGCCAATCACCTCCCAACTTTGGAACAAACGCGGATTGCCCGTGATGCTGGCAACATGTACAGTTGCGAGTATTCTCTACATGCTCGTTTATCCAATCTTCTTGCAGTAATCCGCCTACAACGTGGTATAAAATACATGATTACCTAAATTTCGATCATGTGGTTTTCGCGTACACTGCCAGTATCTTTCTAGAAAACAATCGTGGATATCGATCACCAGATCCTGCTAATTGAAGAAATCGTCATCGCACTGCTGTTTGTAGCAGTGCTGGTTGGGATTGCTGCTCACCGCCTGCGTGTGCCCTATACGGTGGGATTGGTTCTTATGGGCTTGGCAATGACACTTTGGGAGGAAGTAGATCTCCTGATATCCCCGAACTTGATCTTGGCTCTCCTGGTGCCTCCGCTGATCTTCGAGGCAGCTTTCCATTTAAATTACGTCGATCTGCGACGCAACCTGATTCCTATACTGGTGCTGGCAATCCCTGGTGTGATTTTTACTACAATTATTGTTGGCGGAATCGTCGCCTGGGGGACGGGCTTGCCGTTGATCGTTGCATTCGTCTTCGGTTCTCTTGTATCAGCAACCGACCCTGTATCTGTTATCGCTCTCTTTCGATCTATAGGCGTGCCAAAACGCCTGCAGGTACTTCTTGAAGGAGAGAGCCTGTTCAATGATGGCACCGCAATTGTGATCTTCAACCTTGTCGTCGTGCTTGCTGCCAGCGGAGCTGCGCAATTTAACATTTTTAGCAGCGTGGTTGAATTTATCCGGGTTGCCGGCGGAGGGCTGTTGATAGGCCTGCTTCTAGGTGCGCTGGCATCCCAGATGATCAGTCGTATCGACGATCATTTAATCGAGACCGCCTTGACTACCGTGCTAGCATACGGAGCGTACTTGATTGCTGAAGTCGTCGGGGTGAGCGGCGTGCTGGCGGTCGTTGCTGCAGGACTGATAAACGGCAATATCGGTCCAAGGGGCATGTCGCCTACGACAAAAATTGTGGTATTTAACTTTTGGGAGAATGCTGGGTTTTTGGCTAACTCCTTCATCTTTTTGTTGATCGGACTGCAAATCCACCTGCCCATACTCTTCCAGAACTGGTATTCCATTGCCTGGGCAGTATTAGGCATACAGGTGGCACGCGCTATCAGCATCTACGGCGTGACATGGCTGGAACGAGATATTTCTCTCAAATCACGTCATGTCCTTTATTGGGGAGGGCTGCGTGGAGCCATATCCCTGGCTCTTGCGCTCAGCTTGCCGAGTGTTCTGCCTGAATATAGCAACCAGCTCCAATCGATGGCTTTTGGGGTGGTGCTGTTTACTTTGCTCTTCCAGGGGTTCACGATGAAGCCGCTTGTCAACCGATTGAAGCTGAGCAAGCGAAAGGAATCCCAAGATGAGTATGAGCGCCGCCACGCACGTGCCGTCGCTAGCAGGAACGCCTACGATCATCTTAATCGCCACCATAATCAAGGCTTGCTCTCCGACCATACCTGGAGAATGATCAGCCCTTTGCTCAAGGAGCACAACCGAACGCTGGCGGACGCTGTACGCGAGATCATCTCCAAGCATCCGAGTGTTGAGATGGAAGAGCTGGACACCGTACGCCGCGAATACCTGCGTGCTCAACGCAGTATTATCAACTCGCTGCGACGAGACGGTACAGTGACCGACGAAAACTATATGCAGCTAATCGCTGAAATTGATGCCGCTATTACCAATCCACGTGCGGGTTGGCCAGAACTGCTCGGGGGCAGTTCGAGACCAGACATAGATATCGACCGGCTGATGGCTGTCGTTATCCAGGAGCAGGATGTCGAGAATGCCCTGAGCGCCTTAAATAAACTGGGTGTCACAACAACACGCCTGTCCAGCACCGGGGGTTTCATCGGTCGGGTCAATTCGACATTATTGATTGGGCTGGCAAAAGGGCAGGAGGAGATGGTCGCAAAAGCGCTGAAGACGAGCTGCCAGAGAAGGGTGGAGTACTTGACCACCCCTGTTGATGGGTTTCCCGTAGGACTTGCAGAACCGATCGCTGTTGAGGTCGGCGGGGCGACTATCTTTGAAATTGAGGTGGAGAGGTTCGAAATCTTTTAACCGCTTGCTCTTCCAAATAACCGCCGCCTTCTCCTCAAGGGTCGAAAATAATTGTGGCTTAGGAGATTAGCTTTTGTCACCCTGGGGGAGCGACCCACGAACAAAAAGAATAAGCGCGATCCCAACCAATAGCACCAGGGTTACAGCCACTCCGCCTTCGGGACCAAACGCTCCCCCTGTTAGCCAATCGGGACCTGTCTCTGTGAGGTTGATCAGCGTCCCAAGACGTACAGGTAAACCACTCACTTCCATCCCAAAGAAGCTGCTTTGCGCCCAGTTCCACGCGCTATGTAGCGCGAAGATCCCCCACAGGCTGCCTTCCCGCAAACCATATACGCAAGCAAAAACTCCAAACAAGAACAAGTTTATGAAGGGGAGGATGTCAATATTTTGGTTGAAAACGTGCATAAAAGCGAACAGTAGTGCAGAGATCAAAATTGCGACGCGCACACCCCAACGGATACCAAGGATTTGGAAAAGGAATCCTCTAAATAGCACCTCTTCTGCTGCCCCCTGAACGATCCAACCGGGTAAAACAATCAGGACACTGGCTAGGGCGGCTGTATAACCTGAATTGACGTTCTCATACTGGATATATCCTAGCATCGCGGGGATCGCAATGGCAGCCCCGATCATGATAACACCCCATAAAATCCCGCGAAGATATTTGGAGAGCCAGCCGCTTGATTCCAGCCCTACTGTCCACAGATGCCGCTGCTCAAACAAAAATAACCAGGCCCATACCAAGAAGAAGATAGGAGCAAAACCCACGAGTAATAACAGTGCCATGCCAGCACTGGATCCAAAAAGCACCTCGACACCTCCGTCTGCCATCCCCGTAAACAAAAGAACCAGCACCAACGGCACAGAGATCAAGATCGAGGTCACCAATGGTGCGATCAGAGAATATAAAATTGCGAGGAGAGGATATATCCTTTTCAATACACGTGGCAGGCGCAGCTTACCATTTCGTGCGAGATCAAATAGGCGGTTATTCTGAGCAAATTCCATATATTCCATCCAATCTACAAGATCATCTCAAGAACCCCATGTAGGGAAAATCCACATGAATTCCAATACACATTTCAAATAGAATTTTACACGAATTGACAAAACAAAAAGAATTCGTAAAATTGTAAGAGTAAACCCAACTCTCATTTAACCAAAGATTGGGTGGGTGAGAGGTAGCATATCGCAGGCATGCATCAATAAAAATATAATATCACCGACATTAATGTCATAGACGCCCGGCTTGCAGGGCTCAGAGGATCAGCAACCACAATCCAATGCCTGTCCCCGTCAGAGTAAAGTCCATATGTCCTTAGAGATTACCATTACCTTAGCCATACTGGGAGTGGCAGTTATTCTGTTCCTAACAGAACGGATTCGTGTTGATGTGGTTGCCCTGATGGTTCTGGTCGCTTTGGCAGTGACTGGTATCGTGACCCCCACAGAAGCGCTGTCCGGTTTCAGTAACCTGGCGGTTATCACCGTCTGGGCTGTGCTCATACTTAGTGGCGGGCTTGCCAGAACGGGTGTCGCTGGCTTGCTCGGACAGCAGGTGCTGCGATTGGCAGGCACCGGAGAAGTCCGGTTGCTTGTGATCATCATGCTCACGGTTGGCGTGCTGTCTGGTTTCATGAATGATATCGGTGTGGCATCGTTGTTTCTCCCTGTTGTCATCGATATCGCCCGGCGCACAGGTCAGCCTCCCTCCAAGCTTCTGATGCCGCTCGCCTTTGCAGCTTTGCTGGGCGGCTTGAACACGCTCATCGGCACGCCGCCTAACATCCTGGTCAGTGAAGCCCTCCGTGACGCTGGTTTACCTCCTTTCAAGATGTTCGACTATACGCCTGTCGGTGTGATCGTAATGCTCTCCGGCATTGCATTCATGGCATTGATAGGTCGCCATCTTCTTCCAGCCAGGGACATCGCCAAAGAGTTCAAAGCGGCGAGTAATGCGGATTTGGGCACTATGTACGAGCTGCGAGAACGATTGCTGGTCGTTGGCTTGCCTGCGGATTCGCCGCTAATAGGAAAATCATTGGCTGAAAGCCGATTGGGTTCAGCACTTAGACTTAATGTCATCGCTATTCTCCGCCCCGGTAACACCCGGCTTGCACCAAACGCGGAGACGATTCTCCAACCCGGAGACCGGCTGCTGGTCGAGGGGAGATTGGATCAGTTGTCCGAGCTGCGTGGGCAGCACATCATCGTCGAAGAGGAACGCCTTCCGGTCGAGCGACTGGTCTCCACAGAGATCGACATCGCTGAGGTGGGTATATCCCCGCGTTCGTCCCTCACAGGCCAAACGCTCCGCCAAATTGCCTTTCGCCGCAACTATGGTGTCAACGTGCTTGCGATCTGGCGGGATGGCACCCCAAGAAGGGCTAACTTGCAGGATACGCCGCTTCTCCCTGGGGATATCCTATTGGTTCAGGGACCGCGCTCTCGTCTGGACTACCTTCGAGACGACCCGAGCTTCCTGGTATCCAGCGCTGAGCAAGCGGAGGTATATCGCCTCCATGAGCGCCTCATCGCAGTTAGCGTGCCCACCGGATCAACCTTGGCGGGGAAGACGCTGACGGAGAGTCGTATGGGCGATGCTTTCGGCCTAACGGTACTGGGGATCATTCGCAAAGATTCTACGCTCTTAATGCCTTCGCCCGAAGAGCAATTGCAGGAAGGCGATACGCTGCTGGTTGAAGGCAATCCGGAAGACTTATCGACATTGCGAGGCTTGCAGGAGCTGGAGTTCAACCAACCCACAGAGAAGGATGTAACCGAACTTGAGTCAGAACAAGTTGGCTTAATCGACGTTGTTCTGTCGCCGTATAGTCGATTGGCAGGCAAAACGCTTCAAGAATTGCAGTTTCGTGAAAAATATGGGTTGAGTGTTTTGGCGATATGGCGCGAAGGAAGAGCCTACCGGACTAACTTGCGCGACATGCCGCTCCGCTTCGGCGATGCAATGCTGCTGTATGGTCCGCGCGAGAAGTTGGGAATATTAGGGAGTGAGCCGGACTTCTTGGTGCTCACACAGGCTGCTCAAGAACCGCCGCGCTTGAATAAAGCCCCCATTGCCGCCCTCGTAATGGGAATAGTGTTGACTTCAGTCATAGCCGGCTGGCTGCCTATCGCGATTGCTGCAGTGATCGGGGTGATCCTGATGGTAATAACCGGCTGCCTGACTATCGAAGAAGCCCACCGCTTCATTGATTGGAAAGCCGTCTTCCTCATCGCTGGAATGCTCCCCTTGGGTATAGCGATGGAGCGCACAGGAGCAGCGCGCATACTCGCCGAAAGCATGGTCTCAGTCGTTGGCGGCATGGGGCCGCTGGCTATCACCGCTGGACTATTTATACTGGCTGCGCTGGCGTCTCAGGTTCTGCCCAATCCAGCAGTGGCGGTGCTTCTGGCGCCCATTGCCTTGAACACCGCTGCTGACTTGGGGGTTTCCCCCTACCCATTGATGATGGCCGTCGCAGTCTCGGCCTCTGCAGCTTTTCTCAGCCCCGTGGGGCACTCCGCGAATGTTCTGGTTATGGGACCGGGCGGGTACCGGTTTTCTGACTATATTAAGGTTGGAGTCCCCCTAACCATCGTAACCCTGGTAGTAACCATGCTGGTCTTGCCCCTTTTCTGGCCCTTCTAACTTTTTTGCATTGTGAAGATAACATCCCCGTATAAAGGGTCACGCGCCCACGGAATTATGTTTGGACAGAACGTCATGAGAAGAGCAAACCGCCCAGGCGGTTACCAGCATGACATGTTTGATGATGTTAGTCGTGAACCTTCGTTATCAGGCGAGGCCGAGAGTCAACATAAAGAAGGTCATTCGGGTTTTATGGTAACGTTGTCAGGTACCGAAAAAAAGCAACGATCACATTCACGGTCACTGCTGATATGGTTGGCGAATGGGAGTTGGGTTGTTTTACACAAGAAGGCGTACACTACGTCGCTGGGATGAGAGGCACCGTCACTATCACCAAATAGAAAAAGTCACAAAGAGCAAGCAAGCAAGTCGTTAGCCATCATCTCAACACTGAACACCAAGTCACCTTCTAATCGTATCCTTTCTGATCGGCTCTAGCAATATATCTCCCTACCGAGCGAACATCCCGTCAGGCGTTCCCCACTCTCGAGCGCAGTGCTGAGCCACGGAAAGCTGATCTAAATGCGGCACCTCTCCTGGGCTACCGATCAAAAAATACCGGAGCTGGCGTGCAGGACTGCATCTGGCAGTCTTGACCTAGAATCCTAGAAAACCTCTAGAGCGGGCTGCCTTGCAAAGGGATGCGTGCACCGTTGATCATCCGCGCTTCATCGGAGCACAAGTATTGGATCACAGATGCAATCTCGTCTGGCGTAGCCCAGGAGGCGTTCTTTTGGCTGGGCTCGCTTTGTCTCTCCCCCTTAACGTCGATTGTTCTGACGGCGAGAATATTGGCGGTAACACCCGTATCGAATAACTCCTCAGCAAGGCTGAGGAGCAGCGCTTCCTGAGCTGCCTTACCAAGGGAGTAAGGCCCTCCCTTAGCCTTGGGACGCTGTGCATAAGGTGTGGAAATCGCAACCACTCTCCCCCAGCCATTGGCAATCATTGGGGGTACAAATGCCTGGAGAGCGTTAAATGTTGTCCACACATGCCGGTCGAGCATATTTTTTACATCATCGACTGTCGCCTCGATGACCGGCACCCCACCCGTCCACCCACCCACCAGATGCAGCAGCACATCAGCACGGGAGAATTTATCCAGCACAGCCTGAGAGGCATCCCGCGTAAAATCATTGTTCATTAAATCGACCGCATGAATCAAGGTACGGTGATCGGGAAGAGACAATGACTGCCTGAGCTGCTCCAGCCGGTCAATATTTGTAGACAGCAGCGCCAAGTTAGCTCCCACCGCCGCCATGCGCTGTGCCACAACTGTTCCCAGCTTGCCAGTGGCGCCGGTAACAACCACCACACGACCGCTCATGTCCATGAGTAATTCCTGTGTGCCATCAAAAGCTCTGCTGACCTCAGATTTCCTGAAGTGCAACGACATCTTCTTCCGTCATCCCCTCCACATAGGGGCGGTCACTTTGCTCTGCTAAGTGTTCCTTACCTTCCACGTCGATCAAGTGACCAGACTTGATTGCCTTGGTTTCCAGATAAAAACGGTTGTATGGGTTCGGAGGGATCGCTAACGGGATTCGTCCGTTGACCTTGATACCGTACTGGGTCAGATCCGCAATCTTGCGCGGGTTGTTGGTTAACAACTGGATCGATTTCACTTTAAGGGAATACAGCATGTGGGCTGCCACACTGTAATCGCGCTCGTCATCCCGAAAACCGAGTGCCAGGTTCGCCTCCACGGTATCATATCCGTGATCTTGAAGACCATAAGCGCGAATTTTGTTTGTTAAGCCGATGCCTCTCCCTTCCTGGCGCAAATATAGCAGGATGCCCTTCTCCTGCGCGCCGATGGTCTTCAGAGCCGTTTCGAGCTGGTCGCGGCAATCGCAACGCAAAGACCCGATGGCATCGCCAGTCAGGCATTCTGAGTGCACACGCACCGGGACGTCCTCGGCATCGCACACATCACCGTGGATAAATGCGGCGTGTTCTTTTTCTTTCCTGTTCGTATAAAAGGCTACGACTTGAAAAGAGCCAAAACGCGAAGGTAAATCAGCAATCGCTGCAATTCTTATACAAACGCGCTCACGGCCGAATCCTTCACAATCGTGGCTAAGGTTCTCATCGAGTAGTTCTTTGATTCGCAATGGGGTTAGCACTGTGTTACTTCTCCTTTCGATCGATGACTAGTATACTCCAATTTCTTTTACAGCTTATGCACCGATCGTGAGCGTTCACGATAAACCTAGTGTAATCCAAGTGTTTGTGTCCTTGCAGGTCATCCATGATCGCGATATCAATCCCCTCTGCCTGCGTCTTGTGACCTCGCGCTGAAGTCTGGTCTACTGCCAATCCTTAATCTATTCCTGAAGAAATTGTCAAGTAAATCAGATCGGAATATCCGGTATACGAGTTAAAATCTAAGGTACATACAAATTACCTTGTTTGTAGTATGTTCCTTTGGACTATGATTACTGTAGCAATCGTTGAAGATCACCAGATATTAATCGATGCGTTGGAATTGATGTTGCAGCGCAGCAAGGAGTTCAAGTTTGTTGGCGCTGCCTCATCACTTTCTGATGCGTATGAGCTTGTCCAAAGAATTAAGCCGGATATCCTTCTGCTCGACATCCAACTTCCAGATGGGAATGGATATGACCTGGTCCCAAAGATCACTAGCGCAAGTCCGCACACCCGCGTGGTCGTGTTGACCTCCTATACTGATGAGGATACGGTGATGCGCGCCGTCGATTATAGTGTTAGCGGGTTTTTACCGAAGACCGCATCACTCACTGAGTTCTACAAAACCATCCGAAAAGCTGCCGACGGCGAGATCGTTATTCCCCCACAACTGCTCACCAGTCTGCTCAAGCAGCTCCCGTCCCAGCGTAGTAATATGAGCAAAGATGGAGCGATCTTGGAGAGTCTGACACCGAGGGAAGCGGAGATACTATCCTGCCTAGCTGCTGGCAAATCCGGCGTCAAAATCGCTGAGGAACTCAAAATTGCACCGCTGACCGTGCGCACTCATGTACGCAACATGATGTCCAAGCTCGGCGTCCATTCAAGGCTCGAAGCCGTAGTATTCGGCGTCAAGCATGGCTTGATTGATGCTTACGGCTAAACTGCGATACAAGCAGAGAGAGATCATTAGAATTAGAGAGGCAGCCTGGTAGAAAATGCCCCTCCCCAAGCTTTTTGAGCCATCCTGGGGAGGGGATTTGTACATGTAGCTAAGCGCTGGAAGAAAGCCACCGCGCTAAGGAAGTGGGCGCCTGCCTGCTACAACGAGCCGGGCTAAATAACCGCCGCTAATCTGATCAGCACCCACACCCAGGTGCATGCCTTCCCTGACATCCTCCAATCCGTCCAGCCAGCCGCCCAGACTGCGGAATTTGGTTTCGCCATCCACCTTGAAAGTGTATTGCTCTCCATTGCGCGCCTGGAGGATGAAGCTAACTTCTTTCACCACGACCACCTTGCCTTCCACCCGGAGATCGAATTGCGGCAGTTCGTCTGCAGTCCCAGCTGCCACAGCTGCAGCAAGGAGGGTATCACCATCGCTCTCCTTCGCCACCACCAGCGCAATCATCCCAGGCTGCAAATCTTCCAATCCTTCCACCGAGCCATCCCGGCTGCTGAAGCGGGTGTTCACGTCCACCTGGAATGTGATCTGCTTTCCCTGACGGGTATCAATCGTGAAGGAGCTGTTGGCAAGATCGATATCGGCAACTGTTCCAGCGTGTTTAACCAGGGGCTTGCGTGCCAGCACAACCAAAGCCACTCGGCTGCCATCATTCTGCTTAATGGCGCCGATTGACGCCTGCATTCCAGCCTCCAGGTCTTCCAGACTCTCGACACCTCCAAGATAAATCGTGTCTTGGGTGACCTGAAAGTCCAGATCCTCGCCGGCGAATGTGTGCAGACTAAAACTTTCGCTTGCCATGTCAACGCTGGTCACATGGCCACGGGCGCGCATCCCAAGGCGCTGGGATGGGTCATAATCATCGGGGAATAGGATCACCAGGCGGGCGACCATCTCTCCCTGGTCGTTATAGCGCATGATTCCAGCCACCCACATGCCTACCTGCAGGTCACCGAAAGCTGCTGGATCACCTTCTGCGTTGCGGTATTGTGTGCCATCGTCAACAAAAATCGTTCGCTGCTCACCCTGGCGTGCCTCAAGTATGAACTCGGTTGCACCAACTGCAGCGATTTTCCCCGAGACACGCCGCCCGCCACGCAGGTGGTCCTGTTCTGGCTTCTGAGCGAGTGCAGCACTGCATGCCAGTATTATTGCCAGCATCGCGATCGGGATAGATAGAAGAAATTTTTTCATCATTAGGTTGCCTCCTTTTGAAATGTGCCATTTATCGCAAATCAGACAAACGATTGAGGTGGCTGTCTGATTAGCATGCTTGGCTTGTATTCAGAATAGCGGAGGCGCTTAAAATCTGTAATATCCCCGTGTAAAATCCCTGTAAAATCTGCTTACGAATTCCCCTCAATATCCCCCACGAACCCAACCCCTGGTTGTAGAGCCTGCAAGGACCTGGGATGACGAATATTAGGAGAATTTTCCCGAAGTCGATCCCAGATATAAGTTAAATCAGATAACCGGTTTTCCCTTGGGGAATACCATCGATATCTGATACGTAACTTTTCTCCGATGGTTGGAAGTCTCAAGACAGGTGCCAACAAATATAGATCCATCAGAGCAACCACAATAATGAACAATCCAGGCGCGAGGAGTAACCCGATGCAGCTGCCGTGATGGTCCAATAATATCGTCAAGATGATTATCGCAACGCCAAGCAGTATTCGGAACATTCTCCCTGCTGGAGAACTCATCAAATAGAAATAAGTGTTCATCGCGGTATTTTTGTAAAAGAGGTCAATACGTGTATAGTGGACAAAAAAAATAACGGCACTCTTTATGCCGTTGCAACTATCACGCCAATCTTTTCAGAAATGTTAGGGGAGGGTTTGCTCGTCAGCTCTCTGCAGGAAAGATCACCTCTTCTCTTCCCGCTAGCTTATCCTGGATGCGGAGCACGACAACATCCATGTGCTGGGGTTTGTGCACGAAGTCTAGATCGTCGGTCCGGATCGTTAGTACCGGACAGACATCAAAGTTCTGCATCCACTCATCGTAGAACAATTCCAGGAGTGACAAATATTCATCCGTGATGCCGCCCTCGATGGCACGACCGCGCCGACGTATGCGTGCCATGAGCACTGACACTGGTGCCCGCAGGTAAATGAGCAGGTCAGGCGGTGGGAGCTTGGAGACCAGCAGGTCGAAAACCCGCTGGTATGCGCGATAATCGCGTTCGCTCAAATTGCCCATGTGGTGCAGCGCCCGGGAGAAGATGTATGCGTCTTCGTAGATACTGCGGTCCAAGATGGCAGATTGTGTCAGGTTAGCCAGTTCCAGGTACTGCTCTGCGCGATGTCCCAGGAAGAATACCTGCAGGTGGAATGACCAGGCGCGCATGTCAGCATAGAAATCTGGCAGGTACGGGTTATCCGAGACCGATTCGAAGGCGGTCTTCCAACCCAGCCGTTCCCCCAGGCGTTCGGTGAGGGATGTTTTTCCGGCTCCAATATTTCCAGCGACGACAACGAGACGTTTGATCATAGGTCAGTTATCGAAAATCCTCAACAATTGAGCAGGAACGAATGATGGGTATTGGGTTGGTACAGACAAGTAAGCATTAATAATCTGTCTGCGCTCATGAATCCACATCGTGATCTCCAAAATAAACCCTCCAAGGTCCGCTGAGGGCAATAAATGGCTGCATCAGAGCTTGCTCCGCCTGCACGGTGTGCATCAGGTCGTGTGCAGCCCACTCTGAGAGCATTTCTCCAAGAGTGACAATCCCCAACTCGCTATGATTCGCTGTTCTATCTAGATCAGCTTCACTGACTTTCGACAGATCAGACAAGCTGATCTCACGCAGCCGGTTGAACTCTGAGGCCAACTCAGCCACAGGTTTGGTATACTCACTGCCTTCGTCATCCGGGTTGAAAGCTAAAAAGTCCTGCCCCGCTAGAAAATTCTTTACCCGGACAGGAAAGACAAAACTTTCTGTATCCAACAGGTGGTGCAGGCATTCTGCCGCCGACCACTCACCCGGAGCGGGTTTTCGGTCAAGCAACTCAATCGGCAGCGTTCTGGTGAGCGCCAGCCAGTGTCTTGGTGTATGCGAGAGAACGGCCTGAACCTCCTTTAATAGCACCTTAGCACTCGCTATATCCGCAGGAGTAGCACTTGCGGCAACCCTCCTCATTTACTACACCTGCCTGGCCGCATTCTGGGCACAGATCGCCAACCTTGAAAAGCGACACCTGCTCAGGGTTTTCCCTTGAGACGGACAGGGCAAATTCGTTCATGTAACGAAAGCCATTACCATCTTCACCCTCAATGTCCTCCTCAAACTCCTCGCCTTCTTCAGCTTGCTTGTACTCCAGGTATTCAGCCAGGAGTTGCGCCACACCATCAGGTAGGGAACGCACGCGTTTAGGTCCAAAGCCAAGGGATCGACCGCCGCCGATCCCCGATAGCTGCCGCCACACCTCTTTGAGGCGCTCGCGCGGCGCAACTGGTGAGCTCAAGCGCAGGATGTAGGAGATCAATCGCCCGATAGCCTCCGATACAGCAGCTGTATCGGAGCCAGCTTTGGCGGTATTAATGAAAACCTCGAATGGCTGGTCTTGCCCGTTCTCGTTAATCGTGACGAATGCTTTGCCGAGCGGGGTGCTGACATTATAGGTGTATCCTCGCAGGCTGCGCGGTCTGGGTTTTTTCTTATCCTGCCACATCGGTTCTTGATTACCCAGTGCAGATGCGTCTACAGATACAGCGTCACCTTGTTTCTGTTTTGCGGTAGCGTTGGTCTCCAGCACTACTTTATGCCGAGAGCCGGTCACATACACTGTGATACCTTTGCACCCCAGCTCCCATGCCAGCTGGTAGGCAGTGGCAACATCTTCAGGTGTAGCTTCTTCAGGGAAATTGATCGTCTTGCTTAAACTGTTATCTACAAAGGCTTGCAATGCAGCCTGTGTGCGCACATGCTCTTCAGCGGAGATATCTGCCGAGACGACGAAGGTGTGGCGGATGGCTTCACTCACGCTCTCCAGCTCCTGGCACGTCCCATGCTCCATGACCTGGGCAATGATTGAATGGCGATCATCATCATCCATCCCCGCATCTGAAAGCGCCTTATCAAAAAGTGGGCTGGTGTAGGTGAGTGTCAAATCCTTACCGTTATCGTTCACATGGCGTATGTACGCCAGTGCGAAAACCGGCTCACAGCCATAGCTTTCGCAGCCTGCGACAGTTGCAATGGTACCGGTGGGTGCTACTGTCGTCTGCGCAGCATTACGGATGCCATGGCGGCGGATGCCATCAGTCACAATAGACCAATCGACATGCGGGCGATCCCAATCCTGCTCGTAATCTGAGAGGGGTTGTGGTGGTTGCCATTTCATCGATTCTGGATTGTAAATGCTCCCATGGATCGCAGGGAAGGGGCCACGCATCTCAGCCAGCTGGATGCTGGTGAGCATGGTGTGGTAACGCACAAACTCCATCACCTGAGCGCCGAATTCAAGGCCTTCTTGGGAGCCATAACGGATGCCAGCGTGGTACATAAGGTCTCCTAGACCCATAATTCCCAGGCCAATCCGGCGGGCGCGATGTGCAGCCTCAGATAACTGCGGTACCGCAGGCACATATGCGTTGGCTTCGACAACATCGTCCAAGAAAGTCGTTGATTCGACAACGCTTCGGCGCAGCTTCTCCCAATCCACTTTACCTTCTGCCCCGCAGTGTTGTGCCAGATTGATCGAACCCAAACAACAGTTCTCATACGGACCCAACCATTGCTCTCCACAGGGGTTAGTGGCTTCCAGCTCGTACAAATGGGGAACAGGATTGGAGAGGTTTGCAGCGTCCAAGAAAAGCAGCCCTGGCTCCCCATTATGATGCGCCTGGTTCACGATTTTTTCGAAGAGCTGGCGCGCTCGTATTTTTTTATATACCCTGATCGGCACACCCGCCTCAATTGCTTCGTCTAAGGTACCGTGAAAACCGTGATATTCGGGAGCGTTGACGTCCGGGAAGCGCAGTTCCCAGTTAGCATCCTCTTGGACCGCCTGCATGAAGGCGTCTGTCACACCAACGGAGATGTTGAAGTTGGTGATGCTGTTCTCATCAGTCTTACAGGTGATGAATTCTTCGATATCCGGGTGGTCAACGCGCAGCACAGCCATATTTGCCCCACGACGGCTGCCGCCCTGAGCGATCTCACCAAAAGCTTTATCGTATACCCGGAGAAATCCAACAGGTCCGGTAGCCTGACCAGCGGATGTTTTAACAATTGTGCCCTTAGGGCGCAACCGAGAGAAAGAAAATCCATTCCCGCCACCGGTTTGCTGGATAAGGGCGGCGTCACGAAGGGATTGGAAGATACCTGCAGGGTCTCTACCCATGTCGTCGGTGATGGGTAGAACGAAACAAGCTGCCAGCTGTCCTAGAGGCGTACCAGCGCCGGTGAAAGTGGGAGAATTTGGGAAAAAGCGCTTGCTGGTTAGCAGGTCATAAAACACCTCTGCCTGCTGCATAATATCTCCGCGCCAGGCCTCTTCAACCTTTGCGACATGGTAAGCCACACGCCAGAACATCTCCTCTACAGATTCAGCTAATTTACCGTCTCTTCCGCGTCGGACATAGCGGCGGAGGAGCACTTTGCGGGCATTCTCAGAAAGATCGACCGGTCCTACTTGATCGGGCAATGGAGGGGTCGGCAGTAATCCAGTTTTTTTCAGCGGGGGGACAGGTTTCTGCAACATTTTCTCTACTCCTAAACCGATAGAATGACACACAAATTCAACAAACACAGCCCCCACGTGATCAAGGTAGCATTGGACTAGCCTTCTAATAGACGGTCGATCTCTTTGCGGATAGCGTGCAGGTCATCCAACCCAAGATAGACAATTGCGTAGCGGATGTAAGCGATCTGGTCCAACTCTTTCAGCCCAGCAATTGCCTTATCCCCCACCACACGAGAAGATACCTCTGCACGTCCCAAAGCTTGAAGCGAAGCTTCGATTTCTCCAACCAGCCTCTCGATATCGGCGGCAGAGACCGGGCGCTTGGCACAGGCAATGCGTATACCGCGAATTAGTTTCTCGCGGTCAAATTCCTCTCGTGTTCCATCCTGTTTAATGAGCAGCGGAGTTGCCAGGATGGGCCGCTCGTACGTGCTGAATCGCTGCCCACAGTGTTCACACTCCCGTCTACGGCGTATACCCCCCCTTTGATCGTGGGAGGTATCGACTACTCTTAATTGCTCACTCTTGCAGTATGGACAGCGCATAATCCCTTGAGTCTATATTCTAACCCATGCCCCATAAGTTCAACATTACTTAGAGCTATGAGCGATGGTCTGCTAGTGACTTAATGAGCAAATTATATACTAATATAGAACGTTTGTAACCGCCATAGATAGGGGTTGCAATTGAACGATACCGTATATGTGGCGTTGAGCGTGCAAAATTCTAGCATAGTCAAGCCCAAATTGCAAGGCCCAAAAGAACTACTTAACATTAATATTCCAATTTTGACGGTAAATCAGAAGCTTGAATCGCTGCTTATCGTACCCACCCAGGCTCGTGCGAAGGCATTCACGAGCCTGGGTGTTCTCCAGTGGCAAAGATCAATAGACGCGCAGTCAATGCCAGCCGGGAGGAGGAATCCAGCGGGCATTGACCAGAAAAGTGCTTTGCAGATTTCCGGACATTCTCGCAACCGGTTCGTACACCGAACGAATAAACCTAGCGATCGCGGTTGCGTAGAAAGGTCGGAATGTCCAGATCTTCGGTGTTAAAGGCGCGCGGTTGAAATTCACGCACTGGCTGGCTAACCGGAATCGAAGCTGGCACCGAGCTGGTGCGATGCTCACTGAAGTCGCTCGGCTCAATGCGTTCGGTCGTTGTAGGCTCCACAATCCGGCGGGGCACACCTGTGCGCTCAAATCCGGTAGCGATCACCGTGATGCGAACCACTTCCTTCAGACTTGGGTCGATCACAGCTCCGAAGATCAGGTTGACGTCTGGATGAGCAGTTTCCTTGATAATAGCAGCTGCCTGGTTGACCTCGAACAACGTAAGCTCGGGTCCACCGGTAACATTGAAGAGAATGCCACGGGCGCCGTCGATGGTGATATCCAGCAATTGGCTGGAGATCGCCTGCTCAGCGGCGATGCGAGCTGCATCCTCGCCCTTACCAAGACCGACTGCCATCAAGGCTGCTCCGCCTTCCGACATTATCGTGCGCACGTCCGCAAAGTCGAGGTTGATCAGACCAGGGACGGTGATCAGCTCGGAGATGCCCTGAACACCCTGGCGCAGGACATCGTCTGCCATTCGAAATGCAGTTTGCAGATTGGCGCGCTTGTCCACGATTTGCAGCAAGCGGTCATTGGGGATGACGATGAGTGTATCGGCCTGCTCCTTGAGCTTGGTGATCCCCGCTTCAGCCGATGCGATACGCCGTGAGCCCTCGAAGGTAAATGGGCGTGTGACCACACCGATGGTCAGTGCGCCGACTTCCTTGGCGATCTGCGCCACAATTGCGGCGCCGCCAGTGCCGGTGCCGCCACCCATACCGGACGTGATAAACACCATGTCCGAACCGCGCATCACCTCATAAAGCTCTTCGGCTGACTCCTCCGCAGCTTTTTTGCCGGTTTCGGGGTCGCCACCTGAGCCCAGGCCGCGGGTGAGCTTCTCGCCAATGCGCACACGCTTGGACGCTTTGGAAAGCATAAGCGCTTGTGCATCGGTGTTGACTGCCAAAAACTCAACGCCTGAGAGCCCTTCGTCGATCATGCGGTCGACAGCATTGCAACCGCCGCCGCCTACGCCAACCACCTTGATGCGCGCAAATGACTCGAGCTGGTTGGGAATACTGGTTTCGTTTTTCATGATTGAATCCTCCTCGTGATCTAATCTCCGTTAAGTGTTTTCCGCCATCACGACGATTGGCGGACGACGAAGGACGATGCGTATCGTCCTTCGTCATTCGCCCATCATCCTTAGGGCAACAGCCTCTTTAGCCAGTTCTTGATCTTCTCCCAATTTGTCGCCCCTTGTTGCAAGCTTTGTAAACTCTTCAACGAGCTGGGACTGCGTTTTTCGTGCTGCGGCGTATACTCGCTCATCATCACCGCCCAGCGCAGCAGCCCAACGCTGGTTGAATATGCAGGCGAATCTAGGCGGTCAGCCATACCCAACAAATTCTCTGGCTTGGCAATGCGCACTGGCACACCCAGCACATGGGCAGCTACCGAGCGTATACCAGGTAGGTTGCTCGTACCCCCAGTGAGCACCATGCCAGCTGGAAGCAGACCATCGTAGCCGGAACGCTTAATCTCCTGCAAGACCAACGCAAAGATCTCCTCCACACGTGCCTCGATGATGTGCGCCAGTTCCTGGCGGTTAATTTGTAATGATTCCTGCTCGCCAAACGGCTTGATGTTGAATGATTCCTGGACACCGACTTCAGCCTGCATGGCGTGACCGTGCTGGACTTTGATCTCCTCCGCCTGCGACATGGGCAGGCGCAGACCATGAGCGATATCAGAAGTGATGTGGTTGCCGCCAACGGCGATAACCGCCGTGTACCACACGTCTCCATCGATGAATATCGCCAGATCCGTTGTGCCGCCCCCGATGTCCACAACTACTGAGCCCATCTGGCGCTCAGTTTCGCTCAACACTACTTCCGCAGATGCAAGCGGGTTCAGCACGTATTGGGAGGTTTCCACGCCGGAGACGCCTACGCACTGGCGCAAATTCTCCACCGAGGCAGCTGACGCAGTAATAATATGCGTCTCTACCTCCAGGCGATAGCCATGCATCCCGACAGGATTTCGTATGCCATCTTGCCCATCCACGTTGAAGCCGCGCTGGATCACGTGAATAACCTCACGGTTGTGAGGCAGTGCCACCGCCCTAGCGGCGTCGATAGCACGCTCGACATCTTCCTGATCGATGACCTGCCCACTTATGCCCACAACCCCGCGATTATTGGTTGAGTTCACCTGAGAGCCAGCCAGGCTGACTAGAGCTGAGGTAATCTCGAGCCCAGAAGTGCGCTCAGCCTTCTCGATTGACCGCGCAACAGCCTGCGAGGCGGCCGCAAGGTCGACAACGACCCCCTTGCGTATCCCCTGCGAGGGTTCAATCCCCACGCCTAATATATTCAGCTGGCCTGGAGCTTGCTCGCGGGCCACCAGCGTGCAGATCTTAGTCGTGCCAACATCTATTCCGACTACAATCGGTGCATCCATCCGTTGTTTGCTCCATTCATGATTAGCATTCGCCCTTATCTCTCCAGACGATAATAGGGTGCGTGCGGGTACTCAACACTGAACAAAACCGGGCTCATTTTTTCTATCTTTATATGATCGACCATCGCCTGGTAAATGCGCAGCTTCATATCAATGTCACTGACGTCTCCAAGATATACTTCCCACCCGCGACTATCTCTCCAACCCAACCCGTGCCTGGAGTCGTAAACAAGGGGCGTGTTCTCAGGCGCTTGACCGCTCATCGAGATAATTGCTGAAACCATCTCAACCGGCAAGAATTGCATTGTATCCACTTCTAGACTACCGCTTTTCATAACTGTTGGCGGCGAACCGAGTGCATCCACCACCAAAGCCGGGCCAGCAGTTGCTAGATCGCGCTGAGGAAATGCCACGCCACTGGCATCAACCAACACTGTCCTTCCATCTTGCCTCCATGTCAGGATAGGTTGGCGCTCTTCAACGCTCATGTGCACCGTATTGGGTAACCCAATTTCGACACGGATTGAGGCAAATTCCGGAAATGCCTCCCTGGCTTTCCGTGTAAGTTCGGCTGGATCAATCGAGAAAATTGACTCGTCCTCAATATCCAGGATTGCATTGACATCCCGGCTGTTCAGTCGATTAAGCCCAACGATCTCAGCATCTTCTACTCGGAAGGACGGAGAATTCCAAAGATGGTAAGTTAAGAAAGCGAGCGCAACGAAGATGATCCCCGAGAAAAGGCGAAAATCGAAGGTGACCTGCGGCAGAGAGGGCAGGCGCATCTCCGCGCCTGGGATACCTAGGGTCACATCATAACGGCGGCGAGCTTTGCTATTGCTGGGCTTACGCACCGGCAATGCAGTATCCAACAAACCACCTCTTACCATTACAGGAGGCGGTCGGCGACCGTCGTAGGAGCCCCCTCTAGCCTTAGCTTCGCGGACTTTCTCTCTCAGGCGACGGTCGATGTTTTGATCGCGCCGAGAGCGTGTCCGTTGGCTTGTCGATCCTATTCGTTTTGATTCCGTCATAGCCGATCCTCTCCCAACGAGCTCACGCCCGGTCGTACTTACGCTTGGTACGATCCCGCTCTACCTTGCGTTCTATTGCCAGCTCTATCAAGCGGTCCACTAAAGCAGGATAAGACAACCCACTGGCGTTCCATAACTTTGGATACATACTGATGCTGGTAAACCCAGGGATTGTATTGAGTTCGTTTAGAAACAATTCACCAGAATCCTTATCCAGTAAAAAATCTACACGTGCCAGCCCAGCCGCATCTACTGCTTTGAAAGCTCGCACCGCCAAAGATTGCACCTGCCTCGCCAGGTCTTCCGGAATAGGCGCGGGGATCAACAATTGCGAACGATCATCCTGATATTTCGCCGAGTATGAATAGAAATCTGCGGAGGGGATGATTTCTCCCACCATAGACGCCTGCGGATTTTCATTCCCAAGCACGCTCACCTCAATCTCACGGCCATTCACACCACGCTCAACCAATACACGCCGGTCGTATCGTGCTGCATCCAGCAATCCCTCATACAGGTCAGACCGGTTCCTGCACTTGGTCACACCCACCGATGAGCCAAGGTTCGCCGGCTTTACAAACAAGGGGTAGGCTGCCAGCAATTCTGCCTTGGAAAGCACTTCTTCCATGTTGTTCTCAATTTGCCTGCGCAACACGATCACGTACTCTAATACGGGCACATTATTCGACATCATGACATCCTTGAAGATGCCTTTGTCCATACCGACTGAGGAGCCAACTACACCCGATCCCACATATGCCAGGTCTGCCAGTTCGAACAATCCCTGTATGGCCCCATCCTCACCGAATGTGCCGTGCAGAAGCGGGATGACCACATCTAGGGGAGTGACCATCGATAATTGCTCTCCACGTTCTCCCTGGCGAATCTCATATAATTGATTTCGAGCGGGAACAGGCAAAATCGCTGCTGGGATACTGCCTCTTTCCTGACCATCAACCAGCGCATCGAGCACATTTGAGCCAACCAACCATTCTCCTTCGTGAGTGATACCCACCTGGGTAACCTCATATTTCTCAGGATCAAGAGCCGCTAGCACAGATCGCGCTGAACGCAGCGAAATCTCATGTTCGCCAGACCGCCCGCCAAAAATTACACCGACCCGCAATTTATCTTCCTGACTCATACCCTTGGCTCGACCAATCTCCAATCAACTCGATCTCAAGCTCCAGATGCACTCCGTATTTCTCAGACACTACCTTCTGCGCCATTTCAATCAATTTGTAAATCTCAGCAGCTTTTGCTTGTCCATGATTGATAAAGAAATTTCCATGTAAGGTACTGATCTGGGCATCACCTATCCGGACCCCTTTCAATCCGGCTACATCGATCAGTCTCCCAGCATGATCTCCGGGAGGGTTCTTGAACATCGAGCCCATGCTGGCGCCCGGTGGCTGTGTCTGGCGACGATATTTGACATACTCCTCCATTTTCGCACGCACTGCCTCCGGATTACTGTCTTCCAACCTCAGCCTGCATGCCAAAACCACTGCTTGCCCGGGATTACGCTTCAGCCAGCTTGAGCGGTAGGTGAATTCCAGACGCTCGACGGGCCAGGTTTCCCTTTTTGGCATTCCTTCTTGCTTCTTTTCACTTCGGTGCAAGATTTCGGCCACGAGAGTATTGCCAGCCATATCACCACCATGCGCCCCGGCGTTGCCCAGCACCGCGCCTCCGATACTACCAGGGATTCCTGCTGCCCATTCCAGGCCGGTCAACCCCTTAGTGGCCGCCTGGCGAGCGATCAACCCCAGGTTGGCACCCAATTCAGCCCATACATTGGGCTGAATCGAGGACTGGTTGAATCTCACCTGCTGGGCCTGGTTGAGCACAACCACACTTCGGATGCCAGCATCGCTCACCAGCACATTCGAGCCTCCGCCCAGGACCAACCAATCTGCACCCTCGCTCCAGAGCAGCGAAGCAGCTTGCACCAGCTCATCGAGGGAGTTCACTTCTAGCAGGACGTCTGCCGGACCACCAACCCTTGCTGACGTAAAGCGGTCCATCGGCACGCTAGTTTGCATGCGTCCACCGAAGGCTGTGTGCAGGTGCTGGATGTTCATTTTGTAAGGTTCAAACCGTCTACCGAGCGTGCTAATCTTGCTTGAACCACTCGATCAAGCGGGTCACAGTATCTCGCGAATAAGTGCGCTGCTTCTTCGAAATGCGAATGCTCACATCTTTCGCACTCATCTTTTCCTGTTTCAACTCAGCGTCACGCTTGGCGTTCTTGACCAGCAGCATATCGGCTTCGAAAGTATGTTTCTTCTCAGACATGCTTCTCACTCCTGGAGCCAGTCTCCGCTAAGCCCGTATCGGGTTTTCCCAAACTCTTTAGCAAGTTCCGGCTGATTTGGTCCGCATCCCCAGCAGATAATACGAGGACCACATCGCCTTGCCTTAACCCAGCCAACAGGAGTTTTACAGCCTGCTCAAGCCCAGTAGCCAACTGTGCATCTGGGTGCCTCAAAGCTGGAACAATCTGCTGGGAGGAGAATCCATCTTGCGGTGGTTCTTCGCGAGCTGCATATACCTCGGTAACAATGACGTGGTCAGCGTCTGGGAAGGATATTGCGAACTCATTCAATAACGTGCGCGACCGGGAGTATGTATGTGGCTGCCATACAGCCCAGATAACCCTACCTCGGTATCGCGCCCGCGCCGCTGATAGGGTTGCACGGATCTCACTCGGATGGTGAGCATAATCATCGATTACGGTAATACCGCCAACCTCACCGCGCACATCAAATCTCCTACCAACTCCCCGGAATTGGCTCAGCGCCCCAGCCCCGTCTTCCAGTGAAAGACCTAACAAATCGACCACACCCAGTGTAGCCAGAGCGTTACTTACGTTATGCCTGCCTGGAACCTGCAAAACGACGGGTACGATCCGTGGAGAGCGCTCACCGCTCAGACGTACAGCCTCAAATGTATAACCACCGAGATCGTTAGGCACAAGCTTCCTGGCTGCATAGTCAGGACCATCGTAGTTAATCCAATGCTTCATCCCGTACGAACGCACCTGGAGACGAACAGCGCGCGCATCGCCCATTAATCGCCGCGCCCCTTCATCGTCAATGCAAGCGAGCAAGAATCCCCATGGCTTGAGACGATGAACAAAATCGCGAAATGCCTGGTAGAAATCCTCCGGGGTAGGATAGCAATCTGGATGGTCATGTTCAACATTCGTAACCACAGCGATCTCCGGGGTCAATCCTAAGAACATACGATCGTACTCATCAGCTTCAATAACGAAAGATGGTCCTTTCCCGGAATATGCATTCTTCTCTAAATTAAGCGAGATTCCACCGATAATGTAGGACGGGTCCTGCCCCATAGATGTCAGCGTCCAGCTGATCATCGAGGTGGTTGTGGTTTTGCCGTGTGTCCCGGCAACCGCGATGACACGATTGTCATTAAGCATCCTATCCAGATACTCGTCTCGTTTCATAACAGGCACATTTTTATTGATTGCTGCCTGTACCTCGACGTTCGTCTCTGGAATTGCAGATGATCGCACCAAGAGAGTGGCTCCTTTGATATTCTCCGCTTGGTGTCCGATAAACACGTGCGCACCGGTTGCTCGCAAGGCATCCGTCATTGCAGATTGCTGCCGGTCTGAACCGCTAACAGTCATGCCACGCTCCAACGCGATGCGCGCGATGGCTGATAGACCGCTTCCGCCAATTCCGACAAAGTGCACGTGTTCCATTTACAAACCACCATCATATAAAGACAACCAGGATAAACAAGAAAGCAATTGACACTGCAAAATAAATGGTAGGAATTCCAAGCCAGCGCGGGGCTAAGTATGCAAGTAGTGAGGGATCAGGTTGTGGTCTGGTAATGAATTTCTCGAATGGGTATCCCAATTCTTGCATGAAGTACCACAAAGTCCCTACAATCAGGAAGCCGTTTACTGCTCCCAGGAAAAAACCAAGCAGTGTATCCGCAAGCCGTTCGCGTGCGAATCGACCTTGTGCCATCCTGGCAATATTCGGTGTCTGGTATCCGAAGAAAGCCAGCACTATTACAACCGTTGCGCGTACCCAGAACTCGGAAGCGCTATTCGGCTGGGCGAAGAAATCCCGTACAGGAGGAACATATCTACCCATCACCTCCAAAAAGAAGAGCGAGAGGATGACGCTGAAAGTCACCAACATCTCCTTCGCCCACCCGCGCAAGGCGCCGATGAAAGAAAAAATTACAACGTACATCCAAAATGCAAAGGTCAAAGTCATCATCGCTACCTCCGCAAATCTGCGGCCAAGTCATATAACTGCATGGCTATTGTTCTCGCTGCATCTGGCATCGACAGCGCGAGCATTGCCGAACTCATTTCTGCCCGCTTAGCTGCGTCCCGGATTAGATCGCGCACTGCAGGGAACAGATGGGTTGTAAGATCAGCATCTTTCAGGATTGCTGCAGCGCCGCGCTCCGCCAGGTAGTTTGCATTCACATGCTGGTAACGCCAGGCATATGGATATGGGATAAGTATTGCTGGCAATCCAAATTGGGGTAGCTCTCCAAGTGTCGAGGCGCCCGCCCGGCAAACTGCCAGGTCTGCAGCTCTAAAGGCTGCGCCCATCTCCGCGTGTAGAAAGGCATGCGGGTGGTATCGTGCAAGTACGGGCTCAGGTAGCTGGTTTGAGAGACGTTGCACCACGCCATCAACCTCTGGCCAATCCAGATGTCCGGTGATGTGCAAAACTTGCATCTCGCCAAGCAGCTCAGGCAACATTCCCCAGATTGCTTTGTTGATCGATCGCGCCCCTTTACTGCCGCCAAACACTAATAACACGGGTAAATCCTGGGTTAGCTCCAGCACCTCGAGCGATTTCTCACGGCTCCATTTACCCAATTCGGTCCGGGTGGGATAGCCGCTAACGACCATTGAGGGATGGCTCCCCAGATAAGTTTGCGTATTTGGCGTTGTAACCGCAACTCGATCTGCGAAGCGGGTCAGGCTTTTCAGAGCCAATCCAGGTTCAATATCCGGTATATACAGCAAGCTCCTGGCGCGCGGATAACCTCTTCCAGGCAAGCGGGCAGCCAGAGCCACCGGAACTGAGACATACCCTCCGGTGAAGAAGAGTACCTCCGGTCGAAAATCACGCAGGATACGGCGAGCAGCCATATAGCCTCTCACCAGGCGAAGCGCATTCCCAGGCAGAGCCTTCAATCCCACACCATGCACACCCGCTGCTGGGATTGCTTTGAATGGGATACCGGCTTGCTCCACCAGTTGCTCCTCCATACCCTTTATGCCTCCAACCCAGAGGAGAGCCTCAAGGCTAGAAGTTGCCCGACGATTGTCCGAAGCCTGACGGCTCCTATCATTCGTCAGCTCTTGAAGTACGGCGAGAGCGGGAAACACGCCGCCGCCGGTCCCGCCCGCGCAAATCAACAACCGCAACGAAGGACCTCCCTTCCTCTTCTTTCTCCCGGACACCTAACCTGGAGATATTCAAGATGATACCGATCGCGACAAATGAAACCAGCAAGTTAGAGCCGCCTGCGCTAATGAAGGGGAGCGCGTTCCCAGCAAATGGCAGCAGGTTGAGCATAACCGCCATATTCACAAATGCTTCCATCGCCAGCCACAGGCTCAGCCCGGCTGCGAGTAATGTCCCCAATTGATCCGGTGCTCGGCGTGCGATGCCCAGACCGCGCCATAACAAGACGACATATAAGACAACCAGTGTCATCGAGCCAAATACACCCGTCTCTTCACCAACAACAGCGAAAATGCTATCGGTGGGAGGTACTGGAAGTCCGGTGAGCTTGGTGCGCGCATTCCCAATACCGACGCCAAACCAGCCGCCATTAACAAATGCTTCCAGGGCGCGTTGGACGTGGTAGGAGGCATCTTTAGGATCCTTGAGACCTGCCAGATAGCTGGCAACACGCTCGCCGCCAGTACTGTTCACCATAACAACCAGCCAACCAACCAGGGTCGCAACCACCAGCATCAATCCAATCTGCCGTAAATCTCCACCAGCCAGGAAGAAGAGTGTGCCACCCATGAATAAGATCGTAATCACCGCGCTAAGGTCGGGTTGGACAAAGATCAAACCACCCAAGATCCCCAAGATACCCGC
This sequence comes from uncultured Chloroflexia bacterium, assembly GCA_963714425.1. Taxonomy (GTDB): domain Bacteria; phylum Chloroflexota; class Anaerolineae; order Anaerolineales; family UBA4823; genus DATCYX01. Next base: position 171,889 of record CAVQOI010000004.1, read on the forward strand.
CAGAGGCACCAGACCAAAGCTGATATCGCTGAGCTGATCTTTCCGAGAGTACAACCAGACTGCGAGATAAATAATTGTGGCGACTTTGGCAAGCTCGGATGGTTGGATCGAGCCACCCATCAGCGTGCGTACTGCTCCATGGCGAACCTCACTGATGAACAATACGCCGATCAAGGATACGACCGTCACTGCCATAATGGGAATTGCTAACCGGCGCCACCAGTGATAATCCAGAAACGCAAGGATTGCCGCCACGCCTATCCCTAAGAGTATCCAGACGACCTGGCGGAGGAAGATATAGGTCGGCGAGCCAAATATTAGGAAGGAATAGTCCCAACTGGCAGAATACACCATTAAGGTGCCGAATATAACCAGCGTGGCTACAGCCAGAAGCATGGGGACATCGATCCCTAGCTGGGCAGCGCGGCGACGGGCTTCAGCCTTTGCGCTCAGCCCAGGCGCGCCGTTCTGCCTTCTCACAAAGACATCACTAATTGCTTGAAACATACTCCACGCTCCTCAAAATCCATAAATTCATCAAAGCTGGTACCACCCGGAGAGAGCAAGACGACATCACCTGCCTCGGCTACCTGAGCAGCAACGTCTACCGCCTGCTGTAAGTTGTCGCAGCGATAGCACTGATAGCGTCTCCCCATCGCTTGGACAATCTTTCCCGCCGCTTCTCCAAACACAATCAGGTGATCGACTCGATTGCGCACTAAGTCGGCAAAATCTTCCCACGGCAGATCTTTATCGCGCCCGCCTGCTAATAGCACAATCGGCTCTTCGAAGGAACGGATGGCTGCAATAGCTCGCTCGGGGGCAGTGGCAATTGAATCGTTGTACCAATCGGCCCCGTTCCAGGTGCGGATGAATTCCAACCTGTGGGGGACACCGGTGAAACCTTGCACGCCACGTCGCATCGCTTCCGCTGGCAATCCAACCGCAGTAGCAATTGCACAAGCTGCCAGCACATTTTGCAAATTGTGATCTCCGCGCAATGCCACTTCCGATCGATCCAGCAACCAGCTATCCTGAATGCCATCCCAATAAACCACCTTTTTTCCTCGAAGGGTTACACCCTTTGTGGTCTGTGTCAGATTCAGGCCAAAAGACTCCAGACTCCCGCGCACATCATCCGCCAGACTCCAGGCGCCAGGATCGTCTCGCCCTAATACCGCAACATCCGCAACGGTCTGGTAGGTTAAAATGCGCTTTTTTGCCTGCGTGTATGCCTGCATGCTCCCGTGCCGGTCCAAATGGTTCGGGGTTACATTGAGTACAGCGGCGATCTGTGGTGAGCGGTCCATAATCTCCAATTGAAAGCTAGATAATTCCATCACTGCCAGGTCATTTGGCATCATCGCATCCACCATGGAAATCAGAGGTGATCCGATATTGCCGCCGATAAATGTGTGCTCCGGTCCACGAGCGATTTCGGCCATCCTGCCTACAAGTGTCGTCGTGGTTGTCTTGCCAGCCGAGCCTGTGATTCCGATTACCCTGCAGGGAGCTACCTCCAGGAAAATCTGCGAATCGTTGGAGAGCGGTATCCCCTGCTCGATCGCCGCCTGGACAAGCGGGATGCTGAGGGGAACGCCACCCGAGACACATAATAGATCGATCTTCTCGAGCAGCTGGACCGGATGGCTCCCCAATACCCAGCGTACCTCGGGGAGTGAAGCCATCGCCTCGCTGAATTTTTCTGCGGGTTGCAGGTCGCTGATCGTTACGTGAGCTCCATTGCGCACCAAATAGCGTCCCAGGGCGATCCCTTGCCGGGCCGCGCCCAAGATCAGCACACGCTGGCCGCTCCATTCTTTTTTCATCGCGATTGCTACACTCCATCATCAGATCACTGCTAATGCTACACCGATCATCGCTGCTATCAGGCTGATCAACCAGAAACGTTGCACCACCTGCGTCTCGCTCCACCCTGATAGCTCAAAATGATGGTGAAGCGGCGCCATTTTGAAAAACCTTCTGCCTTCACCGTAGCGCCTCCTTGTGTATTTGAAATAAAGAGACTGGATGATCACACTGAGCGTGTTGCTCACCGGGATCACCGCTACGATCGGCAGGAGAGGCCATTGGCCAGTCATCAAGGCGACAACCGCCAAGGTCGCTCCAATCGAAAGCGATCCGGTATCGCCCATAAACAATTCCGCTGGGTGTACGTTGAACCATAAAAATCCGAATAATGCTCCCGCAAGCGTAAAACAGAAACGTGCAAGGAAGACTTGCCTCCAGATCAATGCGATTGCGCCAAACGCAGCAAAAGCCGTCGCCGAAATCAACCCCGCCAGCCCATCCAACCCATCTGTGAAGTTGACAGAGTTCGACATCGCCACGATCAAGAACGTAGCAATCAGCAGGTACTCGTTACCCAGATTAATCTCGCCCTTGATGGTTGGCAGATACAACTCTGGGGCATCGAGTACTTCTTGCAAGCCGATTGCTGCGAGGAATGCCAACACGACTTGGAAAAAGAGCTTGGTCCGCGCTCGCAACCCTCTTCCCTTCTCATTTCGCCCCCGGACACCCAGCCAGTCATCCCATGCACCCAGGAGAGCAAAAGCCACCATCACACCCATTGGCAGGAGCACCGAACGACCCAAGAAAGATAAGCCGATCAAGGAGCCAGCGTTTAGCAAGATGGTGACTAGCAGCACCGGGAGGACGATGAGCACACCGCCCATTGTAGGTGTTCCCATTTTGGTAAAGTGCCGTTGTGGGCCTTCCACCCGGATCGTCTTGCCGATCCGGTAATAACGCAACACCCGTAGAAGAGGTGCGCCCCAGATGACCGTGAGCATGAAGGTCAGCCCTGCTAATGTCAAAGCGACTGATGCTCCGGTCATTCCCTATACTCCAATGCCGCCACGATCCGGTCTAAACGCATGCCATGCGATGCTTTCACCAGGACAACATCTTGCTCCTTTAGTACAAGCTGGAGGTACTCAATAGCCTTTTCAGCGTCTTCTACTTCGATGATCTTGTTGGCTGACAGACCAGCCCGGTTCGCAGCGGATGCGATCATGTGCCCACGTTCTCCGACAGTAATCAACTCTTCCACCACCTCAGCCGCCCGAGAGCCAACGATATCATGTCCTTGCTCTTCGTATGGTCCCAGCTCGAGCATATCACCTAGCACTGCAATCCTCCGACCCTCCAGTTCTTCAAGAAGGTTGAGCGCTGCAAGTGTCGATTCCGGCGAAGCGTTGTAGGTATCATCGAGTAATAGAGCTCCCTGAACTGTTCGCACAGCCACCAAGCGCAATTGGGAGTGCCCGGCCCGCATGCCGTTTACAATCTCTTGCCAGGTTAACCCTTCTACCAGACCGACCGCAGCCGCCCGCAAAGCTGTGTGTACAGAATGCCGGCCAATCATTGGCACCCGAAGGTAGATCAATTCATTCCCAAAATGCAGGCGAAAGCGGATCCCTTCTAGACCGGCGCCTTCAATCTCGTCTGCCCAAAGATCTGCCTCGGGGGTCATGCCATAGAAGAATATCTGTGCCTTGGTTTGGCTTGCCATCTCCCGCACCCATAGGTCGTCGTAGTTCAAGATGGCTGTCCCATATGGGGCATCAGGAAGACTTTGGATTAGCTCAGCTTTGCCTCTGGCGATCATCTCCTTCGAACCTGCTCGTTCAGCATGCACCGTACCCACATTGGTGACAACGCCTACCTGTGGCAGCGCCAAATCGCACAATAATGCGATCTCACCTGGGACGTAAAAGCCCATCTCAAGTACAGCCATCTCGTGCCCCTCACTCAGGTGCAAGATGGTGAGGGGCAACCCAATCTCGTTGTTCAGATTTCCAGGATTTTTTAAGGTACGGTAGCGTTGCTCGAGAACGCTAGCCACCACCTCCTTCGTGGTGGACTTTCCAACACTGCCGGTTATGCCAATCACTCTCAGGTTCAGTTTGCGACGCCAGTAACGCGCCACTTGCTGGAGTGCTTGTAAGCTATCCTGCACAAGAATGCAAAAGGGCAGATCAGGTATGTCAAGGTTCTCAACGGTCGCTCCACCCCGCAAGTCGAGCATTGCGAACTGTGTGGAGAGATCACGTTGTACGAGCGCAATATGGGCGCCTCTATCAAATGCTGCTTCTACAAAATCGTGCCCATCAACTCTTTCTCCGGGCAGTGCAATGAAGAGACCACCCGGTATTATCTGGCGAGAATCTACACTGGCATCTGTAATGATCTGTGTGGCCCGTTCAAGACGGATGCCGGTCAATGCGTCAATAACATGCTCAAGCGTAAGCATTTCATTGCCGAGAAAGCTTCATCCTCACATCATCCGGCGGGATATCCATTAAGACCACCAATTCTTTAACGACATCACGAAAAATTGGCGAAGCCACGATCGAGCCCCATATCGACGAGGTAGGTTTCTCCAACCAGATATACACTAAAAATTGTGGGTCATCCGTTGGCCCCCAGCCAACGAAAGAGGCGTTAGTGATGTTTGTCGAATATCCGAAGGGCGTGGGAATTTCAGCTGTACCGGTTTTACCGGAGACCCGATAGCCTTCCACAAGGGCATCCGAAGCCTCTTTTTCCAGGGATACGGCCAACATATCGCTTAGTGTATTCGCGGTCTGGGCCGAGATGGGTATGCCCACCAGGCGAGGCTGGGTATCGAACTGCTGCCCCCGGTTAACCACTGCCCGGACAACATGGGGTGCCATCATCTTCCCGTCATTTGCAATCGCTGCGGCAGCTGCAGCCATCTGCAGTGGGGTAGTTGCCACACCTTGCCCAAATGCATTCGTGCCCAGGTCGGCATCGTACCAGTCGGCATCTCCTGGCAGTTTTAGACGGCCTGGATTCTCGCCAGCCATGTCGACGCCGGTCATGTGGCCAATACCGAAGGCACGCATGTACGCGTAGAAATCTTTTGCACCCAATTCCGATGCGATCCAGGCCAGACAAACGTTCAAGGAGTGCTGCATACACCCCAGCATATCCTGCGGTCCCCAGGCTCCACGGTTCCAGTTATAAATAAACGTGCCGCCTATCTCAAAAACTCCGGTGTCCAGGAACTCTGTTTCAGGTTTAATAGCTCCTTTATCAAGGCCGGCTGCCATGGTGAATACCTTATAAACCGATCCCGGCTCATAGGCCTGGCTCACCGCCCGGTTGAATGGCGTGCTACCCTTAAACACCTCTCCGTAGCGCCAGTACTCATTCAAGTTGAGACGAGGTGTCGTTGCCATTGCCAGAATCTCACCCGTCTTGGGATCCAGCACGACGATGGTACCTGATTCAGCACCATTATCGTCCACAGCATCGTCGATGATTTCTTCGATAGCCTTCTGGATGGTTCTGTCAATGGTCAGGATCAGGCTGGCACCTTCGGGCACGTCGGGCATTTGCCCAACCAGATTTGGATCCCGGGGTATCCAGACGTTTTTAGGCTCACCCGCCAGCAGGTTATTGAACTTGGCTTCAACGCCGAAATTTCCCTTACCTTCCATGGTTACAAAGCCCAGGATATTCGATGCCCGGTCGGTCTCTGGATAATAGCGCATCAAATGCGGTACATAAACTAATCCGCTCAGGCTTGGCTTATCCTTATCCCGGCTACGTTCGTAGGTATCTTCTATTTCAGTGCGATACGCTTCCAGTCGGTCAATTTTTTCTTGTGACACGAAGTTATCCAGGACTACATACACAGCGCTGTCTGAAGCGTCCTGGCTGACCGCCTGGAGTACCTGGGCATAATCTAAGCCAAGGACAACATTTAACGCCAGTGCGATCGTATGTGGATTCTCCACCCACGCCAGCTCGACGCCGATCTCGTACACCTTGGTATTTCCTGCCAAAACATTCCCGTATCGGTCGTAGATCTGGCCGCGGGCAGGATAGATCGTGCGATAGTCACCCAGATTGGCATCCCACATCTCTTTGAAGTATGCTACCTGTTCCGGGTTCAATTGAATTCGTACCATCTGCCCTACGATCGCAACCGCCAGTAGAGAGAAGATGGTCCCAAGCAGCGTATAGCGCCAGACATTTTCGCTGATCATCGCTGAACCTCCAGCAGAGGGCTGCGCTGGGAGATTACACTCCGCTGAAACCAATCGAAAAGCGATTCCGTAAACACCCCTGGCAGCGCAGCTGCCACGGCCTTTACTGGACCGGGCGGGGGAGCTAACCTGGCATGTTCCCGAGGGATATACCCTGGTGTCACAATGAATACCGCTTCATCCATCTGTAAGCGCTCAAAACCCAGGCTTCGAGCGCGTTTTTCCATCTCTTGCATTGAGCTCAAAAACGCCATTCGTGATTCGAGATCAGCATTGACCAGTCGCAAACTCCCGATCTCTTCTTCCATACCCTGGATTTCGCGACCAAACGTTGCCGTGCGTGCTGTGACATCAAGGTAAATACCTGCCACGAGCGCAGCGAATATCACCACCAGCAAAAACAAACCGATAAACATCATTTGTTTTCGCCAGGGAGCCTGTGAATAAGCTTGGGTTATATTTCGTACACTTTCCATTTATTCCTCCGGCAGGACGGGTGCAGGGCTTCTGCAACTATCCAATAAGCTTGCAAGTGTCATGCCAGATTAAACCTTCTCTGCAATCCGCAGACGAGCACTGCGTGCTCTTGGATTTGAGTCAAATTCCGCTGCTTGAGGCAGGATCGGACGACGGTTGATAATTGTAAGTGTTGCCTTATGCCCACAGGTACACACCGGCTGTTTTGGCGGGCAGATGCAGTCCTGGCTTTCGCGGCGGAAGTATTGTTTAACGATTCGGTCCTCCAATGAGTGGAAGGCAATCACTGCCAACCTCCCGCCTGGAACTAGTGAAGCCGTCGCCAGTGGTAATACCGCTTCGATGGCTTCGAGCTCGCGGTTTACCGCGATGCGAAGTGCTTGAAAAGTACGCGTTGCAGGGTGTATCTCTTGGCGCTTACTGCCCTTTCCTCGGGTGACCGCACGAACAACCACCTGTGCAAGCTGTTGAGTTGTTTGCAGCGGTCGCGCTGCAGCGATGGCGCGGGCTACGTGCCGGGCGCGCCGCTCCTCGCCATATTGGTAGATCAGGTTTGCAAGCTCGTTGATCGGCATATCGTTGACAAGGTCGTAGGCACTTACCGGGTTATCCGGATCGAAACGCATATCCAAAGGTGCGTCTTCTAGAAATGAGAAGCCTCGCTCAGGTGTATCTAGTTGCATCGATGACATCCCGAGATCGAGCAAGATCCCATCTACCATCCGCCACGCGAGCGAGTCGAGCTGCTCCCGCAGCCTTGTATAGGACGATCTCATCAAGGTCGCCCGGCCTTCAAAGGGCTCGAGGCGCTCTTGCGCGAGCTCCAAAGCCTGCGGGTCCACATCCAAACCCAACAACAGCCCACTTGGTGTACTGGCTTCCAAAATGCCCCAGGCGTGACCACCGGCTCCTACCGTGGCATCTACATACAATCCTTCCTGTCTGGGCCGCAAAGCGTGTATAATCTCTTGGTAAAGAACCGGACGGTGCATGGATATCTCCCAAAGGGATATCCCTGGTTAACCGGCTGAGAGATCGAAAGCCATAAATCGTTGGGCATTCGCTTCAGAATCTAGCAGTGCCTCTTGCTGCTCTGCCCAAGTTGGTGGCGTCCAAATTTCAAAGTAATCCCCGACACCCACCACCACGACTTCGCTGTCAATGTGCGCGGTCTGGCGAAGGAAATCAGGGACCAGTACACGACCAGCTCGGTCAATGTCTAGCCATTGACCGCTGGAGTAAATGAAACGTCGCAGCAAGCGCGATGCCGGATCTGTAATACTCCCCTGGCTTACGCGTTGGGAGATTCTATCGAAGGAGGTTTTTGTCAGGACCATCAAGTTTCGGTCGAAGCCTTGGGTAATATACGCACCCTCGATTAAAAAAGCCCGGAAACGTACAGGTATCGTCAGCCGACCCTTGCTGTCCAGACTGTGCATATACTGACCCATGAACATCTGTTCTAACTCCTCCTTAATGCCGGAACGCCGGATTTGGTCCGGCGCTCCACTTTTTCCCACTTTCTCCCACAGATACACACAGTATATACGAAAATTGTCCGAATTGCAAGCCCAATTTCCCACCAATTTGTCCGAACTTTGTACTCCCATCAGAATTGTCAGATAAGAGTGTTATGACAGCGTCACCCACCAACCACAATTTCGCCAGTTTGTTCGTCGGTTTAGATGTCTTGGTGCCGTTATTGAACGGAAACCACCAGCGCTACATCAACTTGGATAATGCCGCCTCTACCCCTGCGCTACTCGCTGTGCAAAAGTCCGTGAACGACTACCTTATCTATTACAGCAGTGTCCATCGCGGCACGGGTTTTAAGAGCCAGCTTTCCACGCATGCTTATGAAAAGGCACGCCAGATTGTGCTTGATTTCCTGGGTGCCAGTGAAGCCACCCACACCTGCATCTTTGGCAAGAACACCACCGAGGCGATCAACAAGATGGCAAGGCGTTTCCCCTTCACCCCGGAGCGCGACATCGTCCTGGTCAGCGGTATGGAGCATCACTCGAACGACCTCCCCTGGCGTGCAGCGGCTAAAACTCTGCATATTGGTTTGACGTCCGACGGCCGGCTCGACGAAGCCGATTTCGATGATCTACTAGAAAAATACCGTGACCGGCTGGCACTGGTTGCCATTACAGGTGCCAGCAATGTCACGGGTACGTTGAATCCCATTCACCGTCTGGCAGAAAAAACTCACGCCGCAGGTGCGCTTATCCTTGTGGATTGCGCTCAGCTAGCGCCCCATCGTAAAGTGGATATGCTGCCACTCGATGAGCCAGCCCACCTGGATTTCGTCGCCATCTCAGCCCACAAAATGTACGCGCCCTTCGGAACCGGTGCGCTGGTGGGTCGTCGGGACATCTTCGAGCACGGCGAGCCAGATATGACCGGTGGCGGCACTGTTGAAATCGTCACTATAGATGAAGTGGTCTGGGCAGGACCCCCTGACCGCGACGAGGCTGGCAGCCCCAACACCGTTGGAGCCATCGCCCTTGCATCTGCCATCAAACAGCTTGATTCTGTGGGGATGGATAACGTTGCTCAGCATGAAGCAGACCTCACTCACTATGCTCTAACGCGCCTGCCTGCTGTGCCGGGCATTTTTATTATGGGAGATCCAGACCCTGGACGTGCTTCTAGGCGATTAGGCGTAATTCCCTTTGGTCTACGCGGCGAATCTCACTTCAAGGTAGCATCAATTTTAGGCTACGAGTTTGGTATTGGTGTGCGCTCTGGATGTTTCTGCGCGCATCCCTACATCCTGCACCTTTTAGGTCTTTCACCCGAGGAATCCAATATTGTTCGCAACCAAATGCTTGATGGGGACAAATCCGAAATGCCGGGATTAATCCGGGCTTCGTTTGGTTTATACAACACGCAGGAAGAGGTAGATCAGCTGGTCGATGCGCTCGACCGTATCGCTCGTGGTGCGTACAAGGGGGAATACACGCAAAACGTAGCGACCGGCGAGTATATCCCTACAGGGTGGGAGCCGCACTTTGAAAAATATTTCTCACCGTGAATAAAATGGCAGGTAGACTGAATACGCTCCAACGGGACAGGTGACCGAGCCATAGTTTGCTGATCCGAGTCCGCCCGACTCTCTGGCTCGGATGGTGTAACTATAGGTTTTTCCCAACTCTGGGTTGGCGTTAGTACCAGGGTCTCCACACGCCACCTTGAAACCCTTTGGGTTCATATCAAATGGAACGTACATCGAAGTCTGGAAGAATCCTGAATAATATGCTCGCATTTGACCATCAATAGCTACCGTCATAGTGATGATGTACTGCGGCGATGTGGCAGTAACAGATAGATAATTCCAGTTAATGAAGCACTCTCTTGATGCTGGTCTGGCTCGTATACAAGCGGCACTTGGGCTATCAATGAAAGAAATCAACGGCGCCTGTTCAGCAGTCTGGCGCTCGCGCTCAGGCGGAGGCTCATCTGCACTATTAGGCTGGGCGATCTTCTCCAGGTTAAGCGCCGAATTCGCCCTGCCGAGCGAGGCCCAAAAAAGCGCCAGAATCATCAAAGCAAGCGTACAACTCCCTACAGCAATCCACTTTCGTGGCATTTGATCCCCCATTCAATCTACTGCGGGTAGGCTGGGCAATAAAACGGTGCCGTAGTTCGCAGAACTTAAACCTGCGGAATCCCGGGCTCGGATGGTATAAGCATAAGCATTACCAAACTGGCTATTGCCTCCAGCTCCTAAAGCTCCACACGCTACCTTATAACCATCTCCCACCATGTTATATGGGACATACATGCTGGTTTGGAAAAAACCTGAGTACCTCGCCACGAACCCTATTGAATTTATCCTGGTTGTCATCGTAATCATATAATTGGGATCGGCGGAAACATACATGTAATACCAGTTGATGTAACACTCGTTCCGGGACCGATCCGGCTGGTAGCATGCTGCAGTAGGCGAATCGATGAAAGAAATATTTGGTTCAGTGGGGGCGTCAACGTCCTGCTGTGTGGAAATTTCGCGTATATTCTCGCCTTGGCTCTCACTGTTGAGGACAAGCGACCCATCTGGTTGGATCTCTCCCTGGCTGCGAGCTACATGAAACATTCCGAATGTGATAACTAACAGCATTGTCGCGATCAGTACCGGAAATAGTATTCTACGCATTACATTCCTCCCTGGTTTTATAACCAAATGGGAATAATATAGATTTTTTCCAACATCGACCTGGAGGTGGGAAACCCAGTCTCCCCCTAATATAATTATCGACTAATTATATGACAATTACCATATTTGTAAAGGGGGAATATTCTGCAAACTGCCTGTTAGCGATAGCTTAGTATCAACTACTCACGAGCAATAATCTTCTTAATTTCATTCCAAAGTGCAGTTGCCTCTAAAGTGATATCCTTTTCGCTGGGGAACAATCGCGCCTGCATGCATTTAAATGCATATTCTGCGCAAAGCCGGTGAAGCTTGCGCTTTTCTCTCCAAGCGCTAACGCCTTGCTTAATCAAAGCATCAAATTCCGCGCGGGCTCGCCTCAGCGGTTGGCTGACCACCTGGAACAGCTCTTCCGGGAGCTGATCAACGAGCTCATTCTTTAGACAGCGACGCTGTCGATCAAGCGCCCATGCCATCGCCGCCACAAGGACCAGCACTCCACTCCATGTGAGCATGAGTATCGCTAGGTTTAGATTTACTGCATTCTGGATCAAGACATTGTGCAATCCGTGGGTTACGACCGCCAGCAGAAAAGCTCCCGCAGGCACAGCAACCCTCCGCCAGCGATGCGAGGACAACCGGAAATACCCGACTCCAGCACCGAAGATGGCCGTATAGGATGCATGATCCAGGCTATAGAGCACTCCCTCAATGAGAATTGAGCTCCCCAGTCCTGCGTACCCGCGGGTCAAGAATGACCCGAGATAGCTGAGGATATTGCCGGTCATGGCAAAACCGACGCCAACCATCGCCCCGTAGATGATGCCATCCAGCACGTCATCAAACTCGCGACGGTAGCGCGAGGCAATGAAGACCACCACCACGCCTTTGAGTACTTCATCCAAAAGTGGCGACAGCAACACTACACTGGCAAATTGCAGGAGCTGTGGGCTAAGAAGGTTGGGGGGAAGCTGGTAAAAGATCCGCACCAGAATCGCGATGACCAGGGCGGGGAGTGCTCCCCAAAAGAATGCAACTGCCAATAAGCTAGCGGGTTCCTTCTCGTAACGATCGGACCAGTACAACATTCCCACATAGAACAGAGCAGGGAAAACCGCTGCCAAAATCCCTAAGACACTACCCCAGAGCAGGTCACCGACCGGAAGTGCCCCTGCCATCCAGATCCAACCGGGACCGGACACAGACAACTCGGTCGCCTGTATATCGCTGGGAGCGAGCTCGTAGAGAATTCCATCAACCTCCAACCGGGCTTCATGGCTCGCGCCCAGGGTGAGTGTAATCTGACCCGAGGAACTGATGGGTAAGTCCGTGTAGGTGAAAGCGGTTACTTGTGAGGTAGCCAAATCAGGCTCGGTGATAATCAGGCCGTAAGGAGTGTCCGGGGGGATTAGGATCGTTGCACTTAGGTGCACGAGCTCACCGGGATCTGTGTGAAGTATGGCGACTTGGTCCTCAAAATCTGCACCTGGCAGGCTCTCTCCCAGTGGGCCGTGGATGGACACTTGTGCGCCGTTTGCGCCAACCCCGGTGACCTCCACCCGCAAGCGGTTCGCATACCAGGTCCCGGTATCCAACGGTTGTTCTATGCCCCAGGCATATGGGCGATCCCATTGGTCGCCTTTGTAGGCAGGCCCGAGTGGACCTCCGAAATCAGCTTGTTCAGCGCTCTCACCCCAGTGACCTTTATACATCAGCCACATGGCTTCAGGCCAGGAGACCGGATTCGTTTCCAGTTGATCCCGCTCAGGAAGGAGAATCACTTTCGGAATGGTGCGGTCTGCGCTCCCAGTACGGTCCACAACCTCCACGTGCATATTTCCAATATCCTGGATGTGCGGGTAAATTTCATCCCCCCAGAAGTAATTGGCATGTGACCCCAGAGCCACATAGACAACAGGATGTGTGCCCTCTTCGGTTTTAGCTGAGCTCCACGACCGGCGCGTGCCGCCGTGGTGCTGGCTGTATACCACCCACTCTGGGTCACCCAATTCATCCAGCATGACCTGGACCATCTCCCAGTCGCCTTCATGTTTATTGAACCAATCATTGTAAAAGTAAAAAAACCAATATTGAATTGTGATACGAATCGGTCTCTCATCGCGAACAACATGAGCATAAGCAACAACGGGATAATCCCCCTGGTCTGGACTGAGAAGAGTGTGGTAATAAGTGCGGTGGGAGGAATAGTTTTTACTGTCGGATGCCCAATCGCTTCCATACCATGCGTCAATAAAAAAGCTCTCATCACGATAACCAAACAATTCAGCGATGGAAACATTCGAAAGCACATTCGTATCAAACCAAAAACTGCGTTGCTGCCGCAAGCGTGCCGAGCCCAACAGCACTTCAACTGCTTGGGGGCGGAATAGCTCAGTAGGATGGAAATACAAGACGGGGGCGAATTTCTCGATCAGCGCTTGATCATCGGGCGAATTATCTTGTGCTTGAGCTTCTCCCCGCTCCGCTCCCAGGCTAATCGCGACAATCACCAAAATGAATAGAAGAGAACGAATTTTATTCCCCAAGTAATTCCCCAAAAATGATTTTGCTCGGTTGGATGCTTGAGATGCCAGTGAATGTGACCATTACTTGACATACCTTCGCAAAGTGGACACGACCTCCCCCAAATAACCCGAGCCGAATAAATTTAAATGATTAAGAAGATGATACAAATTGTAGATGGAGAAGCGCTCCTGGTACCCTTTCTCCAGCGGACGTATTTCTTGATAGGCACGATAGAACGCTTCAGAGAATGATCCGAAGAGTGTCGTCATCGCCAGCTCAGCCTCAGCCCACCCATAGTGGGCAGCTGGGTCTATGATCGCCGGATTTCCTCGATCATCGCTCATAGCGTTGCCGCTCCAAAGATCACCGTGGAGCAAGGAAGCTGGCTGCTCGGGGACAAGCTCAGGCAACCGTCCACACAAGCGCTCCACCTGCCCTAACTCGACAGAGCCCAACAAGCCGTGTCTGTTGGCAAGCTTTGCCTGAAATACCAATCGATGTTGTGCGAAAAAATAATATCCGTCATCAGCCCAGGTATTTGGTTGGGGCGTGCTGCCAATGTAGTTATCGTGGTCGAATCCAAATTGTGAGCTAGTATGATTGTGCAAACCAGCCATACGCCTGCCGAATTCTGGCCAATAATCTGCCGCTCGCGGGGCTGGGGTTAAATCTTCTAGAAGAAGATATTCAGTTCCGTATTGAAATGGTTGCGGTACCCGCGGCCCGTCCGGTACGGATAGCGCGAGCAAACCCTCCGCTTCCCGGGCGAACATATCCGCTGGAGTGTGCTGGTTGGTCTTGAGGAAAAATGATTTGCCGGATGATGTTTGCAGGCGCGCACCATGATTAATGCAGCCCCCGCCCACCTGGTGAACAGAGATAATTTCCCCAAATCCCTGAGCTTTAATCCACTGGACAATGTCCGCTGGGAGCATTACTTTGCCTGTTCGAGCGTCTCCAGGAAGCCGAGTACCGAACGTTCGACAATGTCGTATACCATCTCAAACCCCTCCACCCCTCCATAATACGGGTCAGGAACCTCTGCACGTGGTCCGCCCTGGGGATCAAATTCGCGCAGGAAGTGAACTTTACTAATCTGCTCCGGCGAGGGGTCAAGGTATAACAGATCATCATAGTTATCCTGATCCATGACCAGGATCAGATCAAATCGCTCGAAGTCCGATGTCTTGAATTCGCGGGAGCGCCCATCATAAGGGATACCGCGGCCTGCAGCCACACGGCGCATGCGCAAATCCGGCGGCTCACCGACATGCCAATCCGACATACCGGCAGAATCCACTTCGTACTCATCCCCAACCCCAAACCTCTCTGCATAATACTTAAACAGGCTCTCCGCCAATGGGCTGCGCACAATATTGCCAAGACAGACAAAACAGATCTTTTTATGTTTCTGCACCCTCACCTCCAAAATGGTTCGTACCTGGCAGAATATACCACAACACATGACCTACTAAACAAAACTGCGGGCGCATGCGCCCGCAGTTCGTTGCAAGGTGGTATTTCGGCTAATCACAGCCTGAGCGGTTCATTGAATCCATCACCGCCACTGCGGCGATATTGACGATATCGCGCACCTCCGCGCCTGTTTGTAGCACGTGCACCGGCGCGCCCATGCCCAGCAGGATTGGACCGATGGCCTCGGCGTTCCCCAATCGAGCCAGCAACTTGTAAGCGATGTTCGCCGATTCCAGGGATGGGAACACGAGCACGTTCGCATCGCGCACCTGGCTGAAGGGGTAGCGTTCATCTACAATTTCGGGGACAATCGCAGTATCAGCCTGCATCTCACCATCCACGGCGATCTCCGGGCACTTTTCCCGGATGATCTTTAGTGCCTTGCGCACTTTATCCGAAAGTGGATGGGGTGTGCTGCCAAAATTGGAGAAAGACAACATCGCCACCCGGGGCTCAAGGCCCAACTGGCGTGCGAATTCTGCTGAAAGACAGGCAACCTCAGCCAGGTCTTCAGCCGATGGATCGATGTTCACCGTAGCATCCGTGAAAAGATAGGTGCGCTTGTCAACAATCATGATGTATACACCCGCAGCGCGTGTAGTTCCAGGGTTGGTATGGTGGATCTGCAACGCCGGTCGGATGACGTCTGGATAATCCGAAGTTAAGCCGGAAACGAACGCGTCTGCGTCGCCCATGGCAACCATCATCGGGCCAAAAATATTGGGCTCACACACACGCTTCTTTGAATCTTTAACCGCCACGCCTTTACGCTGCCGGATTTCGTAATAACGATTGGCATAGGCTTCCAGCTGCTCGAAGTGGTTGGGGTCAACGATCTGCGGGCAACAATCCAATCCCAGTGATTTTATCCGTTGCTCGATGACGTCAGACCTACCAATCAAGATCGGGTCGGCGATGCCTTCATCGGCAATCTGAGCAGCAGCGCGGATGATCTTGGTCTCTTCACCCTCGGCAAATACTACCCGCTTGCGCTCCGGGCACTGCTGCGCTTTGTGCATAATGTAATGACGGACTTGCTCTCCCATCCCTTGACGGTAAGCCAGCTGTTCGCGATATTCGTCCAGATCCAGCTGGAGGCGAGCCACACCTGTATCCATCGCAGCCTTGGCTACCGCTGGAGATTCCCAGAGCAGAACCCGCGGATCGAGCGGCTTAGGGATGATATATTCGGGGCCAAATTTTAGGCTCTCAAGCCCATAGGCACGCAGCACACTATCGGGCACATCTTCTTTGGTCAGGTTTGCCAGCGCGTAAGAGGCGGCTACTTTCATCTCTTCGTTGATTGCCCGGGCACGCACGTCCAAAGCACCCCGGAAGATAAACGGGAAACCCAGCACATTATTGATCTGGTTGGGATAATCGGAACGTCCAGTGGCGACGATAGCGTCGGGACGGGCTTCCCTTGCGAGCTCATACTTGATCTCCGGGTCAGGATTCGCCATTGCAAAAATCAATGGGCTCTCCGCCATTGTCTTGACCATTTCTGGAGTCAAGATATTCGCAATCGAAAGACCGTAGAACACATCAGCACCCCGCATGGCGTCTTCCAGAGTGCGGGCATCCGTATCCTGGGCTAAGCGCTCCTTGTATTTGTTCATCCCCTCTGTGCGACCTTTATACACCACCCCACGTGTATCGACAAGCAAGATATTCTCGCGGCGTGCCCCCAGCCGCACCATCAATTCGGCGCATGAGATCGCGGAAGCGCCAGCCCCCGAAATCGTGATCCTGACATCTTCCATACGTTTCCCGATGATCTCTAAACCATTCATCAAGGCTGCACCTGAGATAATCGCGGTGCCATGCTGGTCGTCGTGAAAGACCGGAATGTCCAGCATTTCTTTTAGAGTTTCTTCGATATAGAAGCACTCGGGCGCTTTGATATCCTCAAGATTGATGCCCCCAAAGGTTGGTGAGATGGCTGCGGTTACCCGGATGATTTCATCAGGGTCGTGTGAATCCAATTCAATATCGAAGACATCCACATCCGCAAAGCGCTTGAACAGCACACCCTTGCCTTCCATTACAGGTTTGGATGCCAGGGCGCCTCGATCTCCTAAGCCCAGGATTGCTGTACCGTTGGATATAACTGCTACCAGGTTTCCCTTAGATGTGTACTCATATGCCAGCTCCGGATCCTTCTCGATCTCCAGCACCGGCACCGCCACTCCTGGCGTATAAGCCAGGGCTAAATCCCGCTGTGTTGCCATGGGTTTGGTCGGGACTACCGATACCTTACCTGGCTTACCCCCCAGGCGATGGTATTCAAGGGCATCCTCTCGGGTAATCTTGATCATACTGCGCTCCTTACTCTGATTGTAGGATTTTGCCGTAAACTTGAATGAAACATGGTGTTTTATCTTCTCATAGATTGTTCTCCTATGAAAGTTGCGTTTGTCATATAATTTGGCGGATAACTTGCAGGAATTGTAGTAGATTGAAATAACCTGGGATCTTTGCCAATTTCTATCCGTAGCAATCAGATCTGCTTACGCGGATGCATCTGACAGACACAAACGAATGCCAGTCTCCGAGCCACTATGTGTCGGACATCAAATCAGCCTATTGAAAAACCTCAATTGGAAAAGTTATACTGGATAATTCTTTGAGGTCCCTTAACGGCCTTGAGTTGAGACGGCCTTTCCGTGGATCAGATTTGCAGCCAATTGGCTCGATGAAGTTCTTAAAGTGCAAGGATAGTATTTCTTCGTGTCCTTCGTGGCAAATCCCTGGCAAGTTCCTCTTTCTAACACATATCTTACATTCTTAAGATGGGATTCTTACAACCTTCGATTATGCTTAAGGAAGAAGAAACACCAGACAAAGTATAGGAGGTAAAACTATGCTTACTCGATACGATCCTTTCCGCGAAATGTTAGCCATCCGTAACACGATGGAGCGTCTGCTCGATAGCGCGGTGACCGGCACTTCGACCTTGCAGCCGGCAACCTTGGGCCTGGCCCTCGACATCGCCGAGAGCGAGAACGAATACGTGGTGAAGGCCTCCCTGCCAGGGATCTACCTGAATGACCTGGAGATCACCTACGCCAACAACACCCTAACCATTAAGGGAGAGGTCCGGGAGGAGCAAGAACTAGAAGAAGCGCGCTACCACCTGCGTGAGCGCAGCTATGGTTCCTTCGCCCGCAGCATCACCCTCCCCGCGGGGGTCGAGTCCGATAAGATCGAGGCCAATTACGAGGCCGGCGTGCTCACACTCCGCCTGCCGAAGGCCGAGGAAATCAAGCCGAAGAGAATCGCCATCAAAGCTGGCGACGGCCAAAAGGTGATCGAAGCCAGTGTGGTCAGCAAGAACTAAATTTAGGGGTGAATCCTTATTCGATGGACTCCCGGGCTCTAACGCCGGGGGTCTTTTGTTTGGGGGAGTGGAGAACAGGGGGAAAGGATAGGGGTGGGTCTTTCCAGAATGCTTGCATACGATCACCGCAGATAATGGCAAAGAGTTCGCTGAACGTCAACGTATCGTTCAAGAACTGGGCATCGATTTCTTATTTGCTCATCCTTATGCTGCCTGGGAGCGTGGATCGAACGAGAACTTGAATGGTCGCTTACGACAATACTTCCCGAAAGGTCGCGATTTTGGTATCATTTCCGAGATGGAAATTGATGAAGTGAAGTACAAACTCAATTATCGTCCAAGAAAGTGTCTTGCGTTCAATTCACCTTTTCAGGAGTTCTTTAATGATAAAGTTCCGGTTGCACTTACGAGTTGAATCCAAGTAAAAAAACGAGCATTTTCTTGGCAAATATAGCTTGTCAATAAGGGATTGTGCCAAATGGGTCGAAAAGCACGGTTATGAGAAAGTTTTAGGGTTCGGATTTGGCCCAATCTAGGAATTAGGCGGTTATGCTTTTTTGCCATTCCATATAGGATCCTCAGACTGTGGTGACAAGGAGTAACATTCATGACCATTCTAGACCGTTTTCGTCTGGGAACCGCGTTGCCATTGTGACCGGCAGCAACCGTGGATTGGGGAAAGCGATGTCTCTCGCGCGCTGGCCGAAGCGGGCGCTCAAGTGGCTGTCGTGAGCCGAAAGACTGAACAAGCACAGGCTGTGGCTCGTGAGATTCAGGTGTCTACCGGAAAAACGTGCTATGGCTATCTTTGTGATATGACTGTGCCAGAACAGATCACAGCGCTGGTCGAAGGAGTGCTAAACGACTTTGGGCAAATCGATATTGTGGTTAACAATGCTGCCATTAACAAGCAACGACCCATCGAGGACTTATCGCTGGAGGAGTTCCGCGAGGTTCAGGACACGAATCTCACTGGTCCGTGGTTGCTATGTCGAGCCGTGGCCCGGCACCTCAAAGAGCGATGCTATGGAAGAGTGATATGTGTTTCTTCAACTGCAGCGGTCTCCACTTTCCCAGGCCTGACGCCTTATGCAAGTAGTAAGGCTGCACTATTGCAGATGACACGTACGCTAGCGCTGGAGTGGGGACCATACGGCATTACCGTCAATTGCATCTTGCCAGGGTCGTTCGCCACCGAGGCAAACAACCTGGAATTGTTGAAACAAGACCCGAAGGCTTATGCGGACTTTATTAGCGGAATACCATTGCGACGCTGGGCAATCCCGGATGAGATTGGCGGACTAATTGTTTTTCTCGCCAGCGACGCTAGCAGCTTTATCACCGGTGCAGCTATCTTAATTGATGGTGGTCGGACAGTGCAGTAAAGACAGCTGTAGACTCTAATCACTGCCTGGTGAATTACGTATCCGCCTTCCAACTGGTTGGAGCCAACCCGCCGAGATGAGATTCTGGATCAGATGCAACGATTGTTGGAATACGTTGAATAAAGCCTGGTCACAATCCCTTTTCAGATTAAGTCTTCCGTATATTGAACCGAACCGGACGAGTTTACTGCATTTTTGGACCTCCAGCTGGGCAAAAAAGAAAATGGGCAGAGAGTCTCCCTCTCCAGCCGTCTGGCCACTCGTGGCAGTGCTCGGGTCGCTCTCCAGTGTTGCCGTGATGCATCTGCATCGCCAAAAGTAGAACTAAATCCACAACTTATTTGCCGGAAAAGTATTTTATCATAGTGAAACAATTCACCGACTTTAAGACACCTTGCACCAATATTCGCCTATTATTTTTTTGTGAAAGGAGACTAAAATGAATACTGCCACAGTTGGCAAATGGGCCTTCATAGTTGGCCTGGTTATTGCCGTGCTCGCAGGGCTTTTCTTTCAACCCTCCTGGGCGATCTGGATTCTGGCGGTCCTTGGTGTGATTGTCGGCTTTCTCAATGTCACCGCCGAAGATACGCAAGGCTTTTTGTTGGCTGCGATTGCATTGATTCTTACCGCGACGGCGCTAAATACTATCCCCGTCGTGGGGACGGCTTTTTCATTAGTCCTGCCGTTTGTGGTAGCCTGCGTCGCTGGTGCGACGATCGTGGTCGCATTAAAAGAACTGTTCCAGGCCGGCCGTAGTTAATACTCATTAACTTACCTAAAATACACAAGCAGGTGGCAGATCGCTGCCTGCTTTTGTTTGTGAGGACATCAGGAAGGATACATCCGACCTATCCCTTTGGGGTTGCCCCAATTTACAGAAAAAACGATGCGCTAACATCCGTATTATGCCCAATATTTGTGTGTATAATGTGTCAAAGTGGAGATATTTCATAAGAATTTTACTGATCAACCCGTTGAGCTGACGAAAAAACTGGCAGGAATGAGACATGGCCGAGCCCCGAACCCGAAAGGAACGGAGAGACTTCCTAACCGAAAGAGCCATTAGGTTCTTCGATCTCTACGGCGACGAATTGGAATCGATAAGCCAGCTTCTCAAAATCAGGCTCGATCAATTGGCTTCAGCTTACACAGTAGAAAACAAGCTCCCTCGTAAAGCTGTTGTCGTGCAATCCAGGATCAAGTCATTGGCGAGTTTTCTCACGAAACTGGAGAAGATTAACTGGCCCATGTTTGGCTATCCAACCGAAGTTATCACGGACCTGATTGGTGCCAGAGTGATTTGCTGGTTTGTTGATGATTGCTATGGAATGCTCGACTACATCCAGGCTACCACGCAGTTCCGCATCCAGCCGCGGTCTCTGGAAGACTACATCATAGATCCGAAGCGCACCGGATATAGAGCGATACACCTTCTGGCAGATGTTTCTTTTGATCGTGTGAAAACCTACAGAGAGCGACGCACTGTCGTCGAGGATAGAATGATCTGTGAAATCCAGATTCGAACGAAACTTCAAAACGCCTGGGCGGAATTCACGCACGAAGTGCACCGCAAAATTCCAAGTGAGTTTCAAACAGACTATGAGACAACAATTGCTGAAATTGCACGCAGACTGGCCGCCGAAGATAGGTCAGCCTTGGCTGTGCGAGAAATACTGCAAAGTCAATCAAAGAAGAATGAACTTGAGGACTTTAGAAACGATTAGCAACGCATGAGGCAGCGCAACCATTCGATGCACCCAACCACAAGGGGCGGCGGGTGATCTCGTGCTTAGAATGCAACTGAGAGCCATCTAAATAAACATAATAACCATTGTGTTCACTTGATATGGAAAAGGGCCAATGATTCGGCTCTTGTTTTTTGTTATTGACCTAAGCAGTTGATGAGACGACGTTGGAATTAGAGCGGGGTACGCCCTCCCTCTCTCCCCCAATTCACCCCTGCACTATCAAACTCCTGAATATAATGTATAATCAGAGTTGACAATTAATCAAGTTAATAACGGCTTAAGAGAAGCGCACCGCGGAGTTTTATAGACATTATTATTCGCGGCCACAGATCGTTGATTTCGACTGAAATATACAATCTCGGCGAGATGATTGTCCTGATGTGTAGAGAATTGGATTGTTGTCCGCGTAGCATGCGATATAGCGTTGATCGAATATAAAACGGACGCTTATTTGCAAATGCCAATCATACAGATAGGGTACTTTTTTGTGACTGTTATACGAGATTAGACGCCAAATACTCTGGGTGTCATTTTACCTATCTGTAAGATATGAATCGAGATTGAGGAATCCCAGCGAGCAGTCGTGGTCGCCTTTGGCGGAATCACGGCT
Organism: uncultured Chloroflexia bacterium; assembly: GCA_963714425.1. GTDB lineage: Bacteria > Chloroflexota > Anaerolineae > Anaerolineales > UBA4823 > DATCYX01. The sequence goes on from CAVQOI010000004.1 coordinate 193,657, forward strand.
GCTTTTCGTACTTAATCGAGACAACATATGGAACAGAAGGTCACTGCGCTCAAAGCGCAGAAGCGAAATCCAAACCGGGTAAGTGTTTTTCTGGACGGCGAATACGCATTTGGTTTGGCGCGTATTGTTGCTGCCTGGCTTCAGGTTGGACAAACACTCAATCCAGAGAAGATTGCGGAACTCCAGAGTCAGGATGCCCGCGAAAACGCATACCAGCGCGCTCTGTCTTTGATCAGCTACCGCGAGCGATCTGAATCTGAGATTGAAAAACATCTACAGAAAAAGGGAATCCAAGAGGAGATTATCACTGGAGTTCTGGATCGTCTGCGTCGCAGCAAATTAGTTGATGACCAGCGCTTTGCTCGCCTTTGGGTAGATAACCGTGCAGAATTCCGCCCACGCAGCCAACGGGCACTTGCCTATGAATTGAGAAAAAAAGGCATCGATGCGGAGGCGATCGATGAAGTGCTGGATGAATTCGACGACGATACAGCCGCCTATGATGCAGCCCAACGCTACGCCCGCAAATTGCACCGTTTGGAATGGCCTGAGTTCCGCCAAAAGCTTTACGGATATCTTGCCCGCCGTGGGTTCAGCTACGCAACTGTGAAGACTGCACTTTCACGCGTGTGGGCTGAACGAGATAATGATAATTCCGTGGTGAACACCCCACAATATAAAGAGGTAGACCTATGAATGGAATATGGTTAGTACTCCCGGTCGCACTGCTGGCTTTGATTGTCGGCGCTGGGGTTGGATACATCCTCAAACAATCGATGATCGAGCGAGAGAAGAAGGCAGAAAAAGTCAGGGCTGATAGCCTGATCGACGAAGCCCAGAAACGAGCAAATGAACTGGAGCTGAAGGCAAAAAACCTTGCTCTCGAAACTCGTCAATCCGCCGAGGCTGAGATCAGCAAACGGCGAAATGAGATCAACCGAGAGGAAGACCGTCTGCAAAAGCGGCGTGAAGAGCTGGATATGCGAGGGGATCGGCTGGAGAAACGCGAGCAGGCGATCAATAAACGCCAGAGCGCCCTGGACAAGCGGACCAATGACATCGAACGTCTGCATACGCAGCAGATGGAAGAGCTGCAACGCATCTCTCAAATGAGCCAGGAAGAGGCCCGCAACACATTGCTCCAAGAAGTTGAGAAAGATACACGCAACGATATGGCGCGAATCATCCGCCAGGTTGAAACCGAAGCACGCGAAGAGGGTGACCAGCGCGCCCGTACAATCATTACCTCTGCCATCCAGCGAATTGCTTCGGACCACGTGCCTGAGGTGACGACCTCGGTCGTTCCACTGCCAGCTGATGAGATGAAAGGCAGAATAATCGGTCGCAATGGGCGCAATATTCACGCTTTCGAGCAGGCTGCCGGCGTGGATGTGATCGTGGACGATACACCTGAAGCTGTAACGATCTCGTGTTTCGATCCGGTACGCCGCGAAATCGCCCGCCGTTCCCTGACGAAACTGGTCATAGATGGGCGGATCCACCCAGCCCACATCGAGAAAGTCCTCAAGAATGAGCAAAAGGAAATAGAGCGGGATATCATCGAAGCCGGTGAGCAGGCAGCGTTTGACGCGGGTGTCGCCGGACTTAATTCTGAGATCCTCAAAACCCTGGGGAGGCTAAAATACCGCACATCTTATGGGCAAAACCAGCTCGCTCATGCTGTTGAGACCGCTCGGATCGCTGCCATGATCGCCTCTGAAGTGGGCGCTGATGTTGAAGTGTCGAAGGCAGGCGCCTTGCTTCACGATCTGGGCAAAGCCTTAGACCACAACGTCGAGGGCACCCACGCTCAGATCGGTGCCGAGCTGGCACGCCGATGCGGAGTCAACCCAAGAGTTGTCAATGCCATCGCCTCCCACCACCACGAAGTTGACCAGGAGGCCGTAGAAGCCGTCATCGTCGAAGCCGCAGATGCCATTTCCGGAGCACGTCCGGGGGCGCGTCGCGAAAGCCTGGAGCAGTATATCAAACGCGTGCGCGCCCTGGAGGATGTTGCCAACTCCTTCAACGGTGTTAACCAGAGCTATGCTCTGCAAGCTGGCCGCGAAGTGCGCATTTTTGTCAAGCCTGAAGAGATCGACGATCTCGAAGCTGTGCGCCTGGCGCGCGATATCGCCAAGAACATTGAAGACACGATGCAATACCCAGGACAGATCAAGGTCACTGTCATCCGGGAGACGCGCACAGTCGATTACGCCAAATAGTAAGGGGTCTCAGACCAGGAAGGGATTATTTGCCCGCTCCAGACTAACGGTTGTCTCCGGTCCATGTCCGGAGAGCAAGCGGGTATCATCTGGCAGCGTTAGCACTTGCTCTTGGATACTGCGGATCAGGGTATCGTAATCACCTCCAGGAAGATCCGTCCGTCCAATGCTCCCCTGGAAGATGACATCGCCAACAAAAGCAACAGATTGTTCGGCGCAATAAAAGATCACGTGCCCGCGCGTATGCCCGGGTGCGTGTCGTACTTCAATCAGGTTGGCCCCCACATGCATCAACATTCCATGCTTCAAATCAACTGTCGGCTCCGGGCCGGGGTCGATGCGCAAACCAAACAGCATGGCGCCGCCTTGCATTCTCCATAGCGGGTAGTCATCGGGATGGAGGGCAACAGGTGGGGCTGGGTTAATCTGGTCTGCCACACTCGCCGCTCCTGCCAAATGATCGAAGTGGGCGTGCGTCAGCCAGATGCTGCCGATGTGCCAGCCACGCTTTTCGGCTTCGCTGACGATCATCCGGCCATTGTCTGCAGGATCGATTACGACCGCTTCCTTGGAGTTCGGATCAGCGACCAGGAAGCAGTTGGTCATCACTTGACCGAGTGTGAACGGGATTATGGATAGCATAATTTAGATGAAAATAAAGAGTAGTGAGGGGTGAGATACGAGCGGTAAAAGGTTAATGGTAGGGCGTACAATTCACTCCTTACCAGTCGCTTCTCACTCTTCTCTATTTACTTGCTCCTTTTCCTTCGCAAACGTTTGAACACCCAGGGGACCAGGCTATCCAGGCTAATGAATGACCCGACCAGCGTCCCCAATCCGCCAAGCCAACGAGCCGCAGATCCACCCAAACCCAGGAAATTTACTGCGCGCACATCAATGCGTTGAGCGCTCAACGCCCGTCTGCTTTCCACTCCACCTTCCTTTGGGATGAACACCAGATGCAGCCATATCGTTCCACGATAATTCCCCACCTCTTCTGGCTTCACACTCCAGGCGAAGAAGGCAGGCTCACCAGGCAGAAGAGACTCGCTGGTCACACCTTCTGGCGAGACGATAACGCCCGCCAGGTCCATACGCGCCTCAACTAGTACATTATGGGTCTCGTACAGGTTTGGGATTGAAACAGGCTCGCTGCGTGTCTCGTTGCCAGATACCTGTGCTGTGACTGTCAGGTCACCGCCACGATCCAGATCCAGGGTCAGGCGAATAATATCCGAGTCACCCACCTTGATATCTGGAGGCCACTCGATTGTAATCCAGCGAGATTCAGGGATCGCCGGGATTTGCGTGGGAACAGCAGTCGGAGGGTTCTCTGGAAGAGAAGTTTGGGGAGGAGGTTCTTCAGGAGCGCCAACTTCGGGGAAAGCACCTGGTGCCGCGCAACCAAACAATAGCATCCAGGCCGCTATTGCAAATACAGCCTTTGGCTGCATCCAGCGTATAATCTTAATATCCATGATATTCTAAATACACCCTACCAGGCTCGCCAGCATCCACAGACTGCTCTCTGGTGTTGGTAGCAGCATATCACCCGGCCGGATAGGCTCAATGCGTGTTTGATTGGCATAGGGCCATAGCCCCCAGATCAAGATAAATAATGAGATTAGCAAGATGAGCAATCCCAGCAACCGTCGCCATCTTTTCCAGGACATAAGCATATTATACAATATTGGTTTTTTATAACCACCTTCATTTACACCCAAAAGCGTGCTAAACTTTAACGGAAGGTCTTCTCAATTTGAGGCGTGTGGTTCAACAACGATACTCAAAAACTTGGGGGTTGACCCCTCACCGAATCACGAGAAGCCGGATAGCAATTTGATCCGGGGGGAGGGATTAACCCGGTTTTTTTTAGGAGGGGTTCTCTTGAATCGAAATTCCATGCTCACACTCAATGCCATTCTATATATTGCACTGGGCATCGCGTTCGGTCTCTACGGGCCATTGATGATTGCCATGTTCGGCATCCTAAACATCGAGGGGGAACCCCTGATGTACTGGTATGCGGCCTCGTTCGCCCGGTTGTTCGGCGCAGCGTTATTCGGGTTTGGTCTGCTGCTCTGGGCTTTGCGTGGCTTGTCGATTGATCCAGGTAAGCAGCGCGGCATCTTGCTAGCACTGGTGCTCGCAAACATCCTGGGATTCATCGTTGCTATCACCCAGCAAGTCTCCATCTGGGGGACACCTGCCGGCTGGATCACCTCTGGTGTTTTCCTGTTTCTGATTGCCGGATACGGGTATTTGCTGGTAAGAAATCCTTAAATCGATGGGCAGAGAGTTACTCACAAGGCTTACATTGCTCACCTCCCCAGATTGGGTGGACTATGAGCTCCTGGATAGCGGGAGTGGTCTCAAGCTCGAACGATACGGGCACTACAGATTCATCCGTCCGGAGCCTCAAGCGGTATGGACGCCTGCACTTGATCCCAAGACCTGGGAAGGTGCACACGCTGTTTTCCAGACATCCAGTGAGGAGAGCGGAGGGCACTGGAAGTTCGCCAAACGCGTTGAGCAAGGCTGGGAGATGGAGTACAAAGGCTTGAAGTTCTATGCTCAGACTACGGGAGGACGGCACCTGGGCGTCTTCCCCGAGCAGGCTGCGCAGTGGGATTGGATGAGCGCTTTGATCAAACAATCCAGGCGACCGGTTAATGTGCTCAACCTGTTTGGATATACAGGCCTGGCGAGCCTGGAAGCGGCTCGATCAGGGGCAAAGGTCACACATGTAGACGCATCGAAGAAATCTGTCGATTGGGCGCGCCAGAATCAATCGCTATCCGGCTTGGGCGACAAGCCGATCCGTTGGATCGTGGATGATGCGATAAAATTTGTCCAACGAGAGAACCGCCGCGGTGTTCGCTATGACGGTGTGATCCTGGATCCTCCTAAATTCGGTCGAGGTCCCAAGGGTGAGGTTTGGGAGTTCTTCAAACTGCTGCCGGAAATGCTCGAAAGCTGCCGTCTAATACTCAGTGAGATGCCGCTCTTCGTCTGCCTAACCGCCTACGCTATCCGCCTCTCTGCCCTGAGCCTGCACTTCGCCCTAGATGAAATGACATCCGGATATCAAGGTGAGCTCACCTCCGGCGAACTGGCGCTGGTAGAGAGTAGTGCTGGGCGTGTGCTCTCGATGGCGATTTTTGCCCGGTGGGCTGCGCTCCCAACATGATCACCAGGTCGATGCAAACGCAGATCATCAAGGTCCATCGTCAATCTGCCCGCACCCTGTTGATACATTTTCCGGCAACACGTGCGCAACGTCTTTGTCAAGCTTGCGTACATACTGATGAGAATAACTTTCACGAGGAGGAACTGACGTGGCACATGTAATCGATTACAAAATCTTTGGTGATGATTTGCAATTGGTCGAGGTCGAGCTGGATCCGGGTGAAGGCGTGCGTGCCGAGGTGGGCGTGATGACCTACATGGAGAGCGGCATCGATATGCAAACAGGAACGGGCGGCGGCATCATGAAAGGCTTGATGCGAGCGTTCACTGGAGAGAGTTTCTTTATTACGACATTCTCCAATAAAGGTCAGGGAAAGAGCCACGTAGCTTTTGCTGCGCCTTACCCTGGCAAAATTATCCCGCTCGACTTGGGAGCTCTTGGTGGTCGCTTCCTGTGCCAGAAGGATTCATTCCTGTGCGCTGCGGAGGGGACCGAAATCGAAGTGGCGTTCACCAAGCGGATTGGCGCAGGTTTGTTTGGCGGCGAAGGGTTCATCTTGCAGCGCCTGACCGGCGATGGCCTGGTATTTGTACATGCTGGGGGTACGATCATCGAAAAAGACCTGGCCCAAGGAGAGGTCTTGCGCGTGGATACTGGTTGTCTGGTGGCGTTCGCCACAAGCGTGGACTACGATATCCAATTCGTCGGTGGCTTCAAAAATATGCTCTTCGGAGGCGAAGGGCTGTTTTTGGCTAAGCTCACCGGACCTGGCAAAGTGTACCTGCAGAGTTTGCCGCTCTCGCGTCTGGCTGATCGGATAAACGCCGCTGCCCGTAAGGGAAATCAGGGTGAGAGCAAGGGGGTCGCTGGGCTTGGAGGAGACATCCTGGGAAATATTCTGAGCGGAAAAGGTTAGGTTGAGCTTCCGCAAATGGATTAGCGCCCCAAGGTTCACTTGGGGCGCTTTTTTCATTGGCTACTTTTTCGCCTCCTGCCATAGCGCTTCCATCTCCTCCAGGCTCATGTCTGAAATGGACCTGTTTTGACCTTTGGCAGCGGCTTCAATCGTGGCGAAGCGTTTCCGGAAGCGGGCGTTGGCTTCCCGCAAAGTGCTTTCTGCATCTACACCATGCCAGCGTGCCAGGTTGACCGCCGCGAACAGCAGGTCACCGACTTCCCCAGCGCGCAGCTCATCCGAATGTGCGTTTTGAATCTCTTGCAGCTCCTCTAAGATCTTATCCGTCACACCTTGGATGTCCGTCCAATCGAATCCTACACGGGCGGCACGACTCTGGTATTCTTGAGCCTGGATGAGCGCAGGCAGTGCCTGCGCCACGCCTTCCAGCAGCCCGGTGTAAGTCTTCCCGATTTCGTTTCGCTCTGCTTCTTTCAGTCGCTCCCAATTCTGAAGCACACCTTTGACATCCGTCAGATCAGCTGAGCCGAATACGTGTGGGTGCCTGCGCACGATCTTGGTGTGGATATGTTCCAAAACATCTGACATATTAAACTCACCGTACTCGCTGGCAATTTGTGCGTGCAGCACGATCTGCAGCAGCAAATCGCCAAACTCTTCCCGCATTGCTTCTGGATCGTTTGCATCCAATGCCAGGAGTACTTCGTAAGCTTCCTCGAGTAAGTGTGAGCGCAAAGTTTGATGGGTCTGTTCCTTATCCCAGGGGCAGCCATCCGGCGCACGCAAGTGGGCAATGATCTCTTGGAAGGCCTCGAACGAAGCCGCTTTCCCTAAGGCGGGTATGTATAGGGCAGTCAGCAATCCAATGTGTGGGCTCCGGTCGATCTCAAAGAGAGGTAGGGTTTCCACCACACCCTGCTGTGTCCCTGCAGCATGAACAAGGTGCACAGTATGTTGATCGGGATAAACGCTCATCAAGGTAAGCTTAACTTCAGATGCTACCGCACGAGAGTGAATTTGGGCCACCAGCGCCGGTGCGCTGGGCGGAAAGGATGGGACATGCTGTTGTGCCAGGTCCAGCGCGTCGATCAAGACTGTGTGAGGAAATGGATCCACACCGATCGCGGTGAGAACTGGCTCAAGAAAACTCAACCCCTCAACAATCCGAAGTGGGATCTTCTGTTCGCGGGCGCGCCGGGCGATCTCTGGCCCAGTTTCTTCGGCGATAAACGGATGGCCTGGAACCGCATATACCACACCCTGTGGTCTTCTTCCCAGCTCGATGACCCGAGCTACAATCCCTTCGTAAACAGATTTGAAGTCCTCCGCCAGCTCGTAGAGCTCGTCAAAGGAATGGATTGTCAGGTCTGCAGGGAAACCCGCTACCGCAGGGTGCTGGCGGGTCCGCAGGTAGACTTCATCAAGCTGCTCGAGTAGATCCCAAGCTTGCTGGGTGAGCAGGCCCGGATCACCTGGGCCAAGTCCCAACAGCGTAATTCCTTTTGAAGTGTTCGTATCCATCATGATATTCGATCCATTAAAAAATGCGCAACGCGCAATCGTGGACAATAATTACTTGCACGATTGCGCATTACGCATCGATCATCTCTGAAAGAGACTATTAGCGTTTGGTGTACGTGGGCGCCTTTCGAGCTCGCTTCAAACCGGGTTTCTTACGCTCCTTAACGCGGGGGTCGCGTGTCAGGAAGCCGCCTCTCCGCATCGTCTGGCGCAACTCTGGATTCATCAATACCAGCGCCCGGGCAACTCCCAATTGGACAGCATCCGTTTGACCCGTCACCCCACCGCCATCCACGAGAACTGTAATATCAAACCGCGCTGGGAGTTCACCTGCTGCCTGCATCGGGGCAATCAATTTGTCATAATCGCCGGTTCGTGGGAAATACTCCTCGGCTGGTTTCTCATTGACTGTGAACACGCCAGAACCTGTTGAGATGCGCACTCGAGCTGTGGCAGCTTTCCTGCGACCAATACCTTCGAAATATGTAGCCATGCACCCTACTCCTTACGCAATTGTCCTGGGCTTCTGTGCTTCGTGTGGATGCTCAGGCCCAGAATAGATTTTCAAATTTTTTAACAGACGCCTGCCAAGCTTATTGTGTGGCAGCATCCCCTTAACTGCGCTCCTGAGCACACGGTCAGGGTGTTTTTCAAGCTGCTGCCGCAAGCTGACTGATTTCAGTGCGCCTGGATATTGAGAATGGCGATAATACAGCTTATCTTCCATCTTGTTCCCAGTCACAGTCACTCGCTCAGCATTGATGATCACCACATAATCGCCAATCTCCACACCAGGCGTGAAGGCTGGCTTATGTTTGCCCAGCAATAGGCTGGCAACTTGAGTTGCCAAGCGCCCCAGGTTTTGCTCGTTGGCGTCAACCAGGAGCCATTCCTGGTTGATCTCTCCTGATTTAGGATAATAGGTTTTTTCCACGTTCACCTTCTCCACTCTCTTCAGACGTGGTCGCCTGATGGTGTTCATTATTATATTATTGTTAGTCGTCAATCTCATCCCTCATCGGGATAATCCACACGTATCAGGGATAATCCATGAGGGGCGACCATGCCCTGAACAATGGATGCCGGCGGTGTCACCAGACTCTGGCCAATCTCGCCGGGCTGTCGTTTTCCAAGGCCAATTTCGATCTGGTAGCTCACCAGCCGGCGTACCATCTTATAAAGGAAGGCATTCGCACTGATCTCAAAAACCAGTTGGTCGCCGCTTTTTAACCAGATCGCCTTATAAACCGTTCTCACCGTCTTACCACCCTCACGGGGTGGCGTGCCAAACGCACCGAAATCGTGCGTCCCTTCGATAAAACCTGCAGCAATCTGCATTAATGCCAGCTCGGCAGCCGGCCATACCTGTAAGGCGTAACGATCCAGCAGAGGATGGCGAGACTCCTGGCAGTAGATACTGTAGCGATACGTGCGGCTTCTGGCGTCGTATCGAGGGTGGAAATCCTGCAGGCAGACCTCGATTGACCTGACAGCCACATCCCCTGGCAGGTAGGCATTCATCGCAGAACGCAGCGAGGCATCCGGATGCCTCCACTCAATATCGAAGGCGATCACCTGCCCGTCCGCATGCACACCTGTATCCGTGCGCCCGGCAGCCAGGATTGAGCTTCCGGTCCAACCCAGTTCCCGCAGCGCCGCTTCGACCACGCCTTGAACCGTGCGAACTTTTGCCTGCCTCTGGTAACCCTGGAATTGGGTACCATCATAGGCTAGGATCACTTTGTAACGTGCCACTCTCTACAAACTTACTCTTCGATCAGCTCCAAAATTACCATGTCCGCCGCATCGCTCTGGCGCAAGCCCAGGCTGAGCATGCGAGTATAGCCGCCGGGACGGTTTTCAAAGCGCGGCGCAATCTCATCAAATAAGCGCTTGACCGCCTGAGCATCTCCCAACCGGGCAGCAGCCAATCGGCGCGCATTTACTGCACCTACTTCACCAGCCAGGTTGCCACGTTTAGCGAGAGTAATCAGCCGCTCTGCCTGACCGCGGATTGCTTGTGCTTTTGCACGTGTCGTCCGGATTCGCTCGTGTTCAAATAATTGCTTGATCATAATTCGCCGCAGCGCTGTGCGTTCATCCTTGCCGCGGTTCAATCGTTTGCCTGAAATTCTATGGCGCATAAGGTTACTCCGCCTCGATTTCGTCTGAGTCTTCGAGGTAGCCTTTCTCTTGCATCTTTTGGCGCAGCTCGTCCAAGCTCTTTTCCCCGAAGTTGCGGATTGACATCACCGCCTCATCCCCTTTTTCGAGCAACTCCAATACCTCGCCAATGGTGGTAATGCCTGTGCGTTTGAGGGAGTTGAACACCCTGACAGACAAGTCAAGGTTCTCAATGGGTGTCTCGATGATCTCGCTTGTCAGCCGCCCACCTTCTTCTTGGGTCTCAGCAAGAGATGAAAGCGACTCTTCGCTCACCCCAGCCAGGTGGCGTAAATGATCAATGAGCAATTTGGCAGCGTTGCTTAATGCTTCCTCTGGTCCAATTGTGCCATCCGTCCAGATCTCCATATTAAGGCTATCGTAATTGGTGCTCTGGCCAACACGTGCGTAACCGACATCCCAGTTCACACGGCGCACCGGGCTGTAGATGGCATCCACTGGGAGCTCGCCGATCGGCAAGCGACCTGTGCGATCGTCCGCAGGAGAATATCCCCTGCCGCGCTCTGCAGTCAGCTCGATCTCAAGATTGGTATCGCTCTCATCAACAGTAAAGAGATAGAGATCTGGATTGACAATCTCCACCTCGGGTGGTGCGATGATATCTGCAGCTGTAACTACCCCGCCCCCGCGCACCTCCAGGTGCAGGCGAGCTGTCTCCATGTCTTCCATTCTCAAGCGTAATAGCTTGATTTGGAGCATTACACGGATCACATCTTCCCGCACACCAGGGATATCGCTAAATTCGTGTTGCACATCGGCAATACGAATTGAGGTGACCGCCGCGCCCTCAAGCGAAGAGAGCAGCACCCGTCGGAGGGCATTACCCAACGTGACGCCGTAACCACGCTCTAAAGGGCTAATGACAAAATTGCCATAGTTGCGCGCCTCCGCTTTGCGCTCAATTTTCGGCGTTACCATATTACTTAAACCTATCACGGTTCACCTCGAATTATTTCAAAGTTGTAGGTCAAGCGATTGATGGTTCGTAAACACTCAATGCTTGACCCGCAACGTACAACCATGTTATCTAGAGTAGTACTCGACGATGAGCTGCTCGTGCAGGTTGCCGTCGATTTCAGAGCGCTCGGGGAGTCTGATGACATTGCCTGACAGCCCTTTCAGATCCCGATCCAGCCATGGCAGTACGTTCTTGGTCTCTGCTACTGCACTCAGATCCTTAAAGTAGGGACGCGAACGGGAGTTTCCTTCACGCACCGCGATGGAGTCACCTGCTGAGACCAGCATGGAAGGCACATCTGTCCGCCGCCCATTGACCGAAAAATGGCCATGCGTCACCAACAGGCGCGCTTGGGCGCGGCTATCAGCAAATCCGAGTCGGAAGACGACATTGTCCAGCCGCGATTCGAGAATTTGCAGCAGGTTGAGACCTGTCAAACCCCGGCGTTGTAATGACACTTCATAATAGCGATGGAACTGGCGCTCGAGAACGCCATAGATACGGCGCGCTTTCTGTTTGGCGCGTAACTGGCGGTTGAAGTCGGACTCACGCCGGCGGCGGAATTGGGAGCTCTTCCCATGCTGCCCTGGGGCATATCCACGCCGATCGAAGGCACACTTCGGTGTAAAGCAGCGTTCGCCCTTCAGGAATAATTTCTCGCCTTCTCGGCGACATAATTTGCAAACTGGCCCACGATACTTTGCCATACGATTCTTACCTATCCTTCCTGATAATTTCTAAACCCGGCGCTTCTTGGGTGGGCGGCAGCCATTATGGGGCACCGGAGTGACATCAGAGATTGAGGTGACTTTCAATCCTAAGGTCTGGATGGCGCGGATTGCCGATTCGCGGCCAGGTCCGGGGCCCTTGACGAAAACCTCAGCTTCTTGTAGACCCAGAGACATGGCTGCTTTTAACGCCTGTTCCGTCGCCAAACGAGCAGCGAAGGGCGTGCTTTTGCGGGAACCCTTGAATCCGGCTGATCCTGCGCTACCCCACGCTACCGTGTTTCCCTCGGTATCGGTTACAGTAACGATGGTGTTGTTAAATGTCGACAGGATGTGCACCTGTCCGGTAGACAGGGTTCGCTTAGATTTTTTTGTGCCTTTACGGCGTGCAGAACGTACACTTTGAGCCATACAACCTCACATGAATCCTAATGATTATTTCTTCTTTGCACCGCGCCGTCGTCCGCGTCCGGCGACTGTCTTCTTGGGACCTTTACGCGTGCGCGCGTTGGTACGCGTGCGCTGTCCCCGCACCGGCAGGTTACGGCGATGGCGCAACCCGCGATAGCTGCCGATCTCTATCAGCCTCTTGATATTCAGCTGGACTTCACGGCGCAGGTCGCCCTCCACTTTGTAATTTTGCGAGATGAATTCGCGAAGGAGGGTTACCTCACCGTCGGTCAGGTCCTTGATGCGCGTATCCGGGCTTACACCGGTCTCCCGGAGTATGCGGTGGGCGCGCGGCAAGCCCACACCAAAGATATAGGTGAGGCCTACTTCAACTCGTTTATTTCTAGGTAAATCTACGCCTTCAATGCGTGCCATATCTTTTTATCCCTGTCGTTGTTTGTGTTTAGGATTCTCACAAATAACATACAAGACGCCCTTTCGCTTGACGATCTTGCATTTTGAACAGCGTTTCTTGATAGAAGCTGTAACTTTCATAAAAAAACCTTCCTTTTGGCAACGTGCATGAGCTTTGTTCTCCAGGTTGCCAAAGTTTGCATTATACCTTATTTGCAATCTCTCGTCTAGCCACACATCCAGGTCGCAACTCAAATTACAGTCAGGATGAGCGGTCCATTTTGTGTGACAGCCACACTGTGCTCGAAGTGGGCGGTCAGCGATCCATCCAAGGATGCCACGGTCCACTGGTCAGGCAGCACTTTTGTGCGCGGTGTACCCACCAGCACCATCGGTTCCAGCGCGACGGTCATTCCTGAGCGGAAGACCTGCCCACGGCCTGCATAACCATAGTTTGGCACCTGAGGCCCTTCCCACATAGCTCGTCCGACGCCATGCCCGGTATAATCACGGGTCAGGTGTAAACCTTGCGCTTCTACGTATTGCTGGATGGCAGCACCAACATCGCCAACACGGTTGCCAGGGCGCAGCTTATCGATCCCGATCTTGAGCGCCTTCTCCGTCACTTCCATCAAGCGCTGTGCTTCACTCGAGACTTCACCAACCCCGCAGGTAAATGCTGAATCTCCCACGAAGCCTTCGAAAACCGTGCCGCAGTCCACCGAGACGATATCGCCATCTTGCAGCTTGCGACCACTCGGGATACCGTGTACCATCTCGTCGTTGAGGCTGATGGTGGTCGTGGCTGGATAAGGGTATGCTCCCGGCACGCCAAGAAAAGCGGGCTTGGCTGAGTGCTTGCGGATCACATCGGCAGCGAGGGCATCCAGCTCAGCTGTCGTCACACCTGGCTTGATAGCCTGGCGAACGGCTTCAAGTGCCAGAGCATTAATCCGCCCAGCCTCGCGCATGATGGCGATCTCTTGCTCGTTCTTGATGTAAATACCGCGCTGGCCGATCACTGTGTATCTCCTGCAGGCAGCGCTGCAAGCAACTCTTGCGATACTTTCTCGATTGGCTGCTTCCCATCTACTTCAACGAGCACGCCGCGATTGCGGTAATAATCAATCAGAGGCATGGTCTGATTAAAATACACGCGAATGCGGTTGATCACGGTCTCCGCTTTATCGTCCTCACGTTGGTAAAGATCAGATCCGTCGAAATCGCAGCGACGGGCGTTGCCTGGAGGGTTGAATTTCTCGTGGAAAACATGCCCCTCCGCCCGGCATGTCCATCTTCCGCTCAGGCGCTCCACTAGCACTGCTTCCGGAACATTGATGAAAGGCACTACATCCACCTTGACACCTGAGCTTGCAAGTAAATCATCCAGGGCTTCTGCCTGAACCGGTGTCCGCGGGAAACCATCCAGCAATGCACCCTGAGCACAATCGGGGCGAAATAGGCGTTCGCGGATCATCGCAATGGTTACATCATCCGGCACCAACTCGCCTCGATCCATGTATCCTCGCGCCAGCTTGCCCAGGTCTGTATCTGCCTTCAGATTCTCACGGAAGATATCTCCAGATGAGATGTGCGGCAGCCCTAGCTCCTTGGAGATGAGCTGTGCCTGAGTGCCTTTGCCTGCCCCAGGGGGACCTAGCAGTACGATGAACATCAGCTTATGCACCAATCCTAACGGATCAAAAGCGTATCGTCATATCCGTGCAGCTTAAGCTCTGCTTCAATGTTAAAGAACGTATCCCGGACAACACCAACTACGATCAGCAATCCTGCCGAGGAGACCAGCAGCAAACCACTCTGGTTTCCTAAATTGATTCCAAAGCCCGACAGGATCAATGTAACCAACACAGGCAGCACAGCCACTAATCCCAGGAATAGCGCACCTGGGAAGGTGATTCGGCGCAGCACACGCGTTAAGTACTTTTGCGTAGGCGCACCCCGGGAAACGCCCGGGATCTGAGCACCAACGCGTTTGAGGTTCTCACCATAGTTCTGCTGGGCGAAGATCACATCGGTGTAAAAGAACGTGAAGCCTACCACCATCAGGAAATACATAACCCAATATACCGGGCTATTTCCGCCAAATAGGTTGTTCACGCTGGTAGCTGTATTCGCCACCCATTGCGTTTGAGAGTTGATAAAAAAGCCCGCCACAATCGCCGGAAAAGTGAGTAGTGCCTGGGCGAAAATCAGCGGGATCATACCCGCCATATTCACCATCAGGGGCAGCGTGCCTTTTACCGGCATGGACATGCGATTGCCTACGCGCCTTCCTGGGTACATTACTGGTACGTTTCGGCGACCCTGCTGTACGTAAACGATGGCGAAGATGATCAACCCCATCATGAGAATCAATAGGAATGGCACAAACCAGCGGGTTGCCTCATCTGCCAGCATGCGCGCAAGGTTTGCTGGCACATCAGCCACAATACCGGCAAAGATAATCAGGGATAGCCCCTGGTTGCGGATGCCATACTCGGAGATCAGCTCTCCAAGCCAGATGGCGAACATTGTGCCGGCTGTCATGCTCAAGATAACCGTAACTGAAGGTAGCAGGCTTGCACCGCTAAAACCGAAGTTCTCGACAATAGGCACGCCACCGGTAAAGGCAGAGAACAGATTGATTTGCCCGACTGCATTCAATGCCGCCATTGGCACTGCCAGGATGTATGTCCACTTCTCCATCCACTTTTGACCTTCACGTGGATCCTCTTCCATGCGCCTCTGTAACGCCGGGATAATTGGCACCAGAAGCTGAAGGATAATCTGGGCGGTGATGTATGGATATACACCCATAGCCAGAACGGAGAAATTCGAGACTGTACCTCCCGAGAGCATGTTGAGCAGACTGAACAATGTCCCACCTGCTCCGCCACCCGAGAGGATGCCGGCGATCGCTTCGCGGTTGGCTCCTGGGACAGGAACGTGTGCAGCCAGCCGGAAGATCACCAGTATCCCGATCGTTACGACCAATTTGCGTCGGATATCTTTCGCAGTCCAGAGGAAGCGCCAGGCAGATCGCTTCATTTCAGAGGCTCCTTGATTGGGTCACAAAAAGCACACATGTGCATGAACTATAGCTCGAGGATTTCAACACTGCCACCGACTGCTTCAATTTTCGCCCGCGCGCCAGCGCTCACACGGTGAGCACGAACTTTAAGGGCTACTTTGACATCGCCGCGTCCAAGTATAACAACTGGATCCTTGGGTTTACGTAATAAGCGAGCGGCTTCGAGGCTGTCTGGACTGACATCGCTACCAGCCTTAAATTTCTCCAGCTGGTCCAGGTTGACCTCGTTATAATGCAGCCGGAAGAGAGGTGTGAATCCCTGCCCACGGATAAACGGCAAGCGCCGGTAGAAAGGCAGGTTGCCACCCTGGTGGTAGAGTCGTACACCCCCCCCAGCGCGTGCCCCCTGTCCTTTAGTACCTCGACCTGCAGTCTTGCCCTGGCCAGCAGCAGTGCCACGACCAACGCGCTTACGCGATTTCTTCGAGCCTTCATTCGGCTGTAAATCGTGAAGTTTCATCGCTCTATTCCACTTCCTCCACCTTGAGCAGGTGGATGATTTTTGTTATCATGCCGCGCACGGCAGGCGAGTCGACGTGTTCAACCGTCTCTTGCATACGGTGAATGCCAAGAGCTCGCACGGTGTCTTTCTGGCGTTGGTTGTAACCAATCGGGCTCTTCACCAACGTGATGCGCACGAATTTCTGTTTTTGGGCTTTCTTCTTAGCCATTCTTCCTCCGCTCCCAGAACGGGGTGACATCCTTGACCGACTTCCCACGCAGGGCAGCGATATCCTGGGGCGATTTGAGTTGCTCCAGGGCGTTCATTGTCGCGTAAACCACGTTGAGTAAGTTGCTGCTACCCAGGGATTTAGTCAGTATATCGGAAACACCAACCGCTTCAAGCACAGCGCGCACGCCACCGCCAGCAATCACACCGGTACCCGGCGAAGCTGGTTTGAGCATTACTCGTGAGCCAGACACGACACCGAGTACTTCGTGGGGGATGGTTGTGCCAAAAAGGTTCACTTTGTGCATTTCTTTGCGCGCTCTCTCGGAAGCTTTTCGCATTGCGTCGGGAACCGAGTTGGCTTTACCGGTGCCAACACCTATACTGCCGCGGTTATCGCCGGTAACCACCGTCACGCGGAAGGAGAACCGGCGTCCACCTTTAACGACTTTTGCCACGCGAGCAATTTCTACGACGCGCTCGTCAAGCTCTGCTTGTTCAAAATCGACATAATCGCTCATACGTTACTCCTGATTAAAATTCAAGTCCGCCTTCACGCGCGCCGTCTGCCAGGGCTTTCAGCCGCCCAATATAGCGATAACCACCCCGGTCAAACACTACTTTGGTGATGCCTTTGACCTTGGCGCGTTCTGCCAGTATTTTCCCAACCAGGCGGGCTTGATCGCTCTTCTTTTTCCCATCAACCTGACTGCGCAACTCGCTATCAATTGTTGAAGCGGAAGCGATCGTGCGACCAGCTTCATCATCTATAACCTGGGCATAAATTTCAGCCTGGCTTCGGTACACATTTAAGCGTGGCACATCCGGTGTACCCGAAACTTTCTTGCGCACGCGCCGGTGCCGCCTTACACGAGCTTCGTTTCGCGATTTTATCTTACCCATAGCCTACACCTTGCCTGCCTTGCCAGCTTTTCGGCGGACTTTTTCTTCGATGTATTTAATCCCCTTGCCCTTGTATGGCTCTGGGGGGCGTACCATGCGGATATTAGCAGCGACTTGTCCAACCATCTCTTTGTCGATTCCCATCACCTTGACTTGCCGCGTGCGTGCATCTACATCGAAAGAAATTCCACTCGGGGGTTTCATGGTCACTGGATGGGAAAAACCGACGTGCAGCATCAGGTCGGCACCGGCCATTTCAGCACGATAGCCCACTCCGTTGATTTCCAACACTCGTTCAAAGCCTGCGCTTACACCCGTGACCATATTATTTATTAGCGCTCGTGTCATACCGTGCAAGGCGCGATGCCTCGCCTCGTCGCTTGGCCGAGCTACGATCACCATTTGATCTTCAAGAGCGATTGCAAGATCGCCAGAAAAGGTGCGTACCATCTCACCTTTCGGGCCTTTGACCTTGACGGTAGAGCCCTTGATTTTTACGTCTACACCTGCCGGGATAACCACCGGCATACGACCAATTCTTGACACAGCTGCCTCCTTTACCAGATCTTACAAAGGATCTCGCCACCAACACCAATCTGGCGGGCGCGCTGTCCGGTCATCACGCCTTTGGGCGTGGAAACGATAGCGATACCCATCCCCGAGAGGACCCAGGGGATCTCGCGTTTGTTGGTATACACGCGGCGGCCTGGCCTGCTGATCCGTTCCAGCCCGGTGATCACAGATTTTCGATCACGGCGCTCGCCTACGTACTTCAGGCGGATGCGCAGCACTTTCTGGCCTGTGATTGTTCCTTCCACGGTTTCAAAAGAGGCAATGTAGCCTTCTTCTTTGAGGATCTTGGCAATTGCAACCTTAAGCTTTGAGCTTGGCAGCGCCACCATTTGATGGCCTACCATTAAGGCGTTGCGGATGCGAGTCAGCATATCTGCGATAGGATCATTAACACTCATTCCATCACCTCCGCCTGCCTACCAGGAAGACTTTGTCACGCCGGGGATTTTGCCCTCTAGCGCTAGCTCACGGAAACAAATGCGGCATAGACCAAAGCGGCGAATATAACCGCGCGGCCGGCCACATCGCATACAACGATTACGCACGCGATTCTCGTATTTCCTGCGGGTTTCCCGGATTATCATGCACTTTTTTGCCATTATCTAACCTTCCTTCTTGAACGGCATACCCAGCATTTGCAACAGCTGCCGGCCTTCTTCATCAGTTCGCGCCGTCGTTACGATAGATATTTCCATCCCGCGTAATTTGTCGATCTTGTCATAATCAATCTCTGGGAACACCAATTGTTCACGCAATCCCAATGTGTAGTTGCCCCGCCCATCGAAAGCATTGGGTGAGATTCCACGAAAATCGCGCACCCGTGGAAGCGCAACGTTCATCAAGCGATCGAGGAAGGCCCACATGCGTTCGCCACGCAAAGTGACTTTCACACCAATCTGCCTTCCTTCTCTGAGCTTAAAATTGGCGATGCTCTTTCGCGCTTTAGTCACAATTGGTTTCTGACCAGTGATCTGGACAATATCGCCAACCGTGGCGTCCAATGCTTTGGCATTATCCAAAGCCTCACCGACGCCGACGTTCACGACAATTTTTTGCACGCGAGGAACCTGCATTGCATTGCTCATATCCAGCGATTTCATCAATGCAGGGACAATCTCTTTTTGATAACGATCTTTTAGTATGTGCGCCATCTAATAACTACTCCCATCCAGCCCGCTCATGCATCGATCATCCCATGGCACTGTTTGCACGTGCGCATGGATTCACCGCCCTCACGCTGGAAACCAACTCGGGTTGGCTCGCTGCATTTCGGGCACACCAGCATCACGTTGGAGATGTGGATTGGACCTTCAAATTCAATAATTCCTGGAGCGATGTTTCGGCGCCCCTGTGTCTGCATCTGGCGCTGGTGTTTCTTGCGCATATTGACACCTTGCACCACCACGCGTCCATTATCAGGCACAACACGGATCACCTCGCCACGCTTACCTCGGTCTTCAAATCGTCCACTGATTATTTCGACCGTATCGCCTTTTCGAATTTTTACTTTCACGGCTACCACTCCTCTCTGCCTGGCTGTCTAGAGTACCTCTGGAGCCAGCGAGACGATCTTCATAAACCCTTTTTCGCGCAGCTCACGAGCTACCGGACCGAAGATACGCGTCCCCTTGGGGTTTTTACCATCTTGATCCAGGATAACTGCGGCATTATCGTCAAAACGGATGTACGATCCGTCATCACGGCGCCATTCTTTTGCACACCGAACGACCACTGCACGGACAATATCGCTCTTTTTCACCGATCCTTGCGGTGTGGCTGATTTGACGGTAGCCACCACCACATCACCCACACGAGCATAGCGGCGGGTTGACCCGCCCATCACGTGGATTACGAGGATCTCGCGCCCGCCGGTATTATCGGCGACCTTCAGGCGGGACTCTTGTTGAATCATTCTTCTGCCTCCACGAGGACCTGATCCAGATCTCCTTCGGCGGCGCCAATGTCACGGCGCAAGATCTCTTCTACGACCCATCGCTTCCGGCGTGAGATGGGCATCAATTCGACAATTCGGACGTGGTCTCCGATCTGGCAGTCCATCTCATCGTGCGCCATCACGCGCTTGCGGCTTTCGACTACTTTCTTATACAGGCGATGGCGGTACGTGCGCGTGATCTCAATCACCACCGTCTTTTCCATCTTGTTGCTGGTCACCACACCTGTTATGCGACGACGAGTGTTCATACTTCACCTTCTTCTTCGGCGACCAAATGGCGCTCCTCAAGGATAGTCATCAAGCGGGCAATCGTGCGGCGGGTATATCGCAGACGAGTGTAATCGGTCAAGCCGCCAACTGCCAGCTGAAACCGTAAGTTCATCAATTCTTCTTTCGAATCATTCAGGCGTCCAAGGATCGCTTCCGTTGGTAGGGCACGTATCTCGCTGGGTTTCATGCCTCGCCTCCTGCCTCATCATAACGACCGACGATCTTGGTCTTGATCGCCAACTTGTATTGGGCAAGGCGTAAGGCTTCTTGAGCCATATCTCGGGGCAAGCCGCCGCCTACTTCGAACATAATCCTGCCTGGTTTCACAACCGCCACCCAGAATTCCACATTTCCCTTCCCTTTTCCCATACGGGTTTCAGCTGGTTTCTGAGTAACCGGTTTATCCGGGAATATCCGGATCCAAACTTTTCCACGACGACGCAATGCGCGTACGATAGCACGGCGGGCAGCTTCGATCTGCCTGGCTGTAACCCAGCCTGGCTCGAGTGCTAGCAGCCCGAAGTCTCCGAATGTGACCGCCGAGCCGCGATACGCCTTACCCTTCATTCGACCACGCATTGTCTTGCGCCACTTGACACGCTTTGGCATTAACATAATGGCAACCTCATCTTCGAGTGAGTGGTGTGTGGTGAGGAGTGAATGGATCGCTCCGCACTACTCACACCTAACTACTCACTGACATAGACTCCTTCAGTCGTCTGGAGCATATCTTCCGTTTCGGGTAAAACCTCGCCTTTGTAAATCCAGACCTTAACTCCGATACGTCCATACGTCGTATTGGCTTCGGCTTTGGCAAAATCAATATCTGCCCGTAGCGTCTGGCGGGGCACCTGGCCTTCGCGCATGTTCACCCCGCGAGCCATTTCAGCACCGCTCAGGCGGCCGGATACTTCAAGGCGAATACCTTCGGCACCCTGGCGGATGGCCTGCTGAATGGAGCGCTTCATGGCACGCTGGTAGCTGATACGTCGTTCGAGCTGGTCGGAGATATTGTGAGCCACCAAGTATGCATCCAGGTCCGGCGATTTGATCTCTTTGATTTCCAAGTCGATTTTCTTTCCGACAAGGGTTTCCAAATTGGCGCGAATCTTCTTTACATTCTCGCCTTTCCGCCCGATAAGAATGCCAGGTTTTGCAGTGTGAACCACAATCTTCACCTTGCCAGGGAAACGCTCGATTTCGATCCGCGAAACACCAGCTCGCGTGGCTTCTTGACGTACAAGCTCCCGCAAGGAAAAATCCTGGTGAAGCTGATCAACATAATCTCTGCCTTCAGCAAACCAGCGACCTTCCCAGGTTTTGTTGATCTTCAGCCGAAAACCAATTGGATGGACTTTACGACCCATAATTACTCCTTCTTCCTTACGCCAGAAAATCTATTCATGTTCCCGCAGGATCACTGTAATGTGAGAAGCGCGCCGCAGCCAAGGTTTGAATCTGCCGCGTGCGCCAAACCGCCGCCATTTACGCGTGGGGGCTGCGTCGGCAAAGATGCGATATATAAATAGATCATCACGACTGACACCAAAGTTCTCTTCCGCATTCGCCATCGCCGATTTTAGGACTTTCGTGACCGGGTCCGCGGCTGAATTTGGGACAAACTTTATGGTAGTCAATGCTTCGGTGATGTCTTTACCCCGCACCAGATCAATAATCCTGCGAACCTTTTGAGGTGAGTGAGGAATAAAGCGGGCATGGGCGCGAATATCAGTGGCCATGGATTATTATCCTCTCTTAACTTTTTTCTCTGCAACGTGGCCGCGAAATGTGCGCGTGGGGGCGAACTCGCCCAGACGATGGCCAACCATATTTTCGGTGATGTATATCGGCACATGGCGGCGTCCATCATGGACTGCAATGGTGTGTCCCACCATCTGCGGGAAGATCGTGCTATCGCGACTCCACGTACGCACCACCTTCTTCTCACTGCGTTCGTTCATCACCTCAATCTTCTTCAGCAATTTCGGTTCTACGTATGGACCTTTTTTTAGAGAGCGTCCCATTTCTTAA
Source organism: uncultured Chloroflexia bacterium (assembly GCA_963714425.1). GTDB lineage: Bacteria > Chloroflexota > Anaerolineae > Anaerolineales > UBA4823 > DATCYX01. Next base: position 215,675 of record CAVQOI010000004.1, read on the forward strand.
TCTCCTAGCCTTGTCACCAGATGGTATGTCTGAGTTACGCGACCTTCTGGCAGATGACTACTAGCGGCGTTTCTTGCCGCGACGACGGACGATGTACTTATCGGTGGACTTGTTCCGGCGCGTCCGGTAGCCTAATGTGGGTTTGCCCCACGGGCTTTTTGGCCCGGGCATACCGATCGGCTGGCGACCTTCACCGCCACCATGGGGATGGTCGCGCGGGCTCATTGCCGAGCCGCGCACTGCTGGGCGAACGCCTCGATGGCGCTTGCGTCCAGCCTTACCCAGCTTGATGTTCCCATGATCCAGGTTGCCTACCTGCCCGACGGTGGCATAGCACTGCTGCCGGATCAGGCGCACCTCACCCGATGGCATGCGTACCTGAGCATAATCGCCTTCCTTGGCGACAAGCTGAGCGGCCCCACCAGCAGCGCGCACCAGCTGTCCACCGCGACCTGGATTTAATTCAACATTGTGCACCATTGTGCCAACCGGAATATTTGCGATCGGCAGGCTATTTCCAGGGCGGATTTCGGCGGTCGCTCCGGACATAACCAAGTCTCCTACTTTTAGATCCAGGGGAGCGAGGATATACCGCTTCTCACCATCGACATAATTTAAGAGTGCCAGTCGCGCTGTGCGGTTGGGATCATATTCGATTGCCGCCACGCGAGCGCCAATTCCACGCTTATCTCGCTTGAAATCGATTATGCGGATATGCCGTCGGCTGCCACCTCCGCGGTGCCGTACCGTTACACGACCATATAGATTGCGCCCACCCGATTTCCGCAACGGTTTTAGCAAGGAACGCTCGGGGGAAGTCTTTGTGATCTCCTTGAAAGTAGATCCAGTCATCCCGCGCTGCCCAGGCGTGGTAGGTTTGAACTTCTTTACAGCCATCACTTCACTCCTTCGAAGATGTCGATGGTGTCATCGGGAGCGAGTGTAACAAATGCCTTTTTGTACGAACTGCGCCGGACCAATTCTCTCCGGCTACGCGCACGCCGGGTACGGCGTGCAGGCACGTTAACAATATTCACACGCAACACATCCACATCAAATAGCGTCTCGACTGCATCTTTCACCATACGCTTGGTTGCGTCCCTGGACACTTCGAAAACATATTGGTGTAGCGCGCTATTGAGATAATTCGATTTTTCTGTAACGATTGGTCGGCGAAGCACATCATAAATTGTGGTCATTACACCCTCCACCTATCCAAGAAAAGTAACCAGAACATCGAGCGCCTTGAGCGGCATGATGACCTTATCGTAGCCGAGCAAATCGCGGATGTTCAAATAATTTGCCTGGATCGTCTTGGCGTCCGGAAGGTTGTTTGTCGAGCGCACTACGCTCTCGTTGGCGATACTTCCTTCAGGGAGCAGGATCAATACACTCGAGTCTCCTACAAGTCGGTCGAGAGTCTGTGCCATCAGGCGTGTCTTCGGCTCAGCCACGCTCATCTCGTCCAATACCACTATCCCACTGCTGGCAGCTTTTGCTGAGAGTGCTGAACGCAGCGCTGCGCGACGCATCTTGCGAGGCATCAGCATGGTGTAATCACGCGGTTTGGGGGTGTGCACTTTTCCGCCACCTACCCATTGTGCGGCACGAGTTGAACCCTGACGAGCGCGCCCGGTGCCTTTTTGCCTCCAGGGCTTGCGGCCACCGCCTGAAACTTCATGACGGCGCTTGGTGCTATGAGTACCCAAGCGTGCGTTCGCCAATTGGCGCACATAGGCCTGGTGCATCAAATCCACTTTTATCGGGGCTTCAAAGATTTGCGACGGCAGCTCTACCGTGCTGACTTTCTGCCCTTCTATATTGAGAACATCGACTTTCATGATTTCATCGCTCCAAGATCATCAATCCGGTATCGCACCGTCTACAGCTTGCGAGCTGCCTTGACCATCACAACGCCGCCTCGGGGACCGGGAACGGCGCCGCGCAGACCAAGCAAATTTCGCTCGCTATCCACGAAGACGATCTTTAAATTCTGGACCGTAACCCGGTCATCGCCCATATGTCCTGGACCACGCGCGCCTTTGAATACGCGACCTGGGGTCGTCCCTGAGCTGCGCGCACCAGGCGCACGGTGGCGATCGGATTGACCATGCGTCTTAGGACCGCCACGGAAGTGGTAGCGTTTCACGGCGCCCGCAAAGCCCTTTCCTTTACTGGTGCCAGTGACATCTACAGATTCGCCGACAGCGAACACCCCATCTACAGTCAGCGTGTCGCCCTCCTTAACATCAGGATCCTTCTGGCGGAACTCGCGTAAAAAGCGCAACGGAGGGATATCGTTACGCTTGAGATGCCCGAGTTGGCCTGAGGTCAACCGCTTTTGCTTGACCTCACCAAATCCTAATTGGACCGCCGAGTAACCATCCACCTCTGGCTGTCGCACCTGGGTCACATAACAAGGCCCAGCTTCGATAAGAGTCACCGGAATTGCGAGACCGGCTTCATCGAAAATCTGGGTCATGCCGACTTTCTTGCCAATTAGCCCTTTCAACATCTCAGTTTTCTCCTAAATTCCGATTTGGGGACTGTCAGCCTGGGCTTGGCTGCATCATCCCTTGGGGCATCACAGTCAGACAACCTGCTGGGAGCGATCGATGTTTTATGCTCCCGTACAGGATTGCTCACGCGCTGCCTGTACATGAGTGTAATTAGACGAAATCTTACTCGCTACACTCCACTTATTTCTATATCAGATCTTAATCTCAATATCGACACCCGCCGGCAAGTTGAGCCTCATCAACATGTCAATCGTCTTCGAATCTGGGTCCAGCACGTCTATCAGGCGGTTGTGCGTGCGTACCTCGAAATGCTCATGTGAATCCTTATCGATAAACGTTGAGCGACGCACGGTAAACCTCTCGATGCGTGTCGGCAGCGGCACGGGGCCAATCACACGAGCGCCGGTTCGTTCGGCAGTCTCTACGATGCGCTTGGCAGATTGATCCAGCACGCGGTGATCGTAGGCTTTGAGGCGGATGCGAATTTTTTGTTTTGCCATATTTAATGTACCTGATCATCCCAGACCTTGCGAAGGGTTAATTCCGATGTATACATCATTCCAGAACTCTTTCGCAAGAATAAACTGACCTAATCCAATATTTTAGTAATCACGCCAGCGCCGACGGTGAGGCCGCCTTCGCGGATGGCGAACTTGGAGCCCTGCTCCAGCGCCACCGGCACGATCAGCTCCACTTCCAGGTTGACACTGTCGCCGGGCATCACCATCTCCACGCCTTCCGGCAGCTTGATATTGCCGGTCACATCCATGGTGCGGATGTAGAACTGCGGACGGTAGCCGCTGAAGAACGCCTTGTGCCGCCCGCCTTCGTCCTTGCGCAGCACGTACACTTCGCTCATGAACCGCATGTGCGGCGTGATGCTCTTGGGCTTGGCGATCACCATGCCCCGCTCCACGTCGGTGCGCTCGATGCCGCGCAGCAGCAGGCCGATGTTGTCGCCCGCCATGCCTTCATCCAGCGACTTGTGGAACATCTCCACGCCCGTCACCACCGAGGCCATGCTCTTGTCGCGCAGACCCACGATCTCCGCCGGTTCCCCGACCTTGATGCGCCCGCGCTCGGCTCGCCCGGTCACCACCGTGCCGCGACCCTTGATCGAGAACACATCCTCCACCGGCATCATGAACGGCTTGTCCACATCCCGCACCGGCTCGGGGATGTACTCATCCACCACCCGCAGCAGCTCTTTGATGCTGTCATACTCCGGCGCATTCGGATCGGTGCTGGTGCTCTGCAAGGCATGCAGGGCGCTGCCCCGCACAATCGGCGTCTCGTCGCCCGGGAAGCCCTGGTCGGTCAGCAGCTCGCGCAGCTCCAGCTCCACCAGCTCCAGCAGCTCCGGGTCGTCCATCATGTCCACCTTGTTCAGGTACACCACCATGGCTGGCACTTCCACCTGCCGCGCCAGCAAGACGTGCTCGCGGGTCTGCGGCATCGGCCCCTCTGGCGCTGCCACCACCAGGATGGCTCCATCCACCTGCGCCGCTCCCGTGATCATGTTCTTGATGTAGTCCCGGTGCCCAGGCATGTCGACGTGCGCATAGTGCCGCTTGGCCGTCTCGTATTCCACGTGGGCAATGTTGATCGTGATACCCCGGGCTTTCTCCTCCGGCGCATTGTCGATCGAGTCGAACGAACGGTAATCACCCTGCCCTAAAAAGGCACAGTATTTCGTGATCGCCGCCGTCAAAGTCGTCTTGCCGTGATCGATGTGCCCAATTGTGCCCACATTCATGTGCGGCTTCGTGCGCTCAAATTTCTGCTTGGACATAAATGCTCTCCTTACCCAACGCTCAAAATTATTTCAATAGACGAGTTTACTCGCCAATAATGGCTCGCGCTACACTTTCTGCCACGCGTGCATAATGATCGAATTCCATTGTAAAGACCCCACGTCCCTGCGTCGCCGAGCGGAGATCGGTGGCGTAGCCGAACATCTCTGCCAGGGGGACCATCGCTCGCACAGCCTGGGCGTTACCCGCACGTACTTCCATCCCCAGGATCTCGCCTCGCCTTGCGTTCATCTGTCCAATCACATCACCCAAAAAATCTTCAGGGACAACGACTTCCACCTTCATGACAGGTTCTTGCAGGGCAGGAGCGCCACGCTGGACACCTTCCTTGAAACCCATGGAGCCAGCCATCTTGAATGCCATCTCGCTCGAATCAACTTCATGGTAGGAGCCATCGTACAAACGCACCATGATGTCGGTAACTGGGTATCCAGCAACCACGCCGCCTTCTGCTGCCTCGCGAATACCTTTCTCAACGCTCGGGATATACTCCCTCGGGATCACTCCAGCAACAATTTTGTTTTCGAATGTGATTCCGCTTCCCGGTGTACCCGGCTCTAATTCCAGCACCACATGTCCGTACTGCCCGCGGCCGCCGGTCTGCTTGATATAGCGAAAATCGACTTTCTCAACTGGGCGTGTAATCGATTCTCGATAGGCTACTTGCGGGCGCCCCACCCGAGCCTGTACCCGGAACTCTCGCAGCATCCGGTCAACCAGCACTTCCAGGTGCAGCTCTCCCATTCCAGAGATTATGGTCTGGCCTGTTTCTTCGTCGGTGCGCACCCGGAATGTCGGGTCTTCTTCGGAAAGCTTGCGCAAGGCCTCAGACATCTTATCCTGGTCTGCAGTAGTTTTCGGCTCGATCGCTACGGCAATGACGGGTTCGGGAAAAGTGATGTTTTCCAGCAGCACCGGATTGGAGATATCGCATAGCGTATCGCCCGTGAAGCCGCTTTTTAATCCCAGCACCGCGCCGATATCTCCTGCCATCACTTCGTCGACGTCCTCGCGCCGGTCTGCGTACATTCTCAGCAAACGGCCGATTTTTTCCTTTTGATCCTTGGCTGAGTTATACGCGGTGACTCCCTTGGCAAGTTTTCCCGAGTACACCCGCAGGTATGCCAGCCGACCAACATACGGGTCGGTTACAATTTTAAAGACCAGTGCGCTCATGGGCGCTCCATCCTCCGCAGGTCGCTCGAGAACCTCATCGGTGCGAGGATGGGTGCCTTTTACCGCTGGCACATCCAGCGGCGATGGAAGGTAATCTATCACTCCGTCCAGCAACGGCTGAACACCTTTGTTGCGCAGCGAGCTGCCACAATAAACCGGCGTCGCTTTTCCTGCAATCGTCGCCCTGCGTAAAGCGGCTTTGAGCTCGTCCTCATTAATCTTTTCGCCTTCCAGGTACTTAAGTGTGAGCTCGTCATCGGTTTCTGCAATTTTTTCAATCAGACGCTCGCGCAATTCTTCACACTTGGGACGCAGATCAACCGGTATATCCGTTTCACGTGGTTCTTTACCCAGGTCATCGTCCCAAACCATCGCCTTCATCTCGATCAAATCGACCGCACCAAGAAACGCAAACTCGTTGCCAATTGGCAGCTGTACAGCAATTGGGTTAGCGCCCAAGCGGTCTATGATCATCCCTATGGTACGCTCGAAAGACGCCCCGACTCTATCCATCTTGTTAACGAAACAGATTCTTGGCACACCGTACCGATCAGCCTGCCGCCAGACGGTCTCACTCTGGGGTTCAACGCCCTGGACGGCATCAAAAATTACCACGCCACCATCTAATACCCGCAACGAGCGCTGAACCTCGGCGGTAAAATCGATGTGTCCGGGTGTATCGATGATATTGATCGGGTACTCTTTCCACTCAGCCGAGACTGCTGCAGAAACGATCGTAATACCTCGCTCACGCTCTTGCTCCATCCAGTCGGTGACGGTTGTGCCATCATCAACATTCCCAATACGGTGCGTCTTGCCTGTATAGAACAGGATACGCTCGGTCGTAGTGGTCTTGCCTGCATCGATGTGCGCAATAATGCCAATATTGCGGTACCGCTCCAGCGGATGTGTGCGTGACATGATCTTTATCCGAATCGATTCGAAAGGTGTGACTGTCAAGGTTGAAACTGGCGGAAATATTCTTCACGTCCAAGAACAGATCACAACTCTCCATTCGTTGCTTTCTACATTCGGTAATGAGAGAAAGCGCGATTCGCCTCCGCCATTTTGTGGGTTTCTTCGCGTTTCCGGATCGCGGAACCAGCGTTATTGGCTGCATCGACAAGTTCGCCAGCCAGCTTCTCCGCAAATGTTTTTCCGGAACGATCATTTGCAGCAGCAATAATCCAGCGCGATGCCAGGGCAAAGCGACGGTATGAAGAGACCTCCATTGGAACTTGATAGGTCGCGCCGCCCACACGCCGGGGCTTGACTTCCATCACGGGTGCGACATTCTTAAATGCTTGCTCGAACACTTCTAGTGGGCTACGCTTGGTGCGCTCTCCCACCATTTCTAGGGCGTCGTACACCAAGGTAGTGGCAACGCTTTTCTTTCCGCTTTTCATCACACGATTAATGAATGATTGCACCTGGATACTCTTATAGCGAGGATCCGGGGACACGGGCATTTTTTCAGGCTTGTAACGTCGAGACATACGTAAGCTCCCAGCGCCTATTTGGCTTTCGGTCGTTTCGACCCATATTTTGAACGACCCTGCATCCGTTCATTGACTCCGCCGGTATCCAGAGTGCCGCGCACGATGTGGTAACGGACACCAGGCAGGTCTTTCACACGCCCACCGCGCACCAACACAACTGAGTGCTCTTGCAGCGTGTGCCCTTCCCCCGGTATATAGGCGGTCACCTCGATCCCGTTGGTCAAGCGAACACGGGCAATTTTACGCAAAGCCGAGTTTGGCTTTTTCGGCGTCATGGTGCGCACAACTGTGCAAACGCCGCGCTTTTGCGGGGCGCCTTTCTCTTGGCGGACCCGGCGCTGCTTCATAAGATTTAGTGTATAGAGCAAAGCAGGGGCTTTGCTTTTTACCTTCTTGGACTTTCGCCCTTTTCGAATTAATTGGTTCGTAGTTGGCACTTTTGCCTCCAACACTCTCTCAAAAAAAATCTGCTATCCGTTCAGAGAGGCCATCTACGGAGATGATGGCCTCTCTGTTAACTCACACAATCAAGAAATATGTAGGCGGGGGAAAAGCCGCCTGCCTTTCAATGGGCAACGAAAGAAAATTGTACCATGCGTATCTATATGCGTCAAGATAATCCGCTTATAAAAAACCCTCTCCAAGACCAAGCAATCCTGTCGTGAGTTGCGGTGGTTTGCTGCGTTCTTCATCTTTGCCAAACTTGATCACCTCACCAGTATCGGTGACAGCTTCAACCGCCAGACCCAGGCTTTGCAGCTCCTTCACAAGCACGCGGAAGGATGCAGGAATACTGGGCTCTTCGATCTGCTCGCCTTTTACGATTGCCTCGTAGGTCTTGACCCGGCCTTGAACATCGTCCGATTTCACGGTCAGCATTTCCTGCAAGGTGTACGCTGCGCCGTAAGCTTCAAGCGCCCATACTTCCATCTCGCCGAATCGTTGCCCACCAAACTGCGCCTTACCACCCAGCGGCTGCTGGGATACCAGGCTGTATGGTCCAGTCGAACGCGCATGAACCTTGTCTTCAACCAGGTGGTGCAGCTTGAGCATTGTCATTACGCCGACAGTCACAGGCTGGTCGTATGCCTCACCAGTCTTGCCATCTCGCATGATTTGCTTGCCCAGGATCGGAGCAGGCACACCGTTCTGCAGCATGACCTCCTCCACTTTGGCACGTAGCTTATCATCGGCAATCTTCTTTATATTTTCACCATAAAATTGAAGCCACAAGCGCAAGCAGGCGTTAATCGCATTCGAATCGAGCTCAGTCGTGGATTTCGGTGCTTCACGATCGTCTCCTCCGCCGAAGTAGAGAATCTCATCGGGGTTGTAACCATGATCGCGCAACCACTCACGCAGTACAGATCGGCGAGCGTAGTAATTGTCAGAGATGATCTGGTAAACGTCGTAATCGCGCTCTCCAAGCCACTGCTCGAGGTATAGTCGGCGCACTTCATCATCGTCGGTGATCGTGGTGGGGTCATATTCCTGTTCGTGGAGCCATTCCCAAGCCTTCTCACCTACCTCACGCCATGACTGGTCGATCATCCATGCGCGTGCCAGTTCAGCTTCAATCTCTACCTCACGTGCACCATCGAACACCGGGGAGATCGCCCGAAAACCCAGCCGGCTGGCAGCCCAGCCCAGGTGGGTTTCAAGCACCTGGCCAATGTTCATACGTCCAGGCACGCCAAGCGGGTTGAGAATGATGTCCACTGGAGAGCCATCCTCAAGGAACGGCATATCCTCCGCTGGGACGACTTTCGAGACAACACCTTTGTTGCCGTGCCGGCCAGCCATTTTATCCCCGGCGGTGATCTTGCGTCGTTGGGCAACAGAGACGCGTACCATCATGTCCACACCTGCTGAAAGATCGGCATTATCCTCGCGCGTAAAGACCTTCACATCAACCACCTTGCCGCGCTCGCCATGGGGCATACGCAACGAGGTGTCTTTGACATCGCGGGATTTCTCGCCAAATATCGCGCGTAGCAGGCGTTCTTCTGGGGTAAGCTCTTTCTCACCCTTCGGTGAGATCTTGCCAACCAGGATATCATTCGGTCCAACCTCTGCGCCGATGCGGATGATGCCCTGATCGTCCAGATCTTTAATTGCTTCTTCGCCTACATTGGGGATATCGCGGGTAATCTCCTCGGGTCCGAGCCGCGTGTCGCGCGATTCAATCTCATACTTTTCAATGTGTATCGACGTAAAGGAATCATTCTGGACCAGGCGCTCGGAGATCAAGATGGCGTCTTCAAAGTTGCCACCTTCCCAGGAGAGGAAACCCACGACCACATTTTGACCAAGGGCCAATTCGCCACTCTCCGTTGAGGATGAATCAGCAATGACTGTGTTGCGGTGAACAATCTGACCCTTCACTACCGCCGGTCGCTGATCGATACAGGTGCTTTGGTTCGAGCGCTGGTATTTACGCAGGGAGTACGTGCGCAGCTTGCCGCCGTTACCGCGTATTACGATGGAGCGTCCTGTGACCGAAACCACTTCTCCATCGTCTTCAGCAACGACAACTTGTCCCGAGTCACGGGCTGCATCATACTCCATTCCTGTTGAAACCTGGGGTACATCCGGACGCAGCAAAGGTACAGCTTGTGCCTGCATATTGGATCCCATCAATGCGCGGTTGGCATCATCGTGCTCAAGGAATGGGATCAACGCAGCGCTAATGCCAACAATCTGGTGAGGAGCGACATCCATATAATCGATGCTGGTTGCCTCAGAAAAGATGAAGGTCGAGTGGTAGCGTGAAGATATACGCTTGCGGACAAACTCCGAATGCTCATTGAGCGGAGCATTAGCCTGTGCAATATAGTACCGATCTTCCACATCCGCAGAGAGATACTCCATCTCATCGGTCACAAACGGGATGATCGGAATTTCTTCGATATTTAGCTTGACAATGGCTTTGACATTCTTTTCTGTTATACGGTCTCCAGATTTGGCAACCACAGCGCCAGACTTTGGATTGACCACATCTTCACGCAGCATACGCCCTACAAGGCGATCGTCATTGGTTGGGAGCGAGCGGTGTACTTTCCGATAAGGCGTTTCTATAAAGCCATATTCGTTAACTCGTGCGAATGAAGCCAGCCGACCGATCAGACCAATGTTTGGTCCTTCGGGTGTCTCGATGGGGCAAATACGCCCATAGTGGGAGTGATGCACATCTCGCACGTCAAAGCCGGCGCGCTCACGACGCAGACCACCTGGGCCAAGGGCTGAGAGCGTCCGTTTGTGCCTGAGCTCAGCCAGTGGATTGGTTTGATCCATAAATTGCGATAGCTGGCTAGAGCCGAAGAACTCGCGTAAGGCAGCAACCACAGGACGGATGTTGATCAGAGTGATCGGAGAGAGCTGGTCCTGGTCACGTATCGACATACGCTCTTTAATCACTCGTTCCATGCGTCGCAACCCAATGCGCAGCTTATTCTGGATGAGCTCACCCACCGTCTTCGCACGGCGGTTACCTAAGTGATCGATATCGTCGGGCGACTCCAAATTATTGTTGATCATAATCATGCGCCGGACCAAGCGCAGGATGTCCCACTTGGAGATCATACGGTGGGTAATCGGGACGCGACCTTTAAGCTCCAACTTTTGGTTCAGCTTGTATCGCCCTACCCGCTCCAGGTCGTAATGGCGCTGGTCAAACAATTGTTCTTCCAAAAACTCCCGGGCGTTATCCAGGGTGGCAGGATCGCCGGGGCGCATCCGCTTGAAGAATTCTAAGAGAGCAGCTTCTGCAATCGTGATGTTGTTGGTGAGATCCCATTCTGGCTCTTGCGCCAGCGTGGAGGCGATAAATAAACGGTCGGGATTATTATCAACATCAGCAAACAGCTGTAACAGCTCTTCGTCCGTGCCTTGACTGAGCGCCGAATCTGCCAGTCCGTCTCTAACGGCAGCCAGTGCGCGCAGGAAAATTGTGATAGGTACAGTGCGCTTGCGGTTAAAACGCAAGGTAAGATAATCTGTCTTACGTGTTTCAAACTCCATCCACGCGCCTCTGTCCGGGATAAGCTTGGCCATCGCCAGAGGGCGTCCCGTGGAGCGATCGGGTTGCGCTTCGAAATAAACGCCAGGCGAGCGAATCAACTGTGAAACCACCACACGTTCTGTTCCATTGATAATAAACGTGCCCTTCTCGGTCATCTCGGGAAAATCACCTAAGAAGATATCTTGCTTGATCGGCTCTGGTACGTCAGAACCAGCCAAGAGGACCGAAACGTATAATGGTAAAGCGTAGGTTAGATCCCGCTCGACGCATTCTTCGATAGTGTGCTTGGGTTCCCCAAACCAGTACGTAAGATCCCACTGCTTCGACTCTGGACCGTTGCTAGGAAAGTAGAGCTTCATTCCTTTGTTATATGACTCGATGGGAGATAGTTCATTAAACAAGTCAGCCAGCCCCTCATTCTTGAGGCGCTCGAACGAGTTCAACTGCACCTCAATCAAGTCAGGCAGTTCGAGCTTGACATTTATTCGAGCGTAAGATTTGCTGGGCAGTAGTAGTGCCATATATACTCCTGTGGAAATTATCGCAAGCGTGCGAAAAGCGTAAAAGGAGGAGCGTAGGGATGCGAACACCCTACGCTGTTAGCTTCCATTTTACGCCTTCACCTCATCAAAAATCAGGTATTCCTATTGAATTGCCCAATAGACAATCTCTGATTATACCAGAGAAGTAAATAAGTGTGTCAAGGAATATTTCGGGGTGTCATTCCTGATTAATCCGGAGCGCGTCTGCTACTTATTTGATAGAATGAAGTCATGCAACCTGAAGAAGCTTTTTCCGATTACCGCGCTGGCTTTGTAGCTATCGTAGGAAAACCTAATGTCGGCAAATCCACCTTGCTCAATGCGGTGCTCCGACAGAAAATCGCCGCGGTCTCGCCACGCCCACAGACTACTCGGAAGCGGCAGATGGGCATCCTTACCCTGGACAATGCGCAGGTGATCTTCCTGGATACTCCCGGAGTTCACCTTCCGCGCTATAAGCTGGGCGAAGCAATGAACAATGAAGCCCTGAGCACTCTCGGGGACTGCGATTTAATTTTGTGCATCGTAGATGCCAGCCAACCACCCGACGATGAAGACCGACTGCTTGCAGAGCAGCTTTTGCAGAAAAACCTCCCTCAAAAAATTATCCTGGCGATCAACAAAGTGGATTTACTTGACGCCGATTCACTGGATACTCGTCAGGCGGAATACGCTGCCCTGTTGCCTCAAGCGCACCTCATGCCAATCTCTGCCACTCAGGGCAGAGGCATCGATGCATTGCTGAGCGAGATTATCGCCAGCCTGCCGGAAAATCCCCCGTTCTATCCCGAGGAGCAGCTCACCGACCTGTACGAACGTGATCTCGCCGCTGACCTGATCCGCGAATCGGCTCTAATCCTCCTGCGCGACGAGGTGCCGCATGGCATCGCAGTGCGTATCGACCAGTTTATCGAGCGCGGCGATAGCGGGGCCTACATCGAGGCGACCTTGTTTGTCGAGAAGGAGAGCCACAAGGGCATTGTCATCGGTCAGGCCGGCAGCATGCTTAAACAGATCGGCACCCAGGCGCGCGGCGAGATTGAGAGGATGTCGGGGCGCAAGGTCTTCCTACGACTACGTGTAAAGCTCAGAAAGAATTGGCGCAACGATGAGCGCATTTTAAAGTGGTTCGGCTATGGAAAATAATCTGCTATGGCTGGCTATGCCAGTCGCCATTCTTGATTGGCTGGCAGTTGCCAGGCGTTGGAAAGCAGCCGGATTTTTCGCCAAGCCCGGTGTCATGCTGGTATTACTGGCCTGGTTGTGGATGGTGAGCGGATATCGCGGGCAATTGTTCTGGTTCGCGTTAGGTCTGGCATTTTCAATGGCGGGGGATATCTTCCTCATGTTGCCAAAGGAGCGTTTCATTCCAGGCTTGGTAGCCTTTCTGCTTGCCCACGTTGCCTATCTGATCGGCTTTAATCCTACATTACCCCCTTTGAGCCTCCCCACAGTGCTTGTCGCGATCCTGGTTGGATTGGTCACAATCCGACTTTTCAACGCTATCGCAAGCGGGTTGCTCGCTGCCGGAAAAGAATCTTTAAAGATGCCAGTGCTCATTTACAGCATCGTAATCAGCCTGGTGCTGATTTCAGCTTTATTGACCTTAGTGAGAACAGAATGGGGTGAAAGTCCAGCGTTTCTTGTGAGCTCTGGCGCATTGCTCTTCTTCATCTCCGATTTGATCCTTGCCTGGAACCGGTTTGTCGCTCCAATCACGCGGGCAAGGCTGATCACCAGGGTCGCCTATCACATGGGTCAATTCCTTTTAGTACTCGGAGCAGTTTCACAATATCGTTAAACCGATAATAATGGTATAATTTATCTGCAATTTGAACCTGGGAGACAATCTCCAGAACTGCTTAATCTAAAATACGAATACCAGGGAGGTGACTGTTTGCGATTAATCCACCGAGAACCTTTTATTGAATCCGATTAAATTCCATAGGAGAGTACTGTGAAGAATAAAATCTTTGTAGGTATATTAATAGTAGCGATTTGGTTGGCTCCAGCGGCTTTGGTTAGCGCGGACGGAGTCTCGATGGAAGTGGTCGCTTCGGGTTTGAATAATCCGAGAGGATTGGCATTTGGGTGGGACGGAGGGCTATACGTAGCTGAAGCAGGTGTTGGCGGTGATGGTCCGTGTATACCAAGCCCTGAAGGAGGTGACGCTTGCTATGGTCCCAGCGGTTCGATAACCCGCATTGATTTGGTTGGAGGCACACAAAACCGATTCGCAACTGGACTTCCCTCACTGGCAGATGGCGGTTTCTCAGCATCAGGCCCTACTGACATCTCATTCTACAGAAGCGGCGCGTATGTAATTGTTGGGCTGGGTGCTGATCCCGCTGCCCGCGCAGACCTGGGTGACGCAGGTGAAGGTTTTGGGCAGCTCGTCCAATTGACCCGCAAAGGGAAGTGGATGTTTACCAAAGACGTCGCTGCATATGAGAGCGCGGCAAACCCAGACGGTGGCGAAGTGGACAGCAATCCCTACTCGCTCGTGAATTTCGCAGGCAGGACCTTCGTTGCGGATGCAGGTGGGAATGACCTGGTGATGGTCCCTGGAAAAGGCAAGTTCAGGACAATCGCTGTTTTCCCTGATCGATTGGTCGAATTTCCGCCTGGCAGTGGCGAAATGATACCCATGCAGTCCGTGCCCACATCGGTGGTACGCGGTCCTGATGGCGCATTCTACGTTGGCGAGCTAACGGGGTTCCCATTCCAGGTTGGAGGCGCAAATGTCTACCGGGTCGAGCCTGGAAATGCACCCGAAGTATTTGCCGGTGGATTTACCAACATCATTGATATCGCATTCGGGAAGAATGGCGAATTATACGTGTTGGAAATTGTCGCAAACGGTCTCCTTGCGGCAGACCCAGGCGACCCATCATCCATGACCGGTGCACTTATCAAGGTGGACCCTGATGGAACCCGCACGCTTGTCGCCAGTGACGGGCTGGTAGTTCCTGGAGGTCTTGAGGTAGGCCCAGATGGCGCAATCTACGTCTCAAATTACAGCATTTTCCCCGGAATAGGCGAGGTCGTTAAGATCGTTCCGTAACAATAAGTTCGTTTAATACGCAGAACAGGACGGGGTTGCATATCCCGTCCTGTTTTTTTGTCTTGGCTTTTCACTCTTGAGTTATCCGTCTTCGTCAGTCGCTTCAATTTCCGTGGATGATATTGGAGCTTGAGTCCCCGCAGGCGTAGGAGTTTCGGCGAATTTGGGTGGCGCTACAGCCATTCCATACGCCGGGAACTCCTGATATCCGAAGCGTGTTAGCAGAACTGATCCCAACCCGATAATGCCGACCAGCGCAGGAAAAACCCATCCCGCGCAAGCTACAACCTCTCGAAGCCCATTGATCACCAGGATCAATGTAAATGTGCCCGCCCCGGCGGCAACCGCAGGTGCCCACTCCTGTTTGAATAGCTGCGATAGCCGATTGCCAACTTCCAGCCCTATCGCGACCAAGCCAAACATCCAGGCTAATCCAGCCAGGGCGATCACAATAAGACTGGCGGGAATTAACAGGATTGTGACTACCAAAGCTATTATCAAAACCGGCAGAACCACCAGAGATAACAACCCGATTCCCCCGGAGATCAGCGGTTGGCGGACAGCTGCCTGCCCCACTCGGCGCGAATATTCCGGGAGGAAAAGGACCACCAAAACAGCAAATGCAGCCCAGAGCAACACTTTCATAATAAAGAAGCCAAAACTGAATATCGGTGTTACCCCGACATCAATTCTCGGCAGCAGCACACTTCCAGGCGAAGTGAACGATAATGGTGAGTTAAGATTGCTGATAACCGATCCATCGACGCGCGCCCCTGCCGCACGTTGCAGCTGGGAACCGATCGCAGTCACATCTCCCGCCACGACCGCGTTGTCACTCAGCGAAATCAAGCCCCCCAAGCCGACAATGTCGCCCTCGATCGTGCCATCGGCATCCACATTGCCACCCATCACAACCACATCTCCGGACACGAACGAATCGATTTCCAAAGTTGCATTTCCACCGAAAACGACCAAATTGCCGTCTAAGGTCTCACCACTCTCTAGAGTGAAGTTGTCACCGAATACAACGCGATCTTCGAACAAACCCCTGGCCAGGGCTGGTGTTGGAACTGCCAGAATGGCCAGTATGATGAGTGCCAAAACCCATCGAGGTAAATTTTTCATAGAACAACTCTCCGCGTTGACGTTAGTCTTTGTAATGAAACAACCCAGACCATCCCCAGGCAAGCCATCGCCAAGAAGATAGCAGCCCATTGGGTGGGAGGGAGCAACTGAAATAAGGTTCGGGTAAGTGTGAAAAATGCTTGCCCGAAAACAGCAACCAGAGCAAAGGTCGATATGAACTCGTATGCAAGTGCCAGCAAGATTGGGCCGGACGATCCAACTAAGGGAGTCAGTTGGAGGGCAAGCAGCATGACGAAGGCCATCGCCCCACCGATACAGAAGAGCATGATTCCCAATGTCTGGCGGCGGTTGTATTTGATCCGGTCAACCTCAAGCCGGGCCAGCCATCGACTGGCAAACCCCGGCGCTGGTTCAAGCGCTATCGTGTGACGCAATTCGCTCTCGACTGCTTGCAGGGCATCCGCCAGCATCTGGCAGTCCGCACAAAGAGACAGGTGTTCTTTCAGCGACTTCGCATCCTCCGGCGACAATGTCTCGCTGTAGAGCAACCACTCTTCAAAAGGCTGGTGATTGAACTTTGCCATGATGTGTCCTTTCCGGTTTTTCGGCCACCGGTTGCTGGTCGATCCATTCCTTCGCCATGCTCAGGCGAGCTCGATGCAGGCGGCTCTTAACCGCGCTCAGCGAGAGCGACAAAGCCTTACCAATCTCCTCATAGGAGAAGTCATACCAGTAATACATGATCACTGCGGCTCTGTCCGTCTCATTAACAGTCTTCAGAAGCTTGCGCACCCTGCCCTCTTGCTCCGACCGACTTGCCAAAGCTTCTGGTCCGGGTGCGTTATCCGAGAGTTCCAGGTAAGGCAAATCATCAACTGAGATGATGGTCATCCGCCGCTTACGCATTTGGTCGATGCAGTAATGTGCCGCAATCGACAAGAGCCAGGTTGGAAACGGCCGGCTGCGGTCGTATTTCTTGATGGCTTTATATGCCCGCAGGAAGGTCTCTTGCGCAGAGTCTTCTGCGTCGCCAGGGTTGTTAAGCATTCGGTAACAAAGGTTATAAACAGGTCTTTGGTACATCTCTATTAATCGACTGAATGCTTCCGAATCACCGTTCTGCGCCTGGGCAATCCAGGCGGACTCATTGTCTTGCACTGCAATGCTCCTCAGTTTGCTCAATAAGATATACGCAGGAGAGGTTTTCAAGTTGCATAGCTAGGCTTCTTATTTGCTGGTTGTCGTGTCATATAGCAGCTCGACCAGTTCGAGTGATTAAAGAGTACGACAGGACACCCTTTGTGAATTTTCCGATTTGCCATGGCGGGGGGTGTTGGTCACCATGGAGTGCATCTCGAATAACGGCCTGGATTCGTTGAAAATTTGTTTCTAACAAAACACTACGGAGGGTCCTGATTATCCTGAAGCTTAATTCCTGCGAGCTTTTCGATCACCCCCAGCACGGCGGAATTATCCAGATCAGCCATCTCCATCTGCAGCATGGCATTGAATAGCTGGGCGTGTACACCTGCTGCAGGCAAAGGAATCCCATACTGGCGAGCAGTATCCATGACAATGCCCAGGTCTTTGGCTTGCATATAAGCCTTAAAGCCTGGGGCGCGGTTCCCTGCAAACAGGCGTGGCGGCTTGACATCCAACGTCCAACACTGCGCTGCGCCGCCGCGGATCGCCTCGACGACCTTCTGCGGGTCAGCCCCAGCTTTTTGAGCGAAGACCAGCAGCTCTCCCATTGCAACCATCTGAGCAGCTACCATGATCTGGTTGGCAGCTTTAGCAATCTGCCCTGCACCAGCATCACCAACGTGTGTAATTGCCTTACCCATCGCCTGGAAAATTGGGAGCACCGTATTCAAGGCTTCAGCAGGACCTCCCACCATGATTGCCAATGTGCCCTGGCGGGCGCCGATATCCCCTCCGCTGACTGGCGCATCCAGGCACTGCACACCTTTTTCTCCAAGATCTCTGGCGATCCGTCGCGCGCTGGCAGGCTGGATGGTGGAGTTGTCCACAAACACCATCCCCTTGTGAGCGCCCTCGATGATTCCGTTCGATCCCAGAGCAACCATTTCGACATCAGGCGTGTCTGGCAGGTTCGTGAATACCACATCCACTTGAGAGGCCACTTGCGCGGGAGTATTTGCACGCCTTGCTCCTTCGGCTACCAGCTCTTCTACTGCAGCCTGGCTGCGGTTGTGCACAACAAGGGGGAAGCCCGCCTTCAGAATGTTCCGGGCGATGGATTTACCCATCAACCCTAAACCTATGTAACCTACCTGGATAGTTTTTTCCATACTTTGCTCCATCGTATGATTATGATTGGATCTGGGTTTCCCGGACACAATGCTAGGATCGGGCTGGCAAAACAAGAAATGAGATGGAATCCAGTTACCTTATCAGTTATCAAGTTGCCCTCTGACAATCTCTGACCCTTCTGGTGTATCCAGAATCTGCCATCCTTGCTCGACCACCTCGTCGCGCAGGCGGTCTGCTTCTGCCCAATCTTTATTCGCACGCGCTGTCTGGCGCTGCTCAACGAGCGATAGCACATCTTCCGGGGGGAGACTTCGGCTGGAGCCTCATCAGCTTCTTGGCGCTGGCGGCGCGCCTCGAGCGCCTGCTTCCAGACATCCTCCGGTATACCAGACCCCACCTCAGGTTCCTTGAATGGCCCGATCCGTTGCAAGGAGAAGAATTGACCGTTCTTATATTGGTGCACATGCGCCTGGCGAGTCTCCGCCATTTCATCCAGCCCGGTACCGGTCAGGCTCTCGGTTCTGGCAGCATTGCTGTGCGCCGGACCAGCGTGTAACAAAGTAACACCACCTATTCCAACCACCTGGCAGGTGCAGGCCTGGGGATCCACGATCAAGGCGGTTTGTTCGTCAATCCCTAGTATGGTAAGTTCAGAAGGGATCATGTCGATGAGGCCAGCAAAACGAGGCTTGCCCATAAAACAACGGCTGGTGTCCAGCTCTTCTCCGCCATCCTTGTTGTTCCAATGCGGTACAAAGACCAACGGCAATCCGTAACTACCAAAGAAGTCTAATCCCTCTTTCCAGTGCAGATCGTCACCAACTTTATAGATTTCGTAAACTGGGATGGAATACAGGCTGGTGGCAACTGTTGCGGCACTGGCAAAGACAATGGCTGTCCCCAAGCGGTGACTGGCGTGGATTGCATGCCATGCCAGGCTGCCCTTTAGCTGCCGCACGGCGTAGCTTGGGCTCCCTGGCCCCATGAAGATCATATCGGCTTCATAGAGCGGAGCAATTAACTCTGGATCATCCGGACTGAAAGCCGTGCCACGTTTGCGCGCCGGTATGATCGTGATCTGAGGATCGTGGTTTTGCAGCCTGTGGCGGATAAAATCGCCAACCCGGCCGATCACCTGGGATGAGTTCAGCTCGAAACCTGCTGGTGTCTCCAGCAAGGCGATATTAGGTCTGTGAGGCAGCTTACGGAACAACCTATCGTAAACTTTTCTCCCGCTGGCGGATGTCTCACCAGAACCAAAAAGAACGATCAATCCAGGTTGATAGTGGATCACTTCATTATTATTATTTTCCATTTACTATATCCTTTCTTACCAATAAACCATTGCAGTCAGTTGTCTGCCGGTCAAGCCAGAACCAGGTAAAACAAACAAGATGAACATCTAACCGCGATATCGTTGGGTGATATTAGGCACCAGGTATTCGCTGAATGAGCGTTCGAGGTTATAAGCAGGCTTCCAACCCCAATCACGCCGGGCGGCACTGTCATCCAAGTCTGCCGGCCAGCTATCTACGATCCCCTGTCGCTTGAGATCCGGCTCGTAGCTGATCAGCGCCTCCGGAAAATATCGCAGCACCACATCCCGAAATTCGGTTGCTGTCAGGCTAAAGCTTGTAATATTATAGACCAAGCGGCTCAAGGAGGCGCGCGGCGCTTCCTTCAACATCATGATCGCGCTCACTGCATCGGGCATTGCCATGAATGAAATCTGCACATCCTCACGCACAAAACAGGCGTATGGTACGCCCTTTGCCGCGGCATGCAGCATTTCCGGTCCGTAATCGCTCGTGCCCCCGCTTGGCACTGTATAGGCGCTTATCAAGCCAGGAAAACGTAGGCAGCGAAAATCCAACATCACAGAACGGTCTGCTGCCAGCTGGCGGTAATACTGGCTGAAATAAATTCCTAATTGCTCACAATACAGTTTATTACAGCCATACATGGTACGCGGGTAGTTCCACTCCCATTCACGCACGCGTGCGTAAGCGCGTTTAGTCTCCTGGTCAGGCATCCCATAGACTGCAATGGAGCTGGGAAAGATGAACTTGACCGGGGTACCCCTCCACTCGGATTGTTCAGCAGCCAGTTTCAGGAGCTCCAATGTCCCTTCAACATTAACGCGGTGTGCAGCCTCTGGAGTGAACTCTGCGCGGGTGGAGAGCAGTGCTGCCAAATGGTAAATTGTATCAATTTCATACTCGCTAACCAGCCTGGAGAGAAGACCCTTATCCAGGATGTCCCCTTGAAGGTGCGTGGTCATCTTAGCCCCATCGCCTGTTAATGGCTGTAAATCCAACGAGAGGATCGGCAAGGAGCTTTGTTCGGCAAGATTGCTGATCAGCGCGCTACCAATTTCGCCTGCCGCGCCAGTGATCATGATGACTTTTTTACGCATTACACTCTCCTCATTAGAATATTTCTATGCTAGAATGAAAACACACGGTTATTTTACAACAACATTCGCTGGAGGCAATATTGCCATTAGATATCGTTGTCGGAGCCCAGTGGGGTGACGAGGGCAAAGGACGAGTGGTCGATCTGCTGGCTGCGAAAGCAGACATTGTCGCCCGGTATAACGGCGGTGATAACGCAGGGCATACCGTCACGGTAGGAAAGACCACTTTCAAACTCCACTTGATCCCCTCCGGTGTTATCCACCCACACACACTCGGCGTCATAGGCAACGGGGTCGTGGTTAATCCGCACACTCTATTGGACGAGATGGAAACTCTGCGCTCTGCGGGTGTGCATATCAACTCGACGCGCCTACGACTTTCCTACGCGGCCCACTTGATCACGCCTGCCCATCGCGCAATCGATGCTGCCCAGGAAGCAGCGCGCGGGAAGAGCGCTATCGGAACCACGCTGCGCGGCATCGGCCCGGCCTATGCCGATAAAGTCGCCCGCAGTGGACTACGCCTGGGGGACATGCTCGACCTGCAATCATTCGAAGAACGCTTTGTCTCACATATTCATTCCGCCAACGAGCGGTTGAACACACTCTACGATGCAGAACTTATTGATGTTCCTTCAGCCACACAGCAATACCTGCAATACGCCCACCAGCTCAGCGCATACATCAGCGATGTCTCAATAATTCTCACGGAAGCCATGCAAAACGGCAAGCGTGTGCTTGCAGAAGGCGCTCAGGGCACGCTCTTAGATCTGGATCACGGCACCTACCCATTTGTTACCAGCTCGTATCCCACGGCTGCCGGGGCTTTGCTTGGGTTAGGATTGGGTGTCAGCAGCACCGAGCGCGTAATCGGTGTGACCAAAGCATTCCAAACCCGCGTAGGTTCGGGTCCGTTTCCAACCGAGCTCGCTGGTCAGCTGGCGCAGCACCTGCGCGGCACAGGGGAGAATCCCTGGGACGAGTATGGAACCACCACTGGAAGACCACGACGGGTCGGCTGGCTGGATGTAGTCCTGCTGCGTTATGCTGCGCGTATCAACGGACTGAGCGAACTAGCCCTCACCAAGCTGGATATCCTGTCCGGACTGGACCCACTACGCATCTGCGTTGCCTACCGTAAGAGCGGGCAATTGTACACCGATTTACCCCTCGGCCCGGGAGATCTGGATGGATACGAGCCTGTCTACCAAGAATTTCCCGGCTGGCACGATGATCTGCGCCAAGCGCGTGCTTGGGAAGAGCTTCCAGCACAGGCGCGCTCTTATATCCTGCGCATCGAGGAATTGAGTGGCGTGGCGGTGCGCTTGGTTTCCGTTGGTCCAGAGCGTGAGCAGGTTGTGGAGATCAGTTGAGCGTGATTGACTCCCGCAACGCTCCCCCTATCAGTGCCGCCTGAAGGGTGTACTCAGGTTGTGAGTAAAAGGCGATGGATCACCAGGACATTGATCAGCGGGGGAGTGGGTTGCGTTTGCACCTCAACGGAATATCTCTAGCAATATTTGGGGTAATATTCTGCATGTGGCTATCTGCCTGTGTAGCTGTTCCAGTTGAACCTCTCCCACCTTCCCCAAGCGCAACTGCCACACTAACGCCAACCCTCACGCCGACCGTGATCTGGTTTCCCCCTACTACCACTCCTACCGTCTTTACACCGCCAGTGATCTCGCCAACCCTGGATCTGACTTCCCCGGCAGGCGACCTGATTTTTACCGATAATTTTGATGACGCCACTCCCTGGACGCTGGGGCAGACGGAGACCACCAGCGTCGCCCTGGGAAACCAGGCGCTGACGCTAGCCCTCAACCAGCCTGAAGGCTATCTCTTTACACTGCGCAGCAGCCCCATATTAGAAGATTTCTACCTCGAAGTAATAGCCAGTCCCAGCCTTTGTCGCAAATCTGATGAATACGGGCTCTTACTACGCGCTTCTTCATCGGGTGATTTCTATCGCTTTTCGATGTACTGCGATGGGCACGTCCGCCTGGACAAATACCTTCAAGGCAAAGCTTCTTCGCCCTACCCAAAGACCCTTACTGGCGTCGTCCCTCCAGGCGCACCTAGCAGCTCTCGCTTGGGTGTTTGGGTTGAGGGGAGGGAGATGCGATTTTATGTAAATGAACAATACCTGTTTGTGGTGAATGACCCATCTCTGACTAAAGGTAGTATAGGTTTCTTTATCCGCTCAGCTGGGGATAACGCAGTCACTGTTAGCTTCAGCTCACTCAAAGTCTACTCTCTACCATAAAACATTATGAGCAAACGTCCCTTTATCAACCGTCTGAACGACCTTGACCCCCGGGAATGGTTAAAATTTCAAAAATCTTGGTTCGTTCACAACCCACCCCCTCGTCGTAAAGACGTGCTTCGGCATCCCGCCAAATTCCCCGAGACCCTGGCTGGGGAATTTATCCAATTCTTCACCAAGCGCGGTGGGACCATCCTCGACCCAATGGCTGGCACTGGCTCCGCCCTGGTAGCCGCTATGCGCTGCGGGAGGCATAGTTACGGCATTGAATTAAATTCAACCTACGCTGACCTGGCGCGCCAGGTGGTTTCTGAAGAACGCAACGTACTTGGGAAAGCCTCGCAGGATATCAAGACTGAAATAATCCAGGGCGATTCGGCTAATTTCTCCGCAATCGTCGATGAGCATCATATCCCCGAGATCGACTACGTGCTCACCTCGCCACCTTACTGGGATATGTTGCACGCTTCCGGCGCACATTCTCAGAAGACCAGACGTGGATCTGCCGACCTTGATGTGACATATTCCGATGATCCTGCAGACCTGGGGAACATCCGGTCGTACGATGAGTTCCTTGAGCGCCTGGCAGCCATCTACGCTGGCCTCAAGCCATTCATCCGCACCAAAGGATATCTCACCATCATCGTCAAAAATGTAAAAAAGGGTGGGAAGATTTATCCTTTGGCATGGGACTTGGCGCGCTTGCTCGAGCACCATTACAATCTCAAGGATGAGCGTATCTGGTGCCAGGACAACCAGCGCCTAGCCCCCTATGGATTGGGCAGCGCCTGGGTTAGTAATACCTTCCATCATTACTGCCTGCAGTTCCGCAAGGACAGCCCATAGCACGGGGAGAGAAAAGAATTCTCACTGCGGCTGATCTCATCCCACTGCAATTTACTCCGGACATGACCCGGGCGGGCATTCTGTACGCCTGTCGCTCGCTCGCTATGAGCCATATTTCGACCACCAACGCCAACCTGAATCCGCTAAAGGGTGATATTAGCAACATCATCGCTGAGCTGGCATTTCGCCAATGGCTGGGAGGCTGCGGGATTCAGTATCAACTTATCCATGCGGCGCCGTTCAGCCAGCCACATATTGACGAGGTCCTTCTAAACGGTCGTCGCTGCCACCTGACCAATTATCCTCTTAGCCAGATTGGGAAGAACGATCCGATCAAAAGAAATCTGGCTGGTCTCTTATCAGCGCCTGCCTGTCTTGCTGAAACAACAATGAATTCTGATCATTTGGGACCCAACGATTTGCTATTTTTTTCCTTTATGAGCGTTCAGCCCGACTTGAGCCGTGAAGAGCAACGTCAAACCGCAACCACAGGTTCCGGAAATTTCTTCATATATATACTCCCAAGAAGATGGCTCTCTCAACCGACAAGGGCTTCCTGGAGATTGAGCAATGCTTCCCCCGTCCATTTCGATGTCGAGGTTGGTGGCGTTAGTCTAGAGCGGACATTTATGAGCCGTACTATTCACCTGCTACCCCATGAGACTGCAGAGATTGACCCGAAATTTTCACGTGTTGTCTTTCTATCCATGAGCCAGGTGCCAATTGGAGCAATATCTATCCAAAGAGGGTTGAGAACTCCCTTCAAATCACCCCAAATCGTTGGGGGAATTTGTGGATCACGGTTCAGGCTATCACCCTGGCTGGATGCATCCCGGTTGGAGAATTCCGGCGCAAAGCCCTCCGCAGTCACCGTCCACAGCCACCCTGGGATAGGCTACCTTTGCCCCCACGCGGCTATGCATTGCCAATCAGCAAGCTGAGTCCCTGTGCTGCTTTCATGAATACCTGAGAAAATTCCCTATTTACTTTTTTTGTTTTTAGTGTACAATTGTTCTGATTACCTGCTAAAGCAGGTTATACGGTGAGTGATTATTAAGCCTTTACCGGGCGGCGTTCGCTCGGACACGAAATCAGACCACTCACTGGACGAAAGGAGAACCCACAATGTACCACACCATCATTATCGTTGGTAATCTTGGCCGCGACCCTGAAATGCGCTACACGCCAAGCGGTCAGGCCGTGACCACACTCAATGTGGCCACCAATCGGCAGTACACAGCCTCTGACGGCACTTCTGTGAAAGAGACCATCTGGTTTCGCATTTCCGTCTGGGGTAAACTGGCCGAAATTTGCAACCAGTACCTGCGCAAAGGTCGATCGGTCTTGGTCGAGGGTCGCCTGACCCCCGATAAAGATACCGGTGGTCCGCGGGTCTGGACACGCCAGGATGGTACGCCGGGCGCTTCATTTGAAATAAACGCTTCGACGGTGCGCTTCCTCTCCACAAAGGGCGAAGCTGAAGGCGAGATAGCCTACGGGGAGGGCAGCGCAGCCGGCGAGGAAGACATCCCCTTCTAACCATCCATCCCAATGGATGGCACCATATCACGAGCCTACTTTACTAGCCTCGATCCGTGCCTGGAGCGCTCCAGGCACGGATCTAAGGCGCGTCTGAGCGCCTCCCCACGAGAATAGGAGTCAACGATGTCTGCAAAACCTCCTTCACGTCCAGCAGGTCAGCAATTTCCCCCACTCGAAGTACCAGCGGATCTCGCCATAGAGTATGTTAACCTCGTCCGGATTGCACACTCTCCATCAGAAATTGTATTCGACTTTGCACAACTATTACCAGGCAACCAGGCTGCACGCATGCAATCCCGCATCGTGATGTCCCCTTTAGGTGCCAAACTTTTCTTTCGCGCCTTGGGGGAGAACTTGTCAAAATTTGAGACTGCTTACGGGAAGGTCGAAATCCCAAGCGGATCAACGCTTGCTGACCAGCTCTTCAAACCTCCCCAGTCGCCAGACGACCCACCGGAGGAAAAATAATGGAGAGCCTAGAACCCATCGCCGAACGTATCCGCATATCTTTTGAAACGCGCACTTCTACACGCGATAAAGCCCTTGCACAAGCGCGCCTGCTCACCCGGCACTGCGCTAATGCCATTCGAGCGATCCACAGGGATGAAAGGATCCATGCGTTAGATCATCTCGGCGCGGCGCAGAAAATCGTCGTGGCGGTCCACTCAGACCTGGCGGATTATCCAGATCTATACTACGCAGGCTATACGCAGGATGCGCTGAAGGAATATGCCGAGGCAAACACGGTTCTCGCTATGATTTATAGAGAGCCACTCCCCTCTCCCGAAGATCTTGGCATCGAGTACGCTACCTACCTTCAAGGTCTTGCCGAGGCTGCCGGGGAGCTCAGACGTCGCTGCCTGGATATCCTGCGGCATGGTCACTCTGACGAAGCTGAGAGGCTGCTCAGCAATATGGATGACATCTATGCCATCCTTGTCACAATGGACTTCCCCGATGCAATTACAGGCGGTTTGCGGAGGCTGACTGACATAGTGCGTGGAATCAATGAGCGCACACGCGGCGACATGACCCTGAGCTTGCGCCAGGAACACCTGGAGCAAAGTATCGAACGCCTGGAAGGCAAATTGTAGGATCCTCGCACCTCCGACCTGACAATCTTATGAAGACAGTGCGCGCCTCCGAGATCGCTGCCTACATTTTCTGTCACAGAGCCTGGTATTACCAGATCAAAGGCTACCCGGCAGAAAACCAATCTGCTATGTCAGCTGGAACACACCTCCACGAACACCATGGACGCACTGTCCAGCGCATCCAGATTCTGCGCCGGCTGGCCTACGCCCTGCTCATGGCTGCACTCTTGTGCGCCACCCTTGCCATCGTTTTGTCGATTCTATGAAGGGTTTTCGTGCTTTGCTCGCCCCATACCTATCGAATAAACTATGTTGATTCTTGCAATCGTTTTAGCAGTCTTCGCCCTCGCCCTTTTGTGGATCGCCTCCAGGACGCAACGCAGCACCGGGCTTCCAGAAGGTCGCATCATTTATAAAGATACCAGTCGCTGGACTCCGCTACTTGAGCCTCTCTACGCTGCAAAGTTAGGATTAACCGGCAAGCCCGATTATCTTGTCAGGCAGGGCAAACAGGTGATCCCTGTCGAAGTTAAAACATCTCGCATTTCGGGAAATCCTTACGATGCACACGTCTACCAGCTGGCCGCATACTGCTTGTTAGTGGAAAGCGTTTATTTGGTTCGACCTGCTTATGGAATCCTGCACTACCCGCATCGCACCTACAAAATCCCATTTACAGCGGGGCTTGAATCTGCAGTTCTTTCAGTATTAGATGAGATGCGCCTAGGTGCCCAACGCGAAGCGCCTGATCGTAGCCATGAGTCTCCCGTGCGCTGTTTGGGATGCGGCTACAATGCCATATGCGACCAAATTATCCTAGAATCTCTCTGAGAGTATAATAAACCTGTCATGCCGGATTCCACACCTCAATTTCGGCGAATTGCCATCGCCGCCCATCCAAATGTGCCTGACACGCAGGAAGAAGCAATAGAGATCACTGCTTTCCTTCAGCAAAAAGGAGTACCTGCGGTCTTCAGTATGCTCTACGATGAGGAGTTGGCGCGACAATTGGCCGCCAATGAATACGACATGCTCATCGCCTTGGGGGGAGATGGAACCATGTTGCGCGCCGGGCATCTTTGTGGACCGTGTGGCGTCCCGATTCTCGGCATAAACCTGGGTCACTTCGGCTTCCTCATGGAGGTCCGCCAGAAACAGTGGCGAGAAATGCTGCCTCGCTTGCTGGAAGGCGACTACTGGTTGGAACGCCGGATGATGTTGAGCGCTAAGCTATTTCGGAATGAAGAGCTCTTAGGCAAGTGGGAAGTGCTGAATGAGGTGGTCATCGGTCGCGGAGAGACCGTCCGCCCGGTATATCTGGTAGCCGAAGTGGATGGGCGTTACCTGACCACCTATGTAGCCGATGCGGTGATCGCAGCCACGCCGACCGGTTCCACCGCGTATGCTTTGGCTGCTGGTGGTCCAATCCTACCCCCGGAACTGCGCAACATCTTGTTAGTTGCTGTCGCGCCGCATCTCTCGATCGACCGGGCAATCGTCCTGGCAGAGGGCTCTTCGGTCAGCATCATCGTGAACACTTCACACCAGGCCGTCCTCTCCGTTGACGGGCAGGCGCCTGTCAGCTTGAACGATGGCGATCGTATCGAAACGCGTGCGAGCGAGCATACCGTCCAATTCGTCCGTTTTCAAGATCCAGGCTATTTTTACCGCAACCTAACCCCTCATATGGAACAAAACCCCATCACAGGCAATCAACGATGACCGATGCCCCACCCGTACTCTATTGTGCCAACCATCCCAATGTAGAAACCACCCTGCGTTGTAATCGTTGCAACAAACCCATTTGCCCGCGTTGTGCGCTGTTGACCCCAACGGGCTATAGATGCCGGGAGTGCGTGCGAGGCCAGCAGAAGGTGTTCGAGACCACCCGTTGGTACGACTATCTCATCGCCACTTTATCGGCTGGGGGATTATCTTTTCTCGGCAGCCTAATCGTACCCAGATTCTGGCTTTTCACCTTGATCCTGGCGCCAGTCGCTGGGGTAATCATCGCAGAGGTCGTACGCTTTGCCATCCAACGCAGGCGATCCTTACGGCTCTTCCAACTTACGGCGATTGCCGTAGCAGTTGGCAGTCTTCCCTTTCTACTTATTGGGATCTTTTATCTCCTTAGCGGCAGCCTGGGATCAATTTGGGATGTTCTTCTAAGGGGTGTTTATACCTTTATGGTGACCTCAACAGTTTTTTATCGTCTTTCTGGTATCCAACTACGCCGGTAATGCTGATCTGGACCCGCCAATGCTAACAGAACTCCATATTGAAGACTTTGCCATCATCGACAAGATCGACCTCCGGCTTGATCACGGGTTGATCACATTTACTGGCGAAACCGGGGCGGGTAAATCCATTCTGATCGATGCAGTCGAAACGCTGCTGGGCGGGCGAGCCGATGCCACAATGATTCGCGCAAGCTGCGATCGTGCTTATGTTGAGGGGCACTTTCAGATTTCTCCTACTGTCCGCAAAAATGTCCATGAGATCTTGACCCGCGAAGATCTGATGGATGATCCCAATATGGTCATCATTGCTAGAGAGATCCGTGCCAACGGACGCAATGTTGCCCGCCTGAATGGGCGCAGTGTAAACGCTTCTCTGCTGCGTGAAGTTGGTGAATATTTGGTAGATGTCCACGGGCAATCGGAACACCTGTCCCTCTTACGCGTTGGCCAACACCTTGGCTTGCTTGATAATTATGCAGGCGTGGAAAGCGAGTTGCAGGTCTATCAGATATCCTATAAGCATCTCCAAGGGGTACGGCATGAGCTTGCAGAGCTGCGTCAGGCCGAAAGGGATGCCGCCCGACGGATTGATACCCTCAATTATCAAATCAATGAGATTGACTCGGCACGCTTGCGATCAGATGAAGAAGAACTCCTGAAAGAAGAGCGCAACCGGCTGGCCAATGCAGAGAGCCTGGCGTCTCTGGCTCAAGAGGCAATCCAGGCGCTGGATGAGGGCACTCCAGAATCGCCATCCGCCACCGACCTGCTCGGACGTACTGTACACGCATTGAACAGCCTGGTCCGCCTGGATTCATCCCAATCTGCCCTGGACGAACAAACCAGCTTACTCTTTGAGAACTTGAGCGATCTCGCACGCGATCTACGCACGTACCTGGAGGGCATCGAATTCAATCCCAGGCGCCTGGATTTGGTAGAGGAACGGTTGGGACTTATCCAGAACCTGAAAAGGAAATATGGTGAGAATATACAGGCTGTGCTTGGCTACGCCGATCGGGCACGCCAGCAAGTTGAGGCCATCACCCATGCTGGGGAGCGTATCCAGGAGCTTGAGGGGGAGGAAGCCACCCTTCTGGAGCAATTAGGAAGAGAAGGCTCACTTCTCTCCGAAAAGCGCCACCAGCAGGCCAACCAGCTGGGCCGTGCCATCGAGAAGGAACTCTTGGACCTGCAAATGTCAGACACTCGCTTCGATGTCGATTTCCAGGTGCGCCCCGACGATGCCGGGGTGCCCCTCAAGGACGGGCAGCGTGTGGCCTTTGACGCTTCCGGACTTGAACGAGTTGAGTTCCTAATCGCTCCAAATCCCGGGGAGGGTTTTAAGCCACTCGCAAAAATCGCCTCGGGCGGTGAGACCTCCCGTTTGATGCTCGCATTGAAAAACGTGCTCGCCAGTGCCGATCAGATTCCGACGCTCATCTTCGATGAGATCGATCAGGGGATTGGTGGGCGGGTGGGCGTTGTTGTGGGGCAGAAGTTGTGGCGCCTGGCCCAGAAACACCAGGTGTTATGCGTGACCCATCTCCCTCAACTGGCCGCCTTTGGTGCAGTTCATTTTCACGTCGAGAAACTTGTTCAGGAAGGGCGCACGCTCACGCGGGTTCGGGTGCTCAGTGGGGAAAATCGCTTGCAAGAGCTGGCACAGATGATGGGTGGGATTAGTGAAGGCACGTTGCAATCTGCACGCGAAATCCTCGAGACTGTCAGCCAGCACACTCCTTAACAATAGGTGCTTCCGGACCTCGTAACTGTAAGCAATCTGACAAGATTTTGTAAACTGCTTTTTGTTATACTATATTTGGTACAAGATTATTAGGTGCAGGTATCATGGGGTCTGGCAGCAGGGGCCCTGCACAATATTTTTTCACGAAACCGGCAGCGGTCGGGGGGCCTGAGTCTGCCGGTTTCGATTTATAGGTTAAAATTCACCCATGCCCTCCCCCGCCCAGATCAAACGCTTCCGTCAGCGCCGGCGAGAGCGAGCCAGCCGCTGGCCCGGTACGCGCCTTGGGTTGGGTTGTGGTGTACTCTTGAGCCTCGCGGCACTCTTGATCAGTAGCCTCTTCACCCTGGCTTATATTCTGCTGATCCGTGATCTCCCCTCTCTGGACACGGTACCCTCCTTACTTGATCCTCCAAACGGTATTCTGTTACAACCCACACGATTGTATGACCGCACCAACACCCAGGTGCTGCTGACCCTAGAGAATCCAGCAGCAACCAACCGGCAATATCTTTCCCTGGATTCACAGCAGGATAATTATTTGCCCGCCACGGTTATCTCGGCTACTCTGGTGGTCGCCGATCCGGGTTTTTGGAGCCATCCAGGCTATTCCCTACAAGGGGTCTTCTCCGGTGAGCAGTCCACTTTGGCTCAACGCCTGGCATCCGATCTGCTGCTTAACGAGGAGCCTCCGGGATTTCAACGCGCTGTACGCGAACGCCTGCTCGCATCTCAACTTACGAAGCAATTCGGCCGTGAGAAAATCCTTATCTGGTTTCTCAACAGCGCCAATTACGGCCGTCTGGCTTATGGCATCGACGCCGCTGCCCGCGTTTACTTCGACAAACCAGCGGCTGAGCTGACGCTGGCTGAAGCTGCCCTGCTCGCCGCAACCTTGCAGACCCCTGCATTAAACCCGTTGGATGCTCCCAAAGTAGCCAGCCAACAGAGCCAGGCAGTTTTGCAGTCCATGGTAGAAGGGGGCTGGATATCCAATGTACAAGCAAATCAAGCGCGAAAGTCGACCCCGGTTATTGCCATGCATGGCGATATCCCTGATAATCCTGCATCCACTTTTCTTAGCCTGGCACTGGAGGACCTTGAGCACATCATCGACCGGAGCGAACTTGAACGTGGCGGCTTCAGAATAGTCACATCCCTGGAATATGATCTTCAACTTCAGGCTGCCTGTGTTATGCAAATCCAATTTGCACGGCTTGCTGGTGAGCCCGAACCTGCTGGTGCAGAGACCTGTATCGCAGCCCGCTTGCTTGCAGGTGCCAGCCCGGCGCAGGGTGCCCCATCCTCTGATCTGGCAGGGAACCTGATTGTTCTCGACCACCGCACCGGCCAGATCCTGGCACTGGTTGGGGAGCCAACACCCGGATTAGATCCTGCCAGGTATCCGGGTCACCCGGCAGGGTCTCTGTGGACACCCTTCATTTACCTGACCGGCTTCACTCGAGGTCTCACCCCGGCATCATTATTATGGGACCTGCCGGTTGCAACTCAGGTCTCTTATAACCCAGATGGCACCTTTCATGGACCACTGCGATTGCGAACAGCTCTGGCAAACGACGATATTGCCCCAGCAGTAGCGGTGATAGATCAGGTAGGCGCAGCCAATGTCTGGCGAATGGCTCGTCAATTGGGTTTGGAAGGTGCGATCTTCCCAGAGCACCAAACACCAAGCGCCCTGTTGGATGAGGGAGAAACAACCCTGCTCGAGATCAGCCGTGCGTATGGCGTATGGGCAAATCAAGGTCTGCTTGCAGGTAGCCAGGTCGCAGGGAGCCAGGCCCCCCAGGCTATCACGATCCTGCGAGTGGAAGACGCTCGCGGTAGAGTCTGGCTTGATGATCCGCCTAGTCAAATCCGACCAGTAATCAGCCCTCAACTGGCTTATCTGCTGGTGCACATCCTCAGCGACGAGAATGCCCGCTGGCAGTCGTTTGGTCACCCAAATCCACTCGAAATAGGGCGACCGTTTGCAGCCAAAGTGGGGCGCACCGTTGGACAGAAGGACGCCTGGGCAATCGGCTCGACACCTGATTTGACATTTGGCGTGTGGTTGGGTAGCTCGCAATCTGGTGGGCAGGCGCATGTCTCGAGTAGGGATTCTGCCGTATTGCTGCATGCCATTTCCCAATATGCAAGCCAGGAATATCCACCAGCCGACTGGTCAATGCCCGTGGGCATCTCTGTCCAGCCGGTTTGCGATCCTTCCGGCATGCTAGCCACACCCGAATGCCCAACTGTGGTTAATGAGATATTCCTGACGGGCAGCGAGCCAACTCAATTCGACACCCTCTATCGCCGGCTGCAAATCAATCGGGAGAGCGGTTTTCTGGCAACGGTTTTTACCCCTCCCGAGCAGATCGAGGAACGCGTGTACATGCTGTTGCCCCCTGAGGCTCAGAACTGGGCTCGCCAGGCAGGTCTTCCAACTCCTCCGGAAAGCTTCGATGTAATTTTGTCAAGCTTACAGGCAACAACCAACGCCCGCATCGCCTCCCCGGAGTTATTTGCCTACGTGCGTGGTCAGGTGGAGATCTCAGGCGATGCAGGTGGTCCTGGATTTGAGCTCTACCGTCTACAGGTAGGTCAAGGATTGAACCCGCAAAGGTGGATTCAGATCGGAGCGGACGGTCGCTCCCCTGTCGTGGATGGCAAGCTGGGCATATGGGAGACAAGCGGCTTAAGCGGTCTGTACGCCATTCAGCTCACGGTCATCTATCAGGACCAGCGCGTCCAAACCGATGTGATCCAGGTCACTGTCGACAACCAACCCCCTGAAGTGCGGATCATCTCGCCAGTGGCGGGCGAAAAATACACCTCGCAAGAGATCCTCTTCCAGACTGAAGTCAGCGATGACCTGGCTTTGAATTCGGTAGAATTTCTTGTCGATCGTGAGGTAATCAGCACACTATCACAGCCGCCATTTGCCCTCACATGGACTGGGCGTCCTGGCATGCACACCTTGAAGGTCAAAGCAACTGACCAGGCAGGTAATATGACTGAGGTCGAGGTCTTATTCCAGATTGAATAAAAAAGGGTTGCATGGGAAAAAAGATGCCCATGCAACCCTTGATTGGAACAAAGGCGAATACCGTCTCGCTTATGGTGCGCTTGCACCGAAGTAGTCGAATTCGACGGTGATGGGTGTCACCTCGAACGATGAGACGGACACCCCAACAAGACCCGACTTGAGATTCTTGTCTGATACGCTCTTGGCTTCGACCCCATTGATATACAGCGTCAGTTGGTTGCCCGAACAATATGCTGAGTATTCGTTGGTATCTTTCCCCATACGAATGGCTGTCGAGCCTCCCGACCAGAGCTGATTGTACCGCTTGGCGTTACTGTCGTAATAGTAAATCCAAAATTTCCCGTTATTGGCGATATTGAACTCATACCAGCCGAGATCGGAATAGCGGCAGAATAAGCTGACATTATTGTTGTTGAAGCCAAGATTCTCGGTACGTGTATCCACGCGCACATCGGTATATTCCCAATCCGCATAATACAGATACACCCAGGTATTTCGATTGTCAATATCGAACCTCAGCCGGTTGTCTTTCGCCACCAGGGAAAAGCCATCATCCTTACCGCTTGTCAAAAAGTAGCGCCAGCTATCTAGCCCACCATCGAACTCAGTATAGAAATAGTATTCACCCGAGGCGGCATTCGGATTGACTACATCATTCCCAGATGCAGTCGTGCTGCTGGTATCGGAGCTGGTATCGCTGGTCGTATCGCCGAAAGACGCAGTAACTTCCAGATCACGCCCGTTCAACTGCCCTTCCAGGATCTCACCACTCGCCCAGCGAAGCACGGTGAGCGAGAGGGTATCGCTTGCCTGATGGCTGCGCAAGATATCGCAGTACTGAGAGAGCGTCCCATCTGTCGCCAGCACCAGGTTTTCTAGCATGGTGATAATATCACCAGATTTTATACCCGCTTGATCGGCGGGCGATCCGGATTGCACGGAAGACACCCAAATACCCGTCAGGGAGCCATCTTCTGTGCCCACGGCAGTGCCGTTCACACCAATCGTGTCAACATTTTCGCCACTCTTCAAGACGTCGATGACGCTCAGAGCAATATCGCGAGAGATGCCAAATGCCTGGCGGGCGCTCGAGTCGCCTGCATAATGCACGGCAAGCACCTCGCCATCCGGAGAGACCACTGGCCCACCGGAGTTTCCTGGATTGCTAGTGGCATCGTACTCCAGCACAGAGTCAACAGAAGCCCAGGAGGTCTCCCCGTTGGCTTTGGATTTGGAGATCACACCTTTCGTGAGGGTGTATTCCGGATCGCCAAGGGGGAATCCCGCAATATAGATATCTGAGCCGACATCAATGCTCCCTGAATACCAATCCAGATACTCGTACCCATCTCCGTCAATATCAATTACTGCAAGATCAGAGCACTCCGACACTCCCAGCACGCGTGCATTACGCGGCTCATCCTCGCCTCCCACCCAAACCTTGAATAAGGCAGCACCCGTAACGACATGGTTATTGGTAACAGCGAGACCGGAAGGGTCGATGATAAATCCTGATCCCCGACCGGCACCATTCAGTACCAGGCCGAATTCAGGATCAATGAATGTCCCTTGCGATTCAATCTGAATAACAGCTCTTTTTACATCTTGCAGCGAGCTAATCGCACCTGAGCTGGGAGGCGCAACATCTTCTGTTGCCTCCACAACGGGTGCCTGTGTCTCTGCTGCAGGTGGTTCGGTAGCAACGGAGGGTTCCGGTGTCCCCCCGCCTCCCATGTTGCAAGCCATGCTTACTAAAAGCAACACAAAACCCATCCAGTACAATGACTTGAATTTCTTGATGACCATCGACTATTCTCCTCAGAAAGCTAAAAATTGGAACAAGCAAACGGCTTAAGAGCGCGTCAAATTGTGCGTAGTTTACCACGATTCTTACCTGGATTGCCTTGTTCGCTTGAAGCCTATGAGAATTGTAAACTTCGAACGAATTATCTGTCAGGAGATAATATTTTTTTCGTAGTCTCGAAAGCCAATATAGGGAGATCCTGCAGAGAGAAGAATGCCACACGATCTACATCATCACCTGGAATAATGCTCCCATCGATGACATCAGCGCGATAAAAGATGATGATATGTGCTCCCCGCGAGTGCTCTTGCCCGTAAAGCACATCCACCAGCCCAATCACACGCACCTGCAGACCAGTTTCTTCCAAGCATTCGCGCTCCGCCGCACGCGCCGGGTCCTCGCCGGCATCAACAAATCCTGCAGGCAACGTCCATTTTCCCCTCTCAGGATCGTTGGCGCGACGCACCAGCAATACCTGCCCCTGCCTCTCGATGAGCGCTGCAGCAGCTACTTTTGGATCGGGAAAATAAACCCACTCACACCGGCTGCACGACGGGCGCTTACGCCCGAAGCGGTCCTTCCAGGAAACTGGCGCGCCACAGCGATGGCAGAATTTAACTTCAATCTCCGCAGCGTTTCTTGCGCTCTCAGAATTTGGCCCCGTCATGCGCGGCTAGACCGGTAGAGATAGAATGCGATGGATGCAGTGGTTATGCTAACCAATGCGAGGATTGCTTCGATCCAGCGCAGGGTTGTCTGCCCAGGCAGGGCTGGCAACCTACCCATCTCCTCTTGTGGCTGGATCGTAGGTGTTGGTGCCGGAGTGGCAGTAGGTGTTGTTGTAGCTGTTGGCAAGGGTGTTGCTGTGAGGGCGGGTTCCATTGCAGAGAAGGCTTCTTGATCTTGCTGCTCTCCGCTCCCATCGCCACCCCCCATGCCCACGCCTGGCTCATAACCCTGGGATGTCTCTGTAAGCACGAGGTCATCCACTGCCGCTAGTGGAGCTTCCATGGGAGGGCTGGAGGCTTCTAGCGCCCTAGCAATTTCAGCCGGCGGCGCCGCCACCTCTTGTTCTTGTGTGTCCGCCTTCATAGCAGTTTCAGGTTCCACGAGAAGCGATTCGGCTGCAGGAACTGCCTCAAGTGCCGTCTCCGCTTGCATCATCGGCGCAGCAACCGGTCGGCTACCGAGAAACAGCTCTCCGGCAACAACAAGCACAAATAAAAAGCTTGAGAACGTCGCAACCAGTCGCATTGCAGGTAACAGCCTGCCAGGTTGCATGGTGCGCGGCTTGACCCCTGCCATCTCTGGCGTGAGAGTGAAATTGCGGGGGGCGCGAATGGGTACATGTGCACGAACAATTGCCCGGGTACGGCGCAGTTCTTCTAATCCAGCGCGCCAATCCGCCTTTAAAGCCAGTTTGGCTTCAAGGTTTTGCTGCTCCTTGTGGGTTAGCTGTCCGTCCAGGTATGACGAGAGGGTTTCCCATTCGCGGTGAGAGAGTTGTGTCATTATCGATTGCCTTCTTCCACCAGACGAAATTGGGCGGGTAAAAGTTCCCACCAGCCCTGGAGACAGTCTCTCATGCGCAAGCGGGCGCGCGAGAGACGGCTCTTCACTGTCCCCACAGGGGTGCGTATAACTTCGGCTGCCTCAATATAATCAAATCCCTGGACATCCACTAACACGACCACCGTACGAAAATCCTGCGGCAAGTCCTCCAGACAATTTTGAATTGCCTGGTCCAGCTCTTTTCGTTCTGAATGTTCTTCGGGGGACTCACTTGTATCTGCGAGCCAGCGCGGCGATTCGATTTCATCGTCCTCAGCATCAACTGGCTCTAGGGGTGTTGTGGGGCGTCGTTTTCGCCGGCGGAGCTCGTCATAACTGGCGTTTGTCACGATGCGCAGCAACCAGGCGCGGAATGATCCTCCTCGATAAGACTTGATATTGCGGAAGGCTGAGATGAAAGCCTCCTGGGTAACATCTTCCGCCGCCTCCATCTCTCCCATGATACGGTATGCCTGCGAGAATACCCTGTCCTGGTAAGCCAGTACCAGCCGGTTAAAGGCGTCCAGGTCTCCTTGTGTGGCAGACTGGATCAAATAGTCTTCGTCCATGCAATCACGATCCCCGAGCTAAAAACCTCCAGAATAGAAAGCGCCAGATCAGTATACCCAGGGCAGTCACAGCGCCCATAACCGTAACAAAGACTGGTTCGATGGGGGTGCTCAGCCAGACAGCCCGCATCCAGGCGAAAAATGGTGCGGCGAGTAACCCCGAGTACACTGCCCGCCAAAGTTGTTTTGGATCTGAGCTGCGTTGCGCGTCAAATACGCCCATCACAGGAGCCACAAGCAGCCAGGCCGCAAGCAATGGGACGAAGGTTGTCATCATGCGCCATCCAGCGGATCCCAATTCGTTATGCCTGGCAAATCCGATGACCGTCACCAGGGCAATCGTAACAATATCGCCTGCTAATAGTGTAAATAGCCGTCGATTTTCCACAGTTTCAATCCTCAATCAACTAAAGAGATGCGGATCCAATGATCACCGCAATGGCCAAACCCAGGGCACCATGATGATGGCAATCAGATAAATGAGTACGGTCAGAAGCGATCCTACTTTGATAAAGTCAGTAAAGCGATAGCGCCCGAGGCCATATACGATCAAACAAGCAGGCTCCAATGGCGTGATAAACGAAGTGCTGGCTGCCAGGGCGATCATCATGGCGAATGTGCGCGGGTTCAAACCTAATTGTAACGCGGTTTGCAGCGCGACCGGCAGTACCACGGCTGCGGATGCTTGGTTAGACATCGGCTGAGTCAAAATGACCGTCAATGCAAAAAAACCGGTCAACAACCACACCGGGTTGGAGGTCCCCGACCAGTCGACAATCTGCATCGCCAGAAATTTTGCTGTCCCTGTGTGTTCCATAGCAATACCAAATGCCAGCATACTGCCGATCAAGATGATAGCCTTCCACTCAACATCCCGGTATGCCTCCTCAGGTGTGATTGTGCGTGTTAAAAACGCTGCCAGAGTTCCCAATAGTACCGCAACCGGAACAGATACTACATTAAAAATTGCCAGAAGCAGCGAACCAATGAAAATCGTCGTGGCTTGCCAGGCACGCCGGTTAAGTTTAGATCGACCCTCAACCATACCCAATACCCGGAAGATGTTGTTCTTTTCGAGGGTCGCTAAATTAAAGCGAGGTCCTTGAATCAGGAGCACATCTCCCATTTGAAGGGGTATCTGACTAATCTTCGAATGAATCGTCATTTCATGACGGTTGATCGCCAGTACCTGGATAGCATATTGCTCGCGCAGGTCGATCCCGGTCAGGCGCCGCCCAATTAATGGAGAACGCGGCAGCAGGATCACCTCTGCCAATTGCATATCATCTGCTTTCAAGAGCGGGGAAGTAAAGCTGAAATCTTCTGACACACCAATTCCAACCCTGTCTTTGATCTTTAAGAGCTGATCTCGCTGTCCTTCAACCAGGAGCACGTCTCCGTGTTTGAGCCGTACATCGGCTTGCGGCGCCAATACATTGTCCGACTCGCGTGTAATCCGCAGGACAGTGAAATCAAAATCCTTACCCAGCCCGATTTCTTTGAGTGATTTCCCGTCGATAGGCGAATCAGGCAAGATCATAATCTCTGTTAAGTACGGTCCGAGATCGAACTCCAAGGTTAAATCATCGGGCTGACTGCGTTCGGGGATCAAGCGCCTCCCAATGATTGCCATGTAGGTCAGACCAGCCAGAAGCACAGGCAATCCGACAGGCGTCAATTCAAACATCCCCATCGGCGCCAGCCCGTATTGGCGCATTAAACCACTGACAACAATATTGGTAGATGTACTGATTAATGTTATCGAGCTAGCAAGTATTGCCGAGAAAGCCAGCGGCATGAGCAGGCGGGAAGCACTGACATGCAGGCGGCGCGATATTCCCATTACGATTGGGGCAAAGAATGCCGTTGCGGCTGTATTGCTCATGAAAGCGCTCATAATAGATGCCGATCCCATGACAATCCAATTCAACCTTCTCGGGTCGTCACTGATGCGGCTGATCAAACTTCGCCCGACAACATCGATGACGCCATTGCGAGCGAGCGCAGCTGTCATAATGAACAAACCCAAAATCATTGCAACCGATTCATTGCCGAACCCCGAGAAAGCCATGTCGGCTGGCAGAAGCCCGGTAAGTATGAGCGCTAAAAGAACGCCTAGCGCGACAATATCAACCGCCACCCATTCAAAAGAAAAAAGCACAAGGGCGATCCCTAAAATGAGCAGGAGGATGCCGATCTCGGTTGTCATAACTGAAGAAACACACGCCCGTGGAAGTTCATAATTGTACTATAGGTTGATATTGACAATCTAAATCCAATCCTTAGACAGGTACCATTGTGCATGGCTAAAAAGGAAGTTACAATTGAGCACTCTCGCATGACCCTAGATGTATCCCTCGTAAAAGCTCTGTGTATCGATGTGGATGGCACGCTCAGCGATACGGATGACCAATTCGCCTTGCGTATCGCACGATTGTTGGCGCCTGTCCGCTTTCTGTTTCCTTCTCAGGACCCCCATCCATTCGCACGCTGGATTATCATGGCAACCGAAACCCCGGGCAATGCCTTGCTCGGTTTACCTGATAGACTGAGGATGGACGGCAGCCTGGCTACCTTAACAGATTGGCTCTACCGCAAAGGACTGGCTGGAGACCCGCACCCCTTTCTAATAATTCCTGGTGTCTATGACGCCCTCACTCAATTAAAACCCCGTTACAGGATGTCGATCGTCAGCGCCAGGGGTGAGCGCACAACCCAAGCTTTTATCGAGCAATTTGGGCTTTCCGACTTCTTCGAATGCGTGGTCACCGCTCACACTTGCAACCACACCAAGCCTTTCCCCGATCCAATTCTTTTTGCCGCCAAGCGTATGGGGGTCTCCCCGCAGGAATGCCTCATGGTTGGGGATACAACCGTGGATATACGCGCCGGCAAAGCAGCTGGTGCTCAAACCGTTGGAGTACTCTGCGGATTCGGCAGAGAGGATGAACTATTGGCAGTCGGTGCGGACGCCCTCCTGGAATCCACTGCGGATTTGCCTGAGATCCTAATTGGTAGTTATACTTCCAAATAAAATCTAGTCCAAAATTTGTGAAATTGTTAACACAGTTACCGCGCAAAGTGGGGATACTTACAATTCTGCCAGAATTGATGTGAGGTGGTTGAAATTCATAATATTGTGCATATAATCATTGTATGTTGACTAATTCGCGTTGGCTTGGGGTGGTTCTAGTAATCTCTCTAGCCTTCGGGGGAATTCCAGCACACGCACAATCGGGGGATGCACCATCCGCCGAAAGGCGATACTATCCCCAGTTTGGTCATTGGCTAGAAGGAGAGTTTCTAGACACATACTTGAGCGTTTCGAACGCTACGGAGATCTTTGGCTACCCTATTACTCAAGCATTTCACCATCCGATAATTGGTCGCCGGGTGCAGTACTTTGAACGCGGACGGTTCGAGTTGTTGCCAGAGAACCCACCAGAGCTACGCGTAAAATTTTCTGACCTGGGAACCTTATATTATGAATCAGGTGGACAGGAGCTACCGCTTCCCCCAAACTTCCCAGCCTGCCAACCCTTCCGGGAAACCGGCAAGCAAGTTTGTTATGCCTTTCTGGAATACTTCATTAAGAATGGCGGCGTAGCGACCTTTGGATATCCCATAACAAATTTTGAGACCCAGGATGGATTAATTGTCCAATACTTCCAGCGAGCTCGCTTTGAATGGCACCCCGAACTGCCTCACCAAGAGCGCGTCACACTGACAGACCTGGGTCGCCGCTATTTTTATAAAATTCATGAAGATCCGGATCTCTTATTACCAGAACGAAGGGAAACGCCGGATGCCAGCGCTCCGATGCCGATCATCGACCTGCATGTACGCGCTTTTCCATTGTTTGCTGTGGCACCACAAACTGGATCCCAATCGATCTATGTCATTGTTCAAGACCAGAACTTGCTTCCAGTGCCGGATGCTCAGATCAGGCTGGTGATTAAGCTCCCCTCCGGAGACCAGCGCGTGATTGTACCCGAGCTAAGTAATGGCTTTGGGATCGTTCATTACTCCTTCAACTACAAAGACGAACCCATCGACGTTGTCCCGATCATTGTTTCAGCAACCTACGATAGCTACCAGAGCCAATCAGTTACATCCTTCCGCGTCTGGTATTAGCTTCTTTCTTTCTTCTTCTCCCCCCCAAGCAGAATTAACAGAAATCATTTCATTCAAGCTGAACAGCTTGAAGAATTATTGCGAGATCTCGTAAGTATCGATCACATCACCCCCCCTGGTGATAAATTCAAATCGGATCGCTTTGGATGTCGCCATCACCCTTATAGCACCGTAATCGTCGTTGTAGCGCGCCATACTACCATCCATTTTATATGTAAAGTCATAAATCGCGCCACCCCCTAATCCATTAATGAAATAGGGTAGGTCATCGACAATCAATCTTTCGTAGACATGGTCATGCCCAGAGATAACTACCGTCGCTCCCCAATCAGCAAAAGGCCAGCGCATCCAATCGACAGGCCCATGAATTCCCGATGAATACGGTGGATGGTGCATATAGACGATCTTCCAATGTGCACTTGAAGTCGCCAGTCGATCTTGCAGCCAGGCAGCCTGGTCGGAACTCCTGCCCACACCATCCGGCTCGTTGGAATCACTATCCAGCGCGAAAAAATGTACGCTCCCCCAGGTGAAATCATAATAGCGTTCGTTACCCGGTAATGAAAAATAATCCAGGTATGGCTGGGCCCGGGCAGTCATCCAATCATGGTTACCTAGTGTGGGAAAGAAACGGTTCTTCTCAGCCCCTTGACCATACGATCCCTGATAGGGGAAGATGAACTCGTGATAGAACTGGCCAATTGCTACATCTATGGTTCCCTCAGATCCATACGGGTAGTTATTGTCGCCGGTGGTAATAATAAAATCAGGCTGCCAGCCTTTTACCAGCTCGGCGACGCTTTCCGCCCGCTGGTTGCCGGATCCGTAATCCCCAATGACAGCAAAGACGATCGCCTGTTCCTCGGTTGCCGCAGGGATGGGCGTGTTTGGCTGTGTAGGCGTTGGCTCTGATTCAGACGTTAGCGCAAGCTGGGGTACAAAAGGCGTATGTGTAGGGGTGACCTGCAACCCAGGTGCTTGCGTCATCTCTTGCGCGGCGATCGGCGCAACTTCGCCGCCAGATTTATGATCTGAGCCAGCGAGCGCAAGGACGCCAAACGCCAGGATACACAGAAAAGCGATATACCCCAGCGTCAGCCAAAAGATGCGTGAGCTACTGCGTGAGGAGGTAGACATCCCCTAAATAATTTACCAGATAGACCTCTCCGGCTTCATCCAATCCGAATGACGAGATACGTGTCTCGGTTTGGAAAAGCAGGCTATTTTGCCAGGTGCCGTCAGAATTTTGCAGCAATCCCCACACATTGCCGCTGCAATAATCCCCATAAACATATACGCCCTGCCAGGCAGGCAGGTTTACGCCTCGATATACATAGCCCCCTGTGACGGAACAACCTAAGGAGTGGCTGTACTCTGTCACCGGATCGATCAATCCATTACCCAAATTGATACCTTCATAGCGGTGGTTGCCCTCCCGAAAATCCCAGCCAAAATTTGCTCCCGGTTGGCTTCCGGCTGGCAAGAAATTGATCTCCTCCCACTCATTCTGGCCAACATCTGCAATGTACGCATCGCCGGTCAAACTGTCAAAGCTAAATCGCCAGGGGTTACGCAACCCGGACGCCCAGATCTCTGGCACACCACCTCCTGCTGAGAATGGATTATCCGGTGGAATTTGATAAGGGTTTGCAGAATCTACATCGATGCGCAAAATCTTGCCCAGCATCGTCTGTGTAGACTGAGCGTTACCTTCAGGGTCGCCTCCCGCTCCTCCGTCGCCTAATCCCAGGTAGAGATACCCGTCTGGTCCAAATACAACCGAACCGCCATTATGATTTCTATATGGTTGTGCCACAAAAATCAACGCTTGTTCGCTTGCAGGATCAGCAATATCAGGATTGTCTGTCGAAACTGAAAACCGCGAGATGTGTGTGTCGCCGTTTTGATCCGTATAATTTACATAAAAGTAGCCATTCTCTGGGTAGCGTGGATGAAATGCAAGACCAAGTAAACCTTGCTCGGAAGAATTCGCTCCCACCCGGTCGCGAATATCCAGGAAAGGCTGTGAGTACAATTCACCCTCACGCCAGACCCGGACTACGCCTTCTTGTTCTAGGATAAATACGCGCTTCGAGCCATCTCCTGCGTTCCCCAAACCAACTGGCCTTGCCAGACCACTAGCTACAAGTTCCCACCTGTATAGCTTGGAATCCGGAAGCTGGCTGGCACGACTTAGTGGTGCAACCGCATTTTGTGTGGGTGTGTCTTCAACAATCGTCGGGGGGACGGTTTGGCCTGGTGTTTGCGTAGCTGGCATCGATGTAGGCGAGGCTATTGTTGTTCCCAGCGCTTCCAGGTTTGGGTTAAGTGTGGATGATGTAGGGGTTGGAACTGCTTGCGAGGCCCCAGCCCGACATGCTGCCAGGACCAGGGCAAGCAAGATTAACCAATAAGCTCTCAATGATTCTCCTCTTCAGTGTATTCTGCATCGATAATCTCGTCTTCATCCGCCAAAGGATCGTGAAACTCACTGGAGATCACATTGGTCAGGGCGCGCATATGCTCTTGCACGACATCGGGTGGGCATAATTCGACGAACAAATAGGCACCCAACCAGATAATCGCCGCATCATCCAGAGGACCAGGCACAAGGTCAGGGACAACCAGATAGATCAACGAACCGACCGGCATAATCTTCAACCAGGGGCTGACCCGCTGGTCGCCCATCAAGCGCAAAATCAGCTTGATACGCACCGCAAGGTCTTGAAAAACGCCGCCTCCTTTGGAGGGTGTGATCGAACGATTGCGATGATTGGACATAGCGCCTCCACGCGCGGGCATTATACTACATTCAATTTCAGTCAGATGTTGCCAGGTAACCACTCA
Source organism: uncultured Chloroflexia bacterium (assembly GCA_963714425.1). GTDB lineage: Bacteria > Chloroflexota > Anaerolineae > Anaerolineales > UBA4823 > DATCYX01. Next base: position 259,772 of record CAVQOI010000004.1, read on the forward strand.
AAAACAAACAAAATCAGGGGTTTTCGGGGAGCGAAAAGAGCTCCCGAAAACCCCTACAAATAATAACCGTTTGCGATTTATTATCCAGCCTGGGCTTTATGCACCACAGCGGAGAATGTTTGTGGATCGCGCACTGCCATATCGGAGAGCATTTTCCGGTTGATGGTTATCCGTGCAGCTTTCAAGTCGTGGATCAAGCGGCTATATGTCGTACCATTTAAGCGCGCCGCGGCATTGATCCGCGCAATCCACAGCCTGCGGAGATCCCGCTTGCGATTGCGTCGGTCGCGATAGGCGTACCAAAGGCTTTTCAGCATGGCCTCATTGGCTCGGCGGTAGAGGCGCGAGCGTGTGCCAAACTGGCCTTTCATCATTTTTATAACTTTATGGTGGCGCCGGCGCCGAATGATGCCGGTCTTTACACGAGCCATAGATTTATCTCCTGCGAGCCACTAGGCGCCGGTCCGTTTCGTGAACCAGTTGCATGCACCTAACAGCCGCAATAAAACCTTCCGGATAAATTGCGTCCTTCCGCTTATTTCTGGTATGGGGTTAAGCGGCGCACACGCTTGATGAACCCGCGCCCTTTGAGAGGGATCATCTCGGATAACAGGCGCTTTGTGCGCTTCGAAGTGCGGCGGCGCAGGTGCCCCTTACCGACTTTCGTGCGCACCAGCATCCCCGAACCGGTCATGCGAAATCGTTTGGATGTCGCTTTATGTGTCTTGATTTTGTATTTTCCAGACGTTTTCTTACGAGGCACTTTCTAACTCCTATACAACAAAATTGCGCACGAAACTATTTCTTCTTCGGGCTCTTCCCCGGAGCCAGCACCATTAACATCGTACGTCCTTCCAAGGCTGGTGCCTGTTCGATGGATGCCAGATCAGATAATTCCTCGGCAATCTCTTTAAGATCATTGAGTGCAATTTCCGGGTAACTGATCTCTCTTCCCCGAAAGCGGATGCGAACTTTGACTTTCATCCCAGATTCCAGCCACCGGCGGGCGTCTCGCACCTTGAGATCGCGATGGTGAAAGTTGGTCTTTGGTCGAAGTCTGATCTCTTTGACCTCAATTTTCGTTTGGGCTTTCCGAGCTTCTCGCTCTTTCTTTGCTTTTTCGTAAATGAACTTGCCAAAATCCATCACCCTGCATACGGGAGGTTCTGCAGCTGGGGCAACTTCAACAAGGTCTAAATCAGCATCGCGGGCAATCTGGAGAGCTTCCTGAACTGAGACAACACCAATGTTTTCTCCCTCAGGGCCGATCAGCCGCACCTCGGGAACACGGATGGTCTCATTGACGCGATAGTTCGCAGCGCTTATATCACACTCCTATCAATATTTCGAATTTCTGCACTAGCGTAAGGACAGTGCGTGCCATGATACCATATACAAGCGTTGTTCGTCAACACATTGACAGAGTACGGGCGGCAAAGTCCACGAAGCGTGACGACCAGGTAGTTCTTCTAGCCATTAATCTCTTCGTGCAACCTCACCCTGCAAGCGCTTGATGATGGAATTCACCTCTACCGGACCCAGGTCTTCGCCAGAGCGCAGTCGCACCGCAACAGCTGACTGGGCAATCTCTTTATCTCCTACGACAAGCATGTAGGGGATTTTTTGGTTCTGCGCGTCGCGAATCTTGGCGTTCATCCGCTCGCTGCGCTCATCGACTTCAGCGCGCAAGCCCGCTGAGATGAGCTTCTCAACCACTTCACGCGCGTATGGCAAATGGCGATCGGCAATGGGGATGAGTACCGCCTGCACTGGTGCCAGCCAAAGTGGGAATGCTCCTGCAAAATGCTCGATGAGAACGCCCATGAAACGCTCCATCGAGCCCAGTAGGGCACGGTGGATCATATAAGGGCGGTGCTCCTGTCCATCTTCGCCAATGTAGTTCATGTCGAAGCGCTCTGGTAGCGTGAAATCAAACTGGATAGTGCTCAACTGCCACTCGCGCCCAATCGCATCTCGAACCTTGATATCAATCTTTGGTCCATAGAACGTTGCTTCGCCCTCGTCAATCTGATAAGGGACAGCAGCGCGATCCAAGGCCTGGCGTAGAGCTTCGGTAGGTTCTTCCCATGACTCGGGCTCCCCGGCAAACTTCTGCGGGTTACGAGTAGACAGGTACAAATTGAAATCTACGAAGCCGAAAGAGCGCAGCAAATTCAGACTGAACTGTAATACCCGGTCAATCTCCTCCTGCATTTGATCATGACGGCAGAACAGATGCGCATCATCCTGGGTAAAGCCACGCACGCGCATCATGCCATGCAGCACCCCACTGCGCTCGTAGCGGTAGACTGTACCCCATTCTGCGAAGCGCAGGGGCAGATCGCGATACGAGCGCAGCCGGCTCTTATAGATCTGTATGTGAAACGGGCAATTCATCGGTTTTAAGTAATACTGGACCCCTTCGATCTCGAGGGGGGCATACATATTTTCTTTATACCAGTCCAGGTGCCCGCTGATTTCCCACAAGTGAGCACGACCAATGTGAGGCGAGTAGACAAACTGGTAGCCGCCGTTTTCGTGTTCCAGCCGGCAATAATCCTCAGCGATCTTGCGTACCATACCACCCTTAGGATGCCAAAGGATCAATCCGGGACCAACGTCATCGTTAACGCTGAAGAGATCCAATTCGCGTCCTAACTTGCGGTGATCACGGCGTTTGGCTTCTTCGATGCGCCACAGATACTCTTCGAGCTCTTGAGAGGACTGCCAGGCTGTACCATAGACACGCTGCAACATCTGATTGTGTTCATCGCCTCGCCAGTAGGCACCAGCCACATTCATCAACTTAACCGCCTCTGGATTGATTTGGTTGGTTGCGTCGACGTGCGGGCCGCGGCACAGGTCCACGAATTTATCGTGTGTATAGATAGAGATCTCTGGCTTCTCGTCCAGCGGGTTGCCATACTCGTCGAAGCCCCCATGCTCCAACCCATCTATCAGCTCCAATTTGTACGGCTGATCTTTGAAGATGCGCCGAGCCTCATCTGCCGAAACTACTTCCCGCTTAAATGGATAGCTTCCAGCGATGATCTCACGCATTCGCTTCTCGATTGCATCCAAGTCGTCGGGGGTTAATGGCCGCGGCAAATCGAAGTCATAATAGAAACCATCCTCAACCGGCGGGCCAATCGTGTACTTGGCTTCGGGGAACATCTCCACAACAGCCTGTGCCATCACGTGTGCGGCAGAATGCCGGATTCGGTATAGGTTGCTTTTTTCATAGGGTTCTTGCAGTTTTAATGCCATTCTTTCCTCCTTCGATCTGCGACCTGCTACGGAAGATGATCGGCGGACTAAGCGCGATCATCACATGCAAGATTGGATCAAAAATAAAAGCTCTCGCCCACACTGGGGCAAGAGCAACACACTCGCGGTTCCACCCAGATTTCGACAGTGCAGGTGAAGCACCTGAACCGACAATCTCTTTTGACCTGTAACGGAGTCAGCCGTTCGCCTTACTCTGCCCTTACGACCGGCATTTCGGGTTTACGCTCGCAGGTGGTTTTCTCCTGGCAGGTGCCGGGGGAGGTTTTCAGCCAATGACCTCCTTTTCTGTCGGAGCCGCACCAGGGTACTCGTCCCGGTCTTCGCGTCTGTGGGCGGTATAGGACTCGAACCTACGACCTTTGCGATGTCAACGCAACGCTCTAACCAACTGAGCTAACCGCCCATATTAAATTGGGGCAATTATACACGGCAGAGGAAAAATAGGCAAGAAAGCCTATCCGTCGCGATCCGCGTCAACAAACAACCACAACCAGAATTGCCAGTTAGGCGCGTGTGTGGTAGCCGCGACAGTTGTAGGGAGTGGTGCAGGTGTACTTCCTGCAGGAGGCACAGGCACTACCGCGATATCCCCCGAGCGCACCATGCTGCCCTGCTCGTATGCCCATTCGACAACGGCATCGTCAGATGAGGCATACGCTATTTGGGTTTGCAGATAAGCCTGGGTACTCAGCTGGCCTTCCAGTTGGGCAGCGACAACTTCTTTCTGCGCGCTGAGGCGTCGCAAAGCCCCCATTCGGTTGTTGAAATCCATCACCAGATATGCAAGCACAATTAGTCCGATGATGATCAACGCATAACGCCAGCTAAATCCAGGTCGTTTCATAATCAAATCTTACCCCAGCCTGCGTGTTGGCGCAAGGCAGAAAAAATCTCCCAAGCTGTTTAGGCAAGGGAGATGGTGCAATATGTGTGCCGAAGGTGGGACTTGAACCCACACGAGCGTAAGCTCACTACGCCCTGAACGTAGCGCGTCTGCCAATTCCGCCACTTCGGCGTGCGCGGGTTATTTTACCCGGTTTCAGGGTTTTGTCAACCTTTTGCTGCTTTGAGCCTTATCAGGCATCACCCTTGCAACCAAGATGGCAGTCCTGTAAGCTTTGGTCAAAGTATTGGCGTCTATTCTATGCCTATGCGACATGCTATAATCACTCCGATATGCCCATGGACACCATTCTGCAGTCGTTTTTTTCAATTTTAACGCAATCTCCCGGCAACCTTGTATATCACCTGGTGGTTGCTTTCGCGGTAGCAGGCACCCTGCAAGCAGCTCTGATCAACTGGCGCTCAAGCCAGTTTCCGCAAGGACGCCGCATGGTCATTGGGCTTAGCCTGTTGTTGGTTATTCGCCTCGCACTCTTCGTGCTGGCTGGTCTGGCGTGGCAAGGTGTAATCAATGAACACATCCTCATCCCACCCCTGGATCGAGCAGCCACACTTTTTGGATTGATCTTGATCTTATGGATGTGGGGCTTTCCGGAACCCTTGCGTTGGGGGGATTCCGCAGCCTGGTTATTGGCGCTTCTTGCAGCCACTGGTTTGACTCTCAACCTTGTCTGGTGGACTGGCCAGGGGAGTGCCCAATACTATAATGGCTCTTGGGCAGACAACATCGGTGAGATCGCCTGCATTGTGATCATTGTTGTGGCAATCCTGGTGCTGTTCGTCCGCAAACCGAATGGTTGGGGCTTTGGATTTGGATTGTTCGCTCTGGCGCTCGCAGGCCACATTGCGTATTTAGCGCTTGCTCGAATTGAAGGTGATTACTCGGGCCTCGTCCGTCTCTCGGAGATGACCTATTATCCTTTGCTTCTTTTCCTTCCACAACGCTTTCCACTTCCCAAGCATCCGGCGACAAGCGCAATTCCATCCCCAGAAGTCCGTCAGGGGGGATTAGAGCCTAAAATATTGCAAGCCATCTTTGCCCTCACGGGCGAAGAAGAATCTGCTAAAGTCTGCCTACCGATTACCCAGGTGATCTCAACTTCACTACTGGCAGATTACTGCCTGATGTTAGTTGCGCCGAAAGACAGTAACGAAATTGTCTTGACGTGCGGTTACGATCTCATCCGGGAGGTTTTCCTGCCCGAGGTCACCTTCCCCACAAAATCTTTACCGCTCATCGCTGCCTCTTTCAACCGCAACTTGCCTCTACGATTGCCAGCCAGCAGCACTTCCGAAGATTTACGCACATTAGGGCATGCTTTACATCTCGAGCGTCCAGGTCACCTACTGGGTACACCAGTAATAACTGCTGATGGCAAGCCTCTGGCAATCATCATCTTGCTTTCGCCATACTCAAGCCGAGCCTGGACCAGTGAAGATCAGCTCTTGATCTCATCTCTGGCTTCGCCAGTGGCACAGCTCTTGCAACGCAAACAGACGTTGGAAACTCTAGAGAATGGATTAAACCAGGCGCAGCGTGAGCTGGCCTCGTCTCATACTCAGGCAGAAAAGCTGCAAGCTGAAATTGAAGAGCTGAATGCACGCCTGAAAACATGGCAGGATGCAGGCGAGGAGAACCGGGCAAAAGCCGAATCGCTAGCCGCCCTCATCGCCAGCCAATCCGAATCCGATCGCTTACCACTCCCCGGCACTGAGCCGACACCTGAAAATATTTTTCCTGGAAAAGAGAAGCTTGCACAAGCGTTCTTGCAGCAACCTCCAGTTACCTCACCCGAGGCGGAATACATGGAGAGCGAACTTCGCATGGCTTTGGAGGAAGTTGCTCAACTGAAATCAGCCCTTGCCGACGCCGATAAGAGCGTTCTCACACTTGAGAACCAAATCGCTGGGCAAGCACCATCGGATGAGCATTATGAAGAGATTATTTCGATCGTGCAAGAAATGCGGCATCCTATGTCTTCGATCCTGGGGTATACGGACTTCCTGTTAGGCGAATCAGTCGGCATTCTGGGAGCTATGCAGCGCAAATTCCTTGAGCGCATCAAAATACTGACTGAGCGGATAAACCGGCTGGTAAGCGAGCTCACCCGCATGACTGCCATGAAAATGAGCGGAGAAAGAATTGTCACCGAAGGTGGCGTTGATTTTTACGCCATCATTGAAGGAGCAATCTCTGAGAGCATGCTAAGGTTGCGGGAGAGAAACATCAAGCTACGTGTGAACACTCCCGAAGACTTACCGAAAGTAAATGCTGACTCAGATGCTGTCCGGCAGGTGTTGATCAACTTGATTGAAAACGCCAAAGAAGTAACCGCTGAAAACGGCGAGGTAACGCTAAGCGCCAGCCTTCAAGACAGTGATCACCATAGGTCTTATATCCTGGTTCAGATTTCAGATCAAGGAGGCGGCATCCCCGCAGAGTACATTCCCCGAGTGTTTTCCCGGTTTGATTACGCCGATGGGACACCCATCCCAGGTACAGGTGGGAAGAGCAGCCACTTATCTATGGCGAAAATTCTCGTCGATAATTTCGGCGGGCGGATATGGGTGGATAACCAGGCTGAAGCAGGAGCTACTTTCAGCATTCTTTTACCTGTAATTGAACGGGCTTTGAAAAACGATGAACCAGGGGTTATACCAGCATGAGCAACCTTCGCCAGGTAGGGCTGGGAATTCTGGCGGCATTAGTATCAACCATCATCGTCTTTGGGAGCATATTGCTCGCCCTGGTCGAAGGTGGGACACCCTTGGCGCTGGTGCCGACATCGATGGACACTCCACAGATTGACACTCCTGAACCAGGCGAGCCTACAGCTACCTCTCTGCCAATCCAACCAACTGATGATTCGCCCACAACCATCTGCATGGACACACCTCCCGGTTGGATCGACTACCAGATCATGCCAGGGGAATCCCTGGCGAGCATCGCAAATGCAATCGGAATTCCCCTCGAAGCACTGCGCAGTGGTAATTGTCTAGCAGGCGATTCCTTAATCGCTGGAAGTGTGCTCTCTGTGCCGCCAAAAATCCTGGAGCCGAGTGAAGTTCCGACCCAAACACCTCCACCTCCCACTGCAACTCCTATAAAAACCAGGCTGTCTAAAAAGACAATTGCACTCTGCAGCGGACCGCCGAAAGGTTGGAGCGAGTACAAAGTCAAGCGCGGCGATAATTTATTCCGGATTGCGCTCGCTTATGACCTCACAACTACGGAGCTGGTAGCAGCGAACTGTTTGGATACCACACTGATACGCGTTGGTCAAATCATTCATGTGCCTTGGTATAAGGCGCAGACCACCAAGCCAACCCCCACACCCCGCCCAACATTTCCGGTCCAACCGCCTGCGAGCACCGAGCCACCGACTGCGCCCCCAATCCCCCCCGCGCCAGTCGATCCACCTCAACCACCCGCGCCACCCAGCCCCCCCTTACCTCCTCAGCCGCCTGATCCACCCTTGCCACCCGTGCCAAGTGAGCCACCAGTACAACCGGCACCAACCCAGCAGCAAATCGAGTCGCCCACGGACTTATCTACCGGTCATTTTTCCCCAGAATGTAGTAAGCTTATACAGACCCACTCTTATTTGTGAGACGACCTTATGTCAAAAACAAAGCGTTCTTTAATTCTCCTTAGCTTGGTCGCCCTGTTATCTGGTTGTTTCATCCCAGGAGCCGTGGGTGTGCCAAATCCTTTACCCCAACTCGGCCCAGAAGATACACCCCCAGCGCCACTCTTCCAGGCTCCGCCTGACGCAACCGCAACTGCTACACCTTTCCAACCCATCCCTCCCACGCCGGTATATTTACCTACAGATATCCCCACTGCAACCCCCACGCCTACTCAGGAGTTCATCATTCCTTTGGAATCAATCCCAACAGATTTCGGACCGATTGAGGCGATCGAGGAGCCAAAGGGGATCCGCAATGTTCTACTGCTGGGATCGGATATGCGCCCCTGGTGGGGTAAAGGTGGTTTCCGCACCGATACAATTATTTTGGCTTCCCTGAATCCAGAAGCTGGAACAGTTAGCTTGGTCTCCTTCCCCCGCGACCTGTACGTAACAATCCCGGGATATGGGCAAGACCGGATTAACACAGCCTGGGGAAAAGGAGGATTTAATAAACTAGCTTCGGTATTTGAGTATAACTTCGGGGTTCAGGTCGATAACTATGTCCTGATCGAATTCTCCAGCTTTAAACGCATTATCGATAGCTTAGGTGGGCTTGATATTCAGGTCGGTGAACGCATGATAGATTACTACCGGGGGCGACAGGTCACAATCAAGCCGGGGCTGCGTACGATGAACGCCGATATGGTTCTGTGGTACGCACGTTCACGGAAGACCAGCAACGATTTCTCTCGCAACCGCCGCCAGCAAGAAGTGCTTCAAGGTTTGATCAATAAATTATTAAGCATGGACGCTATCTCGCGTGCTCCGGAGTACTATATGCTTTATAAAGACAGTGTAAAGACTGATCTTGACTTTTTGGATGCACTTCCGTACTTGCCCTTAGCAGCACAGTTAGGAGACGGAAAACGCGTTAAGAATTATTTCGTTGGATCTGGGAAGGTCACCCCCTTTATAACAGCGGGAGGTGCACAGGTACTGTTGCCCCAAAAGGATAAAATCCAGCGCTTGTTGCGCAAAGCACTTGAAGGCAGCGCCGAGTGAGAGTATCTGAGACGCTGTCGGCGCGAGCTCGCCAATAGCACAAAGAGAAGGATGTGAAGTGGCTCTCGAAGGAAAAGGTTTCTTCATTTGGCAAGTCCGCAACACTGAGAATGGCGGGGCGAACGCCATCGCAGACCTGGCTGCCCAAGCGAACTACTCTCATGTTTTGGTTAAAATCGCTGACGGAGCATATAGTTACAATGTCGACTCAAATGGCGTCGATCTGGTACCGCCGGTCGTCCAGGCACTACATGCGCGCAGCATAAAAGTATATGGGTGGCACTACGTCTATGGGGATGGACCCAACGACGAAGCCAACAAAGCCATACAGCGTATCCGCCAGACAGGCGTGGATGGTTATGTAATCGACGCCGAAGGAGAATACAAACAACCCGGCAAAGCCAGTGCCGCCCGCACCTTCATGTCTCGCTTGCGCTCATCGTTCCCTTCGCTGCCAATCGCCCTGTGTTCCTATCGTTACCCATCCTACCACCCGCAACTTCCTTGGACAGCCTTCCTGGAGCGTTGCGACTATAACATGCCCCAGGTCTACTGGATCGGTGCGCACAACCCTGGGGACCAGTTGCGCCGCTCACTTAGCGAATTCCAGGCAATGAGCCCATTCCGGCCGCTCATTCCGGTCGGCGCGGCATTTCGGTCGGGGAGCTGGTCACCCACGACAGCAGACATTACACAATTTCTCGATACAGCCCGTGCCCTTAATCTCAGCGCAGCAAACTTCTGGGAGTGGTCCCATTGCCGCACCTACCTTCCATCAGTCTGGAACACAATTCGGGATTATCGGTGGTCGGTACAACTTCCCCCTCCCCCTCCCCCTCCACCCCCTCCACCTCCTCCAGACATCGCTGTTCAATACATCAACGCTCTCAATAGCCACAACGCGGCTCAGGTAGCAAACCTGTACACACCTACTGGTGTTCACGTCACAACTGCGCGCACAATTCAGGGGACAATTGCGATACAGAGCTGGTACCAAACCCTGTTTAACCAACTCCTGCCGAATGCCACATTCACTTTAGTCAGCTTCACAGGCACTGGCAGCTCGCGTCATTTGTCCTGGACTGCTACCTCCAGTGCAGGCAACGTCAATAACGGCAGCGATACATTTGGGATTATCGCTGATCGTATTGCCTACCATTACTCCTCGTACACACTAACTAGACGATAATTTTCTGGGGTGCGGGAGGCACTCTCACGGTTTCTCCCGCACATTCTAACTATCGGAGGGTTTCTTGGGTTGTCTTCTGGTGCGGGAGGACGGTCTTTTTGCCTTGGAGCCAGGACCGCTTTTTGCTGGGCCTGTCGTACTGCCGGACCGCACAGATGTTTTTGGGGTTGCCTTCCTGCGGGTTTTCTCTATCGTGTTCGCGGCTGTAGTTGGCTTCTTAGTGGCAGCTCTGCGCTTGGATGCTGGGGGACTTTTAGCACCGGTTTTTGGCTTTGCCTGAGATCTAGTAGAGGTACCTGTCTTCGGTGCTTTTTTTGTACGCCTTTTTGCAGTTGCTTTTTTGGCATCTCCCACAGCAGCAAGGGGACGGATTACATCCCAAGGGGCAGTCAAGGAGAGCACCTGGTCTCCAGGCTTGAGCTCCTGAATCGTTTTCCCTCGAGCAACGCGGGTCTGAAGAGGCGCATCATCTAGGCGTGCGATCTTCGGCGCAAGCATGCTCAGGTGTAGTGTGACTCGCAGAGTTCCTTTGCCCACCGTCATTCCCACGATCCGTGTCTTACCAGGAAGCTTCCAAGCAACCACGCCCTGCCCATATCGACCCTGTTTTGGGAATTGAGCAGCGGCAACACGCTTGGCGCTGCCATCCGAGGCGATCATGAAAACTTCTCCGGGTTGGGGTAAGAGGTCCATGCCAGCTACTTGGTCGCCTTCTTGCAATTTAAGACCCATCACCCCCGCCGCCACCATCCCCATGGGTCTCACATCGTCTTCGGAAAAGCGTATGGCCATGCCCATCTCTGTCACAATAATGAGATGAGACCTGCCATTACTCAGCCGCAACCAGCCCAAGCGGTCTCCTTCATTGATACGTACTAATGTAAAAGTGTTTGCAGATGGACCGGGCAGCTCGCTGACTGAAGTTTTTTTAATCATCCCTTGTTTCGTGACTGCCAGCACATAATAGTCCTCAGCGCGCTCGCCCTTAGGGGGCAGTGTGAATAGGGCTGCCAACCTGTCGCTGTCATTTAGTGCCGAAATTTTTGCGTAAGAAAGCCCCTCTGAAGGCTTATCTGTTTCGGGGACTGCCAGAACTGGAACAGCTGCCGTATCCCCAGATTCGCTGGCAATGTATAAAGTATCGCGTGTATTTACGCGCAGCAACCAGGCTGGTGCCTCATTGCCACTCTGGCGAGGAGGTTTATCCTCTAAGGTGCGCGAGATCAACCCATCGGTGGAGACTACCAGCCAGGAGGTCTTCTCTGGTGACAGGTCCTCAATGGTGAGCATTGCACGCTTTAGCTCGCCCTCCTGGACCCTCACAATCTGCGTGCGTCTCCGGTCGCCATAGGCTTCCCTCACGGCCTGCAGCTCATCGGAAACCAGCTGGCGTATCCTCTTTGAGGAGCGTAACAATCCCTCCAATTCTTTTATCAAGCCCTGGAGCTCTTTGTACTCTTCCTCAATTTTCTTCCGTTCCAATGCTGCTAACCGGCGCAATTGCATCTCCAATATCGCTTGCGCCTGGACTTCGCTCAATCGGTAACGACGGACGAGCCGCGCTTTTGCCGTTTCTACATCGGGTGCTTTGCGGATCAGCTCAATCACCTCGTCCAGGTTCTTCAATGCAATCCGCAGACCTTCCAAGATGTGCGCCCTCTGGCGTGCCTTCTCCAACTCATACAGGGTGCGCCGGCGGACGATCTCGAGACGGTGATCTAAATACACGCGCAAGGCTTGCTTGAGCGTGAGTAAGCGTGGTTCGCCATCCACTAAGGCGAGCATTATGAGGCTGAAAGTGCTCTGCATGGGCGTGTGTTTATACAGATCTCGCAGGACAGCCTCCGGGTCGGCAGTCTTTACCAGCTCAATAACGATGCGCATGCCTTGCCGGTCTGATTCATCCCGGAGATCGGCTAACCCCTCCACTTTATTCTCCCTCGCCAGATCGGCAATACGCTCGATCAAAGTGGACTTATTGGTCATATACGGTAGCTCTGTGACGATAATCCGGTTGCGACCACGCTCCATCTCTTCCAAATGGGCACGTGCTTGGACTGTCATACGCCCTCGCCCCGATCCATACGCGCTCGCTAACGATCCTTCCCCATCCTCCTGGATAATCACGCCACCTGTGGGAAAATCGGGACCCTGAACGAAGCGCATCAAGTCTTCCACGTTGATATCGTCCATCCTATCCCAGTTCCCAAGCAAGTATTTCAACGCATCGATCACCTCTGCCAGATTGTGGGGTGGAATGCTGGTAGACATCCCTACCGCGATCCCGGTCGCGCCATTCACCAGCAAGTTTGGAATAGCGGCTGGTAATACGCTAGGTTCGCTGAGACTATCATCGAAGTTAGCCTCAAAATCGACGGTTTCCTTCTGAATATCGGCAAGCATATGAATAGCTGGCGAGGTCAGTCGCGCCTCTGTATAGCGCATCGCCGCCGGCGGATCGCCATCAACAGAGCCAAAGTTGCCCTGTCCATCCACGAGCAGACAGCGCATCGAAAAATCCTGGGCCATCCGCGCCATCGCTTCGTAAACTGCCATATCGCCATGAGGGTGATACTTACCCAACACCTCGCCGACGATACGGGCGGATTTCTTGTACGATGAATCCGGTCGCAAACCCATATCGTACATGGCATATAATATCCGGCGATGCACCGGCTTCAGGCCATCACGAGCGTCCGGAAGGGCACGTGCAACAATCACGCTCATAGCGTAATCCAGGTATGCTTGCTGCATTTCTACATCGATGTCGATTTTACGGACCAGTCCCAGCTCCATTTTCCATTCTCCGTTCCAAAGGTCAGGTAGCAATTGTTTCGTTCACCCAACTGACGTGCAACATGCTACCTGACGCGTTCTTAGAATGTTTGTGCGAGGGGTATCTTAAGGGATATTTTAGGAAACGTCAAGCATTCCGCTTGCTGAAACAGATCTCTTGCCACCCGTTCGGCTTTCCTGTATCATTGGCGTATTCACATCGTCGGTGTCCAGATGCCCAATATTTCGTTCAATCTCCACCCTGTAACCCTCACCGGACGGTCTGTCCAATTAATCCCACTCAGTGAGCAACATGTCCCTCAGTTGGCTGAGGCTGGCATGGATGAATCAATCTGGCGCTATATGCTTTATGGTTTTGTAAATAGTGATGAGAAAATGCGCCATTGGGTACAAGATATTCTTAACCGGCAGGCATCTGGCACCGATCTGGCCTTCTCCGTCCTCCATCTGGAAAGCGGTAGGATCATCGGCGCGACACGCTATTTGGATATACATCCAGAGCAACGCGGCCTGGAAATCGGGGGTACATGGTACGCCACCGCCCACCAGCGTACAGCTGTAAACACGGAATCCAAGTATCTTTTATTGAAGTACGCATTCGAGACATTGGGCTGTATTCGGGTGCAATTTAAAACGGACCTACGGAACGAACGCTCTCAACGTGCTTTGGAACGGCTTGGCGCAGTCCAAGAAGGCATATTGCGCAACCACATGATCCTTGAGGATGGTACCTACCGCCATTCAGTATTCTACAGCATCCTGGATATCGAGTGGCCAGAAGTCAAAGAGCGATTGTCCAAAAAGCTTGGATATGGGTTTTAAACGAATGAGGGTTTGTTGGCTCAAACCTTTGAGCCAACAAACCCTACAATCTTCAATCGCTGGGTTCGATTAATTAGTCAGTGGCAAATGTCTGAGCGTCTAGCTCAGCGTCGAATAGGTCTTCCTCATCACCAGCCTGGCCTTCGTCACTTTCTTCAATTCGGACCATTTCCTCTTCCGCGAATCGCCCACGAACAAAGCCCGTGCCTGCCGGGATAAGCTTTCCGATGATAACATTCTCTTTCAAGCCATAAAGCGGGTCCTCGCTGGCAGCGATCGCTGCTTGCGCCAAGACCTTGATCGTGTGCTGGAAAGAGGATGCAGAAAGGAAAGAATTGGTGCTCAATGACGCTTTGGTGATCCCGAGCAAGACATCCGACGATCGGGCAACCCTGCGGCCTTCTGCCAGAAGTTGCTCGTTGACCTTCTTGAGCTCTAGTCGATCCACCAGGTCTCCAGGTAGGTAGCCGGTGTCACCGGGTCGTAACATCTGCACCTTCGACATCATCTTGCGTGTGATCACTTCAAAGTGCTTGTCGTTGATGTTTTGACCTTGGGAGCGATACACTTTTTGCACTTCTGAGAGCAAGTACATTTGGCAAGCTATACGCCCCTGGATGCGTAGAATCTGGTGGGGGTTCAGGGATCCTTCAGTCAATGGCTGTCCAGGGACAACATGGTCGCCGTCTCGGACAATGAGGCGAGCTGTGCTGGGGATTTCGTATTCCTTCTCCTCACGATCTTCATAAGAGACGATCACCATACGCTTCTCAACCCGCACTTTACCAGCGTGCTCAGCGACAATGGTTGAATCCTCGCCAAGAAAGGCTAGGACATCGCCCTGACTGACCTCTGACTCATCTTTAGCGACGATCTTCCATTTTGCCGGGATGGCATATTCGTTACTGATCATCTCGGCGTACTCGACACGCACCATACGTAGGTCGCTATAACGATCTGACTGCATCACGCTCACCCGGCCAGTGATCTCAGTGACCACTGCTTCACCTTTGGGCGTTCTGCGGGCTTCAAAAAGCTCCTCAACACGTGGCAAGCCGGTTGTGATGTCGCCACCTGCTGCAACACCTCCCGTGTGGAATGTACGCAATGTTAGCTGTGTGCCGGGCTCCCCAATCGACTGGGCAGCCACAATCCCGACCGCTGCGCCGACCTCGACCAATTTGCCCCTACCTAAATCCAGACCGTAACACTTGGTACAGATACCGTGAATAAGCTCACATGTGAGCGGAGAGCGCGCTTTGACTTCCTGCACGCCCGACATAGCTATCCTTCGCACGCGTTCATGATCCAGGATATCATTGCGCTCAGCCAGTACCTCTCCAGTAGCGGGGTCTACGACGCGTTCAGCAGCTAACCGTCCATACAACCGCACAGAGATCGATTGTCCAGCAACATCGTCCGAGCGCCGGATGGTGATGCCGTCCGTCGTGCCACAATCATCATCGTTTGTGATCACATCCTGAGCCACGTCTACGAGACGGCGGGTCAGATACCCAGCATCCGCTGTTCGTAGTGCCGTATCTGCCAGTCCTTTGCGGGCCCCATGCGTAGAGATGAAGTATTCCAGAGCGGTCAATCCTTCGCGGAAGTTCGATCGGATCGGCAACGGGATGATGCGCCCGGATGGATCTGCCATCAAGCCTCGCATACCAGCCAGCTGAGAGATCGGACCAAAGCCGCCTTTCGTGGCACCTGAGATCGCTTGAGCTGCTAAGTTTCCATTAGGATCCATGGAGTGTTTTACAGCCTCAGCTACCCTGTTGGTCGTGCGTTGCCAGATCTCAATGATGCGTTCGTTCTGTTCTTGATCAGTCAAAAGTCCGCGGCGAAAATCACGCGATACGGCCTCTTGTTCTGTCAAAGCATCCTGGATGATTTCTTGCTTTTCTTTGGGGACGCTGATATCCGATACTGCCAGTGAATAGCCTGAGCGAGTAGCGTAAGCAAAACCGATATCCTTGATAGCATCCGCCACATCGGGTGTACTCTCCTCGCCACATACTTCGTAAAGCTCGGCGATCAAATCTTTCAAGCTACCTTTGTCGAGCACCCAGTTGATGAATTGCATTTGAGGAGGTAAGACTTGATTGAAAATTACCCGTCCAACGGTCGTCTCAAGCAACCGTTCTTCGGGGTTCTCGAGGCGGGAATTTTTGCCGTCGTACCAGGTGTTAATTCTTAATTTGATATTTGAATGAACTTCCACCAGACTGAGCGCATAGGCGAGGTCAACCTCGTCCATATCGCCGAATACATGCCCATCGCCTTTATGAGGTCCCGTATCACTCTTGGTAAGATAGTACACGCCCAGCACCATATCTTTGGATGGGCTGATGATAGGCTCACCGTCCGCTGGTTTGAGTAGATTCTTCGATGAGAGCATCAGCTGCCGGGCTTCCCACACAGCTTTCTGGGAAAGCGGCACGTGCACTGCCATCTGATCTCCATCGAAATCGGCGTTGAAGGCCGTGGTCACCAGGGGGTGAAGTTGGATGGCGCTCCCTTCGATCAAGACGGGTTCGAATGCCTGGATCCCTAAGCGGTGTAAGGTGGGGGCGCGATTGAGCAATACGGGTCGTTCCTTAATAACCTCTTCCAGAACTTCCCAAACCTCTGGACGGTTGCGCTCGATGAAGCGCTTTGCCCCTTTAACATTGGCTGCATAGTTATGCGACACTAATCGCGATATCACGAAGGGGCGATACAGCTCCAGGGCCATATTCTTGGGAAGGCCGCACTGATATAGCTTCAATTTGGGACCAACAACGATAACCGAGCGACCCGAGTAATCTACTCGCTTGCCCAGCAGGTTGCGGCGGAAGCGACCCTTCTTACCTTTGAGCATATCGCTAAGCGATTTCAGCTCACGGCGACCCCGTCGCGAGAGCGCTTTGCCTCGCTGTGAGTTGTCGATGAGCGAATCAACCGCTTCCTGCAACATGCGCTTCTCGTTGCGCACAATAACATCAGGAGCGCCCAGCTCTAACAACCGCTTGAGGCGGTTATTTCGGTTGATTACCCGCCGGTACAGATCATTGAGATCGGATGTAGCGAATCGCCCTCCATCCAGTTGAACCATGGGCCTCAAGTCTGGCGGGATGACTGGCAATACGGTTAATACCATCCACTCCGGACGATTTCCTGAGCTTCGGAAAGACTCGACGACTTTAAGGCGCTTGGTGGCCTTCTTACGCTTTTGCTTGCTACGTGACGTCCTGACCTCATGCCACAGCTCCGTCGCAAGCTTATCAAGGTCTATGCGACGTAGGATATCGTAGAACGCTTCTGCGCCCATATCAGCACGAAAAACCTGCCCCCAGCGTTGTTTGAGTTCTCGAAAACGACTCTCCCCCATAAAAGTAAGCGGGCGCAAATCGAGCAGCTCGTCTCGCATATGGGCGTTCTCATCCCGTACAATTGTGGACTGGTCGTCCAGTTCCAGGCGTAAACCTTCCATTTCCAGATCTGCCTCGGCGCGCACTTTTTCGATGTGCATGCTTAGCTGGTCTTGCTCGCGCTGTTTCTGACCTTTTAGCTCGCCTTCCAATTCTTCTAACCGCTGCTTCACTACGCTCTGAACGCTAGCAAGGTGCTGGTTGCCAATCAACTCCCCTGGCTCAACGATGACAACATCTGTATCTGGGAAATGGATGGCGGTGCGGGTTGTCTGGTTCATCTGCTCGTTCAGGAGCGTTTCGAGGCGCTGGCCGCCTTTAATGATCGGTTCGAGCTGCTCGGCGATCATTTCGTCAAATTGCTGCTCTCCTACCGTCTTGCGCGCATTGGACTCAGCCAAAGAGCGATCGCGCAGCATCTTGACCTCAGCGATACGGGTATTAATCCGGGCAGCTTGCTCCCGCTCTGTCACCGTAATCTTATCTTCTAGGCGTTTCAGCGCCTTCTGGCGGGCATCCTCATCGACGTATGTCACAACATATTGGGCGAAATAGAGCACCCGGTCCAGGTTGCGCCGTGAGATATCGAGTAATAAGCCTAGATAGGATGGTATGCGGCGCGTATACCATACGTGGGCAACTGGAGCTGATAGCTCAATGTGGCCCATCCGTTCGCGGCGCACTGAGGAACGGGTAACCTCCACACCACATTTATCGCAGATGATACCCTTATAGCGAATATTCTTGTATTTTCCGCAATAACATTGCCAATCGCGCGTCGGACCGAAGATGGCCTCACAGAAAAGACCGTCCTTCTCCGGACGCAGGCGTCGATAGTTAATAGTTTCCGGCTTGAGCACTTCACCATAAGACCAGCTTTGGATCGTATCTGGTGATGCCAGGCTGATACGTAATTTCGTAAGCCCCTTGGTTTCCACTCGGCTGCCTCCTGTACGATTGCTTGAAGTCACCTATTTCCAGTTCATAAGACAAATTATTACCATCGACAGCAAACCCTTAGTGCTGTGTGTTGATGGGAGGAGCGTCTTATTCTGATTTTGGACGGGGATCAATGGTTAACCAGCTTAATACAAACAAAGACAAGCGCGTTGAGCATCTCCCTCAAGCGCTTATCGTTCGCGCGTACTCATTGATTTGTCATGTGCCGGAATTATACCCTGATACGTCTTATTCGGTCAAGAGGACAGCTCTACTCATCAAAACTGGAGACATTACATCCTTGCACTATCTGACGGATGCTCATTTTGAGCGGGATGAAGGGCATTATCAACACTGATATAACCTGCTAGGCTTGCCATCTGGTAGATTCCCTTTTACCTGAGCGCTGGTAGGCGCATTCAGGAGAGGCGCGGCAATCTACAGTTTTTATTCGAAATCGAGTAACACCTTGGGGGAGCTTTTGAGTGTTGAATTTGTAGAGAGGCGTAACCCTTATCATCCCAACAATTTTGCAAATAATAGATCTGACCTATCAGCTATAATCTTATGGAAGTTCCAATGTTTTTCCGCGGATGATCGGTGATCCATATATCATCATCCGATAATTATTTCGCAGCAGCAAGCCACATCAATACAGACCCCAGCTTGAACCCGACAAAGAACATACACTCATGGACCGGTTGCTCGGTAATAAGCGAAACAATTTCCAAGAACCTCTCCCGCAATTGACAAGAGACGAGCTGGACGTTAGCGAATCTCGCTACAAGGGGTTATTCGATAACTCCCCGATATCTCTTTGGGAAGAAGACTTTTCGGGCGTGAAACAGCGCCTCGACCAGCTTGCTCTGAAGGACGTGTCCAACATCCGGTCATATCTCGAGAGCCACCCAGAGTTTGTAAATGAATGCATTGCTGCTGTCAAAATTATAGATGTTAACCAGGCGACGCTAGCCTTGTACGAGGCCAAGACCAAGGAAGAGCTGATCTCCAGTCTGGATCTTATCATCCCAAGCGACGCAAGGGAAGAGTTTATCAATGAACTGGTTTATATCGCCAAGGGCGTGTATAACTTTGAGTGGGAGGGCATCAATCAGACATTGAGTGGTAAGCCTATTCACGCGCGAATCCGCTGGTCAGTCGTACCTGGAAATGAAGATAGCCTTTCAAAAGTAGTCATTTCCCTGGAGGATGTAACCAAGCAGAAGCAATATGAACAGCAGCTCAGAGAAAATGAGGAAAAGTATCGATTGCTGATAGAGAATATGCCGATTGGTATCTGCCGAACGACAAACATTGGTACTGGTAAATTCCTCATGGCAAATCCTGCAATGGTAAACCTGCTCGGGTACGATTCCGAAGAGGAATTAATGAGCGTGCCGGTATCAGATATTTATGTTGATCCCGGCGACCGGCAGTTATTTGCACAAGAATTAATGGCCCGCGGAAGACATAGTGGGGTAGAACTTCATCTGAAGAAAAAAAATGGGGAACACCTGTGGGTATCTGTCACTTCACGAGTGCAATACGATCCCAGCAATAATGAGACATACTTTGATTGTTCTATCACAGATGTTACGGAACGCCGAAAGGCTGAATCACATTCCAAAAATCTGGCATCAAAATTAAAAGCTGTTGCTAGCGTAACACGCCAGATCACAATTCTCAAAAGTATCGATAGTCTCTCTGAAGATGCCATCGCATCCCTGAAAACGGCCATGAATAGTTACAATGCGAATTTATTCATGGTTAAGGACGGGAAACTGGTTTTCGTCGCCGGGCAGGGAGGTTATGAACCAGATTTTATACCTGTTAAGGGGATGGAAATTGGAGTGGGGCATGGCATTATTTGGGAGACGGTAAAAACTGGGCAACCGGTTCTTGTGAATAATACCCTTCAAGATGCACGCTACCAGCACTGGGCTGGGCTTCCACATACTCGCTCCGAATTAGCTGTCCCTATCCGGAGCGGAGATCAAATCGTTGGGGTTTTGGACGTACAATCGATACACCCGAATGCGTATGAGGAGGCCGATGTTGAAGCGCTCAGTGTGCTGGGCGATCAACTCGCTATTGCACTCGAAAACGCGCGCCTCTTCGAGCAAACCCGCCGCCGAGCCAATGAACTCGAAGCGATGTCGGACGTCTCAACAGCTTTGCGTATGGCCTCAAGCCCTTCAGAAATCCTGGATGTTACGCTGGATCAAATTAGCGAGCTCTTTGACGTACAGGCGTCAGCGGTTGCGTTCATTGACCCGACAAACAAATCCATAAGGGTTGAGGCAGGGCGAGGTGTTTGGGAATCTCGTACTGGTGAGGGATTACCAGCAGAACAGCCTTTTTGGGAGTATGTTATCGCTACCGGGCAACCTCACCTCAATAATGCATTTGCCTCGGTAAACGGAAGTGGAGCCCAACACTCCGAAGAAAGCATCAAGGCGATTGCCTGCGTTCCCCTGATTACTCAGGAATCAACAATTGGGGCTCTTACAATAGGAAATCAGGACGACATTGCCGCTGAAGATTTACGCGCTCTATCAGGGATCGGTGATATGCTCGCTAATGCCATCCAACGTTCGACCCTGCACGAACAAACCCAGCGATACGCGCAACAAATGGCAAAAGTTAGTTTAATTGGGCGTTCGTTGGCTGAGACGCTAAATTCTGAAGAGATTTATGAACGTCTTGGAAATGCTGTCTTGGAGCTGTTTTCGGATGTTTCTGTCGTCTTAATCTCTGAGTATAACGCCACAACCGAAATGATCACATGTACTCATGGGATTCAGGACGGGCAGCAGATCAAAATCCAGGAGCTCCCACCCCTCCCATTAGCCCCACAAAACCAGGGTACGCAGAGTTGGGTCATCCGAGAACGCAAACCCCTCATTGTTGATGATCTACCAAATAAACTTACAAGCAAATATTCGTTAGGCAAAACGAGCCCTGCAACACAATCAGCCATGTACGCTCCACTCTTGGTGAAGGATGATGTATTAGGGTTGATTCAGGTACAATCTTACACCCCGGCACGCTTTAAGAAAAGCGATGTTGAGCTGCTCGTGCTGGTTGCAAACACCGGCGCAATCGCCCTCGAAAATGCAAAGCTGTTCGCAGATATCAACCAGCGCATACAGCGCATGAGCGCCTTGCGCACAATGGATATGGCGATTAGTTCCAGCTTCGATTTGCGGGTAACGCTCAACGTACTTCTCGACCAGGTCACATCGCAATTAAACGTTGATGCTGCTTGCGTGCTCCTTTACAGGCCTCAAAACCGGACACTGGAATACGCAGCCGGACGGGGATTTCGCAGTGCGTCTGACAATGCAGTAAGCCTCCGCTTGGACCAAAGCCTGGCGGGTAGAGTGGCACTGGAGAGACGGGTGTTACACATCGCCAATATGCGCCACACCAAAGGAACGCGCCCTTTGCAGCACACGTTCCTTGAGGAAGATTTTATCTCGTATTACGCTATACCCCTCATCGTAAAAGGGCAAGTGAAAGGGGTTCTCGAAATTTATCACCGTGCGCCTATTAACCCGGATACGGAATGGAACGAGTTCATTGAGACACTTGCTAGCGATGCTGCGATTGCAATCGATAATTCTGCATTGTTCAACGATTTACAGCGTTCGAACGTTGAATTAACACTGGCTTACGACCGCACCCTCGAGGGTTGGTCGCGAGCTCTCGAGCTGAGGGATGAAGAAACAGAAGGGCATGCACACCGCGTCAATCAAATGACACTGAAGTTAGCCGTCTCCATGGGCATGAGTGAAAGCGAGCTGCAACATGTCCGGCGGGGCGCCCTGCTTCACGACATCGGAAAGATGGGTGTTCCCGATGATATCCTTCGCAAAACAGGACCATTGACCGAAGATGAATGGGTGATTATGCGCCGCCACCCTGTGGATGCCTACGAGCTGCTTTCACGCATTCCTTATTTAAAGCCAGCATTAGACATTCCCTATTGCCATCACGAACGGTGGGACGGTACCGGTTACCCGAATGGTTTAAAGGGTGAGGAAATCCCGCTGGCGGCGAGAATCTTCGCCATTGTCGATGTTTGGGATGCATTGCTCTCCAAGCGTCCGTACCGCGATGCATGGCCTGAGGACAAAGTACTTGCCCATCTAACCCAGCAATCAGGCCTACATTTTGACCCTCAGGTCGTTGACCGGTTTATGCACTTGCTGGGGAAGCGCTAAAAGTCGCTCGAGGCTTTCCTGATATAATCGTCCAACTATGAGTACACGTATTTCCCGTCGAGAGTTCCTTCGGCTGGGAGGATTTGCACTTGCTGGGGTCGTGGTTGGGCCCGTATTTCCCCGTCCCGACGAGCAGGACAACGGGGACATCGCCCGGGTGAGCATTCAAGAGATCGATTTGCGCGCCCTTCCCAACGATACGAGTGACATCATCGGCAAACGCTACCGCGACCAGATTGTGCACATTTATGAAGAGGTCATTTCACCAGACGGTCCCGCATATAACCCGCTTTGGTATCGCGTCTGGGGAGGCTACCTGCATAGTGCCTACCTCCAACGTGTCAAAATCAGTCACAATGAGCCAGTGTCTTCGGTAACCGGGGTTGGACAACTCTGCGAAGTCACAGTTCCGTATTCTTATGCTTACCAGTACACTACCTGGGATGGCTGGAAACCTTGGAACGGACAGCCATTGTATTACTCTACCACCCATTGGATTACGGCAATCGCTGAAGGTCCAGACAACGAGCCCTGGTATGAGCTCACATCAGAGATCGACGCGAACTTAAAATATTTCGTTCCCTCCCATCACATGAGGCCTATCTCTGACGAGGAGCTCTCCCCAATCTCTCCGGAAGTGCCCGCGCAAAACAAACGCATAGAAGTCTCGATTGGCAAGCAAACTCTGACCGCCTATGAGAATAACTCGATTGTTTTCTCCACGCGCGTCTCAACCGGCATCCCCAGCCGCCGCAGCTCGCCTAATGACCTGCCCACAGCCACTCCAGCTGGTGAGTGGCGCATCTATGCTAAATTGCCTAACAAGCATATGGGCATCATCTCAGGAAACCCGGACGCTTTGCGCAATGGGGGCTTCTCCCTCCCGGGTGTCCCCTGGACTTGCTTTTTCGCATTTCCCGGTGGTTACGCAATTCACGGCACGTACTGGCACAACAACTTCGGCGTGCAGATGAGCCACGGGTGTGTAAACTTGCGCAATGAAGATGCTTTATGGATATTCCGCTGGTCTACACCCGAATTCAAAACCCCGGTTGAATCACATATAGACTGGGAGCGCCGTGGCAACGGCACTCGCGTCGTTGTCAGATGATCCTTCGGGGCGGTTTCCTTAAGTTATTCGGAGCGGGGTTTGCTTCACTGCTCTTCAATCCCTCCCTAGATAATTCAATTATTTCCAAGACGGAGCACCCCAACATAGTGGGACGGGCGCGGGTTGCGACCCCGCTCATCTACCGCTACAGCCGGCCTTCATTACGCAGCGAGCGACTTGGCACGCTTCGTCGCGACCATGTGGTCACGATATTCGAGGAAATCACTTCGCCAGACGGTCCGATACATAATTCGCGCTGGTACCGGCTGGCTAACGGGTACGTTCATAGCGGCTGGCTGCAACGCGTGGATAATGCGCATTTCCATACGCAGCCGCTGACCAGCGTTCCTGAGCAAGGGCAGCTGGGCAGAATTTGCGTCCCCTATACACAATCTTATCGAAGGATACGCAAAACCTGGGAGAAGCTCTACCGCCTGTACTACCAATCCGTCCACTGGATTACAGATCTGGATACTGGTCCCGAAGGTACATCATGGTACCGGCTGACAGATGACTTGCTCCACGCCCACCATTATGTCCCAGCCAGGCACGTCGAGCCAATAAACACCCACGAATTGGTGCCGATCTCAAGATCCGTAGACCCAGATGACAAGCGGGTTGAGGTCTCGATCGACGAACAAACCCTGACAGCGTTTGAGCAGGATCAACCCGTGTTGCAGGTGAAGGTGTCGACCGGAATTCCCAGCGACCCAGTGCCAGGCCTGCTCCCCACAGAGACGCCTCGGGGTCGTTTCCGAATTCAAACAAAAATGCCGTCCCGCCATATGGGGGATGGCATTCTGACTTCTGACCCGGATGCTTACGAGCTCCCAGGGGTGCCGTGGGTTTGTTTCTTCCACAGGGATGGAATTGCTTTCCATGGCACATACTGGCACGATAACTTTGGTCGCATGATGAGCCATGGCTGCGTCAATATGCGCAACGAGGATGCTCTATGGCTGTATCGCTGGACTACGCCAGCCATCAGCCCACAAGACTGGTACACTCGTGGACTGGGTACATTGGTGGATATTATTTAGGGTGCTCCTCACCTCCACTGTTTGAAGAAAACAAATCTCGCAGCACTTTTACATGCTCATCGCTGATTCCTAATTCATCCAGAACCGGCATCTTCTGCTCACTCAAGATTCTCCGGCCAAGCCCAGAGTGCCGCCACATCTTTAAGTCTTCCTCCAACGGAGACCCAATTACGTCCTCGCGCACTATCTTCCCATCTGCCATTACGAGCACACGCCGAGTTTGCCGGGCAACCGCAGGATCGTGAGAGACGATCACAAACGTCGTCCCCTGGCTGTGATTTAGCTCGTGGAGCAGCTTAAGCAGTTCCATCCCCGCGTTTGTATCCAGGCTTCCTGTAGGCTCGTCGGCCAACACCAGGGGCGGATTGTTCGCCAGAGCCCTGGCAACAGCTACGCGCTGCCGCTGCCCACCTGATAGCTGGTTGGGCAGGTGATTCATCCGGTCGCCAAGATCTACAAGCTCCAAGAGCTCGTTCGAGCGTTTACGGCGAGCACGCGATCCCACATGTCCCATCATCGGCACTTCGACGTTTTCGCGAGCGGTCATGGTGGGCAGCAAGTTGTGCAATTGGAACATAAACCCAACCGTCTTGCTGCGAAATGTGTCCTTATTACGAATTTTGGCTAGATCCTGCTCATTGACAAATACCTGCCCGCGGGTGGGTTTATCCAAGGCACCAATCATATTCAGCAGCGTGCTCTTTCCACTTCCGCTTGGCCCCATCACTGTCAGGAGTTCCCCTGGGGCAATTTGCAGGTTGACACCATCCAGAGCATGGATTTCCTCACCATCTCCGTATATGCGCGTCAGATCGCGCGTCTCAACAATCCATTCGACTGCCATTGGTCACACCTGGATTACTCATCCACCTCAATGTCTACAAAAGCTGTCATCCCCCAACGCAGTTTTGCCGGGATCTCCTCCAACACCAATTCAACTGTATAGTTCACACCCGATCCTACGGACGCTTTGGGAGCAATCCGCACCACCTTAGCGTTTACAGCCACATCCGGCAGAGCATCGAATGTGACAAATGCTGGATTGCCGACATCCACTCGAGCAACATCGATTTCGTTTAGATCGGTTGTCTCCACGCGCAGGTGCTCCAGGTCGGAGAGCAGCAAGACTTCCTGTCCCGGGTTGATAAATTCGCCTTGCTTGATATATAGCTCGGTGACCGTTCCAGAAATAGGTGCCAATAGCTCGAGATCACGCAAAGCCGATTCGGCAGCCATTTGCTGAGCTTTGGCGTTGGCGATTCGCTCCTCAGCCAGAGCAACATCATCTGGGGCGGGTCCTTTCTTCAGGATTTCTACCTCGCGCTCAGAGGCGGAAAGGCGCGCCTGGGCTACCGTCACCTCTGCATTCGCCTCAGCAACGTCCAGATCGTTCGCCCCAGCAAGTAGATTATTCAATAAACGAACGGCTGCATTATATTGCTCTTCAGCCTGCGCTTTTACGCTCAACAAGGCTGCGCGTGTCAAGTTATCCTCCGGCTTGTTCTCATACGGCGCAAAATCTTCGCGCGCCTTATCCAGCCGGTCACGCGCGAGCACCAGATTAGCGCGCGCCTGGTCGATATCTGCCGGCTTGGCTGCTAGCTCGATGTTATACTGCCGGCGTTCTGCGTCGCGTAACGCCTGCCTGGCATCAATGACGCTTCTTTCTGCCTGAGCAAGACGCAGCTCCAAATCGTCAGATAGCTGGTCGAGGTTATATTGGGCTGTAACTAATTCCAGGCGGGCTGCGGCAATTGCAGCCTGCAGATCTTCCTTCCCTGCCAGCCGTAGCAGTGGTTGACCGGCATTGACGACATCGTTTTGTGCAGCCAATACTTCTTCCACCACGCCTCCGACCGTCATGCTCAGAGAGGTAAAGGTAGCAGGTACCACGATGCCGGTTGCGCTAACAATGGGTGGGAGATTATCGTCAACAATGGCCTCCGGGGTAGGAGAGCCTGCCTGACCCAACCCATTGCAGCCTGCGAAAACCAGACCAATCAACAAGGATAACCGTAGAGTTCTTTGCTTTGAGAATTGCATTCCCTTATCTCCCAAATGGAGAAGATTATGTTGTCTTCTCGCCTGTGTTCTATCCGAAATTACCTTTACTCGTATCGTAACGCTTCCACCGGCTGTAATCGGGTGGCACGCAGGGCAGGGTAAAGCCCACCCAACAAGCCCAGCAACAATGCGATCACAATTGCACGCACGAAAACCTGCCACTCCCAGGTCACCTGGAAGTAATCACCCACAACCGGGGCAATTGTCATTAATTTCGTCAGGACGAATGCGATAAGGATACCTGACAGACCACCCAATAAACCCAATACCAATGACTCGCGAACAATCATGCCAAGGATAGCTCCAGGCCCCCAACCTAGTGAACGCAGCACCCCGATCTCGCGTGTGCGCTCGAAGACAGCCATCAACATCGTATTCAGCACTCCAACACCTCCCACAATTATAGCAAGCACAGAAATGCCTGTCAGCATGGCATCCGAGGATTGAAAGTCTGGCATTTGTTCGGCGAACTCGCCACTCAAAGCGGCGTGTGCTTCCGGAAAGGTCGTATTGATACGCTCTACGATTTCTTCTGCCTTTGCCGGATCTCGCACTTTGACAGCCATCATGGTCACTTTGCGCGGCCTGCCCACATAGGATTGTGCGTCCCTCAGAGAGATCACACCTCCCAGCTCCTCCCACGAGATACTGCTCTCGTAGATCCCTACAATCCTGAAACGTATCCCGCTTAAATCAATGGTATCACCCACATCCTTATTCTGTGCATCCGCCATCGCCTTGCCAATAATGATCTGGTGATTCGTCCTCAACAAATCACCAGAAATGATCCGGAAGCGCCGGATCGCAGGCTCGTTCGGTGCAAACCCCTGTAATATGAAGAAGCCACCTGAATCAGGCAGCATAACAGCGGTGAAGATCATCCCGCTTACACTCGCGACGTCTGGAAGAGCAGCGATCTTATCTCCAATGCGTTCATCCAGGGCGCTCAGCGAGGTATCGCTGATATCCGCTTGCCGGATCATAATCTGGCTGCCAGAACCCGATATCATCTCGGTCATATCACCCGCCATGCTGGTGATCACAGCCTCGAGTGCGATAATCGCTCCTACTGTGATGCCGATGACGCTCATGGTGAGGAGTGTGCGGGTCCTGCGTTGCCACAGGCTCTGAACCGCCAACCCCCCCACTGGCAACCGGTGAACTTTATCAGCAGAGCCACCTTCATAGCGAAGCGCCTCTACCGGCTGCAAGCGCGAAGCTCGGAAAGCTGGATAGATGCCTGCCACCAGACCCATCACCAGCACAACAATGAAGGCTTGCTGCAAAGAGCCTGCGTCGATGTCCGCTGTGCTGGCACCCATCATTAGGGTCCCACGCGAGATGGCATCCAGCAAAACATAACCCGCACCTACCCCAAGAATTCCGCCCACCAGGCAAACTGAAATCGCCTCCATAAGGATCATCCACATCACACGCCACTGGCTCCAGCCGAGGGCTCTCAGAACCCCGATCTCGCGCGTGCGTTCATAGACCGACATAAGCTGTGCGTTCATCATTCCAACGCCGCCAAGGAGGATTGCCAGCCCTCCAATCACCCATACATAAGCGCCAACCATGTCTAATAGTATCTGCTTGTTCTGAAATTCCTGGATACCACTTAGTTCCAAATCGGGCATTTGACGCTCGACGCGGGAGATAAAGCGCTGGCGAAGCGCAGGATCTTCAAGCTGAATGTAGATAACGCTTACTTGACGAGGTTTCCCGAGAAGCTCTTGGGCATCATCAAGCAAGAGCACAGCCCCGGAATCTTCGAAAGCATCGCCGGTTTGGTAAATGCCAATCACCCGATACACGCTTCCTGTAAGCCGCATCGAGTCTCCAGGAATTTTATCCAGCACTTCAGCGGCTCCAGAACCCAGCAAAATGGGCTTGCCGTGTGAGATTTGTGCTTCACGGGATGTCAACCCTGCTCCTTCGACAATCTGGAACCGGTTCATAACGAAGCTATCTTGGGAATAGCCGAATACAAAGAAGAACGGCTGGCCCTCTGCCTGCACGAATCCCTGGAGCATTCCGCTCAATTTCGAAACCTCAGGCATCACAGCCAGCTGGGAGACGACGCCTTCCTCAACGACACTGTAACTGATATCGAATGAATCCGGCTGGCTAATAATTAGGTCTGCCTTGCTTCCAGATAGCATGGAGCCATAGCCGGCTTCCAATCCGTCCGCCATGGCTCCCAAGCCAATAATGGCTGCCACACCGATGCTTATACCCAGCACGGTGAGTGCAGTGCAAATCCTGCGGCGGAGTAGATTCTTTATGAACATCAAAATGCGCCAGTTCTCGTCAACTATATATTCAGTCTTTATTTGATTAAATCACAAGTTATACTCGTGATCCTGCGTACCAGTTCATCCAATCGCCTATACCCGACCAGATCAATCAGCATATCCATCAGACATACACCCTCCAGTTTACCAGCGAGTGTGCTCCTTAGGAAAATGCAGGCGCCGCTCGACTGCACTCATGGTCCAGTCGAGCTCAGGCACATTTTACCCGCAAATTGGTATTATGTTTATTATCAGCAGATCGTTAGGGGTATGTAATAGCCAGGCACAGGTCTCAATGCACCATCGATCATGGAAAATCGTATAAAGAGCAAAGCCCGGCGATATTCTGCCGGGCTTTGCTCACACTACCGATAAGCGCGTCCCCTTATACCAGCGCATCCACCATTAAAATTACAAAGAGGAGAGCCAGGTACATACTGGAATAGCGATACATCTTCCAGGCAACCCGGTTACCTCCCTCTTTCCACAACTTCCACGCCGCTAGGATCAACCAGCCTCCGAGCGTCGCAGCCCCCACTAAATAGATACTGCCTCCCAACCCGATGAGGGGGAGCAATAAAGTAAGTGCAACCAACTCAAGCGTATAAATCAGGATCTGCCAGCGTGTCGCTTTCTCGCCGCGCACTACTGGCAACATAGGCACTCCAGCGCGGGCATAATCCTTCCGGCGCACAAGCGCCAGCGCCCAGAAATGGGGAGGAGTCCACATGAAAACAACGGCAAATAAAAAAAGAGAGGGGATGTTCAAGCTTCCTGTCGCCGCAGCCCATCCCACCAGGGGTGGGATTGCCCCAGCCCCCCCTCCGATAACGATGTTTTGTACGGTGGTTTTCTTCAATAGAAGGCTGTAGATAAGCACATAATAGATAATGCCAGCCAGAGTGAGCAGAGCAGCGAGAATATTCACTGCAGCTGCTACCAGATAGAAAGACGCCAATGCCAGGCCCACCCCAAATGCCAGCCCCTCTCCAGGAGTCAGCCGACCTGCCGGGATGGGGCGATTCTGTGTGCGTTGCATCTGCAGATCATCGTACCGGTCAATATACTGGTTGATGGCTCCAGAGCCTCCAGCTGCCATAAAGCCGCCCAGGAGAGTCCAAAACGACAGCCAAAACTCCGGCCAGGCCCGAGCCCCAATGACCATGCCTGCGTACGTGGTAACCAATAACAAGGCGACTACGACAGGTTTGGTGAGCATAATAAAATCTTTGAGCATGTTCAGGGAGAAACTCCCGCGTTGTTCCTCATCTGACTGGTAGATCGTCTGTCCAACCAGGATTACCTGAACAACCATGCTCACCCACACTGCAACAGCCGTGGTTTGGTGGAGAACCATGAGAGATGGTGGGAAACCTGCTGCCAGGCGGGCGCCCATCAGCGCTTGAGCAAAGAAGAGCACTCCCGTTGCTGTGCTGGCGACAAGAACCGGAGTATTTGAGCGTTGCGTGAGCCAGGCACGCCAGACAAACCAACCGATCAAACCTCCCATGCCAAGCACGAGAGTCCTGTGACCCATAGCAATCCATCCAAGTGGATTTTCTGGTAAGCCAAAACCGTTGCAGAGCGGCCAGCCTGGGCAAGCCTGGGAGGCGTCCATCCCAGAAACAACAGCCCCACTGGCAAGGAGCAGGAATAACGAGCCAAGCGTCAGAAGCGACAGCCTGCCAAACGCGCTAGAATACTTCCACGCATGCGTTTCCAGCCTTTCCCGATTTATCGACAAGAAAGCTCCCGTCGTTGCACCTGCAAGGCTCCCGAGAATGATTAGCGACAGACCCAGGTGAGCAGTCGATAACCAGGCGCTGCCACCTACCTGCGACGAGGTAACGATCAAAGCTCCCAAAGAAATTTGCAATGCGAGCATTCCCAGAGCTAGATAGATCGAAAATTTCATCCAGCGGGGAACGGATGCATCTCTCCTAGCTGCCCAGAATGCAGCCAGGACGATCGGCAGGACCAGTGCCGTGCTCAGCCTGTGTGCGAAATCCAAAGCTGCGCTCGCTGGAGGCGGAGTCCAACTGCCGAAACAAGTAGGCCAATCCGGACAAGCCATGCCGGCATCGGAATTGCTCACCAATCCTCCGCTTACCACCAATGCAAAGACTGCGATCGTAGCCGCCAGCAAGATATTACGCAGTGAAAAAGTTCGTATTAATGTCATTGTTAAATTAATTCTGTGTACAAGTCAGGCATCAGAACACAAATCATACAATCTCTCGTTTTATCTCTTGCCCATCTCACGTTTGCGGACAAAATATGGAAATCCTAAGCCCAAAAGGGCAGCAAAGCTGAACCATTGCAAAGCATATCCCAGATGTGGACCTTCGATCAATTCGAGTTCTGGCAGACTACTGTGAGGCAACCTGGTCTGGTCTGGGTTAGGTGCCATCTGCACATACACCGGTAAGAAGCTGCCTGAGATTTGCGCTCCGATTGCATCAACATTAGCGAAATACCACAGTCGCAACGACTCATCTCCTGGCGCTGGTATCGGATCAGTCCGGCGACCAAAATCCGGCTGGGACTGAGAAGCGCGGATCATCCCATTTACACGCACGATCCCGGGCTCGTCATACATACGCCACTCCTGGTCGCTCGGATAGATACCGGGCACCCAGCCACGATCTACTAATACAAATTGATCTGTACCTGCGATCCGGAGCGGGGTCAGTAAGCGCACACCGGGCTCGTTGTCCCACACTTGATTGCGCAAACCGACTTGTTGCGAAAAATCGTACTCGCCAAGGACGGTAACTGACCGGTATTCCATGCTCAAAAGGTCTGCACTCATGGTCGCACTGGATAATTCCAAAACAGGTTGGTCCAGCTGCGCCTGAACGCGAGCATTAAATGCGCGGCGCTGCTCTAACCTGTCTAGCTGCCATATCCCCAGGCGGATAGTTAAAGCCATACCTGCGACCACAAGAAACGTCGCCAGGATCCAGCGCCGGCTGACCATCTGCACCAAGGGAAATCCTCCCAGCTTCCGATAGGAAGCGGCTTTGACATTACCGCTCATCCCCTGCTCCCAGCCGTTGGAGTTTTACCAGGTTTAATTGGAAACACCAACACACCATAGATGAACAGGAATGCCATGGTCGGGGGTACCGCCACACCCAGAGCAGTTAACCGCGTGCTTAGCGTGGTGGGTTGGCGCACGTCTAAACCGAGGACCTTAGAAGGCGCGAACGAGCAGGAGTAACTGTACTTGTTTGGATCTGCCAGCTCCAGCCGCCCCGTGGCTCCAGGCGGCACCCATACCGGACCCAGCTGGTGCGAAGTGGAATCGTCATTTCTCACTTCCAGCACATCACCCATTACAAAGATCATTTTTTCTGGAATTGATGGCTCAGCCTCCCCTGAAGCTACCCGGTCAGACGTACCTGCCGGGATTATCAGCTGGACAGTCTGCGGCGGGCGATCGGATTTCTCCTTCTGCAACAGGTAAGCCCCTTCACTAATCGCCGCGACGATCAGAATAGAGATCACCGCTGTGATCAACAATCGGACAAGGTATGGCCTAAAATCTGTCTTGCTCATCAATCATTCCATCAGTTTGTCAGGTGCTGAATATCCTCGACAATCGATTCCCATTGCGTATCCACGGTGAATGTCAGCCGCCAATTACCAAACGCATCGAGGGCATAGATTCGGGAGGTATGGTCTACGTTATACCCCTCACTATCATGGTGATCCGGAACCGAAACGAAGACTCCGTAATCTTTCCACACCGGCTCGAGCTCACTCTGGTTCCCAGTCAACCCGATGATTTCCGAAGCATACTTCGATAGATGATCCTTTATTTGAGTGGGGGTATCCCGCTCAGGATCAACAGTGATAAAGATCAGCTGAACTTCATCTCCAAATTGGGCGTGAATCTGTGTGAAATTCGCCAGGGTAACTGGACATACGTCGGGGCAGTTCGTGAAGCCAAAGAAGATCAATGTAGCCCTGCCAAGATTTTCCGCCAACTGAAATGGCTGCCCATCCTGATCGGTCAAAGTGAAGTTTGGAGCCGGGACAGGCGGGTCAATCAGAGAGCCATGGAACACATATTCTCCAATAGCCGCCCTCAGGATCACCAGCACCACCAGCAGGAGAATCCCAACCCCACTCAAATACAGAAATGGGGATTTCATATCCTGCATAATTACCCTGCCTCAAATCAACTTAGAGAACCGGCGCGCCAATGAGATAGAGCGCTGGGTAGAAGAAGACCCATACCACATCCACGAAATGCCAGTAGACTGCGCAGGCTTCCACCGCCCAATGACGCTCCGGAGAATACAGACCCTTGCGCCCATTGCGGTAAACAACTGCCAGGAAAATTACGCCGGTTAGCACGTGAAAAGCGTGGAAGCCCGTCATGGCGTAGAAGAGCGAAGCCGCCGCACCATCAGCCGGGCCGAATGGAGCAATTTGCCACTCTACACCCACAACGCCCACCAGGAAGATCACCCCCAAGACCAGGGTGATCAAGGTGCCGCGCAGGAAGGTCTTTTGGTCTCCGTGCGCCATTGCCGTCTCGGCACGATTCATGAAGAAACTGCTCATTAAGAGTACAGATGTAACCACCAAGCCAAGAAACTGGCTCACCTCAGGGCGTGATGCTGTGCCCAACAAGTAGAACCGGCTGACGTATAACCCACCGAATACGAACGTATCCGATAGGATGAATAGCCATAATCCCAGGCGGTTCGCTGAAAGCTTGCGCTGATAATCTGCTAAGGTCTTTGTGACGGCTGTCATTCTTGAATCTCCTCTTCGGGAGCAAATACTCGCGATATATGCATGTAATCACGCACTATAAAAAACGCCTTTATCAGTGCTACACCCAAAATCGGAGCCCACCATAACGCCGCCACCGCACCAAGCCAGTACTCGCCGGCGGTAAGCGCTACCAGCAGAATGAGCACGCCAACGCCAATGCGAAATGCCTCTTGTTTCTTGTCTTCCATCATTTTCTCGTCCATAATCATCCTTCTTTTTTCGTCACGGGTTTGACGTGCATCGGACTAATCTGCAGGAGCTGCTTCAGCTCCATCCGGAATTTTTGGCGCAGCTGGGCGACCAGGCTTCATGTCTACATACACAGATCCTTCCAGACCGTAATCGTATGGTTCGCCCACCACCTCGAATGGCTGATCATAGTTGTGGCTGGGTGCTGGAGACGCGATCTGCCATTCCGGTGAGCGCGACCGCCAAGGGTTTGCAACTGCGATCTCACCTCGACGCAAGCTAACGATAAAGTTGTAGAATGCGATCAGCACCGATATTCCGATGATGTAGCCAGCAATAGTAATCAATTGTTGCGTGAAGGTGATGCCCAGTGTAGGGTCGAAGTCTGCTATCCGGCGGCGCATACCCAGCAACCCTATCTGCATTTGGCCCAGGGATTGTAAGTAGAACGCCGGCAGCATCAGGATAAAGTGAATCCTGCCTAAGCGCTCATTGTACATGCGCCCGGTAATCTTTGGAAACCAGTAGTAGATCGCCGCGAAGAACGGAAAAACAAACCCCCCAAACATTGTGGCGTGAAAGTGCCCCACGATCCAGTAGGTGTCTTGCAAGTGAAGATCCGTCGAGACCACGCCATTAGGTGGTCCACTTAAACCTCCAAGCAAGAAGATCGAAATGGCACCCAGCACAAACAACATGGGTGTCTGAAATGACATTTTGCCTTCCCACATGGTAGCAATCCAGCTGAAGAACTTCACCCCGGTGGGCACTGCAACTAATAATGTGCTGTACATGAACGGCACACGCAGGTAAGCAGCCATACCGGACGTGAACATGTGGTGCGCCCACACCAGGAAGCCCACTAAAGCAATTCCAAAGGAAGATAGTGCAACCCAGCGGTAGCCATAAAGCGGCTTGCGCACGAAGACGGGCAGCAGCTCGCTGATCACACCCAACCCGGTGAGCACGAAAACGTAGACTGCTGGATGCGAGTAAAACCAAAATAAATGCTGGAATAGGATCGGGTCACCCCCCTTGGAGGGCTCAAAGAAACCCATGCCGAATAACCGTTCAAACATGACCATTTGAAAAGACAGGCCGATCAACTGTGTGGCAGTCAGCCCAATGATGGCTGTTGCAAAGGCTGTCCATACGAAAATCGGCATGCGGAAGTAAGTCATACCCCGAGCACGCATCTTCATGATCGTGACGATGATGTTCAACGAGCCAGAGATTGAGGATAATCCGATAAAATAGACGCCCAGGAAGAACATTTGCATGCCCAGTGGCGCCCTGGCACTCAGCGGTGGATAGCCCGTCCAGCCTGTGTCAAAACCACCCAAGAACCAAACCAGCGTCAGGAGAATTGCCGCAGGAACGTTGATCCAGAAAGCAAACGCATTCAAGCGAGGGAAAGCCATATCGTTTGCACCGATCATCAGCGGCACCAGGTAGTTGGACATGGCTCCAACTCCGATCAGCATGGCACCGATCATCACAATGCCGTGCAGGCTTATCGTAGTATTGAACACCCCCGGCTGAAGGAACTGGATATCGGGGAGATATAACTCCGACCGGAATGTCAATGCATATATGCCTGCCAGTGTGAAGAGCACCAAGGCTGTAAATCCGTACTGGATGCCGATCACTTTATGATCATAGGAGACGCTCAGGTATTTCGCCCAGCCCTTCAAATTTGG
Source organism: uncultured Chloroflexia bacterium (assembly GCA_963714425.1). Lineage (GTDB taxonomy): Bacteria > Chloroflexota > Anaerolineae > Anaerolineales > UBA4823 > DATCYX01. Next base: position 295,234 of record CAVQOI010000004.1, read on the forward strand.
ATTAGCTTCGGGATGTTCTGAGGTCTCTTTGCCTTTTGCCCAGTCAATCCAATCCTTCATAACGCCAGTGCCAAGCATAAATGCCACAGTACCGAAAACCGCCCCCAAAACCCACGCCGGCTCGGCCTTCCATGCAGGCAACCCCATAATCAGCCGGACAACAGTTACGAAGCCCATGCCTATCAGGATACCTAACAGCATGGCAATCAGACCGCGCACCATACTGATGGAAAATATACCGACTTTATTATTCTCGCTCATACGATTGCTCCTATTTCAGGGTCTTGATGAACTCGATGACATCGCGGATCTGGTCGTCTGTCATCTTCTCTGCAATGTTTTGTGGCATCAATCCCTGAGCGAAACCTTCCACATTTCTCGCTGCTGGGTTGCGAATTGATTCAATGATGTAGGCATCGTCCGCTGTAGTGGTTGTCCCATCGCTGAATTGCACCTCACTACCATACAGGCCTAACCAGCTGGGTCCAACTACAATCGAGCCATCCAGAGAATGACAGGCATTACAACCATAAGTTGTGTACCACTTCTCACCGCGTACAACCGGATCAGTCGATAAGCCAGTCTCCTCAGCCACCCAAACCTGGAAATCGGCATCTGATACCACGATCACCGGCGCTTCCATGTATGCATGTTGCAAACCACAAAGCTCTGCACAACGCAGTTTGTACTCGCCGATCAGAGTCGGGGTCACCCGCAGATCGCGCACAAAATCTTCCCCGCCAGGAAGAGCATCTTGTTTTACACGAAATTCCGGCACCCAAAAGGAGTGGATCACATCCGTAGATGAGAGGTGCAACAGGGCTTGCCTGCCCTCTGGCAGGCGCAGCTCATTTGAAACAATGCCCTGTGCAGGATATTCAAAACGCCACGACCACTGCGAGCCAATCACGTCGATTTCGATGATATTGTCGCCAATCGCCTGTGTCTCTGCCAATGAGCGCGCTCCTAAGAAGGAAAAAGCCAGGACTGTTATCAGCGGGATGATCGTCCAGGTCACTTCGAGTTTCGTATTCCCCTCAACGTGGCGTGCATCCGTAGTGTCACCAGCTTTGCGCCGGAATACCACGATACTGTACACCATAAAAACCACAATCAGGGCGAATAGGAAGGCAATCACCTGGAATTCCAATCTGAACATCGCATCGATGGGCTGCGCCTGCAGGCTGGCAGCAATGGGCAGCAAGCGCACCTGCTCCAGTCCAAATATCAGACCAGCTGTGACGATCAGAACGAGAATAGCTGCAAGGATCAAATGTCTCATAGCACCTCTCCTGGGGAGATGAATGGAAGCGGGCGCGCCGATAACTGGCTCGCCGGGTGCTTCCAGAGTTTGTAAAGTAGGCCACTCCTCCAGCCAGCGATCCACCTGCTCAGCTGCCATGGTGCGGCGGTCAAATACAATTGCTTCTTCGGGGTTGTGTAATGATAATAAAACGACACGTAGCTTCTTTTCGCTGTCGACAAATCGGGCCAGAAACTCCTGCCGGTTAAGAGCCTTATCGTCGTAATCTACGACGACCAGATCGGGATCAAGTCGGTCGATAGCCGAAAGGGCTTCTTCGAGGTCGGAGACCATGCCTATCACTTCGACATCGGATTTTTGGCGTGCAAGCAGCAAGCTGCGCAGCCCCTGCCCAAAGAGGGCATGGCTGGAAGCGATCAAGACGCGTTGCGGCCTGGTCGGGTTAGGCATAGTATTGATAATTTACCAAAAAAGGTCTATATTGTCATCCGCCGCCACCCGGATAAAGGAAGGATTTCACCCGCACGTATGGGTGATTTTCACATCACCCTTTGCTAGACGTTTAGGGAACCCTAACCTATCGATCGAATACCCCCTCTGCATTGATCACATATGATACCAATTAACTAATAAATATTTGGCTTGCTCGAGTGAGCATGCTACCGTTCTACTTCGAATTTCCCCCGATGATCCCCATCTGCATCGCCTTGCTCACCGCCTCAGCGCGGTTAGAGGCTTCCAGCTTCTCCATGATATGGCGGACGTGAGTCTTGACCGTGTTATCTGAGATAAAAAGCGCGCCTGCGATCTGCGAGGTGGTCATCCCCTGTGACAGGCAATCCAACACTTCCATCTCACGGTCGCTCAAGTTATGACCCAGCAGACTATCTTGGTCCATTCGCACGGCATTCATCACTTTGCGGGTCACATCAGCTGCAAGCACGCTCATCCCTTCTTGTACTTGATGGATCGCCTTTTGCAGCTCTTCAGGTGAGGCGTTCTTGAGCAGATAGCCATCAGCCCCCGCGAGGATGGAACCGAACAAATCTTCATCATTCTTTGAGATGGTCAGCATCAGTATCCGGCAAGGCAGCGTCTCCTTGAGCAGGCGTACGGTATCCACTCCATCCAACACGGGCATATTCACATCCAGGAGCACCACGTCGGGCTGCAACTCCTGAGCAGCTTCCAGAGCCTCACGACCATTGCCGGCTTCCCCCACCACTTCGAATTCTGGCATGCCTTTCAATAGGCTGATTAATCCCGAGCGGAAGAGTGCATGATCGTCAACAACTAACAGACGAACAGGTGTCACGGATGCACCTCTTTCTCTGGGAGTGGTAGTCGCAAGCGCACGCTTGTGCCACGATCGAGCTGGCTGATTACCTGTAAGTCCGCTCCGATGAGCTCAGCGCGTTCGCGCATTCCGCGCAGCCCGTGCTTTGATGGTCCAGGAACATCCTCGACATTAAATCCCTTGCCGTCGTCAACTACATCTATGAGCATATCCATGCTGGTGCGTCTGCATGAGATTTCAACGCTTGACGCGCGAGCATGCTTACGCACATTGCTTAGCGCTTCCTGGATAATGCGAATAAGCTGTGCGCTGATTTCAGGCGCCAACCCCGCGGCGATTTCAGCATCACAAACTTTGACTACAACACCCGTGTAATCCTGAAATTCCTCCACCGTTTGCTGGAGCCATTCTCCAAAGCTCTCCTTCGATGAAAGCCGTAAACCATCGATCGCCTGGCGAGCATCCTGGTAGGCTTCTTCGACAACCGCGTAACTCAAGTCAACAGCTTCACGGAGTAATTCTGTCTCCCCTTGATCGAGGAAGCCACGCATTTGGGCGGTCTTGAGCTTCAAGAAACCCAGCGTCTGTGCCAGACCATCATGGATTTCACGCGCCAGGCGCATGCGTTCATCGATCACTGTCTTGTACTCCAGTTGCGCCATTAGGCGCACGTTATGCACTATCAGCGAGACCTGTCCGGCGATCATCTCAAGGATTGAAAGCTGCCTCTGGCTGAATGCATGCACTTCTAGGCTCGCTGCTAGGATTGCCCCCATCGAGACGTGACCCAATTCTGAATCCCGGACCAGCAGAGGTGCAGCCAGAAAAGCGCGCACCCCCCCTGAAGATGCTAAACCTCCTGCAGTGTTCTCTACAAGCACCGGCTCCTGTGACGTCATAACGCTGTGTAAGATGCCATCGACCAGGTGACGGGCGTTTTCCGGAAGGCTCATCCCTATTGAAACCTCACCATCTTCTGGCTCATAACTCTCGTTAAGGACCACAAGTAGGTAATCTGCCTCCAGGGTTTCTTTCAAGCTCGCCATCAGGTCTTTGAGCAAGCTGGTCAGGTCTGCTCGCTGTTGGAGCGACTGGATTTGCTGCAGGGAGGTCATTGCCCTCTGGCGCATACGTGCGCTCTCAAGAGCCACAGTTGTCTCGTCCGCCAGCGTGCGAATTAACGCCTGTGCGCCTGCATCTAGAACGACATCCTCCGCCATGAAGATGTTCAGGATGCCGAAATCCTGGTTGTCTCGCCGCAGTGGGATGCAGTAAACTCCGGTCGTATCCTCAAATGCGCCTTTCAATAATGGGCAGGTATGGGTGAGGCGCTCGCGATCAAGGCATTCCGCGCAAGCCTGGCGCACATTCGGCGATGCGAGGTATTCCAGCCAGGCATTTGCTTCGCTAAAAGGGATATCTCCCTGGCTCCTGGCTCCCAACGGATGGGCGTTTTCATCCAGGGGGACAAAGGCAACACCGCGTGCTCCCAGCAGCTCCCGGGACAGGCGCAAGGTCAACCCCACGACTTCTTCTTCGTCGCTGGTATCCATGAACATCTGGCTGATCCGCATCACGGTGTTTTGACGCTGGCGAGCTTCAGTCAGCTGCCTCTGCGAGCTTTCCAGGAGAGTCTGGAGCGATTCTCGCTCCTCGAGAAGTCGCAAATAGCGCGAGACACTCAAATACACCAGCAATCCGATCAATGCCAGGAGAATAACGTCCAGCGTATTCCACAGGTTGTTCGTGCCCCTGACCTGCCAGTTCAGTTCCAATCCTTCAAAGATGGCGATGGTAACCAGTACGAAAGCAACGATTGTGCCACGTACGAGGGTGTGGCGTTTTTGCAGCTTAGAAAATTTCTCCTTGTTCACGCCACATATTTTACCCGATAAGGCAAATTCGGTGCCTTGGGCAATTTCATGGAGGCGAGCTTGGTTAAGTTTTCAGCGCTTCCAGTACTTCTTCACTATGTTCAGCAGGTTTTACATTTTCAAATACCTTCGTGATCACGCCATCAGAATCGACCAGGAAGGTCGTTCGCAGGACGCCCATATATTCACGTCCCATTTTCTTTTTCTGCCCCCACACCCCGTACAGCTCGCATACCTTGTGGTCAGTATCTGCTAGCAATGTAAACGGCAAGTGATATTTTGCTTTAAATTTTGTGTGTTTCCCGACGGTATCTGGACTGACGCCCAATATGGTCACACCTGCCTGCTCATAGACCGAATAATCATCACGAAAGTTGCAAGCTTCCGTTGTGCAGCCGGGCGTGTCGTCTTTCGGATAAAAATAAAGCACAACAGGACGGCCGCGGTAGTCGGAAAGCCTGCGAGGGGAACCACTCTCGTCTTGCAAGGTAAATTCAGGAGCGAGGTTACCTTCATGAATTGCCATTTCGCCTCCATTGTTTGATCAAGATGTCCAGATTTTAACTTAGCGGTGCAAGAGATGCTCAACTTTCTGGGGAGAGCTCTTCGTTGATTACTTTTGGATTGTGAACCTTCCCTTACACGACAGGAATATGATCCGGTTAATCAGCCTGCGGCGGGTAGCAAACGAGCATGAACGCAGAGTATTGCCTGGGCTTACTCGATTTGGGCGATCAATGTACCCATCGGGCTGATATCATACCCGGGCAGTGCGGCAACAGCATTGCGGAACTCGGGCTCACCCAGAAGCTCGAATAATGGGGATAGGAGCTCGCTCTGGGCGTATTCCAGTGGCACCACAAAGTCATAGCGCTCTTGAAAGAGGGGGATAAAATCCAGATCGAGCGCTTGTCCAGCGGCTGCGATCCCCATCCCGCAGTCTGCCCGGCCGCTGGCGACTGCGGCAGCTACAGCGAGATGGGTATACTCCTCCTGACGGAAGCCATTGATAGATTCAGGTGCAAGTTTTAGTAGCGACAGGTGATAATCTAGGAGCACTCGCGTACCCGCACCCCGCTGGCGGTTGATGAAATTTACATCAGAGCGCGCCAGATCTTCCAATCCATGAATACCCTTCGGATTGCCACGCACCACCAATAAGCCCTGCTGCCGCCCAGCGAGAGCGATGACCCGAACCGCTATACCTGGCAAATACTCCTTAATGTAGCGCAGGTTGTATTCACCAGTCTGGGGATCAAGCAAGTGCGAGCCCGCCATGTGCGCTTCCCCCCGGCGCAGCGCAACTAGCCCTCCCTGGCTGCCCACATTTGCTGATGCGAGCCGGCGATCGCGCACAGCCAGATACTGGCCAATTAAATCCAGGATGAGGTCATGCGAGCCTACGACAAAGATGGTGCGTTCCAGCTCACCAGGCGATCGATACAGGTGGACCGTCACCTCAGTACCTGCTGGTAAACCCTGCGAGCCACGGGGGAGCACGGTGATCCCATCCGCACGAACCAAGGAGGTGATAACACCAGCCCCGCGCGACAGGGGCGCGGCAAGCAAGCGCTCACCCACTCGCCCCACCGCCACGCGCAGGTAATCGTCATCCCCCGCAGGGGAGGTCACCTTTCGGGTGAGTGTCGCTTGCACCGTTTGTGGCCTTTCTGGCTGCCTCCCCAGCCACTGCATAACCAGTGGCTTTACGAAGATCTCGCCAGTCAGCGCTGCTGATACAGGGTAGCCGGGCACACCAATAATTGGGATCCCAGTAGGCTTCCCTTCCGAGCGAAGCAGACCTAAAATAACTGGATGCCCCGGGCGGACCGCCACACCGTGGACCAGGAGTGTCCCCAGTGCCTCTACCACCTTCGCCGAGAAATCCTCCGAGCCGGCTGAAGATCCAGCGTTCAACAACACCAGATCGTGCCCTTGCGCTGCGTCGATTACTCGCAAGCGGATCTGCTCGAAGTCATCCGGTGTTATCGGGAAGCGAGTCGCGAGCCCACCCCAGGCATTCACCTGCGCTGCCATTACCAGGGAGTTGTACTCGATGATATCCCCATGATGGACTGGCTGACCGACGGGTACCAACTCGCTGCCCGTTGGCAGGATCGCTACGCGCGGTTTGCGGCTAACGCGCACTCGTTCGTGCCCGCAAGCTGCAATTGCACCCAGGTCAACAGGGCGTAGGATCTGCCCAGCAGGCAACACCAACTGAGTGGCGACGATATCTTCCCCCAATGGTCGTACATGCTGCCAGGGTGGCACAGCAGCACGGAAGCGGATTGCCTCAGGCGAGCGCGCATCCTGTGCCAAATGTCCCGCCGCGTCCAGGGGCTCGATGTTCTCTATGGGTATAACCGCGTTCGCCCAGGCGGGTAACGGGTCGCCAGTATCTACATATTCCGCCTGAGATTCCATCCTCAGGCTTAGGGGAGAGGTGGGCATTGCACCATCGGTCTCCTCAGCCCGCACGGCAAAACCATCCATCGCTGCCGCGTGATAGTGCGGGGAGGATAGCTTAGCCCACACCGGCTCAGCCAGCACACGACCAAGAGCGGCTTCATCCAGGGGTATCTCCTCAACACCCAGCAATCCCCAACGCCCAGCATCCTTAAGGGCTTGGACCAGGCGTTTTTGTGCGTCAGGCAGGGGGATATCGTGTAGATAAACAGACATCAGCTTATTCTCGCTCCATGCCCCGTGGATTTTCATGTGTTTCATATCGTTCTAAATCATCTTGCATCCATCCATCGTCAATCTCGCCCGCCCAGGGAAGCATATCAGCGATGGTTCCAAGGTCATAGTCGCTGCGAACCTCGATGCGGCTAAGATAAAACAAGCTTTTTTCGGAATGCCGGTACGAAGTTCCCAACCCAACTGCAGCCATGTATCCAGCATCTTTGACCAAGTTGGTAACGTACTTCGAGGTCAGGCCGAACGGATAGGCAAATATCTCTACGGGAGTCCCTAGCATCTGTTCGATTGCGCTGCGAGAGTCCACAATTTCTTTATTCAAGCTCGCTTCACCGCTGCGCAGGCTAGTGTGTGACCAGCTGTGGTTACCAATCTCCCATCCAGCTTCCGATAGCTCAAGAAGCGCAATCTGATCCAAGAATTTCCCCACCCCGATCTGCCTGTATACAACGAACACAACCCCAGCGAAGCCATAGTGACGCATGATCGGGAACGCATTTGTGTACACATCCTGGTTGCCGTCATCGAATGTGATCACAACAGGGCGGGGAGGTAGATAGGCACCTGCCGTTATCGCTTTCACCAGCATGGAGAGTGGGATCGAGGTATATCCCCATTCCTTTAAGCTTCGCATCTGCGCCTCAAAATTCTTCGGGGTTACAAAATACCGGGATTGTGGAGTTCGTTGTGCAACGTGGTGGAAGAGCAAAATTGGTACAACCACATCCCCCGGAGCGTTCCAAACCCACTCAGGAGTGGAGGTTGCTTCTGGAGCAGGGCTTCCTGGGGCGTTCATTATATTCGCAAGTAGCGTTGCCTGAATTCCGGCGGGCATGAGCGTACTTGCAGGGGCGTTATGCGTTCGAGCTTGCTCCACTACGGTGTCATGCCCGCTCCACTCACTAGCACGAACCTGCTCGAGCGCAATCCCGCTAGGAGGCAAGAGCACCCCAATCAAAAAGATCATCAATAACTTGTGTTTATTTCCCATGGACGAAATTGGATTTAGAGAATCACAACGGATACAACCTCGCCAGCCGCCAACCCGGTGGCATCTGCAGGAATGCGTATCAGCCCATCGGCGCGTGCCAGCGAGAAGATCAAATTGCTCTTTCCAAAAATTGGGTCCGCCTGGTAGCCATCGGTAGCAGGCGCTAAACGAACGGGTACCCAGTCTTCACGCCCAGCCTGAGACGCTAAATTAATGGTCAGGCGTGCAGGTACGCTTGGTTTTGGTCCGCGAGTCCGTAGACCAAGCAAAGATTCGATCACTGGCGTGACGAAAAGCCAGGCGATCACCAGTGCACTAACCGGATTACCAGGCAGGCCAATCGCGGCCTTCCCATCGCACACAGCCAGTATTGTTGGTTTTCCTGGGCGCACATTCACACCGTGTACAAGAACACCCGGCGAGCCCAATGAATCAATCACCTGTGCAGTCAGGTCCCGCGTACTGGCTGACGATCCAGCAGTGATAACAAGCGAATCGCATTCTGCCAGGGCGCTCCTTGCGGCTCTGCGAATCGCTTCTTCCCGGTCAGGGATAATGCCGTAGCCCACTGGCTCGCCGCCTGCCGCTTCGACCAAAGCGCCCAACGAATACGCGTTTACATCGCGCACCTGGCCTGGAACGGGTGTCGTTTCGGGGGGAACGATTTCATCGCCGCTGGAAAGGATTGCGATCCTAGGCCTGCGCCTCACCTGCACATGCAGGAACCCTAATGCCATCAGCCCGCCGATCTCTGCTGGACGCAAGCGAATCCCAGCCGGGATGACCTTATCCCCAACAGCCACGTCCTCCCCCACCTTAAGCACGTTTTCGGCAACTGCGGCGGAGCGTAAGAGCTCCACCTCCCCTGGACGAACACTTTGCGTATGTTCGACCATCACGACCGCATCAGCCCCATCAGGCAGCATACCTCCCGTGTGGATCAAGGCGCACTGTCCCGTAGCAATAGCTAATTGCGGTGCTGTACCCATCGGGACTTCACCAACGATCGCAAGATATGCAGGCAAGCTGTCGCTAGCACCAAATGTATCTTCTGCTCGCACTGCGTATCCATCAACAGTCGAGCGAGGGAACGAAGGTAATGGTTGTTGCGCAATTACGGGGTTAGCTGTCACCCGCCCGAGAGCTCTGATAGACTCGATCTCCTCTGCCTCAACATATCCGGGCAGATGGTCAAGCAATCGCATTAGCGCCTCAGGAGGCGGCAGCAACTCAAGAAACTCCGGCATGAGGCCTCACCGCACCCAGAATGCGTATGCAAGCAAATAGGCTGGCGTAGCGAAAAGCGCCACAGCAGTCAACTTGAGCGATAGCCAGTTCGGACGGATTCCATCGGCGATCCGGCGCAACTGCCAGATCTGGAGCAAGCCAAGTGGCAACGGCAGGAAGGCAGGCAGACCGATGAAGAAAGGTAATCCAAAAGTCAGCGCCAGGGCTAGAAGGAGGAATGCTGCCAGGATCATGCCATTATGAAGCGCCATCGCCCTGCGCCAACCCAGTATCGCCAGCAATGACTGCCGCTGCTGGCGGACATTGCCGGTGTAACCCGAGAGCTGAAATATGATTATGGTTGACAGGCAGAGCGGAGTCAGGGGGAAAGTGCTCATCGCCAGCAATCGGTGAAGCTCGCCCGCCTGGAGCAGGTATCCCAGAGCCGGAACGAGGTTGGCGATCAGGATTGAAACTACCAGCTCTCCATAGCCGGTTGAGGCAAGGCGTAATGGCGGAATGGAAATTGCCAGCACACCGAGGAACGTTAATGCCATGATCATCCATGCTTCCGGGGAAGGAGGCACCTGTCGTAACATCAAAACGCTAAGCGATGCAACGGCTGTTAGGCAAGCCGCAGATGCAACTAAGAGGGTAACCGGGCGCTTCCCCGATCCAGTTTGATTATTTGCATCCGCATTAGGATATACACGCCCTTGAATCCGCTCATACAGGGCAGTGTAATACTCGTAGAGATACACGCCGCCTAAATGCAATGAGATGATCCATGCCAGTCCAAGGACAAATATCTCCCAATCGATATTGATGCCCAGGTAATCGGCAATCCCTGCGCCAATTGCGTAGGTTAATAGTTCTCCAAATAATAGCAACGGATTGGAGGCTCGCACCCAAAGCTGGAGCATACCGGCCTGGCGGTTTTCATCCATTTTCGCTTTGACCGGTTGAGTTCAGCGCCCTGCGGATGTCTCTTTGGTGGATCTGGTTGTGCCGGTATAAGATCTTGAGCATATCTTCGATGGTTGCAACTCCTAACCAGGGATGCCTGCCAGAGATTGCTAGATCTGATTGCTGCAAACCTTTGACCAATGCCACGCTTTTTTCTCGCAGGGTTGAAAACTTCGTAAGTAAGCCTTCAGTCGAATCCTCTTTCAGACCGGACACCTTTCTTTCATTATATGCATTCAAATCAAAGTCTTCAGGTGTCCCGCTTCCCCCAGACAGGATATTTTCTATGAGGCGGGTGATGCCAGATTCCGCCGAGACGAAATGTGCCAGCACATCACGCACAGACCAAAAGCTACCTTCGGAATAGATGGTTACCAGCATTTGCTCAGGGGTCAGAGCAGCGAAGAAATCCAACGTCTTTAGACCTTCACTTGTCATGCGCTCAGCAATCGATGCGGGGGTAGCAACCATCAATTGTCCTCAAGGTTCAACGGGATATCCGGCATCTGTCCAGGCAGCGAGGCCGCCTTTGATCGGAGTTACACGAGAAAACCCATTTTCCAGTAAGATTTCCGCCGCACGGGCGCTGGTTTCCTCAGCTGGTCAGGTACAGTAGGTGATGATCCAATCTGCAGGATCTAGCTCTTCCAATCGCTGAGGCAGCTCTTCAAGTGGAATTGAGATTGAGCCAGAAACGCGGCTTCGTGTAAATGCACCTGCATCACGCACATCCACGAATACGGCAGATCCCAGATCAAAGGCAGCCTTTGCATCTTTCACACCGATACGGGGCACATTCAAAGCATTCTCTTCAACGAGCGATTGTGGCGGTGACGTGACGCTCGGGCGATTGGCGAATTGTAAATACGATCCACCTGCTCCAATAATCAGGATCAATCCCAACCCAACTAAGATGAGCGGGAGGGTAGAAGCGCGGCGCTTATTCGACATAATCTCTCCTTATTAAGTGATGCACATGGCAGATCATACCATAATGGTCTCAATAATTACACATCCTAGAGCATTGGGTTATGTAAGAGTAAAACGTGCCAACCTGCTCATTATTGCACACTGGATTTGGTGATGAACTGATGCACAAACCGGGCTGATTCTGGTTGAAGCCCAGATCACCCCGGTTTAGAGTTTTTCGGAATAAACGAGGGGTTTATTTGCGGAAAAAATTTGAGATAAAGAACCAGACGTTTGCTGGACGCTCAGCCAGGCGCCGCATGAAATAAGGATACCATTCTGTGCCGTAAGGCACATAAACGCGCACCGGATAGCCTTCTGAGGCAAGGCTCTCCTGCAAGTCTCGACGGATCCCATTCAACATTTGGAATTCAATCGCTTTAATCGGAAGCCCAACTTGCTTTGCGTATGACTTTGCTACAAGGATGCGTTTTTCGTCGTGGGTAGCGATCACAGGCGGGGGTGGGATCAGCCCGTCTGCGCTCACCTCGGGACACTCCTGCTGCAATGCTCCGTCAATCAGCAGTCGCGCCAGGCGGTCAAAGCTGGCATCCACGTCCTGCTTCTTCGGGTAGGCTATTTCGGCAGGCTCTTTATAAGCACCCTTACACAAACGCACCCCAGTGCACTCCGCACGCAACTGTAGGATATCCTGCTCGCTGCGGTATAGATAGGCCTGGATGACCAATCCAACATTATCGAATCCGTGCTCAAAGCGCATCTTGCGGTAGATTGCCAGGGTCTTGTCCACCCAGGGCGAATCTTCCATATCAATGCGCACGTAGGAGCCAATATCGCGCGCGCGCTGCAGGATTTGTATTAAATTCTCCTCGCACAAGGATTCGTTGAGCGCCAGACCGACTTGAGTCAGCTTGATGGAGACATTTGAGCGCACACCTGCTTGGACAATGGCGTCCAGGATCGCGATAATGTCTTGGGTTGCGCGGCGGGATTCTTCAGGATTGGTAGTGTGCTCGCCAAGATGGTCCAGAGTGGCATTGATACCCTTCATATTAAGCTTTCGGACGGTGGCAATTGCGTCTTCAAGCCTTTCACCCGCAACGAAGCGCGAAGCGGCGCGCCAGGCGAACGACCATCGAGTGACAATGTTTCGCGCCCAGGCGGCTTTAGAGAGATAGATGAGCAGTGCACGCAGCATGACCGGGGATTCCTCTTCTCTTACAAGTCAGGTTTGGGGGGCAGTGTGGGGAAAAATATATTTGCAGGGCTGTGGTATCGAGACTCTCACGATGATTGCAATCCATTCCGCAAGCCTTCTCGTAATCCAGATGAAACATCGTCAAGTTCCGATCCGCTGAATGGTTCGGGCAAATGTTTGACCGGATAAAATCATTGTAGCATAAATCAACCTGGCAGTCTCTTTACAACCATCATGATGTTTATCGACAAAATACATGTTTTTTTCTAATAAAACTGACACCTTCGCAAGGAACCAAAATTTGCGTGGCACGCATCTTGCATCAGTATATAATCGAGACAGAATAGGATACTGCCATGCTTCTTCAAACGCAATCCCCCTCCATGCGCCCGATGACCACCGCCCACCTGGCGACGACAATGTCGTTGATGAGCCTGACGGCTGCCGAGCTGCGGCAGAAGATCGAATCTGAGCTGGCCTCCAATCCAGCTCTGGAGATTGCAGCCGGTCCGCGCTGCCCATCCTGTGGTCGCCCGCAAGCGGTGAGCGGACTGTGCCCGCTCTGTAGCCGTCCGCAGAATGTATCCAGCGAGGAGCCGATTGTCTTTGTCTCTCCACGTGATGATTTCTTCACTCCAGGCAGCCGCCTCTCGAGTGACGATCTCCCCGGCGATGAGACTTCCGCAGAGAGTGAGGAGTTACCAACATTTGTTATGCGCCAGATTGCACCTGATCTGGATCAGGAAGATTGGAGTCTCGCTGCCCACTTGCTCACCAGCTTGGATGAAGATGGCTTGCTGCGTACCCCCCTGGTCGAATTTGCACGTTACCACCACGTATCCATTTCGCGCATAGAAAGTGTCCTTTATATCATCCAACGCGCCGAGCCAATCGGCGTGGGTGCTACAAGCCCGCAAGAAGCCATGCTGGTACAGCTGGATGTACTGGCGGAAACCCGGACTGTCCCTGCGATGGCAGAGAGAGCCATCCGGGAGGGCATCGATTTGCTCTCACGACGCCATTTCGCCGAGTTGGGAAAGCAACTAAATATATCCACCGCGCGGGTCAAAGAGATCGCGCAATTCCTCAGTGAAAACCTGAATCCTTATCCAGGGCGCTCACATTGGGGGAATATACGCCAGGGTAGGGAAGCGCCGCATAACGTTTACACAATCCCAGACATACTGATCAGTCATTTAGGCCAGGAGAAGAGCGGACCGCTGGTGGTCGAGGTCATCTCACCTTTAGCCGGAAAGCTGCGCATTAGCCCCTTATTTCGCCGCTCGTTACAGCTTGCACCAGCTGAGAAAGCCGATGAGTGGCAAAATGATTTGGAGCAGGCTTCTCTGCTTATCAAATGCTTGCAGCAACGCAACCACACCATTGTGCGCCTGATGCAGCGCATCACATCCATTCAACGCAGATTCATCTTACAAGGCGATGCTCACATGGAGCCGATCACCCGTGCCAGTGTGGCCAACGAGCTCGGCGTTCACGAGTTCGACCATCTCGCGTGCTGTGTCTGGAAAAGCGGTACAATTACCCAACGGCAAGATCGTCCCACTCTCAAAAATGTTCGATCGCAGCCTGCATATTCGCACTGTGCTACGCCAGATGATCAGCGAGGAAAGCAAACCGTTGACCGATACAGAGCTTGCAGCGCTGCTAAAAAAGAAGGGCTACCAAGTTGCCCGGCGTACTGTCGCCAAATACCGTTCAATGGAAGGGATTTTACCAGCGCACTTACGACAGCCCATGCTAGCGTCTGGCTCTAGATAATTTGAGCAACACCCTTCAATAACACCTTATGGATCGTTTCGCCCTCCGATGAACGCTCCTTCTACTCGCTTTAACCTACCTGGATTGCGTCGCGCGCCAGGCCTTCTAGAGATTCAGAGCCTGTTGGAGCTTCTCCCTTACGCCACCTTGGTTGTAGAGTGCAACACCAAGCGAATCCTGTTTGCCAACGCCCAAGCTAACCAGCTCACCGCATACACCCGCGCAGAGCTATCTGACATGCCCCTCCCAACATTGATAGAGGAGCTTGACCAGCACTCATTTTGGGAAGCTTCCACGGGTCCGCATGTCCCAACTCCACTGAACCTGCGTAAACGTAACGGCTCAAAAGTGGAGGTCATGGCGACGCGCGTGGATCTTGCTCCTCAAGCGAAATGGGCAGTGGTCTCAATCGAAGAAGTGCAACAAATCCAAGACCGGCAGGCGCAAGAACGACGTCGTTCTGAAATCCTCTCTAGCATGCTAACAATTAGTGAGGCATTAGGACAAACGAATCTTGACTCGGCTATAAGCATCGTCTTGCAATCCGGCAAACAGATTACTGGCGCAGATATCATCGCTATCTATCTTCAAGACATATCCGATCAGCACGAAAATTTCGAACTGATCCAGTCCACACTCCAGGGCGAGCAAGGGGTAATGCCTGATCGCCTGCCTGGGGAAGAAATGATGGTCCTGCGTTCCCCCCAATATTGGACTCCTGGCAAACGACCTACAACATCGCTCCATAAAGCTGTACGTGGGGGAGGGCTGGCTTTTCTTGCATCCACTCCCTTGGGACAAAAAGAAGCTACGATTGGGGTTGTCGCCGTTGCAGGAAATTCAGCGCCGGATGAAGCAAATATCCAATCCCAGATTCAAACACTTGCCAATATAATCACAGCGCTAATCCAGTTCCATGCGCTTACAAACAATCTCGAAACTTCTCTTCAGGAGAGTATGCGCTCCCTGGCATTGGATAAAACTGGCGTCGATGCGGCAGCTGAAGGCTTTATTCTGCTTACTCCGATGCTCACAATATCCAGACTTAACCAAGCTGCTGAGGCAATGCTTGGGTACACAAACGAGGAAGCACAGAACCACCCGGTTGGTGATTTCCTCATCGGCACTGGCGCACTCACTGCCTCCCTGCAGGTTGCCTTACAGGGAGTGCAAACCCTGAAGCAAGACAATATCCGCCTCTACAGGCGGTCCGGTCAGCCTTTTCTAGCCCAGGTGAGCGTCATCCCTGCAATGTACCAAGGCGAGCTGGTTGGAATCGTGGTCTTAATTCACGATCTTAGCGATCAGGAGCAGATCCAGAATCAGGCCCAGCATTTAGAGCAACGCGCCCTGCTTGGCGAAGTGACATCGATCTTCGCCCATGAGGTGCGTAATCCTATCAATAATCTCAGCACTGGTTTGCAGCTCATGGCGTACAATTTACCCAAGGATGACCAAAATCAGGATTTGATCATCCGCCTACAACAAGACTGTGATCGCCTGAGCGAATTGATGCGGTCAGTGTTGGCTTTTTCCCGCCCTGCAGAATATGAGATGCAGGCAGTGGATATGAAACAATTAATTAATAATCTTTTGGACCGGTTAAAACCTCTTATGGTTCAAGCCAATGTGCAGCAGTTCGTGCAGGCAGAGCCGTCCTTGCCAAAGGTTAGTGGAAATCCGCGTGCCCTCGAACAGGTTTTTACGAACCTGATTACAAATGCCATCCAGGCAATGCAGGATAAAGGCGGCACATTAGCCCTGAAATTACAGAAAGTTCCCAACACGGGGGGGCACAACTACGTCGAAATTCACGTGGCTGACAATGGTCCTGGGATCCCAAAGGAGTCCCAGGAACGATTATTCCAGCCGTTTTTCACGACCAAACCGGATGGAACTGGGCTCGGATTAGCGATCACCAAGCGTATCCTGACTGCTCACAAAGGCAATATTCAGGTGACCAGCTACCCGGGTGCCACTGTCTTCCACGTTCAAATACCGAGCACGGAGAACCAATGAGCCTGACAGTATTGATTGTTGACGATGAGGCCAATGCTCGCTTCAACATTGGCAATTTTCTGACTTCGCACGGCTATGAAGTCTCTGAGGCAGGTACGCTCAAAGAAGCCCGGGAAGCATTGCGTCTTGGCAATGGCGATATCATTGTACTGGATGTACAACTGAAAGGTGAGTATGGACCCACCTTGCTGGAAGAGACATCTCACATGCCGAACCGCCCGCCGATAATTTTGATCACTGGCTATGGAGACATCGAGATGGCGGTGGAGGCGATGAAAAATGGGGCCCACGACTTTTTCCCAAAACCGATTAAGCTCGATCAATTGGAGAAATCCATCATGCGTGCAGGGGAAATCGTTTCACTCCGACGCGAGCTGGCCCATCTTCGCTCTCAGCAGCGCGGCGCTGTTAATTTTATTGTTGGAAAAACCCGAACCATGCAGAATCTGCTCGAGATGGTCAAGCGCGCAGCGACAACCTCCGTCTCAGTGCTGATCACAGGGGAGACCGGCACGGGAAAAGAAGTATTAGCTCGCGCCATTCATCAGATGGGACCACGCGCTGGCAAGCAATTCATTGCTATCAACTGCGCTGCAATTCAGCCCACTGTCATGGAATCGGAACTGTTTGGACACGAGGCCGGCGCCTTCACGGGAGCAGATAAGCGCAAGATCGGCTTGATGGAAGTCGCGGAAGGTGGAATTCTCTTCCTTGATGAAATTGCTTCCATGCCAGTGGACATGCAAGCCAAGCTGCTGCGCGCGCTGGAGGAACGCGAAATCCGCCGCATGGGCGGCACCAACATGGTCCGAGTAGATGTGCATATTCTGGCAGCTTCGAATCGTCACTTGCCGACCCTGATTGCAGAAAACCGCTTCCGAGAAGACCTTTATTATCGACTGAAAGTTGTGGATCTGCACCTGCCTCCTCTGCGCGAGCGCAAAGAAGATATCCCTGAGCTGGTCGGCTTGTTCATCCGCCAGTTAAACCCGCACATGGGTCTGAACATCATCGATGTGACACCCCGGGCAATGGAAGCCATGATGCGTCACGCATGGCCTGGAAATATCCGCGAGCTACGCAATGTCATCGAACGCGCCATGCTTTTTTGTGATGAAGCTGCCATCGACCTTCCCCACTTACCAGCCGATCTGCTCAACGATCAAGAAGATGATAATCGTTTAGATAAGACGTGATTCTATTCATCTTCATCGGTTTCCTTATTTTAAGGTAAAATAATTTCACCATTCATTTTGGATACCAACATTCCAATCTACGGAGGTACGATCTATGACTCATATCATCACTAGCCTTTGCCTGCGCGACGCTGGTTGCGTAGACGTGTGCCCCGTTGAATGCATCGTGCCCGGAAAGCCGGTCGACAAGTGGCCTTGGTACTATATCGACCCGGACACCTGCATCGATTGCGGGGCTTGCATCCCAGAATGTCCGTACGAGGCGATCTTCACCGAAGACGAAGTTCCTTCAGCTTATACTGCGAAGGGTGGGGAAAGCATCGCAAAAGTAGGCCTCACCGGTCATTACGAAGGTAGCAATCACCACGGCGAACCCGTAGTGCTCGATTGCGTACGCGAATTAGAAGCTGGCGAGGTTGTCGACCTGACACCCGATATCCAACCAAATTACGATTACTTTACATCCGGGCCTGGATACACAGCCCTGGAATAACAGTTACTACAATATTGAAAGTAAGCTGGGCAGGTTATATATACATCTCAATAAATAAGGTCGATTACAAACAAGGGTGCCGTGTGTGTTTGGACACACACGGCACCCTTGTTTCAAGTAGAAATATCTGAATTCTACTGGTCTCGCAGATTAAGGCTGCCTGCACCGATATTGATATTTATCGTCAAGCGAGGCCCCTCGCCTTCCAGCGTGTATTGGTTCCCTAATTTCTCCCAATCGCCGCTGATATCCACATTTGCCAGTCCACCGTCTACGAAGATGCGAGCAGATACTCCCTTTGGTACGACTACGGTCACGCTACTGAGCCCCGAATCTACTGTAACGGTGGCGTCTCGTTTTAGTTGACCTGAAAAGTCTAGGGTATAGTCACCTGCTCCGCCTTTGAATTCCATTTCCCCAAAGTTAGCATTCGCCAATCCGGTCAGTCTAACCTGAGAGGCGCCAGTGTTGTAGCGAAGCATTTCCATTTCAATTGGATTGGGAGCTGAGAAATCCAGATTTGACTCCGCCGCGCCATCGCTAATATGCAAGTTCTGGATTGCCAATCCACCCAAATTGAAGACACCTTTGTATGCACCTGCGTTGATTCGCAAGTCTAGCGGGAATTCACCCAGCTTTATATCCCAGATATTTTGCATGTCGTTCCCGAAATCTGGAATGCCTTTCAGGTTTAGGTCTCCAGTCTCGATCAGGGTCTCTTCGGAGGTGACAGTGATGACAGGTTTCAAATCCTCAACATTGTAAGTAACCTTTCCCGAGACCAGCATTGCCCCGGCGCCAGGTGAGATGAACAATTCTCCTGCACCGAAACCCAGTGTCAGACGAGCCGGGGTCTCCGCTCCATCTGGTACCGGGATATTAACCTCCTCAACAACCGTAGGACCAACTTTGACATCTCTGATCGGCAGGTTGATTGAGAATCCGCAAGCCAAACTTACCAGACCTAATACTGCTAAGCACACGAGCGCAGTTTTCGGGAACATGGTCCCCTCCTTAATAGGATAATTAATTGATACTTTCACCATTTGAATATACGCAGGGGGATGGGACAGGTCGCGGTTCATACAAGACCTGGAAACCAACCCGTCCATCTGCCATTTCTATGTATTGAGTAGGGAGCAGGGAATATTGACGACGATAACGTCGCCATATTCGTGTTTTTGGGGTTAATCAATGAAGGCTGGAACACAACCACGCTCAATAGCAGTATCCCATAACATAATAAAATGCACAACCCAGACAAATCTACGTATAATAAATAAATCGACAAAAAACGGAGGCTGATCTTATGGATAACCCCGAAAACCCTTCAGACATCGCCGACCAGTTTCGCATCCTGGGCGATAACCTGGCGCGAGCATTGCATGCTGCCTGGGAAAGTCCGGAGCGCAAGAAGCTGCAGGATGAGATTAGAGAAGGACTTACCGATATGGCAGTTGTCCTTAAAGGGGAAGTTAACTCATTCCGCCAGAGTCCGACCGGTCAAAGGCTGGAATCAGACATCGATGAGCTTCGGCAGCGCGTAGAAAGCGGTGAGGCGGCTGATCAGGTACGCAATGAAGTGTTGGATGTATTAAAACTAATCAACGCGGAATTGGAAAAAACGGCGTCCCGATGGAGCAGGGATGATAGTGCGTGATATAATCCCGTATCATCCCATCCCTAGACCAGGAGGAGACAGACGATGGAGATCACAACAACCCCATATAAGCGTTGTGACGCAGTTACCGCGTCAGGACGTGTTGATAGCAGCACAGCCCCTCACCTGGAAGAAGCGCTTAAAGCAATCACCGAATCGGGCCGATATAAGATTGCTCTCGATATGAGCGGAATCACATTCATGTCCAGTAAGGGCTGGTGGGTACTGATCGACACTCAGAAGACTTGCAAACGCTACAAGCGTGGCGAGTTGGTGCTTGTCAATGTACGTGAGGCGATCCGTTCTTCTCTAGACTTGGTCGGTATGGGATCTTACTTCAAGATATTTGATGATCTAACTGCCGCTGTTGGTAGTTTTTAGGAGTGATGAAAACCAAGTCTTTTCCCGGGAATTACCAGAGCCTTTCCAAAATAGGTAAGTTCGTCGTTCAAGCCGCACGTGAAGCGGGCCTGGATGAACGCAAAGTTTATGAGGTCGAGCTGGCTGTTGACGAAGCCTGTTGTAACATCATCGACCATGCCTATGGAGGAGAAGATCTGGGGGACATGCAATGCTCAGTAGAAGTAGGTGAGGAAAAATTTACTGTGACATTGAGAGATCGTGGCCGTGCCTTTGACCCATTTAGCGTGCCCGAACCGATCCTTAATGTTCCTCTCGAAAAGGTGCAGCGCAGAGGTGTTGGAGTTTATTTAATGCGCAGGATTATGGATGAGCTGCACTTTGACACGTCCCCCAAGAATGGAAACGTCCTGGTAATGGTAAAACGAAAATAACAGACAATGGTTAATGCTTGGGGCTGCCTCTGGTCAAGGGGCAGCCCCTTTTTTGTTTTCCGGTTTATCGATTTTCAAGAAACAAACCCGATGACTCTGCATCCAATAATGCCCACAGGGTATAGATCCCTAACAGGGTGCCAATTGGAAAGCCTGGTAAGTTGAGCAATGCCAGGATGATGGCCAGGATGCGCGCCCAGGCTTTGTAGCCTAGAAGCCCAATGCCTGCACCAATTCCTGGCGCCGAGACTAATACTGTAAGTCCCGCAATCGCAGAAGCCACGATTGCGGTAATTCTGATAGCGGTTTCGTCCCCGGAGATCAGCCCGCCTCCTACGATGATGGCAAAGGCGACCAGCGCTCCGAATATACCCAATACGCCAAGGACAATATAGATCCAGGCGATAATTTTGATGTGGTCCTTCATTTTTTTTCCTCCAAACAAGGATGTTAACGTAATGTCCATATCAATATACGTACGCGAGTAGACTTTGTTGCAAAAACTTGATTGGATCACCTTGCAGAAATATGAGCTTTGAGTTATACCAACAAGCGTGGGATTCCCGGTTGTATTACCTCAAAAGCACCTTGCACTCGACTGCTAACTTTCTAATTCTCTCCACACTTTTTGCTATTGCTTATGCCCAATCCCCTCTCTACACGTCCAACCAAAACCAATACTTCCTTCATGGGTCTGCTGCCGCTGGAATAGGGAACCTCGATGAAGATTGGCTGGCAAACACTAAGGATCCGACCCCAGTTTTTAGCAAACTGGTCGAGCTGAGCCTGAAGTACACCAAGCAAGAAATCCTCTTCTACATCTACTACGCCCTATTAATGGGTGTGTACCTGTCCAGCCTGTATGCGATCGCTGATCTCCTGTTTGAAATCCGTTCGTCCAAATTGAAGAGCCTAATATTTATCACCCTCTTTATCGCCATCCACTCTGGGGGATTCCGTTTTGCCCTTTCTCAAATGCTGGATAGCGATTGGGCCTATGTTTTCGAGGCAGGCGTCGCCGACCAGCGCATGCTCGGTCCGGTTTTCCAGCCAAGCAGTTTTGCTGTTTTCCTTATGCTCTCCCTCTATCTGTTCCTAAGTTCCAGGCCTTATCTTGCTGCGGCTTCGGCGGCGGTGGCAGGGGTATTCCACCCCACTTATCTGCTCAGCGCTGCTTTGCTCATCTTGAGCTTCGGAATTGCAGATTGGATTGCCAATAGAAAGCTGGCGGAACCAATTCGTTATGGAACGCTCGCAATGCTGCTCGTCGCTCCCGTCGTGATTTATGTGGTTTCCTCCTTTGCCGGGTCTTCAGTGGGAACGGCAACCCAGGCACGCAATATTCTGGTTAATTACCGCATCCCCCACCACGCATTGGTCAGTGAATGGTTCGATATCCCAGCAATATTCCAGGTGAGCCTGATCGTCGCAGCGCTGGTACTGATCGCACAAGTGAAGACCGATCCCAGTCGGGATAGTCTCCGGCGGACTATGCTGATCATCCTATCCAGCACATCCCTAACTGCGCTGCTTCTGACACTAGCACAAATCTTGACTGCGAACAATGCCCTGGCGCTGCTCTTCCCGTGGCGAATCTCAATTCTTCTGGTTCCTTTTTCAACAACAGTATTGCTGGCTTACGTCACTACCAGGTTGGTGCAGGCGCTTTCGAAACGATCCGCCTCTCAGCAGCGATTAGCAATCCTTGCCTGTATGTTGGTACTCTTCCTTTCGGTATTACTTGGGGCGATCCGCTTTTTTCTGGAAGTACAGCGCAAAGAGACAGCACCCGAACGCGACTTGGAAGCCTTCGTCTATGCGCAAGTTAATTCAGGCGAGATATACCTGATCCCAGACAAAATGCAGGACTTCCGCCTGGAAGCTGGTGCGGCAGTATTGGTGGACTTTAAGTCCATCCCCTACCAAGATATAGACGTTCTGGAATGGCGCCGCCGCCTGCGCGTTGTAGAAAAATTCTATTCAACCCAGGATTGCGCCAGCCTGGAACAGATCTTGCTTCAAGAGAGCATAACGCACGTGATTTTCCCCATGGACATCCCCCCACCCGATTGCGAGATCCTGGGCACGATCTACCAGGATCTCGCTTATCGCCTTGTTCAATACGCGCCCTAACCTGGAAGGGGCACACCTAGGGGTAGAATCAACCGGCAAGTATTATACAGATAGAGATCACGCCAAACGAGGAATTCGAATGGAACTATATAACCATGTCCCTCTCAGCACGTATACTGAGTATCCAGCCGAAGAAATGATACGGCGTGCCGCTGCTTTTCGCCAGCAAATGCAAGGGCGGCGAACGGTGCGCCAATTTTCCAACCGCCCGGTGCCCCAGCAAGTCATCGAAGAATGCCTCCTTGCCGCTGGGACGGCCCCAAATGGCGCAAACCTGCAACCCTGGCATTTTGTCGTGGTAGGAGATGCACAGATCAAGCGACAGATACGCCACGACGCCGAGAAAGAGGAGTACGAGTTTTACCATAAGCGCGCGCCCCAGACCTGGTTGGATGCGCTGTCCCCTTTTGGTGTGGACGAAAATAAGCCCTACCTGGAAATCGCACCATACCTAATTGTGATCTTCGCGCAGAGCTTTGGCGTTCTGGAAGATGGTCGAAAAGTTAAGAATTATTACGTGTCTGAATCGGTAGGCATTGCCACCGGCATGCTCATCACAGCCTTGCACCACGCAGGTCTTGTGTCACTCACCCACACCCCCAGCCCAATGGGCTTCTTGAACCAGATTCTCGGGCGTCCAAAGAACGAGCGCCCTTACTTGATCCTGGTCGTTGGCTATCCGGGGGAAGATGCCCGAGTACCAGAAATTACAAAAAAGCCGTTGAATGAAATTGCCACATTTTTGAAATGATCCCACAATGATAGTACAATTTACCTAACCTTGAAGGAACGGCACGCCTGTATAATAGAATAATAATGCCTGCAGTGGAATAGAGATCCACTTCACCTGTCCCGGTCCTGGGAAGAAATTGCTGATTGTATATGGGTGGGGAAAAACCTACATCTTTCATTGCGCGCCATTTAGGCGTGCTCGTCTTAATAGCTTTGAGCGTGCTGCTGATTGCACCGGGCGTGCGCAATCTGTCATTTAATGTATGGACGGGATCACTGGCAACTGGGTTATGCTTCGGCCTGGTTGCGCTGGGGGTTTACATCACTTTTCGTGTCCTCAATTTTCCAGACCTGACCATCGATGGAAGCTTCCCACTGGGGGCATCCGTCGCTGCGGCTATGATCACCGCAGGCGCAAGCCCGTTCCTTAGCTTGCCGGTCGCTTTTCTGGGGGGATCTCTGGCAGGTGCCGCCACTGCAGTAATCGCCAATAAGCTCAAGATTCATAGCTTGCTTGCTTCCATCCTGACTACAACAGCCCTGATTAGCATCAACCTGCGCGTCATGGGACGCTCAAATATCCCCCTGCTCAACGAACCCACAATCTTCTCCCCCTTTTCACAACAATTCCGACAAGGGTTGACCGCGTGGGGAGGTGATGCACTGCAAAGATCATCCACCAATTTACTGGCAATCCTGGTTGCTGCCATCATAATTATCCTGATTAAACTGCTTTTCGATTGGTTCATGCTCACCGAGCTTGGCCTGGCGATGCAGGCGACGGGTTCTAACCCTCAATTAATTCGCTCGTTGGGAACCGACACAAATAAAATGATCGTGCTTGGACTTGCCCTCAGCAATGGATTGGTGGGATTCTCGGGTGCGCTTTTCGCGCAGTACCAAGGATTTGCTGACGTCAATATGGGCCAGGGATTGATCATCGCTGGACTGGCAGCCGTCATCGTTGGTGAAACGATCTTCCGTCCCAAAAGGATCGCCAGCGCCACAGTGGCCGTCATCCTGGGTATGATCATCTACCGGATTGCCATCGCTGCAGCTCTGAACATCAAGCTGCCGCTCCCCGGAGATCAGGTCTTCCGAATCAGTGCGCAAGACATCAAGCTGGCAACCGCTGCGATCGTGCTGGTCGCCCTCTGGGTGAGCACATTGCAGAAACGCAGGAAGATTATATAAACATGCTCGAGATTCGTACTCTCCACCAAGTTTTCAATCCTGGTAGCGGAAACGAGATCTATGGTCTACGTGGGATCGACCTGACGATACCACGGCACCAGTTTGCCACCCTGATCGGAAGCAACGGTTCTGGGAAAACGACGCTGTTCAACCTGATCGCCGGCGTTTTCCCTCCTACCAGGGGACAAATTTTAATCGATGGCGAAGACGTCACTGGCTGGCCAGAATATCGCCGCGCCTCTCTTGTTGGGCGTGTTTTCCAGGATCCATTGATGGGGACGGCTGATTCTATGACGATCGCAGAGAACCTGACCCTTGCGTTGTTGCGCAGCCGGCCTCTGCGACTGACCCAGGGCGTCACACGCCACCGCAGGAAGACTTTCCAGGAGATGCTGGCATCCATCGGTTTAGGACTTGAAGACCGGCTGGACACACGGGTGAATCTGCTCAGCGGGGGTCAACGCCAAGCGCTCACTTTATTGATGGCATCCCTCACAAAACCAAAGATCTTGCTGCTCGACGAACACACTGCTGCACTAGACCCTGAGACCGCCATTCGGATCATTGGGTTGACTGACCATCTGGTGCGCAGCTACAGCCTGACAACGATTATGATCACGCACAATTTGAAGCTCGCCTTGACCTATGGTGAGCGAATGTTGATGCTGGATAGGGGCAAGCTTGTCCTTGACCTCAACGGTGAAGAGAAAGCCAGCATGTCCGTGCAAGATTTATTGAATAAATTCGCAAAAGTTCGCCAGGAACAGATCCTTGATGACAAAATGCTCCTGGTGGATTATTAGATGTCATCCCCAATAAGGTCATGAGGGGGGTAAGAACCCTTAGACCGACACCTCAAGGAGGCTAGCATGTTTAAGAAACACTGGATCGTCTCATTTCTGCTCATCCTGCTGGTTCTAACAAGTTGTACCTCGCCCGGGAGCTCGCCTACTGGAGAACCGCCGGAGGTCGCAACTGAGGAACCGATGAGCACGGAAGCACCAGCAGAACCCACCGAGCCACCTGTGCCGACATCCCCCCCAGAGGAAGAGAAGATTGTCATCGGTATGATGACCATCGTCAGCCACCCATCTCTGGATGCGATCAAACAGGGGGCGATTGACGCCCTGGCAGAGGCGGGGTACGAGGACGGCATAAATATCGAAATAATCGCCCGGAATGCCGAGGGTGACATGGCCACGTTGAGCACAATCGCACAGCAGTTCGTGGACGAACAGGTGGATCTGATTATCGCCACCTCTACCCCGGCTCTGCAGGCTGCTTATAACGCCACGAAAGATCAACAAGGACCGCCGGTCTTCTTCAACGGTGTCAGCAATCCCTATGCAGCCGGCATCGCCAACGCGCCTGACGACCATCCCGCCTGGGTCATCGGTAACCAGTTGCTCGATCCGGTGGTCGAAACCATGGCGCTTATCAGCAAAATCAGGCCCGAGACCCAATCCATTGGCTTGATCTATAACCCGTCGGAAGCTAATTCGATGTATCTGGTTGAGATCGCCAGAGCCGAAGCAGAGAGAACGGGCATCACACTCGAAGAAGCCACCATTGCAAATAGCAACGAAGTCCAGGTAGCTGCTGAGTCCCTGGTGAGCAGGAATATTGATGCATTCTTGGCGCTCAGCGATAATACATTGAACTCCGGGTTCGAACCGCTGGTACAGGTTGCAAATGACAACGATATCCTCCTGGTGGGCACGAGCGCATCTCAACCCCCGCGCGGTGCCGCTGCTTCATACGGCATCGATCCATATGAAGAAGGATTGGATTCCGGCGGCCTGGTGGCGCAGTATCTGGACGGTTTAATAGATATTGCCCAGACCGAGATCGCTATTCAAGATGCCATCCTGCTAACGGTCAATCCAAAAGCTGCCAGTGAGCAGGGCGCAGAGATCTCACAGGCTTTGATCGACGAGGCAGATAGTGTGATAGAAGATTAACCGTTTCACACAATCATGAACAATTGGATTCAAATGCCGAGTATCCAACCGTTCTGCTAAACCAGGGGTCAATTACCCGGTGCAACCAATTCAATAGTTTCTCGTAAGCAATGTAGAGCATGTATCAAAAAGGAGTATCTACAATGTCTGACGAGAAACGACTTTACCGTGCGCAGAATAATCGCATGGTTGGTGGTGTGTGTGCTGGATTGGGGGATTACATTGGCATCGATCCGACTGTGATCCGCCTGCTGTTCGTCCTGGGCACCTTCCTTGGGGTGGGATCGCTGGTTATCGTGTACCTGGTTATGCTGCTGCTCATCCCAGAAGAGCCGCTGGAGATTCCAGCAGTCCAGAAAGGCGAATAGCCGAACCGGCGAATACCCCCACCCTGCCATCCCTCCCCGAAACGGAGGAGGGGATAAGAATACCAAAATCGGGGTTCACGGTTGCTGCAGCCGTGAACCCCGATTTTGGTTACTTCCAGGCAGGTGAGGTGTAGGCCTTGTGGCGGCGGTCACGCAGTGCGAAGGGCAAATATAGCACCAGGCACAGCAACAGTGCCAGGACCTCCATGCTGAGGATATACCAGGGCCAGGGTCCCAAGACGTCGATCAGGCTGGCGGTGTTCGGCTTGCGAGCGATGAACAGGTAATTGCTGCCTATAAGCCAGTTCACCACTGCAATGGCGACCAGGTAAACATTTCCCCAGACCATCACGCGCAGAAGAGAGCTCCAATAGGGGCGGAACCCCTCGACAAAGGTCAGGTAGATTGCCGCGGTGACGATCGACCCGTGCGATACGATCACCTGGAAGAAGCGGAAATGGGGGAAGCCATACATGCCCGCATCCGGGGTGAGCAACGCCTGGATGGCGCCGGCAATTCCAAGGAAATATGCGAACTCGAAAATGGCATAGCTGCGTGTGACCAGCATGTAAGCACTCGCCCAAACTAGGACGCTGCACAGGTGGAAGGGCAGCATAGTCTGGATGGTCCATTGACCGGTGGAGTAGTTCCACAGGTGCCAGGCGACCTCGTTCAAAACCAACAGCCCCGCTACACCGAAGCGGAAGACCTGTTTTCCACGCGGGCTGAAACGCTTCCGCCCGAGGAAAACAAGCACGTTCACGATCAGCACGACTAGCAGTGCAATCAGATGCGCCGTACCGAACAGCTCGAAGGGGGCACCCTGGAAATCTTTGGCAAAGAATTGGGGCATGGCACTTGGCGAGAGTGGAGAGTAGAGAGTTGAGAATAGTTAGAATTTTAGATAATGGATTTAGGATTTGGATGTGGGAAGAAAATGATGTGCATGACTAAAATCAGTGTTGTTCGGGTTTCCGTAGGGAGAAACACTGCAGCGATGTTAAAGATACGTGTTGACAAAAAATCTAATTCCCTTGAAAAGGTTCAAAAGGGGGCTCCTAGTGGCGTGCCTAGATTGTCCCAAGGCTGCTTAGGCCAGCGCCCGGTGATCGCCAGGGCGATCTTGCCTTCATGTGTAAAGGTATTCTCGAGGAAGAGTTTTTAACGCCACTCACCGCTTTGCGGGCGGGTGCTCAGGGTGAAACCTACCTCCTGAGGCTGGATGCCCACCACCGGCTCAAAGGTACTGACCTGCAGGTCGAGCAGCTCGACAACGCTGCGTAGATAGTCGAGATATTCCTAACCGGTGAGGCGCCCCTGGGTGGTGCTCTGCACGGGGATGCCGGCGATCTCGATGCGCTCGGTGGTGCTGAAAAAGTGCGTGTTGCGCGGCCACCACGTCGTGGTGTAGCCGATCTGGCGGGCTTCGAGGTTCAGGTAGACCACCCCCATGCGCATGAGGATGGCACATATTTTCTGTTTTTTCAAAGCTTAGGTTTTTTAGGGTTATCAGTGGTAAGGGAGAAGTTATTCAGGAATAAGACTGCTCGGCCAGAGCAATGGCGCCTAAGACCCCAGCACGCCCGCCCAGGGCGGCGGGGACGATATACTCGGCAATGTTTTGCGTAATGGCGGGGGATTGAATGTAGCCGTTGAGCAACGCCCGCACTTTTTGGTGAATGAGAGGGAATACGCCCGGCTGCTGCATCACCCCGCCGCCGAGGATGATGCGCTGGGGCGAGAGCGTGCAGATGTAATTCTCCAGCGCCAGTGCAATGTAATGCGCTTCCAAATCCCAGGCGGGGTGGTCGGTGGCGAGTGTCTCAGCTTTTTGACCCCAGCGTTTTTCGATGGCAGGTCCGCTGGCGAGCCCCTCGAAGCAATCTTTGTGGAAAGGGCAACTCCCAGGGAAGGGGTCTTTTTGCAAGTCGTGGGGTATCAGGATGTGGCCCATCTCCGGGTGGATCAGACCGTGCAGCAGCTTGCCATTGACCAGCGCCCCACCGCCGATGCCCGTGCCGATGGTGAGATACAGAACCGGATCGCGTCCCTGACCGGCGCCCCAACGCGCCCTCCGCCAGCGCGGCACCATTGACATCTGTATCAAAGGCAACCGGTACATCCAGGGCGCTACGAAGCGTCCCGACGACATCCGCATCCGTCCAGCCTGGCTTGGGCGTGGGGAGGATGCGACCAAACGTTGGCGAGGCAGGATCAGGGTCGAGCGGCCCAAAACAGGCAACCCCCAAGGCTGAGAGCGGCTCGTGCTGCTTCTGCTGCTCTCGAAAGAAGAGGATCGCCTTCTTTAAAGTTTCCTGCGGCGTGGTCGTAGCAAAGCGCGTCTCCCCGCGGATATCACCGGGACCTGTGCCCACCGCACAAATAAACTTCGTCCCGCCGCCTTCAATGCCGCCGTAAAGGGGTGCTCTTATCATTAACGGATGTCCCTAAAACGAAGATACTAAGATTTTACCTCGAATGATCTTCGTATAAAGATGGAGGCTATAAGGTTGTATACATCAGAGGGATGAGGCGCTTTTACACGAGCTTCCCGCTCTCACATGTGCCCGATGATGATGCCGTGCGGGGTCCAGGTATCACACTTTATCCGTGTGACGCGCTTGAAACCGACATCCAGGAGGATACTCTCGTAATCCTTCCAGGGATAGACCATCCCTTCCCCAGCAGCCACGGAGCGGAAATACACAGTGTCCAGTGCAGCCATGACAGGCCCATCTTCCGAATCGTTGGAGACAGAGCCAACAATAATGACGCGGCCCTTTTCGTGGAGTGAGTTGTGCGCCTCTTTGAGCAAATAGCGTATTTGGCTATGATTCCAGATCATCAGCTCGTGAAAGAAGAGGACATCATCGAAATCCCTCGGGAATCCATCCTTGAAGATGTCACATGCTACAAATTTGATCCTGTCGGCGAGACCTTGCCGGCAGATGTTCTCCTCGCAAATATGCTGTACGGCAGGGAGATCGAGAATGGTTACTTCCATCTGGGGATTCTTTTCCGCCAGCGCAATTGCATTCCTGCCGCCCCCACCCCCGACGTCAAGCACCCTTCGGGCGGACGAGAAATCAACCCCCGCCAGGACGTGCGGGACGGCATAATCTGAGTACGTGTTCATATAGAGATAGAAGATGTTCTTTGTCCGCGGGTCAAAGCGGAATTTCTCGTAGAGCGTCTGCCCTTCTCCGGGATACCGGCGGATTCCCACGTTCTGCCCGGCAACCAACGATTCAAGGTAGTCGATCTGTCCCGGATACACGATGTAAGCCTGGAACATTACCAGGGCGCTGAACACCTCCCACTCCCCTGCGGAGATCAACTCCTCGATCACCTGAGAATTCGAGTACCTGTCCTCCTCTTTGTTGACCAACTTAAGCGCCGTCAATCCCATGAAAAGAGTCCGGATGGATTGTTCATCTATCCTGATGTGGGCGTTAAGTTCCTCAAGGGTTAGCTGGCGGTGTTCGTATAAAAGCGGAAAAGCATTCAGCTCGACACCGCTGCGCAGAAGCTGGATTGCGGCAGCTCCATGCACATACAGGAGCAGCTCGTTCATCGAGAGTGGGACGGGGGTTTCGCTCATTGATGATGACTCCTTTGTGCAGTACGTTACCCTTCAATTCCAGGCAACGCTTCCGAGTGACTTGGTGAAATCGATGAAGTTTGCAGCAGAGGTGGCACAGCAGCAAGAGATGAATCCTGTTTTACGCAGGATAAGTTGACCCGTAGCTGTTGCTTGCAAACCCAACACTGTGGGCTGAGAGAAGGTGACTGGACAATGGATTATCTCCGTGTATTAAATTATACAACTGTTCTTCCTGCACATTTCCCCACGATGCTGCAATTAATGCCACCTAACAGCATTGATAATCTCACTTCCGTACCCATCAGGCCCGCTTGTGCCGACCCATAACCCGTCCACGATGGTAAACACCGACCTATCGCCCCCATCATCGCAAATGGTTCAAAATGGATTTATTTCTCCTGATATATTCTCTTTCACAACCTCTATTGCCTTCGGACGCGACAACATCCGGATCCGATGTCAGCCAAGCCCAGTAATCTGGGTTAATTCTAGGGATGAAAAATATCTGGTGGATTCCCCATCCGGCAAATATTGTCTCAAGGGCTGAAAATATAATCCAGGCACGCGGTCTGACAGATTAAATTTTTCAACTCCAATTTCTAAGAAAAATCAGGAACGCTTCTCCTCAGGTTGGATGCGAATCCTTTTGCCATCAGGGTAATAAGAAAGGGTTGCAACACCTAAAGATCAATCTTGAATCCTAATTACCCTTCTATTAAGGAAGGTATTCAGACAGATCACGACGAAAGGACACAGGACAAAGTTGTAATTATTCAGCGGATCAAGGTTGGGAGGAATATGAAATTGGTTAGAGCGATCCCGTCAGGGACATTGAAAACGGTCCCAGCACCCTCTTGGGCACGTGGGGGCGCGCTCGCATCGAGGATAAAGGATACTGTGAGGGTTGGGTTGACCTGTACAGAAACGTAGTATCTCCCCTCCTCAATACCGTCTGTATTGAGGATGAACAGGAAACTTCCCGATAGATCGACGGGCACGTCCCCGATGACATTTCCATTGATGGAGATGTTGGCGGTCCCAAGTGGGGGAAAGAAATGTCCTTCAATGGTAAAAAAGCTACCCGGGGCACCATTCGGATAGTTGATGGTAAGAATAGGCTCGTCGATGGCAAATACGCTTAGGTACCCCAGCCCAAAGGCCGTGCCATAGATGTTGTGATCGTCACTACTCACATCCAACGCTTTGAGGTCAAACGCCCTGGAAAGTATGTCAGTGCATAGGTGACTCAGGTAAGTCAGGTGGCCCGTCTGGGAATCCCTGGAAAAGCGGTACAAGCCGCTCCTCCAAGTGCTGGAAACGACCACCTCCGCGCCGTTCTCCCGGAAGGCGATCCCGCCTGCATCCGATATGCCATCTGTACAACCGGTAACCGCGCCGTCGGCGAAAAATTCCACAAAGGAGAGCGCGCTGGTATTGGTATTCCGGGAAAACACCGCGATCCAGTCCTGTCCACCCACACCTACCTCATTGTTCACGTACACGTGATTTCCATCAGGGCTGACTTTGATTGTTTGGGGAGTGCCTAGCCCGTCGACGCCCCCGACCCCATCAAATTTTACTTCCACAAAGGTCAATTTCCCAAGATTCTCTGCAGTCTGATTGCGTGAAAACACAGCCACTGCGTCATCGGTCCCTGAGCTGTCGGCTTGCGCCGCTGTGTACACGCTTTTCCCATCCGGGCTCACGACCACATCCCGCACCCTGTCAAGCCCATTCACTCCTCCTAACCCATCCGTATGAGATTCGATTAAGGTGAGCCTCCCTGTGGAGGCGTTCCGGGAAAATACAGCCAGGGTATCGCTGAATAGACCTACCGTATATACGTTCATCCCGTCCGGGCTGATGTCAATGCCAATGGCTCCCGAAGTGGCCGCGTTGGTTATCATCTCCACAAACGTGAGTGCCCCTGTCGTGGCATTGCGGGAGAACACGGCGACAGCGTTGTTGGTCAAGCCTGCGGTGTAGACATAATTTCCGTCCGGGCTGATAACCAGGTCGCGGACGCCGTCCAGCCCGTTCACCCCGCCAACTCCATTAAATCTCGCGCCTCCGTACGTCAGCTTTCCAGTGTTTAGGTCGCGGGTGAACCAAGAGATGGCATCATCAAAGGTGCCGACCGTATAGACATGTTTGTCGTCCGGGCTGACCTCGACAGCATAAATTCCGTTCAACCCATCAACGCCGTCTACACCGTCTTGATGAGCCTCAATAAGAACGAGATAACCGTTTGCGACCGCAACCGAAAAAGTAACTAAACCGGCTGCTAGAACGATTAATAGCACGAACTTGATTTTTATTGTGGGTGACATCAGGAACCTCCAGGTGGAACAAATTGTGCCAGGGTGAAGACCCTGATGATGGGAGCGCATCGGCTATTTCGGATGAATGGGTTATCCTAATTATACAATCATCTGATGAGTCCATAGAATACCTATCCTCGGGTATATTCTGCGTTCCGGGAAGACCAGACAGTTTTTCGTAGTTGGAAGGAAGACTCCATATTTCGCTCGAATGCTGTTAGGTCTGGAATTGAACCGGCGATAGATAATTTGCTGAACTAATAAGGGATATTTCAATCATTATGCAATATTCGTCCGATCAATTGGCAACTCTGCCAGCTGCTCGCGTTCCTGGAACGCATATTACACAAAAAACCGCTTGACGTGGATATCAAGCGGTTCATATCTTCTTTGTGCCCCCAAGGGGAATCGAACCCCTGTTTTGGCCTTGAGAGGGCCACGTCCTGGGCCGCTAGACGATGGGGGCGAAAAGCGCAGCGATTCTACCATGCTGGCAGAGTGGCGTCAACGGCGCCACGAATGTTGCTCATGGCATTCTTCTATCCTAAACCCCGTTCTTGAGATATTCGTCCTTGCATTGGCATTATAATTACTCCGAAAATGGCATGACCACATTCTCATTACCGATCTTGTCCTTGTTGTTCCTCGCCCAGGTAGCCTTCCTGGGCACTCTCGTGCTGCTCATCCATCGCCTCAGCACGCGCATCAGTTTGACCCCCCTGATGGTATTGATCGGTGCCTTAACTGCAGTCATGCAGCTGCGCGTCCTGGGTTTCGTTGATGTGAGTATCGGCGGGCTGGAGATATCTCTTGCGCAGGATCCGTTTTTGATCCTGCCCGTGCTCATGCTTGCGTTACTGGTCATCTACATCGTCAACGGCACACAGCAAGCCCGCATCGCCCTGGGAAGCGTCCTGCTGGTTACATTGGTCTTTGCCTTCATCCAGCTCGTGCCCGACATGCAGGTTCTTTCTCTTGGGGGGGAGTTTTCTACTTTTAGGCCGCTCACCCAACCACCCAGAAGCATGCTCGCCTCAGCCTTGACCATGGTTGCTGACCTGATGGTAATGATCGTCATATACCAGGCAATCTGCAACCTGCGCAACCGCTATCCCAGCCGGGGAGCCGCACTTCTGGCGCTGATGGCTGCCCTGTGGATGGATGCCTTCCTGTTCCCTCTGTTGTCTTCTTCTGCGCTCCAAGGTGTGTCATATGCGCTCGTCTTTAACGTTGCCGGGAAGACTTTAGCAGTCCTGGTGATCTGGCCTCTGCTTACCACCTACATCTGGTACATCACTCCACTTTATCCAGAGACATCCGCCAGCATCCCCCGACCCAGCCTCGATCTCTTCACGACCACCAAGCGCCTGGAAGCACGCGCCCACTTCCATCAGAGCCTGCTGCGCACCTTGAGCCAGGTGAGCCAGCTCATCGTGCATACAACCGAGGCGCAAACCCTGCTAGACCAGGCTTGCAGGCTTTTGATCGAAAACCGCCAATATGCCCTGGTTTGGATTGGCCTGGTCAAGAAAACTCAGGAGGAGGCAGATCCTGAAATAAAGCTGGTCACCAGCGCTGGCAGGGAGAAAGACTTTCTGGACAGCCTGCAAGCCTTGAGCAATATTTCTCCTGGGGGCTACAACCCCGTGAACGTCGTCTTGCAGAGCGGACAATATCTGCTCGAGCGCGACATCGCCCAGCACTCGGAGCATGTCCCCTGGCGGATAAATGCGCTCAAACACAATCTCCGAGCTTCCGCATCTCTGCCTATGCGCCAGGCGGGTCAGTCGCTGGGGGTGATCAGCGTTTACGCTGCCTGGCCGGACGCCTTCGACCGCGAAGAGCTCGAGCTACTCCAGGAGCTGGCAGATGACCTTGCCCATGCTTTGATCAGCCTGGAAGCCCGCCAGCAGCAGGCGATCTTGCACACCGCCGCTGAAACCATGCAGGACGGGTTGTTCATCACCAACCTGGAGGGACACATTCTGTACGCTAACCCTGCCATCGCCAGCCAATTCAACACATCAGCGCATTCCCTCGAAGGCACGGATATTCGTGACGTTTTCTCTTTCGACGAGCAAGATGAGCCCTTCAATAATCTTCTCGACACATTGCGAGAGGTGGAAAAAGCTGATTTCGAGCTTGAGCAAACCCTACCAAATCGGCTGACGACGCATTACTCGATCCGCGCATCCCTTGCAACGAACGCCAATGCACAGCCGGCATACATCATCATTAATGTTCGCGATACGACCCGTCATCACCAATTTGAGCGCAAGCTGATTTCCCTCAACCGGTTCACGACAGAGCTCGTGCAAACGCGAGACATTCAGAGCCTGTTAGACAGACTCTTCTCGGCCTCGGAAGAGCTGTTGCAAGCCGATTCCAGCGGCTTTTACCCCCTAGAGGGCAGCATGCAGAGCCACAGTAGCGATAAAGCGAATGCAATCACATTAGATGAAGACATCACTCTTGGCACGCTATTAGATGCACTCACTGGAACTCGTTCTTATATATCACGACACCCAGTTTTCGTTTCAGATGCCCTCACCGAGCCAGGCTATGCGGAGCACCTGGAGTTCCTTGTGAAGGCCGGGGTGCGAGCTCTCCTGCTATTGCCGGTAGGGCTGCACAACCGGCCAATCGGCGCCTTGGTTCTATATTATGCCCAGCCGCGAAAGTTTTCGGATGAAGACATCCAGCTCGGATTGACTCTGGCATATACCCTGGCAATCTCCCTGGAGAACACCCGACTGTACCAATCCGAGAAAAGCCAGCGTGAATTCGCTGATGCGTTGGCGCAGGGCGCAGCCGCACTCAATCGCAGCCTGGAATTCGATCGCGTGCTGGACCTGATCCTCGACCAGGCGATCCATGCCATCCAATGTCGCTCGGTCAATATCATGCTTATCGAAGGCGATATGGCCAGAGTCGTGCGGCATCGGGATCGAACTGACCCTGATGAGCGCTTAAGACCGGTGACAGGGACATTGATGCATCTTACGCTCCCGACCTTTAACGAGATGCTCGCTCATGGAGAACCCCTGGTAATTCCTAATACGCGACATGATGCACTTTGGCGCCAGTTCGACCACACTGCCTGGATTGCTTCGTATGCAGCTACCCCTCTTCATGTCCAAGAGCACATCATCGGATTCCTGAATATGAATAGTGATCAGGTAGATTTTTTCACTGGTGCCATCATCCCACGGCTGGAAGCGTTCGCCAATACCGCGGCAGCCGCCATCCAGAATGCGCGCCTGTACGAGAGCACGCAGGAATATGCGGCTGACCTGGAGGATCGCGTTCAAGAACGAACCCAGGAGGTGCATGCAGCGAAGGAACGGATCGAGCACATATTAGCCTCTGTTCCCGATGCGATCTTCGTCCTGGATAAAGACAACCAGCTTGTTCAGGCGAACCCAGCTGGAGAAGAGCTTGTTCTATCTGCGAAAGAGCAAGGAGCCAATATCTTCTCGGAGGAATTCGTCCATAACCTGACCGAGCAAAATACAAAGGCGGAAAAGGCAGTGCTGCAGATTGGTCTTCGCGCCTACCAGGCGTTGGCTTCGTCCCTGGATGTGGATGATCGAAAAACCGGCACGGTGGTTGTCTTCCGAGATGTCACCCGCTTTCGAGAGCTGGACGAGATGAAAACCCAGTTCATCTCCGATGTCTCCCACGAGCTGCGAACCCCCCTAACAAACCTTGCGCTCTATCTGGATTTACTCTCAAAGGTGGGTGACCCCGAGCGCAGCCAGCGTTACATGGAAACGCTTAGACGTGAGATGCAACGACTGACCGTGCTGATTGAAGACTTACTGACCATCTCGCGCCTGGAAGCCGGACGCATCGAGATTTACATCGAACCGGTCGATGTAAATCGAGTTGTTGGCGACCTGGCTCTGGACCGCAAGCAAATGGCAGCCAACCAGGAGCTCACGTTGACATACGACATTGAGCCAGATTTGCCCCCAGCCCAGGCGGACGCCCGGTTGCTCTCGCAGGTGCTCTCTAACTTGCTTACGAACGCACTGAACTACACTCCCCCGAAGAAAAGTATTCACATGCAAACCAGCACTGAAAAACTAGATGGTGTCCCCTGGATCAAAATCAGCGTGCAGGATACCGGCATGGGGATCAGCGCTGAAGAGATGACGCAATTGTTCACCCGCTTCTTCCGAGGTAGCGCCAGCCAGGCGACCAACGCACCAGGTACGGGGTTGGGACTAGCAATCTCCAAAGAGATCATCGACCGGCTGGATGGTCGCATCAGCGTGGAAAGCAAGCTCAACGAGGGGAGCACCTTCACGGTGTGGTTAAGGGCTGTATAATATTTTTTTCAGGAGATCAGGATGTACGACCAGGAAAAGCTGGATCAGATTAAACGAGAGTTGGAACAGTGGGAAGAAACAGGCTTGCAGCAAAGTCTGGCACAGATGCCCGAGCGCAAGCAGCACTTCATTACCACATCGTCGGAACCTATCGAGCGCTTATACACCCCGCTCGATGTGCATTCCCTCGATTATCTGGACGACCTTGGCTTGCCTGGAGAATATCCTTTCACCCGAGGCATCCATCCATCGCTCCACCGCGGCCGATCATGGACCATGCGCATGTTTGCCGGCTTTGGCACCGCCGAGGAGACCAACGCTCGCTTCAAGTACCTTCTGGATCAAGGGCAGACAGGTCTTTCCATCGCATTTGATCTTCCCACTCTGATGGGATACGATACAGATGCCCCACAGGCATTGGGGGAGTTCGGCAAATGTGGCGTGGCGGTCGCGTCTCTGAAAGATATGGAGATCCTGCTGGAAGGAATACCTTTAGATAAGATCTCCTCCAGCATGACCATCAATTCACCTGCTGCTATCATCTGGGCCATGTATATTGCGGTGGCAGAAAAACAAGGGATACGTCCCGAGCAGCTGCGAGGAACCATACAGAACGATATCCTCAAGGAATACATCGCTCAAAAGGAATACATTTTCCCGCCAGAACCATCCATGCGCCTGGTCGTCGATACGATCGAATATGGAACCAATGTTGTACCACAGTGGAACACGATCAGTATCTCAGGCTACCATATCCGCGAAGCTGGCTCTACTGCTGCCCAGGAGCTGGCTTTCACCCTGGCAGATGGCATGGAATACGTGCGCTGGGGTATGGATCGCGGGTTGGATCCAGATGAATTTGCCCCGCGCCTTTCATTCTTTTTCAACGCGCACAATGACTTTTTTGAAGAGATTGCAAAATACAGGGCTGCGCGCCGGATCTGGGCTAAGGAAATGCGGCATACATTTGGCGCAAAGCAACCCCGCTCGTGGCTGATGCGCTTTCACACGCAGACGGCGGGGGTCTCTCTTACAGCCCAACAACCGGAGAACAATATCGTGCGCGTCGCACTGCAAGCACTGGCAGCCGTTCTAGGAGGCACGCAATCTCTGCATACCAATAGCATGGACGAGGCGCTGGCACTCCCCTCTGAGCACGCTGTGACGGTTGCATTGCGCACGCAGCAGATCATCTCTGAAGAATCTGGCGTAGCAAACACGGTGGACCCGTTAGGCGGATCGTTCTTCGTCGAAGCGCTAACCGACCGCATGGAATCCCAGGCATACGCCTATTTCCGCCGAGTAGAGGAGTTGGGTGGGATGTTGCCGTCCATCGATAAGGGGTTCTTCCAAAGCGAGATCTCCGATGCAGCCTACCGGTACCAGCGCGAGATCGACGAACGAGTACGCGGCATTGTAGGCGTGAACGCGTTTCAAGATGATACTCCTGTCACTATCCCGATATTACAGATGGACCCGCAGGGATACCGCCGTCAGATCGCCCGCCTGGAACAGGTTCGGAAAGAGCGGGATGCTGGCAGGGTTGGACAGGCGCTCGATCGCTTACGCATTGCATGCCAGGGCACTGAAAATACCATGCCATTCATCTTAGAAGCGGTACACGCTTACGCAACCTTGGGGGAAATCATAGAGGTCATGAAGGATGAGTTTGGCATCTACGAAGAACCGACCTGGATATAGCAAAAGTTATGGTTTTATCCACAAAGTAGTTCTCGGATAAAGCCATCTTTATAAAATTATCGGAGGTTTCATCATGGCAAACGTTACAAAGAAAAAAGGGGTCATCGCAATCCTGACCGGAGGAGGCGATGTCCCTGGCTTAAACCCCGCCATCCGTGCGGTCACCTTTCGTGCCTTACGGGAAGGGTTCGAAGTCATCGGGGTTCGTCGCGGCTGGGGCGGGCTCATCGATCTCGTCCGCGATCCCAAAGCCGATAACAGCGATAATTACGTCCAACTCACAGAAGAGTTAGTCAACCGGGCAGGCAGGACGGGCGGTACATTTTTACACACCTCGCGCACACGTCCGAGTCATGTAAAGACCTCCGATTTACCCGATCATTTGAAAGACGCGTATGCAGAAGAGCGTAACGACTTGACACCTGAGGTGCTTAAAAACCTGGAATATCTCAATGTGGATTATTTGATCCCTATTGGCGGCGATGATACTTTGAGCTACAGTGTGCGCTTGTACCAGGAAGGCGTCCGTGTCGTTGCGATCCCGAAAACCATGGATAATGATGTGCCAGGTACGGATTACTGTATTGGATTTAGCACTTGCGTTACCCGCACGATCCATCTGACCAACAGCTTGCGCACATCAGCGGGCTCGCACGAGCGGATCATGGTTCTTGAAGTCTTCGGGCGCTATGCTGGTTTCACGGCACTACTCCCCACAATGGCTGGGGCGGCTAATCGATGCGTCATCCCAGAGCACAAGTTCGATATTGAGAAGCTGACAGAATTGCTGGTCTACGATCGCAATAACAACCCCAGTAAATACTCTGTGGTTCTGGTTTCCGAAGGTGCTATGTTTGAAGGCGGCGAGATGGTATTTCAAGACCGCAGCACAGATGCTTATGGGCACGCGAAATTGGGAGGTATCGGCGATCTGGTCTCCGAGCGGATAAGGGAGCTTACTGGTCAGTTCAATAAAGGGAAAACGATCAATACCATTAACCAGAAACTCGGTTATATGGTGCGCGGAGGCGACCCCGATGCCATCGATTCGATTGTGCCCATGGCATACGGCAATCTTGCGATGGACTTGATACGCAATAGAATCCACGGGCGCCTAGTTGTGCTAAAAAATGGGCGTTACGACGACATGCCGATCGATGTGGTTACCAGCACCAAGAAAGTCGTCAATGTGAAAAAGTTTTATAGTACTGATCGCCTAAGGCCGAATTACGAAAAATTTACAATGATGCCGCTATTTATCATGACCAGCGAATAGCTGCAGAGCTACTTCATTCATTAAAAAATGGGTTATCTGCCTTGCAAAGCGGGCAGATAACCCATTTTTTGATCTTGTGCTAGGTTTGAAGATCTGACTGCTATTGGAACGTAATCTGCTCCAGGCGCACGTTATCCGAACCGACAAGAAATTGAAGCTTGGCAAGTAGGTCGGGGCACACACCCGTTGTAAAGTTTGGGAATTCTAGGATATAACCGTGCCCGTGCTCATAAACCAGGAATGCAAAGCGGTCTTCCCCAGGATAGGACATTACGGTGCCATGGATGCGGCGCATACGCAGTGCATCCCGGGTCTTGTCGCCTGAAGCACGCAATACAACCGTGACCATCTGCACGTTACCGCTGCCTGGAATATGCGCCGGAGGGAGCAGATACGGAGGCAGTGGAATGGGAGTTTCGCTCTCTTTTTCCAGAAGAGTCTCATTAATCGGCTCCAACCCCGTGTCTAACGCGTCCTCCTCCCCCATATTTGCAATTCCTAGCCGAGCGTCTGGATTGTTGTCCTCTTCCTCCGCAAAAGGTTTGGAGGCGTGCATTGAATCATCTTGAGGCTCATCGTCGATATTTTCTAGTGAATTCCCCTTGTCATTCTGAGTGATAGCCAATATGGGTTCTCTAATACTCGGCTCCCCATAGGACGGCGATCCAGAGTATTCCCACTCTGGAGGGGGCTCTGGGATGGGCGGGATGCTCGACTCTACCTCTTGAAGTTCCTCCAAGAGTGAGGATTCTTCAACACCCACCTCCGCCTCGGATGACGCTTGGTATTGCACCTCTACAGGTTGTGGAGCTACCGACTTGATGTCGGTTGTGATTTGATCTACCAGCACCTTGGGCTCAGCACTGTTTGTATCTGCACGACCCTCCACCAGAATGATTCGGTCGAGCTCGATGATCTCCGAGACTTTCGCCCAAACGCTGGGGAAGATGACCAGATCAATTGTGCCCTGCAAGTCTTCGATAGTGACAAACCCCATCGGGTTACCGGCTTTACTTTGGTGATGGCGGATGCGCACAATCATTCCAGCCACACGCACCT
The DNA here is from genome assembly GCA_963714425.1 of uncultured Chloroflexia bacterium. Lineage (GTDB taxonomy): Bacteria > Chloroflexota > Anaerolineae > Anaerolineales > UBA4823 > DATCYX01. Next base: position 336,308 of record CAVQOI010000004.1, read on the forward strand.
TTTCCTTCTCGGCAATATCCAGAAGCTGTGCAGAGTAATGGGTCACTCTCTGTGTCAGCTCTTCGATGACGGAGGATAGCGGATGATCGGAAATGTATATTCCGATCAGCTCTTTCTCCCAATTGAGCATCTCGCGCGGGCTAATATGGTCTGCCATGAGGGGTAATACGATGGATTCGGAGACTCCTGTATGCGTGCCGAACAAGCTCATTTGGCCCATCTCTGCAGCGCGGAAATGGGCGGCACTCACTGAGATAATGCGGTCAATGCCCTCCAGCATGGAGGTGCGAGCACCCAGGCTATCCAGCGCACCCACCCTGACCAGGCTTTCTAGTGCCCGCTTTCCAACCTGGCGCATATCCACACGGTGGGCAAGATCATCTAAATCTGTAAACGATTCTCCTGCTCGCCCTGAAAGGATTGCATCCACAGGGCCGTGCCCCACATTTTTCACTGCGCCCAGACCAAAGCGAATGGTGGCGCTTTTTCCCTCTTCATAATCCTCAATTGTAAAATCCCAATCGCTGCAGTTGATATCCGGCGGTCCGACCTCGATTCCCATCCGGCGGCAATCTGCAACATAGAGAGCAACCTTAGCCGAATCACTCAGGTTAACCGATAACACAGCGGTCATATATTCCACAGGATAATGTGTCTTTAAGTAGGCTGTCTGGACTGCAATTATTCCATAATCTGCGGCATGGGCTTTATTGAACCCATAACGGGCGAACTCCTCCCAATCGTCGAAGATCTCTCCGGCGGTTTGCTCGGGAATCTCATTATTCACTGCGCCCTGGATAAACTTGGCGCGGTGTTTAAGTAGTTTCGCTTTAATCTTCTTGGCAACCGCTTTGCGAAGGTCGTCCGCTTCTGGAGCGCTGTAACCTGCCAGCTGCATCACCGCCGACATCAATTGCTCCTGATATACCGGGTAGCCATAGGTCTCTTTGAAGATGGGCTCCAGAGCAGGATGCTGGAAAGTAACTGTTTCCTCACCATGCATGCGGCGTATATATCCTGGGATAAAATCCATTGGACCAGGTCGGAAGAGGGCTACCATGGCGATGACATTCGCCAGCTCTTTTGGCTTCATCTGTATCAGGTAGCGGCGCATCCCCACACCTTCAACCTGGAAAACACCTGCAGTCTCTCCTCGCCCAAGCAGCTCGTATGTCTCGGGATCGTCCAGGGGGATATTGTCCAGGTTCAGCTCTACCCCATGACGCTGATGGATTAGCTCACAAGCTTTTGCCATAATGGTCAGGGTCGCGAGTCCAAGGAAGTCCACTTTCAACAGTCCCAGTGATTCGAGCACTGACATATCGAACTGGGTGACGACCTTCACTGGGCTGTCATCACTGGCTGCACTGCCAGTTGGGCGGTGTAGAGGGATGTATTCAATGAGCGGCTTGTCGGTGATGATGACCCCGGCTGCATGTGTCCCGGCGTTGCGCACCACACCTTCCATATGCGCTGCAGTATCGATCAGCTCACGCAGATACGGAGCGGTATCATACAGTTTCTTAAAATCCGGGACTTCCTGGAGGGCGTCCGCTATAGTCACCGGCTTGCCGGGTATGTTAGGAATCAGCTTGGCTACTTTATCGACTTCACTAAGCGGAATATCCATCACGCGCCCGACATCGCGTACAGCAGCGCGAGCGCCCAGCGTTCCAAAAGTGATAATCTGAGCGACTTTATCGGCGCCATATTGGTCGGTGGCGTATTTCATTATTTCCGCCCGGCGGTCGTCGCGGAAATCCAGGTCAATATCGGGCATAGAAACGCGACCCGGATTCAGGAAGCGCTCAAAAATCAATCCGTGGGCGATGGGCTCTACCAACGTAATCTCGAGTGTATATGCGACAATCGAGCCTGCTGCCGACCCACGGGCGTTATACCAGATGCCTTGCTTGCGGGCGTATTGGCACAGATCCCATACGATCAAAAAATAGGTATCAAAGCCCATCTGGTGGATGATGCCCAGCTCGTACTCCAAACGTTGGCGGATGGCAGGATCAGTGGCACGCGGTCCGTAACGTTTTTTCAGCCCTTCGTCACATAACTCGCGTAAATAAACGTCAGGATCCTTATCTCCAGGAACTTTGAAGGCGGGCAGTCGGTAGCCCTTGAAGCTCAGGTCCAGACTGCACCGCTCAGCGATCAACAACGTATTCTCAATAGCCTGAGGTACTTCGGCGAAGATAGCTGCCATCTCCTGAGGGCTGCGCAAGAAATAGGTTTCGTCGCTCATACGCATGCGGTTGGGATCGGTCAGCACGCAGCCGGTTTGAATTGCCAGCAGGATATCCTGTAGCCGGGCATCTTCAGCATCCACGTAGTGCACATCATTCGTGGCTACAAAATTTGCCTTGTAACGTTTGCCCAAGGTCACCAGGTGCCGGTTGATCTCGTCAAGCTCCTTGATCTGGTGTGATTGCAGCTCCAGAAAAAATCGATCAGGTCCAAATACTTCGTAATACCAGTCGATCTGGCGACGGGCAGCCTCGAGGTTATCCTGGTAGATCAGGCGCGGGATTTCGGCAGCCATGCATCCGGACGTGCAAATGATCCCCTCCGAATGGCTTGCAAGGAATTCGTGGTCGATGCGTGGAAAATAGTAAAAGCCCTCCATTTGGGCTGCACTTGCGATCTGGAGCAGGTTCTTGTAACCCGTCTCGTTTTCTGCCAGCAGCAGCAAATGGCTGGACTTTTTATCCTCTTGGGGATCGCGCTCGCTCATGGAACGCGCTGCCATATAAGCCTCGATACCGATGATGGGCTTGACCCCCACTGCACGCGCGGAATTATAGAAATCGATCACGCCAAACATTGTGCCGTGGTCGGTGATCGCCAAGGCAGGCATGCCCATCTCGTGGGCGCGCTGGACCAGCTTCTTTACCTTGCTGAAGCCATCCAGGAGTGAGTATTCAGAATGGACGTGCAAATGGACAAAGGACATGAGGGATCCGGATATGTTGGCAACCAACCGAGAGTTGTGGGACCCTCGCTACTCCTGATTGAATTGAACGATACTTACTTAACAACGATGCTCTGGCAGGTTCCGTCCTTCCCGCTTTAGAGATGATTATAGCACGCGGGGTGCGCGGACTGCTGAGATTTAAGATTAAGAAAATGCGGGGGTTTATTCCCCGCATTTTCCTAATGAACTATACCTGCGATGACCCGAATTCTATTTCCTGGCTCCTATCGCTCAAACACAGGAACAAAAATCGGAGGGCTCAAAATTACAAAATCATATGTAGCACCACAGATGGCGGTGTTATCAATTGCGTCATAAGGTTTGACCTTGATGTAATACGTGCCTTCAGATGGAGGTGACCAAACCACCCTGGATCGATATTCGTTGCCAAAATCATCATTTGAAGCCAGCAAGGTTGTGCCGTTGGTGCCATACACCTCCAGGACTGTGTCAGAAGCAATTCCGAGATTGAGCGTCTGCAAGTGCCAGGGTCTGCCTGCCATGCCCGCGCTAACCGTCCAGGCTATCCAGTCCACATCGGGAACGATATGGAAAGTATGCTCGCTCCTCCCTGCGTAAGGTTTTGCCGTGTCGAAGGAATTATCCCCTTCCCAAGAATCCGCTGAGACTAGTGGCTCTTCTTCATCGTAGTACATTGCATATCCTAACTCATCCCAATATATCAGCAGGGGCCACGCGCACGGACCTACTTGAGACGGTTGGCATCCATCGCTTATGACACCATCAAAGAAGGCGCTGTAATTCCCGCCTGAGTCGGTGGACACATATTGTGACCCGCCAAAATCACAAAGATTTCCTTTGCTGCACAACATTTCATGGTCGAAATAAACATTCACCAACTTGTTAGCGGGCGCCTGGCCATAGATGCGATTTTGGTCCGGATCAAGATTCAGGGTCAGCGTTGGCAGCGTGATATTCGCACTATAGTATGCGAGCACCTCCACTCGCCTTCCTGGTAGGAGCTGACCACCGAAATAGGCGTCAAAGTAGCCCTCGTAATCTGATAATACAAGATTGGTGTCTTCAAGAGTACCTCCATTCCAGATATTCACCGTCACAGGGGAATCTGGCCAGGTGGAGTACCCCCATACCTGCGCATCTTTTAAATATACAGATACCGTGAATGCCGGGGCAAAACGATACGTGTAATGACCATCCGGCCCGGTATTAAACACGTCGGCATAATCCCTGGATCCAATTTGCATGGCGCTGAAATTGATATCGTAAGAATCTCCACTCGCCACCGTCTCCTGGCATGCGAATTCCCTGGTGCCGAGATCACTGCGGAAATCACTGACCGTTGCCAGCACATCATCGTTATTCGCCCCCCCTATTAGGTGCTCGGTATTTGGTTGAGGCGACCGATAGATTTTGCACTGTCATCGTCTCGGTGATGACGCCATCACCCACCTCAATGTGGTCACCAGGTACAACCGGGACGATGAAGTAATCGGCGAACTCGCCGTCCCAGTCTGCCCAGGTTGTGTATTCATCCTTGACCGCATTGGTGGAGTCCTTCAGGACAAAGTTAACCGTCTCGTTCGGCTCACTCCAAAAGCCGTGCAACTCTCCATAGGTGAGGTCACCCAAGATGGCAGGCGAATTGCGTATGGAAAACTGGATGTTACCTTCTGAATCAAATACATCTACCCAGGCAAGATCGCCCCGCTCTATATCGTACGGCGAAGTCAAACTGAACACACCGCTACCGTCTGCAGTGCCAATTAAGCATTCAGAGGAGGACGAGCAAGCCGTGTAAATATACCCAAAATCTCGTTTTTCAAAACGCGCCTGAACTCGCCGTCCTACCCCAGTTGTTCCGCTCAGCTCTTCAGTCGAAGCATCTAATTCGGCATCCAGGGAAGTAGCTGTATAATTAATCGTATGCTCTCCATCGGTGACTTCAACGACATCACCAGACTGGATAACATCGCTAAAATAGCCATAATAAGACCCATCGAGAGCAGTCACATCGATATAGGTGTCAATGACTGGACCAGATCGGCTGAGGGTGGCAGTATAGGTCTGGTCCGGGTGCAGAACTCCAGAAAAATACTCCCAGGTAAATTCGTTTTCAAAATAAAAAGCATCACGGCTGAAATACGTGCTGTTCCCGCTGGCGTCGAGGGCATAAACATACGCCCAAGAGCGACGGTCGAAATCCACCGTGCTTGTGAAATCTGCCAGGAAATGCCCTGCACCGTCGGTAGGAACGCTCTGTACGTACTCAGTATCGTCGCAGGATGCACCAGCAGCCATAAGCTCAATACCTGCTGATCGACCGGGTTCGGTCATCCCCTCAACGGTATTCGATACTGGATCTACCCAGGCGGAGAGCGCCGCAATGATTGTGCTGACCGTGCTGCCATGCGCAGTAGCCTCGACCACGTCACCGGTCTGAAGCACCCAGTTATATTCAGAGAGACAACCCGACCATTCCGGAGGGAGTTCATAATATCCCGTGGAATCGCTGGTGACGCTGCCATCAAAAATCAGGGTAGATCCACGCAGGATTCGGATATCTACCGGCGTGCTGGCGGTTGTCTGCCCTGAGATGATGTTCCATTCTCCTCCAGGCACGACATAGGCGTGAATGCTGGGATCTGAATCAGGGGCGTGTGGGGTAGAAGGATTTTCTCTCATCAATCTCGTTCTGCTCAATCCCAGGATTTGCTGCTGCAGGGCCTGGGCGCTCTTCTCCATGCACGCCACAGCTTCTGTGTCGTTTTCAACTGAGAGGCCATCAGAAAGCGCGCTGTGGATTGCTTTGGTCTCCCCGAGCGGGCGTTGTACTCTGATAGCAAACTGCTCAGCCTCGATTTCGTACCGGACTATTTCACCCCGACTGCGCATGAGATTCAGTTCTTCTTGCAAGGGTTTTGCTTGATCCCATGCCAGGCGCTCCACCCACCATTTTGCCTGTGTCCGTGAGAGCCCAGCCGGGACATCCAAATCGCTCAGACGCGGCATGGGGAGCGGCAACAAATACTCCTCAATTTCTGCTTGCTCTGCCACTCTCGGGGCAGGTGGTGGAGGCTGGTCTTGCGCAACAGCCACAGTTAACCCTGCAGACAAAACAAGGATCGCAATCAAACTCAACACTAGGAGCAATTTCTTATTCATGATTCCCTCTTATATTATGTTGATTGATGGTTAAGAACATTCATAGTCAAGTTTAAAAATACATTATTTTCAAACCTTTTTCAAGAGTAATTTGTCCTATAATCGCACATTTATAATACCATTTCAGATGGCACCCTGGTTGTCCTCTCCCGCTTTCATCCCTCACTCTTCACTATACACTCCTTCACAAATCTCTAATCTCTGCTCGCACGCACGCCTATGCTATAATCACCTATCGAGGTAGAAATTTATGTTAAAACGGTTTGTGCGCCTATTTGGGGGAGACCCCAGCAAGCGCGCCATCGATCAATATTCAGGAATTGTCAGCCAGATAAACAGCTTAGAACCGGCGTTTGAGTCGCTCAGCGAGCAGGCATTACGCGCCAAAACTGGCGAATTCCGCGACCGATTGACGGGGGGAGAGACTCTGGAGGATGTGCTCCCAGAAGCATTCGCCACAGTGCGCGAAGCCAGCAAGCGCACCATCGGTTTGCGCCACTACGACGTCCAGCTAATAGGCGGCGTGGTCTTGCACGAAGGTAAAATCGCCGAGATGCGTACGGGAGAAGGCAAGACTCTCGTCGCAACGTTGCCCCTGTATCTTAATGGACTTACTGGAAAGGGTACGCACCTGATCACGGTGAACGATTACCTTGCGAGGCGCGATGCCCGCTGGATGGCGCCCATCTACAACCTTTTGGGACTGAGCGTGGGGGTACTGCAGATGGCCTCCCGCACAGAAAACGGGAAGAAAGCCTTCATTGTAGATCTAGAGCGCGAATCCCCTCATGAAGACCAGCACCAGCTGCGCATCGTCCCACGCAGTGAGGCATACGATGCAGATATCACTTATGGGACGAACAGCGAGTTCGGCTTTGATTATTTGCGGGATAACATGTCCATGCGCCTGGAGGATCGCGTCCAACGCGCCAGCTTCGACGACGCCACAGCAGGGCTTCACTATGCCATCATCGACGAAGTCGACAATGTGCTCATCGATGAAGCCCGTACCCCGCTGATTATCTCCGGCCCTGCCCAAGACGAAGCGGAGTGGTATGTTCGCATGGCTCAGGCTATCCGCCAACTGCGAAGCGAAGATTATGAGATAAATGAAAAAGACCGCAATGTGACCCTTACCGAGATCGGTGAGCTTCATGTTGAAGAACTGTTGGGAATGCCCCTGCGTGATCCGGATCGCCCGGAGGATGTGACTCCTGAACAGGCACGAACGCTTGGATACCTGGAGCAAGCCCTGCGTGCGCAGCACCTCTTCAAGCGCAATAAGGATTATCTGGTCCAGGCAGGTAAGGTGATCATTGTCGACGAGTTTACGGGCCGGCTCATGCCCGGGCGGCGCTGGTCGGATGGCTTGCATCAAGCCGTGGAGGCCAAAGAAGGGGTACGCGTACAGGCAGAAAATGTCACGTACGCCACCATCACCATCCAGAATTACTTCCGCATGTATGAAAAACTCTCAGGCATGTCCGGAACAGCCGAAACCGAGTCAGAAGAGTTTGACAAGATTTATAAGCTCGAGGTGGTCACAATCCCGACCAATCTCGAGTTCCAGGCTGTTGGTCCCGAAGCGAGTCTGGAAGAGATTGAAAGCCGTGATGAGCAAGGTTATAAGTACATCTACTATGCCGAACGCGATGACGACAAGAAGAGACACGTCTTTTGGAAGCGCCAGGATTTCCCCGATGTAGTCTACCGCTCGCTTGAGGCAAAATTGCGCTCGGTGGTACGCGAAATCCTCGCATTCCATGTGATGGGAAGACCTATGCTGGTGGGCACAACCTCCGTAGAGCTCTCCGAGAAGGTATCCGGTCGCTTGCGCGCCGAGCCAATTCGCCGGCTGTGCCAGACCCTTTTGCTGCGACAGGTATGGTTCGATCGCAACAACCGTATGGAAGATGGTCGCGCTGTAGACGAACTGCAGTTCCTTGACCAACCACTGGATGAGCTGGATATCTCCTCCATGCGTAAGTTTGCACGTGAGCTTGAGATTCCATTCAACCCAGAGGATGCCAGCAACATCACCAGGCTGCTCGAAATCCTCGACCTGGACGCAACTGACTCTGGTCGACTGGCGGCTGTCTTGCAAGGTGGCATCCCCCACCAGATCCTTAACGCCCGCAAGCATACCGAGGAAAGCCAGATTATCGCCGGAGCAGGTGCGTTCGGCGCGGTGACTATCGCTACCAACATGGCCGGGCGCGGGGTGGATATCAAGCTGGGCGGTGAGCTGGCGGAAGAGGTCATCTCCGTCCTCAACCGGGTCTTGCGCCGCGCCGGCTATCCCGATCCTTACGATATGTCTCTCGAAGACCGCCGCGCTGCCCTGGACAAAGTAGACCCTACCGAGTACGGGATTTACGAGGCAGAAATACAACATTTTCTCCAGTACATCCAAGATATGGAACGCGTGCGCCGTTTGGGCGGGCTGCATGTAGTCGGCTCAGAGCGTCACGAAGCCCGCCGGATTGACAACCAGCTGCGCGGCCGCGCCGCTCGTCAGGGCGACCCAGGCTCATCACGCTTCTATCTTTCCATGGAAGACGACCTGATGCGCCTGTTTGGCGGGCAGCAAGCCGATAACCTCATGCAGCGAATGAAAATCGACGATGCCCTTCCCTTGGAGATGGGCCTCGTCAGCCGTATCGTCGAGCAATCACAGTCACGTGTCGAAGGCGCAAACTTCGATGTGCGCAAGCACCTGCTGGAATACGATGATGTGCTCAACACGCAGCGCGCCAAGATCTACGCCCAACGCAACCGCATCTTCACCAAAGACGACCTCAGCGAAGACGTCACCGAAATGCTGCGCGCTCGAGGTTAACCGGCGCGTGCCCGAATCCCTGGCGGATGAAGAGGGTCCCTGGAAGCTGCTGGCATGGCTCGATCAAATCCAGCCGCCGCTGCAGTTTGGCAACCTGTTTTTCCCCTCCTATCAGCTGCGTTTGATCTTGCAGAACATGCTCGAAAACAAAAAAAACGGGATGCCGTATCAAGAGGCAATTCAAGCTCTCCTGGAGGTGGCAGGCAATTCCTTGAAGGCGGAAGAAGACCACCTGCTTCGCGCAGTAAACACCTTGCTCGAAAACGCCCGCACGCGCCTGGATGAGCAGCTGGAAGAGCGCCTCGACTTTGTAGACACTTTCTTCGAAGGGCTCTCCCTGGCGGATGAGACCGAACAGCTCAGCCCGCGCCAGGCAATCGAAGAGCTCTCTACTACTTTACGCCTCCCATTGCGTATTTCAACCGACCAGGCGCGCCTGATGAATGAAGATCCGGACGAGTTAAAAAGCCTGGTCTATGACCAAATTCGATCAGAGCTTTACGCCCAATCGATCACGCGACTGCTCGGTGCGGTCGAACGCCGGCTGGAAGAGACATTGAACCTCGACCCAAACCAGCTGCCTGCCGAAGATTGGGATACCCTCGACGACCAGGTCCTGGATTCAATCCAGGCTGCCTTTGAGGCACGACGCAGCAGGCTTTTGGGCGAATCGGGCCAGCTTACCCGTGATCTGGAAGGCGCCCTCAACCGTACGGATGGTCGTTTGGGTTCAAACACGCTGCTACAATTATTAATGTCCCTCCCGCAGGGGTCACGAGCTGCATTCGATAAAAAGACCCACCGAAGATTCTTTCAGCGCACGACCCGCTTTACCTATGTGTATTACGCGGCCAAACTCCTGGAAGGGCGCCTGCCAGAAGAGACTACCGAAGACGTGCTCAATCACCTAGAGCGGGCGCAATCTGCTATAAGGCAAGCCTGGGGAGAGATCGAGTGGAATCGCATCGCCGAATCCACCCTCCCAGAGCTTGACTCCACTACCCAAAAAGGCTTGCAAGAGGTACTGGACGACGAAACTTACCAGCTCTTTCAAGGGCAAGCCTTAAAGGGCATACCCAGAGCAACGATCCCCGATATCCTCCAGGAACTCGGACGGCAGGCGCTCACTGAGATTTATCGCCAGCTGCTATTGGGTGTGATCACCGAACTGTGGGTGGAATACCTGACCCAGATGGAAGCTTTGCGCGTTTCGATTGGATTGGAAGCTTACGCCCAGCGTGACCCCCTGGTCCAGTACAAAAACCGAGCCTTTGGTCTTTTCCAGGAGCTCCTGGACAATATGCGCTCAGGCGTTGTGACACGCATGTTCACATACCGCCCGCGCGACCTGAGCAGCGTGCAGACTACTGTCACCCGCCTGGAAGCAACCCCAGTCGAGGTGGAAGCTAGCACTCCTGGCTCTGACGGAGGCAATGGGTCCGGAGCCATGGAGCCTGAAAACGACACTTCTGCCACAAAATCAAGACGCCGGCGTAGAAAACGACGCTAAACGCTGATGGCTAAAAACGAGAGCACATCTCACACTCCCGAGTTCTTTCAAGCACTGCCCAAGGTGGACCTGCACCGGCATCTTGAAGGCTCGTTGCGCTACAAAACTGTGCGGGAGGTGGTCGGCACTCACGAGCTTGATCTGCCGCTAACCCCAGAATTGGAAAGCATGGTGCAGATGCAGGAGAGCGACCCGTTCACCTTCGAGACCTTCCTCTCCAAGTTTGTCCCTTTGCGCAAGCTGTATCGATCTCAAGAGATTATCCGGCGAATTACCGATGAAGCGATCGCCGATGCTGCCGCCGATAATGTTCGCTACTTGGAGTTGCGCTTCACCCCTGTTGCCCTGAGCAAAGCCCAAGGATTTCCCCTGGTACGTGTTATCGACTGGGTCATAGAAGCCACTCGACAGGCTGAAAAAACGTATGGCATCACCACCCGGCTGATCGTGAGCTTGAATCGCCACGAAGGGATACCCCTGGCGGCGCAGGTTGCGTACCTGGCGCAAGAGCGAGTTGACGATGGTGTCGTCGGGCTGGATCTGGCAGGCTACGAGCCAGGTTTCCCTCCCGAGCCGTTCCAATCGATATTTTACGCAGCAAAAGAAAATGGCTTAAATATCACTGTCCACGCAGGAGAGTGGGATGCCGGCGAGCGTATCGCTGAGGCGATCGAAGTGCTGGGGGCTGACCGTATTGGGCATGGAATCCGGGTGGTCGAATCACCAAAGGCAGTGGCGATGGCGCTTGAGCACAATACGCTTTTTGAAGTGTGCCCAACAAGCAATCACCACTCTGGAGCGGTGACAGACCTCAGCGCCCATCCCTTCAAGGAAATGCTCCGCCGTGGTCTGAATGTCTCGTTGAATACAGACGACCCGGGTATCTCACAAATCACGCTGAGTCACGAATACGAGGTAGCGTGCAATCTTTTGGGCATTTCGCTCGCGACGCTCAAGGAGCGCATCCTGGCGGCGGGACGGGCTGCCTTTATGCCTCCAGATGATCGCGCCTTAATGCTCGCCGCACTGGAAACAGAGCTGCGTTCACTCCCCACAATGGAAATCTAGGAAATTTTCTAATACCGGGGGTTCAGGGTAGTTCGGATACCCGCCGCTCCCATTCAGCGACAGCAGCACGGATCACGTTGCGGATGTCCTCATCTGGCACGGCGTCGACGCCTTCGTAGTGGTCCAACCCTACCATGACAACCATGCCTTTTGCAGGCAGTTCGAGCAGGCGGATAGCTTTGGTGCTGAGGGGTGATTCTTCCAGCATCTCCTGCAGAATCTCATCGATCTGTGCGGCAATGCTTTTGGGCTGTGGCTTGGGAGCGCGAACTTCGGACTGTAAGGCGCGCGCGATCATGTCTACCGGATTGATCGGAGCGGGCTTCTTTTGGGGAATAGGCGTGACGAGGGTCTCGGACATTAACGTAGGGGGTACCAATTCGCTCTCTTTTTTGGGAGCAGGCTGTACAGGAGGCGGGGCTGTTTGCGGAATCGATTCAATAACCGGAGTGGGGGCATCACCTTCCTTGTCAGCGCGCGGTGTACGCAGGCTCATGAGGCCTATGCCCAAGGCAAACCCGATGGCAAGGCCAATGATACCGATAATCACCAGGAGCGCAGGATTTTCCATCAGAGCCTCCCAAATTCACTTCAACTGCTGGCAATTCGGGCATATATGCGTTCCACGCTGCCCTACGACCATGCGTTCAATACCTGTACCACAATTGTAACAGGGAAACCCTGTGCGCTGATACACCTTGAAAAAGTGTTGGTAATCACCGCCCCTATACACCCAATCGATGCTTGCGCCGCTCCTACGAATACCTTCCTTAAGGACCAGCTGAATGCACTGCCGCAACCGCTCAACCTCGTCAAGAGTAAGCGCATGCGATAGCATCAACGGGTGAAGGCGCGCCGCATGCAGAGCTTCATCGGTGTAGATATTTCCCATTCCCGCCAGGAAACTCTGATCCAGCAGCAAAGGCTTCAACTGGCGCTTGTGCTCGTGCAAGCGCCGGTACAGCTCATGCGCAGTGAATGCTTCATCTAAGGGTTCAGGTCCCAGCCTGCCAAGAACACGATCAGGGTCCTCAACCAGCCAGAGGCGCCCAAACTTACGTGCGTCGTTGAACGCCAGGCGCAGGTTTCCATCCAGGTAAAGGATCAGGCGATGGTGCGGAGCCACAGGCGCAGACCCAGGCTCGACAAGCAAATCGCCGCTCATGCGCAGGTGAACCAGCAGCGTGTGTTTTGTCAGCTCGAAAAGGATGAATTTCCCCCGACGGCGGATATCCCGGATGATCTGTCCTGCAATGTCCCGTTTGAATTGCGAAGGAGGAGGCTGTGCAAGCGTTCGCTCCCATAGGAGCTCAGTCCGCAGTATGGTTCGCCCAACCAGCGGGGGTTGGTCTTCCCGCCCCTGGCGCAAGCCTGTGGCAATGGTCTCCACTTCGGGCAGTTCTGGCATGGATCACTCGTCGAAGAGCTCTCCTACGCTACGCCCTTCATGCGCTCTGCGGATCACCTCTGCCAGCAGCGGGGCTACGCTCAGAACGGTCAGCCGGTCAGCGATCAATACTTTCTCCTTCGCCGGAATCGGGATCGTATCAGTAGTGATGATCTCTTTCAGCGGAAGCTGGCTCATGCGCTGCAAAGCAGGTGGTGAGAGCACCGAGTGTACAAAAATCAGGTATACGTCGCGCGCCCCCTTCAACTTGACCAAGTTGACCGCTTGCTCAACCGACCCGCCGGTATCGACCTCATCGTCGATGATGATCACATCCCGGTCCTTAACATCCCCAATCAGGGTAAGCGCCATGGGCGTTTCTTCTTTCCCCGCCCGCCGCTTTTCGATGAAGGCTATGGATGCCCCAATTGTGGCGGCAAAATTGCGCCCTTTCTTTGCAAAGCCCAGGTCCGCCGCCACGACGACAGGGTCGTGTAACTTAGGAAGCTTCTTTTCGATGTAGCTCGTCAGGATGTGGAAGGCTGTGAGTACGTCACCTGGGATGGAGAAAAACCCCTGGATCTGCCCGGCGTGCAGGTCGAGCGTCATATACCGGTCGGCGCCGGCGATCTCGATCATGTCTGCCACCAGGCGGGCTGTGATGGGTACGCGCGGCTTGTCTTTTTTATCCGAGCGGGCATAGGCCATGTAGGGGATCACTGCTGTCACACGCCCTGCAGAATCCAGGCGCAGGGTTTGAAGCATGATGAGCAGTTCCATCAAATTGCGGTGCACCGGTCTGGACGTGGTCTGGATTACGTACACATCCTGCCCGCGTGCGCTCTTGTGAAGGCGCACGAAGAGATTATCGTTGGGGTAGAGGGTCACATCCCGTCCGCTGAGCGGCAGCTCCAGGTAATCCGCAATTTGCTGTGCCAAATCAGGGCAGGCTGTTCCAGCAAACAACTTAATGTCGCCGTACATATTGGTGTCTCGAGGAATATGATGGGTAAACATAGGCTCCCTTCCTGGGTTATTGGCTCCATTCGGATCGCAGCACGCTCATCCACAGGATATCGATATAACGACCTCCCTGGAATTGCGCCTGTCGCCAGCGACCTTCATGCACAAAACCAGATTTCTCGTATGCATGAATACCTCGCTGGTTCGTCTCATAGACCCTCAGGTAGATTCGGTTCAGGTTCAATGTATTAAAGCCGTGTGACAGCAGCAATTTCATGGCTTCGCTTCCATAGCCCTGGTTCCAGTGGGACTTATCGCCAATAAAGATGCCCAGCTCGATGGAGCGATTGCGCCAATCCAAATTCAACATCCCGCAATTGCCGATTGGCTTCCAGCCTTCGCCCTGTCGGATTTCGATGACCATGGGGTGCTCTTCCTCAGGCTGTTTGAGCATCTCTTCGAACCAGTGCTCTTCTTTCACCATGGACATGGGCAGGTAGAGCAGGAGATGTTCGCGCACCTCCGGGTCGTTCAACCAGGCGACAAAACGGGGGAGGTCTTCACGCTCTGGAGCCCGCAGGCGGATGCGCTCGCCGTAGATCATTGCACTCACCTCACTTCATTTTATCCAGGCGAACCATTTAATAGTGCTGCCACAGCTTGCCAGGGAGAGAGCTCCCGCTGAAGCACCCGGTCTACAACTTCCTGGTAAGAATCTTGGGCGATGGTCTGCCTCCACTGCAGAACCAAAGCGGATTGCAACAGATTCTCCAGCTCGGAATGCAAGCGTGAGCGCTCACGAACCTGCCACTCACCGCTCTCTTGAAGATAATGCTGGTGGCGGGCGATCTCATGATACAGCTCAACCATACCGATGCCCTGCGTGGCGACCGTGCGGAGCACCGGAGTTTGCCAGAGCGGTGCATCCGAATCAAGCAGCGATGGTTGGCTCGGCATTTCCACGATTCCATGGTGCAGATAGGCGCCACGTACTGGATGCGCCAGTTGCAGCATGCCGCGCAGAGCCCGCTCGGTGTTCTCCACACCCGGGCGGTCGGCTTTGTTCACTACCAGCACATCGGCAATCTCCAGGATGCCGGCTTTGATCGCCTGGATCTCATCCCCCAGTCCTGGGGCTTCAACGACCAGAGTGGTGTGCGCCAGGCGGGCGATATCCACTTCGGCTTGACCCGCGCCGACCGTCTCGATCAAAATCACCTCGAAGCCGGCGGCATCTAGGGCGAGGACCATGCTGGCGGTAGCCACTGCAAGGCCGCCCAACGAGCCGCGCGAGGCCATCGAGCGGATGAAGACCCCCGGGTCGCCGGCAAGATCGCGCATGCGCACCCGGTCTCCAAGCAGAGCACCCCCGGTGAAAGGGCTGGATGGGTCGACTGCTACGATCCCCACTCTTCTTGGCATATGACCTTCTGGGGGCTGTCGATAAACGCGGGCGAGCTGGTTGACAAGTGAAGATTTCCCCGTTCCAGGTGCGCCGGTCACGCCAATCAAGTGCGCCTTGCCGGTATGCGCGAAAAGCGCATCCAGCGCGAGGCGACCATCGGGTGTGTCGTTCTCAACCTGGGTGAGCAAGCGGGCCAGTGCCAGCCGGTTGCCGTCCAACACTGAATCGACCAGTTCCATCAATGGATTTATACCGCTGCTCCAGCAGCGATCGCTCTACGAATATCCTGGATAATGCTCTCGGTGATCGTACCGGGGCCATACACACCCACCACGCCAATCTCCATCAGCCGCGGGACATCCTCATCGGGGATGATGCCGCCCACAAACACTTTGACGTGATCCTGCCCGTTTGCCCGTAGCAGCTCCATCACGCGCGGCACCAGTGCCATGTGCGCTCCGGATAAGATCGATAACCCCACCGCGTCGACATCCTCTTGCAAAGCCGCCTCAGAAACCATCTCTGGGGTCTGGCGCAGGCCGGTGTAGATCACTTCCATGCCGGCGTCGCGCAGGGCGCGCGCCACCACCTTCGCCCCCCGGTCGTGCCCATCCAACCCCGGTTTGGCCACCAAGACGCGGATTTTTCGCTCGGTCATAAGCTCATCACTCCAAGGTCAAAATTGGATGGACTGATTATACCTTAAGGACAAGAAGCCGCCCAAAAGGACGGCTCCTTGCAGCGCTGCGGCAACCTTATCCAATCAGGAGGAGGGATGCCGCAGCGCTTGGTTTGGTACTACTGTCATACATGTCGGCATCACCTCCTCTTTGGTGGGATAGCAGAGGAGTGAGCCGGTCTCCCGGCTCGATAGAAAGTATACCCGAAAGCTCCGGATTGTCAATATGGGGTCTGACCACCTCACCCCCCTACCCCCCTCTCCGCTGGCGGAGAGGGGGGAATCAATACATGGTCATGGCAGGCGCTTTGCGCCTGCCATGACCATGAAATTTTTACCCTCCCCATTCGGTGTGGTGGAAATATTCCGGGGTGTGTGGGGGTTATATCGCCGCCATGCCCGGCCAGGCGGCGATGGGATCGGTGGAGCGCACCAGGTGCATGCCGGCCTGGGCGAAGCGCTGGTAAGCCTCGTCGGCGGGTGCGGTGTAATCCACCACGCCCGGCACGACCACCGGCGAGGTGCAGTCCTCCAGCAGGTAGACTTTCCCCGCCAGCGAAGGGTCGCGCTCCTGGATCTGCCTGAGCAGGTCCTCGACCGTCCAGGCCACGCAGTGGCTCTTGGCCTCCCCGGCGATGATCACAGCGTCGTAGGTCTCGACGATCTCCAAGAAGCGCGGGTTCTTCTCGCCGATAGGCTCCCCGCTGGGGCCGTCCAGCACCTCGGGCCCGATGGCGGAGTAAGCCTCGGTGGTGGCTGCCTGGCCCTTAATGACCACCTCCGCCTGTGACTGGCGAGCGATGGTGTGGAAGAAGAGCGCCTCCTCCAGCGCGGAGACCAGGGCATGCCCGACACCGCCCAGCATGGCATGGTAGGGCCAGATGGTGAGGTCGTACTTGCTCTGCGATTTCAGCTCCTGTGTGTAGTGCAGCAGCAGCCCCTGCCCGTAGGCGGGGTCGATGCCGAGCCCCTCGGCAATCTGCGAGTTGAAGCGCCAGCGTCCCCGGGTTACGTCGTCGTAAGAGACCAGGGTCAGCGGGGCGGGATGCTGGCCCTTCTCATCCACCAGGAAGACGGGGTGAAAGATCTGCATGGCTTGATGGGTGTCCATGGTGGCGGCGAGGTGGGTGAGCGCCCCCAGGTTGTGATAAATGAACTCGCACAGGCGGCGCACGTCATCCACCGCCCCCCTGCCGGAACGCCCGGCGACGAACAGCTCGAAGTCCGGCAGGCAGAAGGTGTTCTGCACGTCGATGGCGATCAGGGCAATGCGCTTGCGGTCTTGAGATGAGGGGGCCAGGCTGTGCTGGGCTGCCCAGCTGCGCGCCGCCCCCGCCAGCGATTGGTAGGGCACGCGGCGCACCTGGTCGATGTGCCGGGGATCGAAATGGGGTGGGAGAGGGATGGGGGAAGGGAGTGCGCTCATCGAGCCTCCTCAGGGCATTTAGTGTATATTGAACACTAATTATACCAGATGGCGGAGGATTCGTCAAGAAGGGCGGGAGAGCTCGGGGTGCTCTCCCACATGAGGTTTCCCAACTGCGGGCGATCAAGGGGCTGCGTGTGATCTAATCCGGGTGTTGGGTCTCGGGGCAAATCAAACAATATGGTTAGAACTGCGTACATCAGCCCCTCGTCCCAACCAACACCCCAGGAGCTGCCTTCAAAATAAAAGTGGGAGCGCTGGACTACACTCCCACTTGAAAATATCAATTCACTGCCCGTCAGGCGCTCTGGGCGGCGGGCTCCACCGCCCGGCTGCGGCGCAGCCCAACGCCGATGCCGACGAAATAGGTGAGATATGCCAGCACCTCGGTTAGCGAGGGGTTGCCGTTGTAGCCGAACAGCGCCTTGACTAACTGCCCCAGCACGCCGTTCTCATCCAGCAGGAAGTTGGTATCCCACACGTGCTCGACCACCGCCGGGATCCAGCCCACCTCGTTGAACTCGTGCACGCCGTGCGCCACCAGCCCGGCGGCGAACAGGATCAGCAGCACGCCGGTGACCTGGAAGAAACGCCGCAGGTCCAGGCGCAGGCTGGCTGCGAAGATCATCCCGCCCAGCAGGATCGCTCCCGCCAGACCCAGCAGGGCGCCGATCAGGGTCTGCAGCGCGCTGGAGGCAAAGGCTGTGGCGGTGAGAAAAAGCGCCAGCTCGACGCCTTCCCGCAACACCGCCAGAAAAGCCAGCAAGAACAATGCTCGCACACCGGCGCGGGTGACGGCATGGCGCACGCCAGCCTCCAGCTCGCCCTTGATCGTGCGGGATTGGCGGCTCATCCAGAAGATCATCCAGGTCAGCACGCCAGCCGCCAGGAACATGGCGACGCCTTCAAAGATCTGCTCGGCGGCTCCTTCCAGGGAGGCGCCTACCGAGTACAGCGCCAGGGCTGCCAGAAGGCTGAGGGCTGATGCGGAGGACACCCCCCACCACACCGTGGACGTGAGATCCTGGCGATCCAGTTTGCGCAGCGCCCCCAGGACGATACCGATAATCAGGGCGGCTTCGAGCCCTTCTCGAAGTGAGAGTAGAAAACTGGCAAGCATGACGGTCCTCCGAACGCTGTAGGGGTATGCTACCCGCTATCCTGCGTGTTCTGGATCGCGGACGAGAGCATTCTAACATAGGGGGTGATATTTTTCAATAATTTTTATCATCTTTATCTAGATTATTATTTGTGGCGCCCTGCGGCAGAACAACCCCCACCCCCGACCCCTCTCCCAAAATTGGGGGAGGGGGAAGCAGCTACGGGAGCGATGGGTCAGGTGCTTCCAGAATATCCCATTCGGGAAGTGTCATGTTTCGTCCTCAGTGTAATGAAGGGGTTTGCTAGTTCTTTACAATTTTGCTTGCACAAAAACGATAATTAGGGTAAATTATATGGATAATAATACCTGCTCCCCAACCAAGACCGTATTATTTTTCAGCTTCGTACATCGGCATCTCAACCACTCGCCCAATCCGTCCAGAAAAAAGCGTGCTTCAGGGGAAAATTTAGGCAGGCACCAGATACTTACAGAGCGGAGCACATATGAATACATATGCTGACCTTGAGATAGGCTTGCACCGTCGGGAAGTCGATTCCTATAGTGTTGATTTCCGCTTCAGCCAGCCGGACAGCGAAACAGATGTCCGGCCAGGACGAGGCACGGCGAAGATCGACCATACCGCGCTGCAAAAGCTCACCCCAGGAAGCAAAGAATACGGGCAGGCGCTCACACAAGCCCTGTTCGCCGACCCGGCTGTTGAGTTAGCATTTAAGCAAGCCATCGCCAGCGTTCAGACATCCGGCTCGGCCCTCAGGCTGCGCTTGCTCATCGGTCCTAGCGCGCCAGAGCTGCACGCCCTGAATTGGGAAACACTGCGCCACCCAGAGACCGGCGACCCACTGTGTACTGATGAGAACATTGTCTTCTCACGCTATCTCAGCAGCCTGGACTGGCGCCCGGTTGTCCTGCGACCAAAAGGCACTTTGTCCGCCTTGGTTGCCGTAGCCAATCCCAGCAACCTGTCTGAGTTTCAAAACCTCTCTCCCATCAAAGTGAAGGACGAGATACAACGCGCCCAAGATAGCTTGAAAGGCGCCTCGGTAGCCGTGCTGCCCGAAGAAAAACCTGCCGTCCGTACGACCATGGATAACCTGGTATCCCGCCTGCGGGAAGGCGCACCGGATATCCTCTACCTGGTGTGCCACGGGGCCATCACAAAAGATGAACCTCTGCTCTGGCTCGAGGATGACGATGGCAAAGCCGCCGTCACACCCGGGAGCGAGCTGGTTACGCGCTTGCGGGAGCTCCAGGAGCGCCCGCTCCTGGTGGTGCTGGCATCCTGCCAGTCGGCGGGGCACCCCACTTCTGGAGACGCATTGTCAGCCCTCGGCCCGCGCCTGGCTGAGGCCGGCATCCCCGCAGTAATTGCCATGCAGTCCAATATCGGTTTGCAGACGATTGCCGAATTCATGCCGGCCTTCTTCGGCGAGCTGCAGAAAGACGGGCAGATCGATCGAGCCCTGGCGGTGGCTCGCGGGGCAGTGCGCAAGCGACCGGATTACTGGATGCCAGCCTTATTCATGCGCCTGAAAAGTGGGCGCGCCTGGTATATGCCTGGCTTTGGCGAAGGAGGCGGCTCCTTTGAGAAGTGGCCTTCGATTATCCGCACCATCAGCCGCGGTCAATCCACGCCCATCCTCGGCCCTGGAGTGTACGAAACGCTGCTAGGCGCGCCGCGCGAGATTGCCCGCCGCTGGGCTGAGGCTTACCATTACCCCATGGCGCCGCACGAAAGAGAATCCCTCCCGCAAGTAGCCCAATTCTTATCGGTCAACCAGTACGAGCAAGCGCCTTACGATGAGCTGGAAGATTACCTCAAACAGGATATCCGCACACGCTTCAGCGCCAATCTCCCTGCGGAGCTGAGCAGTAACGGCGCCTCCCTGGATCAGCTCATCGACGCAGTGGGGAGCTTCCGCCGCAAGCAATCCGAGGCTGACCCTTACAAAGTCCTGGCGAAGCTGCCACTGCCGCTGTATATCACGACAAATTGGAACAACCTATTGGCGGCTGCCCTCAAAGAGGAAGGCAAAGATCCGCAGGTGGTGCTGTGCCCGTGGAACGATTATGTGGAGGAACTTCAGGCGGACTTCGACAAGGAAATCAAGCCGACCACCGAGCGCCCCCTGGTCTACCACCTTTTCGGCAGGCTGAGCGATCCCCAGTCTGTGGTGCTCACCGAGGACGATTATTTCGACTACCTGATCGGGGTGACGCGCAATCGAGAGCTCATCCCTTCGGTGGTACGCAGCGCCCTGGCGAACTCAGCCTTGCTATTCGTGGGCTTTCAGCTGGACGACTGGCAATTCCGCATCGTCTTTCGCAGCATCCGCGCCCAGCAAGGCGGCGAGCTGCTGGGTCGCTACCCCCACATCGGCGTGCAGCTTGAACCTGAGGAAGAACGCATCCTGGAGCCAGAGCGCGCCAGAAAATACCTGGAAAGCTACTTTGCCGCCGGCGCCAATATCAGCCTGTATTGGGGGCGGGCCGACGATTTCATTAAAGAGCTGCAAGAGCGCTGGAATGCGCGCCCGGCATGAGAGGTGAGTATGGCGATTAAAAACCCGCGTCCAAACCCTTATGTTGGACCGAGAGCCTTTAAGACGGGCGAGAAACTACACGGCCGAAACCGGGAGCTGAGCGAGCTGCGAAACCTGCTCATTGCCGAGCGGATTGTGCTATTGTATTCTCCCTCTGGCGCAGGAAAAAGCTCGTTGGTGTATGCTGGTCTCATCCCCGCCCTGATCGAGGAAGGGTTTCAAGTCTTGCCAGTGTCCCGCGTCAACCTCGAACCCCCCAAGAACCTCGCATCCACGGAGGGCTTCAACCGCTATGTGTATAGCGTACTGGCGTCCTTCGATGAAGCCCTGCCGGAAAAGCAGCGCATGCCCTTGAAAGAGCTGGCGAAAACATCGTTGCAAGATTATCTGGAGAATTTCAAAATCCCCAGCCCTGCAGTCGCACAGGGAATTGAGGATATGCCTCCCATGGAAGCTGAAGTGCTCATCTTCGACCAATTCGAAGAGATCCTCACCACGCTCCCCACAGATCTGGAGGGTAAATCCGCCTTTTTCACCCAGCTCGGCGCAGCCCTGCGCGACCGTAGACGCTGGGCGCTCTTCGTGATGCGCGAAGACTACATCGCAGCCCTGGACCCCTACTTACGACCAATACCCACACGTTTACGCAACACCTTCCGTCTGGACCTTCTGGGGGCCGGGGCTGCCCTGGATGCCATCAAGCTGCCTCCGGCGCAGCACAAAGTAACTTTCACCGAAGACGCAGCCCGCCAGCTGGTAGACGACTTGCGCCGGGTCCAGGTGCAACGCCCGGATGGCAGCATGGAAATCCAGCCAGGACCTCACGTAGAGCCGGTACAGCTCCAGGTGGTGTGCTTCCGTTTGTGGCAGAACCTGAGTGCAGACGATCGTGAAATCACGGTCGAAGATGTAGCTCAAGTGGGAGATGTCAACGAATCGCTGGGAGAATATTACGCGGAAAAGACGCGTTCTGTCTCCCAGGAGACCGGGGTGACCAAGCGTGAAATCCGCGTATGGTTCGACGAGAAGCTGATCACGGAATCGGGCATCCGCTTACAGGTGCTGATGGAGCCGGAGCGCAGTGGTGGACTCGACAACCGCGCCATCCGAATGCTGGAAGATGCCCACCTGGTCCGCGCCGAGAAGCGCCGCGGCACGACCTGGTTCGAGCTGGCCCACGACCGGCTGCTCGACCCGGTAAGGGCGAGCAACGCCGCCTGGTTCCAGGCAAACCTGAGCCTGCTACAGCGCCAGGCAGGATTATGGCAAAAGGAGAACCGACCCAGCCACCTGCTGTTGCGTGATAAGGCGCTGCAGGATTCCGAGGCATGGGCAGCTGAACACCCCAAGGAGCTCAGCGACGATGATAAAGATTTCCTGAAAGCCTGCGTCGAGCAACGCACGCGGGAAGAGGAAGCCCGTGCTGCTGCCGAACGCGAGCGCCTGCTTAAGCTCGAAGCCGCGGAGAAGGTCGCCGAGGCTGAGCGTCTGCGCGCTGAGGAGCAAGCCCAGGCTGCTAAGAAGCTGCGCACGCGGCTGATCATGGCAACCGTGGCGTTCGTTGCCGCCCTGTTTTTCGCCGGTGCAGCAGCATTTGCTGGCTTTCAAGCCAATGAGACAGCGAAGAAGAATGTATTTTTGGCAGGGACAGCCCAAAGCCTCGCCGTTCTGGCTGAGGGCAACGCAGCTACTGCTAGAGCGAACGCCGACGAAGCGGAAGCCGCCAGCACCCAGGCTTACGCCCAACGCGCCACCGCGGTAGCTGCAGAGCAGGTAGCCATGGATGCCCAAAAGGTGGCACTCGAACAAAAAGCCATCGCCGAGCAAAACGCAGAAGAAGCCCTACAACAAGCTAACCTGGCAAACTCCCGCCAGCTCGCCAGCCTGGCTGTGGACCAACTGAATGACCAATCCGACCTGGCCCTCCTGCTCAGCATCGAAGCCTACCGCAAATCTCAGACTGGTCAAGCCCTGGACGCACTGCTCAAAGCTTTGCAGCGCAACCTGGGCCGTGAGCTCCAGCGCTCGAATTTGAGCATCCCGCCACAGCCGGTTTCGATCGTCTCGATGGCCTCCAGCCCGGATGCGCGCTGGCTGGCGTGGGGCGGCAATGCAGGTCTGATCCGCATGTACGATTTTGAGCTGCAAGATATGCGCTGGGAAAAAGTCAGCGACAACACACGCACCATCCAGAGCCTGGCCTTCAGCCCAGATGGCAAGATCCTGGCTTCTGCTGACTCTAAAGCAGAGATCCGGTTTTGGGATGTCGCTGATGGGTCCACCCTGCGCATTATCCGACCTGAGCTCAGCTCCATTCTCACGCTGGCTTTTAGCCCAGATGGCGGCAGCCTGGCGTATGGCGGAGTCGCACCTGGGAATGAAGTCAACCTGTTTATCAAAAATCTCAAAACCAATTACTTCACAGGCTTAAGCATCCGGCCGCTAAAAAGCGACATATTACACCTTGCCTGGTCGCCGGATTCTAAGCTGCTTGCCTCTGCGGGCCGTGAGCGCGTGGTGCGGGTTTGGGATGCAGCCAGTGGTGAGGAGCTGCAAAAGTTTGAAGGTTTTGAAGGCTCAGTGAAAAGTGTGGCATTCTCGCCCAATGGTCAAATGCTGGCGACTGGCGCTAACGACGAAACCATTCCGTACGATAAGAACATCTTGATTTGGGATATCAGCCTGTGCAACCGCCCCCCTGACCCCACCAGCCAGGAAGCCGGGATTGACCCATGGGACGACCCAACCTGCCGCGGTCAGGTGCCAGTACCGCTCATCGGTCAAGATGCGGATGTATCCAGCATCGCGTATAGCGCGGATGGGTCGCTGTTAGCCAGTGGAGACACGAGCGGGAATACGCGCTTGTGGGATGTTCGCTACCAGGAGCTGCTGGATCAACGACCTGCGAAAGCCACAGGGATCGTAAGTACGGTTATCTTCCGGCAGGAGGAAGATAATTTGCAGCTGGCGGTAGGAAGCCTGGATCGCACGATCAGCCTGAACAACCTGCGTTCTACTGACTCGATGATCGCTTTTAACAAGACATTCGACAGCCCCATCCAGGCGATCTCCTTTCTATCCGATAATTCCATGCGAGCAGTCGGGAACGACCAGAACCAGACCACCATGTGGGCTGGGGACGCCTCCGGTGAGGCGAGCTCCACAGGCACATTCCCAATCTCATCCAGCAGTTATGCATTAAGCAAAGACGGTCGCACATTTGCTCTCGTTAGAGATGTAGACGGCGAAGGGGTGATCGAGATTTGGAGCTCAGGCAGCGCGGGCAGCCTTCTCAGCATCCCCGCACCCAGCGGTACGCTGGTTTCATCAACTGAGCTTGAAGATGGCAGCACAATCTCGGAGACAACTACGACCACTTTGGGGACCGTGCGCAGTCTGGCCTTCAGCCCGGACGGGAGCACGATCGCTGCGGGGGTATGCGCAATTCGGGATGAACAGCTGGGGTTGTGCTCGCAGAATCAGGTCTATTTGTGGCAGGCTGCTTCCGGTGAGCCAATCACACAGTTTGATAGTGAGCACCGTGGAGCGATCCTGAGCCTGGCATACAGCGAGGACGGCGAGCGCCTGGCCAGCGGCGGAGGCGATGCTGCCATCTACCTGTACAACGTAGAAGATGGGCGGCTGCTGGGCCTGCCGCTCATCGGGCAAGGTGGGCCAGTGACGGCCCTATCCTTCAACAATGATGGTAGCCGGCTGGCGTCTGGGGGAGCGAACAGCCTTATGGCATTGTGGAACGTCGATTCAGCACAGCTGATTGGTGACCCAATCGCAGGGATGAAGAACACCATCACGGCGGTTGCCTTCAGCCCGGATGGGGCCACCCTGATTACCGGCAACGACCAGGGAGACCTGGCATGGTGGCGATTAGAATCCTGGCTCGACCTGGCATGCAAGTATTCCGCACGTAATTTCAGCCGCATGGAGTGGGAACAATTCTTCAAAGGCGAGGATTATAGGTCTACGTGCTCTGAGTGGCCGGCAGGGCAGTGAACCGGGGATAGCGAATAGTGAATAGTGGATAATGAATAGGGAACAGAAGAGCGAGATGATAAGGAGAGCAACCTCCCGTGGAACCTTCGACGAATAACCTTGAAAATCCTGAGCTCGAAAGCTTGAGCTTCAATGGCATCGACGCCGCAAGTGGTGGTTACCTGCTGCCCGAGATGTCGCTTGAACAGGTCTCTGCGCTGGCGCAGGGACAGTCGCTGGATTCGGACGCGCTCGACGAGCTGAAACGCCGCGCCTACGATCTACAGAACCCGCACGCCGGCGTTGAGGCAGACGCTCGCGACCTGGCCGAGACTGGATGGGGCGTTATCTTTCAACACGACGCCGACCCGGCTCTCATGGAAGCTCTCGAGCCGCTGCTGAAACTGCGCAAGGAGCAAGCTGGAGAGCGTTTTAAGATTTACAGTGGGGCGGACGGCTACCGCCCAGGTGAGAGCAAATCCCAATTTCTCGAGCGGCATGGCATGGGACCAGGTCCGGTCAACCCGGACAAAGTGCCCTATTACCTCCTGCTGGTGGGCGACCCGACCAGCATGCCCTATCGCTTCCAGTACCAGCTCGATGTGCAGTATGCCGTTGGACGGCTGACGTTGGATGCGCTCGAAGACTACGCCCGCTACGCCGAGAGTGTCGTGCAGGCGGAAAAAGGTCTCAAGCTGGCACCCCGGGCTGCGTTCTTCGGGGTGGCGAACAACGACGATCGCGCCACATCCCTGAGCGCCGATAACCTGGTGGCGCCTCTGGCTGAGAAAATCGCTGCGTTGCAGCCTGAATGGGCAAGCAAAGGCCAGATCCCGGAATGGAAGGTGGAGACTCTCATGAAAGAGGATGCCACCAAGGCTGCTTTGAGCGAGCTATTGGAGGGAAAACAAGCGCCAGCGTTGCTGTTCTCAGCCAGCCATGGCGTCGGCTTCCCCAAGGATGACCCGCGCCAGCTACCCCACCAGGGAGCACTGCTATGCCAGGACTGGCCTGGGCCTCAGCTGTGGCGCGAAGCCGTCCCGCAAGATTTCTACTTTGCCGGCGAGGACTTGAGCAGCGATGCCAACCTTTTGGGCACAGTGGCGTTTTTCTTCGCCTGCTATGGCGCCGGCACACCGCAGATCGATGAGTTTGCCCACCAGATCTGGAGCGACCAGCCAGAGCGCAAGCAGATCGCACCGCACGATTTCGTTGCGGCCCTGCCACGCCGCATGCTCAGCCTTCCCAAGGGTGGTGCGCTGGCAGTGGTCGGGCACGTGGAGCGCGCCTGGGGCGTTTCGTTTTTTTGGGGGAAAGCCGGACCGCAGCTACAGGTGTTCCAGGATGCGTTCGAGCGCCTGATGAAGGGCAATTACCCGGTGGGCTACGCCGCCGAGGTATTTAACAATCGCTACGCCGAGATCTCGTCAGATCTGACAAACCAGCTGGATGAAGTGCGTAATCTCTTTAAGAAAGCCTAACGATAATGAGCTGGCGCGCCTGTGGACTGCCAACAACGACGCCCGCAATTACATCCTGCTGGGCGACCCGGCTGTGCGCCTCGCCATTGGTAGTGGTAATGGCAAAAAAGAGCGCCCAACCATCCCAGAAGTCGTCGCTGTGCAGCCGCCCCCAAAGGCGAAGTCTGCAGTGGTGGCGCCCATCCAAGCACCCACCCAGGCTGAGCTGGCAGGCGTGGACTACGGCTTGATGGACAGCTTCAAGCAAGCGCAGGCTTCCTTGAGCGGTACGATGCAGAAATTCGTCGATAACCTGGGCCAATTCCTGAGCAAAGCCCTTGACGAAGCCACCAGCCTGGAGGTCGCCACCTACATCAGCGAGGATATGGCGGAGGTTAAATACGAAGGCGGGCGCTTTACCGGCGCGCAGCTGCGTGCGTTGACCCGCATCGAGATCGATGGTGATACGCTGATCTGCGTGCCCGAGTACGCCGGCGAGGTGGATACCGAGCTGTGGAAGATTCACATTGATATGGTGCAGCAGGCGCAAGCCAGCCGCGCCGAACTGCTCAAGACGGTCGTCTCCGCCGCCACAGGCCTGGTTGACCTCTTAAAACCATGATGTTTTCACCACAAAGGACACGAAGTACACAAAGTATATTCAGCAAATTACACCTTCGTGGTCCTTCGGTTCCTTCGTGTTAAATGACTGATATACCCTCCCTACCGCCTGTTTTCCAGCGCTGGCAAGTCGCCCCACTCGAGGCTGGCGATGAGCTATCCTTCGAAGCCGCTTCCGGAGATACGCCAGCATCCGTGTGGAGCCTGGACTTACCTGCCGATCCAGAGGCTGCAGATGTGCAATTGTCCCTGATCGAAGCCCAATTGCAGGCTGCACAGTCCGCGCTGGAGAGCGCTCCTGGACAACTTCAGTCGTTCGTTCAGCGAGTTGAAAGCTCCCAGGTTGCCGAGTATGGCTTCGAATCCTATACTTCAGGCGCGGCAGAGCTGACCCCCGCCGAATCCGCATTACTCAGCTGGTTGGAAGCGAGCCAACCTGGCGAGCTGTCTTTCGAGGCTGCCCCAGGCAGAGAGCTCGAGAGGACCTCGGCGTTAAATGAGTTTCAAGCTGCCGTTTCAACGCTGATGAGCCAGATATTGCTTCTGGCAAAGGTCGAGACACGGCTAGGCGAGCAGCTCATTGCCCATTCGCTGGTGAGCTGGAAAGGCGACACGGACACATCCTGGGGGCAGGCGCTGCTTGCCGAACAACGCAGCCTGCACCTGCGCTCTCTGGCGCTGGCGGTAAGATCCCGCCTGGTACTGCTCAAGATGTTTGTCACCGCTGCCCAGGGAGCCGCCAAAATTGCTGCGCTTGTCGCCGCGCCGGGTGGGGCGCTGCTGGCTCTGCCCGCCGCCTGGAAATACCTGAACGCACTAATATCTCTCACCGCGGAGACGCACCGTGCCTGACGGCAGGCAGGGAGTTCGCAGAGTTAATTAAATGCTCCGCGTCTATGCGGTGAAAAACCACAGGAGAACTATGATATGCCAAACGAATTTGAGATCGCACTGAAGAACACCGCCGCCAGCATCGCTCAATATGTGCAAGATGCCGCCACCCTGCAAGTGGAGTCGCGCTACGTGGACATTGGCGGGAGCGAGACGCCATCCTTTGACAAAGCCCGACCGGTGGCGCGCACCATCGTGCGCCTGGACGGCGACAGCGAGACCGTCATCCCCATGCGCAAGGGCAGCGCCGGCGCCCTGGAGGTGGATGCCACCCTGTTCGAGCTGCACCAGGAAAACGTAGCCACCGCCATCGATTACCGGGCGCGCATCCTCAACGCCCTGCTCAGCGCCCTGCCGTCAAGATCTAGACCAACCGTGTAACGAATCGCATAAAAATAGCTGTTCCTCAATATTCCGCAGTTGCTCAGCTTGAAGTGGGGCGGAGCAATTCAACGCGCATCGCACAACTCAGGCGAATTGCGCGAATTTTTCTATTTTTCACTTCCAAGGCGAATATGGCGATGAAGCGGGGGAATGACAAAAGACACTTGAAGCTTGAGGCGGATTTTGCTATGATGGAATTGGGAGCACTCGATGTTGGGTTTCGGGGCTTTTGGACATCCTGATCGACGCAACTACCAGCTGCGGCGGCAATCCAACCGAGCTGAGGTACAAGCCCTGGGGAGAAATCCGTTCAGCTCTGGCGCCACGATGACCACGTTCCGATTTACGGGTCAGAGGCAAGAGGCGGCGCTGGGCGGCGCAGATGGGCTGTATTACTACGGGGCAAGGTGGTACGACCCTAGTATAATGCGGTTCATTCAACCGGATACAGATGTACCAGAAAGTCGATGGAGTACACTTGGATTTGACCGTTACGCCTTCGTCGCCAATAACCCGCTAAAATATGTGATCCCAGCGGCCAATGTTGGGGTGTAGCGAGTGCCATTCGAGGAGTACCAAGCTATGGTACTACGTTGCGATAACCTCGATATGGCACTATCCATCGATCAGCATCCGAGTGCTTCGCTGCGTAAAGGCTTTAGCCGGGGCTATAATCTAGTCCGAAGACGGTTGGCACATGGAGCGATAATTGCAGGCAACTGGAACTACTTGCATGAAGCGACTGTCTCACCATGCGCAATCCGCTGTCGAGGCGGCTTTAGGCATTAGGAACAAGTGTGTGGCAAGCTGATACTCTTCAGAGAGGCTAGGCAATAGAGAGATTGATAGGAACAGGCTCTTTGCTGCGAGACTTGCCTGGTTTCCAAACGACAGATCGTTTTGAAAACGGCAATTGCAACCGAATGACTAGTATTGACTTAGGGACAAAGACCTATCAAAATATCGGAGCATTCACGACGAAAGTCCAGGGTTATATCAACGAGCTTGCCGGTTTTACGGGTGATAGCTATGGCGGTGTGACTATCTATAACGCCATGATTAGCGGACGCAAGCTAATTTTGGCGATACCACGAAATGCAAGTGCGGAACATATGAAAGCGTTACAAAGACTTGCCGCTGATGCTGTGAACCAAGTCTCGGTTTATTGCTTTTTGTGAATTATATAGAGAAGCGAACGTAATGGTTTTCGATCTCGGTCAACCAACAGCGAATAAAGAAAGTCTTGCAATCGTCGAAGCTAGCGCATTGGATCCCACAAAATATTGGCCAACTGCATCAAAATCCTTCCAGGAGTGGTTAGATCACTTAATTACGTCTCAAGGAGATAAGTATTGGTTATGGAAATAGATAAGATAAGTTTATCGTCTGTTGTCCATTGCCAGGGCAAAGGAAAGTCGTAGTCGTAGTCGTAGGGTGCGGTTTTACCGCACCATCCTTTCATTATCCACTATAATTTCAAGATATGCCTGAATACCGTCGATTGTTTATCGAAGGCGGCACATACTTTTTTACCGTGGTTACCTACCACCGCCTGCCTATACTGACTTCTTCTCAAGCCAGAGCCTTGTTGCGCGCTGCCTGGCAGAATGTGCGCCAACGATTCCCTTTCAGCATCGATGCCGTTTGCCTGCTGCCTGATCACATCCATGCCATTTGGACACTGCCCGAGGAAGATGCGGATTATTCCAAACGCTGGGGAGAGATAAAAAGGCTGTTTACCAGAGGCTATTTAGATCAAATTGGACCTGGGGAAACTCGAAACCAATCGCGCAGGCGGCGGGGCGAAGCTGCCATCTGGCAGCGACGATTTTGGGAGCATGCCATCTGGGATGAGGCGGATCTGAACCGGCATCGAGATTACATCCATTACAACCCTGTGAAGCACGGATTGGTACGGAGGGTGGTTGAATGGCCATGGTCGAGTTTTCACAAGTACGTCAAGATGGGGTATTATGAGAACGGATGGGGAGAAGCCCTTGGAGAGGATGTGAGCATATTAGACTGTGGGGAGTGATGGTTGGTGTGGTCTGTGACCACACCCTACTTAGTAGACGCAAGCGACGGCAGCCAAGAGAGGAGGGCGCCAGCCCGGCGAAGCAATCTTGCGCCTCCTGATTAGGGAGGGATTGCTTCGGTCGACCAAAGGGCTCCCTCGCATGACCTCAACGGATATGATGTTTCAAAAACCTTTCGAGTGTTTACCTAGTCACCCCCATCGCGTTCTTACTGCTCTCTACTCTCTGCTCTCGACTCTCGCCTCGATACTCTCCGCCCCTCAAATATCCAGCCGGTAGCCCACACCGCGGATGGTCTTGAGAAATTGCGGCTTGCGCGGATCTTCTTCGATCGCCTGGCGGAGCCAGCTGATATGCACATCCAGGGTGCGCGTATCCTCGGTGTACTCAGTCGCCCATACTTGGCGGAACAGCTCCCCGCGCTCGCAAACTTCGCCGGGGTGCTGCATGAGAATGCGCAGCAGGAGGCCCAGGCGGGGTGTCAGGCGGGCTTCACGCCCCTGGCAGCGCACGCGCTTGCGCTCCAGGTCCAGCCGGATGGGGCCGACATGCAGCATATGCCCACCATTCCCAGGCAGGAGCGGCACCATGCGGTTGAGCAGCTTCCGAACGGTGAAAGGCAGGAGCAAGATGACGTCCGCACAAACGTCCTGGGGATTGACCGCATGGTCAGGGCTGCTGATCAGCACAATCGGCAGGCCGTCGGCGCTATTACGCAGCGAGCGGCAAATGCGCTTTCCACTGCTACGCAAAGATGCAGCGTTAACCACTGCCAGATCCGGATCGACATCCACCAGCCGCTCTAATGCCATTACGCCCGAAGAACTTACTTCTACGGCATAGCCTTTCTTGCGTAAATTGGGGACAAAAGACGGGCCTTCAGCCCGTTTGCCTTCGATCCAGAGAATCCTGACCATCCTCGTTATTTCCCTTTGAACTTATGCCTCCCCCATGCTTAAATCAATCTTAAAAAAGATTATACACGCGAACCTTAAAAGTGGCAACAAATTAACTCCTTTTTCTCATGCCAGGCCTGAATGCCAAAGCGTGCCCCAGCATGTTCTCCTTTTTCATTTTCGGTTGCATCTCAGCAATGCCCGTGTTAGAATACACTACTCTATAGCGAAGACCCATAAGCTCCCTGATCCTAACCTGGAAAGAGTGTTAAATGTCTGATATGGTCGAAGTGGTCATTGATAGCATTCGCGTCAGCCTGATGTCGCAGCAGCGCATTGTCATCCTGAGAGAAGTGAGTGCAGAGCGCTACCTGCCGATTTGGATTGGCGTTTACGAGGCAGAGGCAATCACCATCGCCTTGCAAGAGGTTGAGGTGGCGCGACCATTAACGCACGACCTGCTCAATAACATCTTCAACGCCTTGAACGCCCGTATCGTGCGCGTTGAAGTGTCAGCATTGAAAGACGATACCTTCTACGGCAACATCGTTGCCGAAGTCAACGGACATACCCTGAACGTAGACGCCCGCCCATCTGACGCATTAAACCTGGCAGTTCGCGCTCATGTGCCCATCCTGGTTGCCCGTCCGGTAATGGACTCTGCTGGCATCACTCCAGAAGAAGATATCCAGGAGGAAGATGCACATGGCGAGGAGAAAGCGCCTCGCAAACCCCAGGAACCCTTATCCGAGGAGGGTAAGGAACGCTTATCCATCTTCGAGGATTTCCTGGAGAAGCTTGAGCTGGATGATGAGGAAGACGAAGAGGGCACAGACGGAGAGGATGAAGAAGGCGGCGACGAGGGCTCTAGGAATTGAGCCGCGCTGCCCAGTGATAAATCTGCCGCCACCTGCCTCTCGCAGGCTACCTGCCTCCGCAGGCTACCTGCCTCCGCAGGCTACCTGCCTCCGGCAGGCTTCCGCCGGGGTTCGCCAGACGTAAACACTGGCATCCCCGGTTTTTTAGTCAAAACAGCAGCCTGCTTGATGTCTGACGGGGCAGGCTTGTGAGGACCCATGAACGATGCATTCCCTCCTGAAGAGAGTCTCTTCCCCACCTCACCTCCGGTACTGTACAGCAAGGAGTTTGAGGAGGCGGTCATTGGCTCAATCCTGATCAACCCCGAAGCATACTACGATGTTGCCCCCTTCTTAAAAGCCGACGATTTCCACGTCCACCGCAACCGCTGGATCTGGGAGACCTTCATGCGCCTGAACGAGAAGCGCATCCCTATCGATTACCTCACCGTCTCCGAGGAGCTCAACCAGATGGGGCAGCTTGCAGAAGCGGGTGGTCCGGCATACCTGACTAGCCTGATCAACAACGTGCCCACATCGCTACACGCTGAAGCTTACGGGCGCACTGTCGAAGAGAATTCGATCCGGCGCAAGATGCTCTCGGCTGCCAACGATATCGCCAAGCTGGCTTACCAGGAGAGCATTCGCGTCGAAGATGTCATGGATGGCGCAGAAAAAGCCGTCTTCGGTGTGAGCGAGCGGCGCATGACCCGCGATTTGCAGCCCATCCAGCAAGTGCTCAGCGAGTATTACGATCGCATCGACCAGCTCGCCAGCCGGGGCGAGGATATTTATGGAGTGCCTACCGGCTTCATCGATCTGGATCGTCTGCTAATGGGCTTGCAGCCGTCGGACTTCATCATCGTCGCTGGACGTCCCGGGATGGGCAAAACTGCTTTCATGCTCTCGGCTGCTAAAATTGCTGCCCAAACTCACAAGAAGCACGTGGCGGTCTTCTCCTTGGAGATGTCTAACGAGCAGCTCGTTCAGCGCTTGATCTCCCAGGAAACCGGCATCGACTCGCAGCGCTTGCGCACGGGAAAGCTCGAAGAGGATGAATGGCCGCTCTTTACCCACGCCATCGAGGTGCTCAGCGACACGCGCATTTTCCTGGACGACACTCCCGCCCTCACCCCGCTGCAACTGCGCACCAAAAGCCGGCGACTTCACCTGGAGTACAACCTGGACCTGATCGTTGTAGATTACTTGCAGCTGATGTCCAGCGGGGCACGAGCGGAGAACCGTGTTCAAGAAGTCTCCTATATATCCCGGAATATGAAGATCCTTGCGCGTGAATTGAATGTGCCGGTGCTGGCAGCCGCACAGCTCTCGCGCGCCATCGAGCAGCGCGCCGATAAAGAACCACAGCTCTCCGACTTGCGTGAATCTGGATCATTGGAGCAGGATGCAGATATCGTCATGTTTATCCACCGCCCTGAAGTGTATGAGAAGGATACAACGAAGCAGAACATCGCCCAGATCAAGGTCTCCAAGCATCGCAACGGCCCTGTGGGTACCGTGGAGCTGATCTTCCGCCACAACCTGGCAAAGTTCGAGAATGCCGCCACGCGGGTAATGGAGCCTTCCAGATAATTGGACGTGACAGGTATTCCTTTTTGACACAAAGGACACCAAGGATATTAATAGGTTCGAAGCTTCTATTCCGATTTTTTCTTTGTGGTAGGAATGAAAATGGGCGAATTTAAAGGATTCCCACAAGGGAAAGTGCGCACGACGCCGATACCAGAAGCCTTCTTCCGGGAGCTGTTGCCGCAGATCGACGATCTGGACGAGCTCAAGGTGATCGTGTATGCCTTCTGGAGGCTGGAGCACAAAGAGGGCACGTTTCGCTACCTGCTTCAAGAGGAATTCCTGCAAGATTCGAGCTTTATGGATGGCCTGGAGGCTACCCACGGAGAACGGCAACCCGTCCTGGAGAGAGCGTTGCGCCAGTCTGTGGACCGCGGCGCTCTACTCGAAGCCCGCGTGACATTGGGAGAGGGCGAAACAAGCCTGTATTTCCTGAACGACGCTCGCGGGCAGGCAGCCATCCAAGCTATCCAGCGAGGAGAATGGCGCCCTTCGAGCAAGCTGGATAGGCTGGTGGAAATCCCAGTAGAAAAGCCCAATATCTTTCGGCTATACGAAGAACATATCGGCCCATTGACACCCATGATCGCTGATGCTTTGCGAGACGCAGAGAGCGAGTTCCCCTCCAGCTGGTTCGAAGAGGCGTTTCGCATCGCCGTTGAAAATAATGCCCGCAGCTGGCGCTATATCGAAGCAATATTGAAGCGCTGGCAAGAAAAAGGAAGACATGAGCAAGAAGATCGACGCGACACTGAAAAAGCTCGCCGAAAATATAAAGAGTGGGAAGACCTCGGCTCCGGATCATAGCGCAGGGCTGGGTAATGACACGGTCGAGGGTCACCACTCCCAGAACGAGCTCCCAGGAGACCCAAACTGCCCGATTTGTGGTGGTGTAGGCTTTTTACGCCAGGACCTGCCCCCAGGACACCCCGAATTTGGCAAAATACAGGTATGCTCCTGTCGAAATGCCCAGGTGAGCCAGCAAGTGCGCCACCGGCTTTTCGCTCTCAGCAACCTGGAAGAGCTGGGACACCTGAGCTTCGCCAATTTTCAGCCGCGCGGGCGGGTAGGCTACCTGCCGCGCGAGGCAGATTCATTGGAGCACGCCCTCAACCAGGCGCGCCAATACTCTGAGGCGCTCAACGGCTGGCTGCTTCTATCCGGAGGCTACGGAAGCGGCAAGACTCACCTGGCTGCCGCTATCGCCAATTTCGCCGTCAGCCTGGGTGTGCCCACCTTATTCCTCACCGTCCCCGATTTGCTGGACACGCTTCGCTTTGCCTACGACGACCGGGAGGCGACCTTTGAGAAGCGATTCGAGGATATCCGTCGCGCCCCTCTGTTGGTTCTGGACGATTTCGGCACACAGAATGCCACCCCCTGGGCGCAGGAGAAGCTCTTCCAAATCTTTAATTTCCGCTACATCAACCGCCTGCCCCTTGTGGTAACCACCAATATCCCTTTGGACACAATCGAAGAGCGCATCCGCTCGCGGTTGGAGGACCCGGAGCTTGTCACCAAAGCGCACATCCTTGCCCCAGACTTTCGCCGACCGGCTGGAGACCGCGCACAAGACAAGCAGACCTCTCTGGACTTGCTATACAAGTACACGTTTGCCAGCTTCGACCTGCGCAAAGGGGAGAGTCTCAAACCGGCGGAGCTTAAGGACCTGGAAGCAGCTTTCAATGCCGCTCGCAACTTCGCCGAATACCCGGAGGGCTGGCTGGTGATCACCGGCCCGCATGGAAGTGGCAAGACTCACCTGGCAGCCGCCATAGGGCATTACCGGCGTGATCTCGGCGACCGGGTTGTGTTTTCCGTCGTGCCAGAGATGCTCGACCACCTGCGCGCTACCTTCAATCCGGAAAGCTCGGTGCGCATGGACCGGCGCTTTGAAGAAGTGCGCACTGCCCCGTTATTGATTCTGGATGACCTGGGCACACAATCCACCACCCCCTGGGTAAAGGAAAAGCTTTACCAGCTTTTCAACTACCGTTACAACGCCGAGCTGCCAACAGTGATCACCACAGCTGATTACCTGAAAGAAATGGACCCGCGCTTGCTCAGCCGCATCGAGGATCGCCGCCTGTGCGAGATTCACGCCATCACGGTGCCGTCTTACCGCGGAGCAACCCGCAAGACAGCAAGAAGGGCAACTCGCCGCAAGACAGGATGATATTTACCTGCCCGCGTTCGACCGCTTGACGCGATCGCCAGCAGTTGAACTGCTGGCGGATCATCCAATCTGTTTCATGGAGTATACCGGTATGAACTCACCCCAACCCGCCTGCATCGCATGCGACCGTGACCAGCAAGAAGTGCCTTTGCTGCAAATCCAATTTCAGGAGCAAACGTACTGGATTTGCCCGCAGCACCTGCCCATGCTTATCCACAAGCCAGCCCAGCTGGCTGATCGGCTGCCAGGGGCAGAGAACCTGAGCCCTGGTGAGCACTAGCTGACACTAAAGATTATCTCAAAAAGAATGGGTTTGGGGGAGTGTACGGCGGCTTTGCCAGTCCCCTGGTCGGCTCGCTCTGACAGGTAGGAAGCCGAATCCGCCTAATTCCGCATGCCGGTCACTTCAGAACGATTTGTTGGAGTTCTCCCCCCACACCCACGATCCGCACGCAGATAGTTTTTCCGGGAGATAACTCCGGCACGCCGAGCTCTGTGGGTATCCTCCCCTTGCGCGGCGGGCGCACTGCCTGGGCAGCGCTCCTGAACAAGCGCCCATCCCAATTTGGATCAACTTCCCAATAATCCAGATCGATATCCGTCTCCAGGACTACTTTGCTCCCAATCCTGTTTATCTGAATACTTGAAGCTTTAATCTCGCCTATCTCTGGTCTTTGGAGGTCTCGACTTCCCTCTTGCAAAGCTACCTCCAGCAGCTTGAAGGGTTCTTTCGTTACCCCAGCCAGCCTGGCACGCGTAGTGTGTACTGCCCGCCAGGTGATATCACTGGCGATGAACCGTCTTCCCAAGCGGCTCGCAACGACAGCTGCCGTACCTGAGCCGCAAAAGAAATCTGCCACCAGATCGCCAGGATTCGAAGAAGCCAGCACAATGCGCTCCAACAGCGCTTCGGGTTTCTGTGTGGGGTAGCCTGTCCGCTCGTTGTGCAGGCGCGCCACCACAGGAAAATACCACCAGTCTTCCGGGACTTTACCGCGCTCCAGGTCGGGCACTTTCCCAAAGCCGGCTTTCGACGAAGCTGCGAATGTCTTCACCGTGCTGGGATCGTATGGCTGGCGTACGTCATCGACATTAAATGTGTACGTATCACTCTTGGTGTAAACGAGCAGGGTATCGTGCTTTCGGTTGAATGACTTGCGCACCGGTGACGGACCGTGGTAGACCCAGATGATTTCGTTGAGCAGGCGCTCGAAGCCGAAGATCTCATCCAGCAGCAGGCGAGCGTAAGCGTTGGCGTGCCAGTCCAGGTGCAGGTAAAGCGAGCCGGTAGGCGCCAGCAAACGGTGCATCAACGCCAGTCGCGGGTAGAGCATATCCAGATAGGCGTCAAGGTTTTCCCAATGGTCCGCATAACCGTCCGCCAGCTTCCAATCCTGTGGGCGGCGAGAATCCTCGCCGCGACCAACACGGGCCGGATAGCGCCGGTTCGAGAAGAACGGCGGATCGGCGTAAATCAAATCGATACGACCTTCATATTCAGGCAGCAAGGCAGACATTGCCCCCAGGTTATCGCCCAGGATCAAGTGGTTGAGGGGGTTAAATCCCGGATATCCAGCGCCACCCGGAAAGACTGAGCTAACAATTTTCAGGGAGGCAGGGACAGGTTCAGGGAGGGATTTTGAGGCCCAATGGAGGGAGGGCATGGTTACATGTAGGTCGACAATAGAGAATTAGTTATAGATAGTAGAAAGAAGGCTAATCGATGGCTATTGACTGTTTTCCATCCTTTACTCTCTACTCTCGACATACTTCCACGCCACAGGCAGTACTAGCCCGGCGAGCACCACCTTAAGCCCATCCCCCAGGAGGAAAGGCCATAGCCCGGCATCCAGCACGCGATCCAGACCAACATAGAACGCCAGCCATGGCAGGCCAAGCACGTAAATCACCAGCTCACCAGCAATAAACGGCAGCAAAGCTGTGCTGAACCGGCGATCTAAACGGCGCTGGCACAGCCAACCCACCACGCTTGCGGCGGCGACGAACCCGAGCAGGTAACCTCCGGTTGGACCGGCCAGGTGGGAAAGTCCGGAGCCTCCGCCAGTGAAGACTGGCAGGCCAGCCATGCCTAGGACAAGGTAAAGCCCCAGGCTGGCGGCTGCGCGCCAGCCTCCCAGGGCCGCGCCGACCAGCAGCACACCCAGGGTCTGCCCGGTAAGCGGGACGGGGGTGAACGGCAAAGCGATGCGCACCTGCGCCAGTGCTGCAACCAGCATGCACCCACCGGATATCAATAGGAGATCACGAAGCCGTGCATTGGCCCGCGGCCAAATATGTCGGGTGAGGGTTGGAAGGAGGGTAGTTTCCATAGTTACCTGGTAAATGTTTGAGGATAGAGAGCGGGCAGGGTCAAACAGTCAAACAGATCTGTCCACTCTCTACTCTCAAATCTCTGATCTCTATTTTCCAAACTTGCTCGTGAGTAATTCTTCCAATGTTGGTTGCCCGATCTCCTGCAGCTCATATCGCACACGCTGGCTGGGCTTGTTGATTTTGACGATGCGATTCAAGTCGATGGGTGTGCCAACCAGCACCAGGTCGACATCGGCGCTGTTGATAGTCTGCTCCAGATCACGCGTCTGCTGCTCACCATATCCCATGGCTGGCAGCACTGCACCAGTGTTTGGGTATTTCTCATAAGTGGCTTTGATCGTACCCACAGCATACGGTCTCGGGTCGACAATCTCAGCCGCGCCGAAGCGCCGGGCAGCCACCCAGGCAGCGCCATATGCCATCTCGCCGTGCGTCAGAGTGGGACCATCTTCCACCACCAGTACGCGCTTGCCGCGTATTGCATCTGGATCATCAACAAATAATGGAGAAGCGGCTTCAATAACAATTGCATCCGGGTTCAACAGGCGCAGGTGCTCGCGCACCAGGATCACATTCTCTGCTGAGGCCGTATCGACCTTATTGATCACGAAAACGTCTGCCAAGCGGGCAGTGGTCTCACCTGGGTGGTAGCTCATCTCGTGACCCGGGCGGTGCGGGTCAGCCACAACGATGTTGAAATCGGAGATAATAAAGGGGAAGTCGTTGTTGCCGCCATCCCATAAAATGATATCAACTTCTTGCTCGGCCTGGCGTAAAATCCGCTCGTAGTCCACGCCTGCGAAGACCAGCACACCATTCGCCAGGTGCGGCTCATACTCCTCGCGCTCCTCGATGGTGCAGTTATTACGCTCCAGATCGTTGTAATCGGCAAAGCGTTGCACGGCTTGCCTAACCAGGTCGCCGTATGGCATGGGATGCCGGATGGCTGCCACCTTGAAGCCCATGTTGCGCAGGATTAAGGAAACCCGCCGGGTCGTTTGGCTTTTGCCGGAGCCGGTTCGCACCGCACAAACCGATACCACCGGTTTGCTTGATTTGAGCTGTGTGCTCTTCATGCCCATGAGTCGGAAGTCGGCTCCCGCAGCGAGGACAATCGATGCCTTGTGCATGACATACTCGTGGGGCACGTCACTGTAAGCAAATACGACCTGGTCAACATTTTTATCTTTAATCAATTTCACCAGATCGCTCTCGGCATAAATCGGGATTCCATTGGGGTAAGCAGCGCCAGCCAACTGGGGAGGATAAGTCCGTCCCTCGATATCCGGGATCTGGGTGGCGGTGAATGCCACCACCTCATAATCGGCATTATTGCGGAAGAAAACGTTGAAGTTGTGGAAGTCTCTACCCGCGGCTCCCATGATCAATGTGCGGATGGGTGTCATACATTCTCCTTATGAGTTGAAGTAGCAAGTCGGCGGCTGAATGTTTTAGCCATGGTAGCTTTATATCTGCCGGTAGGCAAATTATTCGTCAGGCACTTACATAATTTCGGGTGCCTGAATGACGAGCAGACGCATTGCGTTGTTGAGAGTTTGGCGTGCGGCAGCAACCAGGCGCAGGCGCCCCTCCCGTTGTACAGCGGTCTCAGCCTGGATCACTGGCACCACATGATAAAAGCTGTGGAAGGTGCTCGCCAGGTCGTAGACATAATTCGCAATCACTAGCGGACGGTATTCCGCAGCTGCGGCTTGGACGGTTTGTGGGAAGCGTGAAATTTGGTCGATAAGCTGCACCTCGTGGCTGGTCAGGGTGTAATCGAATTCGGCCTTCTGTGGCATGGGACCGGCTTTTTTTAGGATACTATTGGCGCGCACGCTGGCATTCTGGATGTATGGGGCTGTGCGCCCGTCGAAGTTTAATGCGTCGTCCCAGTCAAACACAATATCCCGGTTGTTATCCACCGCGAGCATGGCATAAGCCAGCGCCCCCATCCCCACCTGCCGGGCGACTTGCTGGCGTTGCGTGGCGGGCATTTCAGGATTCTTCTCAGCGATCACTCCAAGGACGCGGCGTACCGCCTCATCGGCTAAGTCTTTAAAGAGCACAAGCCGGCCTTTGCGTGCAGACATCGCCCCCTCTGGCAGGCTGATAACACCATACCCAAGGTGGAAACACTTCTCAGCCTGCTTGAAGCCCCACAGCTCCAAGATCTTATATGTCTGCTGCATGTGCAAACTCTGGCGCACATCGATAACATAGATCGAGCGATCGACATGATATTTTTCGAATTTCTCTTTTGCCAGGGCAAGGTCTTTGGTCAGATAGAGGGTGGTGCCATCGCTTCGCAGGAGGATATTACTGCGGTACTTCTCCTTCGCTAAGCCCAGCTTTTCATCGATCTTGACAATCACAGGTCCACCATCCGGGCGCTCATCCTCGGCAATGCCCAGGGCGACCAGCTCCTCAACGATCACCTTGGCAGACTCGTCCACCTCGCTCTCGAAGAACCACACATCCATGTGGATATCCAGCATCTCAAGAATGGCGTACAGCTCATCCAGGCTCCACTGGCGAGTTATCTCCCACAGTTTGCGAACCTCAGGGTCACCAGCGTCCCAGCGGCGGTACATCTCGCGGCGCTCCAGATCATATGCTTCCCGGCGAGATTTTTCCTCAGGTGATTCGTTCTCTTTTGGTTCCAGAAGCTCAGTTGCTTCGATGTATATTTTTAATAACCATTGCCCGCGCTCGTGCACACCCTCAGGCTCCTGCCCATTATGAAACTTTTTATACGCCCAAACGATGGTGATCACACCCAGCCCGATATCGCCGGGGTAGGAAGCGCGGATAGTATCAAATCCAGCGAACTCAACCAGGCGAGCCAAAGCTTCTCCCAGGATGGCATTGCGAGCATGTCCGATGTGGAAGGAATGGTGGGTGTTGGGCTGAGCATATTCCACCATCACGCGTTCGCCCTTGGGAGCACCGCGCCCGAACTCCGCACCTTGCACTAAGACGTGATCCACCACGTGCTTGGCATAACCACTGGTTGAGAAGTATAGGTTCAGGTAACCCTTCACAGCTTCCACGCGGGTGAAACCAGGGGGTGTGCCAATTTTTATAGCAATTGCAGTGGAAATATCCTGCGCGCGCTGCGGCACGGGTATCCCTTTGCCATCCCCCTGGCGTGCCTCCTGAGCAGCGAGCTGGAAAAATGAAGTAGAAATACCCCATTCACCTGAAAAGGGGATGGGGTTCCATTGCAGCGGGCCTGGCACGGGCAGATCATTTTGTGCGCAGTATTCCCGGATGATCTTCTCGACAGCCTGCTGCTCTGCTTCAAACATACTGATTACCTGGGGTGGGACAACCTGGCGTCCTGCCGGATTATATCACGCAAAAAAAAGGACTTCGGCAGTACCAGCCGCAGTCCAATTTTTAGACCGATCCTACACAAAGAATCAGGGCTATTTCTTTTCAAGCTTTGCAAGCTGGCGCATCAGGCGGCTCTTGCGACGCGCGGCGTTATTGCGGTGCAGCACACCCTTTTGGGCGGCTTTATCCAGGGCGCTGATCGCCTCGAGCGCTGCTGTGCGTGCGCTCTCCATATCGCCTTCCACCATTTCCAGACGCGCCTTTCTCACCGCAGTGCGGGCGCGTCCACGGAAGATGCGATTTCTTATCCGGCGCTTCTCGTTTTGCTTGTTTCGCTTGATTGCAGATTTAATATTAGCCAAAAGTATGCCTCCAACAGAACGATCTTACTCGACAACGGCAGGTAATTTTACATGAGGAAACCATTTTTGTCCAGTATGCATGTTTGTCTTGCGTATTTAAATTAACAGGGGCGCAAAAGGAAACCGTGGCCGTCTTTTGCCCCATCCCCCTTTTCCCCGCCCCCTTTGGAGGTGGGGGAATACCCACTCCTAAGTGCATTCCAAGCTCTACCACTCCCATCCTTGCAGCTCTGCCAATACCTGGTGAGCGGTTAAATCAAGGTGCAGCGGGGTGATGGAAACGTAGCCTTCTGCCAGGGCGCCAAAATCTGTCCCGTCCTCAGGCACACCCGTTGGCGCTTCGCCTCCAATCCAGTAGTATGGGCGGCCGCGCGGGTCTTTCCGGCTCACCAGCAGATCACGGTACACACGAAGACCCTGGCGAGTAATCTTGAAGCCATTGATCTTTTCATCCGGCAGATAAGGGACGTTTACATTAAGAAGCGATCCTTTGGGAAGCTTGTTTTCGATAACCAGCGCCACGATCTGGCGTGCCCGGCGCGCGGCGGGTTCATAGTCCAAAGGAGGGGGATCGTTCTCGCTTGCGTTCAGCGAGATCGCCACACCAGGCACTCCCCAGATAGCCGCTTCCATAGCAGCCGTCACCGTGCCAGAGTAGGTCACGTCATGACCCAGGTTTGCGTATGG
This sequence comes from uncultured Chloroflexia bacterium, assembly GCA_963714425.1. GTDB lineage: Bacteria > Chloroflexota > Anaerolineae > Anaerolineales > UBA4823 > DATCYX01. Next base: position 378,998 of record CAVQOI010000004.1, read on the forward strand.
ATTGATCCCGGATACAACCATGTCGATTGCCCCTGGAAGCAGACCGAGCAGTGCCAGCGCAACACAATCCGAAGGAGCTCCGTCCGCAGCCAGCGCCTGTGAGCCATCGGCAAGGATGACTTCCTTGACACGCAACGGACGATCCAGCGTCTTGACATGCCCAGATGCCGACCAATTGCGGTCGGGCGCAAGGACGGTCACTTGACCAAGGCTGCGCATCTCCTGCGCCAGCGCCTGCAAGCCGGGTGCGTTCACACCATCATCATTTGTCACTAATATGTGCATAAGTGGCTAACACCGTTCATAATGGTAAAATAGACCTAACATGTCTCCGCGATTTGATGGGGAGGAATACGGAGTACGCAGTAACCCACCGGTCCACCCATCAACCTGCTATTCTAGAAAAGTAGAGATCTAGCAGGCACGCAGTTCAGAGGAAAATCGGGGGTGTTAAGGCGGGCTTTACCCGCCCAAACACCCCCCACCTCGCCCAAATTGCGGATGTCCTAAGATCATTAAGAGAGTGACCCATGCGACCGATAAGACGCTTTGTAGGCCTTCTGGTTGTAATCATCTCGGCAGCCAGCCTCCTCGTTAGCCTCTACATGCTATTTCAAATCTGGCGCCTTCGCGTTCCTGTGGCATCAAATCTCCAGTCTCACTTGAGTGTGATTAGCGCAACGCTTGCCACAACTAATGAAGGATTGCTCATCGCTGGCTCATCACTCACGAACACTCAGACCAGTATTACTGCTCTCCAAGCTACCGTGGACACCCTAGGCAGATCGATCGACGATACTACCCCACTCGTAGAAACGCTGACCTCGCTGCTCGGGGCAGACCTGCCAGATACGGTGACGTCGGCACAGAGCTCTTTGGGTTCGGCGCAGCAGAGCGCAAAGCTCATCGACTCCTTTTTAAGATTCCTGACATCAATCGCCCCGGGTATTTACAATCCCGATGTACCGCTGGACGTGGCACTTGGACAGGTAGCCCAGAGCCTGGACGGCTTGCCGCGCTCCTTTAAAACAATGGAAACCGGCCTTCAAAGGTCGCAGGTCAATCTCTTCATAGCCAAAGTACAAATTGAGCAGATCTCGTTGGAGATTGGTGAGATCAATGAAAGCCTTGAAGAGGCCCAGAAGGTGGTCGCTCAATACCAGGTGCTGATCGCCGAGCTGCAGGTCAGCATCGGAAAATTACACGACCTAATCCCTATCTGGATGAACACACTGGCGTGGGGGCTGAGCTTTATTATCTTTTGGCTGGGTGTCTCCCAGATTGGCGTGATGCTTCGCACCCGAGAATGGATGAACTCGGGGTAAGCTCAATCTGCCCTACCCTTGCCTTTGGTTTGCAAGGTGAGTGCAATCCACAATACCAACACAACCAGCACAACAGCCAGAACTATGGCAAACCAATCCTGAAGCGGACCAGGCCGTGGTTCAGGCGTTGGCTCTACGGAAGCCTCACCAGCGGGTTTTAAGGTGAGCACGAAAGCCACCACATTGTTGATCTCTTCTTCGCTGAATGGCCCACCGTTCGCCTGGCTCCAGGCTGGCATCGGCGAGCCCTCGACCCCATTCGAGATCTCAGCTTTTACCGAGATATCCGGGCGCACAGACGCGAAAGCTTTTGCCAGGGTTGCGCCTACGCGTCCCTCCCCATTGGTCCCATGGCAAACAGCACAGTTTTGATCGTAGAGGATAGCCCCTTGGTTAGGGTCTCCTTCGACCTCAGGAGGAGCGGTGAGCGCCGGTCGGGGGATGTAAGTAGGAGTAGGGGGGATGATACGCGCACCACCGGTCTGCCAGCTGAGGATGTAAACCACCAGTGCGTCGATCTGCTCGGGCGTGAGCGGACCGCCAATCGCCTGGCTCCAGGGGGGCATAGGTGATCCGGGAATGCCGTTTTCTATCGTGGCGCGTACACCCAGATCGGGTCGAATGGAAGGCCAGTCCTTAGCCAGGGTGGCGCCCACCCGGCCTTCGCCATCCAAGCCATGGCACATGGCACAGTTCTCCACAAAAAGGATGGCACCCTGTTCGAGTTGTTCTGGATCGGGAGCTTGCGCGCGGCCGTATGTGCGCGTCAGCAGCGCTGTTAAAGCCAGTGTGATGACCAGGCCAATCGTACGAATGCGGCTGATTGCTGGCATTATGTACTCATTTCAACGTCAGCATGTAGGCGATCAAGTCGGCAGCATCCTGAGCTGTCAGGCTCTGGCCGTACGTCCCGGGCATGGCTACCAAATCAAAGCCGGGCACCAGGTAAGCTGGAGGGTTGACGATAGACTCCAACAGGTACTGCTCTGGCGTGGTCGCCTGACCCGTGTAATCGCTTTGGGTGTAGCGTGTGCCTGCCCGGTCGCTAATGCCAGGCTGGTCTGCGGTCGGCAACCAGGCCGGGCCGGTGTTGCCAGCAACATGACACCCCACACAACCTTGAGAAGAGGCGAGCGCTTCGCCAGTGCTAGCAACGCCTTCAGGCAGTTCCTGGGTGATGTCGGTGCCAACCGGTGGACCTGCCAGAACCGGGGCTTGTTGCCGGTCAGGCGCAGTTGATTCCCAGTTCATAACAAAAGCGGCGATATAGCGAATTTGGTCTTCTCGCAACGGGCCGCCAAAGTGGTCAGACCAGGCGGGCATTGCCGGGCGCACATTGCCCGGATAGAGCTCCGGGCGTGTGGAGTTCAGCCTCCCACTGGAAACGGTGGCGACGATATAGTCCTCCAATGTGCCACTCCAGCCCACATCGGTTAGACGACCGTTGAAGAAGTACTGATCGTTGAGGGGCGGGCATAGTCCGATCGTTCCCTCGCCTTGCGGGCCATGGCAACCCCTGCAATTGATATCAAATAGCTCTGCACCCACCTCGATCGCCTGGGCACGCTGCTGCTCTACCATGCGTGCCATGCGTTCCTCTTCCCGGAGCCCTTGGTAGATGAGCACAGTACCGGTTGCAAAGACCAGTAAAATCCCTAAGGTAATCTCAAGCTGTACGCGTGACATGTTGTTCCCATACCCTCCTATGACCCATGATCACTCCCTTCCATGATACCTGTGCAAGAATACGTGTCGCTCGTAGGTCTTCACATCGCCGCTGACGAGATCATCCCATACGATGCGTAACGTTACCTTGCGTAAGTCTTCCTGCCAATCTTCAACCAACATGACTGCATTCGCGTTGGGAAGGCGCTGGTAGGCTTGGAGGCTCTCGTTCGTGGCTGCTTCAGTCACACGCTCGCTATATTCAGCAAATAACTCCGTCAGCTGGGGACATCCCGAATTAATTTCTGGACACAGATTCCTCGGAATCGTATCGCTCACCTCGTACACTCCCACACGCAGCTGTTCATAGGGCACCTCCCGGAGCGGTCCCACTCCTTCTTCAGGCGCCAAATCCTGGATGATGCGTGTCGCTGCAGGTGTTTGGATGCCATATTGGGGTAGGCCCATGTAGCTAAGCACCACAATCGCCAGCGTAAACAGTAAGCCAAAGGCTACCGCCACCGGGCGTTTAAACAGGCTGCGGTGCGGGTTGCGATCTATGTACGGAACTGCAAGTAACAACCCAGCAAGGATTGTGGGGAAAACAATACCCATGATCTGCTTGCTGTTGAGCAAAGCGCTTAATTCGACTTTGATGCCAATGCCAGCTAACAGACCTTCAATGATAGTAGCTGGATCGATTTTTAACATGCCTTGCAGCCACCAGAAGTACCAGGGCGCCTTGGTGTCGAGCGGAGTCTGTTGAGGATTGGCGACGTGCTCTAGCTCGGCATGCCAATTGCCTACAGTCACCATGGCGACCATTACGAATAAGCCCAGAGCGGTCAGGAATACTTCGTGAGTTAGCAGGTCGGGGATGTAATCGATGCGCTGCTTGGCTTCTCTTTTGACTTCTGGAGAGACCTGGTCTTCCTCGATACGCGCAGGTAAGGAGATCCCGTGCTCGCGAGCAACCTTGTAGTAGTGGATACTGATGACCCAGACCGCCAGCAGCGGGAATAAAACGACGTGGAAAAGATAAAAACGCAGCAAGCCACCAGCGCCAATATCTGGAGCGCCACGCAACAACAGGTTGACCTGTTCGCCGAACAGAGGCGCCGCCTCTGCCATGCTCGTTCCGATAGTAACCGCCCAGTAGGCGAGCTGGTCCCAGGGGAGCAGGTAGCCGCTAAAGCTTAGGAACAATGTGATGCCTAACAATATCACCCCAGTCAACCAGGTAAAAGTGCGGTCCTTTTTATAAGATCCGGTCAGGAAAGTGCGCAGCATGTGCAGGACGGCGAAGATCACCATCCCCTCTGCACCCAAGCGGTGCAGGTCTCGCAGTACCTGACCAAAAGGCACATTGCTCATTAGATCCAAAATGGAGGTATAGGCTTCTGACGGGGAGGGCGTGTAATAGATCATTAAGATCAGCCCGGTGAACAGCTCCACGAAAAAGAAGAAGCTGGTGAAAAACCCCAACCGGAAGGTATGGGCAAAGATCGTGCTGCCCTTCTCGTAATAGCGCGGGCGGATATGGAACAGGAAGCTGGTAGTGTGCACCTTGTAACGCGGGTTCGGCTTCTCCGTGGGCGGATCGCCGCGCATCACGGCGCGCAGCTCGTCCAGACCCATCCCAGCGGTGATGATGCGCACACGCTGGTTGAGAGCTTCGAGTGCCTTCTTACGAAAATCTTGGATATTGAGCGACTTCAGCATAAAACCTTCCCAGTAACTGGATGATTGGGGGTTAACAGCCTGAGATCAGGCGTGCACTTCGCCGGGAATGCGTCTGCCGGTATCGACACTGATGACAGCATCTGGCCGGTCCGGAAGAATCATCGGCGAACCATCTGTGGATTCTGCCAGCACCTCTCCGGTATTGGGGTCTACAGCCTGGACGACAAACCGGTCGAGAGAGCGAGGCGCTGGTCCCTGGATGTAGGTCCCATCTGGCTGAAATTGAGACCCATGGCAAGGGCAGATGAATTTGCCTTCCTGCGAATTCCAGTTGTACAGACAGCCAAGATGGGTGCACACTTTGTAAAGCGCCATGACACCCTCAGGCGTGTTAGATAACCAGAGTTTCACCTTTGGATAATTTACTGGCTCCGCACCTGATGCCGGCAACTCAGACACTTTGCTGGCAGGGAACATTCCGCCGAATTCCCCTTCCTTAAACCTGGGCATGGAAAATAGATAGGTAACTCCACCCAGGTTTACTGTTAGGAATCCCAAGGAAGCCAGCCATGCGATGTTCAAGAATTCGCGCCGGGTGACCTGCTTTTTTCCGCTCGTTTCCTCATTGGGAGTATCCGCCATTCCACGCTCTCCTTATTCGGATATTGTTGATCATATTACTACTTTGAGAATTGTATCACAATGACATACTCGAAACAAGATAAAATTGATACACAAACCATAGTTACAACGCCTAAGTTTACCAAAATCCTGCCAGGCTGTCATACAACCTGTAAGGGAATTCGAGTGATTTTCGATGGCGCAAAGGGGTGATATCCCCATCACCCGAGATTCAAAGCTATGGTATGATGCCTGAGAAGAACACGTCTGGTACAGGAGGGTGTGATGTCCCTATCGGATATTCACGGACGGCTTGCCAATACTGCTTTGATTTTCATTGGCATCATGGCGGTTTGGGGTGTGTGGCGCGCTTTTCGCAAGCAAGGGATGGACAGCTCCTACTGGGGGGCGCTTGTGATCGCAGAAATCTTGCTCATTGTCCAGGGAGCGTTTGGAGCTTACCTGTGGATTTCCGGCGAACAACCCGGCCGCGGCGTGCATATTCTTTACGGAGTTGTTTCCATTCTAATCATCCCCGGGCTGTACGCCTACACCCGCGGTGAAAATGACCGGCGGGTAATGATGATCTACGCGGTGACCCTGATCATCGGTGTGGGGATCATCCTGCGCGCCATGAGCACCGCTTTCGGTCCATGACGGGCGTCCACCACCGGATGCAATCCGACAATCCCCGATAATTAAATACAGTTTCAAGTGGGTTTCGCTTTACTTTTGCTTAAATATTATATATAATGTATTATCCATTGTAATCACCGGTCATTCTTGCACGGGCGGGGTTAAAATGAACGATACTGCTGATGATGACATCCTTCAGCGTAAAAGCTTGAAAGATGAAGTCTTCCAATTCCTTCATCGGCGCATTGTGGCGGGGAAATACGCGCCTGGAGAGTGGCTACGCCAGGAAGAGCTCTCCACACAGCTAGGCGTCAGCCAGACACCCGTAAGGGAAGCGCTCGACCTGCTGGTTTCCGCTGGGCTGGCTGAACGCGTACCGTACCGGGGTGTTCGGGTACTCCAATTAACGAATGAAGAGATTGTGGACGCCTACGTACTGCGATTGATCCTGGAAACTGCCGCCGTACGCCTGGCAACCCGCAATATCACGCAGGAGCAAATCGACATCCTCTACGAGACTGTGGAGCAAACCAGGAACATGGTCACTCTTGACGATATGTCCACCCAACGGCAATTGAACAAAAAATTCCATATATCCATCGTTTCCGCAGGTGGCAATGCGTTGCTGACCCACCACTATGAATCGGCTTCCAACCGCTTCCCGGATTGGATGCTGTACGAATACATGTTCCGTCACCCTGAGCTTCTGCATTCCAGCCTGAAACGCGAGTACCTGGAACACAAAGCAATCGCGGATGCCTTAGCAGCCCGCAATCCCGACCTGGCGGTACACCAGGTTGTCGAGCATATCCACAATCTGAGGCAAGAGTTCGAAGAATTCCTTGAAATCCCCAGCCAGCTGCTGCGAGAAAAAGAGGCGGAGACAGCCGTGCTCTGGATGCACACCTGATCACGCACCCACCGCCCTCAAAAATCCAAACATACAAACATCAGGAGAAGAAAATGCAAACCGAAGAATTATTCGAAGCCATGGCGCAAAGCATCATCGATGGCGATTCAGACATCGCAGCCGATCTGGCAAAACAGGCGATCGATAGTGGTATCGATCCGCTCATAGCCATCAACCAGGGCTTCGTCCCCGGAGTAAACTTCGTGGGCGACCAGTTCAGCTGCGGTGACATGTTCCTACCTGAGCTGGTGATGGCAGGCGAGGCGATGAAAACCGCCATCAGCGTGCTGGAGCCTGAGATGTCGCGGCGCGGGACCGAGAGGCAGGTATATGGCAAGGTCGTGCTGGCGACGGTCCAGGGTGATATTCACGACATTGGGAAAACGTTGGTAGGCACCATGCTCTCGGCTTATGGCTTTCAAGTGTACGACCTGGGCGTGGACGTGGCGATTACCGAAATCGTGCAGAAAGCACGCGACGTTGATGCAGATATCGTCGCCCTGAGCGCGCTGCTAACCACCACGATGGTGCGCCAGAGGGATGTCATCGAGGCCCTGGATGATATCGGCTTGCGCCAGCGGATCAAGGTCATCGTTGGTGGCGCACCAGTTACACAGGAATGGGTGCAACAGATCGGCGCAGATGGCTACAGCGAGGATGCTGTGGGCGCGGTGGGTCTGGCAAAGAAGCTGCTGGGTGTCACGTAGCGCGTGCCAGAGGCAATCCCCATGAGCAAACGCATCAAGCCAATCACTAACCCTAAACTAAAGCTGGACGTACTTTCACCGGAGGAAGTCCAGCGCATCCACACTGCCACATTGGATATCATCGAATCTGTCGGCGTGCGCTTCCCGTCCGAGCGAGCGCTAGAAATATGGGCTGGCAACGGCGCCCAGGTGAACCGGGATACGTTCGTCGTCAAAGTCCCGGGGCACATCATCGAGGAGGCACTCAAGCATGCCCCGCCTGCCTATTCCCTCGCAGCACGTGAGCCATCCCAGGATTTGCCTTTGGATGGCAACCATGTCTTCGTGGGCACCGATGGTTGCGGCGTCGAAGTGTTGGACATCCACGACGGCAAGCGGCGCACATCCTGCCTTCAAGATGTAGGGGATATCGCCCGCATCGCGGACGCACTCGAAGAGATCGCCTTTCACTGGGTCGCAGTCTCAGCCCAGGATGTCCCCCCTGCCACGCGCGGCTTGCAAGAGCTGCGCGTCGTGTGGGAGAACTCGACCAAGCACGTGCAGACCGAATCAATCTACCACGAGGGGGAGGCACGCGCGGCGATTGAGATGGCAGCTGCTATTGCTGGCGGGCGGGAGGCGTTACGCAAGCGTCCAGTGCTCTCCCTGATGCAGTGCACTGCTCCCCCTTTGGGCCACGACGGCGGCAGCCTGGACGCGGCTTTGATCGCCGCTGAAGCTGGCGTGCCCACCGGGTTCATGACCATGGCAGCCAGCCTGACCACTGGTCCGGCATCCGTGGCAGGCACACTACTGGTCGGAAATGCCGAAGTGATCAGCGCCACGGCACTGCTGCAGCTCGCATACCCCGGCGCGCCGGTGTTTTACGCGGCAGCGCAAACTGCCTCTGACCTGCGCACTGGCGCCTACACTGGTGGAGGTCCGGAGGATTTTCTCTTCGGCGCTGCCACCAATGTGCTCTCCGATTATTACAATATCCCCCTTTCGATGGGATCCTTCGCCACCGGTGCCAAAGAGCCAAACTGGCAGGCGGGAATTGAAAATTCCCTGTCGACCTTCATGGCATGCGTAGCTATGTCGGACATGCTCCTGGGGGTAGGTTTGCTGCACGGCAGCCGCATCTGGTCCTACGCGCAAATGCTGATGGACTGCGAAATTTATTCCATCGTCCACAAAATGATGCAAGGCATCCAGGTCGACGACGAGAGCCTAGCGCTGGACGCAATCCGCAACGTTGGACCGGGCGGCAATTTCCTGACGCAAAAACACACACTCAAACACATGCGTGATCTCTTCGTGCCGCAATTTATGGACCGGCGCACATATAATGCCTGGGAGGAGAAAGGGGACAACGCCCGTGATTGGGCATTGGCAAAGGCGAGAGACATCCTGGTAAGCCACCGACCTGACTCGCTCGACCCGGGTCTGTCGTCAGAGCTTCAGCGCATTATTGCTTCTGTGGAGAGCAGGTAAGCCTCATGCAACCAAAAATCGAGTTACTTCCCAGCGAGCTGGTCCAGCGCATCCTGGATGAAGCCTACCAGCTAATGGAAAATCCCGGTATCAAAGTCCAATCGCAGGAGGCGCGCCAGCTCCTTGCGGAAGCCGGAGCACCCGGAAAGCCATCTAGCGAGGTGGTCAGCATCCCAAGGATGGTGGCTGAGAACGCCCTTAAGACCGTCCCCCAGCAGTTTTATTTGTACGACCGGGATGGGAATCCCACGGTGAATTATGGTGGCGACGCTGTGCATTTCGATCCTGGATCGTCCGGCGTTCACATGCTCGACGCCGAGACATTGGAGCACAGGCCATCCTATTCTGCCGACCTGGTGCGACTGGTTAAAGTCGCCGAAATGCTGCCCCAGTACGAAGCCCAATCCACGGCGGTTGTGTGCAATGAGATTCCCAAAGCGATCGGTGATTTGTTCCGCCTCTACTTGGTGCTGCTCTATTCCAGGAAGCCGATTGTCACCGGCGCGTTCTCGGTGCAAACACTGCAATCCATGATCGATATGCTGGCAGTCTTCGCCGGAGGGCGCAAGGAGCTGGAGCAAAAACCGCAGGGCGTGTTTGATGTTTGCCCATCGCCGCCACTGATCTGGAGCGATTTCGGTGCGCAGAACCTGATTGAGCTAGCACGCGCCGCCGTCCCCGCCCAGATTGTCTCAATGCCACTGGCTGGCGCAGCTGCTCCGGTCACAATCTTAGGCGCAGTTGTGCAGCATGCTGCAGAATGTTTGAGCGGTATCACAATCCACCAGCTTGCAAGGCAGGGCGCGCCTATTGTCTGGGGTGGGGCGCCGGCGATTTTCGATATGCGTAAGGGCACCACGCCCATGGGCGCGATTGAGACAGCCATGATCGATGCCGCTTACTCCCAGGTGGGGAAATCGCTGGGTTTGCCCACCCACACTTACCTGGGTGCCAGTGACTCCAAGCTGGTGGATGCCCAGGCAGGCATCGAGAGCGGTATGACCGCCCTGATCGGTGCCCTGGCAGGCATCAATATGATCTCTGGCGCCGGCATGCTGGACTTCCTGGCTTGCCAGAGCCCGGAGAAACTGGTGGTGGACGCAGAAGCGATCGCCATGGTCAGGCGCCTTCTGGATGGGGTCCAGGTGCACACCGAGACCCTGGCACTGGCGATGTTCGAGGGGATCAATTTCAAAGGTGAATTCCTCAAACAGCGCATCACCCGCGAGCTATTCGCCAAAGAGCAGGCAATCCCTTCGAAAGTCATCGACCGCGATTCGATCCGCGGCTGGCAACAGGAAGGGCGGCAGGACACGTTCGCCCGCGCCCGCACTCGCGTGGCAGAATTGCTGCAGGCATACCAACCACCCCAGACCCCGCCTGAGCAGCTGGGAGAGCTGAAATCCATGGTGGCGGCTCTGGCGCGCGGCGCAGGCATGGACGGGCTTCCGCATATTGAAGCTTAATCTTCGAGGCTCCACCGTAAATAACGTATGACTGCGTAAGACCATTCCAAAAAGGAGGAGGCTAATTATTATTTTGGAGATCGATACGCCGGTAACCATTCTATTCCGTTCGTTAGTGAATCGCTCAAGGAGAAAAACGATGACCATTCGTAAGCATATCCTGATCATTCTGTCTGTGTTATTGGTTGCAAGCCTTACTTTGGCAGCCTGCGCTCCGCAGCCCACACAGGCTCCGGCGGAGCCACCCATGGCTGAAGAGACCGAGCCACCCGCTGAACCTCCGCCTGCAGAGACAATGGCGGGTCCGCTGGTAATGCTGGACTGGGCAGGCTATGAGATTCCCGAGTTTTGGGTTGAATTCGCTACCAATCATCCCGACGTGAAAGTGGAATTCAGCTTCCTCACCGAGAGCGCTGAAGTGTACTCCAAGCTGCAGAGCGGTTTCGAAGCTGACCTGGTGCACCCGTGCTCGAACTTCTGGAAACTGCTGGTGGACGAGAACCTGGTGCAGCCCATCGATACCAGCAAACTGACCCGCTGGGACAGCGTGATCGATTCTCTAGCTAAAGAAGGGGAGTTCAACGGGAAGCAGTACTGGATCCCATGGGATTGGGGCTTCGAATCCGTCCTTGTGCGAAAAGACCTGGTCGAAAAAATGCCGGAATCTTGGGCGGACATCTGGGACCCACAATATGCTGGGCATCTTTCCATTAATGACTCTGGTGAGGCTGCCCATATCTGGGCGTCATTGGCTCTGGGTCTCGATCCATGGAACCAGACCGACGAAGAGTACGCTCAGGTAAGGCAGAAGCTGCTGGACCTGGCGCCAAATGTCCTGGCTTATTGGACCGGGCAAACCGACCTGGACCAGATGCTGGCATCCGGCGATGCCTGGCTGGGCGTTGGAGCATGGAACGCCTCTTATGTCAGCTTGCTGAATGAGGGGGTGGACGTAGCGTACATCGACCCGAAAGAGGGGCGCACCGGCTACCTATGCGGTTTCGCCATCCCCACCAATGCCAAGAATGTCGATCTGGCCCACGCCATGATCGACGCCTATCTGGCGACCGATTCAATGGTGTACCTGGCGGATGAATACGGATACGGTATCGCTAATGGCGACGCCATCCCTGAGGTTGACCCGCAAATGTCGGAGTTATTGGGCCTGACCGACCCAACAGTGATCGAAAAGACGATCTTCTACAAGTCAATTACTGCCGAACAGCGCGAGCTGTGGACCAACACCTGGTCTGAGGTTAAGACCTCGCAGTAATCGTACGCCAAGGAATCTGGGCCTTCCCGGAGAGGGAAGCGTCAACGCGAGCCCCAGAGGGGCGAACCTGCCGTAGCCTGCCTCTGGCAGGTAGCCTGCCTCTGGCAGGTAGGCAGGGATGCGATCTCAACGAAGAGTCTGAGACTGCTTCGCACCTGCCTGCTTATCGCAGGCAGGGCTCGCAGTGACACTTGAGGGAAGGCCCAGGAAGGACCCCGGTCTTTATGGAAAACCGTTCTCGCGCCGCGACCGTGATCGCGCCACCGGCGATTTATCTGCTCCTGTTGTTTATCCTCCCTCTGGGCATCATGGCGGTATTCAGCTTCCGAGCAGGCACCATCGGCGCAATCAGCCAGCAATTCACCCTGGATAACTACCGCCGATTTTTTGAGAACAGCACCTATCACCGGCTGTTATGGCGCTCAGGAATCATCGCCCTCACCATCGCTACGGTTTCGACGATCCTGGCATACCCTCTCGCTTATTTTCTATCGTTCGTCGCTGGAGAGCGCCGGCTCACACTAATGACCTTGATTATCGTACCCACCTGGACCAGCTACCTGTTGCGCATCTTCGCCTGGAAGCTCATCCTGGGCTCTCAAGGCTTGCTCAATTCTCTGCTATTGTGGTTAGGGGTGATTGAAAATACCTCCCCGATCCTGCTCTACAGCCGGACTGCGGTGGTGATCACGCTGATCTATGTATGGGTGCCCTTCGTGGCGCTGCCTGTCTTCGCCGCTATGGAGCGCATCGACCGCAGCTTGCTAGAGGCAGCTGCGGACCTCGGCTGCAAGCCCTTCGAAGCCTTCGTGCGGGTAACTTTCCCACTCAGCCTGCCAGGCGTGATTGCTGGCTTCATGTTCGCTTTTATCCCTACCCTGGGCGAGTTTGTTACCCCGCTGCTGGTAGGGGGCGGTCAAGGTTCCATGTATGGCAACTTGATCCAGGACCAGTTTGTGCGCGCCCTGAACTGGCCCATGGGTTCGGTGATGAGCCTGGCGATGCTGGTCGTCGTACTGATCTTCATCTTTATATTCGTCCGTCTCGGCTCGGGCACCCGCCTGCTGGAGTTTTAGATGAGAGCATCGCGCAGCTTCTCTCCATTCACAGCCTATTACTGGATATTAGCCTGTATCCTGTTCCTGCCTATCGCACTCTTGATTATCTTTTCATTTAACGATTCGGTCACCCTGGTCTTTCCGCTCAAAGGCTTTACCACGGAATGGTACCGGCAGCTAAGTAAGAACAGTGAGCTGCTGCGATCCGTGCGCACCAGTATTCTACTCGGGCTGGGATCTTCCCTTGTCGCGACCCTCCTGGGGGCAATGGGAGCCATCGCTATGGTGCGCTTCGACTTTCCCGGCAAGAACCTGTTCCTCTCGGTGGCGGCGATGCCTTTGGTGATTCCTTACGTTATCCTGGGTGTATCCTTGCTGATCATGTTCCACCAGATTGGGCTTTCACTGTCGGTCTGGGCAGCGGGGTTGGCGCACGTGGTCATCAGCCTGCCATATGCATTGCTGGTCATCGGCTCTCGCTTGGTGGGCTTTCCACAAAACCTGGAAGAAGCTGCCATGGACTTGGGTTGCACCTACTGGGAAGCGCTGCTGCGCGTGACCCTGCCGATTAGCTTTCCTGCTCTGGCAGCCGCCTTCCTCTTGTGCTTCACCATCTCCTTTGACGAGTTCGCCATCGCCTCGTTCCTGGTTGGCACACAGCCAACCCTGCCGGTGTACCTGTACTCTCAATTGCGCTTTCCCACTCGCCTGCCATTGGTGGTCTCGATGGCTGCCATCCTGATGGTCGCATCAATGGTGATCATCCTGCTTTCCGAGTGGCTGCGACGGATTGGGCAAACCCCGCCCCCAAAGGCTAAATCATGAACGCACCTATCGTCCAATTGCAAACAGTGAGCAAAACGTTCATCTCCCGCTATGGAGGCATCGCCGAGGAGGTTCAGGCTGTGAAGAGCCTGGACCTCGATATCCACCCAGGCGAGTTCTTCACCCTGCTCGGACCCAGTGGGTGCGGAAAAACCACTACCTTGCGACTGATCGCCGGCTTCGAGACACCCACGCGAGGCGAAGTCCTCATCCAAGGGAAAAGCGTGGGCAAAGTGCCACCCAACCAACGCCCGGTCAACACCGTTTTTCAAAATTATGCTCTTTTCCCCCACCTGACGGTATTAAAGAATGTTGCCTTCGGACTGGCAGTCAAGCGCATGCCACGCCCGCAGCGCGAGCAACTCGCGCAGGAGGCTTTGGACCTGGTGCGCCTGGCAGGCATGGGCGACCGCAAGCCGAACCAGCTTTCCGGCGGTCAGCAGCAGCGGGTTGCTTTGGCGCGCGCCCTGGTCAACCAGCCGGCGGTGTTGCTGCTGGACGAGCCACTCGGCGCGCTAGATCTCAAGCTGCGCAAAGCCATGCAGATAGAGCTCAAGCAACTCCAGGAACAGGTAGGGATCACCTTCATATATGTCACCCACGACCAGGAAGAAGCCCTGACAATGTCCGATCGCATTGCCGTGATGAAGGATGGCGTGCTGCAGCAGCTCGGCGATCCGGTCACCCTGTATGAGAAGCCTGCCAACCGCTTCGTAGCAGATTTCATCGGCGAGAGCAACCTTCTGCCAGGTAAGGTAGAATCTGTTTCTGGGGAGCGCGCTACACTGGCGTTCGGGCAAGAGCTCATGTCAGCCCAAGTAGGGGATGCAAGTCCAGCTATCGGGCAGGAGGTGTACGTTGCCATCCGTCCCGAGAAGCTGCTGATCGCCTCCGAAGGTGAGATGCCGGGCAATTCGTTAAGCGGGGCAGTTTCACAGGTGATCTACATCGGCACGGACACGCGCTACATCGTCGATCTGGCTTCTGGGGCATCCATCGCAATACGCGTGCAAAACAGCGGTGGCAGGGATGTTCAGGCTTTCCGCCGCGGCGAACAGGTGCGCATTTCGTGGGCGACCGAAGATGCCCGCACTCTGCATTTATAAAGCCTGGAGAACAATGATTATGGCAAACAAAGGGCACTATCGCTTTAGTCGCCTGAACGACGAGCAATTCCAGCAAATCCACGCCGCCAGCCTGGAGGTCCTTGAGCGCATCGGTGTGCGCGTCTACCACCAGGAAGCCATCGACCTCTTGAAGAAAGCTGGGGCAAACATCGAAGATGGCAGCCTCGCTCGAATCCCATCGCGCCTGGTGGAAGCAGCACTTCAAACTGCTCCCCAGCGTGTGACCCTTTATAACCGGGGTGGCGAGCCCGCCATGCCGCTGGAAGGCGAGGCGTGTTTCTTCGGACCCGGCTCAGATTGCCTCAACATAATCGACCACCGCACCAATGAGCGGCGCAAACCAGTGCTGCAGGATGTGGTGGAAGGCTCGCGCTTGTGCGACACCCTACCCAATATCGACTTTGTCATGTCGATGGTCCTGCCGAGTGACGTAGACCAGACTATCGCCGACACGCTGCAAGCGGAGGTCATGCTTGCCAACACAGGAAAACCAATTATCCTGGTTTCGTATGGCGTGCACGGGTTGGTAGATGCGGTGGAGATGGCAGAGGCAATCCTGGGGAGCGAATCTGCGCTGCGCGAGAAACCCATTTTGACTTGCTACATCAATGTGGTCTCTGGGACGGTCCACAATGAAGAATGCCTGGAGAAGCTGCTGTATCTCTCAGGGAAGGGCTTGCCAGCTGTGTACATACCCGGCTCGAACGCGGGCGTCACCAGCCCGATCAGCATAGCAGGCGCGGTGGCTCACGACCTTGCGGGTGGGCTGCTGGGTTTGGTGCTCTCGCAGCTCAAGCGGGAAGGCGCTCCTTATGTCCTGTCAGCCATGGACCCCGCATCCCTGGACATGCGCACATTCAGTTCGCCTTATGCGTACCCTGAGCGCGGCATTATCCGCTCGATGACCCAGCGCTACGGGCTGCCAACCTTTTCCCTAACCGGCACAGATTCAAAAACCATCGATCAGCAAGCAGCCGCCGAGGCAGCCCTGACCATCCTGGCGGAGGTTCTCATGGGGGGCAACATCGTGCACGACCTGGGCTACCTCGAATCCGGACTGACCTTCTCGTTCGTCCAGCTCGCCATCTGTGACCAGATTGTCGATTGGGTTAAGGCATTCTTCCGCCCAATCGAGGTAAACGATGAGACGCTTTCCTTGGAGGTGATTGAGCAGGTTGGTCCTGGCGGGCAATATCTCAAGCACAAGAACACACGCACACACTTTCGCCAGCACTGGTACCCCGACCTGTTTGACCGCGGCAACTACACCGACTGGCAGGCAAAAGGCGGGCAGACACTGGCGGAACGGGCTGCAACACAAGTCCAACAGCTGCTGGAGGAGCACCACCCCGAGCCTTTGCCACAAGACCTGCGAGCGAGATTGCGGGAGATCGCTCAAAGCGCTGAAGCCCGGATTGCACCATGATGAGCAGAGAATTCGTCCCCTTCAATTTCGAGCGCTTTGCATCAGCCTGGGAAAATACCGTCCAATATAACCTGGCTGTGGGCGGTGTCCACCCGCTTACATTAAGGGAACTGGTGGAAGAGACATCGTCGCTGGAGGACCTGCTTGATACTGGGATCGGCTATCCGCAGAGCAACGGTCCAATAGAACTGCGCCAAAAAGTCGCCGCCCTGTACCCGGGGGCTAGTGAAGAGAATGTGCTCATCACTTCTGGATGCTCCCAGGCAAATTTCATCTCGGTCCTGGCACTGCTTAAGCCGGGTGACGAGATCGCAGTGATGCTACCCAACTATATGCAAATCTGGGGCATCGTCCAGAATTTTGGCTCGCCTTTCACGACTTTCTATCTTAAGGAAGCGCTGGACTGGGGTCTCGACCTGGATGAGCTTGACCGGGCAGTATCCAAGCAAACGCGTGCAATCTCCGTCGTCAACCCCAACAACCCCACCGGTCATGTCCTCTCACAAGACGAGATGGACGCCATTGTCGCTGCAGCTGATCGGGTCGGCGCCTGGCTGCTGTGTGATGAGGTCTATGCAGGCACCGAAAGGTTGGCGGGCGAGGCATCCCACTCATTTTGGGGGCGTTACGATCGGGTAGCAGTCACCAACAGCATGTCGAAGGCTTACGCATTACCAGGCTTGCGCTTGGGTTGGATCGTTGCCCCCGCAGCGACCATCCGGGAAATGTGGGCCTGGCAGGATTATATTTCGATCAGCACCAGCATGCTTTCCAATAAACTGGCGCTCTTCACATTATCTCCCCATGTCCGCAGGCAATTGTTGGAGCGGACGCGGGATTTTATCCGCCGCGGTTATGATAACTTCATTGGCTGGTACCAGGAGCACGGCGACCTGTTTGATCTGGTACCGCCCCAGGCGGGCGCTACTGCCTTTGTGCGCTACCACCTGCCGATCAACTCGACCGAGCTGGTCAAACGCCTGATTCATGAATCGACGTTCGTGCTGCCGGGTGATCTGTTCGGAGTGGACAACTTTATTCGCATCAGTTTTGGAATACCCGCAGAGACCCTAATGGAAGGCTTGAACCGGCTGGATAAGGTTCTGCGTATAGCATCATAATCGCACCCATCACAGGCGAGGCACTCCCTATGCAACCTGCAATCATTGACCTTGAAAAGCTGTTGAGCACCCCTTACGTCGATCCGGACCATCCCTTCGCAATCTCCCCGGATGGCTCCCGAGTGGCATTCTCATGGAATCCGAGCGGGCAATGGGAGATCTATGAGCTGGCATGGGATGGCGCCTCAGCTCCCACGCAAATTTCGCGCGGTGCAGGAAGTAAGTTTTCGCCGCGATACTCCCCAGGTGGTGAACGACTGGCTTACGCTGTGGATTTCGACGGCGGCGAGAACTTCCGCCTGTTCATCCACGATTTCTCCAATGGCGCACAAACTGACCTGACTCCAACCGACCCTGGCGCACTGCAGCCCTGTTTTGCCTGGTCTCCTAACGGCGATCAAATCGCGTTTCTCTCCAATCGCTCCGGCGTCTTCAAGACATACATCTTACCCGCTAGCGGTGGAGCCGATCGAATGGTTCTGGACACATCCTACCCGGATACAAAGGTTCATTGGTCTCCGACCGGGAGGTGGCTGCTGGTCGTCGCCGAGACAACAGGCTCGGATTTCGGAGCATTCGTGGTTGCGGCAGATGGGAAGGTGGCGGAGCAAATCTCGGATGAAAGTGGACCACTGAGCGCCATCGACGCGCGCTGGTCGCCTGATGGCCGCAAGATCGCCTTCGCCTCGAACGCACGCGGGGTGTACGATATCGCCATCTACACGCTGCAATCCACAGTTGTCACCTGGCTCACCCAGGGGAGCGGGGTGAAGTACTCCCCAGCCTGGTCTCCAGACGGCAAACAATTGGTGTATGTCCATTGCGAAGACGCAGTGAGCCATCTGGTGGTGCTCGATCTGGAAAGCAACGTCTCAAGCAAGTACCAGGTCGAGCTCGGACTGCACTTCACCCCCGAATTCACCCCACAAGGCGATGCAATCGTATGCGTATTCGATAATCCGCGCCTGCCAGACGATCTATGGCGCATATCACTGGCGGATGGATCAGCGCAACAGCTCACCCAGTCCCTGCTACCCGAGCTGCGGGATGAGAGCTTCGCCATGCCCGAGGTGATCCGTTATCCCGGATTAGATGGCGTGCCTGTACCTGCCCTGTTGTACAAACCGCCCAACCTCAAGAGCCCGTCTCCCGGGATTGTTCTTGTGCATGGCGGTCCAAACTGGCGCTACGATATGATGTGGTACCCGCTGGCTCAGCACATGCTCAGTCGTGGTTGGGTGGTACTGCTCCCCAATTATCGTGGCTCGACTGGCTACGGGCGCGATTGGCAATACGCCAGCCGCTACGATCAAGGGGGGGTGGATACGCGCGATGTAGTTGCTGGAGCCCATTACCTGGTGCAGACAGGCCTGGTGGACCCGCAGCGTATTGCCGTCACCGGAAGGAGCCATGGCGGATATCTCACCATGACCGCGCTCACCCAGTATCCGCAGGTCTGGGCAGCCGGCTCAGCGGTGGTGCCGTTCCTGAACTGGTTTACATCGCACGCCAACTCGCGTGACGATCTGCAGCATTGGGACCGGGAGAATTTCGGCGATCCTGTCAAGGATCACGACATGTGGTACGAGCGGTCGCCATTCTTCTTTCTCGACCTCGTGAACGCGCCCGTGCAACTCATATGTGGCGCTAACGATCCGCGCTGCCCAGCCAGCGAATCAATTGCTGCACGAGATGCGCTGATGGCTTTGGGAAAGCCAGTGGATTTTCACCTTTACTCAGATGAGGGGCACATCTTTCTCAAGACAGAAAATGTCCTGGATGCTGAAATGCGCCGCATCGATTTCCTGGCATCCATCCTAGAGCGTTAGAAATTCGCCCTTATCCTGCTCGGAAGGGGTTCCTAGTTCCCTTCTATACGTTGAATCCGAAAAAGGCATATGTCGATGATAAGCTTATCCGTCCTCTCCCCAACCGAAATCGAAGACATCCACCATGCCACGCTGCGCATCCTGAGCGAGACGGGAATCGTTTGTACCCAACCTCAAGCGCGCGAGTTGCTGACTGCCAACAGTGCAAAGATCGATGGCGACCGCATCTTATTACCTCCCGACCTGGTGGAGAATGCAATTGCCAGATGTACCGGCAAGGTGCGCTTGGTGAGCCGCAATGGCGCTGACTGCATTCTGGGCGATGGCAGTCTGCATTGGCACAACCTGGGCGGGGCACGCGACGTGTATGACCCGTTATCTGGAAAACGGCGAAAAGCGTTGCTACAAGATGTTCGCAATAGCACCCGGCTGCTGGATGCCCTCGACCAGGTGACCACAATCACCCCGTTCTTTACCCCGCAGGATGTTCCCGGGGCGGTCATGTCACTTGCCATGTACCGCCACACGCTGTCGCACACCACAAAAGTGGTTCACGGGCCGGGCGTGCAGACAGCCGCAGAAGTGCGCTACGCGCATCGAATGGCGTCTGTTATCGGCTTGCCTGAGGAGCTGCTCTCGTTGAGCGTTTCGCCCGTCAGCCCTTTGAAATTCCCGGAGCACGAGGTGACTGCAATCCTGGAAATCGCCAGGCTGGAGCTCACATTTGCGCCGCTCCCCTGTCCCACGGCTGGCACCACCGCGCCGCTATCCCTCGCAGGCGCACTGGCGCAGCAAAACGCGGAAGTACTGGCTGCTATCGTCCTGGCGCAGCTGGCTCAACCCGGACTGCCCATCGTTTATTGCGGGCGGCTGGCGATGATGGAGCCGCGCAGCGGGCTATCTGTTTGGGGAGGCGTTGAGCTTGGCCTTGCCTCAGCTGCTACTGTGCAGATGGGTCATCGTTACGGCCTGCCAGTCAACGTGTATGGTTTAGCTACCAATTCGCACGTGCTGGATATCCAATCAGGCTACGAGCGCGCCCTCAATGCTGTGATCCCTGCCCTGGCAGGCGCGGACGAGCTCTCGGGCATTGGAGAGATGGAGGCAGGTGTATTGAGCTCTTACGCCCAAATGGTGTGCGACAACGAATTGGCTGCCAGTGTGCGCCGTTTGCGGCGTGGGATCGAAGCTACTGAAGATGCCATGGCAGTTGACGTCATCGCCAGTGTCATGCGCGGCTCGCGCAACTTCTTGGGGCAAAAGCACACCAGCCGCTACTTACGCTCCGGAGAGATGCTGCTGACGCATCTGGCTGAGCGTGGCTCGTGGGAGAGCTATGAGGCAAGCGGGCAGGTGGGGATGGCAGAGCGCGCCCAGGCTGAAGCAGAGCGCCTGCTGCGCGAACACACTGTCCCACCCTTAAGGGAAGAGCAGGAGCGAGAACTGGACGCCCTCCTTGAACAGGCTTTACACGAACTTGGATGATCAACAGGACTTGAGATGCTAACAAAAACACAACAACTCGAACAGCAACTCGTAGAATGGCGGCGCGATTTTCACATGCACCCTGAGCTGGGCTTTCAGGAACGGCGCACAGCTGCTCGTGTGGCTGAGGTGCTAACACAGATGGGCTGGAGCGTGCGCACAGGAGTCGGGCGCACCGGTGTGGTCGGCGAAATGGGCTCGGGATCTCCGCGCATCGCTCTTCGGGCTGATATGGACGCCTTGCCCATCCAGGAGGCGAACGATCGTCCCTACGCTTCTCTCACCCCCGGCTTAATGCACGCCTGCGGTCATGATTCCCACGTAGCCATGGCCCTGGGAGTTGCCTCCCTTCTGAAGGATGAAACCTTTCCGGGAGCCGTGCGCTTGTTCTTCCAGCCCGCCGAAGAAGTGGGTGATGAGGAGGGAATCAGCGGCGCGCCGCGCATGATTGAAGATGGCGCCATGGAGGGCGTGGACATGGTTCTGTCGCTTCACGTGGACGCCCACAGCCCGGTAGGCAAGATCCGTGTGAGTGCAGGGCCGTCCTCAGCCGGTGTGGACACTTACTTCGGCACGATCACCGGCAAAGGCGGGCATGGCGCGCGCCCGCACGAGACTGTGGACCCGTTCTATCTCAGCGCTCACATTATCCTGGCATTGAACGGGATCATCTCACGTCGCCTGGACCCGTTCCACCCCGCAGTGGTGAGTATTGGCAGGATTCATGGCGGAGATGCGGAGAACGTCATCCCCGACCAGGTCGACATATCGGGCACAATCCGATTCATGCAGCCTGACGTGCGCCAGCAAATCCATGACGAAATCCGCCGCGCCTTTGAGATCGCTCGCACACTGGGCGGAAATTATTCGTTGACCTTCGAGACCGGCGGCATGCCTATGATTAATGACCCCCGAGCAGTTGAACTGATCACCCAGGCGGCTTCCAGCTTGATCGGTGCACAGAATGTGCTGCCTCAAATTGCCACGATGGGCGCAGAAGATTTCGGTTGCTTCACCGACATAGCGCCAGGTGCCATGTTCAGCCTGGGGGCGCGCATCGAAGGCGATGAACGCCAGCACCACAACCCGCGCTTCGATATTGACGAGGGGAGCCTGCCCATCGGCACGGCAATTTTGGCAGAAGCAACCTTGCGCTACCTGCGCCAGGCAGCTTCATAGAACGCTCACCTTTTTTACCCGCCGGACACTGATTGTCAATCCCTGCTCTCATCCCCATGGAATAGGAACTTGCCCCCCACCCCGCAAAGGAACACGGATACAATTACAAACACGATGAGCAAACCAACTACCGTTCGACCGAGCATCACCGTTCTCTCCCCGGAACACATCGAGCAGGTGCACAACCAGGCGCTTGACATACTGAAGCGCGTTGGACTGCGCGTGGATTCCCCGAAAGCTGCTGGCGTGCTTCGAAAATCCGAAGGTGTAACGTTTCTGGCAGACGACCACGCCACTTTCCAGCCAGAACTGGTAGAGTGGGCTATTACGACCTCGCCCACAACGCTCGAGGTCTTCAACCGCAGCGGTGAGCACCGCTTCTCGCTCGGCGCGGACCGAGCGCGCTTCGGCGTGGGAGTGACCAACCTGTATTACCAGGACCCTGGCAATGACGAGATTTCCCCGTTTACCCGCCCGCTGCTGGCTCGCTCTGTGCGCCTGGGGGATGCATTGCCCGCCTTTGATGTGGTATCAACCATCGGAATCTTGCGCGATGTGGGTCCAAAGCTGGCTGACCTGTACGCCATCCTGGAGATGGTCGCCAATACCACCAAGCCGCTGGTGCTGCTGGTGTCTGACCCGGCCCAGTTTGCCCCAGGCTTGGACATGCTGGAAAGCATGCGCGGCGAATTCGCAGAAAAGCCATTCACGATCCCCTACTTCAACCCCGTCTCGCCCTTAATCCTGAACAGCGAGACGTCCGATAAGATGATCACAGCCATCGAGCGCGGCCTGCCATTTATATACTCGAATTATGGGATGGTCGGCATGTCCACACCGATCACGCCTGCCGGAACGCTGGCGCTGCTGGTTGCCGAACTCTTAGCCGGACTGGTCTTCAGCCAGCTTGTCCGCCCGGGTACGCCAGTGATCCTGGGCAGCTTACCGGCATACTTCGACATGAAGACCATGGTGGACTTCTACGACCCGCAAACCATGTTGCTCAATCTGGCGTGCGCCGAGATGATGGCGCACTACAAGATCCCGCACGCCGGTACGTCGGGCAGCGGCAATGGCTGGGGCGGCGACCTGCTTGCTGCTGGCGCCCTGTGGACGAACCACCTGACTGCCTGCCTGGGTGTGGTTGGGCTGGCGCCATTCGTGGGCGGAGCGCTGGCCTCCAAGGTCTTCTCCCCAAATGCAGTTGTGTATTCAAACGAGATCATCGAGCAAGCATTGACCTTCGCCCAGGGCTTCGCTGTAGATGAGGAAGCATCCGCCATGGACGATATCCTGGAAGCCGGCCCCGGGGGGCATTTCTTGATGACGGATCGCACCTACAACATGTTCCGCACTGCGTACCACACCAGCAGCATCTTTCCACGTTGGGGTCTGGAAAAATGGCAGGAGGAAGGCCAGCCCAGAGCTGAAGACATCTTGCGCCAGCGCACCCTGCAACTCATTGAGGAACACGAGCCACCTGGGGATAGGGAAGAGTTAATGGTGAGGGGTGAGGAGTACATCCAGAAGTATCAAGGGAACGCTTGACCAGGGTGCCTGGTCACGTAACTGATGCTATAATCTCCCATCCAGGACAAATTATGCTCAACGTTAACGAAATCGCTGTAGGACAGCGATCCATGTGGTATATGCGCGAGAAGCTGGGCGAAGGGGACGCCGGCGAAGTATACCGCGTCGAGTTGACCCTGGAGGGCAAGCAGGCGATCCTCAAGCGCCCGCGCAAAGGCGCCTTCGCCAGCGACGCTCTGCGCCAGGCAGGCCAGATCCGCTCCGAGGGGGCTATCTTGAAGTCCTTACAGAGCCTGACCTATCCTGATCCTGCGATCTACCTAAAAACGCCTGACCTCCTCGACCAGAGCAAACCCAAAGATGGCGTGGGTGAAGGCTTCTTCATCGTCATCGAACGCGCCAGTGGCTTCGACCTGCGCAGATTACAGCACATCGCACACTCCAGCCAGCTGGAAGGCATATCCAATGGGCTAAGCGATGCAGATCGTTTTTTTCTCGAGGCAATTGCCCGGCACGGTAAGATTCCAGAAGCCCTGCTGGTGCGCTCCCTTCTGGGTGCCATCCAGATGATGGAGGCAGTCCATGCTGGCATGGTTTCAGAGGAGGGGGCATCCATCCACGGAATCCTGTGGAACGACGTCAAGCCCGAGCATCTGTTCTGGGACCCAGAACACAGACGTATGACGGTGATCGATTGGGGCAACAGCCAGCTATTGGAAGCCGATAAAGCTACCAGAGACCGGCGCTACACAATCAATGACGATTACCGCCAGTTTCTCGAGGAGATGGGCGCTTTGCTATCTGAAGCTTGCCCTCCCCTGTACAAACGCCTGCAATGGCCTACCGGCGTCGAAGCGTACAACGCCTACACGCAAGAGATCGCCCCGCTCAAGGAACGCCTGGAATCCATGAATACCAAGGTGATCGGGGATTTACACAAGCTACGCGAACAAGAACAACGCTTGACCAGCGGTACGCGCGTGAAGCCTGAACATATCGGGCGTTTGCAAGACCTGCAGGGACGCATCCTGCTGGCTGGGGAGATGCCTGATTTTGCCGGCGCGCGCAATTTGTTTACACGCATCCTGCTCAAACTGGCAACACAGGCAGATCTGCAATCCTTCGGGGAGATATGCAACAAAGCAGCTGGTTTGCCAGGCTCTGATCCGGAACAATGGCAACTGCTGGCCGATATTCACCAAATCACTCTCGATCTAAGTCCCGCGCAGGCGGAGGAGCTGCAACCGGCAATCTCACAAGCCCTCTCAGCGGGCGTCGCCGGCGACTGGCCAACAGCCCTTTGGGAGCTGGCTGCCATGATCGGCAGTGCGCCCCTTCCCGCCTGGTGGGAACACATCAGCCAGGGAGTTCGTCGTGTGTACCTGAAGATCAGCCCGGATGCGCTACCTCCTGCGGTTCAGGTCAGGCGCATCTTCTACACCTTGCAGCAGACTATTCGAGAGATGCGCGACCAGCAACCGTCATCCACTTCCGCAGGAGACATGCAGTCTGATGAGAATCTGCATACCTATGAGCGCCTGCTGAAAATCCTCCAGGAGGAAGCGGTTAAGAAGTGGAAAGAGGTCGATCCCGCCCCGCCCAATGCTGGGATCGGATATGCCGAGTTCAGTGGCTTCCTGGAAGAAATCGAAGCTATCGCACCAGGAACGAAAGACAATCTGGAAAAAAGCCTGGCCCAACCCAGGGCGCAAGCTGAGATTGTCATGGACGCCTGGGAGCGCAAGGAATTCGAGCAGGCGCGCAAGGCTTTGCGCACGCTCTTGCTCTGGGACCCTGAGCGGCGCCGGCTGCTTTCGGCAGATCGCGCCTTGAACGCCGCACCACAATGGTTATCGCGCATCAAGCAAGGGGCAGGAGCGGATGAGCCCTTCTACGACTACATCACATCCATCGAGCTGGATGGTCGCCGCCTGCGCAACCGGATCGGACCTGCAGGTTGGCTGGATACGACCCTGGATGCCCTCAAACGCCTGCGCAAGGGCTCCAAATATGCCGACCTGATCATGGAGCATCCTGAAGTGCTGAACGAGATCCCCTGGCTGAACGAGTATCGCTCGCGCGAAGTGCTCTCGCTTCCTCGCAGCCAGCCCTTGCGCCTGGAGAGAGATCTCACCGGTGCCGCTGTCGGCAGCCTGATTCGCGGGGTAGTGGAGGGTAAGCTCGGCCTGGCTCGAGAGATGCAGCTCGGTGAGCCGTTGGATGTGTGGGTGCCTGAAGCGCGCGGCTCATCGGCGCGCGTTTTCGCAGGTCTGCTTCAACGACCAGCAGGCAAACCAGCCGATGTGGCTGTGAAAGTAATGCGCCCCGACCGGGTGGAATACGCACTGCCGCTCTTCCGTGAGGAAGCACACGTGCTCACCCTGCTCCGAGATGTACCCGGAATCACGGCGCTGGTAGAATGTGGTTTCATGCGCCTGGAGAAAGCCAGTGAATTTCCCAGCGACGAAGATCGCAGCCCAATAGGGAATTCTGGCGGTGAGGTCGTGCGCTTTGGCGTGGAGGAGACACAGAACTTTCTGGCATCCATGGACCGCTACCTGGGCCAAGACTGGATGCCTTATCTCGCCCTGGTGCGGAGAGATCACGAGCACAATCTGCTCAAATATTGCGATGCTGGCTTTACGCACGGCTGGTTCCTGCCCTTGCGCGAAAGCCTGCTGCTCTCGATCCAGATCTGCGATATCCTACAAAATGCACATGAGCGGAACATCGTCTATCGCGACCACAAAATTCTGCATTATTATTGGGACCCGGATACCCAGGGTGTGGTCATGATCGATTGGAACATCGCCAAGCGACAGCCAGAAGGCATATCCGACGCAGAGCGACTCTTCGATGTGGTTCAGTTTGGAGCCAGAGCGCTGCACCACATCCTCACAGGTCGACCCGCGGCAGGCGCCCTCCCCATAGGTCCGAACCGCCCGGATGAGATCGAGCAAAGCGCCTTATCCTATCCGGTCAGCTGGACATTCGACGACGAGCGGCTGCCTAACCAGGTCAAAGAGATCATTGAGCAAGCCCTCAACCAGGGGTATCCAAACTTGAGAGATCTTCGTAACGACCTGGCACACGTATATGCACAAATCTCCGGCAACCAGCCAGCCGGCTAAATCCCTGAAGGCAATTCTCCATGAGCTCATTAGAAAAAATTATCGGGCAGATCAACACTACGCTGGAGGGTGAGACAGCCAGCACAGCGGAGATCCGAGATCTGCTCCTGGAGATCGAAGAATTTGTCAGCTCGGAAACCTACCAGGGACTGGCCCCAGAGGATCGCGAACGCCTCCAGGAAGCTCGCAAAGCCTGTATGAGCCAGCTGAATATCGATGAGAACGGCGAGAGCGCCGGGGAAGAGCTCCAACCTGATGAAGTGCAGTCTGCCCTCGGTGCAGCCTCCTCCAACGAGGAGAGCAAACCTCCCGAAGCGCTTCCCCGAGAGCACAGTCCTGCCGCAGAACAGCAGATGGAAGTGGCGGAAAAGCTGTTCTACTCAGGTCGCTACGCGGATGCCATCCAGGTCTTCGACCGGGTGCTGCAATTAGAGCCCAACTGGGAGCGCGCCCGCCAGCACCGTTCTGAAGCCGAGAACTACCTGCGCACTGGCTACATTCCGGTTGTGGCCCTGCCCGCAGACGCCGCTTCCTCCTACGGAAAAGCCCAATCCGCGGCGCGGGTCGGTCGCTACGCTGAAGCCCTGTCATTGCTTGAAAAAGCCCAGGGGATATTGCGTGGGCTGGGAATTCAGCGCTGGCAGGAGGGACAGGAGCTCGCCCAAAAGTTACAGGAGAGCATCGACGCCGAGCACGTCTATGAGGAGGGGTTGGGCTACTTCCGCCAGGGATTGATAGACCAGTCGATCGAGAAAGTGGAAATGGCAGCCCGCGCTACAGGGCTGCCAAAATTTACCGATAAAGCCGGCGAGCTGCGCCAGGTCAAGGATACTCTGCGCTCAATCAGCGACATCCTGAGCCAGGGCAGCATTGAGCCGGGTGCGGCCTCGCAGGCCAAATCCAATCTCGATGGGCTGATCTCCGAACACGGGGACAACCCTGCTTTCGAGCGCCAGATTGAGCGCTTCAAAAGCGTCATCCCGCGCGTGGTGGACCCACTCAAAGACGAGACACGCGCGCTAAAAAACCAGGCGGAACGGTCCGCAACGATTGAAGAGGCGCTGTACCTGGCGCGCCAGGCAAAGACCAACCTGGACCAGATCCGCAACCTGGAAGGCGTGGACGAAAGCCTGAACCGCCTGCAAAACGATATTGATTCCTTGATACGCCAGCTGCAGCGCTACGATAACGATCTGCAGGCAGCCCAGCAAGCTTACGAAAACAGGCCTACCTGGCCGGCGGAAGCCGCTCGCATCAGCGCCGAGGTGCGCGGGCGCTTCCCCAACGACCCGGGCGTCAGCCGCTTGAAGCGCAGCCTGCAGAGCTACCAATTGCGCCTGGCGGGGGTACGCTTGCTGATGGGGGTGGCTGGCATCGCTTTGCTGGTGCTGGTGGGCATGTGGGGCGCGGGACGGGTGCAGGCTTACCTGATCTCCCTTACTCCCACAGCCACACCAACCTTTACCCACACTCCCACCCACACGGCGACATTTACCCTGACCCCCACGGCGACAGCTACGATCACACCTACTTCGCTGCCCAGCCTGACCCCCACCCCTGAGACGGTCATCGCCCAGCGCGACGTATGGGCTCGCAACGGCTGCTACGAGAGCTTCACCGCCGTAGGCAGGATTCCATTCAATGCTACGCTTCGGCTGCTGCCCTCGGAAAGGCGCTTCGACAACCTCAACCGCGAGTGCCTGCTGGTGGAATACCAGCGCGACGGGGCGGCGACCATTGGCTGGGTGCTGACCGTGGATGTAGGCATCAGCCTGCCAGGGACCCCGACGGCTGCGCCTTGACAACGGGCAACACAAATACTTCCTACCCTGATGACCGAGTGATCTACAAAGTGTCAGTCGATTCTACGAAATAAATAGGCACTCGCAGACCTCTTATAACCAATCCCTTTTTTGAGTCCTAAGAGATATTCTCGTGTTATTTGGATAGCAGACGACTTGGGAATAAAGTATTGATCGAGATTGGTCTGGCTGATCCGATGTATATTTTTCCCCGCGAAAAAGACGGCAATTAACTCATAATCATCGTCAACCGCGGCGACACCAGCATCTCCGTGGCTGTTATTTGCCAATAAAATGCCGCCGGTCTTTAGATAGCGCTTGCAAGACTGACCGACAAATCCAGCATATTGGGAAACCAATAAATCAAAGCTCTGATCTGGTTCGTCAAAACCTTTGTTGTAATCAGCAAAATGGAAGGTTATGAGCGCATCTTGTGGATAGCTTTTTCGTCTGGCGACAAATTCTCGAAAATCGGGGGAGCTGAAAAACTTTCTAGCCTGTTTGTCCTGATCGACATAAACGACCTGTCGGAAGACGAATGACGGTGTGATGTGTACAAAGCTGCCAGGATAGAGAACGCGCTGGATATTGAATTTCCCAGCGAGCAACTGAAATAATTCCCGCCGCTCGAAGTCCCTGTCCGTGAAATACTTGTGGTAAAGGTCAAGCGAATCGCGTCTCATCGCATTCTTTTATCCGGCTCATAGCAAACTACCCAACCTTCGCCCAGCTCCATCTCCACCAAGCTGACCGATAATCAGAAGCTGCGTGCCAAACGGATCGCTCACCGGGCAGGAACGGATCGGCACATACATCAGCTCATCAGCAGGGGCCGGTCCTATGCCTCCTGCTTCAATGAAGGCGCGCTGAAGTCTCTCAGCCTCCTCAGGTGTCTCAACTTGAATGGTGACTTCCACATTCCGGGGGTTGCCGGATTTCCCTCGCAGCAGCGTCAACCAGCCCGACCCGATTGCCCATCCCCGCGTCCCCTCACCCTGGACATAGGCTGGCGGTCCGAGCACCAGCTGGTAATAGCCGACTGCCTCGTCATATTCCTCGAAAAATAATGTGACCCCAAATGAACCGCTGAAGCGATAGCGCGGCTCGGGCATTGGATCGGTGAAGTAAGCATTGCGATAGGCTTGATAATCCATCTCTCACTTCCAATTGTTCGACATCACACCCCTCAGGACAGGGAGGCGTGATTGAATAAAAAAAGGCAACCGCTGTCTGACTCCGATCAGTCGAGTAAAATCAGACGATTGCCATCAATTCTCCTGGCGGAGAGGGAGGGATTCGAACCCTCGTTCCCTTACGGGAAACACGCTCTCCAGGCGTGCGCGCTAGGCCAGACTACGCGACCTCTCCGTGTTCTCGATGCACCAAGGCTGCATCCCTATATATTAGCGGGCAGGATTATACCATAGCGAAAAAGAGACCCTAAGGGTATTAGAAACCCTCAGGGTCTGATTTCTCGAATACGTACAGCGAGTCCTCCCACTCCCTTTGGTATCCGGCAGCTCGCAGAACCGGCTCCAATCCCACACCAAGCGGGGCAAACCAGGCTGCCTTTTCCTGTCCCATTGATCCTGCCAGGAGGCGGAAATCCTGCAGGCAGGCAGCCATTGCATCCAGCCGGCAAGCGATCATCGAGAGGATCAGCGCTTCGCCGGCCTCATCGTCTTCCCCCTGGCGCGCCAACAACACAGCCTCCCGCGCGCCTGTCTTGCGCCCCCACCACCAGAGTGTACCCCGCTCGATAGCTTGCTCGAATCTCTCAGAAGAAGGCCAGGCCCACTGCCAGCCAAGGTCCATCAAGCCGCCTGGCATGCCCGGCCATTTTTGACTCTGGACATATTCGAGCATCCGCCCGGTTTCTGCGGGGGTAATTGGGGTGAACATGCCCGTCTCGCCCTGGTTCGCTGCAGCGGCGAAAACAGTGTACTCGCCCGTGCGTTCGAAGCCGGTGCGCTCAGAAATGCGGTGCACAGCTTTGCGGAAGGAAGCCGTAACCAGTCGGATCATGCCCGTCCCATGCTTCTGCCAATAATCCATGGCGTAGTCGTGCAGGCGGTTGGCGATGCCTCTGCCCTCGTAATCGGGGTGCACGCGCAGTCCTTCCAGCCACCATTCGCCGGGCGACAGCCGCGTCAACTTGACCAGCCCCACGACCCGCCCGCCATACTCCGCGACCGCCAGCAAGCCCTCATAATCTCGCAGCCACTCGTCCCACACCGAGGGCACGTAATCATGCCCATCCCAAATCGTGCGAGTCAGCTCCATTACGTCAGGTGTATCCATGGGCAGCGCCGGGCGGCACACTACCCTGAAGACTTGCGGGGGCGAAAGGGAGCTAAGAAGTGACATCAGTAGGATAACCAGCCTGCGCAGTAGCAGGCAAGAAACAGGCAAATACTCAAATCAACAATCATTAATCATCAATTCGGAAACATCTGCTCGAAGATCTGCGGGGCGTACCGGGCAACCATCTCAGATGAGATGCCGTTCTCACGGCAAATCTCAGCGTACAGGTCGGCGCTGGGGCGCTTGCGACGGACCTGGGTCTCGATGTCCAGCTCCCATAAACCAAATCGTTGCGACCAGCCGCGCTCCCACTCGAAATTATCCACCAGGGTCCAATGAAAATATCCACCCACCGGGTAATTTTGGTTGACCGCCCGCCACACCTGGTGCAGGTGCTGGATGAGATACGTCGGGCGCAGGCGGTCATCCGAGTCTTCGATGCCATTTTCGGTGATGATCATGGGCACTTTGAACTGCAGCCCCCAATGCAAGCCTTCGAACATGCCTTCCGGCACATTGGCGATGAAACTGGTTGTACTCAAATCTCTTCCGGGGGGCAGTGTGCGTTTCGTGAACCCCTGGTTGGCATCGAAGCTGAAGGACACTAATTCGCGTGTATAGTAATTGACCCCTAAATAGTCCTGGCTGCCCTTGGCTTCGGGGATGCGCTGGCGTCCGAATGGCAAGCGCGCAACGCCCTCGGTTACAGCGCGCGGGAAAAAATCGTTGAACTGCGAGTTGAGATAGCGCGTGATGATACGGTCCATGGGAGAGAGCGGATTGGCAGGCTTGAAGCTGCGGTACATCACCGCCATGCCCACCCGGGCTTCTGGCTGTATTTTATGGATGGCGTGGTATGCAGCCGCGTGCGCCCGTACCTGGTTGACCATCACGCGCAGACCGGTAGCGAGATCGCGCCTGCCGGGAGGGAAATCATCGGTCACGTACGCCAGGGCTGCCAGCACATTCGGCTCGTTGAGGGTCACCCACAGGCTGGCGTACTCCTTGAGTGCTTCAACGACCTTGATCACAAACTTTTCGAAGATGCCCACCACGGCTTCGCTCTCCCAGCCGCCGGCTTCGACCAGCCACTGTGGGTCGCTAAAATGGTGCAGGGTTACCATGGGCGTCAAGTCGCGCTCGCTCAGGCCGCGCAACATCTGGCGGTAGCGGTCGAGGGCATCCTCGTCCCAGCGATCCGGAGCTGGCTGGATGCGCGACCATTCCACCGAAAAGCGGTGCGCATTCTGCCCGGCGTCGGCGGCACGGTCGAAATCCTCCCGCCATCTCCCACCCCACCAGTCGCATGCCAAACCCGATCGATCCTCATTGAGGATGCGCCCGCCCTCTTGCTCCCATGCCCACCAGTTACTCCGGGTATTATTCCCCTCCACCTGATAAGCTGCCGTGGAAGTACCCCATAGAAACCCTTTTGGGAAATGAAATGTCGCTTGTGCCATGATGTTGATACCTGAGAAAGTATGTGGTGGTTTTACGCCTTTAAATTCTACCGCATACCCTTACATATTTGTAAGCCAAAAGATTGAACAACAAGAATGCCCACTTCGACTCCGATACAGTACGGCTATTCACAATTCGTTCACGAGCGATCGGGAGGAAAAGGTAATGCACAATAAAAAACAAAGCAGGCAAGCAATTTGGGTATCGGTTGTTATTGTCCTTAGTTTGCTACTTGTTATCGTTACCCCGATTTCAGCAAGCCCTGGTGTGACCGTGGACACATTCGGAGATACTTTTTCGCTCCAACAATCGGGAGTCGGGGAAACCAGCGCAACCGCCGATGATGTTAGCATCCTGGGGGGTGAGCGCGATGTAATTTTGACTGTCACCACTGGGGGAGGTCCGTTATTTGTTGATACAAACACCAGCCAGCCAGGCCAATTTTCTCATGCCGCAGGCTCCGGGGTCAAGGGACGCACTACGATTATCTACGATGGGGATGATGGTCTCGCCACCACCTTGAACCCCACCGGTCTGGGGGGAATAGATATCACCAATGGAGGGGTAGATACAGCCCTGGTGGTAGTAGTCACCTCCGATGATTTTGAAGCGTTCGTAAAAATTACCCTCTTCACCAACGCAACATCCTGCTCCGGCGTGATTATGGCATTGCCCGGCGGGATCTCAACCTCTCTATCGCCAAAAGCGTTTTTGTTTCGTTATTCAAGCTTTACAAACGTGGATGCTGTCGAAGGCTGTTTGTCTCCCGTAAATACCGCATCTATTGGCGCTATAAAAATCATCATCGATGGAACAGCAAATGATAGCACAGACATTACGATTGATCTAATAGAGTCTGCTGCAGTCGATTTTGGAGATTTACCCACTGTCATCGGACCCACGAATTTTTCGCCGGTCTATGCCTCTAGTGGACCGGGACATGCGATCACATCCCTGTATCTTGGAGCCAATATTGACTCCGAGTCTGGCAGTAGCTCTGCCAGCTCACTGGGAGCTAGCAATTTGGACGATACGACCGGAACTCCTGATGATGAGGATGGTATTAGCGTTGCGAGCACCCCCTGGACCGAAGGCGGTGGTGGTGCGGTCAATGTTTCCGTAACCGGAGGTGATGGCTGCCTGGCAGGATGGATTGATTGGGAATCAGATGGTGTGGCAAACAGCTCCT
Source organism: uncultured Chloroflexia bacterium (assembly GCA_963714425.1). Lineage (GTDB taxonomy): Bacteria > Chloroflexota > Anaerolineae > Anaerolineales > UBA4823 > DATCYX01. The sequence continues at coordinate 412,224 of CAVQOI010000004.1, forward strand.
TTACAGAGACTGATCAGGTCTTGCTGAACCAGCCGGTCACAGCAGGAAACCAACTCGTCAGCTTTGACATCCCTGCCGGAGCCCTGGACGACTGGCCTGCCTCCTACTATGCACGATTTCGGCTTTACCCGCGTGATCCGGATTCGACCTGCACAACGATCAAAAGCCATAAGAACCAGGCGTATGGAGGCGAGGTTGAAGACTATTTACTCAGCTTCGGACCAACAGCAATCACGATTAGGAGCCTGAGTGCACGGCCAACCCATACCTGGATGATTCCAATTGCAATCGCATTTTGCAGTATTCTACTAGGGATACTAATATTTCTCCGCAGGCGGATTGCTTAACATTTAATTCTCCCAGATGTTTATATCCCCCTCCCAAAAGGTAAATCATTAGGGAGGGGGATTTTATTTCAATAGTTCGATGGATCCACATGATTGACCCTAACAGGATGGGGACACGCCCAGTTTTCGATTCTGATATCGCTCAGGTTTTCAACTCCGTGGTATCCTTAATTTGTGAGCGAGGCATTTATCCTCTCTGCGGTGCGCGCCCCGGTAGGGGTCGGCAAGCCGAACGGCGCGCTGGCTTCAGTGACTCCTGTGGACCTGAGCGCGCGGGTCATGAACGAGGCCGTCAAACGAGCTGAGATTGAACCTGGCATGCTCGAAGATGTCGTTTGGGGGTGCGTTACCCCCATCGGCGACCAGGGGGCAAATCTTGCTCGCCTGGCAGTGCTCCAAGCTGGATTCCCAACTCATGTCCCGGCAGTTACGCTGAACCGCATGTGCGGCTCCGGGCAGCAGGCTGTACACTTCGCCGCACAGGAGATCCTGTCGGGGGATATGGACCTCGTGATCGCCGGTGGCACCGAGATGATGTCGCACCAACCCATCGGAAGTGATTGGCCGAGCGAATGGCCGGCTGATTTCCCCTATCCGCTCGTGCACCAGGGCACCAGTGCCGAGCTGATGGCTGAAAAATGGGGGATTTCTCGCGATCAGCTCGACGATTTTGCCTACAACAGCCACATGCGGGCGATGCGCGCCATCCAGCGCGGCTGGTTTGAGAGCCAGATCCTGCCGGTCACACTTGCAGATGGCAGCATTGTTACCTTCGATGAAGGCGTGCGTATGCCCCCAGACCGGCAAAAGATGGCAGCCCTCAAGCCAGCCTTCAAAGAAGATGGCGTGATCACAGCCGGCAATGCCAGCCAGATCTCGGATGGCTGCGCTGCGCTGGTTTTGGCTTCCGCTCGCGCCGTTGGGCGCTACAACTTGACGCCGCGAGCCCGCCTGGTTGCCCGCTTTGTCACCGGCTCCGATCCGGTGCTGATGCTGGACGCACCCATCCCCGCTACACGTCAAATTCTTAACAAGGTGGGGATGTCGTTTGAGGATATGGACGTTATTGAGATCAACGAGGCGTTCGCTTCGGTCGTTCTGGCATGGGAGAGCGAGCTGCATCCGGATATGGCGCGTGTCAACCCCAATGGAGGGGCGATCGCCCTGGGCCATCCGCTCGGCGCGACTGGAGCGGTGCTGATGACCAAGTTGCTGCACGAGCTGGAGCGCACCGCTGGTCGCTACGGGCTGCAAACCATGTGCATCGGGCACGGCATGGCAACTGCGACAATAATTGAGCGGGTCTAATTCCAAAGTTTTAGTGAACAGTGTGCCTTTGTGGCAAGAAACTATTACAGCGTTTACATTGGATTGGGGAGCAACCAGGGAGACCGTCTGGCGAACCTGCAATCTGCGATTCTCACTCTTCCACCCACGGTGCGCGTGCTGGCAGAGTCGCCGGTTTACGAGACCACACCCTGGGGCTACATCGATCAGCCTGATTTCCTTAATCAGGTGGTTCGGGCAGAGACCAAGCTGACTCCAAGACAGCTCCTGGAATATTTAAAATCAATCGAAGCTGATCTCGGGCGCGCGACCAATTTCCGCTACGGCCCACGCCCCATCGACCTGGATATCCTGTTGTTCAACGACCTGACTATGCAAACCCCCGACCTCACCATCCCCCACCCCCGCCTGGCTGAGCGCGCTTTTGTGCTGGTCCCACTGGCAGACCTGTCTCCTGACCTGCACCATCCGGTCAGCGGTCAAGCGGTGAGCCAACTGCGCGATCGCCTCGACCCGCAGGGCATCCGCCTGTATAGGTCGCATGCCGGGCCAGACGGGTAATCTCGATCCTGCCTATCAATCCTACGGACCAACCATTTTATGAACTATAAGACAACCCTGCCATTAATTGCACTCATCGCCCTGTTACTAGCCCCCGGAACGAGTCTCGACACTCGTGCTTACTCAAATGCGCAAGACGACTCTGTGCTGACCCCGGAGGTGATCTACCCCGTGCAACGCAGGCTCTCACCCCCGCTCTCCAGCCTTGCCATTGCAGATCAGGGGGGCGATGTGCCCGAAACTGTACCCGTGCGCCTGTTACCCAAGGCAGAGAGCCTCTCGGCGCAGCCATTGGCTGAGGACCCAGTCTTGCAAACGGTCACATCCGTCGACAGCATGCCCGCAACCGGGTTTAATTTTGAAGGTGTGCCCAAGCGCAATAACGTGCTCCCGCCCGATACCAACGGCGACGTTGGCTTGAACCACTACGTCCAGTGGGTAAACCTGTCGCTGCGTATCTGGCAGCTGGATCGTGACCAGAAGATCGCCACACCCGTCTATGGTCCGGTGGACGGGAATACGCTCTGGAGCGCGTTGGGTGGCGCTTGCGGGACATACAACGATGGCGACCCGATCGTACTTTATGACCATCTGGCTGACCGCTGGTTCCTCAGCCAGTTTGCCGTGTCCGAAGGCGGGCCATACTACCAGTGCATCGCTGTCTCACAAACCAGCGACCCTTTGGGCGGATACTTCCTTTACCAATTCGAGTACGACGATATCAAGATGAATGATTATCCCCACTTTGGGGTGTGGCCGGACGGCTACTATATGACCGTCAACCAGTTTAATTATGGCTCTTCCTGGGGAGGCGCGGGTGTGGCTGTCTTCGAGCGGGACAAGATGCTCCAGGGGCTCTCCCCCCGCATGGTGAAGTTCGACCTTTACGGTGTTAACCCTAACTTCGGCGGCATGCTGCCTTCCGATCTGGACGGTACGCCGCCACCGGCTGGCACACCCAATTACTTTGCCGAAGCCGATGATTCGTCCTGGCTCGGTTCGCAGGATGCCATCCGTATCTGGGAATTCCACGTCAATTGGAACGACCCACTCCTCTCAACTTTCGGGAACAATGGGCAGCCGAACCAGGTCATCCCCATCGCCAACTTCAACCCGATGACCGCCCGCGTCCCCCAACCCGGCACCGCCCAAACGTTGGATACGCTCTACGAACGCCTGATGCACCGCCTGCAGTTCCGCGACTTTGGCACGCACGCAACCCTGGTCACCAATCACACCGTGGATGCCGGTGGGCCACGCGCCGGCGTTCGCTGGTACGAGCTGCGCAGGTCAGCCGGCGGCTGGTTCATCCAGCAGCAAGCCACCTATGCCGGCGATGGAGACACGATCCATCGCTGGATGGGCAGCGCTGCCATGGACCGCATAGGGAACCTCGCCCTGGGATTTTCGCGCTCGAGCAGCTCGCTCTTCCCAGGTATTGCCTATGCTGGACGGCTGAACACCGACCCGCCCAATACGATGGCGCAGGGAGAGGCGGTTCTGCAAGCCGGGAATGGGTCCCAAACCCATTCCTCCGGTCGCTGGGGCGATTACTCCATGCTGGGAGTCGACCCCGTTGACGACTGCACTTTCTGGTACACGAGCGAGTTTTATTCCTCCACCAGCAGCTCAAGTTGGCGCACACGCGTTGGATCATTTACCTTTCCCAGCTGCTTGGGAGAGGGTGATGGTGTCTTGGAAGGAACCGTAACGAGCGGCGGCAGCCCGTTGGAAGGCGCCAGGGTTGATGCTGACGGTTACTCCACACTGACCGGACCGGATGGTTTCTATAGCTTCCCCGCCCTGCCGGTCGGCACTTACACCGTTACCGCCAGCCTGTACGGCTACCAGCCTGCCACTTTCACAGGGATAGAGGTCTTCTACAACACAACCACGCTGCAGGATTTCTCCCTGGCACAATTGCCCCTGGCGAATGTCCATGGCACAGTTCGGGATGGCTCCGGGCAAGGATGGCCGCTGTATGCGCGCATCAATATCTCGGCGGATGGCTTCAGCCAGTCGCTGTTCAGTGACCCGGTCAGCGGCGCATACCAGATCAGCCTTCCCGAAGGCGTAGCGCATTCGTTTGAGGTCAGCGCCCTGGTGCCTGGATACCTGCCGCAAACCGTCCCAGTTAACCCCTCTAGCACCAGATACCCTTCGCGATTTCACGCTCCTCGTAGACGGTGCGGCTTGCACTGCTCCCGGCTACCTTCTGGGGGGTACCTGTGACCCCCAGCCCGGCGGCTTGCTGGTCGGCAATGTGTACGACGCAGGGACCAGCGCAGCCATCAACGCTGCAACCGTCGCCAGCGATAGCCAGCCCGGCGATTCCACGCTGACCTTTGCCACCCCCGATGACCCGGGGCAAGATGACGGGTTGTACATTTTATTCTCTTCCTTCACCGGGACACGATCCTTTACAGCCTCGAAACTGGATTACGGCAGTGTCTCAGATAGCGCCAACGTGCCGTCCGGGGGCATCGCCAGCCTGTCTTTCTATCTGCCCTCGGGGCGTTTGGAAGCCAATCCACAAAACGTGTTCCGCAGCCTGTTGCCAGGAGAGGTGGTGACCGTCACCGTGGTGTTGAGCAATACTGGCGGGTCGGACGCAGATTTCAATATTACCGAGGTGGATGGACCAATGCAGGCGCTGGTATCCACGGGGCCTTTCGCCAGCGCCACGCGCCACACGTCGCCCAAGCGCCTGGGAGACCTGGATGCACAAGGGGTCTACGAGTACATCCCACCTACAGCAAACCTCCTGCCCGGTGGGCAGATGCTGCGCAGCTGGCAATCGGCGCTGGCGCATCCTTGGGGAATTGGCTACGACACCAAGACGGATTCGCTCTGGATCGGGGATGTTGCCATCGATGGTGGTGACGACCAGCTGCACCGCTTCGATCCGAACGGTCTTAGCGCCTCAGACACAATCGAGTCTACACCGGATGACGCAATTTTCGCCGCCAGTTTGGCATTCAACCCGTTCACCGGCAACTTCTGGCAGGTATCTGTCGCATCTGAGGCATGTATCTTCGAAGTCGATCCGCTTGCTCAGTCGTTGACTGGAAAAAATATTTGCCCGCCATTTGCACACTCGCAGCGTGGTTTGGCGTTCGATCCGCTGAGCGGCAGTTACTATTCAGGCTCCTGGACCAATGGCATTCTTTATCACTTCACCGCTTCCGGTGTAATCCTGGATTCGATCAATCTCAATCTCAATATTTCCGGATTGGCATTCAATCCAGCTACTGCTCACCTGTTCGTTTTGTCCAACGCCGCTGCGGGTTATGACGTCTACGTTTTGGACGTTGAACGGGGGTATGCAATTGTTGGGGGTTTCGACATCCCTGGGCTGGGCGATTTCGAGCAAGCAGGGATGAGCATGGACTGCGCCGGACACCTGTGGGTGGTGAATCAGCAAACTGGCATGGTCTTCGAGGTAGACAGCGGTGAATCCTCTGCCTGCACTTACGCGGATATCCCCTGGCTGGTGGCTACACCGACCAGCGGCAATCTGGCGCAGGGCGCCACACAGAATTTATTGTTACGCCTGGATGCTGGTGCTGCTCAAATCGGGAACAGCCAGGGCAGCCTGGTCATCACCAGCAATACCCCTTATGATCCGCTCATCATCCCTGTGAGTCTGAATATGGGTTATTTCTTCAATCTGCCTCTGATATCATCCCGGTAAATCTCACTGATCACAGTTTATCCCTAGACTGCCAGAGAGAGTTCAGTTGCTGTAAAAATCAGATAAAATCTAGTAACAGATGAGATGCATTGAATCTCACGCACAATCAAGAGTAGTATCCTGGGAGAAGCACGATGACTAAATCTGAGATCAAGCCCCTGAACTGGAAGCCCGATCCAAAGATCGGCTATACCGTTTTCCGACGTCCGGATGGCGGCATGCATTTTACATTTTCCGATATTAACCTGAAGACCCTCCAGCACTGGCGAGAGTTCTCCCTGGAACACCTGCTGGATTCAGACCGGCTGACACGCAACCTGTACGATTTGCGCCAGATCGATGAGCTTCCAGAGGAAGCTGTCCAATACGCGGTCGAGGTCAATAACGACCCGTCCGTTCGCAACATCCGCCTGGCGGTAGTGGCAACCAGTGCTTCGGTAAGCGAAGCGCTGCGGCGCGTGGCTGCACTCACCACCCCGGGAGGGGTTGAGATGGGCTTATTTGCCACCCTCGAGGAAGCTGAAGCCTGGTTGGACCGGCCGCTCACACTGGTGGCATGAAGTCAGGCTTGAAGATCGGTAAGGCAGTCCTGGAATGGGGAGCCCGCACCTATGTCATGGGCATCCTTAATATCACCCCGGATAGCTTCTCAGGAGACGGCCTTCTACCGGTAGGGGGAGAGCAACCCTGGCTGGAAATCGCCATAGATCAGGCACGTTCCTTCGTTGCAGCAGGCGCCGATATTCTGGATGTGGGTGGCGAGAGCACCCGCCCCGGTGCAGAATCCCTTGACGCCGATGAGGAGTTGAGGCGCGTCCTGCCGGTTATCCAACACCTGGTTGAAGAGCTGGATGTGCCAATCTCCATCGACACGTACAAATCTGAAGTCGCTGAAGCCGCCTTGCAAGCCGGTGCGAGTATGGTCAACGATGTTTGGGGATTTAAGGTGGACCCATCCTTAGCGGAGGTGGTCGCAAAGCACAAGGTGCCAGTGGTCCTGATGCATAACCGCAGCTCATGGGCGAACGCCCAGATCCAGGAACGCCTGGGCGGCCGGTACGTGGGCGTACCCTACGACGATCTGCTTATGGATATCCGCCGCGAGCTGATGGAGAGCGTGACGATCGCCCGCAGCGCAGGTATTCCCGATGAACACATCATCCTGGATCCTGGTATCGGCTTTGGCAAAACTGTGGAACAGAATTTAGAGTTGCTTGACCGCCTGGGCGAGATCCGCAGCCTGGGTTTCCCGCTGCTGCTGGGACCTTCACGAAAATCCTTCATCGGCTTTACACTGGATCTTCCTCCTGAGCAACGCATAGACGGCACCTCCGCAGCAGTCGCCATCGGGATCGCCCGCGGAGCGGATATCGTGCGCGTCCACGATGTGTCTATGATGGTGCGTGTGGCGCGCATGTCTGATGCCATTGTACGGCGCAGCGTGACGACCAGCCCTTGAATCCACGCCTCGATAGGAATATAATCTTAATTCTACACATCTATCTTATTGTCTGTTATTGACAACCCCCAGTAAGGAGAGTTTATGAGCCAAGATATTTTTCAGGCGCGTGCCTTCCTCAAAACACCCCAGCACGATTATCACATTTACCGGCTAGACCGCCTGGAGAAGGATGGCTTTACCCGTCTGGATCGCTTACCGTTTTCCATCCGCATCTTGCTCGAGTCGCTGCTGCGCCAGTGCAACGAGCGCCAGATCACCAGGCAGGATGTGGTCAACCTGGCTGCTTGGACGCCATCTGGACAAGAGCGCCCTGCTCTGCCATTCCGCCCTGCCCGGGTGATTATGCAAGATTTTACCGGCGTACCGGCGATAGTCGACCTGGCAGCCATGCGCTCGGCAGTCTCTCGCTTGGGAGGCGATCCGAAGAAGATCAATCCGCTGGTCCCGGTCGACCTGGTCATCGATCATTCCGTCCAGGTAGATTTCTTTGGATCCCCAGACGCCCTGCAACGCAACGCCGACCTGGAATTCCAGCGCAATCGCGAGCGCTATGAATTCCTACGCTGGGGGCAGGAAGCCTTCAACAATTTTCGCGTCGTGCCTCCCGCAACCGGGATCGTGCACCAGGTGAATCTGGAGTACCTTGCTGACGTGGTGATGATAGCCGAAGAAGATGGCAGGCTCGTGGCATTCCCAGATACCCTGGTGGGCACCGATTCTCACACGACCATGATCAACGGTTTGGGGGTGGTTGGATGGGGCGTAGGCGGCATCGAGGCGGAAGCTGCCTTGCTTGGCCAGCCCATGGATATGCTCACACCCGATGTGATCGGATTCAAGCTATCCGGCAAGCTCGAAGAGGGGGTGACAGCAACCGATCTGGTTTTAACCGTCACCCAGATGCTGCGCCACAAAGGTGTGGTGGACAAGTTCGTGGAGTTCTTTGGCCCCGGCTTGGATTTCATGTCCCTTCCCGATCGTGCAACCATAGCCAACATGGCCCCAGAATACGGCGCAACCATCGGCTTCTTCCCGGTTGACAACGAGACCCTGCGCTACTTGCGTCTAACGGGACGCTCCCCCGAAGTGGTCGAGCGCGTCGAGCGTTACACGAAAGAGCAGGGGCTGTTCCGTACTGCTGAGACCCCTGACCCTGAATTCTCGGCTACCCTGAGGCTGGACCTGGGAGACGTCGAGCCGAGCCTGGCAGGACCCAAACGCCCCCAAGACCGCGTGCCGATGAAGTCTTTGAAGGGCTCCTTCCAGGCAGCCCTGCGCGCTCCCGTGCGCGAGCTGGGCTATGAGCTCACACCGGAAGCAATCGCCCGTAAGGGGGTAATGAGCACCAACGGCGGGAATGAAGAGTTGGGGCATGGCGCGGTGGTCATTGCAGCGATAACGTCCTGCACCAACACCTCCAATCCGGCGGTGATGGTCGCGGCTGGTCTGGTGGCGAAGAAAGCTGTAGAGCGCGGTATGAGCATAAAACCCTATGTCAAGACCAGTATGGCGCCGGGTTCGCTCGTAGTGAGTGAATATCTCAAGCGTGGCAATCTATTAAAACCACTGGAGCAACTGGGGTTCAACATCGTAGGTTATGGCTGTACGACCTGCATCGGCAATTCCGGGCCGCTTCCCGGCGAGGTGGTCAAGGCAATCACCAGCGCCGACCTGGTCGCTGCCGCGGTTCTCTCAGGCAATCGCAATTTCGAGGGGCGCGTCCACCCGTATGTGCGCGCCAATTTCTTAGCCTCTCCCCCCCTGGTTGTTGCCTACGCCCTGGCGGGCACGGTCGACATCGATCTGTCAAACGACCCAATTGGAGAAGATAATAATGGCCAGCAAGTCTACCTCCGAGATATCTGGCCTACTACGCAAGAGATTCAGAACCTGGTTGCCTCATCAGTACTTCCAGAGATGTTCGCTGAAAAATATGCGGATGTCTTCAAGGGCACGCAAATTTGGAGAGATATAAAGGTCGATGCCCATGAGCTTTACGCATGGGATCCTAATTCGACATACATCCAGGAGCCACCCTTCTTCCAGGATTTTTCTCGTGAGAGCGGCTCCATTCACGAAATCCGCTCGGCGCGCGTTCTGGCTGTCCTGGGCAACTCGATCACCACAGACCACATCTCTCCTGCCGGTGCCATCGCCGCTGAAGGTCCAGCAGGCAAGTATCTCCAGGAGCACAATGTAAGCGTGCGTGATTTTAATTCGTATGGGGCGCGGCGTGGCAACGACCGCGTTATGACCCGCGGAACATTCGGCAATATCCGCCTGAAAAACCGCATGGTGCCAGGCGTGGAAGGAGGGGTGACCCTGCACATGCCGGATGGCGAGCAAATGAGCATTTATGATGCCGCCATGAAATACCGCCAGGAAGGCGTCCCGCTGGTTGTGTTGGCAGGCAAAGAGTATGGCACAGGCTCCAGCCGGGATTGGGCAGCCAAGGGATCCTTATTGCTGGGAGTGAAAGCAGTCATCGCTGAATCGTACGAACGCATCCACCGCTCAAACCTGATCGGGATGGGTGTCTTGCCATTACAATTCATGCCGGGAGAAAACGCGGATACGCTTGGCTTAAGCGGTGATGAAGTAATCCACATCGAAGGACTGCATGACGATATCCCTCCCAACAGCGAGGTCGTTATCCGCGCAGTGCGGCCTAATAACGGGCAGGTCGTCTTCAAAGCTATCGCCCGCCTGAACACTGCGGTCGAGGTCGAATATTATCGCAATGGCGGCATCCTGCACACGGTAATACGGGGTATGTTATAAATCCACAATCTGCCTATTTGTAACAGACACCAGGGAGATGTATGGGGCAAGAGAGAGCGGTGGTCAATATATTGACATCCGCTCTCTCCTGCGTTATGCTACGGGGCGTGTCCGGACGGGTCCGGCGCGGCAGACACCTGCGAACCCTGTCAGGTCCGAGAGGAAGCAGCAGTAAGTGGGTCCATCTGGGTGCCGCCGGGTTGCCTGTCCGGGCATAATATTAACCAAAACCGCCCTAACCGAAGCAGGTTAGGGCGGCATATTTGTACGGGCAGATCAACGGTGCAGCTCAAGGCTTGTGGGCAGCAGATAAGCCGTGTCCTCATCGAAATTCACATTGACGTAGGCATTCCCACCGATCTCGACATCGTGTGCAACCAGTTGTGTATTGAATTCGGCGATCTCACCCGGTGGCATATCCGCTGTGCCGGCAATATCAATGCGTCCCTCAGGAGCATACAACGTGCCCACGTAAACCGATTCTGAATTCCCGCGCAGCTTGATCAGACCGTCGTTGCCAGCAGCTAGATACACCAGTAAACCCGGGATGGCAGGAGCGGGGTTGGGATCATCGGGAGGGGCAAACAGGACAACCTCTCCTCCCCCGGATGTGATGAAACTCCCTGAGAGCAAATAGATCGTCACCCCATTCCCTGTGGACGTATCAATGCTCACATCGTTATTGCCCGAATCAAAATCACCATACAAGCAATACAAGCCTCCACCTTCTAGCGTGACTGCTCCGTTCATCTTAATCTTCGAATAATTTCCTGCAGGGATGTGTCCGCTGGCGTGGTTGCGAAAAGCAGTGCTAGGGCTGGCGAAATGAGACACCTGGGAACAATCCGGGATTGGGTATCCGAGGGCAAATTCCGGCAAGCCTATACCGCCTCCCGATGTTGGTGCTGGGTCAAATGTGCCTGGGTGCTGAGTATCAAGCTCGCCTATGTGGACGATATCGCCATCATCCACATCCACGTTTAGGCTGTTTCCGTTACCTCTCAGGCAGCCATTGGAAAAAATACCCCCTCCCTCCACGATCACTTCGATATTTCCTGAGAAGACAGCTCCATTTTGATTGCCAACACAATTCGGGTCGTCATTCAAGGCGACAATTGCGTGTCCGAAAGCCAGCGCGGCTCGGGGGTGGACGCGTGTAGTGGCTTGTACCCTGCTCTGCAGCTTTCCAAAGTAAATGAAGTGAGCAAAAGCTGTCTGCGTGGTGGTCGAGATATGGGTGGTTACATCAAGGAAATTTTCTGTCCAGGCGCCATGAACCTCTGATCCACAATTGGCCGTAGCACCATGAAAATCGTCTATTCCCTCATCAATGCTGAAATCATTGTCCCCTGCACGGCTGATTGATGCCGCCACTGCGTCATCTAGGGCATCTTGCACATTCGAATTGCCACAATTCCAGGCGCCATAGGTGACATGATCATTCTCCAGACTGAGAGCTCCCGCGCTGCCTCCAGCCAGCGATGCGGCATCCGATGCGTTCTGTGCGTGGCGGCGATCCGAGTAAATCATTCCGCCATCGATCGCCAGAGCTGCAAAACCAAACAGCACAACCAGCGACAATACAATGATGACAAGCACCTGGCCTTGTTCAGAAGAGTTTTTTACAGGCATGAAGGGTCTCCAAATAACTTGGTTATGAGCCACACGGAGGAACCAGGATGGTATCCGTCACCGAAGCGCTGATGGGTATCTCTTGGGTATTGAGCACTGTGCCTAAGAAAGGCATGGTGATGCGGAAATTCGAATATGTAATTCGCACTGTAATCCCGTTCCCGGTACACAGAGCACCAGTATATGCGATGTGGATATCCACATCAGCATCTGGATCATCGAATATCCCCTGGATGATGTTGGATGTTCTGACCACGCGATCTTCAATTTGATCCGTTGCGGCCGGATTGTAAGACCCGAATAAAGCACCTTCTTGCACAGCATCGCGCATGGCCATGTATACAAAAAACGCACGTCCTGCATCCACCACACCTGCCAACAAGATCAATAAGATGACCACGCTGACCCCAAACTCAACCAGGCTCTGCCCATTCTCATTCGGTTTCTCTCTCATCGATTTGCTCACAGGATGCTTCCTGAGCGGAGATCTCCAGCCCTTTGCCGTCTCTGTGATGGGGCTGTGTTTTGTTAGCATTGTGTGTTCCCTTGTTCCCGGATTGGCCAATGGTCACTTGACAACACTGCGCACCAACGGTGTACAGTCGTACCCATGCGTGTAATTCCGAAATACCAGGGAGAGCGTGTAGGGGCCGGGACGCAGAGAACGTGTAAACTTCAAAAATATCTTTGCTGGGATTGAGGTCAGCCGCCGGCTTTGTGAGTACTCAGACCATGTGACAGTCTTGGGGGACTGCGGCACATTACCTTCATAAATTAAAGTGTGATTTATGAACACCTTATCAAGTTTTGGCGGATTTGATCCAGTTGTAGGCCATGAGATCGTCAACTGCTTAAGATAGAGTGTATCCTGCCCCAGGTTGGAAAGCGTCCATGACAGGCTGCTTAAATCATCCCAAAATACCAGCTCATTACTTGAAAAGATATTGCACGTAGCCTGGTCGCTCGCCTGGATACTTATGGCATGCGTATACAGCGTGCCGAGGGCAGCATTGGTAGGTTGCTCCATACTGATGATAATCGTCTCGCTGACCTCGGAGAGGTGATCATCCACAACCTCTAATGTCACTATCGCTTCCGTGCTGCCTGCCGGAATGGCGACCGACGTTTGGCTTAGTATGAAATCGCTCCCTTGCACTGCGCTGCCACCAAGGGTAAGAGGGATGACTACCTCCTCACTGGAAGGGGCGGTGAGCTGAATGTTAATTGATACGCTCCCAACATTTTCTTCTACATACTGATTTGATTGGACGAAATTCACCACAGGAGGAGAATTATCATCCCGGATGGTGAGCACATGCGTACGTGGGGATCCGCGCTGGGCATTGCTGGGAGCACCTAAATTGATTTCAATTGTCTCATCCTGCTCATTCATCTCATCTGAGGTTATGTCGATTGAAAGGTAGGCGTGTGTCTGACCGGCGGGAATCACCAGCGGGTTGGAAGTCTCCATAGAATAATCTTGCCCTTGAACTGCGCTACCTGCCAGACTGAACGGGATACTCACATTGGTCGCTGCCGCAGGAATGAGCTGGATTTCGATATCAACCCCTCGAGAATTTTCACTTACATTGCTGGATGCCAGTGAATAGAACAGCGTGGGCTCGTGCGTAATCGTAAGCGTGTGGTTGGCCGGGGATCCCAAGAGAGCATGCTCTGGCCCGCCCAGCGTGACAACCACTGTCTCATCCGGTTCTGCCACATCGTCGATCTCGAAGTAAACGACGATGTCGGCTCGCGAATTTCCGGCGGGGATGATTAGCGGGCTTGGTGAGATTGTAAAGTCGGTGTCTGCGCTGGCGGTGCCACTACTCAAGAACGGGATACTGATATCCATCCCAGCGGTTGTTTCATTCCCCAGTAGATCCCGCATTTGGACAGTCACCAGAGCCATCCCGACCGTTTCCGCCATCGTCTGGCTCTCTAAAATAAAGCTCACAAATGGAGGCGCATCATCATCGGAGATAGTAGCGAAATGGGTTGTAATCGCACCACGATTGGCATTTTCTGGCGTTCCCATGACTACCTCAACAGTCTCATCGGGTTCATAGGCGACGTCATCGATCACCGTGATGGCGATTTCTTCACTGCTGACCCCTGCTGGGATTACCAGCGGAGAGGCGGTAACGGAATAATCGATCCCTTCGGTGGCGCTGCCTGAAAGGCTGTACGGAACCTGGATATCCCTGCCTGAGATCACCAGATCGCCATCTGCATTCCGCAATTGGGCTACCACGTACAGCTCCGGCAAGTTCTCGGGAATAGTTTGGGCACTGGTTGCAAAGGTGACGAGGGGGAATTCATCGTCATCTGCAATGGTAATTTCGTGGATATACGGGTCGCCGCGCGAAGCATTTACTGTTGACTCTATGACCAGAGCGATCGTCTCGTTGTATTCGCTGATATCATCGCCAAAAACATTGATGACAATATCTGACTCCGTATCTCCCGCAGGGATGATCAGCGGGCTGCTCACACTTATCGAATAATCTACCCCCAGGGTTGCGCTTCCAGCAATACTAAAGAAGACCGAGACATTTTGATCTGGGACCTCATCCAACGCTACCACAACGCTCAGGGACGTTATTTCGCCGTGATCACCTTCCGACACCTCCTGGTAATCGTCGGTAAAAGCTGCAACGGGAAGGGTAGTCGAGACTGCAACTGGCGTACCTTGAATCGAGAGGTTCTTGAGGATCGTGCGCGAGGAAGTTGCGCTTATTGGGAAGGAAGGCAGATTTGGAATAGGCACAATCGGAGCATACTCGACGACTGTCCGGACGGTGACACGATTGCCGAGGATCAGGGTCGGGCCGTTCCCTCCGATTGGGCAGCTGCCGAGAGGGCTTACACCTGATGGGGTTAACCGGTCATATGTGACACTGATATCACTTTCCTGAATATTTGCAAGCACCCCCACTCGCTTGGCTGCAGCCCGAATGCCATTGCAATCCTGATATTGGTATACATTGCCAGAGATCAAGCCCGCCGCAGACCCATAGCGAGCGGCTTCACGCACCGAAGTAAAGACAACGCTGTAAATGAACATCAGCCTTCCGGTCTCGATCAGCCCTAACATGACGACGATTAATAATGGCAGAACTAAGGCAAACTCAACCATGCCTTGGCCCCTGACCTTGCGAAGCGGAATCCTCAATAGTAGTTGCATAATATTATTATTTATATTATTACAGTGCTTATTGTAGTTTAATTATATTTCACATTAATAAATGAGAATACTGGCTAAAAAAAATCGCCTCTCTGCAGTAAACGATGTTCTCCCTTCTATATTACCTTAAGAACGAGGAAAATATCTGACAGAAATGTAACCTGGGAAATTATTTTTTGATCGCTGCCTTTCAATTCAGAAAGCATGACGTTTTATATGAGCAATCTCTGGAGTTCCAAAATCAGCCGTTGGGTGTATTCGACATTCAATTCAGCACGGAGGACGCAGAGTTGTTGGATTACAGGTGAGATATTTTTCGATCTTTGAGAGTAATTGTCGCTGAGAATCTGCCAGAAACGCCGAGGAGCGGCCCATCGCTTGCGCCGTATCATTAGGGCTAATTCACTTAAATTGCGCAAAACTAATACAGTACGGTGGTCTTCCTTCAAGTGGGCCAAGGCTTTCAAGAGCTCCTGCCTTTCATGATTGGCGCTGACTAATTCAGATAGACCAGGCTGCTGATCAGCAATTAACACATTTTCCAAAGATACCATTACTTTCTTACGTTGCTCGCGCCGGTAATAATCAACCAATACATTCCGGGCAACGCGTAAGACAAAGGAGAGTAATGATATGCCACGCTCATGATAAGTCAGGTAAGTACCGTCAGACCCGGATGAATACCTCCCCCGTAAGATCTTCAGCATCCGTCGTGCTGCTCGTATGTGCGCTCAGATAGGGAAATTTATTGGCTGCATTACGCTAGTAGATTTCGCCAAGCGCCTCAGCGCCGCCTTTCTTCGCGATTTCCAATACTTGGGTGTCTTCGACATCCCGCCAATGCTAACAAAACAGATATGGCGCCGCTGGTTGTGCTGGACTATGGACGAACCGAGCCTCCCCCGCTGTTGCTCCCCCCGGCCGGTGTTCCTGAAGAATCTTGACCACCACCGCCGTCATCACCGCCAGGCTGACCACTGCCCTCCTGGTTTTGTGGACCGGGTCCCGGTCCGGTGCCATCCATAGCAGGTGTGCAGTCATCGCAAGGGGGTGGGCTCTCCGGACCTGGACCATAACCAGCGCCTGTCTCTCCGGTTCCGGCTGAGTATTGTGGTCCCGGACCGGGGCCGCTGCCATCTTGAGCCGGGATGCAATCTTCGCATTCCCCATCCCCTGGCCCAGGACCGTAGCCACCTGTAGACTGGGTCCCACCAGGATTCCCCTCTCCTGGCTCCCCACCCGCACCCTGCCCTTGCTGGATCATCCCTGGGTCATCCTGACCTTCGCCAACCAATTGCAGCTGCCAGCGCAGCATCTCCCTGATCCGCATGAGGGAAGGTGCGTCTAGTACCGATTCCAAAAGCTGCTCATGCGTGCCGCAATCGCTGTGAGATCTGCTGCAATGCACGCCTCCTGGCAGACTCGTCCAGTTCAGAGGCGGCTCGCAGAGCCAGATTGTAATGTTCATTCAGGCGGATTACTGTCTCGGATGGGATTGGAGATTTCTGGTTGACAAGAGCCAGGATCTCATCGATCCTCCGGTCGCTAAGGCGGAGCTGCAGCTCGAGACGCGCTTGCGTGCGGGTCAAGAGTGCCCATTGCGCCTGCTCGCTTGTGGTCTTAATAGGATAGAGAAAGTCATCGGGCAGGCTATTTTGAGCAGCGAACACGGTCACCCCGGTTCCGCCAAACAGCAGGGTGAGGGCAACAAATATCGTGCTGAGGGTTGCAAACATTCGGTTGGGCTCCTTTCTTCGAAATGGGTCTGTGAGTGTCCTGATCCACTCATTAAGACGTTCGACCAGCTGGATAGATACGGGTTGGATCGCAATCTGCCTAGTTTGCGCCAAGAATGCCGCCTTACCCAAGTGGGACTTGGATGGGTCGCGTCTCACCTCGAAGCGAAGCGCAGACAACCGCTGGTATGTGCGCTCGTCCAGCTCCTCAAGATAGTTGCCGCTCATTGTGTCCTCTCCTCAGCTTGCGACAGGAAACGCCGCAAGGACTTGATCCCCCTATGCTGCAGGGCTTTTACTGCTCCCACGGGCTTGTTCAATACCCTGGAGATGTCCTCATACTCCCAATCCTCCAGGAACCGCAACACGATCACCTGACGTTGGTCTGAAGTCAATTTCGCCAGCGCTTGGCGCACATCCTGTCTTTCGATCTCGGCTGCCAGCGCCTGCTGAGGCTCTTTGTCACACTCCGCTTGAAGGTCTGTTCCCAATGGGAGAGTGGATAAATGCCGGCGACGGAAGCTATCGGATACCCAATTATGCGCCACCCGATAAAGATAAGCGCGCAGGTACTCGCGCGGTCCGCCTCCGTTATTCAATGCGATCAGCAGGCGGCTGAAAGTATCCGCAACGCACTCTTCCGCCAGATCGTCATCGCCGAGCAGGCGCAATGCGTACCGGTACAGCGCTGGGCTGTACTGATCGTACATCTCAGCCAGTGCGTGCTCATCAAGGGTGCGCACACGCGCACAAAGGACATCTGTCAGGATAGCCATCCATTAATTGTGACGTAACAACAGGAAAAACGATACGGTCTGTGAAGAAATTGGATTAGAATTGATAGGCTCTCATGACCGTACCCCACTCTCCAACCCCCACGCAGGACGAGGTAGAAACCGAGACCACTCCGGAACACGCGCAGCCCTGGGTGCATTGGCTGATCGGCTTTCTCTCCGGGCAGGGTGCCCGTCAAGGTTACCTGGCAGCCACCGACCAGGCAGTGCTCTCGGCATCCAACTTCCTGGCGACCATCATCCTTGCGCGCAGCGCCTCCCCGACTGAGCTAGGTATTTATGGGGTGGGGTTTATCGCCCTGCGCCTGGCGCGTTCTCTCCAGGAAGGGCTGTTTGTGCAGCCCATGAATGTGCTGGCTGCCAGCTTGCCGGATGCCGAATTCCGCCGCTATGCCACCAGCACCAGCATTTTGCAGGGTGCCCTGGCGCTAGGCACTTCTCTCCTGGCTGGCATCGGCGGCTGGGCGTTGACAGCCCTGGGCAACGACACTGCCGGACCAGCGCTGTTCGCGCTATGGTTCGCTTTCCTATGGTGGCAGCTGCAAGAGTACGTTCGCCGCATGCTGTATACGCGCGGATTGATCCTCAGCGCAGTGGTCAATACGATCCTGGCAAACGGGCTGCGCCTGGGGCTCATGGTTTGGTGGGCTCGAGAAGGAAACCTTTCTGGAATCGGCGCGTTGGACGCCCTCGCCTGGGGCTCCCTGGGGGCGATCCTCCCTGGGCTGTGGGCAACGCGAACCTACTGGACATTTCATCCCCTCAATCTGAAAGAGACATGGCAGCGGAATTGGTCGTTTGGACGCTGGATCCTGGGCAGCAGCCTGGCGAATTGGGTGGCTGTGGAATTCTACCCCGTGCTGGCTGCAGGCATGATCAGCTTTGCTGCCGCCGGGGCTTACCGCGCCTTGCAGAATCTGGTCGCCCCCATCCACCTGCTCCTGCGTGCGACGGATACCTTCTTCACACCCCGCGCTGCCCGCTCTTACGATTTGAATGGGCGCGACGCCCTACGGCGTACCATGCGCATTATCTACATGGTGTCTGGCATCCCCATTCTCAGCGTGCTGGCGGTCGCCTTGCTCTTCCCCAAGCCTCTGCTTCGGCTGCTCTACGGGGAGACGTACGTGGGGTATAGCAGCAGCATGGTATTGATGGTGCTGCTATACGCTTTGCTGTACGCCTATTACCCATTACAGACCGCACTAAAAGCCGCGCGCCTGGCGCGCCCGCTGTTCGCCGCCAACCTGGCAGCCATCGCCGCCATGTTCACGGTCGGAATCTGGTTCATCTCCCGCTGGGGCGTAGCCGGCACCATCGCCGGGCAGGCGCTCAATGCCCTGATCGTCACTGCCGTTTTAGGGATTGCCTGGTTGAGATCCAATCAAGAAAAAACTTAACACGAAGGACCGGAAGAGCTAGCAAAGGACACTATATATATTTTTTCTACTTTGTGCGGACTTCACGTTCTTTGTGTTAATAGTATTTCTGGTCAAGCTTATCTAAACCACCTGCGCGGCAGGCGACCGTTCCAGTCCTTCTGCCAGCGGAACCAGAATGCGATGGCGAACGCCAGCAGGATGAGCTGGATATCATAACCCACGCTTTGGTGGCGTATATACAGCCGGTCGTAACGCAGCTTCTGGCGGGGGGTAAGGTAATAATCTCCTGCAACCTGCGCCAGCCCTGCCAGCCCCGGCAGGACACGGTGGCGCTCTGCATACTCAGGTATACGCTCCAGGTAGCCGCGCACCAGCACGGTGCGCTGGGGTCGTGGCCCGACAAAGCTCATCTCACCCTTCAGAATGTTGATCAATTGGGGCAGCTCGTCGAGTGCGGTTTTGCGTAAAAACCGCCCTACCCGCAGAGCACGCTCATCCTCATAGCCAGTGGAAAGCACCGGACCGGTCTCCTGCTCAGCTTCACGCACCATGGTGCGCAGTTTGTACTGGTGGAAGTTCACCCCGCCCTTGCCCACCGAGTTCTTGACAAAGAGCAACGGACCGGGGTCCTCGATCCAGATCAAGAAGGTCGCCAGGACCCAGACCGGCGCGGAGATTATAAGCCCCAAAACAGCCAAGATGATATCGAAAGCTCGTTTTCCCAGCGGCTCCGCCTCGGGAATCCCGATCAGCTCGCGGTGGCGTTGTTGCACTTCCGCCACTACCAGAGACGAGGGCGGCGAATTATCCTCCCACAGGCGCTCTGTCAATCCGGTAGCAAATAACCCACCCAGGAACGCTCCAGCAATGCCAGTCACCAAGACAAGCCAATCGACAGATGTGTGGGGGATGGTCAGACCCCAGGTGAAATATGCCAGGGACACTGCCACCGAGCCGTAGAACGCCCCCCGGTAACGAAGCTGGTGGCTCAGGCGGGCGGCTGCCAGGGATCGCTCCAGGGTTAAGCACAGCAACGCCTGGAGTATCAGCAACCATACGATGCGTGGCGTAACCCCATCCGCGGTGGGCCCCTGCGCATAGCGCCACAACAGGAGCGCCATCCCCGCAGAGGAAATGAAATAAGCCACCCCGATCAGATAGCCTCGATACAACAGGCGGCCCGCCGGGAGAGGGCGGGTGCGCGGTTTGTGATATTTTCCTCCGTCCATGGAACGTCTTTGAAAATTATACCTCTGATATAATCGCGCACACATGCGCCCCCCAATACGAATCAAACCAATCTTCCTCGCCGCCCTCCTCACAGTTCTGGTCGCAGGAGCAGTGGTAATTTACCCCAGAGCCAGCATGAAGTGGTCTGAACCGCTCGGCCCGGGGCTGGAGCTGCCTACTTACACCCCTATCATTTCACAACTGAGTCCAAGTTCCCAACCCACCGTTATAGAGGTACAAGAGACCGGAGTTGTTGCAGCCGCCAAGCCTGCCAGTCCGACCCCCACTCTCACACCCACAACCCCTCCTGCGGCGACCGCTACGCGGGAGCCACTGTGCGGTGGACCGCCGGTGATGACCATCCTGGGTGTCGGCGCGGATAGCGATGATTATGATTACGGTCTGGCGGACGTCATCCGCATCGCCCGCGTGGATTTCACCACCCCCAAGGTCTCGATGCTGTCCATGCCGCGTGACCTGTGGGTGGAGATCCCCGGTATCGCCGACCATTACAACCTGACCCACGGCAAGCTCAACCAGGCTTACTTTTATGGTGGTCCAGGTATGGGCTATTTCGACGGTCCCGGCGCTGGACCCGGGCTGCTGGCGCGCACCCTGGATCTCAATTTTGGATTGCGCGTCGACCACTATGGGGCGGTCCATATGGACGTCTTTGAAAAGATCGTAGATGCCGTTGGCGGCATTGATATCTATTTACCTACCGATGTAGATGGGCGCCCCATCGATGATCGCACGGAGGATATGGGCTACTTCACTGCCGGGCAGAAACACTTCACCGGTGATGAAGCTTTGCGTTTTTCACGCATCCGTAAAAAGTACAATGACTTCACCCGTATGGATCACCAAAACATGGTGATCTGCGCATTGAAGGCTAAGCTCGCCAGCCCTTCGGTGATCCCCAAAATCCCAAAGATCATCAGCGCCTTCCAGGGCTCCGTGCTCACCGACCTGAGCCCGGGACAGATCAGCCAGCTCGCCTGCCTGCTGCCCGGCCTCAAGCGAGAGAACTTGCTTTTTACCAGCCTGCCGGCTGAGATCCTCAGCCCCGGCCGGGTCTACAGCCCACAACAGAAGTCGACCACCTTCGTTATGCAGGCCGACTTTGACGTGATTCGGAACTATGTAAACCAGTTTATGCAGGGCACCTGGCCTACCGAGCCGGACGAACCCACCTGTCCATGAACATCCCCAGCCTCTTAAGAAGTTTCGGCCTTCGCCCGGACAAAAGCCTAGGGCAAAACTTCCTGGTAGACGAGGCGGCTATTGATAAGATTGTTGATATCGCCGAAATCTCCACGACAGACAGTGTGCTCGAGATCGGACCGGGAGTGGGTGGCCTGACTGCCCGACTGGCTGAACGTGCAGGATGGGTAGTGGCCGTCGAGCTCGACCCACGCTTGATTCCGGTTCTCAAGCGGGTGCTCTCTCCGTACTCTAATGTGAATCTTCTTGAAGGGGATATCCTGGCGCTCGACCCTGCCCAGATCATGGATGCCCCCGGGTACCAGGTGGTCGCCAACATTCCGTACTACATCACCTCGCCCCTCATCCGCCACTTACTGGAAGCTCGGCACCAACCGCGGCGGTTGGTACTCACCGTGCAACGTGAGGTCGCCAACCGCATCTGTGCCATACCGGGCGAGTTGAGCCTTCTGGCGCTGAGCGTGCAGGTATACGGGAAGCCAAACGTTCGGGCGCACATTCCCCCAGGGGCATTCTACCCTGCCCCGCAAGTTGATTCAGCTGTGGTGCGGGTCGACCTGTACCCTCAACCTCTGGTTCCAAACGAGTTGTTAGGCGCTTTCTTCCGGCTCGCAAAGGCGGGCTTCAGCCAGAAACGCAAGATGCTCAGCAACGCGCTGGCGGCGAGCCTGGCCTGCCCCAAAGAGAAGGCGCAAGAGCTCCTGCTCGCCGCCAGTATCGATCCGCGCCGCCGGGCGCAAACCCTAAGCATCGACGAATGGTATAAACTGGCTCAGGGTTTCACCCAAACGAGCTTATGATGCCCCTTCGAGGCGCCGGTACACCGCCCCTGCAGCATCCAGGACGTAATCAGGTGTAACGTCAATGTCCAACCCGCGCCCCATCACCCAAACCAACACATTTTTATAGGCAAATGCTACATCGTACTCCAGCTTGGTCAGGTTCGTTGCAGGGTCAAGGCTTTCGTAATAGTAGAACAAACACTCGTCACCCAGATCACAGCCACCTTCAATCCAAGTCGGAGTTTTATTCCCCTCCTTAAAGGCTTTGAACCACTCCGGACTGATTGCCAGCTGAGCGCCATCGCTGGACTCGAAGAGCTCGATGGTGCTTTCAAATGCTGCCGGGGCGATATCGGCTTTCTTCTTGCGCTCAAGCTGCAAGAACCAGCCCTCTACCCTTCCTGTAGAGACGATATAGTGCTTGCCTGATACCTCACCTACGTCCTGTATTACCCCCAGATTAGAGACGCGCTTCTCGCCATGTTGCGGAACACGGTAATCATGGGGCAGGTCATCGGGGCGCAACACAAAATTGCCCAGCGCCGGGGCAAAGACCTCCGGGTCGAGCCGGCCGCGCTCCGGGGGGCGGGTTTCCTGTACCTCGCCTGGCAAATTCGAGACCGGGGTGGGCGTGCCATATTCCTGGCGCGGCTCCTCAGGGGCGGGAGCCAGCTGGCTCGAGCAACCCGAAGTGAAGACCAGAGCCGTGATTAAAATAACTCCCCAAGCGATCGCCTTCATGAGTACGTACCTCCTTCTATGAGTTTATAGTTTGAGGTATCGTATATTGACTGTTTGCAGCACACAATAGGGAATAAGTACCTCAATTGAGGTATCTAACCAGACCTTAATTTTGGTTTAACCGTTTTACAACAAACGTTGGTTGTGAAAGTTATAGTTTGGTTCGTCCGTCCGGTTTCCCTAGCTCTCTCGACGGGGAAGCACTGGTACTATGCCCAGATAGCCAGCAAAATCCCCGCCAGCAAGCGCAGCCCGGCAACCGCCAGCATGCTCCCCCGCAAACCCAATCCCTCGGCCAGGAACGTGCCCGCCAGCGCTCCAACCAAGATGCCCAGGTTGAGCGCCAGGTTATGGAACGCCATGTGAACCGGTCGATCATGCTCGGGGACACGCTCCATCAAGCGGTTCACCAATCCCCCATACGCAATAGCCCAAACCACTCCACCGAGCAAGGAGCCAACTAGAACAAGAGACACATCCCGAGCCAGTCCCAGGAACAAGGGATATACACCAAACAGCAGTGAGCCAGCCACAAGCGCCCCGCGATGACCAATCCGGCTGGTGATCCACCCCAACCGCGTGGAGGTCAACAAGACAGCCCCATAAAAAAGCGCTGTCCCCAGGCTGATCTCTCCGTCTGTTAAGTTCAGCTCATGCACAAGGAAGATCGGGAAGGTGGGGACACCTGAATATTGTGCAGCGTAGAACAGAAAGTAGACGGTCATAAACAGCCCGAATGGGCCACGCAACACGTCCAGTCGCAGCAGAGGTTTGTTTGCGGAGCGCGCTAGATAACGCAGTCCCACCGGCGAGCGGATGCCATCGATAAAACTCGTCAATCCCGGACGGGCGAGATCTTGGAGCAATCGCCCTACACGGACAGGAGGCTCTACCGGCAGGCGCAGGCGTGCCAGGTGATAGGAGCTGATCAGACCCCCGGCAGCACCAATGGCGAATACAATCTGGTAATTGGACGGAAAGACAATGTGATCGAGCAGATAGCCACATAAGAGAGACGAGAGTGTAGTGCTCAATGCTAGCAGCGCATTGCGCCAACCAACCACGACCCCGCGCCGCTCCGGTGGAACGACATCGGCGAATAAGGCGTTGAACGCAATCGCCAGTGTCGTTCCCGGTAGAGACATGACCACTGTGATGAGAATAGCAGCCCATACCTGGCCGCGGGCTGCCAGGAACCACGGCAACGGGATTAGCGCAACGTAACCCAGGCGATGAATGACCGAGGCCACAAATGTCAGGCGGACCAGCGGGCGCCCTTCCAGGCGGCGAGCCGCCTGCAGGGAGTAGAGCAGGTTGATGATCGCCGGCCCTGCAGTTAGCAGGCTCACCTCATAGCTGGTAGCGCCCTGACGAGCAGCAAAGATCGCCAGGAAAGACATGCTGCTCCCAGACAGCAGGCCAAACCACAGAACATCCGCGTACAGATGCAGGATGTTCCCGCGTAAATCGCGAGGCGATAGGTTGGCTGACATATTTCGTGACTAGAGCTCTGCTTCTGGGGGATGGGGGCTGGGGAGCAAGGTTCGATACTCAACCAGCAATTGCCAGACCCGGATAGCTGCTTCCCGTTGGATTCGGAACGACATCTTGGAATGCCCCCATTTCCGGTCGGCAAAATAGAAAGGGACCTCTTTAAACTTGAACCCCAAGCGGCAGGCGACGTAAGCCATCTCTATTTGAAAGGCATATCCATTAGAACGAACGCGTTCGAGCGGCATCCCCAGCAGAGTGTGCCGGCGCCACATACGAAACCCGCCGGTCGCGTCGCACACAGGCATTCCCAGGATCGTACGAGCGTAGATGTTGCCAAATGAAGATAAACCCTTGCGCCAGGCGGGCCAGTCTCGATCCACAGCGCCGCCAGGGACATAGCGTGAGCCCATAGCCACGTCGCACTCTTGTAATGCATTGGACAGCTCTAAGAGTATTTCCGGTGGATGCGAAAAATCGGCGTCCATCTGGGCAACTGCTTGTGCCCCATCTTGCAGCGCCTGCTGAAAACCGCGGATATAGGCGGTTCCCAATCCCAACTTCCCTGCCCGGTGGATTACCGAGAAGCTCCCTGGATTTTCTGCCGCCAGGTCGTCGGCAAGCTTTCCTGTCCCGTCCGGACTGTTATCGTCTACCACAAGGGCTTTCAAGCCGGGCAAAGGTAAACGAAACAAAGCGGAGACCAGATTCGGCAGGTTCTCCGCTTCATTATAGGTTGGTATTACAACGGTAATTTGCACAGAGCTATTTCACTTGCTCGCAAATATTGAGCCACTCCACCAGAGATTGTATTCTACGCGATAGGCACCTTCTGGATGGTATATTCGCACACTGTGTCGCCCATTGCCATGCACTTGGATTCATTAATGCGGAACTCATTGCCACCAGAGACCCATTTCAGGCTCTCGGTCAGCAGCCCCGCCCCAATGAAACATACCGGTTTATCCAGACCGCTTCGCGACCAGCACTGTGGACAGCGGTGGATGGTATAGATGAAATCGCTCTCGCGCTCTTCTACAGTTGTATATTGATCGCTAATTTGCGAGAAGATGCGCGCCATTGCCGGCAGACCGACACGCAGCTTCACGGAGAGCGGTAGCACCTTGAATGCCAGGTCTCCCACTCCTGCTAATGCGCCGAAGTTGCGCAGGGCGTCATTGAACGCTGCCCGACCTGCACGCATTGCCAGGGTACGCCCCCCTCGTGGACCGTACATCTCCTCCAGAGCCGCATTAATGGCAGTGAAGTCGGCAAAATCAAACTGGCGCTCCAGGCTATTCGATGGGTAGTTATCGATCAAATTCGGCAAGTGCGCCAGATTGAGCACAGCGTTCACGCCGTTCTTCCCCATCACATCTTCCAATGCCTCGATGGAGATACGCACGATCTTATTTGCATAGTAATAACCACTTTTGGGAATTGGTTCCATGTTCTACGCAGCCTAAATGAGTTTCACTAGATCTTCTGTGGAGCGCCGCATATCCAGGAATATGAGACCGAGTTTGGCTTGCTCGCGTGCCAGCGCAGTGAGAACGGCTTCCTCACCGACCGACATCAGAATCACATAGCCTTTTTCCCCCTTGATGTACACCTGATCCAGGTCGCCGCGCCCTAATTCCGTGGCAATGCGCTCCCCCAGCGAGAGCATCGCCGCAGACATGGCCGAGACGCGATCCTCCTCCACCCCTTGAGGCAGTGCAGAAGCAATGCTCAAGCCATCCACGCTCACCACAGCCGAGGCTTCAATATCCGGCGAGGAGGCTTGAAGATCACGTAGACGCTCAACCATCAATTGCGAGCGGGATTTGGTCACAGCACTACTCCTGAACGATGATTGTGAACTTTCGTCGGAAAGCAATGCGGGTTACTATTTCTGACTTATGGTCAATCCATAATGTAGCATACCGGTGTCAATGTGTCAAGCCAATCATGCTATAATAAGCCGGTTTCCCAACCGGAGTGTAAGGTATGCCATTTAACAACTTGCGTGATTATCTCAAGCTGCTCGAAGAGCACGGACATCTCACGCGCATCAAAACCCCCGTCTCCCCACACCTAGAAATCACCGAGATTGCAGACAGGGTCGCCAAGGGCCCAGCCAGCCAGAACAAGGCGCTCCTCTTCGAGAGCCCAAGCGGGTTCGACTTCCCAGTCCTTATCAACGCCTTCGGCTCACAGCAGCGCATGGCATGGGCACTAGGTGTAGCCGAGCTGGATGAGCTGAATCACAATCTGGCGAAGATCGTCGACCCGCGCCTGCCAAGCGGGCTAGGGGAGATGGTCAAGCGCGGGCGGGATGTGTGGAGCGTTTTTAAATCCGTGGGACCTGGACCCAAGAAAGTGCGTCGAGCGCCCGTGCAGGAAGTAATTCATACCGAAGATGCATCTTTGGATAGCCTGCCCATCCTGCATTGCTGGCCGAAAGACGGAGGGCGCTTCATTACGCTGCCACAGGTGATCACACGCGATCCAGAGAGCGCAGCGCGCAATGTGGGCATGTACCGCTTGCAGCAGATCGATTCTCGTAGACTGTTGGTCCACTGGCAGCGCCACAAAGGTGGTGCCGAGCACGAGCGTAAGGCGCTGGAGGAAGGCGGCACACCCGCCCCGATGATCCCAGCTGCCATCGTCTTGGGCGGCGACCCAGCTTCCATGTGGTGCGCATCTGCTCCCCTGCCGCCCAATATCGACGAGTACTTGCTGGCAGGCTACCTGCGCGGCGCTCCCGTACCTTTCGTGGATTGCGTCTCCCAACCACTGGAGGTCCCAGCCCAGGCAGAGATCATCATAGAAGGGTATGTCGACCCAAACCAACACCTGCCCGAAGGGCCGTTTGGCGACCACACCGGCTACTACACCCCGGTCGAGCCTTTTCCGGTCTTCCACGTCACGGCAATCACGCATCGTAAAAAGCCAATCTACCCTACCACGATTGTGGGTATCCCACCCCAGGAGGATGTGTGGATGGGTAAAGCAACGGAGCGCCTGTTCTTGCCGCTCATGCGCCTGTTCCTGCCCGAGATCATCGACGTCAATATGCCCGCTGAGGGGGTCTTCCACAATCTTGTGCTGGTCTCGATTAAGAAGCGCTTTCCTGGGCATGCCCGCAAGGTAATCTTCGGTCTATGGGGGCTGGCGCTGCTCTCCCTGGCGAAGGCGATCGTCGTGGTGGATGATTGGGTGGATGTACAGGACCTATCCCAGGTAGCCTGGCAAGCGCTGGGCAATGTGGACTGGTCCAGGGATGTGGTCATCAGCGATGGACCGGTGGACCACCTCGACCATGCCTCATACCAGCATTCCTTTGGAGGCAAGATCGGCATTGATGCCACTGCTAAGCGACCCGAGGAGGGATATGCTCGCGGCTGGCCCGAAGTATTGCGTATGTCTCCCGAAGTGAAGGCCTATATTGACGAGATTTGGGCTAAGCTCGGGATCAAGTAATTTTATTTTTTCCTTAGGAGAAATACAAGATGACCCGCTTTTTCGCTCGCACGATTTTATTGGTACTGGTATTAGTACTTCCTCTGTCTGCATGTGCCCCAGCAGCCACCCCCACAACATCTCCCGAGCCAGTTACCATCCGGCTGGCCCTGTTGCGCATTCTGGAAACCTTGCCGATGTACGTAGCCCAGCAAGAGGGCTTGTTCGAGGAGCAAGGAATTATCGTAGAGTTCATCCCAGCCGCCTCCGCAGCTGAGCGTGACCAGATCATTACCTCAGGGCAGGCAGATGGCATGATAAACGAAGTCGTCTCGACCCTGCTTTACAATAAAGACACCATCCAGGTGCAGATTGTGCGCTTTGCCCGTACCGCTACGACGGCATCTCCGCAATATTATGTACTGGCATCTCAACAGAGTGGCATTACCACTCCAGAAGGCTTGAAAGGCAAAGAGATCGGCATCTCTGAAGGGACGGTAATCGAGTACATCAC
Organism: uncultured Chloroflexia bacterium; assembly: GCA_963714425.1. Classification (GTDB taxonomy): domain Bacteria; phylum Chloroflexota; class Anaerolineae; order Anaerolineales; family UBA4823; genus DATCYX01. Next base: position 440,513 of record CAVQOI010000004.1, read on the forward strand.
CGATCGCCTGCTCGAGGCGGAAGGATTGGTTGCTGAGGAGATCAATACCGTGGCAGTCCCAAAGCTCGATGTGCGCATGAATTTGCTCGCCTCTGGCGAGCTAAGCGGCGCTACGCTGCCCGACCCCTTCGCATCCCTGGCAATCCAGCAGGGTGCGGTCATTGTCACGGACGACTCCAAACATCCTGAATTTGGCTATAGCACGATCGCCTTCCGCAAAGCCTTCATCGACGAAAATCCGCAAGCAGTTACCGGCTTTCTGGCAGCCATCGAAGAAGCTTCTAGCCGCATCAACGCCGAGCCAGCGAAATACGAGAATCTGCTTACGGAACAGAGCCTCATCCCCGCTCCCCTGGCGGGTAGCTACCCCATGCCGCCTTTCCCGGGTGCTTCAGTTCCATCCCAGGCTCAATGGGATGACGTGCTCGCCTGGATGAAAGCGAAGGGGTTGATCGAGAAGGATGTCTCGTACAGCGAATCGGTTAACGCAACCTATCTTCCCTAGTCGTTGCGAGCTGTATGGTTGAAGGTTCTACAAATTTTAGCCTTCAACTTTCTAACCTTCAACCAAAAAAGATGATCGCACTCAATTCCGTCACATACGGCTACGCAGAGCCAGCACCCATCTTCCTGGATTACACCTGGCGTGTGGCGCGTGGCGAAGCCTGGGCGGTATTGGGCCCATCCGGCTGCGGGAAGACTACGCTGCTGTACCTGCTAGCTGGCTTGCGTATTCCAATCTCAGGAGAGCTGCTGGTCGATGGGCAGCTGCTCGATCGCCCGCGACCGCTCACTGGATTGATCTTACAAGATTACGGGTTGCTCCCCTGGGCAACTGTGAGCGAAAACGCCGAGCTAGGCTTGCGCGTGCGTGGTTTTTACGGACCAGACGGCAAGCATACTCCCGAAGACTATGATCCAGGTGTAAATGTTGAGCCCTGGCTGGAGCGCTTGGGGCTGGCAGAAGTAGCCGGGCAATATCCTGCGCAAATATCCGGGGGGCAACGCCAGCGCACCGCCATTGCCCGCACCCTGGCGCTAAAGCCCGACCTGCTGCTGATGGACGAGCCATTTTCCTCGCTGGATGCCCCCACACGAGAAAGCTTGCAAACTTTGACTCAAGAACTTCAGGTCGAGCAAAACCTGACCCTGGTGATCGTCACGCATGCGATCGAAGAAGCAGCTGTACTAGGACGCAAGATCTTGCTATTGGGGACACCTCCAAATACAACTGCAACTGTCATTCCAAACCCTGATGCCTTCCAGCAGGGTTACCGCGATTCCGCAGAGTACCTGGCATTGTGCCGGGAGCTGCGCGGCCGGATGGGGTGAGCAGGTGCGACGAAAGAGCGACTTGCTGTTCGCCGTCCTGGCATTGCTGTTGCTCTGGCAGTTGGCTGCCTGGGTTGTCAGAAAGCCCATCCTCCCGCCGCCCCTTGATGTCGCAGTTGCATTAATCGCTGGGCTGCGCGGAGATTTGCTCGGCCACTTCCTCGCCAGCCTGTGGCGCGTAATTGCCAGCACCCTGCTGGCGGTAGCTCTGGCGGCTCCGGCTGGTCTGGTGCTCGGCCAGTCCAGAAGGCTGGACAGCCTGTTCTCCCCCCTGATCTACCTGGTATATCCGATCCCCAAGGTCGTGTTCGTGCCCATCGTATTACTCTTCCTGGGGCTCGGAGACGCCCCCAAGATTGTCATCATCTTCTTGATCCTGTTCTTCCAGATTCTGGTGCTGGTCCGTGACCAGGCAGCTACCCTGCGTCCAGAGCTTATCCAAAGCGTGCGAAGTCTGGGAGCAGGTCGGCGCGCCCTGTTCCGCTTTGTGTATTTGCCTGCCAGCCTGCCTGCCATCCTGACCGCACTGCGCCAATCAGTAGGTACCGCCGTTGCTGTGCTTTATGTTGCTGAGCTGTACGCTACCCAAAAGGGCCTCGGATACTACATATACTTGAACGGAAGCACGCTGTTGAATTATCCTGCCATGTACGCTGGGATCGTTGCCATGAGCCTGCTGGGGTTGGGCTTGTATTTCAGTGTGGACTGGCTGGAGAAACGCCTGTGCCCCTGGCTGGCGGCGGCGTAACCTACCCTGGGGTATAATCCTTGCAGAAAAGGAGGTTCGCCATGAAAGTTCGGCTGCCTGTACTTCGAAGCACCCTGGTAGTGGTGGTGCTTCTCTCCATGCTCGTTTCAGCCCTGCCCCAGCCAGCTCAAGCCGCCACGTGTGAAGCTTATCATTACGTCAAAGCTGGAGAAACAACGGTGACCATCGCCCAGACCTATGGGATTAAGTGGGGCCTCATCGCGAAAGCCAACAAGCTGGAATATCCTTACAAATTAAAAGTTGGTCAGCGCCTGTGTATCCCCCCTGCAGACGCCGAAGTTGAGGATGAGGATGCTACCAAGTTTAAGCTGAGCATCACAGCATCACAGACGTCCGTCACAATTACGCTCTCGGGGCTCTCGGTAAAAAAGGCGGGCTTCAACGTCAAAGCCCGCAACGCCCTGACGTGGATTGGTGGTTGGGAACGTCTGGGACATTTCAAAGCGAAGGAGAAAAAGACCACTAAGGTGGTTTATTCTATCCCGAAAGTATTGAAGGACGATCTCTATCTCCAAATATGCCTGAAAAACGTCACTACGGATGAGCTGACCTGTAAGACAATCTTCCACCCGTAATCAGGCGATCCGACCCGTTACGCCTTCGGGTTGCCACATACCCCATGCTCCCCTCGCCATCTCACCGACAGCAAGGGGAGATGTGATTCACCCTCCTGGCTCGCCCTTTCCGAAGAAATTGCGGGCGATCAAAACAAAGGGTTTTGGGGGGTGAGCAGCGATGAAAACGCTACACCCCACCAAAAAATTACCGTTTGTTAGATGACCTTTAATAACATTAACAGGGTCTCATCCACTACCAACAACTCCGCTGATCGAATTACGCTATAATTGGACGGCATGAAGCCGATCCGAGACTTTTTCGAGCTAATCAAGTTCGAGCATACCATCTTCGCTTTGCCCTTTGCCTATCTGGGGATGCTGCTGGCTGCTGGAGGCTGGCCCGGATTGCACACCTTCGTCTGGGTCACCGTGGCGATGGCAGCCGCGCGCACAGTAGCTATGGGCTTCAACCGCATTGTTGACCGCCGAATAGATGCCAACAACCCGCGCACCGCCAGCCGCCCACTTGTAATCGGTGCGATCTCTCTCGAGGTAGCCTGGGTTGGCACCCTGCTGGCAAGCCTCGTTCTGGCGCTGGCTGCCTGGCAGCTCGGACCTCTTCCCTTGAGATTGCTACCGGGTGCCTTACTCTTCCTTTTTGGCTACTCATTTACCAAGCGCTTCACATGGCTTTCGCATTTCATCGTCGGCTTTACCGATGGGCTGGCTCCCATGGGAGCCTGGGCAGCTGTGCGTGGTTCGCTCTTCACCGCCGCCGATTTGCCCGCCTGGATTCTGCTGGGCGTGGTGACCTTGTGGATTGGCGGGTTTGACCTGATATACGCCTGCCAGGATGTGCACTACGATCAAAAGGATCGACTGCAAGCCATTCCGGCGCGCTTTGGCATCCCAACGGCATTAACCCTGTCCAGGATCAGCCATATCTCGACCGTCCTTCTCCTGATCGCCCTGGGGTTCTGGATGTCCCTGGGCTGGCCGTATTGGGTGGGTCTCGTGATCGTCGCAGCGTTGCTCGCCTGGGAGCATTCACTTGTCCACCCGGAGGACCTCTCCAAGGTGGATGTGGCATTCTTCAATGTGAACAGCTACATCAGTATCACTTTATTCATTTCAATATTAGGTGCTCTCTATGTTTAACACTTTGTCCCATCCTCGCTTGACCCAGGCACTGGGAGTCTTCGTTATCTTACTTTTCTCCTCGCTCTACTCACATCAGTCGGTAAATGCCGCGAGCGATGATCCAGCAGTACTCTGCCTGCCGGGTGTATATCTGGAAGCAAGCAGAGATTGCGCGTTGCTGGGGCCATCTGCTTATCTTACCCAGGCGGCACAGAAGGGATTCATTTTCAACGCGCCTCCCCTTCAATATTCTCGCCCTGACCGTTCTCTGACCTATGTCAATACCAATTATGGGCAAGTGAATAAGACCAATGCGCCAGTGTATGGCTCGCTAGAAGAAGCGATGAGTGGTAAGAAGAGCGATTCTGTCAGGCGCATCGATGCCGTATTTAGCTATATTTCGTACGCACAGGATGTCTTGGTGGGTGGCAGACGGTTCTATGAAATTGAGCCCGGCGCCTGGATGACAGCTAATGACATCATCCGCCTCGGGTCCGTGCCGCTGTTCCAGGGCATTGAGTTCAGCAGGACGCCTAATCACTCTTTTGGCTGGGTGCTCTCCTACCTGGCACAGGGACCCGTGGAAAGCAAGCGTACACCCGGGTCAGGATTTCAGGATTACACGGGCCATACCTATAACAATCATGAACTCGTAAGCGTTTACGATGTCGAAGTCATCAATGGCGAAGAATGGTACATGGTCGGCCCAGATGAATGGCTGCACCAGAATGTGCTGGGGCGAGTGATCCCAAATACCACACCACCTGAAGGGGTGACCGGCGATCGCTGGATCGAGATCAACCTCTTTGAGCAGACCCTGGCTGTCTACGACAATCGCCAGCTTGTCTTCGCCACACTCATCGCCAGCGGATTGGACCCCTTTTGGACCCGCCCCGGCTTATTTCAGATCTTCGATAAGTTGAACACAACGCCTATGCGCGGCTCCTTTGAAGCTGATCGCTCTGATGCTTACTATCTCGAAGATGTGCCGTGGACAATGTACTTCGACCAGGCGCGGGCGCTGCACGGTGCTTATTGGCGCGCTAACTTAGGTTTCGCTCAATCACACGGTTGTGTAAATCTCTCGGTAGGCGACTCCCACTGGTTGTACCAGTGGGCGAATATGGGCGACTGGGTGTACGTGTGGGATCCCTCGGGGAAGACACCGGTCGACCCATCTGTATATACTCCGGGCGGCGCATAATCCAGATATGTTGGAGCGTTTGCACATTCGTACGTTGATGTTTTGCTGTTCTTTCACTTTCACAGGAAGCATTTTGTTGGTACTCTGACTGGTTGATTCCCTATGCTTAGGTTCCGACGCACCCTCTGGCTCACTCCACTTCTTATCGTTATCCTGGCTTGCCGGGCAGGCGCAGTATTCGTGCAACCAACCGCGACGACGGAATTGTTGCACATCAGCAAAGCGATCCTACCACCGGCAACGCTAACACCGACAGCTACCTCCACCTCCACACCAACCCCTATACCCCCTACTTCGACTGCAACGCCGACGCTTTCACCAACGCTTACCGTTGTACCTACCCCGTCAGCGCAGCAGCTGAAAATTTTCGAAGAGCTGTGGGGCATCGTTCGGGATTATTACGTGTATGCGGATTACAACGGGTTGGATTGGGAGCTGGTGGGAGAGTCATACCGGATGCGCATCCAGGCTGGATTAACGTTGCAGGACTATTATGAAAGCATGGAAGCCTTGATCGCCAGCTTGAAGGACGAGCACTCCGCCTATCTCCGCCCAGAAGAGGCGCTCGAAGAAGACGCCGAGTTCGCAGGTGATAACGATTATGTGGGTATCGGGGTCATCACCTCTGTTGTTGAGGAGAGGCTGCGCGCTGTTATTCTCGTGGTTTTTCCGGGTAGCCCTGCTGAGGAAGCCGGGTTACAATCGCATGACAGCATCCTCGCCGTGGATGGCGAGCAGCTCGTAACTGACCAGGGCTTCCGGCGCAATTTGCTGCGCGGCCCGGATGGCACGACCATAGAGCTTACCGTGCAGTCACCCGGCGAGCAGCCACGCCAGGTGCAGCTAACCCGCCGCAGAGTGACGGGCTCTGTGCCGGTGCCATACCAGGAGCTGATTACAGACGGCGGCAAGCGCGTGCTTTACATCCTGGTCATCACGCTGGCAGATGAGACCGTGGACAACCAGATTGAGGCTGCCCTGGTTGAGATGACTGCCAGTGGCCCGCTGGATGGGGTGATCCTGGATCAACGCCTGAATTCCGGCGGCGCCGATAACGTAACCAAGGCAGTGTTGGGATTCTTTACCAGCGGCACGATGGGGCACTTCATCGACAGGGATAATTCTCGCCGGGCGTTTAACGTCATCGGGACAGATATCAATGGCTCTTCCGAGATCCCCCTCGTGGTGATGGTCGGGCCGGATACGGTGAGCTTTGGGGAGATCTCTTCAGGCGTGTTAAAGGATAACGGGCGAGCGGTCCTAATTGGTGAGACAACAGAAGGGAACGTCGAGCTTCTTTGGGGATACGACTTTGAAGATGGCTCACGCGCCTGGATCGCCCATGAGACCTTCCGCCCGAGGAACCATCCGGATGAGAACTGGGAAGAGACTGGTATTATCCCCGATATCGAAGTCCCCAGCGAGTGGGATCTGATCACTGATGAGACTGACCCCGCCCTGCAGGCAGCGTTGGAATACTTTGATGACCTGAGGTAAGAGGAGTCCTTATGCTCACTATCCCGGAGAAGATCCTATTCATCGTCGCGATCCTTGCCTCACTTTTTGCAGCCTTCCTGGTTACACAGAGAATCTTCCGCATCCTCCATCGCGGGCAAGGAAAGCCCGATCTGCGCATCGCTCAAAAGCGCCTGGTAAGCACGCTGGTCAAGACGATCACATTCCAGCCAGTCTTCCGGCTGCGCTTCTGGCCCAGCCTGTTTCATGGTTTCGTTGCCTGGGGTTTTATTTATTATCTTCTGGTAAACCTGTTCGACACCCTGGCTGGGTATATCCCAGGCTTTGAAATCCCTGGTACGCCTGGCAACCTGTATCGACTGGGTGCTGATGTGCTCAGCGTAGCCGCGCTACTGGGCATGCTGGCACTGATCATTCGCCGGTTTGGCTTCAATCCGGCGGAGCTCTCAGCCCGGGGGGATGTGTTGCTCCACCCCAAAGCTCGTGCAGGCATCCGCCGCGATTCAGCCATCGTGAGCGCGTTCATCCTGATTCATGTTGGATCACGTTTCCTCGGTGAATCAATCAAAGTATCAGCGCACGGCCGCGATGCCTGGCAGCCCTTCGCATCCGGAGCGGCGAGAATGTGGGATGGATGGAGCCCAGGGGCTCTGGTGGTCGGAGAGCATCTTGCTTTCTGGCTGGCGTTGGGCACGATACTGGCATTCATCCCTTACTTCCTGTATTCCAAGCATATCCATCTTTTCTTTGCCCCTCTCAATTTCCTGCTTAAGCCAGATCGCCGCTCCATCGGTGAGCTCAGCCGGTTGGATTTCGAAGACGAGAACATCGAGCAATTCGGCGTGCTCCGCCTGGAGGAGCTGGGCTGGGAACAGATCATGGATGCGTACGCCTGCATTATGTGCAATCGCTGCCAGGAAGTTTGCCCGGCGTACAATACCGGTAAAGTGCTCTCTCCAGCGGCTTTGGAGATCAACAAGCGTTATTTCTTGAATTCCGAAGGCGCCCGGCTTGCCAGGGGCGAAGACTCCCAGCAGACTTTGCTGGAATTTGCAATACCGCCTGAGGCGGTTTGGGCTTGCACTGCATGCGGAGCATGCGTGGACATCTGCCCGGTCGGCAATGAACCTATGCGGGATATCCTCGACATCCGTCGCGCCTTGGTGCTGATGGAGAACGACTTCCCCGAACAGCTACAGACCGCCTTTCGTGGTATGGAGCGCACGATGAACCCCTGGAACGTGCCACCTCCCGAGCGCATGAAGTGGGCGGAAGGTCTGGATGTGCCCACCATCGAGCAGAATCCCGATGCGGATTTCCTGTGGTGGGTAGGCTGCGCCCCAGCAACGGATGCGCGCGCGCAAAAGACTGCGCAGGCATTTGCCAGGATACTCAAGGCTGGAGGTGTCAATTATGCCGTATTGGGTGAGATGGAGCAGTGCACCGGTGACTCAGCCCGGCGAGCGGGCAACGAGTTTCTCTTCAACGAGATGGCTACAGCCAATGTGGAGATCTTAAACGAAGTTGTCGCGCCTGGTGCTGAGTCAGGTCACCCAATGCGAATCGTCACCACCTGCCCGCACTGCCTGCACACCATCAAGAATGAATACCCTGCGTTCGGCGGGAATTACGAGGTGGTGCACCACACCCAGTTGATCAACGAGCTGATAGGGGCAGGGAAATTGAGACTCAACCCATCAGCGGGAGATCACTCCAGCAGTACGAGCAATCAGCAATCAGCAATCCTCAATCAACAATCCTCAATCGCCTTCCATGATCCCTGCTATTTAGGTCGCCAGAATAATATCCTCATCGAGCCCAGGCAGGTGCTGAGCCAGGCCTCACCCAACTTGGTCGAGCTGCCACGCAACGGGAAGAAATCCTTCTGCTGTGGAGCTGGAGGGGCGCAGATGTGGAAGGAAGAGGAGCATGGTGAACGGCGTGTGAACCAGGAGCGCTTTGCTGAGGCTCAGGCTACCGGTGCGGATGTGTTGGCAGTAGGCTGCCCGTTCTGCATGGTGATGCTCAATGATGCCGGGAAAGACGCAGGATCTGAGATGCAGGTGCTGGACGTGGCGGAGATTGTTGCTGCCCAGTTAGAATGAAAAAAGTAAGGGCGACCCTGGAGTCGCCCGTTTCAATCCGTAGGGGCGACCTGCCAGGTCGCCCTTTTGGTTCTACATCCCAGGCATCAGGCCCAATTGCGCCAGGAGCGTCATCATGTCCCAATATGTCCAGCCTCGAATCGCTTTGCCATCCTTGAACTGGTACGTGGTGCTGCCCGGCACCCTTCCATTCTTGCCTGTTGGTGGGATCGTCTCCCCGGTGGGTGTGCGGAGCGGGCCGGTGTGCGTGCCGTGGCTGATCCAATTGATGACCACGAATTCGCCTTGAGCGATTTTGTGGGTCAGCTCGAAGTGCAGATCGGGGAACGCGTCGAGAAAGCCCTGGGTATACGCCTGGGCTTCTTCACGGTTTACAGGACCTGGACGACCCGGGCCCTCGAACATGTAAGCGTCTGACTGCAGGCCTTGGGGGCTGAGATCATGGGCATTCATCGCCTCGAACAACTTCTCTGCAACACGAATATTTTCTTGCTCGGACATTTATTTCCTCCTGGAACGCAAACATCCACCCATGTGGATCGTCCATGCACCTCCAGCGAATCAATGGCTGGGCACAGGGGAGAAAGGGTAGGATTTTTAATTATGTTACAGAACGGGATTCGCCGTGACACCTTTCCCGGAAATTCAGCCGAGCCCTGGGTCACCTCGCTTCGGGGCTTGCTACCGCTTGAATTCATTATAGACTCTTATAGTCCTGTTTGCAAGCGCTTATTATAAAACACTCACATAACAAACCAAAAAAGGGGGATATAATCGGATTATCAATGCAGGGGTGACCCAGCGGGTCGCCCGGAGGATGGGGAATATTTGGAGGAATATCAATGGTGATGGAGTCGGCGCTCAAATCCGGAGATGATGCACCCGACCTTCCCCTTAGCCCACAGAAAATCTTAGAGGATTACCGCCTGGCATGGCGCAGCCGGCATGCCAGCCTGATCGGGCGGCGGGAAGTGATGGGCGGCAAAGCCAAATTTGGCATCTTTGGTGATGGCAAGGAAGTGGTCCAAATCGCCATGGCAAAGGTATTCCGCAAAGGGGATTGGCGAGCCGGTTATTACCGCGACCAAACCTTCATGCTTGCCATCGGTGAGCACAGTCTCAAAGAATTGTTCGCCCAGCTCTATGCCCACACCGACCTAGAAGCCGACCCGGCGACCGCTGGTCGAGCCATGAATGCCCACTTTGCCACCCGCAACCTGAACCCCGACGGCACCTGGAAAAACCTGTCCCAAATAAACAATTCTTCGGCAGACGTCTCACCCACTGCAGCGCAGATGCCCAGGCTGGTGGGATTGGCCTACGCTTCAAAATTGTATCGTGAGCTGCCTGAGCTGATGGGTCTCAGCCAGTTCTCCAAGGAGGGGAACGAGATCGCCTTCGGCACAATTGGCAACGCTTCCTGCGCCGAGGGACCCTTCTGGGAGGCGCTGAATGCCATCGGCGTATTGGGCGCACCTGCCCTGATCACCATCTACGATGATGGCTATGGCATCTCCGTGCCCAACGAGCAGCAACTGGTGAAGACCAACATTTCTGAGCTGCTTGCTGGTTTTCAGCGCGATCCCGGGCGGTGCTGGGGGTATGACAACTGCGGTTACAACATCTACGTCGTGCCAGGATGGGATTACCCGCGCCTGATCAAGACTTTTCACCAGGCTGCGGAGAGCGTGCGCGAGGAGCACGCTCCAGCCCTCGTCCACGTCAACGAGCTGACCCAACCTCAAGGACATTCGACTTCGGGAAGCCAGGAGCGCTATAAGTCCGACGAACGCCTGGAGTGGGAGAGCCAGTTCGACGCGCTGCAGAAGTTCCGCCAGTGGATCCTCGAGCGCGAGCTTGCTAGTAATGACGAGCTGGATGAGATCGAAAAAGACGCCCGCCGCTATGCTGAAGAGCAGCGCAAGCTGGCCTGGGAAGCCTACCACGCACCTATCCAGAAAGAGAAAGCTAAGGTGGGAGGAGCTCTCAAGAAGCTGGCTGCCAGCTCTGCACACGGGCAGGCGCTACAACCATTGCGAGAAAGGCTTGAAAGATTGGCAACGCCATACCGGCGAGACCTGATGGCTGCAGCACAGGAGGCATTGCTAATCACCCGAGATGAAACGCTGCCCGCTCGCCAGGAGCTGATCGAGTACCGTAAAGCGCAAGATGCTCACAGCGAGGAGCGCTTCGCTTCTCACCTCTACAGCCAATCTGTGGAATCGCCGCTGCGGGTGGCTGAGGTCAAACCGGTCTATGCCACCGACGCTCCACAAATCTATGGCTTTGAGGTGCTCAATGCGTGCTTCGATGCGGCACTGCATAGGGACCCGCGAGTGATCGCCTTCGGCGAGGACGTCGGGCGGTTGGGGGATGTCAATCAGGGCATGCGCGGTTTGCAAGAGAAATACGGCTACTTCCGTGTGACTGATACCGGTATCCGCGAGGCAACCATCGTTGGCCAGGCGATAGGCATGGCGATGCGCGGGCTGCGTCCCATCGCTGAAGTGCAATACCTGGATTACGTGCTATACGCCTTGCAAATCCTGTCTGACGACCTGGCGACATTGCACTGGCGCACAAAGGGCGGGCAGAAGGCGCCTGTGATCGTGCGCACGCGCGGCCATCGTCTGGAGGGTATCTGGCATTCGGGTTCACCCATGGCGGGAATCATACACCTGGTGCGCGGCATGCATGTGCTGGTGCCCAGAGATATGACCCGCGCTGCTGGCTTTTATAATACCCTCTTGCAATCGGACGACCCGGCAATCGTGGTGGAGGTGCTCAACGGCTACCGCATTCGCGAGCCGCTGCCGGAGAACATTGGCGAGCTCAGAGTACCTCTTGGCATGCCAGAAGTGCTGCGTCCAGGCACGGATATCAGCGTGGTCACCTATGGAGCGTGCTGCCGGTTGGCTCTGGAGGCAGCCGAGAAGCTCAGCCAGGTTGGCATCCAAGCTGAAGTGATCGACGTGCAAACTCTGCTCCCATTCAACTCGCAGGCGCGCATCCTCGAATCGCTCAAGAAGACCAGCCGCATCCTGTTCCTGGACGAGGATGTGCCTGGCGGCACCAGCGCCTATATGCTGCAAGAGGTGATCGAGAAACAAGGCGGGTACTTCTGGCTGGATTCGCCGCCGCGCACCCTGTCTGGCAAATCCCACCGCCCAGCCTATGGCTCCGACGGGGATTACTGGTCAAAACCTAACGCTGAGACAATCTTCGAGGCGGTGTACGCGATGATGCACGAAGTGGATCCACAAACCTATCCGGTATTTTGGTAAGGACCAACGGTGATAGTGAATAGTGAATAGTGTGCAGTGAATAATGAATAGCATGAAGAATATGTCGACTGTCGAAATTAGAGATTATCGCGATCTATTAATTTGGCAGAAGGGCATTGCTATCGTAAAAGAAGTATATCTTTTAACACAGCGATTTCCGCAAGCTGAAATATATGGTTTATCCAACCAGCTTCGGCGCGCAGCAGTATCTATCCCATCCAATATCGCTGAAGGTCAATCCCGGCAGCATACAGCAGAGTTTCGCCAATTCCTACATTTAGCGCTTGGATCTCTTGCCGAGCTTGACACCCAATTTATTATCGCTCATGAGTTGTCCTATATCTCTCAAGAAAATCTCACGAACGTTGGAAGCCAAATAATCGAACTTAGAAAAATGATTTATTCCCTTATAAAGAAATTGCCACAGAAATGACGATAATTCACCGTTCGAGTATTGCTAGCCACTATTCACTGTTCACTATCAACTTCTTACGGGAGGAATGATGGCAGTCGAAGTTATCATGCCCCAGCTTGGCGAATCAGTCCTGGAAGGCACGATCACCAAGTGGCTCAAAGCCAAAGGTGAGCAGATTGACGAATACGAGCCGTTGTTGGAAGTGAACACCGATAAGGTGGATACAGAAATCCCCAGCCCCGCCTCCGGGGTGGTCCTGGATATCCTGGTGGCTGAAGGCACAACCGTGCAGGCTGGCAGCCTGCTGGCCTGGATCGGTGAGGCGGGTGAAAAGGCTCCCGATGGGAATCGTCCTCCGACACGGGAAAAAGCACCGGTCGAAAAGAGCATTGCTCAGAAGTCATCTTCCCGCGACCTGGGATTCATCTCCCCGGTGGTGGCGCGCATCGCCGCTGAGCACAAGCTCGACCTGAGTCAGGTGCAAGGGAGCGGACAAGGGGGGCGCATCACCAAGAAAGATGTGCTGGCTTACATTGATAGATCGCAGGATACCGAGCAAAAGGAAGGTCTAGGCCCCAGCAAGGTGGCTGCTCCCAAATCGACGCGCACGTCTACGCCACCCGCAGCTACCAGCCAGACACCTATCCCGGGTGGCACCCTACCCATGACCCAGGTGCGCCGACTGATCGCCGATCACATGGTGACAAGCAAGCGCACTTCGCCACACGTCACCACCCTCATGGAAGCCGATATGAGCCGGGTTGCTGCCCACCGCGAAGCAAATAAAGCCACCTTTACGCAGGATGGCGCCAATCTGACCTACACCACATATTTCGTCGCCGCCTCGGTAGCAGCACTCAAGGCGTACCCCATCGTCAACAGTTCCTGGAGCGATGAAGGCATCCGCCTGCACCGCGAGATCAACATCGGCATGGCGACCTCCCTCGGCGAGGAAGGCTTGATTGTGCCTGTGATTAAGAGCGCCGACGGGCTCTCCTTGTTGGGGTTGGCACGGGCGGTCAACGACCTCTCAGCGCGTGCTCGCGCAAAAAAGCTCCAGCCTGAGGAGGTGCGAGGCGGCACCTTCACCATAACCAACCATGGCACCAGCGGCTCGCTTCTAGCGACGCCCATCATCAACCAACCCCAGTGTGCCATCCTGGGAGTGGGCGCCATCCAAAAACGCGTCGTTGTCATCAACGATGCGATTGCCATCCGCCCGATGGTCTATCTCACCCTCACCTTCGACCACCGCATCCTGGATGGCGCCATCGCAGATTATTTCCTGGGCAAGATCGTTGAAACTCTGCAGGGGTGGGGATAGGATTGAGAATATAAATTGGAGAGTGGAGAGTAGTAAAATAGATCCGGTTCATTGAATATGAATAGTCCCAAACTATTCTCTTTTTTCTACTCTCTAATCTCGTTATTGAAGGAGCCATCATGAGTGATTACGACGTCATCGTCATCGGCGCAGGTCCCGGGGGCTATGTGTGCGCCATCCGTGCAGCCCAGCTGGGTCTGAAAACTGCTATTGTCGATAAACAGTGGTTGGGGGGGGTGTGCCTGAATGTAGGCTGCATCCCATCCAAAGCATTACTAAAGAACGCAGAGGTCGCGCACACTTTGCGAGAGCGCGGCAAAGAGCTGGGCTTCAGCTTTGAAAACCTTAACCTGGATTACAGTGTGGCCGTGAAGCGCAGCCGGCAGGTCTCCGAGCGCCTCGTAAAAGGGGTGGGCTTCTTAATGAAGAAGAATAAAATCGATGTCCACATGGGCGCCGCAAAGGTAACCGCCCGTGACTCGGTAACCGTGACAGACAATGAGGGCAAGTCCACCAAATTGAAAGCCGCCAACATCGTTGTTGCCACCGGCGCCAGTGTGGCTGTGCCGCGCGGCTGGAAGATCGACGGAGAGAAAGTCGTCACCTATCTCGAGGCCATCCTGCAGGAAAAGCTGCCAAAATCCGTGATCGTCATCGGCGCTGGGGCGATCGGTGTCGAGTTCGCCACTGTGTGGAATTCTTACGGTGTTGAAGTGACCGTTGTCGAGATGCTGCCGCGCCTCGTGCCTCTGGAAGATGAAGAGGTCAGCACGGAGCTCGGGCGCGCCTTCAGCAAGCGCAAGATCACCTCCCTGGTAGGGCACCGCGTGGAATCGCTCACCGCCACCAAGAGTGGTGTTCAGGTCAAGGTATCCAGCGAGAACGGTGAGAAAACCCTGGAGGCCGAGCAGGCGCTGGTAGCCATCGGCTTCACCCCTAACGGGCGTGGCTTGGGGCTGGAAGAGGTGGGCGTGAAGCTCAGCGATCGCGGCGCGGTTGAAATTGACGAGCGTATGGCGACCAATGTGCCAGGCATCTGGGCGATCGGTGACGTGACCGCCAAGCTCATGTTGGCGCATGTCGGCTCAGCGCAAGGTATCGTGTGCGCTGAGAACATCGCCGGGGTGGAGACCCATACCCTGGACTATGAAATGATGCCGCGCGCCACCTATTGCCAGCCGCAGGTGGCCTCCTTCGGGATCACCGAAGTGCAGGCCAAAGAGCGCGGCTTTGAAGTCAAAGTGGGGCGCTTCCCCTTCCAGGCCAGTGGCAAGGCGCTGGGCATGGGAGAATCCGCTGGCTGGGTCAAGCTGATCACCGACGCTAAATACGGTGAGATCCTGGGCGCTCACATGGTTGGACCAGAGGTGACCGAGCTGCTGCCTGAGCTGACCATCGCCCAGATGATGGAGCTGACCGCGGCCGAGATCGCCCGCAACGTTCATGCTCATCCCACCCTCAGCGAGGTGCTCATGGAAGCCGCGCACGCCGCCGAAGGGCGCGCCATCAATATCTAGTGTATGAGACCCTTAGGGTTTCTAAAACCCTAAGGGTCTGATTTAACCTCAAGCATCTTTCGATAAAATTTTTCCGCATCCGCCATCACCCGCCAGTAATCGGCGCGCTCCGCCACCAGGCGGGTGTTGATTTCTGTCGCGCTCCGTCGTAGCTGCGGGTCGCGCAGGGCGTGCAAGATGGCATCCGCCAGGGCATCCGGGCTGCGCGGGTCGACCAGCAGGCCATTGATCCCGGTTTTCACCCACTCCTGCAGAGACTCAATATCCCCCGCCACGGGGAAACAACCGCAAGCCATACCTTCCAACAAGGTGTTAGGCGTGCCATCATGCGTGGTGGGAGAGACCGCCACCTGGCAGCTGCGAAACAATTCCGCCATCTTCGGGCGCGGCTGTTGTGGTAGCAGTTCGACTGCATGTTGGATGCCCAAGGTTTTGACCCATCGCTCTGCTTTGGCTTCGCCCGCCATCGCAGGGCAGACGAATCGCACATCGGGCATCTCCTTCAACACCCGGGGGATGGCGTGGAAAAATGCGTCGTTGCGAACATAAGCCCGGAAGCCCCTCGGATTGATCACCCTCGGGCTGTCGTGCTGGGACTCTGTAACCTTCTCGTTGGGTTCAGATGGGAAAAAAATATCCAGCTGCACACCCCCACTTCCTGGCAGCAAGACCCTGGGTTTCTGGGGGTCGAAACCCCATTTCGCTGCCAGGCGCAGGTCGCGCTGGCAATCGGCGTGCAATGCCGTCGCGTGGCGCACAGCCAGCCTGGTAAGCGCCGCCATCTGCGGGGTCGCGCGGGCGTGCAAGGTGAAATCATTCCCCCAGACGGATAGCACCAAGGGTGGAATTCGTTCGCCCTTTTTATTTGAAGATCGCATCTTCTCCATCACTAATCCTGCCAGCATACCCTCATACGGGATGCGCATGGCATGCACCAGGTCTGGTTGGATTTGGCGGATCAGGTCCTGCAGGCTGCGCCTCGCTCCTGGGAGTGTCATCGGAGCCAGCCACTGGCGCAGGCCTGTTCGAAAACCCACCGGCAGCACGCGCCTCGCCAAAGCGGACGCACCAGTACCGGTCTCTCCAGTACCCGCGGCTGTCGCAAAAGCTGTCGGGATGACATGCGCAGATGTAAGGCGCAATTGTGGCGTGCAAGGATAAGTCGAGACGAGGTGAACTTCGTGCGTCTCATCCTGGCAAAAATATTGGATCCAGTTCAGGGCAATCGGCGAACGACCGTCCACAACAAATAGAAGGCGCATGGCAAACAAGAGGGTACAACATCTTGGCTAAAATTGCAATGCAGAGATCGGATTTTAGGACAATTTCCAAGTTAGAGGTCATTGCGAACCCGGCGTACTTTGCCGGGTGAAGCAATCTCAAAGATAGTCCTGGAGACTGCTTCGCCTGCCTGGCGGCAGACAGGTCGCAGCGAAAGCTCCTCCCAGGTACCTGCCTACCTGCCTTCGCTACCTGCTTCACTTCGTTTGCAAGTGCTGCGCGATGCTCGGCAGGCGAAGGTGGCAGGTGACGATTACGAGGAGCTTCTTTCATAAAGAACAACGCTAGCGATGTGGCGTTACTCGCGATGACAATCGTGCAAAAACTAACCGAACGTTCGTTTGAATGGAAGAGCAACATCTTCTTCGTTATCGACCTGAGATTCAAAACCCTCCAGGATCGCTTCCAGGAAAGGCAAGAAGTTGCCTACCCTCCCGAGGCGTATCACCCAATCCCACACGGGCTCGAATTTTTTCCACCCGCCGGAATACGCCAGGTGCCGCAGCCTGCCCGGCAAATCGGGCTTAGTCCTTGCGCCGCGCAAGATCGACCCCCACCGATAAAAATCCTTATAGGCGCGCCAGTAACCGGCTTCGAGCGCCTGCGCGCTCATCCCCCTGGGCTGAAAGACAGCGTGCCGGGTGTCGTATAGATCCCAATCCCGTGAAGTGATGCGCCCTTGAGAGTTGAGCCGCGCATGCAGCGCCGTCCCAGGATAAGGAGTCAGGATGTGGAAAGTCGCCGTCTCCACACCCTGCTGGATAGCCCACTCTACCGTGCGCTCGAACACTCCCTCATCGTCTTCATCCATACCAAAGACGAAACTGGCATTCACCATCACCCCTAGCTCGTGCAACCGGTAGATGGCAGCTGCATGTGCTGTGGATTGGTACAGGCGGTCCAGGTTCTGGTACTTGCGCTGAGCGCGCAGGTTGCCAGGACTCAGCGTTTCAAAACCGACGAATAAGCTGCGCAACCCGCAGGCAACGGCTTTCTCCAGCAGACCCGGTCGCAGGATCGCCTGAACGGTACCAGCTGCCTGCCACAGGCGGTTCATGCCGCGCATGCCGTCGAACAGGGCGGACGCAAATCGGGGGTCGCCAAACAGATGGTCGTCAAGGAAATACAGGTGGCGCCCTGGCAGTCGCTCGATCTCGGCGAGCGCCTCATCCACGCGCTGAGTGTAGAAGGATTTGCCACCCTGATAGAACGCATCTTTATAGCAGAAGTCACAGTGGTGCGGGCAGCCACGCGAGACAACGATCGAGTTTGGCACCAGATAGAGATGGCGCTTGATCAGGTCGCGCCGCGGGAGTGGTATCCCCTGCAAATTGCGCGTGTGCGAGCGATAGACCTTGCGCGGAAACCAGGCATGCCAGTCTTCGAGAAACGTCTGGCCAGGTATCCTCGCCTGGACCAATAAAGATGCTGTCAGCATGCTGGGCTGCCTCTTCGGGCAAGGAAGTGGGATGCAGCCCTCCCATACACACATAAGTACCCTGGCTGCGGTAGTGGTCGGCAATTGCGTAGGCGCGTTTTGCCGAGGTGATATAGGCCTGGATCACCACCAGGTCAGGTTGGTCGTCCAGCTGGAGCGTCTCCACGTGCTCATCCACCATGGTGATCTCGTCCTCAGGATCGAAATACCCTGCCAGGGTTGCCAAGCCTAGGGGTGGGAATAAGGAATACTTGATGGGTCTCCAGAACGGGCTTTTCGCTTCGGTGAGTGCGGGCAGGATCATCTTGACTTTCATCTTATTGCTTTCAGCCAGGTCCCTGCAATGAAATGGCCCCCCGCTTATGGGATGGGAAGCGCCATCTCTGGGAATAGAACTGCCAGAGCATCTCCACCAGAGGGATGGCCATCAGAGCAAGGGCTAGTGCGAAAACCGGCCAGTTGAACCATGCAGGCAACACATTTCGTACAGCCTGCGCGCCTTCAGGGAGAACACGCAGTGCATCCGCCATGAAGGTGTACAGCGCAAGGAGTGCCCCACAGGCGCTCGCCAACCATGCACTCAGACGAGGCCAAAGCTTGAGACCAACGATTACCGACCCGGTCACCAGCATCAACACAGCGATGCTCGCCGGCGCCAGCACCGGTCCCCACCAGGGCAGAGGGATCAAAAAGAGGATGTCCCAATCCAGGAGCGATTCCGGCCAGCCGCTCAAAGGCACCAGGAAGATATAGTACAGTAGATCCCAGGCACCGAACGCCAGCATGCAATAACCCAGGCGTTCCCGCCCGCGCGATCCTGCCAGCCAGCCAACACACAAGAGCATGACCAGAGTGGCAACTTCGCGCACCAGCTCAGCTTGACCCAGGCCAGCGCTAACAGGAAGCGGGTCGATCTGGTGCGGCTGCAGGCGGTCGATCATCACACGCAGGTAAAATACCACAGCCAACTCCACCCATGCCATCGCAGCTACGAACAGCATCACGACGGGAAAGCGGGTAAGTTTCCACATAGCCACCTCCAAAGCCAAGGGATATCTATCCTCATTCTAGCCATCCCTTACCCATCTTGCCACCTCCTGAGGACCGGGCTATACGCACCTGAGTGCTTGACAACACGCCTGCATCAATGTAAATAGAATTGAAAGGGTTCTGATAGCCTTTTAGAGGCATAATGCCCTATACTTCTGAGTTAGAAATGTTGAACATCATTCTTGTCGAAGACAACCAGAGGCTACGCCTCGGCATGAAGTCCGGACTGCAGACCGGCGGCAAGGTGCAGATCGTGTATGATTGCGATCGGGGGGAGG
Source organism: uncultured Chloroflexia bacterium (assembly GCA_963714425.1). Classification (GTDB taxonomy): domain Bacteria; phylum Chloroflexota; class Anaerolineae; order Anaerolineales; family UBA4823; genus DATCYX01. The sequence goes on from CAVQOI010000004.1 coordinate 459,683, forward strand.
CTGCACTGGAGTTTTGCCTGGAAGCCCAGCCCGAGCCTTTGAAAACAGCCATTCTTATGGATGTGCTCCTGGCAGGGGATTTGAACGGTATCCAGGCTGCTGTTGCCATCCGCCGGGAGTTCCCACGCTTCCCGGTGGTGTTCTATTCCATCCAGGATGATGATGCCTATTACCGGGATTTCCGCCGCTCGGGGATTCTTAGCCACTATGCCTACGTACGCAAGTCCAATTATCTGTTACCAGAAATGATCCTCCCGTTACTGAAAGATGCCATCTCCGGGCGCAGCTTCATCGATCCGGATATTGAAGCACGCGTCCATGAGGTGCGCATCAAGGACGAGAATGATCCGATGGCTTTGTTGGAGCCCAACGAGCAGGTGGTAGCCCGCATGCTGGCGCAAGGGTTGACAAACGAGCAGATTGCCACCCGCCTGGGGTTCCGCGACAAACGCACGATTAGCCGTACGAATGGACAGATATATGCTGCATGGGCGCTGGATATCAGCACCACAGATGAGAAGGTCGCACGCACGCGCGCGGCTATCATCGTGCAAGCCGGACGGCTGATCACATGGGACCTCGACGGCGTGGCTCACACCCAGGATGAGCGTGGGGAGTGGGTCCTCTATCCAGGCTGAACCACTCCCAACTTGTTGATCATGATCTAACTGATGGCTGGCATTTTTATTATCGACTGGATCGGGCTGGGGATCTCGCTATTCAACACCATCCTGCTGGTTTGGCTGGGGCTGACAGTGCTGTTCAACGCTGAGCGGCGGACGTGGGGGGTCTTGCTGGCATCTGGCGGCTTGATGGCGGGGGCGGCATTTTTTACCAGCCACTCCATCGTGCTAAGCCAGGGAGCGTCATCTCTCATTCAAGGCTTCAATTTCTGGTGGCATGTCGGCTGGCTTCCTTTGATCGCCGCGCCTTACGCCTGGTACTTACTGATGCTGTGGTACTGCGGTTACTGGGACGACCTTCGGTCTCCCTTGCACCGGCTCAGAAGACGCTGGCTCTTGTTCAGTCTGGTCTACACCGGTTTATTGGCGGCACTCTTACTGCTGGCGAACCCTTTGCCCAGTATCGCTCGTGATGCGTTCATACAATTAGACCGCCTCCCATCTCTGGGGTCCGTCCCGCTCATCACCCTGGCTTACCCGCCCTATATCCTATTTTGCATCGGGCTAGCCCTGGAAGCGCTGTTGCGCCCGGCGCCCTCCAGCCGTGTGATGGGAGACCTGGCGCGGCGGCGAGCGCGCCCCTGGTTAATCGGGACTTCTCTGGTATTGCTCCTGGTGAGCCTGATGGTGGGAGGCACCATTGTGTGGCTCCTTGAGCAAGCCCGCCAGCGCCCAGCCATTGATGACCTGATCTATTCTCTTTCTGCAAGACTTTCCCTGATTGATTTCCTGTTGGCAGGCTTGTTGATGGTGACAGTGATCATGCTTGGGCAAGCCATCGTCGCTTATGAGATCTTTACCGGTAGGACGCTACCCCGCAGAGGTTTCCATGTACAGTGGCGGAATATGATTCTTTTAGCTGGCAGTGTAAGCCTGGTGAGCGCCTATGGAGTGACCAAACAACCAGTGCAGGTCACGACCAGTCTGGTGATAGCATTGCTGATAGCCCTTTTTTCGGCGTTCTTCAGCTGGCAGAGTTATCGGGAGCGCCAGGCAAGCGTTCAACAGCTGCGTCCATTTGCAACCAGCCAGCGCTTGTTCGAGAATATATTGACCGCCTCCCCGTCCAGGCAATCTGATCTGGATTTGGCGGCATCCTTCGAAGTGCTATGTAAAGAAGTGCTGGGCGCCAGCCGCGCAGCGCTGATCCCGCTGGGGCCACTCTCCGCTTTCGGTGTAAGCCCGCTGCACTATCCTCAAGACCATCGGCTGGACTCGTTGTCATGGGCAGACCTGGTCGGGAGCTTCACATCACCGGATACGACTGGCGTCCCTCTCGATCCACATCACTATGATGGGATGATCTGGGCCGCGCCGCTGTGGAGCGAGCGTGGTCTGATCGGGCTCTTATTTCTAGGGGATAAACATGACGGCGGCTTCTACTCTTTGGAGGAAATCGAGCTTGCCAGGGCCAGTGGTGAAAGGCTGGTGGATATCCAGGCTACCGCAGAGCTCTCCCGCAAACTGCTGGTGCTCCAACGCCAGCGTCTGGTGGAGAGCCAGGTGCTCGACCAGCAGGCGCGGCGTGTACTACACGACGATGTTCTGCCCCGCATCCATGCCACACTGCTGGAGATGCAGGGTCAGAGCAGCCACTCAAGCGCCCAGGCACTGGGAGAGCTCCACCGCATGATCTCAGACTTGCTGCGCAAGCTGCCCGCCCCTATTTCGCCACAGGTAGAGCGCTTGGGACTCGTCGGGGCGCTGCGCCAGGTAGTGGAGAGCGAGCTCAAAGACGCTTACGACGGTGTGACCTGGCAAATTTCGCCCGGTGTGGAGGATCGCGCCAGGGAAATCCCCTCCATAACTGCGGATGTGATTTTTTACGCAGCGCGAGAAGCCATGCGCAACGCTGCCCGCCACGCGCGCGACGGGAATGAACGCAAGCCGTTGCACCTGCTCGTCCAGGCTGACTGGCAGGAAGGGATCAGGCTGATCATCGAAGATAATGGCGGGCGATTAATCCTGGAGGAGGACCAGGAAAACCAGGGGCAAGGTTTGACGCTGCACAGCACTCTAATGGCGGTTGTGGGCGGCTCGTTGTCCGTTGAATGCAGACCTGGGGTGTCGACGCGGGTAGTGCTCAATTTGCCAGAAGGATGACTGCGAAATGAAACTCGAAAGAATCACGCCGCTGGGATAGCCGTCGCCTGCGACCCCCCTGTGTTATAATCATCGCATCTTATAATCAGATTTGCGTTGTCCGATTGCCGCCGGTCTTATTAAACTTGATGGCGGCAAATTTGTTTAACAAGGGTCTGCACCAGTTAGATTAAAGGGAAAAAGATGGAAACAAAACTTTATGTTGGAAATATGTCCTATGATACGACTGAGGCCGAATTGCGGACGATGTTCAGCGAAGCAGGCTCTGTAGGATCTGTGGACCTCATCATGGATCGCGACACCGGTAGATCGAAAGGTTTTGCCTTTGTGACAATGAACAACCAGGCAGAGGCGGAAAATGCCATTCGTATGTTCAACGAAAAATCCGTCAATGACCGTTCGCTCACGGTAAACATTGCCCGGCCGCGGGAAGAACGCCAGGGCGGAAACGGCAACCGTTTTTCCAGTGGCGCTAACCACCGCAAACGCGGCGGCTCCAATAAACGCCAATAAACTTGCAGAAAACCAATAACCCCTCGTTATTCGGGGGGTTATTGGTTTTAAGAGTTACAAGTAACTGGATCGAGCCTTCTAGGCTGAAGAGGATTAGGGAAAATTATCCGTCAGGCGGCTTTGTTTCACGTCTGACTTTGAAGCCATCAACAATTGTATCGAGTGCTTGAATGAAGGTGCCGACCATGCACTCGATGTTAGCCTCCTCAGAGACGATACGGTACGATTCTCGACCCATTCGTCGCAGGCGCGGGGCATCTCTGAGCGCTTCGAGCAGCGCCGCCTTTAACGACCCAGAATCGCCCGGCGTAACACGCCAACCATTTCCAGACTGTACCAGGTCATCCTGAGTTCCGTCGCCCTCGGCAACGATCACAGGTAAACCATAAGACATGGCTTGTTGAACCGCCAGTCCACCCGTGCCGGGCAGCACGAACAGGTCTGCTTTTATGAAAAATGGCTCCAGGTCATCTCCGTGGTGAGCGCCATGGAAGACAGCGCGAGGATAGACACGGCGAGCCACATCCTGGAATTCTGACCTGGCTGGCCCGTCGCCCACAACCCAAACTTCTGGCTGAATCTCTGGTGGGAGCCCTGCGCAGGCGGTAAACAGCAGCTCAATCCGCTTGCGGCTCTGCAGGCGTCCAACAAACAGCAGCACAGGGCGCTCTCCAAACGACGCTGGGCGCTCCGCAGGCGGGTTTACTGGGCGTTGGACCCCGGCATTCAGCGCAACAAACACGTTTTCGGGTGGGAATCCGAGATCACGGTACTCTTCGGCGCCGCGTTGGGAATAAGCGATCAACCCATCGAATTCAGAGATGTAACCCTTGCGTCCCCCTCTCATGAGAAATTCCAGGAAACCCCTGCGTGCAGGCGCGCCCAGTCCCCACCCAAGCACCGGGCGGCTGCGAGCGTGCATCCACCGGATGGCCAGACGGTTGGAGAGATAGCGCGGGTTAGCTTCAAGGATCAAAGCGTCTGGCTGGGTGATCTCCAGCCATTTTAGAATTCCAAACTGCCAGCACAGGTACAGTGGGGATCTTACTTGCCCGATGTGCAGGTTACGGGCTGTGGTGTTGCTGGCTACCTCCAGCCTATCTGTTGTACGGATCATCTCGCCAGGGGTCGGCCTGCCGCTAAAGATGCTCAGACCGTCTTTGCACGAACGCGCCAAGGCGTCGAAGAAGGCAACGCGGTACGCGGGGAGCACGCGCTGTTGCAAACCCAAACGACCTGCAAAGCCACTCTCAGGGATCACAATGCTGATTATACAAGATGCTCACATCTTGCGTATCCCATATCGAAAGGTCTTCTCTCTCCCATGCTTCGGAGAAAACGGTTGGCGTGCTCACTCAAGCTCTGTCCGTATCTCTTGGTGTAGCCACGAGGTAGGCTTTCCAGTCCATTTCATCGGCTGAATTGATGGTTGGATATCCCTCTTCCATCCGGTGGATACGATATTCTGCAGCAACCAGCTCGTCCCAGGCTGTGTCCGCTGATTTAGAGCCATGGATTTCCAGCAGGATAATTGGGCGCGCTTCGCGCAGCAGGCGGCGCATACCAGGGATTGCCAAAACCTCCCCGCCCTCGATATCCATCTTGATCAACTGAGGGGATGGGTTTCCTTCAATAAATACAAATTCATCCAGCGAGACCGCCGGGACAGAGATTGTCTCAAGATACCCTCCCTGACGTCCCGCTGATCCTTCCACCTTGCCCATGCCACCCGACGGACCGACCAGGAATTGCGCCTCTCCCCGATGGTCGGTTACCGCTGCCGGGACGACCACCACGCGAGCTCCCTCTGGATTGAGCCTCAGGTTATGGCGCAGCCGCTCAAGGTTTGCCGGAAACGCTTCGAATGCAATAACCCTTCCGCCCTCGCCGGCAGCTCGCGCCAGCATCAGGCTTATGTAGCCGATGTTGGCACCAACATCATACACAACGGAGTCAGGCTGGACCCAATTCGCAATTGCGACCTGAACTTCCGGCTCGTAGGTTCCCAGCCAGTAGTCCTTCTCCTCCTGCAGGTCAAGGGACATCCTGGCGCCTGCTAAACCCCCAGCAGCTACCTCCACTTCAACCAATCCTTGAGGCGCAGCGCGGTTGAGAACACCCCGTATCCCGCGCGTGAGCGGACCTAACCGGTACAACAGACGTTTGAATGAATCCGGCGCGATCCTGGCGACCAGGGATGCGATCGCTAAAAGTGGTTTCGAGTTTCTATTCACCCAATAGCACGTCTAAGTAATGATCTGCCATCGATTCAACGCTGAATGCTACTTCAGCTCGCTGCCGGGCTGCCAGCCGATAGCGTTCCTGATCTTGCAGGAGATCCCAGGCAGCACCCGCCAGGGCGTGGATATCAGGCTTATCCAGCTGCCAGGGGTCACCTCCATAAGGCACCACCCTGCCGGCATCACCCTGAACCAATTCAGCCAGTGCACCGGTATCTAACGCCAGTACAGGAAGCCCACAGCCCAACGCTTCAATAACCGAGTTCGGGCAGGCAGCGTTCAAATCAGCGGAGAATAACAGGTGCGCCGAGCGGTCGATCTCGGGGATACGCTCACCCGCTTGCAATCCAGCCCATCGGATTCGGATTTCACTTTGCGCCTGCCAGCGATCCTGTGCTTGCGGAGAGACGCGTCCCACAACTTGCAGCTCAACCGGTCGCAATTCTAGTCGGCTATGCGCAGTGTTTTGGACGGCTGCCAGCTCTCTCACCAGCGCCATAGCAGTCTCCAGTCCCAGCTCATAACCGCCCATCAGACTGCCTTCTACCATCAGAACGCGCCACAGGTCATCTGGTGGCCTCCCCTCCCCGCGGGGTGTGAATATCGCGAGGTCCACGCCATTGTGAATCACCGACGTTGGCTGGCGGTCACTGCCATACACGCGCTGCCACCAGCCGCGCGCAAACTCGCTTTGATAGACAATACGATCTGCCAGCCGAGTCCGGATATGGTTGAGCAGCCAGTTCCCGGTTTCCGCGCGAATCGTATGGCGCAAGCCGGTTGGCTGGCGGCGGTGGAGCCAGTTCATGCCGTCCAGGCGCTGGACGATACGTGACCCATGTCTGCGAGCACGCCAGAGAGCCGGGAGATTTCGGGTTCCGCCAATGACCAGCACGGCCTCAAAGCGACCATTATTAGGCTCGTCACTAATCTCCACCCCGCGACGCTCCAGCTCAGTGGCCAATCTGTGCCGGAAGGATACCATCCCACCGACACCGGAGACTTTAGGGATCAGGCAGATACGAGTTTTGGACATAGCCATCGAGTGGACAATTCAGCGCAACAGAATTCAATGTGACAATGGAAGAGCCAATCAACAATCTACAGTCATCAATCATCAAGTGGACGTTTATCTACAAAATGAGCTGGGACACCCGCCCAGATCTCCCATTCCCCGGTGGACTGCAGCAACACCGCATTTGCGCCCACTACGCTGCCGCGCCCCACTCGCAGCACGCCCTGCTTGCACAGCACTTTAGCGCCCGGCGCCAGGATTACATCATCTTCAACAATAATGCCCTCGAAAAGCGAGTGTTGTGCGGGCTGGTAAATATCTGCCCGGCCCAGGCTGACACCCGGATAGAGCTTGACCCGATCACCAATCACGGTACGGGAATGCACCACTACGCCAAAGCCCCCATGAGCCAACTCGAAGTCCCTCCCCACGCGTACACTGCAGGGGATCTCCACACCCAGGAGCTTGAGGCAAAAATAAGCCAGCCTTCCAAAAAGCGGCAATTGGCGGGCGTAAACGAGCCTGGTGTAAATATCCATTTTGGATCGTGATCTGTACTCGGTCGAAGGTTGAAGTTTGAAAGTTGAAGGATGTTGGAACTTGAAGCCGTCAACTCGCCAATTCACCCACTCCTAAGCGGACCAGGCGGAATCCAGATGCTTGCCAGGCTTGGGCATCCCAACCGTTTACAGCATCTACGGCAACGCGCCCGCGCATGTGGCTGCCTGCATAGGCGGGCTGGATATCCTTCAATGGGCTGTGCCCCACCAGCAGCAATACTAGATCGGCGTCATGCAGGGCTTCTTCCATAGTTGCTACCGTATCAACCCCTGGGACTTGAGCGCTGGGCTTATAGGGCTCATAAGCTTTCACCTTAGCGCCCTCCTGCGCAAGACTGCGCACGATGTCGATTGCTGGGCTCTCACGCAAGTCGTCCACGTCGGCCTTATATGCCAGACCCAGAGCGGCAATGCGACAACCCTCCAATTTTCCTGCTGCGCGACGAACGAGTTCGAGGATATATGCCGGCTGTCCATCGTTAACCTGCCGGGCAGTGCGTATCAAAGGAGCCAGGTCGGGAGCAGCTTCCACTAAGAACCAGGGATCCACACTGATGCAATGACCGCCCACACCGGGTCCCGGGCGGAGTATGTTCACCCGCGGGTGGCGGTTAGCCAGCGCTACGGCCTCCCACACATCGATGCCGAAGCGGTCTGCCAGCCGGGAGAACTCGTTGGCGATGGCGATGTTGACATCCCGGTAGGTATTCTCCATCAGTTTTACCATTTCGGCGGTGGTGGAGTCGGTCAGGATGATCTCGCCACGCACAAAGGACGCGTATAAATCCTTGCCAGCGAGTGCAGACGCCCGGTCATAGCCCCCAATCACACGCGCATTCTCAATCAGCTCACGCAGGATCTGGCCCGGCAGCACGCGCTCAGGAGAGTAAGCCAGATAGAAGTCTGCGCCTGGCTGCAAACCAGAGCGGCGCAAGATAGGCGCGACCACATCTACCGTGGTGCGCGGCGGAGAGGTCAATTCAAGCACCACCAGATTGCCGCCTCGCAGGTGCGGGACAATCAATTCGGCAGCGGCAGTAACTGCACGCAGATCGGCACGCTTATCCTCATAGAACGGGGTGGGTACGGCGATGATGAAGGCGTCAGCTGGTCCAGGCTGCTCACCAATGGTCATATTGCCTGATCCCAGAGCTGCCTGCACCAGAGTGCGCAGTCCGGGCTCGTGGATGTGCAAGCCTCCGTTGCGTAAGGTATGCACTACCTGGGCGTTGACATCCACACCATTCACTTTTAAGCCGTGCGTGGCGAACGTGCTGGCGGTAGGCAAACCGATATACCCCAGGCCAATCACACAGATCTCTTGAAATTCCACTCGTACTCCTCGATTTTCTCCGGATCAAGTTGATGCAATCCGGACGCGCTTACGCGATACCCGGCTACCGAATTATGCCACAGGCTATGCCCGCATGGGAAGGTTGGTTTCCTTTCTAATCCCAGTGACTGTAACAAAAGCGGTGTGTATTGAGAGATAAAATAGCAGGCTCCTTGCAAGATAGAAGCTGTACAGAGTCCATCTCAAGGAACCTGCCATGCCGATTGTCACCCTTCATCTGCCAGATGTCAAGCGCCAAACCGAAATACATCCGCACACTTGCCCAAGCTGCCACGGTGCAACGTTCCAACGCTGGGGCAATGTCATCAAGCCAGTCAAAGACCAGCGCCACCCAACGATCGCCGTCCATCGCTACCGCTGCTGCCATTGTCACCGGACCTTCCGGCACTACCCGGAGGGTGTCGATCAAGCAGATCAGACCCAGCGGCTGCGGCCGCTCGAGCGAGTTGTTAGGCGCACTCTATTTCGCTGTTCCAAAGTAGCGCAGGATAGTCACCATCAGGACGGTGTTTCTTCGGCAGTTGTGGACCCTTCGGCGACGCTTGTTTCCTGTGTTGGGCCACGCAATGCTCCCAGCCACACCCCGACGAGCACCAAACCGCTGCCAAAAATGAAAGAGAGCGTGATGCTCTCGCTTAAGAGCCATGCCGCAAGGACAACCGTTGAGATCGGAAAGAGTAGGAACGAATAATTAGTTACCGACGCTGGCCACCGGCTCAACACGAACAGATAGAGAAGGTAGAGGCCAACGGTGGCGACGATCACGAGATAGATGAATGCTATCCAAGTATCCGAAGTTGTCGGTAGATGCCAATCCTCTCCGACGATCGCGGAAAGCCCAAGGAGAAACGAGGCTCCGATGGTCAAAGCAACTGCATTTGTCGCATGAGGATGGGGTTGCGGGAAAAACTTGAAGAGGACCGATCCTTCAGCCAGGCAAGCAGCGCCTGCTATCAACGCGAGCAGTGAAGCTGTCGGTATCGATGTCCCAAGACCTTCACCAACTGCCAATAAAATACCACCAATCGCAATTAGGGATCCAATTAAGCCTCGCCAGTGAAAGCTTTCTTGCCTGTGAGCGAGCGCAAAGATGAGGGTCATGAGCGGAACAACAGCCAAGACGATGCTCGCTAGTCCAGCCTCCACTCGAAGAAGACCCCAGTAGAGTAGGGCGTAGCTGAATCCTACGGTTAGAAGACCGTAGAGCATAGCGCCAGCCATCTCTCTCCCATGGGGCAGTTCAATTCGCCTGACGGCGATAATCAACCAAAAGACCAACGCTGCCACTGCCGCCCTGATACCTGCTCCCCAAAACGGCGGTAGCTCGAAATTACTTATACGGATCGCGACTCCAATACTCCCACCGATAAACACAACCATGGCAAAGGCGATCGACGTGGAGTAGTCGCGCCTGGCAAGGTTTGTAGATTGAACTGGAGTACTGCTTTCGGTCATATAAATCTCACCCCTCGAATTGATTCTAAATTAGGCGTGTGCGCCTAACTGGTTAATAACCAAACATCTTATTAATGCGCGAAATCCACCAAAGTCATTTTACTGAATCAAAATCGACATCTCATTTGGATAAAGTCATTCACTGGGATATTATCAACACAAATTCCGTGTATAAAGTGAAATACAGGAGCTTATCCGTTAAATCTTCACGTTAATGAATTATATCAATATTTCAGGTCCTCTTTTTCAACAGCCTGTACCGTTTTGCGACGGACAAGCTCCAGATCGAGCACCAGATCTGCCAGTTCCACCTCCGCCGCTGGGCGGGCGGTATGCTACGCAATCTACGGGAGACGGTTCCAAAAGAATTGCTGTGGGTCGTGGAGCACACCAAAACCATCCTGGATGAGCTGCCGGTGGATGGCGACCGCCAGTTGGTCGATCACGCCACCCAGGTCAATGTCCCTCGCCAGGGACGTGACCGGGCTTGGGCTCCCGTCGATCAACTGCGCTGGCTGCTGATCCGCCTGAGTGAAAACTTGCAGCGGTATCGAGTCTTTGACTGGCAACCCGAGGTGCCTGGACCAAAAACGACACCGAACAAGTGATTAGACGCATGAAGAAGATGCGCTCCCGCACGGTGCGAGGCTACATATCAAACCGGGGCAAGCTGGCTGCGCTCCTGATGGCGGGACTGGGGGCTGCCTGTTGATCAAGGAATTGGGCTGGGGAAAGACTGCCTCTGGACCAATTTCAGATTTCGCCCACTGCTTTGTTACAAACACTAATCCCATAAATACTTGCAAAACCTATTTTATTCTTGTAAAATCAATATATCGGTTCATATGAGGGGTGAAAGAAAGCGCGCGGGGGTGGAGACCGCCTTATCACCCAAAGTACGGTGCTTTGCCATGACCGGGGGGTCAAACCGTGCAAAAAGTTTGCCAAAAAGTGATCCAACCTATTTCGTCCCACAATTGGATTGTGCGCCGGGTTATCCAAGATTGTATTGTGTGTAATTTCCGGGAGTGGCTTCCCTTAGCATCGCATGACCGCCGTAGTTGCGTAAATCGTGCTCGATAATCTTTAATGCTGGTTTGGGGGGAATTTCGCAGGTTGAGATGAATCCTATCGGCATTTTACCGGTTTCCCTAAACAGCCCAATTCAATATCCAAGGAGAGAGGCAATGAGCACTCGTAACCGGCTATCTATCCTTCCCATACTGTTGCTACTGCTAATTCAGCCATCCTGCACGGGGGAGATGCTAAGTGGTGGCACTTATGTTTGGATTGACGTTCCTGTGGACGGTCTTTCCATCCCAGAGATACAGCCGATTAACATCGAGGGCCATGCTGCCTCGCCCGGGGGCATAGCCCGGGTTGAGGTGTGGGTGGACGGGGAGATGCTCTCCACCCTGGAGAATCCGCCGGCTGAGGCTGGTCTGGCACGCTTCCAGACCTTGTGGACCCCAGTCGAAGCTGGTGAATTCACCATCCAGGCAGTGGCTTATGGTACAGACGGTGAGATAAGCCAGCCGGACTCTGCCCGCGTGACCATCGGAGGCGTGACCCCAACCGCTGTGGAGCCACTTGCGCAACCGGATCTGGCGATTGTGAGCGTCGAAGCGATCCAAGCAGGAGAGAAAGATGGCATTCCCTTCTGCAATACGCGTGCCGTTTATACCAATCTCGGCGCTGGGGCAGTTCCCAGTGACTTCACGATCCAATTTTCGTTCGATGGTACACCCCAGGAAGCCATGCTCGTGGCTGGAGGTCTCCCACCTGGAGCGACCACGGAGGCCATCTTCGTGTACCAGTTCCAAGACCTGCACTACATCGGCATCAACCTGGACTCAAGCAACACAATTCCGGAAAGCGATGAAGGCAATAATGCCTTTGCCGAGGCGCGCTTGTGCGGTCCGCCAATAGCCGATGTATCACCCACCCCTCCCCCAACTCCGGTGCCGGTCATCGAGTTCTGGGCAGAGCCCGCAGAAATCCAGGCAGGGGCATGCACAACCATTCGCTGGCACGTTGAGAACGTTCAAACCGTCATATTCGGCGGGATTGAGCAATCCCTTGATGGCTCCTATGAAGATTGCCTGTGCTCGAACCAACGCTATACCCTGAAAGTTGTGAAACTCGACGGCACGCAAGAAGAGCGCCAGGTGGATATCGCCGTAACAGGAGTATGCGTGACGCCCACACCAGTGGACAACACGCCCCCGCCTGCCCCATCTCCGGCGGTCCCGGACAACGGTCTGACCCTCTCCTGCCGCGCATCCCAATCCCTCGTGTGGTTACCGGTGGAGGACGCCAGCGGCATTGCCGAGTACAGGGTACAAGTCGAGCGCCACTCCGGCGACAACAACTGGACAAGCGTTCCTGGCAGCACTTTCACCGGAATTACAGACAAGACAATAAATATTCCGGTCGAATGTGGATGGTATTACCGCTGGAGAGTGCGGGCGGTGGATGGTAAAGGCAATGTAGGGAATTGGTCGAATTGGTGGCTCTTCACCATTACCCTGACGTGAGAGCCGAGAGCGTCATGAATCTCGAGCGCATCAGGACCAAGGAAAACACAAATGAAAAACAGACAATTTAGGTGCATAAGCGTCGTCGCTCTGCTGTTGCTGGCAGGCGCATGTATCCTGGCGGTACTCATCATCAGTTCCCAGCGAAGCTCACGTGCAGCCAGCGCGCGCCCGCTGGTCATCATCCACAACCCGGTAAACCGGCAGAATACACGGCTGAATGAAGGCCTGGTCGTGCATGCTACAGCGCGCGCAGTGGAAGGCATCTCTCGCATCGAGCTATGGGTCGATGGAGAATTTGTTGCTTTCAAGGAAAGCTCTGCTGAATCCCCCACGCCCCTCCTCGTGCTGGGCACCGCATGGCAACCAACTCTCGCAGGAAATCATATTTTGACCGTTCGCGCGATCTCCACCGGTGGAGTAGAAGGCCAATCCAGTGTATCGGTTGAGACACTTGTCGCAGCAGCGGTGGAAGGACCACCAGCCCAAGGGCACATCGTGGAATCGGGTGAGACCGTCGAGACGGTCGCGTCGGAATGCCAGACCAGCACCGAAGAATTATCTGAACTAAACCCTGGGTTCGACCCCGAGGAACTCCAGCCAGGCGACGTTCTGCGCTGCCCGCCCGAGGCGGGGGGTGGTGAGAGCGCGGACGATCCGAGCGCTGGCGCCGGCGATTCGGCGGGGCCATTAGGGGCAATCGAACCTCCGGCTGGATCAGAGCCGCCCGATCCGCATGGCGAATCGCCGCAGTCATCCGGTGGCTTCAGGCTATTATTCTTCGCCGAATTGTTCCAGCCTCCGGCAGAACCAGCGTTGTTAGGCCTCGAGGCGCTGGCTTTGGAGACCAGCTCATTCGAATCGCTGCATTGCTATCTGAGCCTGGGAGGGAGCGATCCGCGCTGGGTGCCGGATGCGGATAGCAACCAGGCTACGGATGAATCCTTTGCAGCGCTGGGTGAGGGCAGCTGGGATGTCGCCTCGCATCTTTCGGGCGACCTTGCCGCCACCATCCTCTGGCCTGGAGACCAGCCACTCCCCTTCAATCTGAGCTGCGAGGGCGGAGCTGGCGGAGGCAGCGACTCTGTAAATTTAGGACGCGTGGACGTCTCTGTTTTGCCAGAGATGTGGGGGGTGATCCAGCGAGCCGCCAGCACAGGCGGTGAGGGCAACTTCACGCTCGAGTATCGCGTCAATCGCCAGGATACCGGGCGCGGATTCACCATCTCCCCTGACCTGAGCATGGCTCGACCGACAAACTTGCAGGTCAATGAGGAACAAGCGCGCCTGTCGTGGGACTACCAGCCCTTCGAGGACGAAGAGCCCATCGGTGGGTTCTGTGTCTATCTCAACGATGACTTGCAATGGACCGAGCCCGCCGATGCACGCCAGAGCAACCTGCCGCCCGAATGGCTCATCCCACCTTGCGGCGACGAATATCGCTTTACGGTTGCCTCTTACCGGGGGAGCTGCCTGCCCGAGGACTCGCAGTCTTACCCTTCAGAGCCTGCCATTATCGTAGGCGCGGAGACCTGTGAGAGCTACCTGGTTGTCACTATGGACACATTAACCACCACCGATCTTGGTGGTGACGACCGCAATGACACCGGGGATGTGGGCCCTGTGTATGGGTCGTTCTTCGCCAACGAACAGCAGATCGGCTTCAATGGTCGCGCAATCCAAGGAGACAACTTCCCGACGGAGTTGGGATTAAATCACAACTCCAGCTACAACATCAGCTCGATCACTACCAATTTTGGTGATGGACCGGCGCAGCTGGTTGTCGAAATTCCCCCCGGTGACCCAGTGGTTGAGGAGATCGTGCTCTGGGTGTGGTACGAAATCTGGGACGCAGATAGGGGCAGCGATAGCCCAGACGATTCTCTCTGCAAGGGTGAAGGTGGATATTACGAGAGCTCGCTAGCTGGGAGATTTGAAGGCACAATCACTTCGGATTTGCCTGCGGGCACACGTGGGCGCTGCATCGTTACGTTTAATGTCGAATCGCATGGCGAGAGCGCAGTGGTAGACCCTGGCGCGCCGCCGCCCTTGCCTTCTTTATCAGTAACCAACATCAGGGTAGGTACAGATACCGGGCAGCCTTACATCGTCGTGCGTAATAACGGGATGGCTGCCTGGGCTAGCAAAGACCTGGAGGTGCTCGTGAGCAGGCCAGATGGCGAGCTGCTCGGCGTGTATACTTTCCCGAACTTGAGCCTTGAGCCAGGCGAGACCATCCTTCTAGGCCATCCAGAGATGCACCCTACCCAACCACTCGGAATCTGCGTTACGCTAGACCCAAACAATAAAGTAGAGGAGCAATGGGATCGCCTGGTTGCCTCTGAAATATTATCGGGAAATCGACAGTACTGTCGCCCCCTTCCCGACCTGAGCATTGCCCACGCAGAGTACGATTCGGACAGGGGCATGCTTATGGTTCGGGTGCAGAACGATGGCACCCTCACCTCCCTGTCAAGCGACACGGACGGGTCGCTGGAGCTGAACAACGTGGATATGCAGATGAACCTGGTCAGCGGTGGGAGTATCGAGACCGTCTGGCCAAGTGTCAGCATCGACGCCCGTGATTCCAGGCTCTTCGAGTGGCCGATTGCACAGGCGGATCGAGCCCGAATGCGCGACGGCTACACAATTGTCATTGATCCATACAACGCCATCCCAGAGCTCGATGAGGACAATAACGACTTCAGCGTGGCAGGACAAACCCTGCTGCGACTTGCCTGGCCTTGCGGCTGGGTGCGCTTCTGTGAAACTGGTCGCTATTCGATCTATGGAGAAAATGTCGGCGGGCGTAATACCTGGACCATGCACCTGGTTGCAACGGTTTTCGGAGGCGGCTCTTCGCGTGTGGTCGCCAACTGGACCGCGCCAGAGACGGAGGCAGCCTGGAATAACACCAGTAACAACTGGTGTGGATCAGAATCAAGTCATGCCACCGATTGGTTCGAGGTCGCCGGAGATGAATACTTGTTCGTACATCGCTGGACGGGTCTGGACATCGTCGCACACGGCTACCGCTGGTTTGAAGGCGGCGGGGAATCTCTCTGGATGAACGATGGATTTGGGGGCGTAACCCTTATCCCAAGAGACACGCGAAGAGAATGCCTCACCCAAGGTGGTTGTCCTTTGACATGGGGGGGAGGTGGTGGGGCTAGCTGCAGCGCATCCGGCTGCAGCCTCATCGACAATGCTTCTGGCTCTCATCACTCTGGAACAATTTATTCATCAGGCGATGGTCTAAACGAAACCTGCTTGTGGAATACAACTTACGTGGTTTACCAGGCGCAGGATTAGATACACATGAATTCACCAATTTAGGGGAAGGAGATCAGCAAGGAAAGTAAATCGGATTGTGGTCTTGGGACTAGCCCTCGGACTGCTGTTGGTTGTGGCAATGCTGCCGGTCTGGCTCAGTCACCGGATCGTCCACGCGAGCCGGACGAAGGTCTTGCTGTCGATGCCGTTGTAGACAGCGAATTCAAATATCAAGGCCGGCTCACCGAGTCTCTCAGTCCGGTGACCGGTTTGCGAGATATGGTCTTCCGGCTGTACACGGATAGCAGCTGCACCACACAGTTAGGGATCAATATCACCAGGAATGACGTTCCGGTGAGCAACGGATTATTCAGCGTCGAATTGAACGTCTCGCACACCTATTTCAATGGCCAGGCGTTGTGGCTGGGGATCGAAATAGAAGGAACGGCAATCGGCTGCCAGGAGATCCTGCCTGTGCTCCGGCTACTGGTGCGGTGGAGCTCCCCCATTGGGCTTGATCTACATACCTGTTATCCAAAAGGATGGTCCATAGGCTAAAAATTATTGCAACTTGCCAGTTGGCAGGGGAACGGGGGTGTGTGGGCGGGCGTTGCCCGCCCACACACCCCCATATCTCCCTCAACTGCGCAACTTCAAAAAGCTATAAATTAATCCCTTGACACAGAACGAATGTTCTGCTATCATATTCTTAGCACAAATGACCGAATTTAGCGGTGTGTTTCGTTGATCCGCAGGCTAATAGGAGATATAAGCTATGATGGCAAGACGACGTTCTAAAGGACTGAGCGAACGGCAGAAACGCATCCTCGAAGTGTTGGAGCGCTTTCAGACACAAAATGGCTACCCACCCTCCATCCGCGAGATCTGCGATAAGACCAATATCAGCTCCACTTCGGTGGTCAATTATTATTTAAACCAGCTGGAGGAGACCGGCTACATCGAGCGCGATGGTAGGGTCTCGCGAGGCATCCGCCTGATCAGGCCGCTCTCGCAGATCTCCAATTCAGCCTCCACCGCCATCAAGCAAACTGCCCAGGCTGTGCGCGACACAATCGGGGAGCTCTTGCACATCCCGGTGGTCGGGCGTATCGTGGCAGGCTCACCGGTCCCTGTGCCCGCGTCAGACTTCTCCTATTTCGACGCCGATAGCATGGTGGACGTCGCCACCAGCTTGCTGCCCGCACGAGAGAAAAGCGCCAGTGACCTGTTCGCCCTTGAAGTGCAGGGAGACTCGATGATTGACGCCATGGTCAACGAAGGCGACATCGTTATCATGAAGCCAGCCAACGAAGCCCGCAATGGCGAGATGGTGGCAGTGTGGCTTAACGATCGCGACGAGACCACCTTGAAATATTTCTATCTGGAAAATGGCAAGATTCGCCTGCAGCCCGCCAACCCAACCATGCAAGCGATTATGATTGATGACCCCTCCACTGTACAAGTACAAGGCAAGGTGGTCATGGTAATCCGCAAGGTAGGTGGGCTGCCGTCCTGAGTGCCCGTACTCCCATTCAGCAACATGACAACAGGGTTTCTGCGTGCCGTGAGTGATGCAGAGACCCTGATTTCGAATCTATGACCCCCACCCTCTCTGCCCACCAAACCCGGCTGCTGCGCATAAGAGCTCAGCGGCTATCCACTCTCCCCGATGGAAAGCTCGATTCCCCCCGCGAATTATTAAATAGTATCGTCGCTGTGCAAGCCCAAGACCTGGGTGCAGCACGCCTATCCATGCGAGCGCGAAGCGCAAGCCTGACTCAGGCTCACATTGATCAGGCGCGAGAACAAAAACGATCACTTGTGTGGACATGGTGCCTGCGCGGCACCTTGCACCTGGTCGCTGCCCAGGACGCAGGCTGGCTGGTTCAACTGCTGGGTGCGGGGTTGATTTCCGCCGACCGCAGGCGCATGAACCAGCTGGGATGGGATGAGAGCAGCGCCACCACCGGGATCAAGCTCCTGGAGAAAACCTTGGGCGCGCGTGGCAGATTGACACGCCCGGAGGTCACGCAGTTATTGGCGATGAACGGCCTCCCGCATCAGGGGCAGGCGACTTTCCACTTGATATACCGGGCTGCACTGGAGGGGCTGCTCGTACATGGAGCGCACCTGGAAAAGGAGGCGACTTATGTTCTCTCTGAAGAATGGTTAGGCGAGCCACAGCCCTTTCCACCTCAGCAAGCCCTGGCGAGACTGGCAAAACGTTATTTAGCAGCCTACGCACCAGCCGGACCGGAAGACCTGGCGAGCTGGTCTGGGCTCAAGCTTCGCGATGCCAGAGAAGCCTGGGGGTTGATCTCAGAGGATATCGTGCAGGTGCAGGCTGCAGGACAGGAGCGCTGGATGCTGAAAAGCCAGCTGCCCTGGCTGGATGAGGGCAGCACTCCCATCGCCATGCGTGCGGTTATTGCCCCGCTTTGATACTTACCTGTTGGGGTACGCCAACCGTGATCTGGCTCTCGACCCTACGTACGCCCGGCGCGTCCACCCAGGCGGCGGCATCATCCATCCTACATTGCTGGTGAGACGGGCAGGTCCTTGGCACGTGGAAAACCCAGCGGCATAAGGACCAACTGGAAGTGCGGGTGAGCCCCTTCGAAGAGCTCCCGGGAGAGCTGCTGCCGATCCTGGAAGATGAGGCTAGCAGCGTCGCGCGTTTCTTAGGGGAGGAAGCAATTTTGATTGTCAAGCAACCGGCTTAGCTTGTTCTAGGTCTACTCACTCTATAGGCGCGCAACAGTCCCCAGTACTTCACTCGGAAATGACGATTTCTTGCGAAAACATACCTGCTATGATAAAATCTGCCCCACGCAAGAGAAAATCGGGCGCGTAGCTCAGTTGGTTAGAGCGCACGGTTCACATCCGTGAGGTCGTGGGTTCGAGTCCCTCCGCGCCCACCACGCCGGCTGAGGGTCCCATGGTTGGAGGAAACTATGGGGCCTTCGGTTTTTATATGACGTTTGCCCGTTCTGCGGCTATACCCACGAAGGCCCGCTGGAGGGCAGGTGCCCGGTGTGCGGCACGCCCGGGGAGAAGTTCGAGCAGGTCAGCTAGGATTCCAACCAGCGATATTATGGCTGGCGCGTTTCATCAGGGATCTCACGAGCAGCATTAATCAAGATCGCATGACCTTGTTCCAGGAGGCGGTCCAGCTGGACCGCCTCTGCGATTCCAACCGAACGCCCGTCCTCCAGGTCCTCGATTATGCGCAGCAGACCGCCGCGCAGGCCGCTGGCTTTTCGCGCCCATCCAGAATCAGCGGAGAGGCGCTCCAGGCGAGAGGCTAACAATCTGGCACGCTCGAGGCGAGAATCTGGTGTACCTTGCAAACAGAGCACCCTCCGTGAATAGCGGTGAAGAGCGAAATGATGGCTAACCCAGGAGGGCGGCATCCTCCGCCCGAGCAACCTGTCTGCCCTCTTCTACGTTTACCCGTGTTAGCAGATAACCGCCCAGGATGAAGAATACAACAATGCTCAGGACAGCCGGGCGGCTGTTGCCGAAGGTGGCGATGGCAAACGCAAACACCAGCGGCCCGATGACTGCGGAGAACTTCTCCATGACGCCGAACAAACCAAAGAACTCTCCACTCTTGGCAGCCGGAGACATGGCGGAGAAAAGACTGCGGCTGAGCGCCTGACTGCCGCCCTGCACTACCGCCACCATCCATGCCAGGAACCAGAACTCGATCACTGAGTCCAGGAAAAACCCCCATACTGAAATCACCACATAGACCATCAGGGCGAGTAAGATGGCCCGGCGTGTATCGATGACATCTGCCAAACGCGAGAACAGCGGTGCGACAGCCAGTGAGATCAGAATACCTAACAATTCCACGATCGCGATCAAGCCGATGATACTCCCCAGGCTGCTCTGCCGGAGGGCAGGCATCACCTGTACCTGCGCCAGGCCAAGCTGGAAGCCCTGGCTATCAACGGCTTTCTCGCCAGTGCTAAGTAGCGTCAAGGTGTGCTCGCCCGGGGAGGTAGCCAGATACATTGATTCGAGACCATAACGGGGTGTGGGGTGGTATGCATCGATGAGGATTGGCTCGCCGCTGTCAGCATCCATCAGGGGTACACCGTCCATCCACACCGCCCACAATCCGCCTTCCGGACCAGCAGCGTAAGTAACCTTTGCCTCCTGTCCATTGAAGGGGAACTCGACCTGTGCGCCCTCCCCAGCCACGCGATACGTCGCTCCAGACTCCCCACCTAATTCCTGTGCGCTCACTACCTGGTCGCTCCAGGTCCCTTCGTATCGCAGGAAAGCGTCTGAGGCGAGATACAAACCTTCTCCAGCAGCGCTTGCCGTGCTGGCGTAGCTTGCCGGACGCGTGCCGGTAAGTTCCGCTGGCAAGAGGCGCGTCCCGCCGATTCCCACCAGGGGCAAGACGACCATATTGAATAAGACAAAAGCCAGGTAGAAGGGGCGGCGCTTGTCCGAACGGCTTGGAAGCCGTCCAAAGATCAGGCTGTAGGGGATGCCCACGAACTGTACCAGCAATAGCGCCAGGATCAGCTCCAGGCTGCCAAAGCCCAGCTCGGCGCCGTAAATTGCCGCCACGCCGATAATCGTGCCGATACCGTCGTTATATATGAGGAAACCTACCAGATACTTGAACAACTGGCGGTACTGGCGGATATCCCCCAGTGTTTCAGCCAGGCGCTTGAAGCTGACCGTGATCACGTTTTCGCCTGGGGCAAGCTGGGCGGTGGCCGCGGGGGGCTCCGGGATGCGCAGAAAGAGGGGGATGGAGAAGGCTGCCCACCAAATGGCGACGCTGAGGAAGGATAAGCGCGCCCCCCAGGTGCCCGGCAGCAACTGGATCATGACGATGTTGACCGCCAGCAGCAGCCCGCCGCCCAGATAGCCCATAGCGTAGCCGCGCGCTGATACTTTATCTCGATCCTCTTCGCGGGCTACGTGGGGCAGCAGTGCATCGTAGAACGAGTTCGCCCCGCTAAAGCCAATGCGCCCCAGGACACCGAAGATGGATGCCAGCACCCAGTCTCCCGTATCGACCAGCACCAGCATCGCTGTGGCAAGAATACCGATTCCCGCGAAAACCGCCAGGAACGGCTTCTTGCCGCGCATCACGTCGGTGATTGTGCCGAGAATGGGGGAGAGCACAGCGATGATCATCAACGACAGGCTGAGCCCCGTACTCCAATACGCCGTGGCGGTGGCTGCGCTGGGCAGGCTTGCTCCTGCTACCTGGCTGAAGTAGATCGGGAAAACCGCCGCGAGGATTGTGGTGGCGAATGCCGAGTTGGCCCAGTCGTACATCGTCCAGGCCCAGATGCGGCGCTTGTATTCGATTTCATCAAGTCCGGGGTTTCTGGCAGTGGTTGCATCCATGGGCTGTCCTTATTGGCTGAACAGGAACGTCTGCTGAAGATCCAATACGATGGCACGCAGGAATGAGGGTTATTATAGCCGAGATTGCTTTTCCGCCATGATTCTTTCCCTTCATTCAGCAGATCGTGCAAGACGGGGTTTGTCAGTCTTATATTGAGAGGATTTTGAATTATAATGGGGAAGCTCACAAATTTATTTGACGATCCGCATCCTGGCGTCCTATTTTTCGATAATTATTGCCTGCGCGGAGATGCTGGAATTGTCAGCGCATTTATCAGGGAATTATCCTTCATCACACTTGAAGCGACTTGAAAGTGCGACCTTGGGTCGTCCCGTCTGTTATCTCTGACGGTTAGTAACGTGAGCGCAGGCAACCGCGCTCTTTTTGTTATTATTCAGGAGTTTTTCATGAGTGCAGATTTTGTCTTCCGCCTGATCGGCATGGTGGTATTCGCGATTTTTGGGGGTTATTTGGGGGTATATCTGGCGCAATTGCTTGGGGCACAGTCGGATCTGTATGGCCTGATAATGGGCCTGGTTGGAGCTCTTTCAGGGCTGGTACTGACGCCATTCCTCACCACCCGTCCAGCCCGCTCGATGCGCGCCATGCTGGCGCGGGTCTCTGCTCAGACATTGCTCGCCGCCTTAATCGGCATGATCGTTGGATTGATCGTTGCTGCCCTGCTTGCCTTCCCCCTGTCACTGCTGCCCGAGCCCTTACGCAGCATTTTGCCTTTTCTCGGTGTGCTCTTGTTCAGCTACATGGGCGTGGCGCTTTTTGTCATGCGGCAGCACGACATCTTTTCGATCCTGCGATTTTCCTTACCGGGTCGATCCCAGAGCGGCGACGATTCAGCCGCCCCACGAGACGCCAATCGTAGCATCCTGCTGGACACCAGCGTCATTATTGATGGCCGTATTTCCGACATCGCCCGCACTGGATTCCTGGTCGGCACACTGCTCATCCCTCGCTTCGTGCTCAACGAGCTGCAATATATTGCGGATTCGCCCGACAGCTTGCGCCGGCAGCGCGGCAGACGGGGTATGGAAGTGCTCGCCCAGCTGCAAAAGGAACCAACGATCCCAGTGCGAATCAGCGATATCGATGTGGAGGGCGTGCGTGAGGTCGATGATAAGCTGGTAATCCTTGCTCGCCAATTGCGCTGCCCAATCCTGACCAACGATTACAACCTGAATCGTGTGGCCGAGCTGCAAGGGGTGGCGATCCTGAATGTCAACGAGCTGGCAAACGCGGTCAAGTCGGTCTTGCTACCGGGAGAGGCGCTCTCGGTGAATATTATCCAGGAGGGCAAAGAGGTCGGGCAGGGTGTGGCATACCTGGATGATGGCACCATGGTAGTCGTAGAAGACGGGCGCGAGCATTTGAATACAAAATCGATCGTGGTGGTCACCAAGGTTCTGCAAACAGCTGCCGGGCGCATGATCTTCGCCCGTATGGGTAGCCGCGGGGAGTAAGCGCCTCAGAAATCATGAGCGAGTGGATCACCGGACGCAACCCCGTATTTGAGACGCTACGCGCCGGGCGCCGGCAGTTCTTTCGGCTGCAAATTGCAGAAGGGGTGATAGAGAAAGGCCGGCTGCAAGACATTCTCGATCTATCCAGTCAAAGAAAAATTCCCATCGAACGTTTGCCTCGGACCCAGCTTGATGCACGCCATCCCGGGGCTCAGGGTGTCGCTCTGCAAGCCAGCACCTATCCGTACAGCGATCTCACCGATATGCTCGCGTTAGCCGAACAGCGCCTGGAGCCGCCGCTTCTGTTGATCCTGGACGCTCTGCAAGACCCGCAAAACTTGGGGACGCTGATGCGCACAGCCGAGGCAGTGGGCGTGCATGGGGTGCTTCTCCCTCTGAGGCGCACCGCAACCGTAACCCCAGCCGTCGTGCATGCTTCCTCGGGCGCCAGCGAATACCTGCTGGTGGCGCAAATGAATCTGGCGCAGGCTATCGATGGACTAAAAAGAGAGGGGGTATGGGTCGTTGGATTGGAGGGCGAGGCCGAAGGGGAGGCAGGAAGCGCTGGCAAGGTGTCGCTGCCTCTGGACCAGCCGCTGGCGCTTGTGGTGGGTAGCGAGGGGGAGGGGATGCGCTCACTGGTGCGTACCTCCTGCGATTTGCTCTTTTCCCTGCCCATGCGCGGGCGCATCGATTCTTTGAATGCAGCCGTCGCAGGCTCCATCGCATTGTACCTGGCATGGCAGGCGCGAGGCTTCACAAATTCTCGCGGTTTTTCCACCTCCAGCTTTACGAGCTGATCTTGTACTCCCATCTTCGTTGCCATTCATACTACTCGTTCCTGCGAGGCCTTGCCTCGCCTGCTGATCTCGCAAATGCCGCCGCTGCACATGGAATGCCCTCAATAGGGTTAACTGACCGCCTTGGGCTGACGGGCGCCATCGAATTTTACGACGCATGCCAAGCAGCTGGAGTGTCACCCATCCTGGGACTGGAGATCGAGCTTGCTGCGCCTACCTTGCTAACAGCTACCCCGTTCGCCTCAGGGGCGCTGGTCTTGCTGGCTGAAGATTTTCAGGGTTGGGGCAGCCTCTGCCGGTTGAGCAGCGAGTTGCTGACCAATCCGGAATATGCAAGCGACCCGGTATTGCCCTTCGAGCACCTGAGCGAGTACGCCGCCCATGTGCTCTGCCTCACAGGCGGTCGAGCAGGTTTGGCAGGATTATTGGCGGCTGGGGGGTTTACAGGCGAGGCTTCGTCACTGCTCGGCCAGCTTGAGGAAATCTTTCCACAACGCCTGTATATTGAGCTGCAGAATCACACCTCAGACGATGGTGCCCAGATCGCTGCTCTAATGAAATTGGCTGGGCGACTGTCGCTACCCACGGTTGCCACGCACGACATCTATACCATCGAAGAGAGCCAGGCAAATCTGCAACGCTTGATCAGTGCCATCAGGGAAAATTGCCGGCTGAGCGACCTGCCAGCTGGTGAAGCCGCCCCAAGCGGGTCTTCCTTTTTGGGCGCCTCAGAAATGCAGCGCCGTTTTGCCGAGTTCCCAGAGGCTTTGCAAGCTACACAGGAAATTTCAGAGCGCTGCCAACTGGTGCTTCCTCTGGGCGTGGCACATTTCCCAGAGATCCCATTGCCAGCGGGCAAAACATCTGATGCAGTTCTGCGGGAAAAAGCCGAAATTGGAGCCAGCCGATTATATGGAAGGATTACTCCTGAGATCCGCTCGCGACTGGATCATGAGCTGGCGACCATCGACGAGCTGGGCTACGCTGCGTTGTTCCTGGTCATGGAAGAGATCCTGGATTATGCCCGCAGCCAGAGTATCCCCTTTTCTTCGCGTGGCTCTGCAGCTTCCTCGTTGGTAGCGCATTGCCTGGGCATCACATCTCCCGACCCGATCAAACTCAATCTCTATTTCGAGCGCTTCTTGAATCCGGC
The DNA here is from genome assembly GCA_963714425.1 of uncultured Chloroflexia bacterium. Lineage (GTDB taxonomy): Bacteria > Chloroflexota > Anaerolineae > Anaerolineales > UBA4823 > DATCYX01. The sequence continues at coordinate 484,227 of CAVQOI010000004.1, forward strand.
CCGCCATACTCCGCCGGATATCGATACCGATCTGTGTTCGCGGCGCCGCGATAAGGTAATTCAGTTCGTATACGAACGCTACGGGCGTGAGCGTGTGGCGATGGTGTGTACGATTAACCGCTTCCGCGGGCGATCTGCCCTGCGCGAGGTAGCCAAAGCCCACGGCATGGACACAGCAGAGATCAGCCAGCTGGCAGCAGCCCTGCCCTATCGCTGGTACGGTCCACCCTGGCAATCAGAGAACAAAGGCTCTCCATACGCCGATCTAGCTGAACGATTTCATTCCCCACTTCACCAGCGTATCTTTCAAGACGCTGGCGCCCTGATCGAAATCCCCCACCACCTCTCGATTCACCCAGGCGGTGTGGTCATCGCCCCCGGTCAGCTCACCGACCTGGCACCCACCACGCTTGGCCTCAAAAGGCGTGGTAACTACCCAATTCGACCTGGATTCCATCGAGCGGTTGGGGCTGATTAAGATCGACCTGTTAGGGATACGCGGGCTGACGGTGATTGGCGATGTAGCCGAAGCCGTCCAGGCTTCACAGCCAGGCAGATTTCCTTCGCCCTTGGATGCGCTCGAAGCCATCCCGCAGGATAACCCAGCTGTCTCCGAGCTGCTCAGCCAGGGGGGCACCATCGGGTGTTTCCAGATAGAAAGTCCCGGCATGCGCGCCACGCTGAAAGAAATCCAGGCGCGTAGCCAGGATGACCTGATCGTGGCGCTGGCGCTCTACCGGCCAGGTCCGCTGACCGGAGGGCTGAAAAATTCCTTCGTACGGCGCCACCGCGGCTTGGAAGATGTGGTACACCTGCACCCGGCGCTTGCTCCACTGCTGGAGGACACGCACGGGGTTATCCTGTATCAGGAACAGGTGCTGCGGATAGCGCACGAGCTGGCTGGCTTTAGCCTGGCTGATTCAGATCTGCTGCGCAGGGCGATGTCTCATTTCGATCCCGGAAAACAGATGCAGACCCTGAAGGAGAAATTCATCGCTGGTGCGTTTGAGCGAAAACAGGCCCCTCAGGATATTGCCGAGCGTGTATGGGAGCTGATGGCTGCCTTCGCTGGTTACGGCTTTCCAAAAGCCCACGCCGCCTCCTACGCACAGATTGCCTGGCGAGCTGCCTGGTGTAAAGTCCACTACCCGGCTGAATTCATGGCAGCTATTCTGGCAAACTGGGGTGGATATTACCGGCAAGGTACGTACCTGAACGAATCGCGCCGCTTGGGGCTGGCGTTGCGCCCGCCACACATCAACCATGCGCGTAGAGAGTTCAGTGTCTTGTACCAACAGGGCGAGCCGATCCTGTACATGGGTTTGGACCAGGTGCGTGATTTGACCCGGCGGACCATCGGGCGCATACTCAAGCTTCGACCGTTCAACTCGATGGATGATTTTCTAGCACGTGCTGACCCGCGTCCTGTTGAGGCGGAGAACCTGGCGCTGTGCGGCGCAATGGAAGGCTTCGGGAACATTCCATCCCTGCTACGCCACCTCAAAGGGGAGAGCCGCCGCCGGGGACAGCTCTCACTATTTACACTGGAAGAATCAGACGAAGACTGGTCGCTGGCTGAGAAAGTTGCCGCTCAGGAAAATATCCTGGGGGTGGGTGTGAGCGCCCACCGCTTGGAACTGCAATCTGAGGAAATTGCAGCGGCGGGAGCGATCACAACTCTTGAGGCTGCCTCCCACACCGGCCAAAACGTGCGTGTCGCCGGCACGCGCCTGAGCTGGAGGCGAGCAACGACGGCCCGCGGAGAATACATCTATTTCATGTCCCTCGAAGATCTTGAGGGGATGCTTGACGTGATCATCACATCCGATGTATACCGGCGCTGCCGGCAGGCTCTTAACGAGAAAGGACCTTATATCATCGAGGGCCTAGTTGAGAGGGACGTATCCAGCGCAGAACCGGCTTTACGCGCCCGGCATATCTGGACCACTGCCAAGCGGGTGATCGACGAATAAATCATTCACGGATCTCTGTTAATTGTTCGTTTTGATGAGGACACACCGCATGCATCATGACGAATTGCCTGGGAGCAAGGATGAATGATAGGATACCGCTGAATTCTTCGGTGGTAGAATGATCGCAATGAGACGCTGGCAGTTCTGGCTGGGCGTAGGGATCAGTCTGGGTTTCCTCTATCTGGCTTTACGCGGCTTGCATCTCGATGACCTGGGCGCTTCCTTAAAGCAGGCGAACTACTGGTGGCTGATCCCCGGTGTTGGTGTGTATTTCCTTGGCGTCTGGGCGCGTGCCTGGCGCTGGCACTATCTTCTACGTCCGGTCAAGCCTGTGCCCACATCCGCAATGTTCCCCATCGTTGCCATTGGATATATGGGCAATAACATCTACCCTGCTCGTGCTGGTGAAGTGCTCCGTGCGGTCGTACTCAAGCGCCGCCATTCTATCCCGATTTCCGCCTCACTAGCGACAATCATCGTGGAGCGCGTTTTCGATGGCGTGGTAATGCTCGCATTTGTTTTCATCAACCTGCCAGAGCTGGCTCGCCTGACCGCCGATTCAGGTTTTATCGGGAATATACAAACCCTGGCGCTGTGGGGCACCGCCGCCTTCACTGGCGCGCTGGTAGTGTTTCTGTTAGCCGCCATGTTCCCCTTCCAGGCGGAGGCTATCCTGAGTTCCATTATCCAGCGGCTGCTACCCGAACGCTTGAGGGAGCGTGCCCTCGACCTTGGTCAGCGTTTCCTGGGCGGCTTACAGGCGCTGCGCTCGCCGCGTGAAGCCGTCATGGTCTTTCTCACTTCGATTGTGATCTGGCTGCTGGAAACAGGGAAATACTGGTTCGTGATGCACGCTTTCCCGTTCCAGGTCAGTTTTTTCGCGCTGATGCTGATGAATGGCATCGTCAATCTCGCCACCACGATCCCGTCAGCGCCGGGTTATGTGGGTACTTTCGACGCCCCAGGGATTGCAGTGCTCTCCGCCTATGGTGTCGAACGCGCCCTCGCAGCGGCATACACGTTAGTGCTGCACGTCGCATTGTGGCTTCCCATCACTGCCCTGGGGGCATATTACTTCATCAAAGAGGGATTGAAGTGGGAAGAGGGGTTGAAGCGCTTGAATCCAACCGTACCCGAACAGGGACAGGAAAGTTGATCACGCTATGAAAAACATCGCCATCCTCGGGGCGGGTATCGGAGGCTTGTCCGCTGCCTATGACCTGGCTGGCGCCGGTCATCAGGTGACCGTGTACGAAGCTGCCCAGGCGGTTGGAGGACTGGCGGCAGGGTTCAAAGATACGCACTGGGACTGGCACCTGGAGCGCTATTACCATCATTGGTTCACCACCGACCGACACATCCTCGGTTTGATTGACGAATTGGGCTGGAGAGAGCAGGTGATTATCAAGCGGCCCTATACCGTGGTGTATTGGGAGGGAAAGTTCTATCCCTTCGATTCGATCTTCACCAATATCCCTCTGTTTATCCTGCGCCGCTTCCCCCTGCCCGATGCCATCCGCTACGGGCTGGCAGGCGCTTATCTCCGCTTCACCCCCTGGTGGCAACCCTTGGAAAAGCATACTGCTGCGGATTGGACACGGCGCTGGTTTGGGAAGCGTGTCTACGAGCTGCAATGGAAGCCGCTGCTCGTCAGCAAGTTCGGTGAGAATTTTGCCGAGCGAGTGAATATGGCTTGGCTTTGGGCGCGGCTGAAAGCCCGCAGCACTCGCCTGGGCACTTTCGAGGGGGGTTTTCAGGCTTTCGCCGACCAGCTTGCCGGGCACCTGCAGCACATGGGAGTGCGCATCCATCTCTCCACGCCCATCAACCGCATCGAGCCGCAGGCTGCAGGTCTGTTGACCTTGACGACGCCCTCAGGTCCGGCCCAGTTTGACCAATGTCTCGTGACCACCAGCCCGGCTTTGCTGGCGCGCCTGGTACCTACGCTTCCAGCTGAATACTTGAGTGGCCTGCTCAAGCTGAAAAGCATGGGCGCGGTCGTAATGGTTCTGGCCCTCAAACAGCGTCTCTCTGAGGAAGGCTATTACTGGTACAACTTGCCAAAGGCAGCTGGTTTCCCCTTCCTGGCTTTAGTGGAACACACCAATTTCCTTCCTCCAGAACACTATGGCGGGGATCATTTGATCTATGCTGGCGACTATTTGGAGACAGATCATGAATATTTCCAGCTCACCCAGGACGAGCTCGTAGAGCGTTTCATCCAGGTATTGCCACGCTTTAATCCCAATTTCAAACCGGATTGGGTGCGAAAAACCTGGCTCTTCCGTACAGAATACGCCCAGCCTGTACCCTTTGTGAACCACTCGGAGAGCATCCCCTCGATCGAGACGCCGATCCCGGGTCTCTACTTTGCCAGCATGAGCCAGGTCTATCCCTGGGATCGGGGGACGAACTTCGCAGTGGAGATCGGCAGGCGGGCGGCGAACCTGATGATTGGGAGTCCATCATGAACCCTCAACTGCTTGCACTCCTCACCGCCATGGCTTGGGGTATTGGCGGCTACTTCGAGAAGAAAGGCCTGCACTTGGGAAATCTCACCCCGCAAGCGGGCATCACCATCCGCACTGCGGTAGCGCTGCTCATTTTGAGCGCCGTGAGCTTCCCGCAATGGAAAACCATACCACAGGCTGGACCGAAAGCTCTAACCATGATGGTTCTCGGTGGGGGAGTGGTAGCTGGTGCTGTGGGCATGTTGTGCTTTTATGCTGCTCTGAAAGGGGCTCCGCTCGGTAAGGTCATGCCGATCGCATTCACTTCCCCGCTATTCGGAGCGATGATGGGGTTAGCATTTGGTGGCGAGCCACTCACCTGGCAGACTGCCATCGGTACTCTGATGACCATAGGTGGTATCGTATTGCTCACAGCGAATTGACCCGTTGTACAAATTTTGAGGTCATGGTGTCAGTGGCGTAACTCTGGGGGATTTACTTGTACAATAGGGGGGTGGAAACAGCCATATTTCAAGCGTTGTTGTCCCCAGCCGGGCAAGAGGTGATCCATACTGCTGAGAGCCTCTCCCCTCGCGAGGAATTGTTCCTTTCCTTATTCACAACGCTGAGCAAACGCTATCCAATAGAGCTCGCCAGAGCTGCCCTCGGAATCGCCATCCTGCGTTCCGAGGCTGCGAACAAGTTCCCCTTCGCAGAGAAGCTTTATTTAACTCGTGAAGCGCTGGAGCAAGCCTCTTCTTGGGAAGTCTCCAATTACCGCGCGCAACGATACCGGGGGTATTCCCACCTGCTTGATCTCGGCTGCTCCGTGGGAGCCGATACGCTTGCGCTGGCGCAGATCGCACCCACAACCGGCTTCGACCGCCACCCGCTGCGGCTGGCGATGGCCCGTGCAAATGCTCACGCCCTGGAATCGGGCAGGAATGCTGGATTCGTCCAGGCCGATCTCACTGCCCCACTTCCAGTTTCGTTTATCCCTTCAAGAACAGGCCTCTTTTTCGACCCTGCCCGCAGGGGGAGTGGAAGGCGCCTCTATTCAGTCAGGCAGTATCAGCCACCACTGGAGGTCATCCGAAACTGGCTTTCCGTCTACCCATCCCTTGGGGTGAAAATCTCGCCAGGGGTTAATCTGGAAGAGCTCAGAGAATACGACACCGAAATTGAATTCATCTCCCTGCGTGGTGAGCTAAAGGAAGCTGCCTTGTGGTTTGGACCCCTCAAGACCACCACCCGGCGAGCAACATTACTCCCTGGTGGGCACACGCTCACTGAGCAAGAGAACCCTGAAAAGCGGCTGCCACTTGACGAGCCTCGCCGCTACCTGTACGAACCCGACCCGGCAGTGCTGCGTGCCGGATTGGTCGCCGCACTCGGGACACAATTAGACGCCGCGCAGCTCGACGCCGACATCGCCTACCTGACGAGCGAGCGTCAAATAGCATCCCCCTTCGCCCGCGTTTGGGCTGTGCAGGCGTGGTTCCCCTTCCAGCTCAAGCGTTTGCGTGCCTACCTCAGGCAGCGTGGAGTGGGCCGTGTGATTGTGAAGAAGCGCGGCTCGCCTCTCGACCCACAGGAGCTGGTCTCTGCACTGAAGTTATCTGGCGATCTGGAGTGCACAATCTTCCTCACCCACCTGCGTGGCAAGCCCATTGTCGTGATCGCGGATCAGGCTTGACCCCGCTTCTTGCGTGCATCTACCAAACGCCACAACAACCCGCTTCCCAAAAGCGCGCCAACGATTGAGAAAATCCATTCTATTCGGAAGAATGACTTGTGCCCCCGCGCCAGCAATACAAGGGTGTTTCCATCCATATCGCCCGTTTGGCTTTCAGCCGGTGCTTGCATCCCTACGCTTTCGCTGGTGGCTGTGAGTTGTGTTGGTTCGAGCGTGTTTATCTCCCAGACGACTGTTTTATCCGAGACTACTGTTTGAGAGACCTGGATCGTAGAAGGTACGTTCAGGGCTTGCCCGTCTACCCTGCCTGGCAAACCCACGCGCAATTCCCGCACTAATTCCGGCACTAAAAGTTCAATGCGTAGCTCATAATCCACACCCAGGAGATCTTCATTGACCTGCAGCGGTGCAAATATTACCCATTGCGCCAAGAATGGGATGCAGCTGAGAGCATCTTCCAGCTCCCCATACGTGGAGAAATCAACGCTTGCTCGATATCCTTGCGCATCCTCCTGGACAAGATAAGGTTGTTTGCGAACGTCGATGCAAGACGCAATCCCCTCGGTAAACAGAGTATCGATGACAGGCGTCATGCCTTCCGATTTCCTCTGATCGATACTTCGATTCGACTCTAAGACAACAAGCCGCACCTGCCCGGACAAATCCTCGTTGACTTCAACCTCCAGCCGTTCAACCCATACCTCTGGGACAGGACCACAGCCGGCAAGGTGAATACCCACCAGGACGATCAGTGTCAGCAATTGACCAGCAAACCGTATGTTCATAATCGGATAACTTATACCAATATACAGAAAATTAGCAGTGGAGTCAATCTATTCGTTTATTTGCATCTACCTGCGTGCTATAATGGCTAACAGCCCGACTGCCTGGGTTGAAATCATGGTTTTGCCGATCTTTGCATGAGCTCCAAACGCGCTTCACGCCGTTCATCTCGCCCCGTGCCAGTTGCAGCCGGCGCGACCCTGGCTCTTGCAGTATTAGCACTGGTATTCTTTATATACCGCTCTATTACCGGGGACTTACAGCCCACACCTGCTACTCCAGAGCAGCATACATCGGGGGCAGGTTGGTGGAGTGTTCACTTCAGCGAGCCTGGCGGACCAAACGCAGAAAGCCTGCGGGGCGGACCAGATGCAGCCCTGGCAGGCGCCATTGACATGGCTCGGTTAAGCGTGGATGTTGCTGCGTACGATCTGGATCTGTGGAGCGTGCGAGATTCTCTGCTCGCTGCCCAGCGCCGCGGTGTGGTTGTGCGCATGGTCACAGAGAGTGACAATATCGATACCCGCGAGATCCAGCAGATTATGGATGCCGGCATCCAGGTGCTCGGTGACCGGCGCGAAGGTCTGATGCATAACAAGTTTACGATCATTGACGGTCTGGAGGTATGGACAGGCTCGATGAACTACACCATCAACGGCGCTTACCGCAACGATAACAACCTGCTGCGTATCCGCTCGGCGCAAGTCGCAAATAACTTCACGACCGAATTTGAAGAGATGTTTGTTGATGATCGCTTCGGTTCCGGCTCCCCGGCAAACACCCCATATCCCCGCCTGACGGTGGATGGTATCCCGGTAGAAATCTACTTCTCTCCCGATGATGGTGTGGCTGACCGTTTAGTGGAGCTGATCATGGGCGCCAAGGAAAGCATCCATTTTATGGCGTTTGCTTTCACCTCCGACGATATCGCCGGTGCAATGCTCAGCCGGGCTGATGCGGGTGTTACCGTGTCCGGCGTGTTTGAGTTTACCCAGGTCAAGGCCAACCAGGGCGACGAATACCTGCGTCTGAAGGATGCTGGCCTGGATGTGCGCTTGGACGGCAATTCACGCAACATGCACCACAAAGTAATCCTCATCGATGGAAAAATACTTATCACAGGCTCGTATAATTTCAGCAATAACGCTGAAAATTCCAATGATGAGAATGTTATTATTATCTTCAACTCCGCAATTACCACCCAGTACTTACAGGAGTTCCACCGGGTCTACGCGCTGGCGCAGAATTGAGCCATCCGGCTTGTCGTAGATAATATTGGAGATGAACCTTATGGAACCTGAAAATTTTTACCTCGGTAGAGTATTCGACCCGCAATCTGGCAACACTAGCGACCAGCCTTTGCTTTATGACCCCGCCGATCTGACCACCCACGCGGTGGTCGTCGGGATGACTGGATCGGGAAAAACCGGTTTGTGCATCGACCTCTTGGAAGAGGCGGCCTTGCAGGGAATCCCCGCCTTGATGATCGATCCTAAAGGCGATATCACCAATACGCTGCTGCACTTTCCCGACCTGCTCCCTGCGGATTTCGAGCCCTGGATTAACCCAGATCAAGCTAGGCGGGATGGTAAGTCCGTGGAACAGGCTGCGGGCGATGCCGCAAATCTTTGGCGGAACGGGCTATCTAAATGGGAAATTGCTCCAGAGCGAGTGCGCAGCTTGCAGGACAGCGCTCAGTTCTGTGTCTACACCCCCGGCTCAGACGCCGGTATCCCGGTGAGTATCCTGGCATCACTGAAGCGTCCGCCCATTGTCTGGGCAGAAAACCGGGAGGCTTTGCGGGAAAAAATTAGCGATACCGTTACCGCTCTGCTGGGCCTAGTGGGGTTGACTGATATCGATCCCGTGCGCTCGCGCGAGCATATCCTGCTGAGTAATATCTTTGAAACCGCCTGGAGTGCCGATAAAGACCTGGATTTGGGCGAGCTCATCCTGCAAACCCAGTCACCGCCTTTCAGCAAGCTGGGCGTCTTCGATGTCAATGCCTTCTTCCCCGAGAAAGACCGCTTTGAGCTGGCCATGCTGCTCAACAACATCCTGGCATCTCCGTCCTTCCAGGTGTGGATCGAGGGCGAGCCGCTGGATATCCCCACTATGTTGTACACCCCTGATGGCCGTCCACGCCACAGTGTGTTCTACATAGCCCACTTAAGCGAATCGGAGCGCATGTTCTTCGTCACTCTGCTCTATGCCGCAGTGGAAGCCTGGATGCGCTCACAGACCGGGACCACATCGCTGCGGGCGATCTTGTATTTTGATGAAATCTTTGGATACCTGCCGCCCACACGAAATCCACCATCCAAGCAGCCAATGCTGCGCATGCTCAAACAAGCCCGCGCTTTTGGCGTAGGCCAGGTCCTGGTGACGCAGAACCCAGTAGACCTGGATTACAAAGCCCTCTCCAATGCTGGAACCTGGCTTATCGGCAAGTTGCAAACCGACCAGGACAAGGAACGCCTGCTGGACGGCCTACAAAGCGCCCTGAGCGGTGGCATGGATCGCAGCGAGTATGACCGGCTTATCTCTACCCTGGGGAAGCGCGTTTTCCTACTTCACAACGTGCATGCCAAAGGCGCCCAACTCATGCAGACTCGCTGGGCGATGAACTTCCTTGCAGGTCCTCTCACCCGCACCCAGATCCCCGCGCTCAACGCGTTAGCCAGGAGCGAGGGACCTGCATCCATAAACGCTCAGCCCGAAATCAAGACAATCGAGAGCATTACGAGCAGCCCGCCACCCGCAGAAGATGAAGGCATCGCATCGCTGACGAGCACCCGCCCGCCGGTGCCAACTGGCACTCGGGAATTCTTCCTGCCCAACAACCTGACTTTCACCCAGGCTTTCAAGGACACAGGCCGACCTGATCCGGATCAGGCCTCCTGGCAAGGGCTGGTTTATCGCCCGGTGATCCTGGCTCAGGCTCACGTGCGATTCCTAAACCGGAAATACAATCTGGATTACGAGATGCACAAAACCATCCTGGCGATGCAGCCCGACCGCCGCGGGTTTATCCGCTGGGAGGAGCACAGCGCGCCCGCAGTGGATCTCGCAAGCCTGGACAATGCGCCCGATCCGCGGGCGCGTTTCGGGGCAGTGGATGCGCCAATCTCCGACGCCAAATTGATGGCGGGCTTAGAAAAAGATTTCCAGGATTGGGTCTACCGGGAAGCTAAGGTGAGCGTGCGTGCAAACGAGGCGTTGAAGCTATACGCTGGGCCTCAGGTATCTCAGGCGGAATTCCTCACCGCATGCGCCCAAGCAGCCCGTGATGGACGCGATGCCGAGACACGCAAGGTCGCGGCTACCTACGACAAGAAGATTGATGCCCTCCAGGACAAGCTCACCCGCGAGGAACGCGAGCTTTCCCGCGACGAAACCGAATTATCGCAGCGCAAGATGGAAGAAGGCGGTACTCACCTTCAAAACGTAGCCAGCGTGCTTGGTTTTGGTCGCAAGCGCAGCCTGACCACCTCGCTAACCAAACGTCGCCAGACCGCAGCTGCCAAGGCAGATGTGGAAGAATCTCTAGCGACCATCGAAGACTACAAGCGCCAGATCGCTGAATTAGAGAAAGAAAAGACGGAAGCTCTTGAGGAAGTGAGCGATCGTTGGGCAGAGAGCACCAACCAGATCAGTGAGATACCCGTCACTCCTCTGAAAAAAGACGTTCTTCTAGACTTGTACGGTGTTGCATGGTTGCCTTATCACATCGTCCAACTGGGAGAAGAAGTTATCGAGCTGCCCGGTTATCAGACAGCCTGACGGGATACAATGCGACCATCTGTCCTGAGATCTGCAGTGGAGAAGGCTTCGTAAATGTACACGGTCAGGAATATATTAAGACATAAAGGATCCACTGTCTGGTCCGTCGGTCCGCAGGCGAGCATCTTCCAAGCGTTACACTTGATGGCCGAAAAGGAGATCGGTGCCCTGCTTGTGTTGCAAGACAACCAGCTGGTGGGCATCTTCTCCGAGCGGGACTACGCCCGCAAACGCCTCCACCATTACGAGCCACCCCAGGATTTGCGCGTATCTGACTTAATGACTGAGGATGTGATCACCGTACGCCTTGGTCAAAGCGTCGGGACATGCATGGCGCTGATGACTGAAAAACGTGTGCGCCACTTACCTGTCATAGAGGGCGAAAAACTGGTGGGCATTATCTCCATCGGGGATGTCGTCAAAGCCATCATCGAAGAGCAGCGCGAAGTGATTAACGAGCTAGGAGCCTTTCTTGGGCGATAACGATGATCGATTAAACACCATCGGCGTGCTAACCAGGCGAGAGGTCGAGGCGCGCATCCTGTCTCCCCTGCTGGAAGCATTTGGAAAGGAGTTCGGGCGGGAGCGCGTGCTTGAGATCACCAGACAGACGATCATCCAGATCGCTCAGGATCAGGGGGAACAACTCTCGCGCACCATGGGCGGCGATAGCTTGGCACACCTGGCAGATTCGCTGGAAGACTGGAAGAAAGACGACGCCATGCAGATCGACATCCTGGAGCTAAATGATGCGCACTTTTCGTTTAATGTCACCCGCTGCCGCTATGCCGAAATGTACCAGGCGCTGGGGATCCCCGAGCTGGGAGCGCTGCTCTCGTGCAACCGCGATCAGGCGCTAATCCAGGGTTTCAACCCCCAGGCACGCCTGGAGCGCACCCAGACGATTATGGAGGGCGCTCCACTCTGCGATTTCCGCTATACATTGGACCATGAATAAAGCACAAATCTTGCTCACCAACGACGATGGAATTCGCTCACCCGGCTTATGGGCTGCGGCAAAAGCGCTCTCAGATATTGGCTATGTCCATGTCGCCGCCCCGCGCGATCAGTATTCAGGCGCTGGTCGAAGCATGCCGAGTCATTCCGATGGGCGCATCCGGGTCGAGCAGGTGCAGGTGAACGGCAAAGTCTGGGACGTGCACGCTGTCGGAGGCGCGCCCGCACAGGTGGTGTTGCATGCGATCCTCGAGATCCTGCCGCGCCAGCCCGACCTGGTCGTCTCTGGGATCAATTACGGCGAGAATGTGGGCAGCGGTGTGACCGTATCCGGCACTGTCGGAGCAGCTTTGGAAGCCGCCTCCATCGGCATACCATCTCTGGCGGTCTCCCTGGAGACCATCGTCGATCACCATTTGTCGTATTCCACGCAGGTAGATTTCACCACCGCAGCCTACTTCAGTGCCTTTTTTGGTCGCATGTTATTAGAGCGAGGCATGCCTCCGGGAGTGCAGGTGTTGAAGATAGACATTCCTATCGGCGCAACCCCAGAAACGCCCTGGGAGCTCACACGCCTTTCTCCAAACCCATACTTCATCCCAATTCCCCCCCAACGCCGGTCATGGGATGAACCGGTCAATGTCGGCTACCGAGTGGTCGACGCCCTGGAAAGTGAGCCTCCTGGTACAGACATCTATGCACTGCGCGTTAATCGTCATATAGCCGTCGTCCCGCTCAGCCTGGACATGACTTCGCGAGTAGATTTTTCAGCGCTAAAAAATTATCTGGAGTAGTCAGCCAGAACATGATCGAGGCTCCTGGCAGCTTCCGAACTCAACGAATTTGCTGATCTAGCCGCTTTTTCATGAGCTCCCTTGAGTATTTTCTTGTCGCTGTCGCCATTCTTTTACTGCTTAGTGTCATAATCAGTAAGTTTTCTGATCGCCTGGGCATTCCTGCCCTCCTGGTTTTCCTGGCGATTGGTATGCTGGCGGGATCGGATGGTCCTGGAGGGATTTACTTCGACGACCCGGCTCTTGCGCAATCGATCGGCATCCTTGCTTTGGTGATCATCTTGTTCTCAGGAGGCCTGGACACAGAGTGGAAGAGCGTCCGCCCGGTCATAAATCAAGGAGTCGTGTTATCTACAGCGGGCGTCCTGATCACAGCGGCCATCGTAGGGATTTTCGGTCATCTGATCCTGGGACTTACGTTGTTAGAGGGTTTACTCTTAGGGGCGATCGTGTCATCTACCGATGCTGCCGCCGTATTTTCGATCCTGCGCTCCAGGCAGGTCCAGCTCAAAGGCGCACTCAAGCCAATATTGGAGCTTGAGTCTGGCAGCAACGATCCGATGGCAGTCTTTTTAACTGTCGGTTTGATCCAGCTCATTCAAAATCCTCAACTTCAATTGATGAGCCTGATACCTGTTTTCTTCCAGCAGATGATCCTGGGTGGTATGGTCGGCTATGGTGTTGGCAAAGGGTCTTTATTTTTGATCAACCGTGTACGCCTGGGATATGAAGGAATGTACCCGGTCCTCGCTATCGGCATGATCCTTCTGACCTATGGCGTATCCAGCATCGTTGGCGCTAATGGCTTTCTGGCGATCTATATCTGCGCATTGGTTATGGGGCGAGAAGATTTCTTGCACAAGCGAAGCCTACTCCGTTTTTTCGATGGGTTGGCTTGGTTGATGCAGATCGTTATGTTCCTCACACTCGGATTACTGGTTTTTCCTACACGCCTGGCTCCCGTGGTCATTCCGGGTCTGGCAATGGCGCTGATTCTAATTTTCGTCGCCCGACCGCTAAGCGTGATGCTAAGCCTTGGATTTTCGAAATTGTCGCTCCGTCGTAGAACTTTCATCTCCTGGGTTGGTCTGAGGGGCGCCGTGCCGATTATCCTTGCGACCTATCCCCGCCTTGCAGGGATGGAGCATTCCGATCTGATTTTTAATGTGGTCTTCTTTGTAGTGCTCACTTCAGCCCTGTTCCAGGGCACATCAATTCCATTCATGGCAAAATGGCTCAAGGTTGCTTCGCTCAGCGAGCCGGTACAACGTTACCCCATTGAGTATATCCAGGTCCAGGAGTGGAAAGGATCCCTTGCAGAAACTCGAATCCGTGACGGATCCTGGTGCATCGGGAAAGCCATCTACGAGCTGGGATTACCCGATGAGTACCTGGTCGTGCTCATCGCCAGGGGGGAAGACTTCATAATCCCAAATGGGTCTGTCATTCTGCAGGCAAACGACAAGCTGCTCGGTTTATCTCGGGCAGCCATTCACCAGACGGTTGAAGAACATCTTAATCCTGCCACTGCTGCAGCATCAACCAGCAAGATGCCCCCTAGCTAGCACAGCCGGACATGCTCGTCTTGGCTAGTCATGTCGGGCTAAGACCTCCATCATCCGGGCATGTAGTATGGGGTTGGCAGCCAGGATGGACCGCGCTGCTGGAAAGTGTTCATCACCCCCGTAGATGTCGCTCACCCGCCCTCCGGCTTCCTGCGCAATTAATGTGCCCGCAGCCACATCCCATGGGCTGAGGCGCACCTCCCAATAGCCGTCAAAGCGACCACAGGCTACATAGGTTAGGTCCAGAGCAGCAGAGCCAAGCCTGCGCACTCCCTGCGAGAGGATAGCAAAGCGACCGTAGTGATCCAGGTTATTCTCCGGGTTGGTGCGGATATCGTAGGGGAAACCGGTCACCAGCAGGCTGTTGGACAGACCACTCTCCCCAGACACATGGATAGGCTTCGCATTAAGCCAGGCGCCTTTACCAGCCTCTGCACTGAAGCATTCATCCCGCAAGGGATCATACACAACTCCCAAGCGCAATTTTCCATCCACTTGCAGCGCCATAGATACTGAGAAAACCGGCACACCATGCGCATAATTGACCGTGCCATCCAGCGGATCGATATACCACGTGCAGCCATCATCACCTGCCTGGATGCCGCTCTCCTCCGCCAGGATGCTATGCTGGGGGAAACGCTCTCGGATCTCGCCGATTAAAAAGGCCTCCGACTGCCGGTCGACCTCCGTCACCAGGTCTATCTCCCCCTTGTTATCAATTTGAAGATGGCGACCGTAACCATCGCGCAAGATCTCGCCGGCCTGGCGTGCCAGCGCTTCGACTTCGGATAATTGTGGAATCATGGGGCTTTGTTCTCTTGTTGCAGGAGATGGGGCTGGTCGAGTGCGTGCTGGATTATTTCGATCTTGATCCGGTCCTCAGCCAGCAAAGGCTGGATATTGAGAGACCGTTCAACCACGAGAAAAAGACGAAACTGCGCAATCATAACCTGAAGTATAGTCCGTTTGATTAAGACAGGCAAGGAGAGCGGGCGTCAGGCTTGCTCAATACACCAGCGTGTTCGGAAAAAAAGCAAACCAGCCAAACCAATAAGCCAGATGCCCGGGTATACGTGGCGCTGTCTGTCCATCGGGACCGAGCAGTGCTTCTTCGGTGACCTTCCAGGCGCGGCCGCCCTCATCCAGCAAAGTATCTGGGTCTGGGCCGGGGAGAAATACTTGTTCCCCGCGCTTGTAGGCGCGCACCTCCCCGCCGCTTTCGTAAGTAAGCGCAGTGCCGCCTTCATCTTTGGATGCGAGCAAGCTTCTCAGGTCATAGCCCTGCACCTGCACAATTCCACGCCTCGCAACCAGCACCAGGCTGGTTTGCCCCACCTGGTCGTTGACCACTTCTTCAGCCACCAGCGCTTCCAGCGGGTAGGCTTTGGGCACCCCATCCAGGATCATGGCGTAGACCCGTGCTTTATCCGGCAACTGGCTGCTGCGCTGCCAGACGGGAAACATCGTCTGGTCGGAGGCAAAATATTCCGCATAGGCTGCCCCAGGCTCATACAGGCGCGGGTACCCGGTCTCCAGGCTGAGCACAACCGTATCCGGATGCTGGCTGAGCCACTCTCCCCACGAAGTGAGCACGACTGGTAGCAGCGAGAGACGCACATCCGCCTCTGCCAGCTTACCGAGCACCGGCTCGCCTGTGAGCTGGTTCCACAGGCTGCGCGTCTGTCGATCGTACATCAGCTTGTTGCTGCGATAGAGAAAGCCCGATGAGCCAAAGGTATAGGTTACTCCGTCGGAGGCACGACCATCGTAAGCAATGCCCGCGCCGCAAAGCGTGCAGTAAGCCAAAGAGACTGGCACCCCGCCTACAACGTCGTTCGCCATCTCGTGCCAATCCAGGATACGCAATGGGTACGCGCGGCTGTCCCCATGGATGGTAATGCCGAAGACTGCATCCTCTGGAGCCAGATATTCCTCCTGGTCGCCGGGGATGAACCTCGGATTATCAAGCGCCGGGATGCCATCCACAACAACCCCACCCCATTGGATCTCCTCAACCCTGATCCGGGAAGGCGCCTGTTCGTAAAGGAAGTTGCCAAATTCCGGATCGATGCCAGACAGGATCTGTCCTTTCCAGGCAGTGAAGCCGGGCGGCGGCTGCAGGTCAGTTTTCCCGTACCACTCCACCCAGGCAGGCCAATCGGCGCCGAAGGATTGCCCGCTTAAGTCTTCCAGGGCAGCCACATACGCGCGATAGCTGTTGGCTGAATCCAGACCGATCTCTGCCGCCCGCAACAGCTCTATGAGCACGGGGATGTAGCGCCGGTCACCTGAATCCACAATCTGTTCCAGCGCAGTGGAGGCTTCTGAGGCGGGTGCATCGATCAGGGCAAACATCAGTCGGCGGTCCTCCCCTGCAGGTATTGACGCCATTGCGTCTGCAACCTGGGGGGGAGCAGCTAGCGGCGGGCCAGGGGAGGGAGTGGGAGTGGGTGTGGATGCCACCACACAGGCTGTGAGGATGGGTAAAAGCAAGACCACGATGGTCAATATCATTCGCTTGGTGGACAGGTAAATGTGCATAAAAATATCCTCAAAACTGAGGATATTTTAGCCAGGAGTTCTTACAAAAACCTTATGGTCGGGAGTGGATTGCAGTTAGACGCGTCCCATCTCTTCGAGCGCATTATGCAAGACAGTCGCTGAGCGCTTCAACGCTTCGCTCTCATCGGGCGAGAGTTCCGCCACGATGATGCGCTCGATCCCCTGAGCCGAAAGGATACACGGCACGCTCAAACACACATCCTCGATTCCGTACTCCCCTTGCATCAGGGTCGAGACGGTCAGCACGCTGCGTTGGTCGCGCAAGATTGCTCCCACGATGCTCACCAGTGCCAGGCCGATCGCATAGTAGGTCGCCCCCTTATAATCGATGATGTGATAGGCCGAATCGCGCACTTCTCTGACAATACGGGCACGCTCCTCCTCCCAATTCTCACAGTTCCTGCAAGCCGGGCAGTACTCATCGATGGGTACACCCGCGATATGGGTCATCGACCAGGCTGCCACCTCGCTATCGCCGTGCTCTCCCAGAATATAGGCGTGCACGTTACGCACATCGACGTTGCAGTGATGGCTGAGCAGATATCGAAAGCGAGCAGTATCCAGGACGGTGCCAGACCCGATCACCCGGTTGGGCTCCCACCCAGATTTTTTCAGTGCCACATGGGTCAGCACATCCACCGGATTGCTCACGATCACAATGATCGCCTGTGACCCGCTGCTTGTAATATCGGACACGATATTCTCGATAATGCTCGCATTCCGCTCCAAAAGGTCCAGGCGATTCTCCCCGGGTCGCTGCTTGGAACCGGCTGTAACCACGATCACTTGAGAATCTGCGAAATCATCACGATCACCGCAATGGATATCCACAGGGGGGAAAAAGGGTAGCCCGTGCGAGAGATCGAGTACCTGCCCCTCCATCAGCTCGGGATTGTTGTCGATCACCGCGATCTCAGAAGCCAGCCCGGATTGGAGAAGGGCATAAGCAAAGGTCGAGCCGACCGCGCCTGCACCCACAATGGTAACTTTTCGGTATTTCATGCGTGTATGATACCACCATAGAGTCTAACAGAAGCGTGGGGGGCTTAGATCATCCTACCTCTGGTATGATTGGGCTGTTAATTTATTTCCTCTGAGGTGAAAACTTGAATCGAGGCATTCTTTACGGCTTTTTCGCATACTTGATGTGGGGTTTCTTCCCGGTGTATTTCAAAGCCTTGCAGCAGGTGCCAGCGCTGGAGATTATGTTCCATCGCGTCGTGTGGTGTTTCCTCTTTATGGCAGCAATAACCTGGTTGAGACGGGACTATCGGGTGTTTAGATCCAAGATCGCAAATCCCAAAACCATCCTGATTTACGTCGTAGCTGCGGTGTTGTTATCGTTCAATTGGCTGATCTATATTTACGGGGTGAATGCCGGACAAGTGGTAGAGACCAGCCTGGGATACTTCATTAATCCGTTGGTGAGTGTCGCGCTTGGAGTAGTGCTCCTGCGTGAGCGCTTGCGACCGATGCAGTGGTTGCCGGTAGGGTTAGCGGCCCTCGGGGTTCTCTACCTGACTGTGCAATACGGGACATTACCCTGGATCGCTCTGGCGCTGGCTTTTACTTTCGGGTTGTATGGCTTGCTGAAGAAGATCGCTCCGCTGGGATCCTTCCACGGTCTGACTCTGGAAACAGCTATCCTGCTCTTACCCGGGCTGGCTTACCTTCTCTTTCTGTATACTCAGGGTGAGGCAGCGTTCGGGTTTGCTGGCATAACTACATCCGTGCTGCTGGCGTTCTCCGGTGTACTTACCGCCATCCCGCTGCTGCTGTTCGGCAGCGCCGCACGGCAAATTCCTCTCACCATGATCGGGCTCTTACAATACATCGCACCCACAGTCCAGTTCCTGCTTGGGGTGCTGGTCTACAATGAGCCATTCACCACCACACGGCTGATCGGGTTTTCGATTATATGGATGGCGTTGATCATCTTTTGGTTAGAGAACTGGAGAGAGCACAGCAAGGGCACGCAACGACGAATGATTTCCCGCAGTGCTCCCCTCTAAACGCACAAACGCCCCGGGAAGATTTCCCAGGGCGTTTGGCTTACCGATATTGAACTACCGTTCTAACCAAGGAGAGTAAATACCGATAAAAACGGTAGGAATTATTTTACGCGAGCTTTGATGATCGGGGTGCCGCCTTCACCAAGCCGAGCCTGTAGGCGCACATCTGCATCTGCGGGGAGAAAGACCGGACCAACAGTCATGCTGGGTACGGGACCAACGCCCACAGCTTCCACCATAATGGTGTAAGTGCCTTCGGGCAGGTCAGCGCTGAAGCGATCCTTGAACGACAAGGGCAAATTGGCCAAGAGCTGCCCATCTTTGTATACTGATGCTATCACTGGCAATTCCTTGGAGAGATCCAGGGCTTTACCATTAATGTTGTGGTATACCGAAATATTGAATGTGCCATCCGCGGCTTTAGCAGTCGGTGCGCCGAAAGCGAAGCCAGCTGCCATAATTGCCACCAGGGCGAAAACCAACATAATGCGAGAAGAGAGTTTGTTCATAGTTTAGTTCCTTTCATATCCTTTTGGTATAGGTTTTGTTGATGTAATTATACCTAATATATATATATTGTCAAGGTATATACATGAGTATTGGATTAATATATGGACAATATCTGTACAGTGCGCTGTATGTCATCCAGTTCAAGCGCATCGCCCTCTCCGATCGGAGAGGGCGATGCGCTTGGTTAACGGCTAATCTCTAGGCAGGGATGATCCGGCGATGGAGACTCAGGCTGTTATCTCGGTGAGTCTGGTTTAACGCCTAAAAAGACATGCATGGAACCCGTCGCAATTTCGGAGTGCTCAAAGGGGAGCGTCTGTGCCTGGAAACCTGCCTGTGTGATCAGTCGCAGCCAATCCGCCTGGCTGAACAGGCCAAGATGGTGGCGCTCTGAATAACAACGCGCCTCCCCCTTCCCTTCCCGCATTAAATAAACCATATCGGTTACGTAGGTTGTATCGGTAGGATCAGGGTCCCAGGTCCACTCGAGGTAGCGCAGGCTGCGATCGCCCCGATCGTGTCCTCCATGCTTTGTGCTCTCTTGAAAAGTCTCGCGAGTGTCGTCAGGCGCAAAGAGAGCCACCCCGCCCGGCTTACAGTGCAGGTACGCCGTCTCGATCGCCTTGGACAGGTCCGCCTCGGTGAGCATATATGCGATGGCATCATGAATGAATACCCCATCGAACTGGCGACCTGATCGGAAGGTGCGCATGTCCCCTTGAAGGTGCTCGCATTCGGGGTTCAACATACTGCTGACCTCAAGCATGTGTGTGGAGAGGTCGACCAGGGTCAGCTGGAAGTGGGCCTTCATGTGAGAGGCATTATTACCTCCGCCCGACCCCAGCTCGAGCAGGGTTTTTGGGGGAGTTGCGCAAGCCGATTGAATAGCGCCTGAATAAAATTTCGCCTCCTCTTCATACTCCTCTGGTGCGGTAAGCACCGGGAACCACTCGGCTAGGTGGCGATATAAAGCGGGGAGCTCGTCACTATTCATCATAACCACCCTTCAGGGCTGAGCGAGGAAGCTCCGGCCGCTGCGCTCAAAGACCGGCAGCCATTCTTCGAAACGTGCAGCCTCTGTGCTGTAAGTAACATTCCAGGTGCGGTCACCATGCAAAAAGACATACACCACCTGGCTCTCAATCTCCCCGCTCTCGGCGTCCACCGTCTCAACAAAGGCTCGCCCGGATACGTACGCGCCACCAATCAGGATCTCATAGCGTTTGACCGTAAGCTGCCCTGTGAACCCGGCTATGACCAGAGCCATCTGGCTCTCCAATGTGCTCCCGGCCTGTCTTGGCTCAAGGACCAGGGACGCTTCAGCCTGCCGGCTCTCGTCGATTGCTACCACCCCCTCTAGGCCTACTGTCTCGGAGATGATAAAGGTCGACGGCAACCAGAAGGTTGCACCCTGGGAAAATATTTGTAGCCAGTCGGTTAGGTCTGGCGGCTCGGGCACAGCTGTGATGAAAGCCGGGGGAGGCAGTATGGAGTCCGTCCCAGATGGCACATCACCCCCCAGCGATGGCACAGTTGCTGTGGCGGGCAGAGAAGTCGCTGAGGGCCTGGGGGTGATGGTCAAGGTTGCTGGAGCAGGTGTGTCCGATGGCGCAGGGGTCCAGGTTGGCGGTAAGGTGGGAAACAGAGGAATGGTCGGTGCAGAAGGCGCCGCCAGTGTAGACGGGACCGCCAATCCAGAGCAGGCAGGTAGCAGGAATGACAGCAGGCAGGCGATACTCAAATGTAATTGTTTCATATTAAAGCTCATCACTCGGCGACAGGTAGTTTGGCGCGGAAGAGCGCCCGCTCAAAGTATCCACCCTCTAGAGAGAGCTGGTCATAACCCAGGGTAAGCAGCGTCTCCATTAATAGCGTCATCTGCCGTCCATAGTGGTCCATGCACGCCTCTGGGTGAGTTCCCGGCCAGGAGTAACAGGTCACCGTTACCCTGCGGTTTTCAGAAGAGATGGAAGCAGGCACGTGCTCATCCCATACGGGATCGTCCGGGTAAAAAACATATTTATCCAGGTTGCCCTGGGGGATGCCTTCAACCCCACGCACGACGGGTGGGTGATTGTCCAGCAGATACGGGTCGACAGCAAGGTCCACGACTACGGCATGCTCCGGCAGCCAGGCTAACCAGGCATTTGGAACGGCGGGCAAGCTGGGATCACGACGTTGGGTTGCGTCTACAAGCACATCCGCCTGTTGCATGAGAGCTTGCATGGCCTGCGGGTCGCTGCTGATATTGCGCCCGAGACACAAGGCGATTGAGCCTTGCCCGCCCTGCTCGATATGCCGGGTGTTGCGCTCTAATTCCCCTAACTTGGTGGCAGCTTCAACCGCATGCTTACCCACCATACCCGTACCCATGATCAGGACGCGGAACGGCTCCCCAGGGCGCATCAGACCTGGCCAGGTCTTCTCCAGCACATCGAAAGCGGCCTCCAAACCGTTCCAGGCTACCGCCCGCATATTCTCCACCAGCCGCAGGTTATAGTCATCCACAATGCTATCCAGAGATATCGATTTCAAGCCAAGTTCCTGTAGCCTCCTCACGCGCAAGGGTCGGGTGGGATAGTGCAGCATGGAGACCAGGCAAGCGCCTGTTCGGATCCATCCCATCTCTTCACGGTTTGGCGAGCGTAGGATGATCACATAATCCTTCTGGAAGGCTTCACGCCGGTCCACCTGAAAAACGCGCGGATTACCCTGTCGGTAATCGTCGAAGCTGTATCCCAGGCGGCTTCCATAACCTTCCGCAAGATATATGTCGGCAAAGCTGGTGAGCATTTGGATAAAATCCGGCAGAAAAGCGCGGCGCTCACCACGCTCTTTGTTCATGCGCGGAAACCCGACGGTGATGTGGCTATTGGTCATCGTTCTCCCTGTTTTCAGAAATGAATGTCGAGAGCATTGCCCGAGCCAGGGCACGCTGGAAGTAGTTGCCGTTAGGCTTGATCTGCTCCACACCGCCCAGACGGGCGATGGCACTGAGCAGTGGGGCGAGTTGCTTGCCGTACAAGTCCATGCACTCACGCGGGTAGATTCCGGGCCAGGAGTAACACGAAACCACCCGGCGCCGTTCCGTTGTCGAGACGCAATCAGGCAAAGCATCAAAAGCCGGGTCGTCCGGCTCGAAAACGTACTGGTCTAGGTTGCCCTGAGGAATGCCCTCGATGCCTTTCACCGAACGCGGGTCGGACGTGCAATCATAGGGATCAACGGAGAGGTCTAGCAAGACCGCGTGCGGGCGCATCTGCCCGATCCACTCATTGAGGATAACTGGGTTGGATGAGTCGGGCCGCTGGGTGGCATCCACTAGGATATCTGTATATTTCAGGATCTGCTGCATGATCAGCGGGTGGTTGGTCACATCATAATCCACCGCGGTGACCTGCACGCCAGTGGCGCCAATGGAGGCCATGCGTCGCCAGGTGTCTTCGTTCCCGTAGCGGATGGCTGCCTGGATTGCCAGCGTGCCCACTGCGCCAGCACCCATCACGGTAACTTTGATCGGCAGGCGATCGGGGGCCTCCATTCCTGGGGGCGGGTAGTGTTCTTGGAGCACCCTGAAAGCGACCTCCACGCCATTCCAAGCCACAGCACGCAGGTTCTCGATCAAGCGCCGGCCCACGTCATCTTTAAGGGAATCCAGAGAGATGGCCTCCAGCCCCAACTCTTGCAGGTACTTAACACGACCAGGTCGGGTAGGGAAGTGCAGCATCGAGATTAGGCAAGCCCCTTTGTGCATGTGTTTCAGGGCTGCATCGCCTGGGTAGCGCAGCACCAGCACAAATTCCTGCTGGTAAGCTTCATCTGCAGACGTGAACCGGGCACAGGGAGAATTGGCAATGTAATCCTCTTCCTGGAAACCCATGGCAGATCCGTAGCCGTGTTCGAGGGCGACCTCGAATCCCTTCTGGCATAGGCGATGCACAAATTCAGGTAGGAAGGCCCTGCGTTCGCCGGGTTCCAGGTGCATGATCGGCAGGCCAATTGTGAGTGTAGTCTTTGGTTGATTAGTCATATGGTTACACCTTGCGATGAACGCCTCGTTGTGCTTCCTGGTGTCGCCGGGCTTCTCGTTCTCGCTTGCTGCGTCGCTCCCCGCGATCAGCTACCTTTTGCAGCTCGCGAGCGATGCCTATCCTTTGGACGGCGGCGGATGTCCTTGATGGATTCCTCGAAAAATCGCCAGGTCTCGAGCACGCATACTGAGTGTACATTATAAGTCAGGTCAGCGTCGGCTGCGCCAATCTCGACAGCAGCACGATTGAAACCAGTCCCAGGAATGAGACTGCGAGCTGCATGATTGGGACAATTTCCGGGCTGAAGATTTCAAGCGTCATAAGCTCCTTCCAGTATATGCTCCGGGTAAATATATACCATCATTTTCGCGCATCTTGCAAGGGGACAGAAAGCTCACAAGCCTAAAGCACGAAAAACCTCTTCTGGGGATAGCAAATCTGTCGTAAGGTAAATTCAGCATGCAATCCTGACTTTGTGTACCGTGTAAAGCCCCCCGCAGACCCCAGATGAATCGTATGGACCCAACCACTTAAACGCCTGACCCAATGAACCGATAATATCAGATTATCTGATTTTACTGGAGAATGAAGACCTGGGATTATTCAGCCGGTGTTACCGAATAGCTTGAAAATTCCGCCTTATTCTTGCCATCGTTTTTCACAGTGTACATCACCGCGTCTGCCTGCCGTATCATCTCAAACACATCTGTCGGTGGGGTGGAGCAACTCAGGACACCCATGCTGAAAGTTACCGGCCATTCGTGCAAGTCCATCTCTTCCAAAAGGCTCGCTTGTACTCTCCCGATAATCACACGTGCTGTGTCTTCACTCGCCTCCAGCATCAGGATCACAAATTCATCCCCGCCAATCCGGGCAACGAAATCCGTGGTCCTTATGCTCGATTGGATCGTGCCTGCGACGCGTTGCAGCACATAATCCCCCACATTATGACCATGTTGATCATTGATGTTTTTGAAGTTGTCCAGGTCAATGTACACGACGGTGAAAGGGGTACGATATCGATGTGAGCGGCGAATTTCATACTCAGCAATCTCATAAAAGGCGCGGCTGTTCAATACACCCGTCAAAAAATCTGTGCGGGAGAGCTCGCGTTCGTGATCCATGGTGAGCCGCAGCTCTGAAAGCAGCAGGGTCACAACGGTAAACAATCCCAGCCTGGTGGCTGCATTCCAATATGGGATGTATGGTGAAGAGAAGCTTTCCCCTGCCAGGACGTTGACGATCTGCCATATAGCGGAACTGGCAAGAGACATCCATAACCCGGCCTTACCACCAACAAACCAGGCTACAAACGACACCGGCAGCAAATAAAACACAGCAAATGAGAGCTCGAATCCCGTGGCATAGTCGATATAGCTGAGTAGGGCTACACTCGCAATCGAAAGGAACAGTATTGCCCCTTTGCTAAGTCGGCTGAAAATTCGATAAGACCTGCGGAAGATACCCAAAATCCAGTTCATCAGTGCTTGTGATGATCACAATGAGGTGGTCACGTTTGATGATTCCAGTCCCATGCAAATAGTACAACCAATCATAATTTTTAGCAATAGGACTTGGGGGCTTCTCCCAACAAAGATCACTGGCAGAGCCGGGTTGTTAATAATAAAAAACCCCACCGGGCTCTGGTGGGGTTTCGATAGTCTGAAGATTAGCGGCGTGGACCGTAGCCGCCTGTGCGCGGCCGTTCCTCGCGTGGACGGGCGATGTTGACCTTGAGCGTGCGGTCATCTACAGTCTTCTCGTTGAACATGGTGATGGCTTTTTCCGCCTCCACCTGGCTACCCATGGTGACAAAGGCGAAGCCTCTCGGCTTGCCGGTGTAGCGATCCATAATCAAGTCCACGGTCTCCACGGTGCCTGCTTCGCTCATCAAGCTGCGCAGCGATTCCTCGGTCGTGTCAAAAGACAAATTCCCAATATACAGTTTCGTATCCATTTACTACTTACTCCTCAAATTTTTTGTGCAGATCCGTGGGCAAAATATTTACCGCCACTCTCTTATAACGCGGAGTGGCGGCAAACCAGTACTCGCAAATCTGATTATAAGCAGTTTATTGTATCACAAATATATTGAGTTGTACCTCTCGGCTCTTGCGTTCAATCCAATCATCTACCTTCTGGGAGCATGCCCTCGCTGGCGGTTGCTTGGCGGCAGAGAGTCTGTGTACCACCCCCCACCTGCCGGCCTGGCCTCGCGCGGACGTGCAATATCGACTTTGAGAACGCTGCCGTGCAGGTCGGATCCATTCAGCAAGAGCACCGCATTCTCCGCTTCAGGGCGGCTGCTCATATCCACGAAAGCAAAATGTCTTGATACAACGTGTGGCTGGAGCTCGATTAGCTCCACCGACGCCACGGAGCCTGCGCGGGCAAACAGCGCACTCAGATCTTCCTCGGTGGTTGTCCGCGACAGGTTTCCAACGAACAATTTTGTTTTCATCTTTCCTCATTCCTTCTATGAAGAAACAGTTGTCCTGTTAAACGAGCTACCGCCATCCCAATCCTTTAGAAGGCGGTCACCAGCCAGTTGGTTTATTAGGATGATTAATCTGATTCTAGCACACGAAGATTAAATGAAGATGAAGCTTCGTATAAAGAGGCCAATAGTATGCTGCCCATCAAAAACCACAACCCTCAGGCTGGGGTAATGCGCTCTCTGCACCAGCCGCGAAGCCGCGCTCCAGGGTCACCGCTTCGAAGCCGGATTGCACCGAACCCATCATTGCCTCCCTTCCAAACCCGTCAGGATGCATGTGGGCGCGCACGATTACGACCCTATCAACAGCCACCGCCACCGGACCCCCTGAGCGAATGAACGGCTGCTCATTAACGTGGCTGTGAGCCAGGATGCGCCGGTAGAGCAGCTCTCCATCCTGGCTGAGCACCTCCCACCAGTCTGCGTACTGTTCGCAGCCCGTATCCGGGCTGGCTACCTCCACTGCGAACTGGTAAGCTCCTGGGTTACCACTCACCTTCACGGAGATCACCCTGGCGGTCACGCCCATTTCCGCTGGGGACAATTCCCCTCCCGGTTCTTGTACAACCTCAGTCTGCTCGACTTCAAGAGAACTCACAGCACACCCCACCAGGAGCATACTCCAAACCGTCCATCCAACCACAAACAGAATCATTCTAAACGAGGCCTGCATAGTGTGGGCTGATCTGTACACCATTGAACACATAAGATGCAATGCGGATGAAATTACTCGTGCGTAGTGCGGGTAAATATCGATTTGATCTTATCCCAATACAAATATATCAGGCTGCCCAGGAGTATCCAGAAGCATATCGCAACAATAAATCCCCAGGTCCGGTCGATCGCAAAAGAAATTCCGACCAATCCGAACAAGGCGATATATTCGATAATGATATAGGGGATATGCAGGATCGGCTTTTGCCTGAATTCAATTTTTAAGATGTAGTCGAGCAGCAACTCGAACAACATGTACCCTAGAATGAAACCGAAATAAATCATCACCCACGCTTCGCGGCCTGCGAACAGGTATAGAATAAACACTGCAAGCAGCGGGATGCCCAACAACAGCCAGGCGATGCCAAAAGCCCTCACCAGCCGGGCCTTCCCCCACTTTTGAGCGATGAAGATGGCAGCTATCAGCAGGTTGAATGCCACCGCTGACACGAGGAAGACGGCATCCATGATCTCCATAACATTCGCTTTGTTCAATCTAGAGTATGTCTCGGATTAGCCTCACCTCGCGGACAGTCTTGCAAAGCCTGAGCGCACGTTGGTCTCGAAGCGCGATCGCCCGGTGACGACCCACGCCGCGAACGGCTCAGGCAGCTGCATCGGTTAAGGCGTCATCAACATTTCCACCTTGCTGGATCACCTGGCTCAGCATGCCTTCAAGGGTGAGGAGATACTGCCTCTGTAATCCTAGATCCACCTTGGTGCCCACCGGACCATGCCCGGGCACGTAGGTATGGAACGCCAATGTCTCCAGAGCATCCAGATGCGATAGCCATAACTGGGGGTCGCAATCTGCCATGTACGGCTGGGTTTGGAAGAAACCCAAATCCCCGATGAAGGCAATGCCGTCATTGGGCAGCACCAGGAAGCTATCGCTGGGCGTGTGTCCCTTGCCGAAGGTGAGCAACTCCGCCGTTCGTCCTTTCCCGTGGAAGATTAGCTTCCCCTCGAAGGTCTGCGTGGGGTAGCGCAGCTCCAGCCTGGGGAGCATCTCCAAAAAGTAGCCATCTTTCGAGATGGAAGCCCTCAATGCTGCCCGGACAGCCTCATCGGTCGCCCTCTCGAGCTGAGCCTGCTTCTCGCGCAGGGATTGCTCCATCTCCGCCGGGTTTGCCTGGAGCTCGAGAAGCCCTTGACCTTTCGCGAGCATCTCCTCCTTAGTCTGCTGTGTTGCGATGATCGCCGCCTGCGGGAAGGTCTGGTTGCCCATCCAGTGGTCGGCGTGGGCGTGGCTGATGATTACCTCGCTCACCATGCGCCCGGTCAGCCGCTCTGCCGCGCTGTTTAGATCCGCTGCCGCAGTTGAGGTCTCGAAGGTGTCGAACACCAGCGTGCGCTCGCCTAAATCGATAATACCCGCGTTGCTGGACGCCCCCCCACCGGGTATGGCGATGGCAGCATAAACGCCCTGCGCCAGGCGCTGGAGATCGAAGTGTTGTGACTTGTTCATGTGGTGTTCTCCGGCTTACTATACCACGCTGACAATACCAATCATCACCTGTAAGCCGGTACTTCACATGCCCTCAACCTGATCCGTCATTGCGAGACCCGTTATTTGGGCCGAAGCAATCCCAACCCCTGGCTATGAGGTGTTCGCTCCGCCAGGTCAAGAGCACCCAACTCTTATTAAACTTTATGTACTTCGTAACCTTTGTGACTATCCCTGCCAAAGGCAGGTTTGTGTTAAGAACCCCTCTACCCGAACACGACCTCCGGCTTGCCCAGCATCTTTTCCACTGCCTGATAAAACCTCCCCACGTGCAAGCCATCCATCAGCGCATGGTGCACCTGCACGCTCAGCGGCATCTTTAGTCCTCCCCCCTCCTCGAAGAACTTCCCCCACGCGAAGCGCGGCACCGAGTTCCCCCGCTCCAGGTGGGTCGGGTGCGTGAAGCTGGTGAACGACACCCACGGGATGGACGTCATGAACAACAGGTCGTCCTGCCCGGGCGCGTCCTCCAGCACCGGTTGCGCCTGCACCGCCGCGATGCGCTCCGCGGCCCCCGCCGCGAATGCGGCGAAATCTGCCTTGTATTCCATCGTGCAGAAACTGAAAGCATCCCCCTGTGTAAGGATCGTCGTGGACGGATGCACCACATCGTGCTCCACCACCCCTTCCCCGCGTATGCGGTAGCGGAATTCCGGGATGCTGTTGGCGGCGCGGGCGATGACATACGTCATCGCCACCGTGAACGATACCCTCCGCCGCTTGAGCGCCGGGACGAAAGCCCCGACCTCCACGTTTGCGCTCAGGCTGAAGTGCGGGTGGTCGTAGCTGCGGTAGATCTCGAAGTGCTCGCGGCGCGACCAGGTGTTAAGATTGATTGTGTGCATGGATTGCTCAAAAATGGATTATCACAGCAGAAGACGAACTCGCGACCTAACAATTTTATGGTCAAATTCAACTGGACCACATTCTCAGCCTATTGTCTTCTACTTAATATAAATTATGTTCGATGATTGTAAGTTGAAGAAATCCTCTGTTCCCGCATCAAAATACATAAATCCTTCCAACTCTCCTTCTGTGATTTTGTTGATAACTTTAACATCTGAACTAAATCTAATTGGAAATACTTCGTGGGGTTTCTTAGCAAGCATTCGGTATTTTTCTGCTATCTCATCAGGGCTTGGTTTCAACGATCCATAGCCAAATTGCATTTGCCATTCATCTGTTACAAGTGTTGGAGATAGATCATAAGGAATTATAGTGGACATAAAACCCGATTTATTTAGGGTTTCAGGCTTTATCAAACCTTTCATTTGTGATCCATCAGCCAGAATAAAACTTGCTCGAACGATAATATAGGAACTTGTAAGATTTTTTGGCATTTTTTCAAGGCATGGCCTGACAGTTCTTTCATCCTGGCCCTTTCTTTCCTCCTCATCTAGTGCATATTCCCATGCTGGGAATTTCATCAGGTCAGAAAGCCTTAGGTTGTAATCCTGAATTCGAATTCTCATTGTCTGAAAGTTAATACCAACTGTTATAAGTTCCATTTCTGCCGGTATACAATTTTATGTGTTTAAATATTAGGTTTTTACCCCCCGGTTATTTGAAATCTTCTTTTCGAAGACTAATGAATCTCGTCCTCGGCCAATTTGCGATCGAAAATATCACGATGAAGTAACCAAAGTAAATAGGCACAAAACCGGGGGAAATTCCCGCCCCTTGGAAAGCAGGGAAAACCCTCTGAAACACTGAAGTAAACACACTCGGAATAAATATGAGGGAAAAGCCAATAAAGAGACTAATACCAGCCACAATCATTGCTAGCCACTGGGGTCTATATGGGGTAAGGAGCATTAAAGGTAATCCAATTATGAGCGCAAGAAATGTCATGACAGCGCTAAAAAACATAGCCATAAATGGTTGGCAAACCATGGATGGAAAACCATCATAGACTGTGGCAATTGCGATAATAAAATAGATACAACATCCAATCGTCCAGGCAATGAACATTCGTAATAATTTCCAGCGTATTACCGTCGATGACATCAATGAGTTACTCTCGATCTATGCTTCATTACAGATAAAAAGCTGATAGCACATAGGTTTTGTCGATTGGGAGTGAATGTTGATTTCGTTCGGAATTCGTCTGCCCCGAGACCCAACACTAAAACCGCGTTGCGCCTCTCTTTGTCACTCAACGCTACTTCATCGATTATACCCGGCACTACCAATACGGCAGGATTGCAATAAGCGGATTGTGAGTGATTCTCCCACCTCACCGCATCTGTCCCATCTCGCATGCTTCACCCCCGCCCCAGCACAGGCAACCATTGATGGGCGTCTCGCCATCCCAAACCAGGGTTAAACACAAGCAATTACATCCGGTGCAACAAGGTCAAGGATTGGCAACCCCTCCCCATGCAATCTCTATGTGTCAGTTTTTATTCTTCGTTAAAAAGCTCTCCACATCCGCAATAAATTTCAAGCTCTCGCTCTCGATTTGCTGGGTTAAGGCATCCAAATTACTGAAATCTGGATGTTCAGTAATAATATGCTCGACGATCCAATCAACACCTTTCGTAGTCGGTACAATGCGGTATTTCTCCCAATTGCTTTCTTTGAAGAATTTCCAGGTTTCTTTTTGAACCCGCCTGTTGGCTCCTGCCAGCCAGGCTTCAAACCGGAATCTCTCATGGGAAAAAACGATCGCAATCTTCAATTTCCGGTCTGTTAACGATTTTGGAGTGAAAGCGAAATAGGTCATATCCATATACCCATAATATATACTGCTGGATACGAAGTGGTCTGGATATTTGTTATCAAAATAGGTCCTCAAATTCATGAGGTAGACCATCAATCCTTTATAAGCCTTTTGAATCGCCCCCTTCTCCAGCTGTTTCCGGTATTCATTCATGTTTTCATGAAATGATTCCATGCTTTCCTTCCTCGAGACCCAACACCCAGGCGTGCATCGGGCCTCACTCCGGCGATCGTGATTGCTGCATTATAACCACTTGCCTCCGCCAGCGCCAACCTTCGCCGTTTAATCGCCCGACCACCCCTCTCCCTGCCCGAGGGCTCGCCGGGTACGCCACATTCTTTACAGGATGGTGAGTGCCCCGATTCCCTTGACCTGTGCCAGCGCACCCATCCCCATCAGGGCCCTGCCTCCCGCCTTTGTGTCTGCATGCCTGCCGAACATCGCGAACCTGCGTATGAAGTGAAGCAGGTAGTAAAGCCAGGGTGTGGTTGGCTTCAGCGACTGACCACGAATTTCCCCTTCATGCCGGCGTCATAGTGCACGCCCTCTTGTGAGAAGCAGCCGATTTCCCACTCCCCCTGCATGTCGTCGGTCGCTGTGAAAGTGAGAGTTGCCCGGTCATTAGCTTTGGGAAGGACGACCATGAACCCTGAATGGTCTGCTTGGTGATCCACCGCCCCCATCTGATCCATGCCTTCCTGCATCATGGCCGCCTGTGGCTCGCCACCTGACACCGCAAACATATCCGTGCGGAACCCATCCGGGCGGTTGTTCATCATCATCACGTCCCTGCCAAACATGATTTCATGCTCTAAGACGCCTTTGTTGGTCAAGATCAGGGTGACTTGCTGGCCGACCTTCGCCTCAATTGTGTTCGGCGAGAAGGCATATTCAGACATTTCGATCGTGTACGTGACCGGTTCGGGAGTTTTCTGCGCGCACGCTACAAGGATGATGCTGGCGACAATCAGGCATAGAACTACGTTGAACTTATTCATATCCTACCTCCTGGAGGTTTGGTTAATCCTTCTGTAAAGGATCATCTTACACCTATTTACGCCTTCCGACATTCGCCATTTTGCCTATACACCCTGGAATAAATGGTGCCCCTCGGATTTTGGTCGTTCGATGCCTTTAGCTCTCAAATTTTCGGGGAACCCCCCCCTCTCCTGAATTTAGGGTATGGACGTTCCTCTGCCGACGCGAAGTAGATCAGGGGCGGGGATGACTGCAGATCCCTTGACATGCCAGAACATTTGTGCTAATATTACTGTGCACGAAAAGTGGATGAAGCGCTTTATCCGTGTTCTCCGCTTTCATCCGCGTCCTAATCGTCTTCTTGCCAGGAATAAGTTTCGTTTTTCGATATTCAAGTTCGAATGCGACCAATCCCTATCCAACGCCCATCCTATCCGAGCCACCCACGCCTGTGTTCTCCTCGAATTGAATGGAAAATTTTCCCATTTACGCTTTCAAAATTTCAAAAATCCGCTTAGGAATTGAATGCAAAAAATCCCCAATTAATGCTATCAAAATTTCAAAAATCCCTGCACTTTAACAACCCGCTCCTTCATCGAAAATTAAATTCCTCGAAATGGATCTGCCCGGGGCGCACTCCTTTCGCAACCAGTTGTCCCTTCAACGCTTCCGTCATCGCCACCGGACCGCACAGGTAGACCTCCTTCCCCGCCAACACCCCGCTGGCAGCCTCGATTTTTGCTTGCATCCAGGCGCCCACCCGTATTCGAAAAAATCGGGTGCACCTTAAAGCTGGCGTACCGTCCTGCTGCATCCTGGAATTCATCCAAAAACAAGGCCTCGTCCGGAGCGCGCACCGTGTAGAAGAAATCCACCTCAAACGCCAGGCTCTCCCCAAGAGCGCGCACCCAGCTCAAGAACGGGGTCACGCCGATCCCCCCGGCAATCCACACCTGGCGCTTGCCCCCCGTCTGGTAATCGAACATGCCGTACCCTCCATCGATGCTGGCTTGGGCACCCGCATCGAGACCAGTTTGCAGGTCGTGGGTGAAATCCCCGGAAGACTTTATCGTCAGCTTGAGCGGCTCCTTCCCTGGCGCGCTGCTGATGGTAAACGGGTGCATCTCTTTGAGCTTCTTCTCCCCCGGGAAGCCGATGAACAAGAACTGCCCAGCCCGGAATGGTATGCCCTCCTGTTCTGGCAGCAAGGTCACCTCCGTCACTGCGCCATGCAGCCGCTTAACCTGTTCGACTTTGTAAGCATAGTGCTTCTTCAGCCTGGCCTGGAACAGCTCCTTGTACACATACACAGCCGCGCCCAATAACACAAACGGCAGCACGTATGTGCGAACCACCGGCGTCGTCCGCAGCAGCAGCTTTTCCATACCGATGAAGTGGAAGATGCCCACGATGAAGAACAGCCCGGTGAAGCGGTGCGTCAGGCGCCACACATGATAGGGCAGGCGGACCATGCCTCCCCAAAACGGGATCCTGGGCGCCAGGGCCAGCCCCACGGAGAGCACCAACCCGATCAAAGCGATTTTCCCCAACGTAAGTGTGGTTTGCACACCCGGGCTGATCGACATAGTGAAGAAATGAGCCAGGATAAGCAAGAAGGCGCTGATAGCCGCGTTTTTGTGGCTCAGGTACATCTTGTCCAGCCCGCCAAAATATGGCTCGAGGCTGCGGAGGCGGGTGGAAAGGATGATCCCGCAAGCCATCAGGATTACCGCGCTGGTGCTCAGCATCTCGCCAACATACTGGAGCCAATACTCCGGGCGCCCATCGTTCTGCGGCGGGAAGCCCAGCCACAAGCCCAGGTTGAGAGCCACCAGCCCAATGATCACGAGGTTGCCGAGTTTCCTGGTTGCCATGCGCTTCCCCTTTCTGGGAGCAGTAGGTCGAGTTTCCTGCCTGCCTGCAGACAGGTCATACCCGACATCACAGCTCGAAGTAGGTCGGGATTCCATACCCGACCTCACAGATTGCTAAGAAACCCCTCCTACGTCTCTTTGGACTGCCTCGCGGGGTTATCCATCAAGTTACGGACTGACCGTCGGCAGGCTTCCACACGGACCGTTGACATTCAAAGAGCTGGCTTCCACCCAGCCAACGGCATGCGATCCGGTGTTGCCCGGTCCCAGGTCCACCCTGGCCCAGTCTCCGCTCGCAGTCGTCCCCAGCAGCTCGGCGAATTCCCCCAGGTGTAGCACTATGAGCACCGCCGCGCTGCTGTCCGGAGTACTATATACGTTGGTGTCGCCCATGGGCATGTCGTAGCATATCCCTGGTAATGGACCCCAGACCACCGGCAGGCTGCTGCAGCCTCCTGATACCGACCCTGAGCCCGGCGGCAGCCAGCGCAAGCGGAAAGAGCCGATGTTAGCCGCCTGGGCGACCCCGGGATCGAAGCCAAGCCAACCGTTGGACGTTCTGGCAGTGGGCTGGATCGAAAAGCCCGCACCCTGCGTCGAGAAGATATCGGCTGAAGGGTGTGGTCGGAAGTAGATATCCACCTGTGCTGTGGCTGTGTAATCGCATGCGCCCGCACTGACGCCGCTTCCTGCCAAGATGCCTCCAGTTCGAGCGAGGCCATAGTGGAAGTCCCACCAGATCCCGCGTGGCGAGTCGCTCAGATGAATTTTCTCCATAGACGGCGCACCCTGGTTGGGCGACGGCTCGGGGCAGGGGGTGAAAACCAGGCGCAGCTGACGGGTAACCTGCAGTGTACCGGAGCCGGTATTGCCACACGCGTATGTCGTGTGGGCATAGCTGCCCCCCAGCACCCCAAAGTGCTGGTCCGTGCCAGGAGCTACCGACAGATGGTAGACGCCGCTCCCATCCAGGCCTCTCAGCACAATAATCACCTGTCCTGTTGTCCGGTTGCGCAGTTCCACCGGGAAGAGATTATCCTCCACAGAATTGGCAAATGCAGGCGGCGCAAGTGCCGGAGTCAGGCAAATAGCAATAACAAGTAGAAAGAATAGTACTCGTTTCATAATATACCTACCTTTTACTTGTCCAGGCGAATCCCTGGGAGACGGATTGCTTCTTGTACTTATAGGTCAGAATTGACCAGCAGGTCAAAAGCGAATGGGGTACTAATACAGATTAACTATATCAAACTACTCGATTTTATGGTAGTATAAATAACACATTGTTTTTTTAGGAGGGTGATTTCAGAAGGAAGGGTTTTCGTTTATATTCTCAAGACGAGAGATATTTTATATTAGGCTGTTCGCGGTTTTTGGCTCATAGACCTGCTGGTGGCTGTGATCCATAAGTCGGAGCGCCTCCGCCCGACACCGTGATTGTCCAAATCCTGGCGATGAACTTGATTCGCCCTCATAAGACTATATGTTGCCTTGCAGGTTGATGACGAACACCGATGCCGGGGTCTTCTATCCCCTGAACACCTACCCACCGTACCTGCTCGCAGACACGTTTCCCATCATTAGCTCGCACCACAAACAGGTGCGGATCGATATGAGCGTCAACCAAATACTATTTCAAAGGAGAATAATATGAAACGCACATCAGTTAGACTATTACCTATTTTAGCTCTATTGCTCTTGCTGTCGACGACCATTGCTACGGCAGCACCGAGCCTGGGCAGACCCGGCCCGAAGGCTCAACTCGTCGATCTCCAGCTCCTTGCATTCAACGACTACCACGGCCATCTCGAGAAGACTACGCCAGGCACGGTCGCTGGCATCGCTGCAGGCGGTGGTGAGTACCTCTCCGCGAAGCTTAACCAGCTCCGCCGAGGTCACAAGTACAGCCTGACCGTCGCTGCCGGTGATCTCATTGGTGGCTCCCCGGCCTTTTCCGGGCTCTTTCACGACGAGCCATCGGTCGAGTCGCTCAACGCAATGGGCCTCGATATCTCCAGCGTAGGCAACCACGAGTTTGACGAGGGCGTCACGGAGTTGCTCCGCATGCAGAACGGCGGCTGTCACCCGGTCGACGGCTGCTACTTTCCGGACAATCCGTACGCCGGTGCCAACTTCAATTGGTTGGCCGCCAACGTCGTAAATGAGGAAACCGGCGAGACGCCACTGCCGCCCTATGAGATCAGGGTGATCAATAAAATCAAGGTCGCCTTCATTGGTATGACACTCGAGGCGACCGACACGCTGGTCGCTGCGTCCGGCATCCAGGGCTGGGACTTCCTCGACGAGGTCGAGACAGCCAATGCGCTCGTCCCGATCCTCCGACGGCAGAAGGTTGTTGCGATCGTCGTACTCTTGCACGAAGGTGGATCGCAGACACCACCCCCAGGTGATGTTGACGCATGTGTGGGAATCTCCGGACCGGTTGTGGCGATCAACAACGCGCTCGATCCTGAGATCGATGCACTGATCACCGGTCACACCCACCTGCCGTACAACTGCGTGCTCCCCAACTCCGCTGGCCAACCGCGCATCGTTACGAGCGCCTACTCCTATGGTAGAGTGGTCTCGGAACTGCACCTCATCCTCGACAGGAGGACGCACAACGTGCGGCGCGACCTCAGCGCGGCCACTAACCATGTCGTCGACCAGGCCGCCCTGACCCCAGATCCTGCGATTACAGCGATACTCAATAAGTGGCAGCCGCTGTACGAGGTAGCAGGCACCACACCGGTTGGGACGATCACCGCGACGATCATCCGTGGTGGTACCCCGCCCGGATCAGACCGTGGTGTCGAGTCGGCAGCCGGCAACCTGGTCGCCGATGCCCAGCTGTGGGCAACGTCTTCCAACTTCGCCGATGTAGCCTTCATGAACCCCGGTGGCGTGCGCTCTGATCTGACCTACCCGCAGTCAGCTGGTGAGGGCGACGGCGTCGTCACCTTTGGCGAGGCGTTCACATTCCAGCCGTTTGGCAACACTCTGGTTACCTTCCCGATGACCGGTGCCCAGATCGTATCGGTGCTCGAAGAGCAATGCCAGCCACTTGGATCAAGCCGGCCGTTCCTGCACCTCGGCGTGTCGAACGGCTTCTCCTACGACCTCGCCAAGACCATTGCAGCGGGCAATTGCACATCGGTCACGGTGAGCAATGTGATGCTGAATGGAGTAGCCCTCGATCCGGCTGGGACCTACTACGTGACGGTGAACAACTTCCTCGCCGATGGCGGGGACAACTTCACAACGTTCGGTACAATCTTAGCCCCGAGGCTCGACGGAGGCAACGACCTCCAGGCCCTCGTGAACTACCTCGGTACGTTCAGCCCGGTCGCTCCACCGAGCACCAACCGCGTCAACGAACTACCCTGAGTAGTACATGATTAACAAGTGGACCCGACCCTTACAGGGTCGGGTCCTTCTTTTATGGGCCCGGCAGGGTTCGAACCTGCGACCAAACGGTTATGAGCCGTCCGCTCTGCCGCTGAGCTACGGGCCCTGATGCGTTGCCATTATAACAAATCTTATTAAGGAAAAGGTCCGGAATTGGTGGGGGATGGGTAAAGGAATCGAAGAAAATCCTTCTACCCCGCCCAACCCCAGATGGCAAACTGCCCAGATAGATACAGCAGCCCCAGCCATGAGCTGTAAAGGATCAAGCGATGCACCCACGGGTTGCGCCCCCAGGCTCCCATGACCATAAAAGCCGGGAAGAATACCAGCACATAACGGCTCACGCTCAGCAGTGGCTCGATCTGGCTGGTGCGCAGCAGGTACATAGCAAGGAATGACAGGTAGTACACGCTGTACACTCGTGGCAGTCGCCGCCAGACCGGCACGAAGCAAGCCATAAAAAATAGCAAGAATGCCAGGTCAATGATATCTACCATCGTACCTCTGCCTGCCAGGATTTCGCCTAAAGCGGAGAGCAGATTTGCGCCGGGGAAGCCGATCCCCGCCTTGCCGCGGGCGTTCTGCATTGTCCAGGGCAGCCATGGGGGCAAGCGCAAACCTACCATTACGTAAAGCGAGTAAGCAGCCCCACCCACCAGGGTGAGCAAGACAGGGATCCACGGCTTCCACCTGCGGTCTATCCGCCAGCGTTGCAGGGCTACGTATGCCAGGGGTACTAAAAGGAGCAAACCCGGCAGTCGTGCCAGAGACGCCAGCGCCCCCCAACAACCCGCTAACCACCATCTCTCCTTACGCACATACATCAAAGACAGGATAGCCGCCAGCAGGAACAGCGATTCAGTGTACGCTGCCATAAAGAAGAACGCCGACGGGAATGACGCCAGATACCACAGAGCACGCGTAGATGACTTTGGGTCGCCTGTCTCGTCCCGCGCCAGGCGGTAGAACACCACCAATGCCCACAAGTACGCTGCGTTCGCCACCAGGATGCCTGCCAGCAGTGTGTTCCCCCCGATCAGGCTGCCAGCATAACGCATGAGCAGAGGATACAGGGGTGGAGCAAACGGGGCACTCGTGAATGCGCTGTACCCGCGCTCTGCGATCGCCTGGTAGTGTAATGTATCCCAGCGCTGCCAGGGTTCCAGCCAGGGGTTAGCCTCCATGGCTACACCCAGGTAAGGTCGTAACACTGGATGCGGCTCGATGGGCTGGAAGATGACCTGCCGAACCCCCCACATCCACACCAAGGTTATGATGCGAAAGACAAGAAAGGTGAGCAGCGCCTGGGAAATGGCTGGATCGTGGCTTAATCTGCTTAGCCACCCGAAAAATTGGGGGTTGTCGTGGTTGGTGAGCTGATCCCTGGTTTCTGGCATGCTCCCCCCAGAAAGATGGGGAGTTTCAGGTTCTTATGCGGATGGCTTTGCGCCGTACAGCTTTCGATGTACCACGCTCAAGAGGCGTACCTGCTCAGCGGCGTGATAAGAGGAGCGCACCAGCGGCCCGCTTTCCACCCATTTAAAGCCAATGCTCTTGCCATACTCTTTGAGCTCGGCGAACTCCTCCAGAGTGTAGTAACGCTGGATGGGTAGGTGCTTCTTGCTCGGTTGCAGATACTGCCCCAGGGTGAGGATATCCACACCCCAGCTGCGCTGGTCGCGCATTACGGCTTTAACTTCTTCGATGCGCTCACCCAACCCGAGCATAATTCCCGACTTGGTGAGCACTTCCGGATCGAGCTTCTTGGCATTCGAAAGCGTGGCAGCTGCCCACTCATAGTGGTCCTGCGGCTGAACCTGCTTGAACAGGCGCGGCACGGTCTCGACATTGTGGTTGAGGATTTCCGGGCGGGCGTCCATCACGATGCGCAAAGCTTCCAGACTGCCCTTGAAATCGGGGATCAGCACTTCGATCGAACAGCCTGCATGCAGCTCGCGGATGCGCCGGATCACCATGGCGAAGATCGGCGCGCCGCCATCCTTGCGGTCATCGCGGTTCACGCT
This sequence comes from uncultured Chloroflexia bacterium, assembly GCA_963714425.1. GTDB lineage: Bacteria > Chloroflexota > Anaerolineae > Anaerolineales > UBA4823 > DATCYX01. Next base: position 523,067 of record CAVQOI010000004.1, read on the forward strand.
GGTGATGACCGCATGCTTGAGGTCCATTGCTTTGACAGCCTGGGCGATACGCTCAGGTTCAAGCCAATCTAGCGGCGAGGGCTGGCCGCGCTTGATATCGCAGAAGCCGCACGAACGCGTGCACACGTCGCCCATCATCAGGAATGTCGCTGTCCCAGCTCCCCAGCACTCCCCCATGTTAGGGCACATTGCCTCTTCGCACACCGTGTGCAAAGATTTGCTGCGCATTAATCCTTGCAGCCACGCGTAAGTTTCGCCCGAAGGGGCGCGCACCTTAATCCAATCCGGTCGCCGGCGCGGCGTGGTATCGATCTCCTCTGGCTTGATACGGTCTCGTGTGGGTGTGAAAGGCATAGGGGCTCCTGAACTCGTATTTTACCCTGCTTTTAACCCATCTCGTAAGCTGTTTATCGCCATCCCATCCGGTACTAGCAAGATAAATTGCTATAATTAGGTCAAAGAAATCATAGGATCGAGAGAAAGGATGGTCGCCGTAGGACATAAGGCACGACTTGCTCTTTTGGCATTTGCCTGGGTATTAGGGGCTTGTGCACTGGTGACTAAAACACCCACCGAAGACCCGCAATTCGTGGCATATACCCATGCAGCCAGCACATTGGCTGTGGAACTGACTCTGTCGGCTGGGAATACTGCTGTAGCGCGCCTGACAGAGATCGCTGCCGAGCCTCTACCGACCATATCAAATTCCGCACTGCCTCCCCCACCCACACAGAACCTGGCAACTCCCACGCTTTCACCGCCCCCACCCACCGCTACACCTCCTTTACTGCCATGTGAAGCCGCAAACTATGTGGCTGACGTCACTATCCCGGTGAACACGCTTTTCGCTCCAGGTGAGGAGTTTGTCAAGACCTGGCGGATCGAGAATGCCGGCTCCTGCCCATGGACACCTGCCTATTCCCTGGTGTTCGGCGGAGGCGATTTCTCTGGAGGTGCCACTCAGATCAGCCTGCCGGAGAGCGTTCAGCCAGGTGGGAGAGTGGATATTTCCCTCCAGATGGCTGCGCCATCCAGGCCGGGGTATTATCAAGGCTACTGGTCGCTGGTCGCCCCAAATGGTCAGGTGATCGGGATCATGCTGGCACCTATGGGTGCCTTATGGGTTCAGATCGAAGTTCGCTCTACTGAAAGCATGCGCGGCGAGTATGATTTCGCAACAAATTATTGTGCAGCGCAGTGGGTCAGCAACCGGGAGTATTTAACCTGTCCTGGATCCAGGGATAACCCAGGTGGCTCTATGCAGCTCCTCAATCAGCCTGAATTGGAATCACGTAAAGAAAACGAGGTGGCGATCTGGATGCGCCCAGGCACAGGAAGGAATAGCTGGATATCTGCAGAGTACCCGGCGTTTCGCATCCACGATGGGGATCACTTCATGTCCGAGGTGGGTTGTCTCAGGGACAACCCGGGATGTGAGCTGGTCTTCGAGCTGAATTATCGCGAGATAGATAACGATGTCATCAACCTGAACAGCTGGTACCAATCGTATGATGAGATCACCCAACTCATTGAGATCGACCTGAGCGATCTGGCCGGGGAGACGGTGCGCTTCATCCTGCGGGTCACCAACGTCGGTAAGGCAGCTGATGCCAACGCGTTCTGGCTGGTCCCGCGCATCGAAAATTTCTCTGACGATGCAGATCTGGTGATTGCATGGCGTGAGGAAGGCGGAGTCCGGCGCATCTGCGCTGATGTAAAAGTGTATCTAACTGGTAGAGACACCGCGGAAGCACGCGCGGGACTGCACATCAAACTCCAATACACTTGGCCGGCGCAATCTAAGAAGCGCAGAGGTGGAGCAATTGTTGAGATGGATCGACCGCTTCAGGTCTTACGAATTCGCCTCCGAAACGCCCACGAACAACGAATCCCTGCTGGAAAATATTACATTTCAAGGGAATGGCGATCGCGATGCCCAGTTCGAGGACATCGTCGCCATGCAAGAATTCATGGAGGACTTGTACTACAGAATTGTGGATTAGGGGGAACCTCTAAATAGATTAATGGCTGCGGACGAAGATGCGCACGCCTTCTACACGAGTGACTCGCACGCGCCTACCAATCTCCAAAGTCTCCTCACCTTCCTCGAGCTGTGCCGTCCAGAGCTCTCCCGCCAGCTGAACAGTTCCCACTGGCGATAGAGGCGTGCGCACAACGCCTGAGCGTCCGAGCAGGCTCTCCTGGCCCGTGCGATGTGGGGCGCGCTGCGCTCGCAATGCAATAATCATGATTGTGAAGAAGGTTACTCCAGTCAAGAGCGACATTCCCACCACTAAAGGCACAGAAACGCGCTGGTATGCAGGTACGCCTGGCGAGTTGAACAAAACTAAGGCTCCGATAATCAACGAGCCCACTCCTGCTGCAGTGAGTGCGCCGTGTGTGGGCGCTTTGATGTCCAACACAAATAGAGCAAACGAAAGCAACAGAAACACAATACCAAACCAGTTGACCGGCAGGATGCCAAGTCCATAGGTGGCCAGCGCCAGACATACCACGCCGATAAATCCCGCTACCCAGCCGCCCGGGCTTGAGATCTCAATCAGGATCGCCTGCACGCCAATTGTAATAAGAACCAGGACAATATTTGAGTCAGTCAACACATTAAGCAATTGCTCGATGAATGTATAAGAGATTTCGGAAACGAGGGCGTTCTGCGTAGAAAGAACCCTTTCCACTCCTGACACCTCGACCTGAAATCCATCCAGCTGGATCAGCAGGTCATCGAGATCACTGGCGATGAAGTCCACCATCCCTGCTTCCAGTGCTTCGGTAGCGGAAGCAGCGTCGGCTGATTCGATCGTTCGTTCAGCCAGATCGACCGCTTTTTCGCCGCGTCGTTCTGCCAGCGAGCGTACTGTGGCTTTCAGGATATTCTTCTCCTTCGCCGCGACTGTTTCCCCCAAATCCTCTCCTTGAGACCCGACCGGGCTGGCAGCGCCGATGGCAGTTTCCGGCGCCATGGCGGCGGCATGCCCCGCCAGAGTGATCATCGTACCCGCGCTGCCTGCCATGGCGCCGCGCGGCGTGATATACACTACGACCGGTACTGTGCTTGCACGGATTGTCTCCACCATATCCTGCATAAAGTCGATCCTGCCACCAGGCGTATTCAGCTGGAATACCAGGATCTCAGCTCCCCGTTGCTCGGCGCTGCGGATGCCGCGATCCAGGTACTCTTTCATGGCTGGGGTTAATGGTCCGTCCGTCGTAATTACCAGCACCAAAGGGTTCCCATCTTGAGCCATAGCCGGAGAATTAAAGCTGAATACGGCTAGCTGGGTCGAAAGAAAGAGTAAAAGCCAGAGACGTCGAATGATCATCGTGTCCTCATTATAATAGCAAATCCCGTCGTACTTATTGCCGTAAATCAGACCCGCTTCAAAAGTGGATATCCACTCGCCTATACGAAATAATCCATAGCGGGCGTTTGCAGCTTGTTTTCAATTTGGTAAGGCGAGTGGCACAGATGAATATCTACATGTCTATCCAGTATAATCACAGGTATCCTAAGCCTGGATGGGAACCACGAGTGGGTGATAGCGCCTCTTGTGGACGTCCAGAAGGGGCCACAGGTTGGACAATGATGCCTAAGCATGTCAGCAACGATCCTGCGCAGCCTGGAAGCCTTGCGGGGTTATGGCAAAAACTCACCACTCCATCTGCTAGCAGCGAGGAAGATGCCCGCCTGGAACAAATGACCCGCGTGATCTTACTGATCATGACGGGTTTGATGATTATTTTCACTTGCATCGTAGGCATAGGCTGGCTCGCTGAATATTTCTTCTTCATCGACTTCGCTATCACACTTGGAGTACAATTCGCCTTCGCAGTGGGATTGCTGATAACCCTGCGCGGTGAGTGGAAGCTCGGACGATATATCCTCCCCCTTATATTCTTTATGCTCGGCGTTTACGGGTCGATAAACACCGGCTTTTTGACGACATTCATACTGGCTTATGCGACAACCATTGTGCTTTCTGCGATGCTGATGCCTCAACCCATAACACGAGCGATGGTTGTACTGGTCATTTCGACACATCTCATCCTCAGCCAGATTGCTTTCCCTCTCAAATGGGGAGACTTCCTAGCGAGTGCTATCCCTTTCACAAGTCTGATCATCGGATTATCTCTTCTGTTTTCATTCGCAATGCTGCGCCTTCAAACTGCCCTGTTCAACAGTCGGGATTATGCCAAAAAGTTGATATCTGAGGTGCAAGTACGCGAGCAGACCCAAGCCAATTTGCTTATTCGCAACCGCGAGTTGTCGCTACTTAACCGTGTGATTGCATCCGCTGCGTCTTCATTGGAGACCGTAGATATCTTGCGTACAACTCTCAATGAACTCGCATCAGGTCTGGATATGGATCAAGCAGGCGCCGCACTGCTCAATCGAGACCAGAGTCTCCTAGAAGTAGTCGCCGAATACCCAGAAGGCAGCCTGCCCAGCGCACTGGGCACAAAAATTCCAGTCGCCGGGAATTTTTCAAGCCAGTATGTGATAGAAAACCAAAAACCATTGGCAATCAACGATGTCCAGCTGGACCCGCGTGTGCAGGTTGTGAGTGAGCTCCTGCAACAGCGCAAGGTCGCATCCCTCCTCATATTGCCACTCATCGTCCATGGACAGGTGCTCGGTACCATCGGGCTGGATAGCTTCGAGAAGCATGAGTTTAGTCACGAGGAGATCGACTTAGCGTGGCATGCAGCCACCGCGAGTGCTCAGGCGATTGCGAACGCACAGCTATATGCCCAAGTACAGCAAATGGCTATTCACGATGACCTGACGGAACTCTTAAACCGCCGCGGCTTGGTTGAATTCGGCCAACGTGAATTTGATAGGTCGCGTCGTTTTAATCGCAGCCTATCAGTAATCTTTATGGACTTGGATAACTTCAAAGAGATTAACGACCGCTTTGGGCATGCTGGAGGAGATATTTTTCTCCGTGGGCTAGCTAAACTCCTTAAGGATGGTGTGCGTGATGTCGACCTTGTCGGGCGTTACGGCGGAGATGAATTCGTTATGATCCTTCCCGAGGCCGACGTAAACACTGCTCAGGATGTAGCGCAACGCCTGCAAACGCTGTTGGAGACGTCTAAAATCACCATTGGTTCTGCGGACACAACCACTTCAACCAGCATGGGCATAGCAGAAATTGACGAGGTAACCAGCGACCTCGAAAAACTGATCGCCAGGGCGGACAGGGCGTTGTATCAGGCAAAAAGATCGGGACGCAACCAAATCGCGATCGCGTCTGAATAGAACATGATTATTTCTCTTTCCCAGTTGGCTCACACCTTAATAATCTATCTCTGTAGCCTGCCGATATTAGAAAAGCGTTTTATTACACGATATGCAATTCGATCATCCCCCCAGCGCCAGGTAGAGGGTGCGTATGCTAAGAATGGTTATCAGTGCGCCAACCATCAGCATCAGCTGGCGAGCTGGCACCTTCTTAGTGACCACAGCAGCCAGAGGCGCAGCCACTGCGCCGCCAATTAACAATCCCAAGATGACCTTCCAGTATACGCCAAACTTGAGCGAGAATACAAAGACCACCGATTGAGCGAAGGTTATAAAAAACTCGGAAAAATTAACCGAGCCAATCGTCATCCGTGGGCTGTTGCCTCGCGCAACCAGGGTGGTCGTGACGATCGGCCCCCAGCCTCCACCACCAATTGCATCGAAAAATCCTCCAACCACCCCCAGGGTGCTTATGTGGCTGATTTCTCTTCGCGTTTCATCCGTGTTCTTTTTCCGTAATCCCTTAACCATGATGACTATACCCATAACCAGCAGGTAAATCGCGATGAATGGCTTGAGAAAGTCGCCTGGCACATTGGTCAAAATATACGCACCCACCACAGCCCCTAGCGCGCCGGGGAATAGCAAGCTTTTCACCAGCTTCCTGTCCAGGTTGCCCAATCGCCAGTGCGAAAGGCCAGAAATTGCCGTGGTGACAACCTCTGCCATATGCACGCTGGCACTGGCTGCAGCTGGAGGTACACCAATGCCAAGCAGGAACGAGTTCGAGCTGACGCCGTACGCCATACCCAATGCCCCGTCGATCAATTGGGCAATCGCGCCGACCAGGATAAAAATGAATATACTCAAATCGGTGTCCATAGTTCATCCAATGATATGAAAGCAAGATTGTGTTTATCCCAATTCCTGGCTGCCCTATCGTCTTTCAGCAGCTATCTATGATGTGACAACTTTTTTACAAGACTATCTCTCAGGTAATTGTCGATATAGTCTAGTCCTTTAGTGGTCTTTTAGAGAAAAAAAGTAATCGATAGTATCCCTCCGAGTATTGTCCTATCGCTTTTAGTTGCAGAGGATTGTTGGTTCCCCTAATCCCTGATTCCTACCCCAATCGCGCCCCGTCAATTCGCTGGCTGACATCCGCCAGTGTGGTTCGGTCGAGCACATCCGCAATGGCATTGCGTACGTCGCCCATCACCATGCGTAGACCACACGTCTCTTCATCCGGGCATCCACAAGACTCGTAGGCCATTTGGCTGACACAGCGTACCGGTGCCAGCGGACCGTCAAGAACCCGCACAATGTGCCCCAGGGTGATCTGTTCGGCGGGTTTAGCGAGATAGTAGCCACCACCTACACCCATCTTACTTTGCAGCATGCCAGCATTCTTCAGGGTGAGCAAGATTTGCTCCAGGAATTTGGCTGGGATATGCTCTCGATCGGCAATTTCCTTAATCTGGATCACATCGCTCTGCTTTGCCTTCACTGCCAGATCGATCATCGCACGAAGCCCATATTCACCGCGTTTTGAGAGTTTCATAATGGTTTAGGGTTTGGGTTGCTCGATTGTAGTCATATATTCTACTATTCTTATAGACATAATTGCACTAATAGGATAAACCGGAATATCATATTTGTCAAGCAACCAGTCATTGAATAGATTCGAAGCCTTGTTCCGAAGCGTGCTGATTTGTGCTGCGACGTAATTGCTACTTGCTCTTTCATTCGATTTCCTGTATTCTGTTCTCAGGAACAACCTTGGAGGTCTAATCATGAATCGAGATCCATACCTGCTGCTTGCCCAACGCCTGGACAGCCTGCCGAATGGCTTTCCTCCTACTGATGACGGCAGCGAGCTACGACTGCTCGCCCACATATTCACCCCGGATCAGGCGTTGCTGGCTGCTCAATTGCGCATGAGCCCTGAAACGCTCGAACAGATTGCAACACGGCTAGGTGCTGCAGAGCATGCCCTGCGTGACCAGCTAAAACAAATGGCCCGTCGTGGTTTAATTCGTGCCGAGCGTATGGAAGGTGGCATTGGATACGCGTTGATGCCCTTTGTTGTAGGCATCTATGAAATGCAGGTCGATCGCATGGACGCCGACCTCGCCCGTCTCTTCGAAACTTACTATTTACAAGCGTTCGGGCAGGTCCTCAATATAAATCCATCTGTGCATCGAGTCATCCCGGTTGGCGAGAGTGTGCGGGTGGATATGGCCATCTATCCATACGAGAGTGTTGCTGAGATTTTGGATGGAGCGAAAGCCTGGGGGGTTCTGGACTGTATCTGCCGCAAGCAGAAAGCTTTAATCGGCGACCCTTGCGATCATCCAGTGGATATATGCATGGCTTTAAGCCAAAGACCTGGAGCATTCGACCAAAGCCCTGTCGTGAAAGCGTTGACCCGCCAGCAAGCACAGGATACGCTCCACCGTGCAGCAAAAGCCGGACTGGTGCACTCCGTGAGCAATCATAAAGGCATGGAGGATGGGTTGAGCGGTATCGAGTACATCTGCAACTGTTGCACCTGCTCCTGTGGCATATTACGAAGCATCGCTGAGCTGGGCATCGCCAATGCAGTTGCCCGCTCGGCGTTCATCAATCAGGTGGATGAAGATCTGTGCACTGGATGCGAGTTGTGCCTGGAGGCCTGCCAGTTCGATGCTCTTAGCGTTGACCATCTGGCTCAAGTAGATTTGCTGCGTTGTGTGGGCTGTGGTGTATGCGTGCCGGTGTGCCCGGATGGGGCTCTGGTGCTGGTGCGCCGCCCAGACGAAGAAATGGTACCGGTTCCCGACAACCAGCAAGAATGGCTGGAGATGCGCGCTGCCAACCGCGGGCTGGATCTCGGAGCCATTTAATGAGCACCACCACGGAGCAAGAAGGAACACTCAAGGTTCAAGAGCACATCCATCGCCTGGCAGTTGCTCTGGGTGGGCGTGGGAGCTGCTCTCGCAATGAACAGGCTGCGGCTGAGTACTGCATTGAGCAGATGAATGCCTTGGGCATCCAGAATGTGCGAATCGAAGCCTTCCCCGGAAATCCATCTACCTACCGTCCCTACGTCCTGGCAATCAGCGCAGCACTAGTGGGCGTGTTTCTCTCCTGGGCTGACAGCGGCCGCGAATGGCTGGCGCTCGCCGCATCACTGAGTGGGCTTGGAGCCTGGGGCATGTTGAGGCAATCCGACCTGGCACCCAATTGGACTCGACGGCTTATCCCGAGCCGCCCCAGCCACAATGCGATTGGTGTGATTCCGGCAGCAATCCAGGCCCGCCGCCGTCTGGTGATCAGTGCGCATGTGGATACGCACCGCACGCCGGTATTCTACTCATCGCCTGCCTGGCGTAAATCATTCAATTCGTTGGTGAGCCTGGTCTTCTTAAGTATGGCAGCAGGTGGGGCATTCTACGCTTTAGGCGCATTCCTTGGCATCACCTGGGTGCGCTGGCTAAGCCTGCCAGCAGCCCTTGTTCAGCTGGCAGCCCTGGCGTTATGCCTGCATGCCGATCGCACGCCTTTCAGCCCAGGCGCGAATGATAATGCTGCCGGGGTGGGCCTTGCACTTGAGCTCGGTAGACGGCTGGTGCACGAGCCAATGCCCCTCACTGAGGTCTGGTTGCTTTTCACGGGGTGTGAGGAAACCGATGCATCCGGCATGGTTGCATTTCTGGATGCCCACGCCCAGCAGATGGGAGACGACGCGGTGTACCTGGTTTTGGATGAGCCAGGGCTAGGCCGCCCGCAGTATCTGACGACCGATGGCTTGATAAACAAGCAACCCACCCATCCGCGTGCTCTGGAGCTGGCGCGTCGAGCAGCAGCTGCTCTCCCAGAGACAGATGTATTCCCTCAAATCGGAATCGCCTATACCGACGCAATCGTTGCCACCAAGCGCAAGCTGATCGCCCTCTCCATAGGGTGCTCGCCTGACAGGCGGGCTGGACAGGTCTCCCACTGGCACCAGATGAGTGACACGCCAGAAAACCTCGATCCACGCGCCCTGGCCGATTCGCTGGCCTTTGCATGGCAGGTAGCAAGAGAAGTAGATAAAATGTAGTTGTGTTTTTATGGTCAGGAGAATTATATGACCCGCTATATCCTTATTAGCCTTGCAGGGGGTATATTATTCGGCATCATGGACGGGGTTCTTAACACAAACCCACTGGCGATGAATCTCAATGAAGTTTATAAACCAATCTTAAAAACGAATATTAATATCACAGCAGGTATCCTAATCGATCTGGCCTATGGCTTTATCTTGGCAGGGATATTTCTGGTACTCTACGCAAGCCTGCCGGGAAATTCAGGGGTACTCAAGGGCCTTAGTTTTGCAGCAATGGCATGGTTCTTCCGGGTAGTGATGTACGCCGCATCCACCTGGATGATGTACACCGTCCCTCTCCCAACAATCCTATATCACCTCATTGCTGGCATGCTGGAAATGCTGGTGCTGGGCGTATTATTCGGCTTGACTTTGCGACCACTTGGATAACACAAGCAGGGCACTTAGGGGATCTCTCAGGCTCGAATTTAAGCTGAAATTGATTTGCCACCAAGTCAAATTATTCTGTACCTCCTTGACTAGGGGTATAGGAAATCGCCCTGGCTTAATGATAGCCTGCGCCTCTTATCTTCTTTAGCACCCCAGGGTATTTTTCCCCAGCCTCATGGAGCGAATATCCACGGATTACGACGACTTGGAAATATTTGCGCTCTGGCGTCCCTGCCGCCAGTAGTAATACCCCAGCAAGACAGCAATCAAACCGGAGTACACCCCCAAAGTGATTCGGTTGGCGCGATCAGGATCATAGCCAGAGAACGTCACAAGCCAGACCAAAAATAGCGCTAGGGCGTAAAGAATCAGCATCTGGACACCCGGCTTAACCTCTGCCCAATCTTTCGAATAGTAGATCGCTAATGCCCACGCGCCAACGCCCATTGGCCAGGCAGCCATAATGCGTGCATTGAACGGATCGAGAGGCCAGGGCCAGCGCGTATCCATAAAAGCCGGGTTGATCACCAGCAGACCACCGATAGTAAACGTGGTCAGGTAGATGGCGATCATTGTATTCTTGAGGCCGGGCAGGAGCGGTCCACGAGTAAGATCATTCATCAATGGCTGTTTGCTTTCGGCTCCACGCGGCTCGAGCAAAGGCAGCATCAAAGGCTCCAAGATATACGCCAGCACCCAAATATGCGCCACCCAGATGTTGCTCTTCCAGTTCATCGCTTCGACATGCCAGAAGGTCGCCAGGAGAATAGTGCCGAGGAAGGCGAAATTCCCCCACATACTCCAGCGCAGCCGGTACCAGTATTTTTCTCGCCAGAGCAGCCAACCTAAAAATGTACGCAGGATGAAAGATGTCCCGATGAACATCGCGGTCAGGCGCGGCGTCACTGGCCATGCAAACTGGTCGCCAGTATCTGGGAAGAACAGCAGCCAGACCACGAAAACTAGTGCGAGAAAAAATTGGACGATGCCAACCCGCGTGATGCTTTTCGGCTTAAGCAACATATGTTCCCTCTTTGTTGATTATTGGACAATTATTATCTATTATGGCATATAATTCTCTGATCTGCAAGAAATATCACCTGGTGTTCTTGACCCAGAATCATTCTCCTCCCGGATACAAGACGGTCGAATCCGATATAATTAACCAAATCCTGCTTGAATTCATCTGATTCCACAGGAATTTGACCGCGCATGAAACTTCCGCTTATACTCCAATTGATTGCGACCCTCATTATGGTCGTTGGCATCATTTTCGGCATTCAAAACATCCGCAAGTATCAAGACAGCCGGAAACGAGAGAGCGCCATTTGGAAAACTATATCCAGGAATTTCGAGCAAATGTTCAGAGGAATACTGCATTTGAATGGTTTCAATGGCTCGCAGAGAGAATGCAGGAAAGAGAGACCGGAGCATTACCTATCCCGGCATACCTGTCTCACCGGGGTTGGAAAATGAAGAGATAAAAACCCAAATGTGGTAAAATTCCACACGCTCCAGTCATGGCAGATAGCATGCGGGCGTGGCCAAGTGGTAAGGCATCAGCCTTCCAAGCTGACATCCGCGGGTTCGAATCCCGTCGCCCGCTCTGCGCACGGAATGCGCCTTCGGCGTAAGAAAACGAAACGCGACCCATTTTCGATGGATCGCGTTTTTTGTTTTCTAATAATGAATGTGTTTAGCTGCTTGCAAGTCAATACAAATGCAAGGCTGCATTCGCTGCCCACGTAAATAAGGGTGCAGAGAAGATACTCAAGATCACGGTTGCCAACGCTGTGGCTCCAGCGGTCAGGTTGAGCCAACGCTCACTATATACAACCGGCTCACCTTCGCGCATGTACATGATCACCACAACCCGCAAATAATAGTAGGCCGATACAAGTGAAGTCAGCACACCAATCACCGCCAGGTAGGTGAAGCCGCCCTCAAGTACTGTGCGGAAAAGGTAAAATTTACCTACAAAACCCAGGGTTGGGGGCACACCTGTGAAGGAAAACATGAAAATCGCCATCGCTGCCGCCAGTCCTGGGTGCTTGCGTCCCAGACCGGCGTAGTCGTCCAATGCCAATCCTTTGCCCTCTGCCTGCTCCAATGCGACGACCACTGCCCAGGCGCCAAAGCTGCTGAGCGCGTACGCCAGGAGATAGAACAATGCGGATGCGACTGCATCCTGAGAGACACCCCCATTTCCAAAAGGCACGATTGCCATCAGAATGTACCCAGCGTGGGCGATGCTGGAGTAAGCCAACAGGCGCTTGATATTGCCTTGCGCGATGGCGACCAAGTTTCCAAGGATCATCGTCAGCGCCGCCATGACCCAAATGATGGGGGTCATATCCGCCACGAGGGCGGGGAATGCAGAGACAAACACTCGCAACAAAGCGGCGAAGCCACCGGCTTTCGCGCCCACTGACATAAACGCAGTCACGGTACTGGGTGAACCCTGGTACACGTCGGGGGTCCACATGTGGAAAGGCACCGCCGCCACCTTGAAGCCTAACCCAATTAAGATTAATGCTGCGCCTACCGAGAGCAGCGTCAGGTTAGCCGATCCAGCGTTTATGGTGGCGAAAATCTGCGCCAATGACGTAGTGGCTGTCGCCCCAAATACCAGCGCCACACCATATACTACAAATCCTCCCGCGAATGCGCCTAACAGGAAGTATTTTAGGGCAGCCTCTTCCGAATCCGGGCGCGGACGGGCGAAACCAGCCAATACATAAAGCGGGATCGAGAGCAATTCAAGCGCAAGGAAGACCACAATCAGGTCAGCGGCAATCGCCATTAGCATCATACCGGCGATCGAAAATAACATCAAAATATAATACTCGCTTCGATCTATTTTCATCCGCTTGAGGTAATCGTATGACAAAGCAATCGCCACCAATCCACTACCCAGGAAAATAACGGAGAGGAAGACCGCAAAACCGTCGACTACCACCATTCGATTAAATGCCTCCTGCTGTCGCTGGAGAGGCACGAACAGCAGGACCAGCGAAATAACTAAGCCGAGGGCAGACAAAAGGACTGTAATGCTTTTTCGGTCTGGCGGGATCACAAGGTCAACCAGGATCAATAGAGTCGCCCAGGCGACCAACACAATCAGCGGAAGTATGGTCAGGATGTCAAAAATACTCATCGATCCCTCACGGCATCGCCAGTGAAGCTGCCTGTAACGCACCCACCAGCTGGTCTACGGCTGGAGCCATCAGCGTGAAGAACGGTTTGGGATACAGGCCTATCCAGAAGATAAACACCAACAACGGGACAAGCGTGATAATCTCACGCCAGTTGAGGTCTTTCAGCGAGCGGTTTTCTTCCTTATCCGCCGGACCAAGGAACATCTTTTGGAACATGAAGAGCATATACACAGCTGCCAGGATGACGCCCACTGCTGCCAGACCCGCATACCAGACAGATCCCAGCGACCCAGACTGTCCGGAATCCCAGGCGCCTAGCAGGATGGTGAACTCACCTACGAAACCATTCAAGCCGGGCAATCCCATTGACGAGAGGGTCACAATCAAGGTTATCGCCCCATAAACAGGCATGATTTTCCACAGCCCGCCAAAGGCATCCATATCGCGCGTATGGCGGCGCTCGTAGATCATTCCGACAATAAGGAATAAGGCTCCAGTGCTCAAGCCATGGTTGACCATCTGAAGTATGCCGCCCTGTATGCCCTGAGGGTTAAGCGCGAAAAGTCCCAACATGACGAACCCAAGGTGACTGACCGAGGAGTAGGCAACCAGCTTTTTCACATCTTTCTGGGCATAGGAGACCGCTGCCCCATACAGAATACCGATGACTGCCAACACCGCCATGGCTGGGGCGAACTTTATCGAAGCTGCTGGAAAGAGCGGCAGATTGAATCGCATGAAGCCGTAGGTGCCCATCTTGAGCAGCACGCCAGCCAATATCACTGAGCCAGCGGTAGGGGCTTCAACGTGAGCGTCCGGTAGCCAGGAGTGCAGCGGCCACATCGGCACCTTGATGGCGAACGCGGCAGCAAATGCCAGGAACAGCCACGTCTGCACACCAGCAGGGATATTCCCCTGCGCAACCAATTCTGGCACAGAGAAAGTCCCGCCCTGGATGCCAAGCCAGAGGATCGCCAGCAACATCAGGATCGACCCGGCCATAGTGTAGAGGAAGAATTTAACAGCGGCATACATGCGTTGTGGTCCACCCCACACACCAATCAGGAAGTACATTGGCACCAGCGTGAATTCCCAAAGTACGTAGAACAGGAAAAGGTCTTGCGCCAGAAACACTCCCACCATCCCGACCTCGAGGAGGAGGAAGAAGACCATGAAATCCTTCACTCTCTCCTCAACCGCAGTCCAGGTGGAGAGGATTGAGATCGGCGTGAGGAAAGTGGTGAGCAAGAGCAGCAGGATGCTCAACCCATCCACGCCCATATGGAAGGCAATGTTCCAGCCAGCCACCTGGATCCAAGGAAGGTTGATCACCATTTGAAGATCGCCTTCGCCAGGATTAAACTGCACCAGCACCGCGATCGAGATGCCAAAAGTGATTAGCGAGCTAAGCAGCGCCACCCAGCGAGCGGCGTTTTTCTGCTCTGGTTTGAGCAGCAATAAGACCACGACACCCAGGATGGGAAAGAATGTGACGAGCGTCAAAGGGTGTAAGAGATAATTCATTGCGCATCCTCTTCTACGGTTGCCTCACCTGACTGCAGGAAGGCAAGTTTCAGGTTGAAGGTTGGAAGTTGATGGGATCTTCTGTATTGAAAGAGAACCTTCAACTTTCTTACCCCTACCGGAGAATTAAATATCCCAGGATAACAATCGCACCAATAAAAACAGATAACGCATAATTCCTGACATAACCTGTTTGGATGAGGCGCATCTGAGCCGCAACTCTCTGCGTGACTGTCGCCAAACCATTGGCTATGCCGTCGATAATGCCCAAATCGATGCGTATCGATAGCAACCAGCTCAGCGCGTTATACCCACCAACGATGACAACATCGTGGAACCAATCGTGCCAGAACCGCCAATCGACAACATCCGCCAGGAAGCGCGATACGGCGACGTAGGGCTTGAGCAAAATTGCCTCATAGAGTTCATCTACCCACCACTTGTTCTCCATGCCAGAGAAGACCGGCCCAATCAAGCCTTGCAGTGGATCATCGGGGCGTTTGGCCGTCGGTAAAACTTGAAGTTCCTGGTAGCGTCGGTCATACAACCACCAGGAGACCGCGATTGCGATCAGCGCCAGACCTGTAGAGAGGAGCGCAACGCTTAGGTTGAAGCCCCCTCCAGCCGTCGCCTCAACCACCGCACCGCCAGCAACACTCGCTTCTTCGAGATGGATGGTGTGCTCCAGCCAATGACCAAAGGTATGCACGGCGGGCAGGTTGAGCGCTCCGCCCACTACCGATAGCCCTGCCAGGATCATCAGAGGCACGGTCATCACTGCTGGGCTCTCTCTAGCATGCTCGGCGGCGAGGCTGCGCGCTTTCCCAAAAAATACCAGCAAGACCTGCCGCCCCATGTAGAAAGCGGTGAAAAAGGCAGCGATGGTGAGCATCCAATACACGCCGGTGTTCAGATGGTTGGCTTCTGCCAGAATCTCGTCTTTGGACCAGAATCCGGCCAGCGGGACTATTCCCGCCAGCGCCAGGGCGCCAATCAAGTACACCCAGTAGGTTGTTTTCATGCGTGAGCGCAGTCCGCCCATGTTACGCATATCTTGCGGGTCAAAATGAGGAGCCTTACCTTTAAGCTTCTTCTTCAGCACAGGGTCGTGCTCAACGTGATGCAACCCACGCTCTAAACCCTGGATTACCGAGCCGGATGAGAGGAAGAGCAACGCTTTGAAGAAGGCATGTGTCACCAGGTGGAACATCCCTGCCACGAATGCTCCCATACCGACCGCAGCTACCATGAACCCTAGCTGGCTGATGGTCGAATATGCTAACACCTTCTTGATATCAAACTGACCAACAGCGATGGTGGCTGCGAAAAGGGCTGTTACCCCACCTACCCAGGCAACCCAATTTTGCGCCACGGGTGAGAGCACATAAAGCGGGTAGGTGCGCGCCACCAAGTACACGCCAGCAGTCACCATCGTAGCGGCATGAATTAATGCAGACACAGGTGTCGGACCAGCCATGGCATCTGGCAACCACACAAAAAGCGGGATTTGCGCCGATTTACCCGCCACACCCAGCAGCATGAAGAGGGTGATGGCTGTGATCACCCAGGGTGTAGCCTCAGCGACTATTTCAGCTTTCGCAAAGACCGCGTCAAATTCAAAGGTTCGGAAGAATGCGAACATAATGAAGGCAGCGATAAGAAAGCCAAAATCGCCAATCCTATTCGTGACAAAGGCTTTCTTTCCAGCAATAGCATTTCCGATGCCATCCTTACCCTTCTCGTACCAGAAACCGATCAGCAGGTAGGAACACAGACCCACGCCCTCCCAACCAACGAATAGCATCAGATAGTTGTCGCCACCCACCAGCACCATCATGGCCGCGATGAATAGATTGAAAAAAACAAAGAAACGACGGAAACGGGAGGGATCTCCGTTGTGGCGCACATCCTCGTGCATGTAACCCACGGCATAAACATGGATGAGCGTGCCAACACCGGAGACAACCAGCATCATGGTTGTAGAGAGGGTATCTACTCGAAACGCCCATCGCAGCTGCAGTTCGCCGATGGCGATCCAATCTGCCAGGGGTACGACCGTCCCTTCAGGATGACCCACCAGTGAGATCGCCAGGAGCACCGATACGACAAAAGCTAATCCGGACGCCAGGCAGGCGATGGTACCGATGACTTTCTCGCTCAGCCGCCCGCCTACGGCGATATTGATGAGCAACCCGATTACCGGGAAGAAAACCACCCACGGTACGAGATAGAAGAATTGAGCTGCGCCGACCCCGATTTCACTCATCTCTATCCTTTCAATGAATTCAGCTGATCCACATCAATGCTCTGCTTTGAGCGGAAGATAGTTACGATCAGTGCCAGCCCCACAGCTACCTCCGCAGCAGCAACTGTCATGACGAAAAAAACGAAAAGCTGCCCTTGCATCTCCCCGAAATTGCGAGCGAAAGCCACGAATGCCAGGTTTGCCGCGTTCAACATCAATTCTACCGACATGAAAATGACGATGGAATTGCGCCGGATGAGCACGCCCAGAGCACCAATTGTAAATAGAATTGCGGAGAGACCGATGTAGTATACGACTGGGAGCATTCTTCCTCCTACAATACGATGATGTCTGACATCATTCTCACACTACGCCTGGTCTGAAAGCTGACACCACTGGCAAGACGCGTGATCAATCAGGTTTTTGCTTAGATAGCACAATTGCACCCACCATCGCCACCAGCAATAAGACCGACGTCACCTCAAAGGGCAATAAGTACTGGTTAAACAATATCTCACCTACACTTGTGGGCGTGCCAAATGAGGCCGATGGCGTTATTGCATCTGGCATGAAGCCTCGCTGGCTAATGATAATGTACAGAGCCTCCGCCATCAGCACCGCGCCAAGGATGAGGGTTGAGGGCTGCAACCACCAAGCAGCAGGCGTCCTACCCGTCTGCTCGGCGCCCAGGAGCATGATCACGAAAAGAAATAGCACCATTATGGCACCCGCATACACCGTAACCTGGGTCAGGGCGATGAAGGGCGCGTCCAGGAGCAAATAAAACACGGCTCCGGTTGCAAAGTTTAAGATGAGGAACAGAGCAGCGTATACTGCGTTCCTGCTGAACAACATCCCCAGCGCCGTGCCAATTGCTACCAGAGCCAGAATGATGAATACGATGAGATCAGTGGTCATCTACTTTCAATCCTTTGAGTCTAGCATTACTGGAACGGCTTTCGTGTATGTACCTGGCTCAACCTTTTGTGGAGTTGGTTTGCCACCACTCGGCACCGGCAGGAGCAGCATATCCTTGGGGTAGATCGAACTGCGCCGGTCTGTGAAAGAGAGCTCATATTGGTCACCCAGGACAATTGCCTCGGTCGGGCAGGCGTCCTCGCAGTAACCGCAGAAAATGCAACGCAAATAGTTGATCTCGTAGGTGCTGGCATATCGCTCGCCAGGAGAGTAGCGCACCTCATCTGTGTTCTCCGCCGATTCCACAAAAATTGCATCCGCCGGGCAAGCTACCGCGCAGAGTGAGCAACCAATACATTTTTCCAACCCGTTCTCATAGCGATGAAGATCGTGGCGTCCTTTGAAACGCTTGCTTACGGGCCGTTTTACCTCAGGGTACTGGATGGTAACCGGCTTTTCAAACATCGACCGAAACGTGGTGGAGAGCCCACGGATTATCTCTGAAAACATGTGTCCTACCTCCTACCGATCGCAGCTCTCGAAAAATATATCACCAAACCGATACTTACTAATGAAAATAGCGGGATCAACCACAACATCTCCAAGACCACACCGACTGCAGTAATGAGCACATTGATCAAGCCCAAGGGGAAGAGAATTTTCCAGCCGAAAGCCATCAGGCGGTCGTAGCGGATTCGAGGCAGCGTGGCTCGTATCCAGATCATCCCAAATAGCAGGATTAATACTTTAAGTAGGAGATAGACCGGTCCAAGCCAAGGAATCTGATCCACCAGCGGACCATGATACCCACCAAAGAATAGGGCTGCGGCAATGACGCTTACAGCAATCATTTTGATGTACTCTGCCATGAAGAACAATGCGAACTTCATCCCAGAATATTCAGTATGGTACCCTGCGGTAAGCTCTTGTTCAGCTTCAGGCATATCGAAGGGAGCGCGGTTGACTTCTGCGAGAGCAGATACCCAGAATACCAGTGCGCCCACAGGCTGCCAGATGACATACCAGCCAATATGCATTTGCGATTTGACGATATCTCCGACGCTCATCGAGTTTGCAAGCAGCATGGGACCGATGAGGGCCAAGCCGAGGGCCAGCTCGTAGCTGATCATTTGAGCCGACGAGCGGATACCACCCATCATAGCGTATTTGTTGTTTGAGGACCAACCTGCCAACACAATCCCGTACACCGATATTGATGCGATGGCAGTGATATACAGCAGCCCTATGTTGATGTCAGTGATCGCCAGCGGTATCCTGCGCCCAAAGAGGGTTACAGTGTCTCCAAAGGGCACCACAGCCAGGATAATAAATGCCGGGATGACGGTTACAACTGGAGCTATGACAAACATAAGCTTGTCGGCTTTTGCTGGTACCAGCTCCTCCTTAAAGATCAGTTTCACGGCATCTGCCACCGGCTGCAACCAGCCGCCGGGGCCTGCACGGTTGGGTCCGATGCGCACCTGAATCCTCGCCAGGGCTTTGCGCTCGTAGAAAGTGAGGTAAGCAAAGCCAGTCAGCAAAGTGATTATCAGGATTATCGATTTAATGACCCATTCCAAGATCAGGGCATAATCCATAGGGGTCCTCTTGATAAATGGTGCGCAGCCGCGCTCTCCTAAACTAAAACCTTCTCCACAGCACGAAGCACAGCAGGTTCAGGGTGTGAGATAGGGATCCCCATACTGCGCGGTACAAGGACCACGCCTCGAGGGAGCGTCTCCTCCAGGTGCAATGTTACGAAAGTCGAGGTGCCGTTCAGGCTTAATTCGGCGGTATCGCCGCTAGATAGCTTCAGGCGTTTGGCTTCCTCAGGATGTAGGGCTACATAGGGCTGCGGGATTCGCTGGTGCAGGATTTCTGAAGTCATCACCGTCTGACCACGGTCATACAGCCGCGTCACGGGCACAGCCAGCAGGCTTTCTTCCTGGATGTAGAGCTCGGAAAGCCTCGGCCATGTGAGAGCGGGGGTTTCACCCCGATCCGCCGCGGAGGCTAACTGCACACCCAACCCTTGGCTGTTCTCATAGCCTGTACCACCGTAATACAGGTCTTCCCGTCCAAAGACCGGCCACTGCTCAGACACCTCGGATAGCTTGAGATATGTGAGGCCAGCATACCCAGGCACTGAATTGGCAATACGGACCATGACCTTGGAGGGAATACGCTCCTCAAGGTCGAGCCCAAGCAGATTGCCTAATGCAGCCGTCGCGGAAAAATCTGCTTTGCAGCCTGGGCGCTCGGGAATTGCAGGATAGAAGCGCTGAACCCGGCGCTCGCCATTTGTGTACGTTCCCTCGCGCTCAGTGAATGCCAGGACAGGCAGGACTACATCCGCTAGCTTGGCAGTGTCGGTCAAGAACATTTCCTGAACAACCAGGAAGTCCCCGGTTTCCGCCATGTTTGGATTATCTCCGGCAGGGTCAGCTGCGACAACATAAAGCACTTTTGCTGAAGCCATCGCCTGCTTAAGATCAGGAAGTGGCCGGAAGCCCATATCCCAAGCGCCCTGATCGTTGGTGCGTGACCAGACTGCAATAAGCCCGTTGTTCGGACTACCGACGTGGCCGGTGGTGATCAATAAGTTAGAGCAAGCTTCGGCGAGTGATTGAGAAGATTCTAAGCCTGTACCTTCGCTCCCATACAAGATTACGGCATTCTCCGCACCTGCCAGAGCTTTAGCAGCCGCCTGCAAATCCGTGCTTCGCAACAATCCTTGTATAGCATCTGGCAGACTCGGGCGCTTGGCTGAGAGAGCATTAACCATTGCAAGCCCTGCTGCGGCTTCGGCTCCATAAGGGTAGCGAATGGAGTACTTGGCGTAGCGATCCAGCTTGGTTGAGCGAGGGTTTGCAACGATCAGCTGGGCGCCCCGCTCAGCTGCTTGCTTGATGCGCAACCACCAGATCGGGGCTTCTTCGAGCAGATCACTTGCGATCACCAGAATCGCCGTCTCGGGACCCATCATCGAAAAGTTTGTGCCCTTGCCTACACCCACCTGTGATACCAGGTCACCGCCTGCCATATGCGTGTATAAGGCGGAAACACCACCCTGAGCGGATGTGAGCTGGTGCAAGTTGAACAGGTCTTCATTTGAAAGCCGCCCGCTCGCCAGAGTTACCAGACCGTCTCCTGCAGATTTAATATGCTCAGCAACCAGCTTGAGCGCTTCCTCCCACGATGAGGGAACCAAATCGCTGCCTTTACGCACCATCGGCTGAGTTATGCGCTGTTTACTTTCGGTGTAATGGTAAGAGAAGCGTCCTTTATCACAGATCCAGATCTCGTTGACCTGCTCGTTCTGGCGGGGCATGACACGCTTGATCACCCACTTACCACCCGACTTGGCTTCACGACGCACGTTGAGGGTCAGATTACAGCCTACCGGGCACTGCGAGCAGATTGAAGCCGCCGCGTTCAGCTCCCAGGGGCGAGCGCCAAAACGAAAATCCACCGTGGTCAATGCGCCCACCGGACAGATATCTGTGGTGTTGCCTGAGAATATCGAATCAAATCCCGGCTCGGAGAAAGTCACAATCTCCATCGAACGACCTCTCTGAGAAAAACCGATCACCGGGTCGTCGACAATCTCATCTTGAAAACGCACACAACGCCCGCACTGGATACAACGCTCGCGGTCCAGCACGATCAGCTCGCCTAAGGGGACCTGCTTAGCCAGATGTTTCTTGTCGTCGTACAGGTAGCGGCTTTCTCCAGGCCCGAAACCCATTGTCAGGTTTTGGAGCGGGCACTCGCCGCCCTTATCACAAATGGGACAATCCAGTGGATGGGATGTGAGTAAAAACTCCAAAACATCTTCACGTCCAGCTTTGACTTTGTCGGTCATGCCCAACACCACCATACCCTCGGAGACCGGTGTTGTGCAGGCAGTCTCTAGCTTAGGGTTAAACTGGATTGTGGGCGAACCATCGTCATTCAAGACTGGTTGTCCGCTGCCTCGATCGATGAGAGGGCGACCAATCTCCACCAGGCACATGCGGCACATCCCCACAGGCTCTAGCTTAGGGTGGTAGCAGAAGACCGGAATATCAATACCGATTTTTTTAGCAGCATCCACAAGCACCGTGCCCTGGGGAACTGTCACTTGATGCCCATCAATTGTCAGTGTAACCTGTTTGCTCATCAAGAAACTCCGAATGTAGCGTTCAGCTGGAACTCGCGTTCTGATCCTGCTGCGATAATGATGGCTCGAGACCAGGAGAGGAGAACTGTCCACTAAGTTTCAATTTGAAATCACCTTCAAAGCGGTCGATCCCTGAGATCACGGCTTCGATCGAAAATTCACCCAGTGCGCACAGGCACTTACCTTGAATCTGGCTTGCTACATCATAAAGCAGCGCCAGGTCCTCCTGGGTAGCTTTGCTATGCTCGAGCCGGTTTGTTAGATGCTTCATCCAGTATGTGCCCTCCCGGCATGGGGTGCATTTTCCACACGATTCGTGCTGGAAAAAGTGAATGGTCTTGTTTATCAGCCAGGAGATATTGACCGAATCATCAATGACGATCACGGATGCTGAGCCGAGCTGCGCTCCCACGTTCGGGACATTTTCATAATCCATAGGCGTATCCAGAGCTTCATCGGTCGCTACGATCAGGGATGAAGAGGCGCCTGCCGGCATAATGGCTTTGATTTGTCGCCGGTCGGGAATACCGCCGCCATGCTCGAAGATTAGCGCCCGGAAGGTCGTCCCCAGTGGAAGCTCATAATTCCCCGGGCGGTTGACGTTCCCGCTCAGTGAGAAGATTTTTACACCGGGACTTTTCTCTGTCCCATATGTCCGGTACCACTCCGCCCCGCGATCAATAATCAATGGTACATTTGAAAGGGTCTCGACATTGTTGACCACGGTGGGCTTGCCATACAGACCGAAGGAAGGCGGGAACGGCGGGCGCAGTCTGGGCTGACCGAGCTTGCCCTCCAAAGATTCGAGCATTGCAGTCTCTTCGCCGCAGATGTAAGCGCCAGCGCCTAGATGTGTATAGATGCGGAGCGAGTATCCGCTGCTGAACAAATTCTCACCCAAATACCCTGCAGCCTCCATCTCGGCGATGCGCTGGTCGAGCTGGTGGGCAAGCTGCCAGAATTCTCCCCTCAAATATACATACGCCACTTTTGCCTGTATGGCAAAGGCAGCAATAGCCACGCCCTCCAGAAATTGGAAGGGATTACCCTCCATGATCTCGCGATCTTTGAAGGTGCCTGGCTCGGATTCGTCGGCATTGGCGGCAACATAATGCGGCCAACTATTGTTATCAATGAACGACCATTTCAATCCAGTGGGGAAACCCGCGCCACCACGCCCGCGCAACCCTGAATCTTTGACAACTTCGGTCACCTGCGCCGGCTTCATGGATGTGACTGCCTTATTAAATGCCTGGAAACCCCCATGCTGGCGATATACTTCCAGCCGGTTGATGGTGGGGATCTCGCGATTGCGGAGGAGCAAGTATTTACTCACGCCTCTTCCCTTCCCGCCAGCCCTTCACAAGGTTCATAGTGCTCTCAACCGTCTGGTTCTCATAGTACACCAGCCCTTCACCAGTTTGCACCTGGAACATGGGAGCTTTATCACAAGCAGCCAGGCACATCACCGCCTCAACTGTTACAAGCCCATCGGGAGTGGTCTCACCCACGTTTATCCCCAGAGTCTCGCACAGCTTGTCCAGGAACTCCTGTGCACCCCGCAAGGCACAGGGCAAGTCAGTACAAACCTGGATGCGGTACTTACCGCCTGGTTCGTCGTAATACAGCGTATAAAAGCCGACGATCGAACCCACGTCAGTGGATGAAATACTCAGGATTTCGGCGATCTCGTTCATGGCTGCCTTGCTCACATAGCCCTGCGCGCGCTGCGCCAGGTAGAGCAGCGGCATAACCGCTGAGCGCTTCTGATCTGGTGGGTATTTTGCTAGAATTTTTTCTATTTCTTCGGTGTATTTTTCCTTCAGCATGGTCTCACCTGTCCACGTCTCCCAGGACGATGTCAACGGTGCCAATCAACGCTACCAGGTCGGCAACCAGATGCTTTTTGGATATTAAGGGAAGTATTTGCAGGTTATCAAAGGAAGGAGTGCGCCAGTAAACTCGATACGGTTCAGGTCCGCCATCTCCTTCAAGGAACACACCAAGCTCACCGCGCGGTGATTCGACTGACACATACACGCTGCCCTTGGGAGCGTTGAAACCCTCCGTCCAGAGCTTGAAGTGGTGAATCAGTGCTTCCATGCTAACCCCAAGTTCGGAGCGCGGCGGCGGGACAAACTTGCGATTGTTGCTGCGCACTGGACCATCCGGCAGCTTATCTAATGCTTGTTGGATGATGCGAGTAGATTGGCGCATCTCTTCCATCCGCACCACGTAGCGAGCATAGGTATCGCCATCCACGTGCGTGGGGATATCGAACTCGTACTGCTCGTAGCCCGAATAAGGCTGTACTTTGCGCAGGTCGTGGGGCACATTCGATGCGCGTAATGTAGGTCCGGTCACACCCCACCGTATCGCATCTTCGGTGGAGAGCAAGCCGATCTTTTTGGTGCGATCGAGGAAGAGCGGGTTTTTTGTGAGCAAAGCTTCGTATTCATCGATACGGGCAGGGATGACTTTCAGGAAATGCTGCACAGCTTGTTCAAATTCTACCGGTACATCCCGCCATAGACCACCAGGGCGGAAGTAAGTCGCCATCATCCGCTGTCCACCGCACAGCTCGATGATATCCATGATCATCTCACGCTCTCGGAAGCAATACAGGAAAACCGACATGGCTGCCAGGTCCAGCGCATGAGTACCAAGCCATACAAGGTGCGAGGCAATGCGCTGCAGCTCAGCAAGGATCACACGCACAGCCTGTGCCCGAGTGGGCACATCCAGGTCTACCAGCTTTTCGATCGCCAGGCAATACACCAGGTTGTTGCCGGTGGTATTCAAATAATCCAAGCGGTCAGTCATCACTGCGGCTTTCTCATACGTTTTGGCTTCCATATTTTTCTCAATACCGGTATGTAGGAAGCCAACATCGGGAATGCAATTGACAACAATTTCGCCATCCAGCTCTAAAAGTAAACGTAGAACGCCATGTGTGCTGGGGTGCTGAGGGCCCATATTGAGCAGCACAGTCTCCCCCTCCACAGCTCGATCCGAGATGAGATGGCGAAGCTCGTCTAAGGTAATTTCGGTTTTTTCGAACATGGTTTATTCTTTGGCGTACGGTTTCCTGGAGTCGATCTCATCAAAATTGAATGTAAATTGTACCTCTTCATACCCGAGGGGATAGTCTTTGCGCAAGGGGTGCCCCTCCCAGTCATAGGGCATTAGGATCCGGCGCAGGTCCGTGTGTCCATCGAAGTGGATACCAAACATATCCCAGACTTCGCGCTCGTGCCAGTTAGCATTCGGGAACACGCCTTCGACAGTGGGCAAGCTGGGGGAATTGCCATCAACCGGCACGCGCAAAGTCATGCGCAAGTTATGGGATAACGAAAGCAGGAGGTAGACGATATGAAATCTTGGTGCCTGCGCAGGCCAGTAATCCACCGCCGTCTGTCCGAGGAGCATTTCGAAGCCGAATTCGTCGTGCAACGACCGGCATACCTCCACGATCTTTTCTGGGGATACAATCAAGCTTAACTGGTCGCGAAACTCACTGGTCTCGGCGCCAAAACGTTCAGCAAGTGTATCTGCGATACGTTTTATTGTTCCTTCCATTAATCATCCGCCTTCATTCTGGCATACTTCCATACGCCTTTTGATGAGAGGACACTTCTGAGCGCCCCACTGATTACGCCCAATCTTTTATCTTCTCGCCACGTACCTTCTCGTGCAGGGTTACGATCCCGTGTATGAGGGCTTCCGGGCGCGGCGGGCAGCCGGCTACATATACATCCACCGGGACAACCTCGTCCACGCCTTGGACGATGGCGTAGTTGTTGAAAACGCCTCCACACGAAGCGCAATCTCCCATTGCAATCACCCACTTCGGGTCGGGCATCTGGTCATACAGCCGGCGTAAGACCGGCGCCATCTTTCGGCTGACACGCCCAGCGACGATCATCAGATCAGACTGGCGCGGGCTGGCGCGCATTAATTCCATGCCAAACCGGCTCATATCATAGTTAGAAGCCTGTGCCGACATCATCTCGATGGCGCAGCAGGCTAAACCGAAAAGCATCGGCCACATGGCATTAGTTCGCGCCCAATTGACTGCCTCTTCCAGCTTGAGCGTCACAGCGCCCATATTGCCGAGCTTCTGCTCTACTCCCATTCCATTGCTCCTTTTTTCCACGCATAAACATAACCTACCAATAAAACAAACACAAAGATGAACATTTCAATCAACCCAAATATCCCCAATTTACGCAGGACGATAGCCCAAGGGAGGAAGAAGATCACTTCGATATCAAACAAGATGAATAACACGGCTACCATGTAGAATCGGATCGGCATACGCCGGGTACCGGGTCCAATGGGCGTCATTCCCGATTCATAGGGGAGGGATTTGTGTTCTGTGGGGCGCTTCGGACCGAACAGATGGCCGATTCCAACCACCAATAAAGCTAGAACTGTCGCCAGCACCAGGAGAATGGCAATGGGGAGATATTCAAGCAGCATAGTCCACCTCGCGTGGTGTCATATTTCAATCTAAGTTTATCTTAGAAGTAAGTTTATCACAGGTGGAAAATTTCACAAATTAATAATGGGTTAGCCAAGATAATCCCTTAGGTGCCGGGAGCGCGTCGGATGGCGAAGCTTACGCAGCGCCTTTGATTCAATCTGGCGAATACGTTCGCGCGTAACGTTGAAATATTGCCCAACTTCCTCAAGGGTGTGATCCTTGCCATCTGCCAGGCCAAACCGCAGCTCCAATACCTGGCGTTCACGCTCTGAGAGCACCGCCAAAGCGTTCTTCACCGATTCGCGCAACATCTCACGAGCAGCGGCGTCCATGGGCTCCAAAGCATCTACATCTTCAATGAAGTCCCCGAGCTGGCTGCTATCTTCGCTTCCCACCGGGCTTTCCAGCGACATGGGCTCTTCAGCGGCTTGCAGGATACGATTGACCTTTGCAATCGCCCGGGCCAGCCTGCGGCGCACATCCACCGGCAAGGGCGTCCCATCAACGCGAGCGAGTGCAATAATGCGTTGGTCGCGCTCATCGAGGTAGCCGGCTTCAAGCGCCAGCTCTTCGTTGCCGGGCTCACGGCCTAATTGTTGGAGCAGCCGCCGTTGGACGCGCAACAGGCGGTTAATCGATTCGAAAATGTGCACTGGTATGCGGATGGTACGCGCCTGGTCGGCTATCGACCTGCTGATAGACTGCCGGATCCACCAGGTCGCGTAGGTGCTGAATTTATAGCCGCGCGTCGGGTCGAACTTGGACACGGCTCGCAGCAAGCCGATGTTGCCTTCCTGAATCAAATCCAGGAACGAGCTGCCGCGCCCGATATAGCGTTTTGCCACGCTGACTACCAGGCGCAAGTTGGCGCGAATGATTGCGTGATGGGCTTCATTTGCACGCAGGCGGATATCCGCTAACTCGTCCAGCAGAGCGTCGTCATCCGGTAAGCGGCGCAGGAACGCGTACTCTTTCGGCAGACCCCCCCGCTTGTTGATCTCTTGCATCATATATGTCGCTGGTCCATCGGGCAATGTATACAGGCACAGATAGGTCGTAAATGCGTTGCGCGCGACTCCATCCCATAAACTGTCTTTACCCCATAAGCCATTATCCAGATATGCCCGAAGATATGAAGGCTGGTTGCTATTCCATGTCTCACGTAGAAATTGAGCTTCCAAGAGAATTTGACCGATTTCCGGTGCAGCACGTTTCAACCGGTGGGTATCTTCCTGCACGCGCTTCCAGGCTATGTACAGCTCATCAGAAAGAGCCCGGTAGATATTCTTGGGAACTGAATCGCCCTGCCGTGCCAGTGGATGACCTCGGCCAAACAGATCGATGCGGCGGAAAGCCTCCAGACGAGTCGACAGCCAGAATTCTCGGTCGGTGTCCAAAAGGTCAATCCCGCCGATCTCTTTGAGGTACAGTCGTACAGGGTCCTCACCTAATTCCATCATGAGATTAGGATCGTCGAGGATTTCAAGTGGTCCCTCTTTTACCAGGGATTCAAGATCTTCAGCTTCTTGGGAGATGGTTTTGTCGTCTGGCTCGTCCGAGATTGGAGCCTCTTCGATTTCGGCAAGCATGTCGGTCATATCATCCAGCAAGATAGCTCCATCCAATTGGAATGCTGAATCAGCATCAGCAGCGAGGCCGGAATTTTCGCCCTCCGCAGATTTTCGCTTGACATCCCTTGAGACAGAACGTCAATTCATGATGTCACGCTCACCGGCCTAATATTACTCGGTCGGAATACCTCCCCATGGCTTTGTTCAACTGAAGCATCATGCGACTATTATAGACGATCGTCTCGCCGTATTCCGCCAGCATCTCGTCACCTTGCCCTTGAGCCTCCTCCTGAAGGTAGCGCAGGTGATCATTATACTGTTTCAGGTTGCGCACGCGCAGGTAGAGAATCGTCCGGATCAGGTCTGCCAGGACGCGCTCGTCGTTCGGGTCCAGCTTGGCGGTGCGCTCGAGAAGCTCATCGGCGATTTCCATCATATCTAGAGAAAGATGGCTGAGCACGTAGTTAAGCGGCTCCGCGCTGTCCTGGTCAATTGACTCAAGCAGCACACGCAGAATAGCATGGTGGTCAGCGTGCAGGAAGTCGTTCTCTGTGAGACGTGCAAGCCCGCTTTCTTGTAACCGCCGGTCCACCTGATAGAGCAGGTCGGGACGGCGCATGAGCACACCCAGCGCATGGCCTTCCATAGCTTGGGCGCTTTGAAGGGCTGTCGAGATGGCACCTGGTTGCACAACCAGAGGAGCCTGTACAAGACGCTGCGGCTGGGAACGCCGTCCCAGGCGGGCACGTGCCGACCGGGTATCGCCTCCCAAGCTGCGCTCGTCGACACGCAGCAAGCGGGCCAGGCGCTGCCGGTAAGTATCACGCTCGATGGCGCTTGGCAATTCGTGAATGAGCGGCATTACCTGTGCAGCGATCTCATCCTTCGCTTTGGGATCATCCAGATCGCGGCTAGCTGCAAGTGTCTCCATTACGTGCTGCACAATGGGATTGGCGCTCTCCTGGATGCTTCGCCACTCGTCTGGGTCACGCCTGACAACATCGTCTGGATCCAATCCCTCCGGCAATGTGCAGACACGGATATCCGCTTGCAGGCGTGCTTCGTGACCTAGCAAGCCTCTGGCATCAAATAAAGGCTCAGTCTCGCGGTCAAGCGATTGGCGTGCAATCTGCAAACCGCGCAGGGTTGCCTGGCTACCAGCTGCATCCGAATCCAGCGCCAATATAATTCGACGGGTGTATCGCTTGATCAGGAAGAGTTGCCTATCGGTCAGAGCTGTACCCATGGACGAGATTGCATTATCAAAGCCTGCCTGGTGCAGAGCGATCACATCCAGATAGCCTTCAACAATCACCGCCTGGTCAAGCGTGCGTATCGACTTGCGCGCCTGGTCAAGACCATAAAGTAGGCGGCTTTTGTCAAATATTCGAGTCTGCGGTGAATTAAGAAATTTGGGGATATCATCGGGGTCGAGGATACGTGCCCCAAACCCAGCCATTCGACTGCGTTCATCCCGGATGGGGATCATAATGCGGTTACGGAAGCGATCATAAATGCGGGATGCGCCACCAGGTGTTTCGGGCTCGCGCTCGGTGAGTAATCCAGCGTCCAGCAAGACCCTCTCGCTGTTGCCTTTGGACGTGAAATAGCTGAGAGTAGCATCCCATGAATCCGGCGCATAACCCAGACCAAAAGCCTCCATCGTCTGATCATTCAACCCGCGCTGGTGTAAATATTCCAGGGCGGGTCTTCCAGCAGGCGTATTGATCAATTGGTGGCGGTAGAACGTAACCGCCTCCTCCAGCAACCCGCGTAGGTTGTCTCCTTCCTCCGCAGCAGCTTGCTCCTCTTGTGTGGGAGGTTTAAGCTCAACACCAGCCTTCTCGGCCAGGTAGCGCAGGGTCTCTGCGAAATCCCAGCCCTCTTTCTTCATCACAAAGCTGAAGATATCGCCACCCTCATTACACTGGCTAAAGCAGCGCCAGGTGCCTGTCTCTTGGAATACCACGAATGCTGGCGTGCGGGTATTGCTGTGAAATGGGCAAAATCCGGTGTAGTTCTTTCCCGAACGGCGCAGCGATACCGTTTCGGAGATAAGATCCACAATATCCAGACGGGCTTTTATCTCATCAATGGTGCTCATGCTTTGGATTGCTTGATTGTAACTATGCGGTAACGGATAGTGGATAAGAATTATACCAGCAGGTAATATTTACCCTTAACCTGAGAACTGGATATATAATGAAGTCATGCTAAACCCTCCGGAAGCATATATCTCCGTAGATGTGGAGACTGCTGGACCGAACCCAGGAGAATATTCCCTTCTCACGATCGGCGCCTGCACTTTGAGTGAGCGCCCGAGCACTTTCTATGTGGAGCTCAAACCGGTTAATAACAACTTCGTCCCAGAGGCGCTGGCAGTCAGCCGGCTTTCCATGGAACATTTATCCAAGCGCGGCTTGGAGCCGGCCGATGCTATGCGTCAATTTGAAACCTGGCTGAAGACGGATTCGCCTAAAGAGCAGAGACCAATCTTCGTGGCTTTCAATGCTCCCTTCGATTGGATGTTCGTCAACGAATATTTTTTTCGCTACATGGGACACAACCCGTTTGGTCATACGGCTATTGACATTAAAACCTATTATATGGGGTTGATGGGAGCGAGCTGGGAGGACACATCCATGAAACACGTTAGCGAGCGCTACCTGGGTGATAGGCAGCTCACGCATCACGCCTTGCGCGACGCTATGGATCAGGCTGAAATCTTCCGTAAAATGCTGGAGGAACGACCAAGACGCTAATCAGAAGAAGACCTAGGGAGGCACATCAAATGAACACGACCCCATCGGAGAATCTCAAACGCATTATTGAATCAGCCCACCGGTTGGGCGTTGAAATGGATGAGGAAGGTGCGCTGCAATGGCTCACATCCATAGCCGCTATGCAAGAACAGAAAGGTGACGACGTAGTTGTCGACGTGCGTAGCGGTGTTTTCGGTCACCGTGTCAGTATGCTTGATTTCAGCACGGAGGACCTGGAGCATTTCCGTGAGATCGGGCGGTTGGTCGAGTTCCAGGATGTCCCTGGTGTCGTCGAGACTGCCCTGGCGCTTTCTGGCTCGGCGGCGCAATCAAAGATCCAGAGCTTTCCCGGAGATTGCGACTACTTCGAGCGAGTCAATATTATTGCCCCCACGCAAGAAGAGGCTTGCCAAATCCTGGCAAAAATCATACGCGAGAAAGCCCTGAGCACCGAGCGTGGTCCATCCTACCAGCTGATCGAGGTGAAATTCGGTTCATTCCCGTACGATGTAATATTCGAGGATCACACGCTCAAAGCAGGATCGCCGATTTCCTGGACGCCAGAGCAAGTCCGGGAAGGGCAGATCGAGGTCAAAATGCCCGATGGCAGGCCATCAGCCATAAGCTGGGATAAGGTAGCTAACCAGCCCGGCTGGTGCAAGCTCGACTGGGTGGTCGCCGACCCAGCCCGCGGTCAGCTCGCCAATGCCAGCAACATGCTAGATGCGACCTGGGAGGCGCCAGACGGCACAATCACTCCGCTGGACGGCTACCTGGACCCCTACTTCCAGGAGGTATACCTGGAAGCCGAATCAGTGCCCATTTTCTCCAAGCTCGCCCGCCATGTCTCCGCCGACGCCCTGGACGATTACGTTGCACAATTGGAGAAAGAGGTCAACAAGTACCTGACCAAAGATGTCAATTATGGGAAAGCCGCCAAGCGCATGTACAATGTCTTCCGTTTGACCGGACGCTACGAGGAAGCTGCTTTTCTACGGGAGCTGTTTGACGAGCCGACCACCCTTCTCTACCAGATCTGGTCGCTGATCCGCACCATCGATGACTGCTGCAAGCCCAATTCCAGCATTCGGCGAGAGGATCTGCTGACCCAGACCGACCAGTTGATCCTGGCGATCATCAAGACATTGGAAGGGGACGAGGAGGCAGAGATCGTGAGACTAATGCTGCGACTTCGCGACAGCCTCTCCGGGCAAGAAATCGGACAGGAGCTAACAGCTCAGTCTGAAGCGGCGAGAGCCGAGGTGATCAACGTGGTTAATAACTTCTTCTTCGAGAAGCTGACTGCAGTGCCGACGATCAAAGCTTATATTGACGAAAGGCAGGCGCCAAAGGGTTAGAAGCCTTCCAACCTGGACATATCCGCCACTCCCTGGGCAAGTGCAGCGATGCGCTGTACCACGCCCAGGCGGTTGTGGCGGATTTTTTCATCCTCTGCCATCACGAGCACATCGTCGAAAAAGCGATTGATCGCGGGGATCATAGGAAGTAATGCAGACAGGAATACATCCGGCGAACCCTGTTGCTGATTGCCTGCACAAGCTGTCTCGCCCGCCTCCAGAGCGGCAAATAGATCGCCCTCCGCCGCTTCGACGAACCCGCCAGGGTCCACCGCATAGCGCTCATCCTGATCGCGGGTGATGCGCACGCAGCGGGCGTATGCCGGCAAGATGGTGTTCCAGTCCGAACGTTGCACCCAGGATGACAGCTCTTTGACAGCCCGAGAGGTTCTCCAAGGGTTTCGACCTTGCTCAGCCAGCACGGCATCCACGACATCGTAGCGCCAGCCTTGCTCCAAGATCAGATTGCGCAGGCGCTCGATGATGAAGGTCAGGCAAGCCGCCTGGCTCTCACGGCTGGCAGTGATGGGCAGGTGTCCTGCAGCCAACTGGATCGCCTCGTGCAGATCAAAGTCCAATTCCCAGGAGATCAAATTATGCACCAGCCCTAACGCAGCACGGCGCTGTGCAAAGGGGTCTTTATTTCCGGATGGGGCCAAATCCGCGGCAAATAAGCCCGCCAGTGTGTCCAGCCGGTCTGCCAGGCCGACAATTAATCCCGGGCGCTCTTGCGGAGGTGCATCACCTGCGAAGCGCGGCAGATAATGCTCGTAGATGGCATCTGCCACTGGCGCTGGTTCCCCAGATTGCATGGCATAGTAACGCCCCATCCAGCCTTGCAGAGAAGTCATCTCGACCACCATATGGGTCGCCAAGTCTGCCTTGCACAACTCAGCTGCCCTGCGTGCAGTAGACGTCTCCTCCTGGGTAAGCTGCATCGTGGGCGCCAGATCGGAGACAAGATCGCCAATACGCACGACTTTATCCAGCATAGACCCGAGCTTGGTTTGGAAGGTCAGTGTTCGAAGACGCGGCAGGTAATTCTGCAACGGGTGTTGGCTGTCTTCGCGCACAAAATATGCAGCATCGGCGAAGCGGGCGCGAATAACGTGTTCATTGCCTTCGATTACACGCTCTAATCCGAAGCCGTCGCCATTTCGCACGGCAATAAAGTATGGGAGCAACACGTTTTCTGCAAGCTGCGACTTGTGGTCGGAGGAAGATTTCGCTCGCACTACCTCACTTTGCGCATCGAACACAGGAAAATAGCGTTGGTGCTTCTTCATCACCGAGACTAACACTTCGCGCGGCAGATCCAGATGTGTCGGATCAAATGTCCCACGCAGTGCTGTTGGCGCTTCGACCAGGTTGGTGACCTCTTCCAGTAGGGCGGGATCGTTCAATACTGCGCCGCCCACTTCAGCAGCCAGATTCTCGACCTGCTCCCTAATGGTATTGCGCCGATCCTCCTGATCCAGGATAATCCCCTGGGCAGCCAGCGCGTTGAAATAATCCTTTACCGAGCTAACCCGAATCTCTTCTGGCTGATGGAAGCGAAGGCCGCGGGTGACGTTCCCCGAGACCAAACCGGCGTATTCGAATGGCAATACCTGCTCGCCAAATAGCGCCAGCAGCCAGCGCACCGGCCGCGAGAAGGCTACGTTGCTTCTGTTCCAGCGCATGGATTTGTCGAAGCGAATAGAGGCAATCAGATTGGGTAATGCCTCCGCCAGCACATCGGGGGCATGCTGCCCTGCCTGGCGCACAATAGCAACCACGTAGCGTCCGCCGTCCATCTCTCGTACTTCCAGGTCTGAAACTTCAAGACCTTTGCTTCGGGCAAATCCCTCGGCGGCTTTGGTGGGAGCGCCGCTGGGATCATAAGCGCGCTCTGCAGGCGGGCCTTTGGCGAGCTGCTCCATATCAGTCTGGCGTGGGGAAACCGCTTCCGCTATGACCACTAGGCGGCGCGGCGTCCCAAGGATGCGCACTTCGCCATGCTCCAGACGCAGCTCGCGCAGCAGTGCAGGCACACGTTCGCGCAATTGCTGCAAAGCAATATCCAGATCGGCAGCTGGGAGCTCCTCCGTGCCCACCTCTATTAAGAGGGTTGAAGATTGAAGGGTTGCAAGTTAAATCTTAGCCGGGACAACTTCGTTTCGCGAGCCGTCTTCACGCTCCGGTGGTAACCAAGGGTACTCCAAAGCCTGCCTTTGAGTGACATATGCCTCAGCCACTCGCCGGGAGAGGTCACGCATGCGCCCAAAATACGCGGCACGCTCGGTAACTCCAATCGCGCCACGCGTATCCAGCACATTAAAAGTGTGAGAACACTTGAGCACGTAATCATGTGCGGGCAACACCAATTCCTGCGCCAGGCAAGCCTCTGCCTCGGCTTCAAACAAATTGAACATCTGGCGCAGGCGCTCCACGTCAGCAATCTCAAAATAATACTTGCTGTGCTCCTGTTCCGCTTGCAAATTCACATCCCCATCGGTTAGCGCCGTACTCCATTGGATCTCGCGGAAGCTATTTACCCGCTGCAAAGCAATTGCGATTCGCTCCAACCCGTAAGTGAGCTCTACCGAAACCGGGTCGAGCATCTGCCCGCCTGCCTGCTGAAAATAGGTGAACTGGGTGATCTCCTGACCATCCAGCCACACTTCCCACCCCAAACCCCAGGCGCCCAATGCGGGGGATTCCCAGTTATCTTCCACAAAACGGATATCATGCTGGCGCGGGTCGATGCCCACTGCTTCCAGCGATTTCAAGTAGGTCTCTTGCGGATTGCCAGGATCGGGCTTGAGGATCACCTGAAACTGGTAATGCATCTGCATGCGATTTGGATTCTCACCATATCTTCCATCATCGGGACGAATGGATGGCTCAACATAGGCAACATTCCACGGCTCCGGCCCCAACACCCGCAAGGCCGTCGCGGGATTCATTGTGCCGGCTCCCACCTGGGTGTAATACGGCTGCCCGATCAAGCAACCATGTTTCGCCCAGAAATCCTGCAGGGCCATAATTATGGATTGAAAATTACGTGGCTCGGTCATTGAATGGAGAGAAGCGCATAGAGAATAGTGATAATTAAACAGTGATTTCTAATCGAATAGATTCGTGACACTTGCGGCGCAAGTGCGAATGAATTATAACCAATAAAATGGGGCGGCACACCTTATGCCGCCCCACAAAAATATTACCCAGCAATTACAATTCAATAACCGAACCAGCCAAACGTAACTGCCAGCGCCCAGAATATGAATATCAAGAAACCCAGGGTGGCAACGATTGCAATCCAGAATGCCGAAGCCTTCAAGGGATCGATGGGCTTTTCGCCACTCACCTTGCCGGTCTGCCCGTTGATCCACACGTGGTATGTATTTTTTTGGTAGCGATAACTTCCAAGCCACAAGGGTAACAACACCAATTTGTAAGTGATCCCACTCCAGCTTACACCGCCGGAGCGCAAATTGCGTTTTTCCTGACCCAGTAACACACGGCTGTGCAGATCCCTATGGAGCTTGCGTGCTACCTTCTCGCGTGCTTTCAGCGAAGCATCCGCCAGGGGTAAATCGTAGCTTACAGCTTTCCATCCAGCTAGGTAACCCGGCTCAAAATCAACCAGCTCCTTTAATCGGAACGGCCCTACTCGTGCAAGCTCTTTGGCATCCAGCTTACGCAAGCCAGGCACCAACACATCATCGAACATGAGCAGCTCTGTCCCATTGCGCGTCACCCAATTCCTGCCATCTAACGAGGTTTCGCTAACCTCACAGCTCCAGTTCAGATGCAGCGTTCCATCAAAGGTCCAAAACGGGTAATACGCCGGCCGGATGCGAGAGGGTTGCGCCAGTTTTTTTAGATCGTCGGGGATGAACCAGCCCCTGCCCAGCCAGTTGCGCACATTCGTAATTGCTTCCTCCTCACCGAACTGCGCTGGAGCAATCAAATGAGGGCTGACCAGCTCCTCGGACTCGACTAATTTGATCAATTGGTAGGATCCACAGAAAGGGCATTCTGTGGCGGTCTCTCCCGCTGGGAGCACGGAACTGGCGCCACACTGCCCACAGCGCAGATTCTGTTGCTCATCAGCCCAGTTGTGCGCGACCGTGGTTGGAAGGTCGAAGTCGAGGACTTGCTCTGTGGCCTCGGGATTGGTACCCGTAGTGGTTCCTGGTTGCTCAATATATCCGCAATTTTCACATACCTGAGCACCCATCTCGGGCATATAAGTTAATCTCCCCCCACAATTAGGGCAGTCGAAGACAGTGCTGGATGTGGCCTCTTCAGTCTCTTCTTTTAGGCTGGACTGGACGCCCTCTCCCTCTTCAAGCAAGCGGGAGTTATCAAACTCATCGGAGAGCAATACCAACCCTCGCCGGGCAGCCGCGTTCCCTGGGTCGGCAGCCAGAGCGCTCTCAAGGTATTCGCGTTGCTCAACCGGGTCTGCAGTAGTGCCGGAGAGCCACATCCAGACTCGCGTGTCGGAAGGATTCATCTCCGTGGCTTTAAAGAGCAGGCTGCGTGCCTGCTGCTTGTCACCACCTTTCACAGCCGCAATACCCGCGCTTACGAGCTGTTCATACTGCATCTTGTCGAAATCCAGCCGGCGGATGTATTCGGGTCTCTCCATATGAATCTCGATCAGTATAACCCGAGTCTTGGCGGATAACCCTTTCTATCTGGTTAGGTACCCGTGAAGGTGCATATATTCTGGAAATCAATGAACGTGCCGACACGAAGCAGGTGTCCCTGCGGCTATCGCACCAGGAGCGGTAAAAGGTTTATGCTTGCGGCTGGCATAGCCCGGACCGTGTCGCTCACCACCACGCTGTCCCCTTGAAGCGCCGATAGGGTAACGGTGTACCACTCACCACTGTTCAAGCCGGTGAGCGCGTACGTACGCGTCTCGCCCATCAGTCCTGTGATTGGCGATGCCTGGTCTCCTGGCGTGCCTGAGTAATCAATGCGCCAGGACGGCGGATCCGGCAGGTTGGAGCCAGTCTGCCACACCAACAGCAAAGCGTGCAACCGTGGTAATGCCTCCAGATGCAAAACTGGCTGAACCTCGAAAGCCCCCAGGTCGGGAGCATAGCCGGCAGGGCGCATTTGACCCAGGATGTCTTCCAACGGAGAATTTGTAGGGTCGGCAGCATCTACCAGCGGGCTGCCCTCGGCAGGGGTTCCATAGCTCGCAACCAGATGCTCAAAAGCCTCCCGGATGGACGAGGAGCCATCGCCAAACTGATTCAGACCCGGGATCCAGCGAGGCAGCACCAGCCCGGACTGGCTGCCCAATCCCGGGTTCACCACCAGGCTGTGCGGGTCATCGGTATAGTTGATCAGCTCAGCGGCGTCTGAAGGGATCGCCCCCCCGCCATTCCAGTAAAGGTTGTGGTCCAGGGCGAAGGTGAGCGTGTCAGCAGGTGGCGTGTCGGAGAAATCGTTGGGACGGGTTGGATTCTCTGCGCCCATCGTGCCGGCAGGATCAGACCAAACATTGTTATAGAAGTAGATCAAGTCGTTCTGGGGATTGCTGCCTTCCCGATTCAGCCGCATGGCATATGCCAGTGAGGGCAGATCGCCGACCACGGTGTTATTGCGGAAAGTCACATCTCTTCCGCCCTTGACACCAAAGGCGCTGCGCATGACCTCAGGAGAGTTGCCCAGCATCAGGTTGTTCTCAACCAGCACGTCCTGGGCTTCGAAGAAAGATTGCCCATCTTCGCCAATCAGCACAAAGTTCGATCCGCTAGAGCCCTGCCAGTTAAGGAAGATATTTCGCCGGACCGTGACGCGCTGGCTGCCAAGCACATCGTCGCTTGACGCATTGCTATCTTTGATCACGATAAAACTGCTGGTGTTGTTGATGTTGGTCCGCCCGCTGCCAGCAAAATCGTTGAAGAAGATATTATCCTGGATGACAACATCGGTCACACTGTTTGCGTCGATATGCTCATCGCTACCGGTCTGGTTGTAGAAGATATTGCCTTCAACCGTGATGTGGTCAGCGCTGTTGTTAATCTTGAGAATATCGTTGTTGTAGCTATCGTGCAGCACGTTATCCCGCAGGGTTACATCCCGCACTCTCCCAAGAGTTCCACCGCCAT
Source organism: uncultured Chloroflexia bacterium (assembly GCA_963714425.1). Classification (GTDB taxonomy): domain Bacteria; phylum Chloroflexota; class Anaerolineae; order Anaerolineales; family UBA4823; genus DATCYX01. Next base: position 561,149 of record CAVQOI010000004.1, read on the forward strand.
CCAGATGCACCACCAACGCTCCGGCGCCGGCGCCATCGTGAGCGATATCAAAGCCCTCCAGGGTGACTCCCCGCACACCATCGTAAGAGGTAATCACCCTGTCATCATTGCGCAGACGCGCCTGGTAAGGTGTCTCAGAGCGCACCGTCACCCCCACGAGGAAATTACCGCGCAGGCTTATGCGTCCGTCGTATTGCCCCGGGCGCACGAGCACCAGGCTGCTGTCTGGGACATTATCGAGTGCGTGGGTTATGGTAGCCCAGGGACTGCCAGAGGAGCCATCCCCGTTGAAATCGCTTCCGTTGGTTGCAACGTAGTATGGGGATGTGGGTGAGTCCAGTAAAATGCCTACATGCACGCGGGCTGCGGTGGAGGTGAGCAGGGTCGACGTTAGCAGGATGGATTGCAGCCATCTGGATATTTTCATTGTGATGACATCTCCCCACCTGGATTAGGTCACATTGCACATAACATTTTTCAGGGCTTTGTAGGGCTTACGGATATTTTACACGTCACTGACAGCCAAGCAAGCGATATCAGAGCAAGTCTTAATGTATACTTAGCACGAGGCATTGCAAGAAATTTTCAGGAATAGCCTTTAGCCATTTGTTGGCTGCAAGAATAGAACCAGAGTTCACTTATTGCCCAAAGCAATATTGCTGGTATCAGTTAGGAGCAGTCAGATGTCCCATTACATCAATAATGTAACTAAGCACGCATCCACCCGTCTTTTTACCATTAAGGAGGAGATCACCCACAGCATCACGCACGGCATAGGCGCCGGGCTGAGTATCGCCGGTCTCATCTTGCTGGTTCTGCGTGCAGTATGGTTTGGCAACACTATTCAGGTTGCCAGTTTCAGCATCTTTGGAGCCACGTTAATCCTGATGTATCTGGCATCCACACTCTACCACTCCATCCAACAGCCGCGCCTCAAACAGGTGTTCAAAATCTTCGATCACGCTGCCATTTACCTGCTCATCGCCGGGACGTACACACCATTTCTCCTGGTAGCCCTCGACAGCGCCTGGAGGTGGACCCTGCTGGTGATCATCTGGGGCTTGGCATTATTAGGCGTGAGTTTCAAAGCCCTGTTCATAAACCGCTTCCAACGGATTTCTGTATTGGGCTATATCCTTATGGGCTGGCTGAGTGTGGTGATTTTCCGGGACCTGGCAACCAACTTGCCCGCGGGCGGCATGCTCTGGCTTGCCGCCGGTGGGGTCGCCTATACTGTCGGCGTAATTTTCTATGCACTGCAAAAAATCCCCTATATGCACGCCATCTGGCACCTTTTCGTCATGGCAGGCAGCCTATGCCATTTCTTTGCCGTTTTCTTTTATCTGGCTCCTAAATAAATAATAGCGTATCCAGAATACTGGATAGGTAATGATAATGGAAGAGGTAAGACATTGCCATGAAACACACCATGTTCTAAAATTGAACAGTCATATTGTGATAGCAAGCTGACCATCAGCTGGTTATAATTTTCGAGAGCTCAACATACGCTTAATGCTCGAAGAATTTGGGATTACACAACAAACAGATCCGGGTATGATGCTAAAACGAAAATTACCCAAATTACATTATCATCAAGTCCTTTTCACTCTCATCTTCCTTCTGGGTATCTTTGCTCGGATGTGGGAATTTCGCGTACTACCACCCGGACTAAATCAGGATGAAGCTTCGAACGGGGTGGATGCATATTCTCTCTACCGCTTTGGCGTTGATCGAAATGGAGTATCCTATCCTGTCCATTTCATATCCTGGGGAAGTGGACAAAGTGCCCTTTATGGCTATATTTTAATTCCATTCATCGCGATTGGAGGTCTTTCGCCCGTCACAGTAAGAATCCCGCAATTAATATTCGGGGTCTTAACGATACCCCTCGTATATTTTATTGCCAAACGAACGAAAGACAATAGATTTGCCCTGATTGCAATGTTCTTTATCGCAATCAGTCCATGGCATATCATGCTTTCACGCTGGGGATTAGAATCTAATCTTCTGCCGTTTGTCTTTTCACTTGGATTCGCCTGTCTGCTCAAATCCACGACGAAAAATAGCTGGTTTATACTAGCAGGTGTTCTCTTTGCATTATGTCTTTACGCTTATGGCACAGCGTATGCCGCTGTTCCCGTTATGCTGTTATGTGCAATTCCAATTTTGCTTCAATCGAAGAGGGTGAGCATCAAAACCACGATCATGGGCCTTACTGCTTTTGCAATTGTAGGATTCCCCATGTTTCTTTTCCTTATCGTCAACTTGTTCAAATTAAATAGTGTTCAATTCGGGTTGATGAGCATGCCGCGTTTGCCTTTAGAATCTCGCTTCGAAACCTTGAGCTTTGTATTCAATGACAATCCCATCAAAGCGCTGGTCGGGAATCTTCAATCGATGATGTCCCTTTTAATTAATCAAACTGATGGTCGGATCTGGAACACACTTGAACAGTATGGATATTTCTATAAATATTCATCACCGCTCTGGATATTTGGGATTGCTCAACTACTTTTTTCCCGCCGATCAGCGACTACTCCAGAACAATCGCTTTTATTAGCTTGGTTGTTAGCCTCATTTACCATAGGTATCTTGCATCCTATCAACATCAACCGCATTAACTTGATCTTCATCCCACTTATTCTTTGCGCTTCAATTGCAATGGCTTGGGTTGGCAAACGCAGTGTGATTGCGTTGATCATATCGCTCTGTGTCTTTTTTATCAGTTTTATGTTATTTACAAATAGCTACCATGGAGAAGAATATCGCAGGCCAGCAAATAGATCATATTTTACCGGTCTAATTCCTGCCCTCGAATTTGCTCAAAATGTGGGAGAAAACAACGATCCAATCTGTGTAACTAATTCCGTAAACATGCCGTATATATTTGTATTATTTACTGAGAAGATAAATCCATTAGACTACCTTAATGATATTGTCTATTTTGAGCCTCCAGGTCAGCACCGAAACGTTCTTTCTCTTGGTCGCTACTTCTTCGGAGTAGAAAGATGTCCAGGCAATCCACGAACAATATTTATACTTGAGCAAGAGGAGCCACCAAATTCTGCGATGGGGTATAAGATTACTCACTTTGGTGATTATTCAGTCTATCAGCCGTGATTCTGAGCAGAGCATCTCTCCTGCCCAAATAATCTGATAGGGGATTGCTCTACATTCCTGTACACCTCGGTAATATCTGCATGAATTTCGCGGCTGGATTTTGATTTCCCAGGTGGCGTTTGAGTTTCAGAGCATTGCTACTGCGGGGAAAGTGGAACTGGGTATTGTCGCTGATCTACAATGTTGCGCTTGGGAAGACCCATAGATATGGCCGTCGAAACAGGATATCGTTATCTTACGCTAACTAAAAAGCCAAGACGCTCGCCTGGCAAATGCTAATAATGAAAGCCATAATCTTGGTAGCTCTGTTGTATTCTCGCTGATCAATTAAGATCCTATTAACTTATCTCTAATTAATGACACATTTTCCCATCCCGCATCGTTAAGTTATTATAGACATGATGTCCTCCAGGCATGAAACCACGGCGCCCGATCTGCTCGCCCAAGCCCAGGCGGGCGATCCATCAGGGCTCAGCGATTTGTATGACCGCTACCATACGGGCATATTTCGCTTCCTGTACTACCGGGTTGGTGATCGGCATACAGCCGAGGATTTAGCGTCAGAAACCTTCATACGTGTGTTGCGCTCGCTCCATACTTTCCGCACGAAAAACGTCACTTTTGAAGCCTGGCTGTTCCGGATTGCCCGGAATCTGGCGATTGATCACTACCGCAAAACAAACGGCAAGAGCCACCTGAGCCTTGAGGAAGAAATGATTGCAGATCGCGATGATCCGGTACTTACCGCAGAAAACAACCTTACCAGTGACCTGTTGTTGCAGGCGTTGAGTATGTTAAGCGAAATCCAGCGCGATGTGGTCGTCCTGCGCTTTGTAAACGGATTGCCCATAACTCAAGTGGCCCAGGCGTTGCACAAGAGCGAGGATGCGGTTAAAGCCCTGCAGCGCCGTGCGCTGTACGCCCTGCGGGAGACTCTGACCGATTGGGAGATGACCTATGTTTAAACTTGATGAGATCTTGCAAAAACACCTCGAAGCGCTGGAAAATGGCCAGCCAATGGACAGGATACTGGCTGAATTGCCACCCGAGGCGAGCGAACTGACCGAGCTCATCCAGCTGGCTGCAGCCATCCGCCTGTTGCCGCATCCAGCGCCTGCACATGTCTTCTCTGCCGAGCAACTTCAGTTAGCAACATCTGATGTGAAAACCCGGCCAGCACCCCAGACCATTCCGGTACCCGCGGAAGGCACAAGTCCAAACTTGCCAAAAATCCGGCTTCCTCGATTCCGCCTCGGAATAGCAATCGGATTCGCTGGTGCAGGTCTCATGCTGGTACTCCTCTTACTTGGGATGCTCGCAATGGGACCGGCAAGCGCCCGAGAAGCCTTAGTGATGGACGTGGAGGGGCTTGTTCGTGTGGCCTCCGGCAAAGAAGGGGACGACTGGCAGCCCACCAGCGACGGCGAAATCGTGCGCGAAGGGCAGCGCCTGGTTACCGGCCCTGGTTCCGGCTTGACATTGGTATTCTATGAGGGCAGCCGCCTGACGCTCGGACCGAACAGCTACGTTACGCTCACCGAGGTGGGCGGCGGTTGGGGCAAATCGCTGCGCATGATCCTCACTCAGCATGTAGGCAAGACATCTCACAGCGTGGTGCCATTGAAGGGATCCCGAAGCGCCTACCAGGTGTTCACCCCCGCGGGTGTTGCCAGCGTTCATGGAACGTCCTTTAGCGTGGCGGTCGCGGAAGGCGGTATGTCTCGTTTTTCAGTGGAGACCGGAAGTGTCGTGGTCAGCGGACAGGATGCTCAGCTAGCGCTTGGAGCCGGGCAAGCAGCCTCAACTACCCCCGGCACTTTTCCGGAGACGCCGGATTACCAGTTCACCCTGGAAGGAATACTCACCAGCATAGATGAGGGTGTTTGGATCGTAAATGGAGTCTCATTCGTCATCAACAGTGACACGCTATTGCAGGGCAATCCACAGGTTGGCTCCTTTATACTGGTCGAGGGGCGTGTCACTGGCGAAGGGGAGCGAGTGGCGGACAGTATAAGTGTTTTGAATCAAGATGTAAACGAAACCGAATCCACCTTCACCGGCATATTCACCGAAATCATCGGCGAGACCTGGCTGGTGGACGGCACTCCTATCTGGGTGGACGGATCGACCGAGATAGGAGATGGGCTTGAGATAGGCATGCCTGTCAGGGTGAAGTTCACTGTTTCCCCGGATGGTCGCTGGATCGCTCTGGAGATCGAGCCCCTGGTCGAGGAAGAAGATGAGCCAGCTGAGACCGAATACCCCGAAGTCACGGATACAATAACTCCCACCGATACGATCACGCCGACTGAGACGATGACGCCTACGCTCTTCACCAACTGCACCGGTGCCAACCAGCAGCCGAAGGGCGCCAAGCTGGGAAGCGCATACGGCGTGCCATACGGGGAGATCATGGGGTGGTTCTGCCAGCACTTCGGCTTTGGCGAGATCGATCTTGCCTATGGCTTGAGCCGGCAATACAGCTTATCCGTAGAACAGATCTTCGCCTTGCGCCGCAGTGGTTATGGCTGGGGCCAGATCAAGCGCATGCTTGCCTCAGGCGAAGTTACCCCCACCTCTGTCATCACTGCAACTGCTACACTCACCGTGACCCTCACGCCAACATCAACGCTGGTGCCCACCGACACCTTGATCACGCCGACCCCACTGCCCGCCAAGAACGACCGTAACTGCCCAACACCCAACGACCAACCCAAGGCGCAGTCTCTGGCAGCCAAGTACGGCGTATCCTATGAGGAGCTTATCGGTTGGTTCTGCAGAGGCTTCGGATTTGGCGAGATCGACCAGGCCTACAGCCTTAGCCTGGAGTACGCCGTGCCTGTAGCTGATATTTTCAACATGCGTGCTAGCGGCATGGGCTGGGGGCAGATTAAATCACAGCTGAAATCCTCGGTCGCTCCAGCATCCACTCCCCAACCCAATCCCGGGAACAGCAACAATCCAGGGCACATTCCACCCGGACAGCTTAAGAAAACACCAAAGCCCTGAACCTGGTATCCTCACACCATACCCCTCCTGTCAGTCACAGGAGGGGTAATTCTTTAATATTGGTTCGTAAGGAAGAATGAGTGTATGATAATATTTCGAATCAGAATTCTTTTCCGCGGGAGCTGACGGGGATGTATACATTCAAACGATCCACACTTCCGGTTTTGCTGGCTTTCTTCCTGATATGGTCGGGTAGTAACACCGTCCGTAGCCAGGCATCGACTCCAGAAGTGCAGGTCCTCGATCAACGAAGTATCCCTCTTGACCATATGACGGACGGGGATGTAGTCCGCTTACGCATTATGCTGGCCGGAGACGTGGAACAGCCCATCCCAGTGATTTTCAACCTTAAGGGGGTAGAAACACCCCTTGCCGAGTGCACCATAGAGCGTGGCAGCGACCGCTGCCAGACCGATCCCCTAGCCACGCTGGGATGGCACTGGGACCCAGGTGGAGTTGCCGTCGATCAGCGCATTATTGAAGCTCGTTCAGGAGGATCCCTCCTGGCAGAGTCGTTGTCACTTCCTGTCGCTGCCCGTCCGGTTGTCATGGTGCATGGCTTCTCCTCAAGCTGGGAAGCCTGGGCGAGTTACCTGGGTCCAGATGGATATCTGGCCTCGATAGGCGTCCCCGCTTACGCTGTCGGGGATGGACAGTTCGAAGGCGTGCTGAACACCGGACGCATTGACCAGCCAACCGCACGAACCAACACCATTGCGCAGAATGCGGAAATTCTCAGCGCATACATTGAAGCAGTCAAGAAGCATACCGGCGCGCAGAAAGTAGATTTGTTAGGGCACAGTATGGGCGGGTTGATCTCACGCTACTACATCGACCGGTTGATGGGTGATGAAGGCGTGGGACAATTGATCATGCTGGGATCGCCCATGGCAGGCAGCGATTGTGCTAACCTCCCGGCTGCGCTGGGATACTACCTGCCAGCCGTACTGGAGATCCGCCCCAGTTATCTGCTGAAGGTCTTCAATTCTCAGATCATAAACCGCCATGGCGTGCCTTTCCATGCGCTGGCTGGTGTTCCTATACTCGAAGCGATTAAATCACCCTGTACACCCGTCCCATCTGATCTGGCAGTCGCCTTGAAAAGCGTGAGCGCGATCCCATTGCACCTCACCCAAATGCCCGTCCTACACACCGATCTGAATACTTCCCGACAGGTATTTGACGAATACGTTCGGCCGCTGGTGCAAACCCCTCCGGGAGGAATTGTTTACGAAGCTGACCCGCCGAAGACGCCTGTTCAATTAGAACAACCGCAGTTCACCCGGACTTTCAGTGGACATCTTGACCCTACGACCAGCCAGGAACTGACCATCTACATCGATCCAGGTGTGGCCGTTGCCAGCTTCGCCTTGTTCGATCCAACCCGCTCCCTGGACGTGGTCGTGCGCGGGGCAACCGGTAATGTGATCGAGCTGGATCCAGTTGCCAATGGGCTCACCGTTGTGGATAGCCCCGAGATGCTGTTCCAGCTGGGCTATGGATTCAACAACCCCCGCCCTGGCGCCTGGAAGGTAACCCTGCAAACCACAGAGAAAACCCCAACAAGTGGCGCGGACTACGCTTTGACTGCCTCATTCATCGGTGGCGCTCAGCTACAAACAGATGCCAACCCGATCCTTTCCGAGATGGGTGAAACAGTGAAAATTACTGCCCGTTTGAGTGAGCTTGGACAGCCGCTGGAAATCACAGAGGCCCAGGCGGATATCTTGCAGCCAGACGGGAGCCTGGTGAATTTCCCAATGACATTGACCGGAGCGGAGTACCTGGTAAGCTGGGAGCCTCCCGAGCCAGGTTTGTATGGGGTTGAGGTGCGCCTCACCGGACGCGCTCCGGATGGATCTCCCGTGGAGCGCGCTGCCAATTTTACGCTCGAAACCCAACCGGAGCCACGTCCACTCCTGCTGGGCTGGACGATCCTGTTTATCGTGTGTTTCGCCATCCTGGGCATCAACGTTTGGGTGATTGCTCTCTTGATCAATAGAAACCGGAAACGCAGGCAGGGCGCTGGTGAGAAATAATCATGTCTTTTCGTAGCCACCTAGACCATCTGGAAAGGCGCGGTGAGCTTACGCGTGTGAAGACGCCCATCCCTCGCGATTATCAGATCGCCGGCGTCCTCAAGCAGCTCGAACCTTCCCCGGCATTGTTTGATGATGTCACCGGATTTCCTTTTCGTGTGGCTGGCAACCTGTTTTGCAGCAAGTCGGCGTTTGCCACGTATTTCGGCGTCACGCCTGAACAGATCATCCCCATGCTGTCTGAAGCCATCCAACACCGCTCTGCTCCAGGGCTTGTGCAGAGCGCAGCATGCCAGGAGGTCATCCTGGACCCACCCGACCTGGATGCCCTGCCAATCTTGCGCCACTGCGCGGAGGATGGCGGCAACTATATCAGCTCGGGGGTGGTCATCGCGCGCCATCCCAATTACGGCTTGAACGCAGACTTCCACCGCTGCATGCAGATCTCAAAGACCGAAATGGCGATGCGCGTTGTGCGCGGCAGGCACTTCGACGCTTTTTTGCAGGAATCGGGGGAAGTAGAGGTAGCGGTCTGCATCGGTAATCCCCCCAACATTCTGGCTGCCGCGGCCATTTCCGTAGAGATCGGCGCAAACGAGTTGGAGATCGCCAATGCCCTGGAGCCATTCCAGGTCGTGCGCGCAAAAACTGTGGATGTGCTCGTCCCAGCGGAGGCAGAATTTGTTTTGGAGGGCGTTGTGTATCGCGACCAACGCCACGCGGAAGGGCCATTTGTCGACTTGACCGGCACATACGATGTCATCCGCCAGGAGCCGGTATTCAAGATGACCGCCATTACCCACCGCCATGATGCCATCTGGCATGCGCTCTTACCAGGTGGGTTGGAGCACAAGCTTCTCATGGGCATGCCGCGTGAGCCAACCATTTTCCACAAGGTGAACGAGGTCGTCCATTGCCTGGATGTGAACGTATCCCCGGGCGGCTGCTCGTGGCTGCATGCTATTGTGCAGATTGATAAGCACGACGAGGAGGACGGCGTCCGGGCGATCCATGCTACATTTGCCGGGCATCGCTCCTGCAAGCATGTTTTTATTGTGGATCAGGATATTGACATATACAACCCGTTAGAGGTGGAATGGGCAATGGCGACTCGCTTGCAAGGCGATAGTGGGTTGGTCATCCTCGATAAAGAGACGGGCTCCAGCCTGGACCCCAGTGCTGAAACAGCGTCTCACCTCACAACCAAGATCGGCTTCGACCTGACCAAGCCGTTGAAAGCAAGGGGGAAATCATTTGAAAAAGCGGCTTTCCCCCAGGTGGATCTCAAGCGCTTGCTAGGAAAAGATTAGCCACCCAGGCACGATATGAAATTGTCTGCTGAAGAACAAAGCATGCTTGCAGGGATGCATGGTAAGGCGGCGCAGAAAGCCATGCAGATCCTGGTTGCCCTGGGCACCATCTACGATGCTGAGCACATGCTACCCGTAACATCCGTGCAGATTGCAGGGGTGAGCTATGATAACCTGGGCGAAGCCGGGTTGGAATTCCTCTCCGAGATGGCGGAGGATGGGCATATACGCACCCGTACGACCCTCAATCCGGCGGGAATGGATCTGGAAAATTGGCAAGCACTTGGTATTCCAGTTGATTTTGCTGAAAAGCAGAACCAGGTGATCCAGGTTTTCGCTCAGATGGGTGTGGACACCACTTGCACCTGTACACCCTATCTGGCAGGCAACACACCCCAGCGAGGCGAGCACATCGCATGGGCAGAGAGCAGCGCTGTATGTTATGCCAACTCAGTGCTTGGCGCACGCACAAATCGCGAAGGCGGTCCGAGCGCGCTTGCCGCTGCCATCACCGGACGAACACCCGCTTACGGGATGCACCTGGAGGAGATGCGCAGGCCAGGAATAAGCGTGATCATCAAGGCCCAACTGGTAGGAACACAGGTGTTTGGCGCTTCAGGGAGAGCCATTGGGCGAAAGATGGAAGCCCTCGGGCTAAAGCCGGTTCCGTTTATTCGGGGAATTGAGAATGCATCGCAAGAAGAACTGAAATCTTTTTGCGCCAGCCTGGCGACCTATGCTGGCGCAGCACTCTTCCACATGGAGGGGATTACGCCCGAATCAGCCAGCTACTCACCACCGGTTGAAACGCTGGTCATTACGGAAGATGATCTTCTTGAAGCCATCCATGAATTAAACACAATGGATGCCGCACCTGTGGATTTCGTCAGCCTGGGATGCCCGCACCTCTCTATTCAGGAGATCGCTCGTATTGCCGGATTGCTGGAAGGCAGGCAGGTTAAAAAAACATTTTGGATTACCACCGCCCGGCCTACCAAGCACCTCGCAGACCTGCTTGGCTATACTGCCATCATAGAAGCCAGCGGGGCACAGTTCGCCTCAGATACCTGCTGCGTGGTTGCCCCTATCCGGGGGCGCTTCCACACCATAGCAACAGACAGCGCTAAGGCATGCTACTACGCCACCGGCAAGAATCAACTCAACACCGTGTTTATGCCCTTCGATGAAGTCGTCCTGGAAGCCTTGGAAGTGTGATCTGTGGATTCAAAAATTACACGGAGATCATCAGCGGAATTTGGTAATTCGCGTAAGAATTTATGAGAAAGTGTGTATGCGTTTTCTAGGTAGAACCATTTTTGCCGGGAAAGCCCAGGGTCAGGCGCTGGTCACTACGATGGGCATTTCATTCTTCGGTGGAATAGACCCTGAGACAGGTATGGTCGTCGAGCGCGGGCATGAGCTGGAAGGTCTTTCCATCGCCGGGAAAGTCCTATGCTTTCCGACTGGCAAAGGATCTACGGTGGGCTCGTACACGCTCTACCGCTTGAAGAAGAACAACCTTGCTCCAGTAGCGATCCTCAACGCCGAATGCGAGACCATTGTCGCCGTCGGCTGCATCATCGCCGAGATCCCGTGCATCGACCACCTGCCAGTCGCTCAGCTGCGGTCGGGGGACATGTTGCGTATCGATGGCGATCGAGTAATCATCGCTTCGTGAACCAATTTACTGATCCGCTTCAAATTCTTCCGCGTTGATCAAACTCCCCCCCTTGATCTCTCGACTGGTCAGCAAGCGTTTTTCATCGAAGCTCAGCTCGACCTCAATTTTCTGGTAGCAGCGCTTTTGTCCTATCAGAACTTTGCGGCAGAAGTACGTGATCCCTTCTTCCGCGTAGATGGGACTGAGATCGTTATACAGGTCCACGCGCGCTTTGATCTTCTCACCACAGTGAGCGCATTGCACGTACAGCCAGTAGGCTCTCTGCTCTGCCTGCTTATTTTGGGAAAAGATATTCGCGAGCTTTTTCATGATGCCCATCGGACACTCCGCGGTAAAGATTTTCGACGCTACACGAATTGTACCAGAGCGACCTTATAGGGCTGTCTGGTATAATTATTTTTTGTCTGTTCCTACAAGATTGGGAATCATGGATCGCGGAACGACCAGGTGATTATGTAGTCTCACTGCCCTGTTGTAAAAACCAAAGATCCTTTACTAAAACATATGTGCTAAAATATTGACTATGACTTAGAATGTCATCCGTGTAGTTGGGGCGCGTGTCCACAACCTTAAGAATATCACCGTCGAAATCCCTCGTGATAAGCTGGTAGTCATCACCGGGCTCTCGGGCTCGGGCAAATCTTCATTAGCGTTCGATACCATCTTCGCTGAGGGGCAGCGCCGCTATGTCGAGTCGCTCTCTGCCTACGCCCGGCAGTTCCTAGGACAGATGGACAAGCCGGATGTGGATTATATTGAAGGTCTCTCACCTGCTGTCTCCATTGACCAGAAGGGCGCTTCTCATAATCCTCGCTCTACAGTTGGAACAGTAACAGAGATCTACGATTACTTGCGCTTGCTCTACGCCCGGGGAGGAGAGCCGCATTGTCCTGAGTGTGGGCGGACGGTAGCCCGCCAGTCTGCCCAAGAAATCGTGGACGCCATTGAAGACTTGCCTGAGAACGCCCGCCTGCTGCTCCTCTCCCCGCTTGTGCGCGGGCGGAAAGGAACTCACCAAGCTGTACTGGAAGAGATCCGCAAATCCGGCTTTGTACGCGCCCGCGTCGATGGGCAGGTGCAAGAATTGGAAGCGGACATCCAGATGGATCGTTATAAGATCCACACCATTGAAGCAGTTGTCGACCGTCTGGTTATCGGCCATCCGGAATCGGAGGAGGAAACCAAGGCATTTCGCAGCCGATTAACCAACTCGGTGGAGACTGCCCTCAAATTTGGGGATGGTTACCTGACCGTACAGATGACAACACCCGTGGCTGTACGAACCTCTCCGGACGATATCGAGGATGAAGCTGTCCCTGAATTGCTTTCGGAAGAGCGCGACCTGCAATTCTCAGAACACCTGGCCTGTCCTGAACATGGCTCTGTGCTCCCCGAGATTGAGCCGCGCACCTTCTCCTTCAACACACCACACGGCGCTTGCCCCGACTGCCAGGGTCTTGGAGGTAAGTTGGAGATCGACCCAGATTTACTCATCCCCGATGCCCATTTGTCTTTGAACGAGGGCGCTGTCGCCGTTACTGAGTGGGGCGGGCCTCGTGAGGAAGGGGGCTATTACTGGCAAACTCTGGAAGCTGCTGCGCGCCACTATCACATCGACTTAGACACGCCAGTGAAAACCATCCCACAAGAGAAGTTGGATATCGTACTGTATGGCTCGCGTGGAAAAGAAGTTACCGTTCACTACCACAATCGCGATGGACGGCGTGCAACCTTCAACACGCCTTTTGAGGGAGTTATCGGAAATCTAGAGCGGCGCTACAATGAGACCAACTCGGACAGCATGCGCGATCGGATCAGCGAGTTTATGAGCGAGCGCACCTGTCCTACTTGCAACGGTGCTCGATTACGCAAGGAAGCTCTGGCGGTGACACTGGATTCCAGGAACATCATCGAGGTAACGCGCTGGCCAGTGTTGCGAACTCTGGAATGGGTGCAGCGCCTGCATTCTGCAGACACTCCGCTCAATCCCCGCCAGCAGATCATCGCTGAGAGTATTCTGAAAGAGATTGAATCGCGGCTGGGGTTCCTGGTTAACGTCGGGCTCGACTATCTAACCCTGCAGCGATCAGCAGCATCGCTCTCTGGTGGAGAGGCGCAGCGCATCCGCCTGGCAACCCAGATCGGCTCGCGTCTGATGGGAGTTCTGTATGTCCTGGACGAGCCCTCCATCGGTTTGCACCCCCGTGACAACGCTCGCCTGCTCGGCACGTTGAAAAACCTACGCGATCTGGGCAACACCGTCTTGATCGTTGAACACGACGAAGAGACGATCCGCACCGCCGACTGGGTTCTGGATCTGGGTCCTGGCGCTGGCGAACTTGGAGGCAATGTCGTATGTGAAGGGTCTGTAGAGGCTATTCTTGCCAACCCGGACTCACTCACCGGGGCTTATCTCTCCAGGCGGTTGCGCGTACCGATACCCGAGAAGCGCCGCAATGGCAACGGGAACAGCATGGTTGTGATCGGGGCGCGCGAGAATAACCTGAAAAATATCGATGTGCGCATCCCATTAGGCCGGCTGGTGTGCATCACTGGGGTTTCAGGATCGGGTAAGTCCACACTGATGGTGGAGATCTTGTACAAAGCGCTTGCGCGGCATCTACATGGCTCCCGCGCCCTCCCAGGGGACCATGACCGCATCGATGGGATGGAGCACATCGATAAGATCATCAATATCGACCAGTCTCCCATTGGGCGCACACCGCGTTCCAATCCGGGTACATACACCGGGCTGTTCGATAACATCCGCGCATTATTCGCCGAGCTGCCTGAGAGCAAGATACGCGGCTACAAGCCAGGACGTTTCTCCTTCAACGTTCACGGCGGGCGCTGTGAGGCCTGCCAGGGACAGGGACAATTGCGCATTGAGATGCAGTTCCTCCCCGACGTTTACGTACCTTGCGATGTCTGTCACGGAGCCCGCTTCAACCGCGAGACCCTGCAGGTACAATTCAAGGAATTCAATATCGCCGACGTCCTGGATATGACCGTCGACCGTGCCCTTGAAATCTTCGATGCTTTCCCATCCATGGTGAACAAGCTGCAGACACTGCAAGATGTTGGCTTGGGATACATCCGCATCGGGCAGCCCGCGCCAACCCTCTCTGGTGGTGAGGCGCAAAGAGTAAAGCTTTCCCGCGAACTATCGCGCCGCTCAACCGGACGCACGCTTTATGTGCTCGACGAGCCCTCTGTTGGCTTGCACGCTGCCGACGTGCACAAACTGATTGAAGTGCTGCAGCGCCTGGTAGATGCAGGCAACAGTGTGCTGATCATCGAACACAATCTCGATATCATCAAAGTTGCCGACTACCTGATCGATTTAGGACCGGAAGGCGGCGACCGAGGCGGGCTGGTTATTGCCGAAGGCACACCTGAGCAGGTATGCGCACTAGACTCCTCTTTCACAGGACAATATCTACGACCATTTATCTGCCAGGTCTAGCATCAATCCACAGTACATTTAGGCAACCCAAAGGAAAAAAGATTATGGCTATTGAAGCCAGCGTGACAATTAATGGATCCAAAGAAGAAGTATGGCGCGTCATCACTGAAATTGAAAATTCGTCCCGTACGATCACAGGGATCGAAAAGATCGAAGTATTAGACAAACCAGCAACCGGTCTGGTTGGGCTAAAATGGAGAGAGACCCGAACCTTATATGGCAAGCAAGCCACCGAAGTTATGTGGATCACAGATGCTCAGGAGTATGAGTATTACAAAACTCGTGCAGAAAGTCATGGCGCGGTTTACATCTCCCGTCTCGCCCTCTCAGGAGATGGTCACCAGACTCAACTGACCATGGAATTCGACGTCCTCCCGCAAACGTTCAGCGCCAAGGTGATGTCTGCCATCATGGGCAGGTTTGTTAACAATGCGACCAAAACTGCGCTGGAGCAAGATCTGAAGGATATTAAGGCCGCGGTCGAACAAGGTAATTGAACGCCGTTACCCAGCCTTGCGCAACTCGGGGATACGAACCCATACCAACACAGCGTAAAGAAGAAGCGCAGCTGCGCCAACAGCAACCGCAAGTGGCTCGCCAAAACGTGCTGCGGCGACACCTGCTAACAGCGAACCAATCGGCATCAAGCCAAAGAACGCCAGCACAAAGATACTCATTACCCGCCCGCGCAATGCATCGGGAACTTGGTTTTGCAGAAGCGCGTTGGAGGAATTCGCAAAAACCATAAACCCCCAACCGATCCCGACCAGGCTTAACAAGGAGAGTGGAAGCCAGCGCATTGCGGAAAAAACAAGCAGAAAGACGGGCATGACGAAGCTGCCCAGGGTGACCAGCCTGCCGCGCAAAACATAGCTACCAAAAGCAGCGATCATCAGTGCGCCTGCCAAGGCACCCAAACCACGCGCCGACTGCAAGAACCCATTCGTAGCTGCGTTCCCTCCCAAGATATTCACTGCCCAGGCGGGCATCAGGGCAACAAAACTAATCCCAAAAAGGCTTGTAACCGCCAGGCTGGTAATAATCGTGCGCGGGATCAGATTCTTGCGCACGTAACTGAAACCCTCCACCACGTCCTCGCGCGCTGTGCTTGCTGAGGCGGGCTTGTGAATGGACTTGATGCGCATCAACAACAGAGCAGCGATGACTGCCAGGAACGTCACGCCATTGACGAGGAAACACAACGTAGGACCCAGAGCAGCATAAAGAAGACCGCCGGCAGCCGGGCCGATGGCGGTGGCTGCGTTGAACATGCTTGAGTTCAGAGCGATGGCATTGGTCATGTCTTCTCGCGGGACCAACTCCAGAACAAACGCCTGCCTGGCAGGCGCGTCAAAAGAATTGGCTATCCCGAGCAGGAAAGCCAGCGCCAGGATATGCCACGGCTCTACTAAGCGGGCATAAGTAAGACCAGCAAGCACAAACGCCAGGATCATCATTGCAACCTGTGTGATAACCAGCAAATTACGCCTGGACATGCGGTCTGCTATCACGCCACCATAAAGAGTGAACATCCAGGACGGGATGCCGGCAGCGAACCCAACGTAGCCTAGATAAGCTGAGGATCTGGTCAGCTCGAAGAGCAGGTAGCCCTGGGCGGTGGCTTGCACCCATGTTCCCATTAACGAGACCAGTTGACCGACAAACCACAGGCGGTAGTTTGGATGCCTTAACGCTGCAAAAGTCCCCCGCGCGCTTGGTCGTGATCTCGGTTGCATAGGTGGGATGGGGTCGGAACCAGACAATCCTGGTGAGGCAATGTTGAGCCTGGTGTCGGGCATACCCCCCATTATAAACCCACCCAAGATCGGGTCTATTCTTCTCCAGGTCTCATCAAATTCATCTGGTATTACGACTATAATGATCTAAATAAGGTTTAGAATCGGGCGAATTAACCCCTCCTATTTCGTAACCCAGATCAAATGAAATCGACCTATGAAAGCTAGTTTTCAAATTACCTGCATGCTGCTCATCGGACTGGCATCCCTGACTGCCTGTGAACCGGCGACGCAATCTCCACCATCTGTTACACAAGAGTTAGGCAATCTACCCATATCCGGAAGCAGCCCAATCGATACTGCTCAATTACTTGAGACCCTACCCGCCTCTAATGACTCCGCACCCGCATCTCAAACCTGCCTTCCTACCGAACCTGACGCTGAGGGACCGTTCTACGAGCCTGGCGCGCCTCTGCGCGATCGTGTCGGCGAGGGGTACACACTCCAGGGGGTGGTGCGCTCGGCGGATGGTTGTATCCCTATCGCCGCAGCGCAAATTGAATTCTGGATGGCAGGGCCAGATGGATCCTACAGCGATGAGTATCGTGCCACGCTGTTGGCGAATGGTAATGGCGCCTATCGCTTTGAGAGCCATGCGCCATCACCATACGCAAATCGCCCCCCGCACATTCACATCAAGATCAGCGCTTCGGGCTTTGAGACGCTGGTCACCCAGCATTACCCCGCACAGGGGACCAGCAGTGCAACTTTAGATCTGGTGTTGGTTAAAAATCCTTAGGCGATCCAGCACAAGCGAGATGCAGGAATCCACCTATGAGGGGATTGAGAAAAAACCTTTCACATCAGACCCGGAGACCTGAGCCTGAAGCAAATCCTTAAGGAGGCGTCTATTTCGCGCAATGGACCAGGTCGATCAGTGATGCGAGAACCCTGGGCTGTCAGAGCGCTTGCCGTCCAGCGAAGCCAGCATCCATATCATGCCAGAATTGCACGCTGTCTTCGTTGAATTGCCAGCATAGATATACTTCTCGCCCGTCGCGAAGAGCAGGGAAATCCAGCAGCCCCTGGTTTAGATCTTTGAGCAAAACGCCTTCAGCCTGGATTTGCCGGATCATGGCGTCCAGGATGGCAAACTCCATCGCCGCCTGGCTGGCAGCCTGGCTTCCGCCATTCCCCACAGCTTTTTGCAAAGCCGGCCAGATCTCTGGCTGCCGCTCCAGGATGGATTGGCGAAGCTCTAATATTTTCTCAACAACTGGCCTCAAGGTGACCAGAGTTTCATTGGCTTCTTCAATAGTAAAGTAGCGCGTCATCGATCTAGCTCCAACCTCGATATGCACGGTCGAGCACTTCCACAGTATGCAAGACCGGAATTGCTTCACCTTGCTGATGCAAGTGCGTCCGTATTTGCACTATGCATCCAATATTCCCCGTAGCCACCGCCTGCGCACCGCTTTCGAGAATGCGTTGGGTTTTACGACCACCCAGGCGCCGGGCTACATCGGGCTGTTCGATATTATACAACCCTGCCGATCCGCAGCACAGGTCAGACTCAGCCAAAGGGACCAGGGTCAAGTTGGAGATCTGTGATAGAAGCCGTCGCGGGGCGCCCACGACACCTTGCGCATGAGCCAGGTGACAGGCATCGTGATAAGCCAGCCGGATTGGCTCAGTTAGCGAGGGAGGTTCATCGATGCCAAGATTGTCCAGGAAGGCGCTGATATCTTGCGCCAGATGAGTAAATGTCTCAGCAAGTGCCTGCCAACCACCCTCAGATAAGGCGTGCTCATTCGAGTTCTCGTACAACCATGGATATTCCTTTATGCCCGAGCCACAACCAGCCGCGTTCGTGATGACAGCATCGATATCAGATGGGAAAATCTGCAAGAGGTGCGTCGCTTGAGAGCGCGCAAGGGGCAGTTCTCCAGCGTGCAAAGCAAGCGATCCGCAACATCCCTGGTTAGGAGGGATGACCACCTCCACGCCATTCCGCGAAAGCACCCTCAAGCTCGCCCAGTTGATCTCCGGGGCTAGCGCCTGCTGCGCACAGCCTGTTACCAGAGCTACCCTGGCGCGCCTGCGCCCCTGAGCAGGCACCAATCCGGGCAGCGGCTGGCTGGAGGGCATGGATTTTGGCAGCAGCTCAAGCATGGCGCGCATCTCGCCTGGGAGGAAGGCTTGCAACGGTTTCGCTGCCCGCCCCGAGAGTGCCACCATGTGCATGCGCTCCGGATGGGGAAGCGTTTCAAAAGCCAGGCGTCTCGCGAGGCGCTGCGCGAGGGGTTTGCTGCGGCGTTCCTGGGCATAATAACGGAATGGTGTGATCAGCTCACCGTATGGCACGCCCGACGGGCACGCACTCACACAACCCAGGCAACCCAGGCAGCGGTCTATGTAAGGAAGAGCCTGCTCGAGCTCCACTTGCCCTTCTAATACAGATTTCATGATTACAATACGGCCGCGCGGCGAATCCATCTCCGCGCCCAATTCATTGTATGTTGGGCAAGCTGGCAAGCAGAAGCCACAATGCACACACTTTTCCACAGCGCCAGCCATGCGCTCACCAAATACCCCTAACGAATCAACCGGAATGGTGTGCTGCATATCAGAATTTACCCATAGGGTCCAATGCCCTTTTCACCCGGTCGGCAAACACCATGCCTGTGCCAGCCCCAATCAGAGGCTGCCCCGGGGTCCCCAGTACGACCAGCCCAGCCAACCCCTGGCTGATTAACACCTCGTCCAGACCGGAGAGATCGCCGGGCCAGGCAATCCACGCCAGGTTTGCACCAACGCTATAGCGACGCTGGGCTCCATTTTGCGCAAGACGCTCGTCCAGGGGCAGCACTTTCCGTGGAGTCACAGGAACCTTGACCAGGCTGTGGCCAGACTTCACCCACATAAACTCCCTGGCTCTCTGCCAGAGTCCCTTTTCTCGCGTTCCCTCCACGATTTCGCATCTCATAGCTTTGCCATCGCCGCAACGCATGAACTCGCTCAGCGTCTCAATACGTTGAGCTAGGCTCAGCGTATTGCCACCCAGGCGAACAAGCAAGCTGCATCCAGGCTCGTGCACTTCGAGGTCTAAAGCGAGGAGCTCCAGCGGGGCAGCAGCCAGCCGAGATAGAGCTTGCAGGGCAAGGCTCAAATTGTCATATGTAGCCTGCAGGGTTATGAAATCCGCTGGAAGCGGGAAAACCTTAAAAGACAGCTCTACCAGCAAGCCGTATTTCCCCAGACTGCCCACCATAAACTTAGCCAAGTCAAAACCGGCCGCATTTTTAACCACCTTTCCGCCGCTGTTGACGAGGTTCCCGCTGCCGTCCACGAACTTCACCCCAAGCAAAAAATCACGCACACCCCCAAAGCGATACCGCCCTGGCCCGCTCAGCCCAGATGCAACCGCCCCACCCAGGGTGCCACCCTTCTCGACCAATACAGGATCAAAAGGCAGGAATTGGCCTTTCTTCGCCAACTCCTGTTGAACGTCCATCAGGCGGCTGCCAGCCCAGGCTGTAATGGTGAATTCTTCCGGCTGGTAGTCGAGTATGCCTCGCAAATCGGTCATCTCCAGTACGGTCACCCCCTCAACAGGCTGCAGGGCGGTTTTGGTCCCGCCGCCGCGCGCTCCAACCCGCGCTTGGTCACGGATGCATTCCTGTATTTTAGATACTGTGAGAGGGCGACTCTGGCTGATCATCGGGTGTTTGATTATCTCTGGAATCTGGCTAACCGCAATAGCTCTTCTTAGGAGGGGAACATTTTCCCGCGGTTGGCGATCTGAAATGGATCCATCTGCATGCGGATAGCGAGCATGGCATCCACATCTGCCTCGCCGAACATCACAGGAAGGTACTGGCGTTTCTCCAGGCCGATGCCATGCTCGCCTGTAATCGAGCCGCCAAACCGTACGCACATGTGCAGAACCTCACCAGCAAGCTGCTCGGCGCGTGTAAAAGCTCCCGGTTCGCGCCCATCATACAAGATTAGCGGGTGCAAGTTGCCATCACCGGCGTGAAATACATTCGCCACGCGCAGATTGTACTTAGCACTGAGTCGCTGGATTTCCGCCAGGGCGTCACCCAGGCGACCTCGAGGTACCACCCCATCCTGCACCAGGAAATCAGGGCTGAGACGACCGACCGCTGAAAATGCACTCTTGCGCCCCTTCCAGATACGTTGGCGCTCAGCCTCATCTCGGGCTTCGCGGACTTCATAGGCGCCTGAAGCCTGGATGATCTGCATCAGGGTGAGATAGTCGAACTCAACGGAAGCAGCCTCTCCATCCAACTCGACCACGAGAAGCCCTTGGGCGTCGGTGGGATATCCAGCCGAAACTGCGGCCTCGGCTGCCTGGATGGCAAGGTTATCCATGATCTCGATTGCTCCTGGCAGCATGCCAGATGCGACAATCTGTGCGACGGCTTGCGCCTGCACTCTGAAGAGAAGCATATGCCGCCAGGATTGTGCGGTAAGTCTCAGGTTTGGGAAGCAGGCGTAATGTAGCTTCCAGGGCGATTCCGAACACACCCTCCGAGCCTACGAACAGACCTGTCAGGTCAGGGCCCGTGCTCTCCAGGCTTTCGCCACCAAGGTGCACGACCTCGCCATCTGCCAGCACGGCTTTCAGGCCGAGGACGTGGTTGCTGGTCATGCCGTACTTCAGGCAGTGGGCGCCCCCAGCATTGAAGGCGATATTCCCACCAATCGTGCACACCGGTTGGCTAGACGGGTCGGGCGCGTAGTACAGTCCATATTGGGCTGCGCGGCGGCTGACCTCCAGGTTGATCACTCCTGGCTCCACGACAGCCAGGCGCTCCTCGGGGTCTAGACGCAGGATACGGTTCAGTCGATTCAGGGCGATCACGACTCCATCGGGTACAGGTGTGGATCCACCCGAAAGGCTGGTGCCGCTGCCTCGGGCGACGAAAGGGACATTGAAGCGATGGCACAGACGCACTGCCTGAATAACTTCTTCTTGCGTCTCTGCAATAATGACTGCTCCCGGACGAGCACGCAATGCCGTAAGTGCATCTGATTCATAGGCAGCGAGCTGCGCCGCTCCGGTGAGAATGCGGTCGGGAGGGAAAATGGTAGAAAGCGCGGGGAGCAGATACGACATCGTCATCGATGCAACTCCTTCAGCTCCCCTCGCGCCTCTTTGTTTGCCCATATACGGTCTCCTCAAGGGATCGTAAAGAAGAATTTTGTCCCGTGTAGATTGCTCTCAACACCGATCTCCCCTCCATGGGCTTCCACGAGACCCTTGGCAATGGCTAATCCCAAACCTGCGCCTCCGGTGGAGCGGCTGCGTGATTTTTCACCCCTATAGAAACTCTCGAAAACATTCGGCAAATCCTCCACCCGGATCCCTTCCCCTGTATCTATAACCTCGACACGCACACGGTTTTTCTCCCGCATTGCGATCACTTCAACGCTGCCGTGTTCTGGCGTGTGTCGCAGGGCGTTGCTCACCAGGTTTGTTAACACCCGGCCAATCCGCGGCGCGTCCATGTAGACGGGATCGACACCTTGCTCAACCCTGCCTTTCAAGTCTACAGTCTGGCGGGCTGCCAGCTCAGAAAAACTTTCCAGTGTATCGGAGATCAGATCAGCCAGGCTGTTCCCGGCGCACTCAAGGGGAATCCCACCCGCGTCGAGTTGCGCCATTTGGAAGAGATCGTCAATCAGGGTGGACAGGGATTGGATATCCTTCTGAGCAGAGCGCAGGTAACGCTGGGCTGTCTGAGGATCATCCACGATGCCATCAGCCAATGCCTCGACAACAGCTCGGATCGAAGCCAGGGGAGTCTGCAAGTCATGTCCGACCCAGGCAATCAGGTCACGGCGCGTTCTTTCCAACTCCTGCTGTCTCTCTTGAGCTGCATGGAGCTTCGCTGCCATCTGATTAAAAGTACTCGCCAGAGTCGCCAACTCATCCCTGCCACTTAATGGCAGGCGGACGTCTAGCTCCCCTGCCGCGATCTTAATCGCAGCGCGATCGAGCAGGCGGATGCGATCGGTCAGGGTGGTTGACAGGAAATACCCCAGGACCATAGCGATCCCCCCCGCGAACACCAGCAGCACGGTAGCTAGCAGCAGGTCATGCTGGCTGGCGAACATCAAACGCGCCGTCAGCCACACGTTGACAAAGGTCAGCAGCGACGACAGCGCATAACCTCCCAAAAGGGTCCAGCGGATGGTGGGGCTGCGATCCATCCATCCCAAACGGTAGGTGCCATAGCCTGCCAAGACCGAAATTAGTGCAGTGATGGATAGGAAGAGCGCCATCAAGCCGATCTCATTCATCGGGGGCTGCATCATCAAATAGAAGATCGCCAAAGAGAGGGCGACAATCCACCCCACACCGATAATGAAACGAACAGGAAGGTTAATCCGAGGAATAGTATTTGTCTTCATGCTATTTATGGCTCAAACTTATATCCCACCCCCCACATGGTGATGATGTGAACCGGGTTAGAGGGGTCGGCTTCAATTTTCTCGCGCAAGCGGCGCACGTGAACCGTGACAGTTCCCGGGTCGATGTAATCCGAGAGTCCCCACACACGCTCGAGCAATTGGCGGCGGGTGAATACTTGCCGCGGGTGGAGCGCCAGTATCCAAAGCATATCGAATTCTTTTACAGTGAGCAGGGCTTCCTCTCCGCCCACAGTGACCAGCCGGGTTTGCGGATCGATCACCAGCTCGTCAAAGACCAACGGTTGTTCTTTGCTCTCTTGCTTGGTTCCCGAGCTTCGGCGTAAAACAGCGCGCACACGGCTGACAAGCTCTTGCGGGCTGAACGGCTTTACCACGTAATCATCAGCGCCCATCTCAAACCCCTCGATACGGTCTGCCTCCGC
This sequence comes from uncultured Chloroflexia bacterium, assembly GCA_963714425.1. Classification (GTDB taxonomy): domain Bacteria; phylum Chloroflexota; class Anaerolineae; order Anaerolineales; family UBA4823; genus DATCYX01. Next base: position 584,394 of record CAVQOI010000004.1, read on the forward strand.
GCGCCGGGCAGTAAGCATGATTATCGGTGTATCACCTCGCTCCCGGACCAGCCGGGCGATCTCGAAGCCATCCAATCCGGGAAGCATCACATCCAGCACGATCAGGTCTGGCAGCTTATTGTCCAGAGCGTCCAAAGCAGCATCCCCGTCAGTAGCCAGCTTGACCTGGTAGCCTGCACGCCGTAGATAGAGACTCACAACCTCTGCGATGCTTGGCTCGTCTTCAACCACAAGAATTAACGAATTACCCATAGGTACTATCATACCCAATCTTGCTGATTCATTGTCATTCAAATCCTTACGGCTTTCTTAACACCTGGTCAATCAGCTGGCTCATGCGTTCGTAATGCGAGCCTTTCCAATACACCTGCTGGCAAGCAGGACATATATGAAACTCGTCGAAATATTTGCGTGTGAGTGGTTCCAGGCGGTGGAGGATGTCTTGCTTACGGGCAGGGACCAGCTTCTCGTTGCAGCGCACACAACGTTGAAAAGGACGGGCGCTGCCTGCCAATCGATAACGTTCGACTACCTCTTGGAGCTGCTGGCGGGGGTCTTTACTGCGCAGCCAGTAACCGCGAGTGACCTGATTTCGCATGAGTAGGCGTTTATCCCGAGTGAGCAAAATCCGCCCTTCCTGTTCGCTGCGCAAAGCGAGCTCATCATCTTGGAAGTCGTTTCTGTAGAGGGCATCGAAACCCAGGATACGCAGGTAGGCTGCAAGGCGCCCTAGGTGGTTATCCAGGATAAAGCGTGGCTTTTCCTCAACTGTACCTTCTCCTCTCTCGCTGGTTTCCGGGTAAATGGCGACATCGTCTCCGGGTTGCACGAGATAGCTATATTCAACCGGTTCATTGTTTACAAAGATCGAGCCGATCTCAGTGTGGGGCACTCCCAAAGATTCGATTAAATGCTTAATCGATTGGTCTGCCTGCGCAGAGATGGTTACCCTAGCAATCCATCTTTGAGCCCGGGAGCAGGTCACCGAGTTTAGGATGAAACCAGAACCGAGCCACTCTTTGCATAATGCCAAATCCGAAGCTTACCCTCGCTTGAATAGCGCCTGGACCATCAGCAAGACTCCCAGCAAGATTAGCAGGATCGGCCAATATCTCCACAGTGTGATTCCACCGAAGAATGTGCCGAATATCGCCAGCAACACCAGGCTGTTGACGATCGTCCACCCACCGCCAATCATTGCTTTACGGTCCCCACTGAGTAAACCGGACGCGATAATGCCGACACCAACAAAGCCTGGAATTAACGTCCACGCGTAAGCCCAGGACTGCCAATTCCCGGTCGTATTTTGCCAGTACAACAAGCCCCCAATGCCGCCCACGATGCAGGCGGGGACGAGCAATCCTGGCACCCAGGTGAGCAGACCGATCAGCCCAATCAACGCACCAGCGCCGATGACGGCAATTGGCCAAGTGAGTCTGCCGAAGGTAAAATTTTGTAGATTTGGGAAAATTTGCACCAAAAGAAACCAGACCCCTAGAACGATTAACAGCACTGCAGCGGCGATGCTGCCTTTCCTGTTTTGCATGAGTTCGCTCTCCTTCAATACAGCGTCGCAGTATCCAACGCGTGCTTCACCGTTGTTGACCTCCTTAATCACCAGTTCACCTTAATTGTACCCAAAAATAGTACAATCCAATCCCACCATTGAACACGCCTGATGGTCGCTCAGGAAATCTGCCATAGGGTTACAGATTTATTAGGCAGAAGCGATCAGCCTAACTAAGTGCTAAAATCGTTTCAGCACCAGGTTGGAGGGGAATTTGCCCAGACTTAGACTGATGCGCCTGTTCGCCATAGCACCATTAGCGCTCAGCACGCTGGCTGCGCCAGCCTTGCCGCGCTTATTCCCTGCCCAACCCCAATCAATTCAGGCACCTGTGCTCAAGTGGTCACAAGGGGGATGCGATGGCTGGTGTGAGACCGGTTGGTATTCGTCTCCTGCAGTGGCTGATCTTGATGGAGATGGCGCCCCGGAAGTCATTGGCGCAGCGTATTCGATTTTCATTCTCGACGGTGCAACTGGCGTGGAAGAGAAGCAAATCGACCCCACCGGTGACCGGCAATGGCCCAGCCTGGTGGTCGCTGATCTGGAGCGGGACGGTGACCTTGAGATCATCACCGCTCATGGTGGTGGATACGTTCACGTCTTTGACCATAATGGCAACCCGGTCTGGTCGCGCCAGCCCACACCTGGAAATGAGTTGCGCACCCTGGCAGTCGCTGACTTAGAGCGAGACGGTGATCTGGAAATCATCGTCGCCTCAACACGCAGCGAAAACCAGTGGTTTGTATATGAACACAACGGGTCGGTGCGCGCAGGCTGGCCCAAGCTGCCAGATTCAAGTCCTGGCTATGCCAGTGGCTGTTACAACGAAAACGTCGCGGCGGGGGATTTCGACCAGGATGGCCGCGCTGAAATCATTGGGCCAAATGACACCCACTACCTGACCGCCTACCAGGATAACGGCGCGCAAATTCCTGCCAACCCAATCTACGGAGCCAATAAATTTTGGAGCCAGGTAGGCGTGCACGTCGACCATTCTGTTGACCTGCGTGGTTACGCGATATGCGGTTCAGAGCACCGCCCAAATTTTGCAGCGTCGGCGCCTATCATCGTGGATGTCAATAATGATGGTTTGCGTGAGGCTGTCGTGGTTGGGAATGTTTATAATTGCCAGGGCAATTATCGATCGCTGTATGAAATGGTATATCTGCTCAACGCTGACCGAACGCGTTGGAATGGCAACGGCTTTGATTGGACTGTGCTACCCACGCCGGATGGTAGCTCAGCACCCTTGAGCGAAGATTGGCACATCATCGAGAGTAGCCAGCCAAACCCAGTGGCTGCTGACCTGGACAACGATGGTTACAAAGAAATCCTTTTCCCGTCCTATGATGGTCGTATGCATGCGTATTGGCTGGATAAAAGTGAACATGGCAATTGGCCTTACTCGGTGTACTCTCCCATCGAAGGCAAGATGCGCTTTGCAACAGAACCGGTAATTGCTGACCTGAATCGAGACGGATACGCTGAGGTGATCTTTGCATCCTGGGTGGAGAAGAACTCTGCGCTCACGGGGAAACTGCACATCTTGGATTATCTGGGGAACGTTGTTCACGAATTAGACTTACCCGCAGCTGTTGGAAGCCCGAATTGGAACGGCGCGCTGGCAGCACCCACCCTCGATAACATCGACTCAGATCCCGACTTCGAGCTCGTATTGAATACTGCCCACAGCGGTCTGGTTGCTTACGATCTCCCAGGAAGTTCTGAGGCGCGGGTTTTATGGGCTACCGGGCGCGGAGATTACCTGCGAAGCGGAGCGCCTAACACGCCAAGCCAGTCGTGGTTCTATTTTCCATATCTGGGTCGATAAGCATGTACAGCATTCTCTCAGATTTTTTCGAATCTCCACTCCTGGACGAGAGCTTGTTGACCCAACGCATCCGGGCGCTGCGCTGGGTGCTAATCTTCAATCTGGGTGTCTGCCTGGCTGCGACCTGTTACGTTCTAACAAACGATCCTTACACATCGCGTGACCGGCTGGTTCTCATTTTTTGGTCAATCGCTATCCTGGCTGCGTACTTCCTTCTCCAGAGCGGGAAAATCAAACTGGCTACATTCTGCTTTTCGCTGATGGATTGGCTAGCACTTACTTATCTGGCGATCTTTGTACAAGGCAGCATGTATAGCCCATTCATCGTAACCATCATGCTAATCGCCGTGGCAGCTGGACTGATATTAGGACGTGTATACGGCCTGTCCCTGATTGCACTGGGAGCTCTCTCTTTGTTTTCTCTTTTCTTTATTGGACGGACTGGCGTCTCTCTCACTCTCTCCAATCCTCTCACACCCGAGCGCAACCTGATCTTCCAGCTATTAAATATGGCGCTCATCAGCGTCATTATTGGGTATACAACTTGGCTATTGCATACTTATCGCCAGCGGCATAGCCGTCACCAGCAGGAACTGGCAGAAAAGCACCGAGAGCTTGAAGAACAGAAAACCGGGCTCGAACGCCTGGTGCATGAGCGCACTGCAACACTCTTGGAACAGAAGGAATACTTCGAAGCTCTGATGCGCACCAGCCCTCTGGCGATTGTCGCCTTGGACATGCAACATCGCGTGGTTGCGATCAACGAGGCTTTTGAAATTCTTTTTGGATACACGCTTGCCGATGCTGTAAACCAACCCTTGGATAACCTGGTCGCGATCCCTGAGAATGTGGGTGAAGCGCAGAGCTATACACAGCGGACCCTAGCAGGAGAGCGAATATCTGGTAGCGGGGTGAGGCGCAGGAAAGATGGCAGCCTCATCGATGTAGAGATTCACGGTGTACCGGTAATCGTTGACAAAAAACAGGTGGGTATCCTCGGTATATACCAGGATATTACAACCCGTAAGCGCTCAGAGGAGAGGCTGCAGTATCTGGCGACGCATGACCTGCTCACCGAGCTCCCCAACCGCTTTTTATTCACAGACCGCCTGAAGCAGGCTCTGGCTAAGGCTCAACGGAGTGGACAATCACTTGCGATTCTCTTTCTTGACCTGGATGGTTTCAAGAATGTTAACGATACCTTTGGCCATATGAAGGGCGATGCTCTCCTGAAGGAAGTTTCGCAACGGCTGTACAGTTGTGTGCGCAAGAGCGATACTCTTGCACGCTTGGGCGGCGACGAATTCGCCTACTTGATCGAGGATATCAAAGACATTCAAGACGTCACGCGAATCTCCCACAAAATACTGGTCTCACTGGCAAATCCGTTTTCGCTTGATGGGAATCCGATCATTCTCACCGCCAGTATCGGTATCAGCCTTTTCCCACAGGATGGCGATAACACCGAAGCATTACTGATCAAAGCAGATAGCGCCATGTACCAGGCTAAAGATAATGGTGGAAATACATCTGTGTTCAGCTCTCATCATCCCCATTCTGAAGCGAGCTGGTAGAGTGGTAAGAGCCTGGAAATAAGGCTAGTCCAATCCCAGCAGTTCTCCCTATTGCCCAATTAGTCGATTCAGAGTAAATTTGGGAGGTCATACTTTGGAGGTGCGATGTCATTTCATGGCTCTGGTTGGTGGAGTTACATCAGCTCAACGGGTGAAAAACCGAGGGTTACCTGGAAACTGCTGAAGCGTGTGCTGCTTTATTCACGCCCATATCGCGTGCAAATAATTAGCATGCTGGCGCTCATCCTGGTAAACACCGGCCTTACCCTGCTCACACCATTAATCCTTCGTACTCTAATTGACCGCGCCCTTCCCACCAGAGATTTAAACCTGCTGGTAATATTGGCAGCAGCTTTGCTCATCATACCGGCGACGGGCGGCGGTTTGAATGTCATCCAGCGCCGGCTCAATGTGTTCATTGGCGAGGGGGTCATCTACGATTTGCGCGTGGCGCTTTATGCTCACTTGCAACGAATGTCGCTGCGGTTTTTCACCAACACCAAAGTTGGCGAGCTGATGAGCCGCTTGAACAACGATGTCGTCGGCGCGCAAAACGCTATCAGTAATACCATTGTCGGCGCGATCACCAACCTGGTACAGGCAGCCGCGGTGATCTCGGTGATGCTGGCTCTGGAGTGGCGGCTTACTCTTGTCAGCATAGCAATCCTGCCACTCTTTATCATAGCTGCCCGTAGGCTGGGTGTTCGCCTGCGCGACATCGCCCGTGAAGCCATGGATATGAACGCCCAGATGAATGCCATGATGAACGAGACCCTTAACATTGGGGGAGCATTGCTGGTCAAGCTTTTTGGCCGCGCACCGGTGGAGGTTTCTCGCTTTGATCAGCGCGCGGCTCGCGTACGCGATATCGGCATCCGCCGGGCTGTGCTTGGGGCATCTTTTTTCGTAATTGTCGGCCTGATCTCAGCAATGGGAACCGCCATGGTGTACGGTCTGGGTGGCTATCTGGTCATCCAGGGCAGCTTTACCATCGGCACGATTGTGGCTTTCGGCGCATACCTGACCAGTCTGTATAGTGCACTGCAAGGTCTGGCCAATGCACCCGTGGAATTTGCTACTTCTATCGTGAGTTTCGAGCGCGTTTTTGAGGTTATCGATCTACCCATGGACATCCAGGAGGCACCTGGAGCCACCCATCTCACGAGTGTCTCGGGCGCTTTGGTCTTTGAACATGTGAGCTTTCGTTATCAGTTAGATGAGCAGGCTGCCCTGAGCCAAGTTCGCCGATTTGGTCAGATGGATCAGGTCACCACTGTGCTCTCCGGCGATCGAGACACGGTAGCACCACGCAATGGGGATGAGGATGACACCCCGCGCTCTCAAGCTCGCGACACCGCACTGGAGGAAGTTGATTTCCGCGTGCTCCCAGGGCAGCTGGTCGCCCTTGTCGGGCCGAGTGGTGCTGGGAAAACCACACTGACTTACCTGATTCCACGATTGTACGATCCAAATCTAGGGCGTATCCTCCTGGACGGCAAGGATTTACGCCAGGTTACGCTCAATTCGCTCACCGAACAGATCGGCATGGTCACCCAAGAGAACCATCTGTTTCACGACACCATCCGCACCAATTTACTCTACGCCCGTATGGATGCTTCCCAAACAGAGCTTGAGGAGGCTGCACGAGCTGCCAATATCCACGAATTCATTATGGAGCTTCCGGATGGCTACGATACCGTGGTCGGCGAACGTGGCTACCGCTTGAGCGGTGGAGAGAAACAGCGCATCGCCCTGGCGCGGGTGATCCTCAAAGACCCGCGCATCCTGGTGCTGGACGAGGCAACCAGCCACCTGGACAGCGAATCCGAGCTCTTGATACAGGAAGCGCTCAAGCGCGTGATGGCGGGACGGACAAGTATCGTCATCGCTCACCGTCTCAGTACAATCCTGGCAGCCGACCTGATCTTGGTACTCGACCGGGGTCGCATCGTAGAGCGTGGCACCCACAACGAGCTTCTGGAATTAGGGGGGTTATACGCCCAGCTGTACGAGACACAGTTCAGCCGAGAAAATCGAAAAGCAGTATGAGATCTGCCCGGGAAGAATTCTTCTCAGGCATCCAGGCAGAGTTACCAATCCTGGTGGGCGTCATCCCTTTCGGGCTAATATATGGCGTTCTGGCACTGTCTTCCGGCATTCCCCCTGGACAGGCGCAAGCCATGTCGTCGATCGTTTTCGCTGGCTCGTCACAGTTCATCGCCGCCCAATTGGTTGGGAATGGGACACCTGCCATTGTAATTGTCCTAACCATCGCGGTGGTCAACCTGCGCCACGCCCTCTACAGCGCCTCTATGGCGCCGCATCTCCAAAAGCTAAGAGGAGTCTGGAAATGGGCGCTAGCGTATCTGCTCACAGATGAAGCCTATGCCGTCTCGATCATCAATTACCAGCGGGAAGGACCATCTCCGAACAGACACTGGTATCTCCTTGGCGCCGGACTGGCGCTCTGGTCAACCTGGCAGGCGAGCACTGCAGCGGGAATCCTCATTGGGACACAGATGCCCACTGGCTGGTCTCTGGAATTCACGCTTACGCTGACCTTCATGGCATTGGTTATGCCGGCGATCAAGGATCGCCCAAGCGTAGTAGCTGCGCTTTCAGCGGGTGTGATCGCCCTGCTGGGACATGGATTACCCTACAAATTGGGTTTGTTGATTGCTGCTGTAACAGGCATCGGGCTGGGACTTTGGATGGAGTCCAGGAAATGACGCTCTGGCTGGTCATGCTGGCTGGAGGATTGCTCACCTATGCAATCCGTCTGTCGTTTATATTGCTGTGGGGAAAGATCCCTATGCCAGCCTGGCTGAAGCGCGGGTTGCGTTTTGTCCCGCCCGCGGTATTTTCCGCCATTATCTTCCCTGAGATACTCATTTCCTCTGGCGGGTTTGATCTGTCCCCTACCAACCCTCGGCTTTTAGCTGGATTGCTCGCAGGTGTGGTCGCCTGGCGCACGGGAAATGTACTGCTCACTATCCTGACCGGGATGGCAATACTGCTGGTGGTACAATCCTTTTAGAACACAATGCTGGAATTGAACCAACCCGCTCCAGACTTCTCCTTACCCGATTTGAAGGGTACTTTTCACAATTTGGGTGATTACCAGGGCCGTTTGACCCTGCTCAACTTCTGGTCTGCGGAGTGCCCGCACGCTGCCCGCGTGGACGCTGGACTGATCGCTGACCTGCATAGTTGGAATTCGCGGGCAACCTTGATTGCCATCGCGAGCAACGTCAATGAGAGTCCAGAACAGATATTACAGGCATCTACTACTCGAGGCATCCCGCTGGTTTTAGTTGATGGACAGGGAGATGTTGCCGACCTATACTCTGCTGTGACCACGCCGCATTTCTTCCTGATCGACGCGGATGGATTGTTACGCTACCGGGGTTCTTACGACGACATCACTTTCCGTAAACGTACTGCTACGCACTATTACCTTCGCCAGGCTGTCCAGGCGCTCATGGATGGTCAAAGCCCAGATCCCGCAGATACACCCCCTTATGGCTGCTCAATTGTGCGCCATTTCCCTTGATTAAAAAGTTAGCTCGCCGCGAGCACGCCGCTCCTGGGGTAACAAGCTGGTGTAAAGATAGGCATGCACGGGGGTGGGAACGCCCAATGCCTTTCCCATGCGCACCACCGCCCCGTTCTGCGACTCGAGTTCCGAAGGACGTCCCTCTAAAATATCCCGCTGCATGGAAGCCATGACGGAAGGACCTGTGTTGTCAATAAACGCAAGGCGTTTTTCGACAATATCCTCCGGGAGCCTGACACCGCGCATCTGCGCAACTTCTAAGATTTCTTGCATAGCCGCCACAAGCATCTGGCGCGTCTCCGGCTGACTGCGATAAATGCCCATAGGGGAGCGCGTCACCGCACCCACACCGCTCACGGACGCGATAAACAGGAATTTGTCCCACATTGCCACCTGGATATCGTCAGGGATTGCCGCTTTGACGCCCGCTCGCTGAAAACTTTTCAACAGCATATCGGCGCGCTGGCTGTGACTGCTGTCCATCTCACCGAAGGCGACGTAGGGGTCGATACCAACGTGGCGGATGTGACCAGGGGCGGCAATCAAGGATGATATTTGGCACAGACCGCCCAGCACGTGCTTTGCTCCCAATGCTTCAGAAAGCTGTCCCGGGGCTTCGACGCCATTCTCCAAGGGGACGACGAAGGTCTCTGCCCCTACCAAGGGGCGCATTGCCAAAGCTGCTTGCGGTACAAGCCAAGCCTTGACTGCCACCAAAATTGCATCTACAATGCCTACCCGTTGGGGATCATCGCTGGCCTCTGCCGGTGAAATGTGAAAATCACCAGCGATGCTATCGACTTTCAATCCGTTTGATTGGATGGCGTTCAAGTGATCGCCGCGGGCAATGAACACCACTTGCTCTCCCGCCTGCGCCAGCCTCCCGCCGAAATACCCACCTACCCCCCCAGCGCCGAAAACAGCTATCCTCATCCAACCTCCTTACGGAATTTTCGCTTCCGTCGGCCTGAATTCCCTCGAAAATCAAGTTAATCACTCGTGCTGATCATCGGAGATGCCAAAGACAGGAGCTTGCATGCATTATATACCGATTCGCCAAATCCCCGAATATCGAGTAAAATCACCAAAATCAAGCTTTCATGCAGTCGAGGCTTGAAGGGAACAATTATGAGTGATAAAGAAACTGCCCAAGAGGTCATCGAAAGTTATCGCAAGCGCCAACAGCAGGCCCAAAGGGCCCCAACGATTATTGCCATCGCGGCTGTGCTGCTTATCATCGGAGTTGCTGTGATCATCTTCTGGTTGCTTGGGTCAAATCAACCAGCGATTTCGTCTATTCGCCACGGAGACCCCAACACCAACTGTGACATTTACAGCCACCAGCACCGCTACCGTTACTCCCACGCCCACTGACACACCTACTGTCACGTTGACTCCTACCGAAACGGTCACCCCAACCCCGCAAGGCCCATTCGTGTACGAGGTCGTCCAGGGAGATACCCTGTTCACAATCGCAGAAAAATTCCAGGTGGACCTGTTCGCGTTGATTGCCATCAACAACCTGGATCCCACCATTCCGATTGACATCGGCGACCGTCTGACCATCCCTGGACCTAACACCGAGCTACCCACCGATACGCCCATCCCGCTCAGCCTGCGGCGTGGCACTATCATTGAATATATAGTTAAGCCAGGTGAGACTCTGGCGTTCATCGCCGAGAAGTTCAACAGCACCGTCGAAGCCATCGTCGAGGAGAACGCGATCGAAAATCCAAACACTATCCAGGCGGGTACGAAGTTGAATATACCCGTCAACCTCGTGACCCCACTCCCGACGAACACTCCTGGACCATCACCAACCACCGCGCCGGCAGCCACGCAGACGATTACACCACTCCCTTGAGCGAGAAAGCCCGTTTCGGGGAGTTTGCACCGCTACAGACCGGATCTGGATGTTGAACACCTGAGGGCGGGCTTAATACCCGCCCTCAAGCTTATCCGATAAAGCCACTCCGGAGACGAGGGTTCTAAACGAAACCCGAGGAACAATGGGTATATTCGACAAAATTCGAGTTGCACCTATACCTGAGGATCACGCACACCATAAAAAAGGAGCTCCGATCCTGGAGATCTCCAACCTGACTGTGCGCTACGAGAACACCCTGGCGTTAGAAGATGTCACACTCCAGGTCGCCGCTGCCGAGCGCCTGGCAGTGATCGGACCGAACGGCGCTGGGAAGAGCACCCTTTTCAAGGTGGTGGCAGGTGTGTTGCCAGCCAGCAGCGGAGAGGTCAAGATCGCGGGCTATGGTCCCGGCGGGCACATTTGCATCGCCTATGTGCCCCAGCGCAGCCTGGTCGATTGGCGGTTCCCGGTGAGCGTTGCCGACGTGGTGATGATGGGGCGAATTGGCAAGCTGGGTTTGTTCCGCTGGCCAAAACCTTCGGACTGGGCGAACGTGCGACAAGCACTGAGTGTAGTGGGGATGGAGGATCTTGCAAGCAGGCAGATCTCCGAGCTTTCCGGAGGGCAACAACAGCGCATGTTCATCGCCCGCGCTCTGGCCCAAGAAGCGGAGCTGATGCTCATGGACGAGCCCTTCACCGGTCTGGATGCATACTCACAACAGGATATCCTAAACATACTGGATACGCTCCAGAAACGCGGCGTGACGGTCCTAGCCTCCACCCACGACCTAAACCTGGCCAGTGAGCACTTCGAGCAGGTTCTTTTGCTCAACCGGCGCGTCTATGGGCTGGGGAGGCCGGACGAGGTATTTACCACCGACCAATTGCTGCAGGCTTATGGCGGGCACCTGCGGCTGGTGCAGACCGAGAGCGAAGTACTGGCTGTGAGCGATACCTGCTGTGATGATGAGGCCACGCATGAGCACCTGGTTTGATCTGCTGCTAGAACCATTCGCTTACGCCTTTATGCAGCGTGGTATGCTCGCGGCTTTAATGGTCGGGGTGGTTTGCGCAGCGGTGGGCACCTATATCGTGCTGCGGGGTATGGCATTCTTCGGCGATGCCCTGGCGCATGCCATCCTTCCTGGCGTGGCAGTCGGTTATCTGGTTGGGGGAGGTGCACGCGAGCCGCTCTTCTGGTGGAGCCTGCTCACAGCCATAGTCGCTTCCATCGGGATTGGCGCCATCAGCAAAGGCGCTCAGCTGCGCGAGGATACTGCTATCGGCATCGTCTTCGCCGGCATGTTCGCCCTGGGGATCGCCCTCATCTCTACCGTCCGCGATTACACTACGGATCTGGCGCACTTTCTCTTCGGAGACGTATTGGGTGTATCTCCAGCAGATTTGGTCCTGATCGCTATCTTCTCCGCCGCCATCCTGGTACTGATATTTCTTTTTTATAAGGAATTTCTGGTGCTCTCGTTCGATCCCTTGCTCGCCGCCACTCTGCGCCTACCAGCCCACCTTCTAGAGTACTTGCTCCTGGTGCTGATCGCCCTGGCGGTGGTGGTCTCGCTCCAGACTGTTGGGGTGGCGTTGATGGTCGCCATGCTGGTCACACCAGCCGCCACCGCGTATCTGCTCACCCGCCGCCTGCCCTATATGATGGCTCTTGGAGCGATCCTCGCTTCGCTCTCGGGAGTGGTAGGGCTTTACCTGTCCTACTACGCTAGCATCTCTTCGGGGGCTGCGATCGTTCTAACCAGTACGGCTATTTTCCTGGTCACCTGGTTGGCGCGCAGCATACAGAAATGGCGCCTTGCAGGCGCCTAGGGTCCCGTTTTATTCTTCAGCCGCACCCTGATTTTCTTCTGCCGCTAATCCCACGCGCAGCCTGCTCAAAGCAACCATCGCCAGGAGGTTAAAGCCGATGGCTGCCAGGCAGGTCCAGAAAAAGCCCAGGGTATACAGAGGTGTCGCCATGAGCGCTCCCAGGGCACGACCCAAAGACAAGGCCGCGGCGTTGGAAGCCATCAGTGTCGCCCTGGCTGAGGGCACGATCTCGCTCATCAATGGGATAGCGCTAACAACTGTGAACTCAAAGCTCAGGTAGAATAAGAAGAGCCCAGCCAGCGCCCCGGGGATGGTACGCCCGATCAGCGGCAGAAGTAGTGATGCCAGGATGTTGCATCCCAGACCGATGGCAACGGCACGAGTTTTACCGAGCCGGTCTACAAAGGCAGCGGTCAGGCCCTCGCCGCTCAGCTCGGAGAGGCCGATGACAGCGGAAGCTGCACCCAGGGCGGCGATCTTCAGCCCGAACGAGTCCTCCATCCAAACCCCAAAGACCAGGTTGACGACTTCATTGGCTGTACTCATCATTAAGCTCATGCTAAGCCCGCTGATGGCGGGCAGATACGTGAGCATTGCGCCCAGGTTTCGTCGTAGCCCCTTAGCATTGCCGTCTGGGGGCGGGTCTCTAGGTAGCATCCACGCTAGGATTGCCAATGATAAAAGACCCAGAAGCGCCAGAACAGGGTACGGTCCCTGCCATCCATAGCGAGCAATGATAAGCCCCATCAGGGGTACACCCAGCACGAAGCTGAGCGACCAGCCGAATTCGGTGATTGCCAGCACGACACCGCGCTGTTTGTATGGGATATGCTCCCCGAGATACGCCTGCATGGATGGGTCGAACAGGTATTTCCCCACTACAGTCACGAGCAAGGCAAGCACAAAAACCGAGTAGATTGGCCAGAAGATCACCAGACTGGCGCCAATGCTGAACACTAGCAGCCCAATCAAGATGCCCAGCTTACGCCCTCCGCTATCGGCGATGGAAGCCAGGAAAGGTCCAATTGCACCCAGAACAGAGCGAGCTGCCATGGCCTGGGAAATAACCGCAAGCTCAACCCCCAGGCCGCGAGCGAAGACCGGCAGGAAGGGATAAACCATGCGGTACGACGTGTTGAGCACGATACGCGTGAGGGTGAAGGCGACGACCTGGAGGCGAAGAGGGTTCAAGGGTCAGTGAGTAGTGGACAGTGATTAGTGTTCGCTAAAATCGCGTGTTTGTGAGTCAAGGCTGACAGGATAATGTGGATCAGCTTTCAGCCATCTGACCCCCCGGGGTCCGGTAAAACCAGCGGGCGACCTGCCAGGCAGCCAGAAGGGTGAGCGCAAGCATGAGGCTGAAGTAAAGCTGAATCCGCCATGCGTCTGAGTCGAAGATTGGTGAGGGAGGGTGCATGACATCTTGGGTGAGGCGCAGCGCCAGCATAAGAAGGACGATAAACGCCAGGTTGCCAGTTGAGGTCCAGGCTGGTCGCCCCAGGAGGCTAAGGCCTAGCTGCAGGAGCAACCCGCTGATCGAGAAGACCAGCGCCAGGCGCCAGCGCGGTTCGAGCAGAAAAAGCCCATTCCAGTTGGTTTGCATGGCCCACATGGAGATGGGAAGGTAGGTGATCCAGAAGAGCAGGCCAGTGCGTCCCAGCGCCTGCGACCAACCGTGGAGATGAGCTTTCCGGGCTGCCAGCCCGAGAAACCCTGCGACCCCGGAGACGATGAACCCGGCAATCGCGGTCCACACCCACACGCCATGCAGGTAGACGATGCGCACGTTCGGTCCCAGGGACTTTTCCAGGGGGGCAAAGGCGGTGACCAGAGCCAGTAAAACAAGATTGAGCAATAAGAAGAGGAAGGGGGATTTGCGCAGCATGAGGACGATTGTACCGCGGGAAACATGCATCAGGGAAGAAACTAAGGAAGATATTCGTACAACCAAACACATAGTTATTGGACACGAAAGAACGCAGAATATATTTTTCTTGCTTATTAGGCTGAGATTGCTTCGCTGCCTGTGGTGGCTCGGGGAGACTACTTCTTGAGCAATTTGGGGCAGATCGCTGGAAGGTAAGCCCTACTTCTTGACATATCGATAAACTTTTATTAGTATGGTATTACGATGAACGCGTCTGTGGAGCTTCTAGACCAGCTGATTACCAACCAAAGGCAGTCGATGCGCTATTACCTGCTGTTCGCTGTCGGGCTGATCCTGATGGGGGTGGTAGTCATGTCGGCGACGGCGGTGCTCTCGAACCTGATCGTGGCGGATGCCTTCAAGGCGCTATTCGGGCTGGGGGGAGCGTTCGTGTCGTCGCTGAGCGCATTTCAAATCAAGGAGATCGTCAGCCGTAAGAACACCATTCAAACGCTGCAGAAATGCAAGCTGATGCTGCTCGCACAACCGGCGGAGAAAGATGCCAAAGCGTTCAAGCGCATCGACGAGATGGTGTGGAAAGCGGTGGAAAAAACGATCATGGGGGCAGGATAGGTAATTATGGCTGTGCCTGAGCAAACCCTACAATCCCTGGTGGAGGCTGCCGAGCGGCGCGAGCGCCAGTCGCGGCGGAATGCGTTCCTGTATGCAAGCGTCCCGCTCTTGCTGGCGGTTGCGCTGGTGATCTTCACCGCGCTGCAGATCCAGAGACTAGCGAGCGTGCAGACCGAATTAAGCGCAACCGAGAACAAGCTGGAATTGACGAATACCCAGCTGGCGCAATCTGAGCAGCAAATCTCCCAATCCGAAGAGGTCCTGGACGGGTTGAAGGCAGACCTGGAGTTCACCCAGCGGGACTACGAGCAGGCGGTCCAGGAGCTGGAGGTGACCAGCAAAGAGCTGGCGGCCTCGCGACAGGATTTAGAGCAAGCCAACCTCGCCCTTATGGAGACCCGCCAGGAAGCCGAGGCGCTGCAACAACGTGTGGACAGCCTGGAGCAAGAGCTGGAAGACCTGACCCAGCAGTTCCACCAATCCAGCACTTTCAAGCGATTCGAGGTAGCTATCGATCCTACAGCCGGAAAAGATGCTCTGGTTGATCATGTCTGGGAAAGCAATTCGATCTGTTTTATGAATTGTTGGAACTGCAATACATGGCGTGCGCTTCAACCCGACCGGGTCGTCCTTTGAGCGATGGCTTTAACTCACCCAATTTCGCCGTCTCCATGCTGGAAAATATGAACTACTCCCTGGGGGATACGATTTTAGCCACAGACCCTGGGAACAGTTGCCGAAGGTCCAGATCGACCTGAAATGGTGATTTGGTATTTCTACGAGTAGTGGATACACGATGTTTTACTTCACAGCACCGGAGGAGTTTGTCGTCGGCATGACCCCGGTCGGAATCCTGACATTGCGACCGGATTTCGCCCCTATCCTGGGGTATCTGAAGGTTGCCTATCCCTAGAGAATATTGCACAAGAGGTAGTTATCGGTATGCCTATGCACCGTGAAATTGTCGATCCTGTCCTATTTGCCAAGGCTCTGGCGGACGAGACGCGCCAGAAGATTATGACGCTGTGCTGCTGCAAGTGGCTCAACGTGACCGAGATCGTGGATGCCCTGCAAGTCTCCCAGCCGACTGTGTCTCACCACCTAGGACTGCTGCGTGCGGCAGACCTGGTGGACGTGCGCCGGGAGGGAAAGCAGGTGTATTACACTTTGAATCAGGGAAGATTGGCGGATGGTTGCTGCATGCTGGCGGAGACGTTTGCACCGGACCACGAACTGATCCTCACCCCGCGCCCTCAGGGAGATCTATAGTCCCTGAACGCTCCTATTCGACCCCATTTCTAGAAATCTACCCCTTGACAGCCGAGGCAATCTTAGATAACATATAGATAAATATAAATATATCTATATTCAAGGAGTCCTACCCACATGGCAGACCAAATCAAACCCCAGGATGACGTGCGCTCATTTGTGCGAGAGCGCTATGGAAAGATTGCCGAGACTCTCCAACCCCAATCAAGCGCCTCCTGTTGCGGACCGGCGAACAGCGACTGCTGCTCGGGAGGTTCCAGCAGCGCGATCCAGTTCTACGAATCAGCCGAAGCGGCACAGCTACCCGATGAAGTCACCGGTCTGTCCTTGGGCTGTGGCGACCCGGTGACCCTGGCCGCGCTGCAACCAGGCCAGGTCGTCCTGGACCTGGGCTCGGGGGGAGGCATCGATTGCTTCCTGGCCGCGCAGAAGGTCGGCCCGAGCGGTCGGGTGATCGGTGTGGATATGACACCCGCCATGCTGGAGAAGGCGCGGGCGAACCGCGAGAAGGTAGGAGCAGAGAACGTGGAATTCCGCCTGGGTGAGATCGAGCACCTGCCAGTCGCCGACGGCACGGTAGATGTGATCATCTCAAACTGTGTGATCAACCTGAGTCCAGATAAGCCGCAGGTATTTCGTGAAGCTTTCCGGGTGCTCAAGCCAGGTGGAAAACTGGCGGTCAGCGACATGGTTACAGACGGTCCATTACCTGAATCAATCAAGTCAAATCTGGCTATCTGGACAGGCTGCGTGGCAGGGGCTCTGGATGTGAGCGAGTACCTCGCCATGATCAAAGCGGCAGGGTTTGAGAAAGTGAGCCTTGAACCGGTTTACCTGGCGCCTGAGATTGTGGACGAAGCCGTGGCGCAATTAGATAGCTCATTGGATGCCAGTAAGATTCCCTTGGACACCCTGTATAAAACGGTATATAGCGCAAAGATCACTGCGGAGAAAGATTTGTAACCCAACTGTGTTGGCGGGGGTATTTCCTAAATCACCAATAATTGTTACGGCAAGTAATCCCACGGGTTGACTTTGGTGCCGTTATACATCATCTCATAATGCAAATGCGAGCCGCTCGAGTTGCCCGTGTTGCCGATGGCGCCGATTACGGTGCCCTGGAAGATGCTATCCCCGCATCCGACGTTGTAAGCGCTCAGGTGGGCGTATAAGGTCTGCCAACCATTTCCGTGATTGATGACCACAACGTAACCATACCCCCAATTGTTCCAACCGGCATAAACAATCACGCCATTATCCGCGGCGTATACGGCGTCCCCGGTGTTGCCGTCGATATCGATCCCGGAGTGGTTGGTGGAAGGAGAATAATCGAACCCGGAGATGAAGTGATTATTGGCTGGCCAGATGAAAGCGCCTACACCCACAGCCCCATCCACGACCGATCCACAGGCGCCGGGTCCGAGCACGCTGGCAACACTAGGGTTATCCCTGGGAATTGCTGGCGCGCTCCAGGTGACAAATTCGCGAGTGCCACCCGGCACAATCAGCCAGGTGCCAGGAGGAATATTGGGGTGGGCATAATCGCCAATCTCATCCGGGTTGATGTGATTCCCCGGGTAATCGACGATATCTCCAGGAGTCACGCCGAAGAATTTTGATACGCCATTCAGACCATCGCCCGCCTGCCACTGGTAGTACGTACCATCCAAAGGTAAGATATTCAGCTCCTGGTCGGGTCTCAGGTTATGGGGATTATCGCCTAGAGCTGTTTGGTTGCCCCACAGGATGGTCTCAGGCTTGAGGCCAAATCTTTCTGCAATACCGAAGATGGTATCGCCCTTCTGAACCTTATAGATCTTGACGTCGGATCGTGGCAAGTTTGGGATGGTGGTGTGTGGCATCGCCAGGCGAGAAATGCCCGTAACGGCCGCCAGTTGGGGATCGAAGGCAGCCAACTGCGGAGGAATTTCCGTTGGAGTAGAGGTTGGTGCTTCTGCAGCGAGAGCAGCGTCTTGCGAGTCGGGCTCCACCTGGCCCAAGCGGTAAAACTGGCCCATCGACCAAGCCACGAGCAAGATCAAGACCAGCCACAAGATGTGAGTCCCAAAGCGCAGGGCTGTCTCTGCCAGGCCTGCCAGGGACAGTCGCTCCCACATTTCGAACAGCCAGCTACGCTCAGGGGGACCTTCTGGCGCTGTAAATGCATCCGCTGGGGAAACATCTTCGCCAGATTTTTCGAGTGCATCCAACCCTGCGGGGATTTCGTCAATATTATTCATGATCTCTCAGGTTGGCATGATAACACCAGGGGGGTAAATCGTCAAACAAGGAAAATCAGGGGTTTATGGCGTAGTTAGTACTCCCGCGGCTTGCCTGGCCGCGGTGACGGGGTCACTTTCTAGCTTGAGCATTTCCACTGTTGCGCCTACTAAGGGTGCTGCCAGACCAGGAAGGACATCAGCGGAGGGCACGAGCATTGTAGATAAGGAGATACTGCGGATAAACACACGAAGCTGGTTATCCTGCCAGGCTGCCAGAGCACTCGGCCGTGGCGGCAGATAACCTGCTGCGACAGCCCACTCGCCTAAGAAATCGGTCTCACTTAAAAACTCGGCCAGCAGTGAGGCAGCCTCCTGGTGCTCGGGTTGGACGCTTGCCAACGCCCATACCCAGCCGGTCGCCAGGGTGAAGTCATTCCCGTCCAGAGTAGGCATGGGCGCCACCGACACGCCTTCCTGGCGATCTGCCAAATAGTTCGAAGCCCAGGTTATGACCATGTCGGATTGGTTTTTCTGAAATGCATCCCATGCCTGATCATCGCTTTGAAGTTGTGTGAGCCAGAGAGGCATCAGCTCACTCTGCGCGCCATCCCGGTATGCAGTTAACAGCTGGGTTAGCGGTCCCTCTTGCAAAATTGGCCGCCCCTCACTATCCAGCACTTCACCCCCTGCTGCCTGGTAGAGGGCAAGGGAAACGAGCGCTTGAGGATCGGCGGCTGGAAATGCAATCACTGCTGATGACTGGAGTATTTCTTCGATTGTCGCAGGCGGCTGTGCGACAGCCTCCGTGCGATATACCAGCACCAGAGCGTCGCCGGCGAACGGCATGCCAAACACGCTATCTTGCAAGCGCGCTAAACGCAGAGCGTAATCAAACCAATCCGAATCTTCCGGATCTGCGATCAGATCATCGAATGGATACACTAAACCCTTGAGGGCAGCTGTCTCCAGCAGGGGGCGCGGTAAAGCCACCAGGTCTGGCAAAGACAATGGGGCTGCTGCGTTGGCCGATGCCAGCAATTCTAGGATTCCGCCAGGGCCTTCCAAGGCTTTCACGCGTACCTGAATGCTCACACCTGACTGCCGCTCGCTGAAGGCATCCAAGCGCTCCTGCAGAATAACCCCTTGGGGTGTATCTTTGGAGGGGGCAAGCTGTGGCGGCAGCCATATTTCAAGTGTTGCCAGCGCGGGCGGGGTGGGTGTGAGTATCTGGGTTGGAGCTAAGCTGGGGATAGGTGGTAGCGTTGGCGGCAGTGTGGCTGTGGGCGGCTGTACAGGGCTCGCAGTGCAGGCTGCCAGCAGCAGCGCCATGATCCCCAGCAGGATTATACTTTTGCCCATCCTGAATTATCCTAATTCAACCGGGCTGCTAAGCAGGGCTGTCATCAGGCGAACTCCATTTTGAACGTCTTCAAAATCCACCATTTCTGAAGGGGAATGGATATAGCGACAGGGTATGGACAGGCATCCAACAGGCACGCCGGCACGTGAGATCTGGATTGCTCGTGCGTCGGTTGTCCCAGCATCCAGAATCTCCATCTGGTAAGGCAGACCAGCTTCTCGGGCAGTTTCCACCATCCAATTCACGACGCGCGGGTCCGTGAGCATTCCCCCGTCGCGCACTTTAATCGCAGGACCTCTCCCCAGTCCAACCTCCATGTGCTTGTCTTTCGGTGTGTCGCCGGTACCGGTGACATCCACTGCCAGGCCTAAATCGGGATCGATGCCATAAGCAGCGGTAGTGGCCCCGCGTAAGCCAACTTCCTCCTGAACGCTAAATACGAAAAACAGCTCGTGCGGCGTAGACCCTAGCTGTCTAAGGGTCTCAACCATTACAGCCACGCCAATCCGATCATCCATAGCCTTGGCGATCAGCCGCCCACCCAGATCGGTGAAAGGACGCTCGAAGGCTGCAATAGAACCAACGCTCACCGGGCAGGATTTCCGGTCGCGAGCACCAACGTCAATGAACAATTCGTCCAGAGCGGAGGCCCCAGAATCGCTGCGATATTGTTTGCCGATCACACCGGATACCCCATCCATGAAGCGCACGCGCCCACCGGTAAGGTGATGGGCACGCACACCCCCGATAGTAGTAAACCGAGCGAAGCCGTTCTCGTCCACATGGGTGACAATTAGACCGATCTCGTCCATATGCGCCGAGAGCATGATCTTTTTTCCATTCGGACCTAATTGCCCTTTGCAAGCGATCAGATTACCCAATGCGTCCACACGCAGGTCGTCAACCAGGGACTTGATCTCTGCGTGGATGGCCTCGCGGATTTTCGTTTCAGATCCCGATGGACCGGGGATTTCTACCAATTTCTTGATGAGTTCCTTCATTTGTCTCCGGATATTTGAGGCTTGAATAATGAGGGCTGCTGGTTAGCTATGCCCGACACTTAAGTACCTGCGCCTTTTGTTAGAAAATCGGGCTCCAAGCGTATCAACGCGGTCTGCACCAGTGCTAGGGTATGCTTCCAATCTGATAGGCGAGCGATAGCTGCCGGTGTGTGGTTGTACCGCGCCGGCACCGAGACCGAGACGCTGGGTATCCCCGCCCGCTGCCTATGCATGGCTCCAGCATCTGTACCTCCCCCGCCGGGCTGGCGGATCTGGTAAGAGATGCCTGCAGATTCGGCACTTTCCACCAAGTGTCGAACCAGACGCGGGTGTGAGAGCGTGCCGCGGTCAGCGATGTAGATCGCCGGACCGGCTCCCAGACGAGAGTTGTAGTGCGTGTTTTCAGAGCCATCCCAGGTTGGCAGGTCGTAAGCAGGGGTACTGTCCAGGGCGATTGCCAGCTGCGGGTCCATGGCATAAGCTGCCACACCTGCCCCGCGCAAGCCAACTTCTTCCTGGACAGTGAACGCCGCCAGCAGGTCAATATTTTCTGGTGAGTGTTTGAGAAGCTCAATCAGCGTGACGACACCCAGGCGGTCATCCAACGCTTTGGCTCGCAGGCTGGGGCCATGCCGGGTGAAGGCCGTTGCAAAGGTGGCGCGATCGCCAACTTTGACTTTTGAGCTGTTTCCAGGGCCAACATCGATTCGTAAAGAATCGATTGACTGGGAGGATTTGCGCTCTTCGGAAGTGGTCAAATGCACAGGCTTGGCTCCGATCACACCCGGTACGTGCTCTTTTCCTACCCAGATTGGCTTCCCAAGTAGCAAGCGCACATCCATGCCACCTACCAGGTCGAAACGGAAAATGCCATCACCCTCATCATGGATCAGGATGAAACCGACTTCGTCCATGTGGGCTGCCAGCAATACGCGCAAACGCGGCTCCACGCTACCAGCCTTTACTGCCAGAACGTTGCCAAGTGAATCCACGTGCACATCGTCTACGTATTGGCGGATATTCTCGAGAACAAGCGTGCGCACTTCACTCTCATCACCCGAGACAGCGCAAGCCAGGGTCATTTTTTCCAATAGCCGGATTTGAGCGGCGCCAATCGTAGCTAATCTGTCACTCAAAGCTCAATTTCTCCATGATGGTATCATCCAGCCGGGCAGCAAACTCCGCCAGCAATCGCCCAGCTCGGGCAATATCTTTAATCGCGATCATCTCAACCGGTGTATGCATGTAGCGGAGGGGAATCCCAATCACCATGGTGGGGATGCCATCTGCGGCTACCTGCATGCTGAAAGCATCAGTACCCGATCGGGCACCGGTCACTTCGACCTTATACGGAATTTCCAGGAGCTCAGCGAGGTCTTTGAAGGCGGTAAACAGTCCAGGATGGATGTTCGGTCCCTGGAACAGTACGATGCCCTTGCCCATCTCAAATGTTTTATGCGAAGGTGTTCCAGGACCGCTGGCAAAGGTGACGTCTAAGGCAACACCTAAGGCAGGTCGAAGCTGGAAAGTTGAAGTGGCTGCGCCTCCCAGGGTCTCTTCTTCTTGCACAGTAGCAACCGCCCATACATCCCAGTGGTTCTGGCGAGTTCGGAGCTCCTGCAAACACTCAGTGAGCGCAGCCACAGAAGCGCGATTGTCCAGGCTGTGCCCAACCAGAATCTCGTTGCGCAACTCAAAGGGCGATTGAGCAAAAGAGACAAGATCACCCAGGCGCACCTGGCGAGCCAATTCTGCGGCTTCCAGACCGGTGTCCACAAGCATATTCTCTAGGTACACCGGTCCGTTATTGTTTTCGGGTGGCAACAGGAATGACGGAGGCTGGACAATCACGCCCGGGAGGTCTTTCCGCCCGTGGACAATGACAAGCTGTCCAGGAAGCACGCGCTCGTCAATACTACCCACTTCGGCGAGGCGCAAGAATTCTCCAGCGATCCCCTTCACCATCAGCCCAATTGCGTCCATATGAGCGGCAATCAGCAATCCGCGGCGTGGCTCTGCACCAACACCGCGCTTGAGAGCGTGCAGGCTTCCAATGCGGCTGGTGCTGAGCTCGTCAACAAGAGGTTCCCAGGCCTCTGCGATCATCCGACGAGCTGGCTCTTCGTGCCCGCTCAATCCGGGTATGCTGATCAGCTCTTTCAAAAACGAGGTCAATTCTGGCATGTGTCTTTTCTCTTATGAGAGCGGGGGATGGGGGTTTGCAGTTGAGCGAACCCGCTTGAGACCCTCCACCCCACGTAAACAATCCTACGTATCGGGTGGGTTTGTGACGGTAGGTAGTTGGGTAGTCGCCGGGGTAGGTGTAACCGTGGGAGCAGCGGTTGAAGATGGGGTTGGTGTGAGGGTTGGAAATTGAGTTATGGTCGGGGACGCACTGGGCGGCAAGGTCTTCGTTTGCGTCGGCGAGGGCGAAGCCGTGGGTGTGGTCGTGAGTGTCAGGGTTGGTGACGGGGTCCTGGTGTGGGTACCCCCAGCCGGGAAGGGCGAAAGCGTTGGGAAAGGAGTGAGGCTTGGAGTCATGGTAATTGTTCGAGTGGCAGTGACCGTTGCAGTAGAGGTAGCTGTCGCCGGAGGCAAAGGTCCTTGATCGGGAGCAAGGCCTACAGCGAACAGACCGATGCAATAACAAGGGATAGTTGCCAGGGTGATGGCGAGCAAGGTTACGCGCAGTCGCCTTCGGGCGCTGGGATCGGAAAGCATCTCGGCTTGATGATAACACCAATTTAAGAAAGGGGACAGGTGAGGAACTTCTATGGTTAAACTCCCCACAATTGCCTTTGATATGGTAGAACACGCAGGCAATCCATATGGTGACTGGCAATAATGGAGTAAAATCGTCTCCAAAGGAGTAAACTGGGATTGTGCTAGATAAGCTGTCCGAGAAGCAGCAGATCAGCGCAGTCTGGCACTGAAATCTCACAGGAGAGTCGAGCGAAGAGCTGAGCAGCATCCAGCAACTCGCCGATCGGATGACCAAATTTCTCAATTGGTTTGATCTCTGGGAGGCAGCTCTCCTCTGTTTACAATGTGCCACTCTCAGGCCTTGCTGGATTCGTCTTGAGGCAGGTAGGGTTTGGCGTGCATACCGGGCGGGTGTCCATGGGCAATTGGCTCACCTGTGTATGGGTGAGATCGCGGTGCTGGGAACAGAATCCAATCTGGCAGCGTGACTTTTCTCTTAGGCGGGGGTAAGTGAAGTGCTCGTCAGAGCAGCCCCGCGCAGCGTACCAGCTTGCCCGATGAGGGCATTCAACTGACAAACCAGGTGCTGAAGGGCATCAGCCAGGCAGTCTCGGCGTGCTTGTACGGTGTTGCTCTAATCCACCAGGTTGAGAAATGACAGGAGATATTCAAATGTTGATCTACGAGCACAAGCGCACGAAAGATCTGATCACCCGAATGGTCGCTCTTGGAAATATCATCCGGCTCACCTCAATCACGCTCTTCGTGGTCCTGTTCGGTACGTTACTCACACTGCTCGCCAGGTTACTGGTTGCGGAGCTGTGGTGGCTGGGCGGGCTTTATGGTGTGCTGATCGGCTTCGGATTGGGAGTTTACGCTTCATCCCTGCTGACAATCACCCTGGAATGGATGGCGCAATCACTCGTTGCGCAAGGCGAGATTTTGGCTACCCTGAAGAAAGATGCCGGCTGACCTTCCTTCCATAAGCTCCTCAAACCCCCGGTCATGGATCTATCTCTCCCCCCACTTTGACGACATCGCCTTGTCTTGTGGGGGTTTGATCTGGGAGCAGGTCCGAAGCGGGGATGTGGTCAGCGTGTGGACACTTTGCGCCGATGAGCCGCCCAGTGAAGGCCTTTCTTCTTTCGCCCAGAGCCTGCACCGCCGCTGGAATGAAAGCGCCAATGAGAATGTACAGGGAAAACTAACGGCTGGGCTTCGAAGGCAGGAAGATTTGGCTTCATGCCGGATCATGGGCGCAAACCCACGCCATTTTGACCTGCTGGACTGCATTTACCGCACTAGTCCTGAAGGCACTCACATTTACACGTCCGAATCCGCTATCTTCGGTCCTGTCCATCCCATTGAATCACCCCTGATCGAGCAATTAGGGGAACAGCTGGCGAAAAAGATACCCAAAGAGGCTCAGATCGTTTGCCCTTTGGGCCTGGGAGGGCACGTGGACCACCGCCTGGTGCGCCAGGCAACTGAAAGGCTTAAACAGCCCTTATGGTATTACCTGGATTATCCATATGTCCTGGATCACGCCGAACAGATATCTACGCTGGTTGAACCACACTGGACAATGCGTACCTACCCTATCTCTCCTGCTGGTTTGGCAGCCTGGGGGAAGGCAATTACCGCCCACATCTCCCAGATCAGCTCATTCTGGACTGATCTAGAGAGCATGTATGCCGCCCTCAGCTCATACTTACAGGAATATCGAGGTGTAGTGTTGTGGAGAAGTTAAATAGCCAGGACGGCTGATCTTGCAATCCACTATAACTTGTGCTAAAATGTCGGCGCGGCGCGGTCGGGGTTCTTCCACTGCTAGCCGCGGTTCGTTTCCTAGGAAGGATTCGATGTAAAATCGCTCCTCGTAGAGTGATTTTATTATCTCGATAAATGGAGTAGACATGCCCCCCTCATTTTTAACCCGCGAGGGACACGAGAAGTTACAAGAAGAGCTGGATTACCTGCGCACTGTCAAGCGTCAGGAGGTAGCCGAGCGTCTGCATGAAGCCATGGAGGGCGGCGAGCTAATCGAAGACGCAGAGTACGAAGCCGCAAAGAACGAACAGGCATTCGTCGAAGGGCGCATCCAAGAGCTCGAAATCCTCCTCGCAAATGCCCGCGTCATTGAGGAGGACGCTTCTGCAGAATTTGTACAGGTTGGCACGCGGGTGACCATTCAGGAGAACGGCAACGACCCGGAAGTGTACATTATCGTGGGACCAGCGGAAGCAAACCCACGCAACGGGCGGATATCCAATGAATCTCCGCTTGGGCGCGCTCTGATGGACCACCGCGCTGGAGATACAGTGCGAGTGGACGCTCCTGGCGGAACCTTTACCGTCAAACTTATTAAGGTGGGTTGATCTGGGGCCGATAGATGAGCCCCGCGCAGGTACTCTTGCGCGGGGCTTTTGCTTAATTTGCAAAGGGAGTCCTGATGAATAGCGAAGAATCACGCAAAAGCCAATTCACCAACCTGGAAAAGGTGCGCCTGGAAAAGATTGAGCGTTTGCGACAGAGCGGCATGGATCCATACCCCACTCGCGCCCAACGCACGCACACCAGCTTGCAAGCCATTAGCGCATTTGAGCAAGACGAATCCAACACTGCCAGCCAGCCTGTCAAGGTCACGCTCGCTGGTCGCCTGCGCTCGATGCGCCTGATGGGCAAGATCACCTTTGCCCACATCGAGGATGGCGATGGCAGAGTACAGCTCTTTCTGCGCCAGGACAGCCTCGGAGAGTCCAGCTTTGACCTATTCAATCGCGAACTCGATCTGGGCGATTTCATCCAGGCCTCGGGTGAGATGTTCCGTACTCGGACTGGTGAGGTGACCCTCAGGGTGGAATCATATCGCCTGCTGGCAAAGGCCGTCACGCCACTCCCAGCAGCCAAGGATGAAGTGGTGGACGGGCAGGTCGTGCGCCATGCTACGCTTGCAGACCCCGAATCGCGCTACCGGCAGCGCTATGCCGACCTGGCAGTGAACCCGGATGTGCGTTCCATCTTCCACACCCGCGCTGGAATACTGCGCGCTATCCGGGAGTTCCTGGATGAGCGTGGATTTTTAGAAGTGGAAACACCAGTCTTGCAGCCGATTTATGGCGGGGCGGCAGCGCGCCCATTCATCACCCACCATAACCAGCTCAAGCAAGATTTGTACTTGCGCATCTCTTTCGAGCTGTACCTCAAGCGCTTGCTGGTCGGGAATTTGGAGCGCGTCTATGAGATCGGACGAGACTTCCGCAACGAGGGCGTCGACCGAACTCACAACCCTGAATTCACAATGCTGGAGTTCTACTGGGCCTACGCTGATTACCTGCAAGTGATGGAGCTCACTGAGCAGATGATCGTCTACGCTGCCGATAAGGTGCTGGGACGGCGCAGCTTGACCTACCAGGGGCAGGAAATCAACCTGGAGCTGCCCTGGCGGCGAATGGAGCTACCCCAGGCGCTGATCGAGGTGTGCGAGATCGACATCGACAAACACCCAAGCGCAGAGAGCTTGAGGGCAGCGATGGAGAAACGTGATCTACACGCCGACCCAAGGGCAACGCGTGGCAAGCTGATCGAGTCGCTGATGGGTGAGTTCCTGGAGCCGGCCTCGATCCAGCCCACTTTCATCTACAATTACCCACGCGACATTTCGCCGCTGGCGAAGAGCCTGCCCGAAAACCCGAGCATCGTGGAGCGCTTCGAATGCTTTCTGGCTGGTTTCGAGCTGTGCAACGCCTTCACCGAGCTAAACGATCCGCTCGACCAGGAAGCCCGCTTCCGAGAGATGGGCCGCGATTACGCTGCCGACGATGAGGAACGCCACCCCATGGACGATGATTACCTGCGCGCCATGCGCTACGGCATGCCCCCCAACGGCGGCTTTGGCATGGGCATCGACCGGCTGACCATGCTGTTCACCGACAGCCCCAACATCCGCGAGGTGATCCTGTTCCCGCATCTACGAGAGAAGGAATAGAGCATACCCCATACCCATTCGACGTAGTTTCAGCTTTTATTGATCCCGGTTGTCGATAATCACGACAATTCCGCCCATGCGGGCTTCATCCGCCCAGCAGCGGACGCCATCGATGAAGCACTCGTGGCTGGGATGCACATCACCCGTGTCGGAGTACATAGCCTCAAAACCACCGAAAATCGAAGTATTGTAAAACGCTAGGTGGCGGCCATTTTTGTCCACCGCTCGCTCGACGCAGCTAGAGCATACCGCCATAGGATAGCGAGGCAGGTAGGGCATGGGCGAAGAGCAGTGCGGGCAGGGATGGGTAGTTATATTCATTTAAATAATCCTATTGGCAAGATGAAACAATTCTATCCGTAGTTAGACTTTTCGCAGGAATTCCTCCACAATGCTTTTGGATACCCGGCCAGCAAGCGGGTTGCTCGTAGGAATAGTCGTGCCCGCCCAACCTCCCCGGAGCGAGTCAGCTGTTAGAATACCAGGAAATGAGGGCTTAATAATGGGTGCATCTAATACTAAATGCAATATTCAGATTAATACCTGGAATTTGCAAGAGAAATTAATTGCAAAATCCGAATAAAGGCGATAGTTCCAGATGTGGCTCTGCCAGATTTCCATCTCATCCAAGGAGATGCCAAACATTATTGCGCTCCAGCGAAGAGAACGGTTCATGAGTCTCATACACCTATTAAATGCATGACGAGTCATCAAAGCAGTTAGCGGTGAGAAATTGGGTATAATAAGAGTTATATTGTCTAATATTAGTGTTTTTGGGAAGGGTATATGAATTGCAGCCAGTGTCAGGGGATTGAAGAAGTATTCAGCCAGAGGTTTGTGGATAAAAAGCTCTCAAGCTACCGCACAAAAGGCGCGGATAAAACGACTCGCATGCTCATCGAGGCACTCATCAATGAAGAAGTGGAGGGTCTAACGCACCTGGATATAGGCGGGGGTGTGGGAGCAATCCAGCACGACCTGCTGGCTGCCGGTGTAAAAAATGCTACTGACGTGGACGCCTCCCAAGCCTATCTCAACGCTGCCCAGGAGGAGGCGAACAACCGTGGTCTTGAGGAACGTGTGAAGTATCTGCACGGTAACTTTGTGGATATGGCGGACCAGGTTGACCCAGCAGATATCGTCACCCTCGATCGGGTGATCTGCTGCTACCATGACATGAATCGACTGGTAAGCCTGTCGGCAGCGCGTGCCCGCAAGCTGTATGGATTGGTTTACCCGCGCGTGAGCTGGTGGATGAAGATATTGCTGCCTCTCGAGAATTTCATATTCTGGCTACAGCGCAGCCCCTTTCGCGCCTATTTGCACCCGGATGAAGCAGTGGAAGCTGTGTTGGGTGCCGAGGGATTTACCCGGCGCACGTACAGGAAAACTTTGGCATGGCAGGTGGTGGTGTACAGCCGCTGAATGCCGGGGACCGCGACTTCGAACTTACCAAAATTCACCCGTCCATATCTTTCCGAAATGGCCGGTCTATTGAAAAAGCATAGACGCTTCTTGCTGTGGCATAGACGACCACCAGAAAGATCACAAACTTCAACCCAGGGGGAGAGAGAAGAAAGAGCAACCCAAACAGCCCGTAAAAGACCAGGATCGCGCCTAGCATCATCAAAGTGAAGCGCCGCCAGCGTGGCACTCGCCACCAGTCGCCATCGACGAATGCCTGGCGCAGCCGCCAGATGCGCGCCTCATCCGAGAAACCAGCAGAGCGTATTTTCCCAGAGAAGAACCAGCGCCAGCGTCCAGCGGTACCTTTTGTCTGCAGCGTTTGACCCTGTGGTGACCGGTGCTTGTCGGGCACGCGCACCAGAAACTGGGTGAGCGCCAGCAGCAGCGTACCCGCGACCGTCATAGCTCCAGTGATCATCGTCAGGGCCCAGTTCACCGACGGGTGAGCCTGCTGAAAACGCTGCACAGCGAGCATAGGTGGCAGCCATTCCCCCACAGCAATCAGCAGCAAGGCCAGCAGGATCAATCCCAACCGGGAGAACAATCCCTTGAAACGGCGTGCCAATTCGGAGCACATTACTCAATTTTATCGCCTTAATCGCCCTCGTGATATAATCTACCCGATCTTTCTACGAAATTAGAGCGATTTTATTTATGTACTATCTCGTGAACAGGCACACTATCGCAATTGGGGAAATTCTCATGAAGCGTATCTCACTCTTTCTCGTCATTATTATCCTGCTCAGCCTGAGCGCCTGCACGCTGCAGATGCCCGGCGTGGAGCCATCCCCCAGCCCGATCTCCACAACAGAAATATCTGAACTCACCGATTCTATACCTACGAATACGGATGTGGCTACCGAACAACCAGCTATCACCGAACCCTCCCAGCCGCCTACATCAGCCCCTCCGGCGGCTGCTCAACGCACACCCTACCCAGAACCCGCCACACAGGCGCCTCCCTCGCCAACCAGCCAGCCAACAGCCACCCAACCAGCGCCGACGGCTTCGCCCACCCCCGTCACCACCTTCGACCCCTACAAGGAGTATGGCAAGCCCAAGTACCAGAACCGCATGGAGTTCCCCAATCTGGGGGAGTGGGCGCAAGCCGAGACAGACGAGCTGCCAAACAACAGCAGGATCAGGCTGGAGTTTGAGGATGGCGAGCTGAATGTCACAGGCAAGCGACCAGACTTCAGTACCTGGTGGTTCAGCTACCACACCTTGAAAGATGCGTTTATCGAGATGACATTCGACAGCGAAGACTGCTCCAGCGGTGATGCCTACGGGATCATATTGCGCGGCCCGCCGCACCTTGCCGGTGAGTCATATGGCTACGCGGTGGCTTTCACTTGTGACGGCAGCTTATGGGTGTTGCGCCTGGATGGCGTCGACCCGTGGGATGCTGAGACCCTGGTGGAGGAAGACGACATCAGCGCCATCAACACCGGATCCTACGAGCAGAACGTGATCGGAGTGCAGGCTGAGGATGACCAGTTCATTGTCTTCGCCAATGGCGTGCGTGTGGCTGAGGTGGAGGACGATGAGTTTGCAAAAGGCAGGGTGGGTGTCTTCGTGCGCTCAGCCTGGCCCGGACCTTATACCTACCGGGTGACAAATTTTGCCTATTGGATCCTGGGAGTGGATGAATAACATAAGGAGATCATCATGCAACTCGGTGCATTTTCCATCAGCCTAGCAGTGCAAGACATCCAAAAATCGAAGGCGTTCTACGAAAAGCTCGGTTTTACGGTCTTTGGAGGAGATATCACACAGAACTGGCTGATCATGAAGAACGGACAGCACATCATCGGCCTTTTCCAGGGGATGTTTGAGAAGAACATCCTGACCTTTAATCCAGGCTGGGATCAGGAAGCCCAACAGCTGGAGACATTCTCAGACGTGCGCGAGCTCCAGCGCGAGTTGAAGGCAAAGGGCGTAGCGTTAATGAGTGAGGCAGATGAAGACACAACCGGTCCAGCCAGCTTTATGACTATTGATCCAGACGGGAACCCTATCCTGGTCGACCAGCACGTCTGAGCGCTTCCGCCGCTGACCAGGGAAGCTCTTTTCTCCGCCTCACCGCACCGTGCCATCCTCACCACACCTTATTAGAATCGCTCATGTCGATGGGCGCCTAGCCTAGGGGACAACTCCTCAGGCAGTATCTGTTTGGATTTAATGCAAAGCAAAACCTTATTATCCAGACGCTAACTCTCGTGTAGCACGCACGGGATGACACCCTGTTATCCTTCGAGCAAGGTGCGTTCGCTGCCAAGAATATTCCAGGAGAACACATCATCCCTATGGAGAAAGGCAGGCATCTCGTCTTGATGATGAACACCGACGCCGGTGCGAGATAGAATCTACTGGAATTCTTGGGGCAGTATACAGTCGATGAGCGCAGCAGAAACCTGATCAAGGTATTGGTTTGTTCGTAGATCATGCGATTACGCAATTTATGTTATACTAAGATGAGCATTCCTACAATTAATACTGACAAAACTAAATACACTGACTAATTATGGGATTGGACCTCTGAGGTCCTTATTTTGTTGAGCCACTAAATCGCAGCGAAGCAGCTAGCTAGTGGGGATTGACCACCACACCTATCGGAGGAATAGATGACGAATTTGGAAGTAGGTTTGATCGAGCAGTTGAGAACTGGCTTTGAAGGTGAGATTATTCTACCAAGCGACCACGGATATGAAAGCGCAAGGAAGATTTGGAACGCGATGATCGACAAGCGTCCCGCCATCATCGCTCGCTGCGCCACCACGTCGGACGTCGTGCGTGGAGTAAATTTCGCGCGAGACAACAATCTAGAGCTCGCTGTACGCGGTGGCGGGCACAATATCGCCGGCAGCGCCCTATGCGACGACGGTATTGTGATCGACCTTTCGCAGATGAGGGCCACACACGTAGACCCAAACGCACGCCGGGTCACAATCGAAGCTGGCGCTACCCTCGCGGAACTTGACGACGCCACCCAGGCCTACGGCCTTGCCACGCCCGTTGGCATCAATTCAACTACCGGCATTGCGGGGCTCACCCTCGGCGGCGGATTCGGCTGGCTCAGCCGAAAATACGGCTTAACGGTGGATAACCTTGAGTTTGTTGAAGTTGTCACGGCAGCCGGCGAGGTGATCCATGCCAGCGCCACCGCACATCCCGACCTCTTCTGGGCTCTGCGCGGCGGCGGGGGCAACTTCGGGGTCGTCACCCAGTTCGAGTTCCGGCTTCACCCCGTGGGCACTGACTTGCTGAGCGGCTTTATCGTGTACCCGATTGAAGACGCGAAGTCTGTCCTCCAGCAGTACCGCGACTTTGCGATGAACGCACCGGACGAGCTTTCCGTCTGGGTCATTATGCGGAAGGCGCCGCCGTTGCCTTTCCTGCCGCCAGAGGTGCACGGCACGGAGGTGATTGTGTTCGCCCTTCTCTACGCAGGCGACCCAGCACACGGCGAAACCCTCATCGAGCCGCTCCGCCGGTTCGGCACTCCCGTTGGCATGCACGGGGGCGTTCAGCCCTACACCGATTGGCAGCAAGTTTTCGACCCCCTTTTGACACCCGGCGCGCGCAACTATTGGAAGTCCCACAACTTCTCGAAGCTGGAAGATGGCCTGCTTGACGTCCTGATAGACCACCTTCACACGCTGCCGTCACCCGAATGCGAGATTTTCATCGCCAGCCTCGGGGGCGCCATCTCCCGGCATAAACCTGATTCGTCGGCATACGGCCATCGCGAGGCGCAGTTCTTGATGAACGTCCACGGACGATGGGAAAATTCAGCTGATGACAAGCGCTGCATCAGCTGGTCACGCGCGCTCTTCAACGCTGCGTCGTCCTATGCGAGCGGCGGGGTCTATGTCAACTTCATGACAGCCGAAGAAGGTGATCGGGTACAAGCGGCATACGGCGGGAACTTCGAGCGCCTTGTGCAAGTAAAGAAGCAATACGATCCAGGGAATCTCTTCCGGACGAACCAGAACATCACGCCAGCCTGAGAGAGCAGGATGCGCCAACCCCCGGTTGCTGCTACACTGACCAGAGTCTTGAAGATGCGGGGGCAGGCGAACCGGTAGCAATTCTAGCGTTACTGTCAAAACTCATTCTCCGTGGAGTATAGATAATGTCTGTTTGGTTTGAAGGCTATAACGATATTGAATGCAACATTCAAGAAGTGAAGAATTCTCTCGAAAATTTCGGCGAGCATTACGCCGGCGTCATCACGCTCATGCCAGGTCTGACAAGCGTTGAGCTGGTGGAACAGGGGAGTGATTTTGTGACCATCAAAACTAACGAAGGTGTCATGAAACGCACGAATATTTCCAAGCACATCGAGGCTGAGAGCGTGGTTGTTGAATTTGATGAAGAATACCAGGCTGGACGAATGATCACTACGAAGTCGCACTTCTTAGACGAATTCACGACGAGTGACACTGGAGTCAAGCATCGCACAGTCATGAGCGGCCTCGAGGCTCCCGGGTTGTTAGGCTTCTTCTACCGAAATTTCGGAGGATCAAACATGGGAAGTGCTTTTTTGAAGGCCTATAAGACCTTCTTCGAGAAGCAAAACCCGTGAACTGGCAGGGCCGCTGTCTGATAATTTTCGACCAGACGCGGCAAGAATGCGGCAAATCAAGCGGCGCAGTTAGAGCAAAACGTGTTCTAGCTGCGCCGCGCAGGTTCAGCAGTTGTTAGGCGGCACCGCTAAATAGGGGTATAGGCGAAAAAATAGTTTAGGCATTGTAATATGAAGCAAAGCAATTACTTAGTGTCGACCTCCACCCACAACTGCTCGCCATCCGTCGATAACTCAATCCATCCGTTCCGATCCGTCCTGAGCAGGGTATATCCCTCTATGGCCTCAATCGTCTCCGGGGAGGGCATGCCGCGCATGTCGCCGGGGGCGACGCTGAGCAGCACGACACCCGGGCGCAGCTGCTCGATCCACTCTGGCGGGTTGAACGGGGCGTAGCCGCTCTCCGCCAGAAGCAGGGCGGTCAGCGGGCCAATCAGCGCCTCGTCTTGCAAGCTCTGCAGCGCATCCACATCCACCCCGAAGGGCAACAAAGCCGCGAAGCTACCCCACTCCAGCAGCAGCACCGCGCCGCGGGCATTGGCGATGAGCAGGCGCAGGCTGGCTCCATCCCCCAGTTCGAGGGTATGTCCTGTTTCGGCCTGGATGGGAACTAGGCCTGCCTCGCTCATGGCAGCCTGCAGGTAGCGGGCTGAGCCAGAAGCGTGCGTGGGTCCCGCCCACAGTACATGCTGCGGCGGGATGCGCTCGACCAGAGCCGGCAGGCCAGCCACCTGTGCCTCGTCGGGATTGGCGACGATCAGGTAGTCCAGCCGCCTGGAACCCGGCGGCAGCCTCCGCCCGAGCGCGTTGGAGAGGGCGCTGGTGCTTGGACCGCCTCCCACCAGCACGGATCGCCCACCCGGGGTCTGGATCAGCACAGCCTGCCCGGAGATCGAGGCGGTGCTCACATCTAGCACGATCAGGTGCAGCCGCCCATCGGGAGAGGAGAAGGCTGTCCGCCAAACCAACACATTCAAGACAACCAGCCCAAAAGCAACCAGCGATGGGCGCAGCGCGCCTCGCAGCCTGCGCCAGCTCCCGGCAGGCGCTTTGGTGATGGCAATCGTCCCGCCGAAAAGGGCCACGTAAAATACGATCACCCATCCGAGGGAGACATTCCACACGGTGACCCCATCACCAGGCAGGCGGCTGAGCAGCTCGACCATGCGGATGGTATAGAGCACAAACGGCCAGGCGATGAACGCCAGGAGCTGACCCAAAGGCTGGACGATCAATCCAACGAGCACCGCTATTCCGCCCAGCACCATCACTGCCGGCTGCACGGGCAGGATCAGGGGGTTGGCAAGCAATGCGCTCAAAGAAACTCGCCCAAAATGGTAAATGATTACCGGCAGCGTGGTGAGCTGCGCTGCCAGGGTGAAGAGGAAGTACTCCCCCACCAGCGCCGCCAGCCTCTGCGCGCTCGCCGGGGGTAATATTCTTCCCGCCATCGAGGCCAGAGCAGCCTGGCTGGGGCTGCCATAGACCACCAGTCCCAGCGTTGCGGCGAAGGATAGTTGAAAGCCCACATCCCACAGCACGAACGGATCGATCAGCGCCATCACAGCCGCAGTGAATGCCAGGCTATTCAAACCATCCTGGCGGCGACCCACCTGGCGGGCGAAAGAGCGCCAGACCGCCCATGATGGCGGCGCGCACCACGGACGCTCCCGCGCCGACCAACAGGGTGTACATCGCAATGGCAACCCCCGCCACCAAAGCACCGCGCCAGCGTCCCAGCAGCCGCCCAAACAGACGCGAGAAATAGCCGGCAATGATGGTAATATTAAAACCGCTGATTGCGATAATGTGTGCTGTGCCGGTATCCCGAAAAGCCTGTGCCACATCCCGCGGAATGCCCGTTTCATCCCCCAGAAGGATACCTGCTAGAAGCGAGGCTTCAGGGTCGGGGTAAAGTCGATATACGACAGACAACAGGCGCTCCCTTATGGCGTAAAGCCTTGCCCACCAGGGGTTTCCTTGCCCATGCGCCAAACCCTCAATCTGAGGCCACAGCATCAGCGAGAAGATGCGCTGGCGGTTCAAGTATTCTCGATAGGAGAAATCCTCCGCCTCGGGAGGAGTATCCAGCTCGCCAGATAAGAGCAGGCGGTCACCATAGCGCCAGTCTGTCGAAAAAGGGACTTTCGCCAGCAGCCGGCCTCGAGCTGGCTGAAAGGTGCCCCCTCCAACTTGTCGCACTCGCTCGACCTCGATACGCAGGTTGGTATAGGTCTCGCGTAAGTCGGGCGGCTCGAGCAGGATGCCTTCCACCTCGTAAATACCGTCACGATCATTGTAGTGCAGGATCAAAAGCGGATTGGAGAGGTCTGGCTGGGCAAGCTGGTAGCGGATTGCGCCTAGTGCAAGAAAAACCAACAGCAATGGCACCGGGATGGTCAGATTGGCAAATTGATATAGCCGCGAGAGACGGGAAGCACTTGTGGCGAAACGGGCTATGAGAGCCGGTGGAATCCGGATGACGTTGTGCAGCACAATGCTGAGCAACCATACGGCGATGACCAAACCGCCTAATGACAGCCAAATAACTGGTTGCCAGCTAAGCACAGAGGCAATCAACCCACCCGTGA
This sequence comes from uncultured Chloroflexia bacterium, assembly GCA_963714425.1. GTDB lineage: Bacteria > Chloroflexota > Anaerolineae > Anaerolineales > UBA4823 > DATCYX01. The sequence continues at coordinate 620,313 of CAVQOI010000004.1, forward strand.
TAAAAGATATCGAAAGCCAGAACAGTGGCATGGAGGTAATCACCGATGAGGATTCTACTCGCTTTTATCTCGATGCGGTACTAAGGGGGGAGGGCATTCTCCCAAAACTCTGATAGATTATTCTTAGGACAAGCTGAGACACCATCGGGGATACTGTGCAAAAAGAGGGAAACCGCTCACCATCGCTAGACACAACCATTCCCATCCTCCTTTCGGTCACGCTATTGGCGATTCTGTTTCTAAGCCTGCCAACTGGATTATCTCAGGCGGAGGGGGCTGGCTGGGCGCTCCAATTTGATGGCACGACAGACCAAGTTGTCTTTTCGACTACGATCGGCATGCTGGGAAGTGGATGGGAATCGACCAAGACGGTCAGCTTATGGATAAAACCAACCGGATCTGCACCCTGCCAATTCAGTGAAATTCCAGGATGTGACCACATATTCGGCGACCGCCCGCGCTGGTGGGGTATATCAATTGGCGATATATCCGGGGGCAGTGATCCCCTACAAAATCGCATTTGGGTATGGAACTTCGATGGTAGTCCAGGTAGCAATCTCGATGTAATCGGTGTTGATTACGCACTTGGTGAATGGGTCAATATCACCATGGTCCATGAGGCGGGCGAAATGCGGGCTTACAGGAATGGGGTCGAAGTTGGCAGCGTGCTGAGTGGAGCAACCGATCAGCCAGCGACAGGCGCGCGGCCGGTATTGTATATGGGTGGAATCATCGTGAATGAAACCAAGAACTGGACTTATAAAGGGGAGATCGATGAGGTGCGCCTTTGGAATCGGGCTCTAACGGAAACCGAGATCAACGAGAATCTATACTTACCGCTTGCTGGGAATGAGCCGGGGCTGACAGCTTACTACCAGATGTCGGATGGGCCGGGGAGTAGCATCTTGATGGATGATAGCCTGAATAATTGGCAGGGCGTGCTTCTCGATGGAGGCCTCGGCGTCCCTGGGGATGGCTTGCTGCCCCAATGGGTAGAATCGGATTTGTTGCTAATACCCCCTCTAACGCCAACAGCCACACTATCCGGGACCCCAAGCGGCACAACTACCCAAACGCCAACCCTGACTACCCCAGCGACTGCCAGCCAAACGCCAACCCCAACCGAAACTGGGACGCCGACACCGACTGCCAGCCAAACACCAACGCAAACCGAAACCGAAACACCAACCCCAACCGCCAGTCAGACTGCAACTCCAACCGAAACCGAAACACTAACCCCAACCGCCAGCCACACGCCAACTCCGACCGAAACTGAGACGCCGACCCCAACTGCTACCCACACGCCGACTCCAACCGAAACTGGGACACCGACTGTCACCCATCCCCCTGGAGAACCCGGATCGTACATACATCTACCGTTTTTAATTAGACACACTCTCCCAACTGAGGGCAACGAACAGCCCAATTTTCGGCAGCGAGGTCTGGATTGGTTTAATACTATCTTTGCATCATCGGGTGAATAGAGATGGCTAATCCAAAACTTGTTAAATCCCGAAGATTTCCATTACTTCACTCTATCAATTTCGATGATCTCGGTATATAATGAATTGAGAGCAGTTCTTAACAAGTTTCGATTAGGTTTACTTAGGCGGGAGTACAGACAGATGCGAAGTAAGAATAATGCATCCACTCGTACATTATCGTCCTCGTTCTCCAAAACACCCCAACCAATCATCGCAGTCATAATACTCGTTGCTTTCGCACTCACCTTTGTCCTGGTTGCACCTGCCATCGCAGACACCAATTGGGTATTACAGTTTGATGGCACAACCGACACGGTGAGGTTGCACAGAACTGTAGATATGATGGGCATAGGTTGGGGGACGAGCAAGTCGGTCACCTTGTGGGTTAAACCAGACGCTGGGACACTTATGCGCGGATTCAGATGTTGCCACGTGTGATTCGATATTCGGCGACCTGCCTACTTGGTGGGGTTTTTCAATCGGGGAGCTACCTCCGGGAGGACACCATGAAGGGGAGGACTTTATCTGGGTATGGAACTTTGATGTCTCGGAGACCTTTATCGGTATCCCATATACGCCTGGAGCGTGGGCGTATATTGCCCTGGTGCATGACGGTGTGAACCTTTCTGCATACAAGAATGGCGTGCTCGTTGGCAGTATTCCCAGTGGTCCAACACTACAGCCTCCCATGGTGTCAACAACTTTATATATCGGTGGAGTGGGCGGTAGCAATCCACGCTTCTTTGGTGGACGAATTGACGAAGTGCGCATCTGGAACAGGGTATTAACTCCTAGCGAAGTTGCCGAACAGATGTATTTGCCCCTCACAGGGAGCGAACCTGGCTTAGCAGCGTATTACCAGATGTCTGATGGCACAGGTTTGATTCTGACTGACGACAGCCAATACAGCTGGGATGGGACACTACTCGACGGATCGGGAACTTATCCTGGGAACGGCACCTATCCTCTCTGGGTGCTCGAGGATATTATTCTCTTACCCACCTCAACTGCAACGAGCACATCCTCGGTACCATTGACCAACACGCCAACACCCACCGGCACGTCTGCTCCTCTGACCAACACGCCAACACCCACCGGCACGTCTGCCCTCTCACCAATACGCCTACGCCCACCGGCACGTCTGCCCTCTCACCAATACGCCTACGCCCACCGGCACGTCTGCCCCTCTCACCAATACGCCTACGCCCACCGGCACGTCTGCCCCTCTCACCAATACGCCAACGCCCACCGGGACGTCGGCCCCTCTGACCAACACGCCAACACCCACCGGCACGTCTGCTCCTCTGACCAACACGCCGACGCCCACCGGCACGTCTGCTCCTCTGACCAATACGCCAACGCCCACCGGCACGTCTGCTCCTCTGACCAACACGCCAACACCCACCGGCACGTCTGCTCCTCTGACCAATACGCCAACGCCCACCGGCACGTCTGCTCCGCTGACCAATACGCCCACCCCAACCGGACCTGCGCCAACAAGCAGCTCCACCCCGACTGCCACACCCACGGCTACGCCTGGTGAGCCTGGACGGATCACCTATGTACCGATCCTTTTTAGTACGCTAAGCCAGGGACCGGGGGAGATCATCACACCGGAGAGCCAGTGGCCTTTTGACCTGGATTTACGCTTACGCAGACTTCTTAATTTTCTGAGCTTCCCCGGAAACTAGATTCAACGCCTCGCGCCCGACTCTAATAATGCCTGTGCTCGAATGTCTTTTGAGCACAGGCTAATTATGACTCCCGGCAGCTTTCTACAGGCAACATGTCACTCGATTTCGCATAAAATCGAGGGTATGATAGGTCTAGAACACAGCCCAGATCACTCAACAGAAGGTGCTCCTTTGATGACACTGCAAACCAGAAATGAGCGGAGGGATTCATGCAAGATCTGACCGAACACATTCTCGAGCTCGTCAGACGCACTTCAACCGATCTACCCCCGGATGTGGAGCAAGCCTTGCGCCAGGCAGTCGAAACCGAAGCACCCGGCTCGGCGGCGCGCGGCGCCCTGGAGACAATCCTGAAAAACGTGGAGCTCTCGCGAGCAAACTCGACCCCCATCTGCCAGGATACCGGCACTCCCCTCTTTTTCGTGCGCCATCCGGCAGGCTGGAGCACGCGCAAGCTGCGTACCCAGATCGAAAACGCCGTGGTGCAGGCGACAGAGCGGGCTTACCTGCGACCCAACTCGGTCGATTCGCTCAGTGGCAGGAACACCGGCAACAATTTAGGGGATGACCACTTCCCCACCATCCATTTTGAGGAAGTTGAGGGCGACGCGCTGACCATCGAGCTGATGCTCAAGGGTGGCGGCTGCGAAAACGTCGGCGCACAATACTCCCTGCCTCACACGCTGCAGTCAGAAGGACCACAAGGGTCGCCCATACAGGCTGGCAGAGACCTGGCGGGCGTGCGCAAGGTTGCCCTCGACGCGGTGCACCAGGCGCAGGGACAGGGCTGTGCCCCCGGTATCCTCGGGATCGCCATCGGCGGCGACCGCGGTTCCTCGTATCTCGCCTCCAAAGAGACCCTGCTGCGCAAGCTGGATGATACCCACTCCAACCCCGAGCTGGCAGCCATGGAAGAGCGCCTGACGGGGGAAGCCAACCAGCTGGGCATCGGCCCCATGGGGTTTGGCGGGAGGACTACCGTGCTGGGCACCAAGATCACCAGCTTGAACCGGCTGCCCGCCAGCTTCTTCGTCTCGGTATCCTACATGTGCTGGGCGTACCGGCGGCGGAAGATGGTTTGGCAAGATGGTCAAATCAGCATCTCATAATTGAGGGAGGACACCATGCGCCAGATTCATTTACCCGTTGACGATGATACGATCCGCAGCCTGAAGGTGGGCGAGCCTGTGCTGCTCACCGGCGTAATGGTCACCGGCCGGGACGCCGTGCACAAGTGGCTCATCGATACGTTCATCAAGAAAACCCGCCAGCCAGTGGGTGACGACCTGGAAGTCTATGAGGCCATCCGGCCCCTGCTCAAAGGAAGCGTGATCTATCACTGCGGACCGGTGGTCGCCGGGCTGGATACGAAAGAATATCGTTTCGTGGCTGCCGGACCGACCACCAGCATCCGTGAAGAGCCCTACCAGGGCGACGTGATGCGCCACTTCAATATCAAAGGCGTGATTGGCAAGGGCGGCATGGGCGTCAAAACCCTGGCAGCCTGCCAGGAGGTCCCGGGCGTTTACCTGCATGCCGTGGGAGGCGCCGCCTCGCTCATCGCCCAAACCGTGGAAAAGGTGCTGGGCGTCTACAAGCTGGACTTCGGTGTACCCGAGGCCATGTGGGTGATCCAGGTGAAAGATTTCCCTGCGGTGGTGACCATGGATGCGCACGGCAACAGCCAGCATGCCGTGGTGGAGGCGCAATCCAGGGTGGTGCTGGAGCGGTTGTTATCGGAACTCTGATATGCTCAAAATGATTGTTGTCCGGCGGCTACGCCGCCGGACAACAATTGCATCTCTTAGATGGGGGTTATTCAGGCGTACAAAACCTCAACGCACGAGCAGGGGGATGCAGATCATGCTGCCTGTCCCTTCAACAACGATGATGAAATCTTCCTTCACCATTGTGTCTTCGCCAAACAAGTTACTGACGGTCAGGCTGACGGTGTATGACCCTGGTTGGGAGTAGAGATGCGTGGGGTTCTGCTGGGTGGAGGTATTGCCGTCGCCAAAATTCCACAGCCAGGACGTCGCCCCCCAGAGCGTGTGGTCCGTGAATTGGACCGCTAGTGGCGCTGGACCAGTGTATGGGTTGGCGGCAAAGTTCGCCACCGGTGCCTGTGTACTGAACAGTTGGAGATGGAGTCTACCGGTGATCTCTCCTGTCGTGGCAAAGATCGTTGCTTCCCCAAGCGTCTGACCAGCCGTAAAGGTCGTGACTGCCACCCCATTGACGGTCTCGACCATGAGCCGGCACTGACTGTACCCAGGTCTGCTGTGAAGGTGATCAGGCGGGTTTCAATGATCGGGCGCATCTCGTTGTATAGTAACGTGGCCGTTATGTTGATGCTGGCTACCGAGTGGAAGCGACCAAGTAGCAGCTTCCAGTACTAGGCGTTCCGCCCCAGGGGCCTTCGGGCGCGTGGCACTGTAACTACCCTGAACGACTACGATCACCTCCGGCAGCAGGTCGCTGATAGTGGCAGTGTAGACAGCTTTGAGAGATATCACCTCCATCTTCGATGTGACCGTCCAGCGTGAAGGTCTGCGTCACAATGCGCCTGCCCAGGACATTCGAGAACACATCCGAAGCGAGCAGGAAGGTATCCGCCATCCGCGATCCCATTCAACCCAACGCCATCCGGGTAAAGGGCCGTCTCCGTGGTGTTGATCGTGCCCGACAGCACTCCGCCCACGTTCCACAGGTCGAGATTCAATAACTGGACGGCGACTGTGACCGGGCTGGTGATCAGGACATTGCCAAAGTAGGAGCCACCAATTTCACCCGGAACTGACGGCAGGATGTCGAGTTGCTCGAGTGGTGAACGACAGGTACGCTGAATTCCGGCTCGATTTCCATCCGCTTCGAGAGGCAGACCAGCTTGCAGGCGCAGGGCATCTTGCTTTGCCTGCATTTCCCTTCCCCGGCAGTGCCCTGCCGGTGGTATCCACTGATAATCTCGATGTCCTCGATCTGGCTGTAATCCAGGTCACCCCTGGAATCAGCAGGAATGCGTAGTTTCCAGGTCGAAGCGGCGACGCTCAGGTTGATCAGGGCGCTGTTGGCGATCGCCCCCACGCCATTGATGCCAGGACGCAGCAACCGCAGTTGTATTGGCTGGGGCGAGCTCCGGCGGTAGCAGGTAGCCAACCGGGACAGCAGTATCTGGATCATAGTACACGATTTGGCCGGCTGCATTGCGATACGTTTCCGCCCCACCCCCCAGCCCGCCATGGACTAACAATACCTCCGGGCTGCCAATCTGGCTTGCTCTGACGGGTGACGATGTTGATCTGCACGCCTTCGTTCTGAACCAGTGGCGCGCCGATGCCGGCGATACGGTTGTTCCAGATGTTCGGGCTAAAAAGGTATTGGTTCTCCGCACGCCGCTGATCTAATGAGGTGGTGAACCAGAATTCCAGCCGGTTGGCGCTGACGTTGCCTTGCAGGAGCCTCTGGAACTCCTGGTAGCGCAGCTCTTCGCAGCCCTTCCTCGCTCAGCACGCCGTCCGGGTCGAGCGCCTGATCGGTCAGACCCCAGATATCCTGCGCCAGCGAAAGAGTATACGGGTAGCGGTTGAGCTGACCGGGAAGGTCAAGCGCCAGGACCCAGACCTTCAAGCCGTCCAGGAAGAGACGAATGTCGTTCCCGGTGCGCGCCCGGAAGATATCCCCGAGGCTTGGATAGGGGGTCAGCAGATCGTACTCGGCAGCCCGGGCCGTCAGGTAAGCGAACTGGGCCGCCAGGGCAATTGCTTCTGCGGACTGGGTGGTCAATGAGTCGCGCCAGATGCGGTACGCCGGGCTGAGCAGGTGGCTGTTGTGGCTGGCGACGCGATGGATAGCCTGGAAACGCTTGTTCAGCAGGCGGCTGCGCCGTTCTACCAGGTAGTTGTGCTCGGCAGACAGCTTGTTGAATTCGGCCATGGCGATCTGGTATTCCTCCAGGGCCTCGGACTGCTGCAGCAGCAAGTTGCGGACAGTCGCTGCGCTGTTGGCTCCCTCAATCTCGGCCTGGGCTTCCGCCTGCTTGAGGGCTTTGAGGCTCTCGTAGCCGGCAATCGCTTCCGCTGCTGGGTCCCATTACCTCCGTGTGGACTTGGTCCACGTCCAAGCATGCTGGTAGCCTACTACCCTCTCCAGGGACGCCTTGAGGCCAGCTTTAATTTCATATTCTGGGAAGATACCCGCCCAAGACAACTCCGCCTGGACATATGTTTCAGACTTTTGCCTCTATCGCCGGCGTGGATTTGATTCTCCGAGGAACTAGTACCGTACTAGTCGTTCTCATAGCCTGCAGTTTACCAATCGCCAGCTCAGCTGCAGAAATGTCTTGACCCAGACCTAAGTGCACCATGATGACCTGACCGGCGCGCTGCTCTTCGATCCGCATCTGCTCGACAATGTTTTGTGCGCGCAGGTAAGCCAACCCCACACGCAACGAAGCCGCATCCATAGCGTCGAAGTTCTGCTCCATCAGGCCGCCATCGCAGCTCTCGTAATCGTCCTGGCTCTCGCCACACAGCTCGAAGAGCTGGTCTTCCAACTCGACAGTCAGGATATCGAGCTCGGTGGACATTGCGGAGGCATTGGCATCAAATGTCCGCTGGGCATCGCGGGCCTGATCTTCCAGATCACGCGCGGTGCCCAGCAGACCGGTACTCCCGGTGGCACCTTCGGTCAGCTGGAGCAGCTGCTCGTAGGCCTGCAGCGGGACGTACTCAGGCGCAAAGCCGAAGAAATCCAGCCCGTCGTGGATGGCCTGGGCGCGCTCGCGCATCTGGCTCAAGTTGTTGAGCATTTCCCAAGCTGCCATTCACGAGGTATTCGGCGCCGGTCTCGGCCGCCATCTCTGCCAGGGCAATAATCTGCAGGTACTGGGTGGTGTATGCCAGGTTGATAGACCTGCAGCGCGCATATCGCTCTGCCGGAGCATATAGTAACGGGCTGCAGTCTCGTTCAGCGGTCATCAGCAGGCTGCTGGCGACGCCAAACTGCTCGAACTGGTCGCTGGTACAGTAGTCTGCCACGCCCCAGTCGTTATAGGCGCGGAAGACCAGCTCCATGATCAGCTCGAACTGACGCTGCGCCTGCCTGAGCTGGTCCAGCTCCATAGCGATGATCTCGTCCGCGTAAGGGATGCCGCCAGTGCTGAAACGATAGTCGGTGGCATCCACCAGGAACTCGTTGCCAAAGATCAGGTGCACATTGGCGATCTCGACCGCCGAATACAGCACACCTCGACCTCCCAACAGCCGGACAGTGAGCGGTCGCTGCCTCTGGGGGTGAAGACTTCGCGTGGGATAACCGACTGCCACGCGGTACAGGTCAATCGCGTCGAGCAGTGTGTTGCGAATGTTCTCCCTGAGGATCGTCTGATCGCCCGGACCGGTGGGCGGGCAGTAGCCTTTGCGTCGATCTGGTCGTAGTCCGCGCAGAAGGCATAGTACCACTCGCCGTCGTTGAAGTTGGCATAGTTCTGCAGGGCATCGGCCAGCGTATCCGCAGGAGAGCAGCTGCAGATTTTCCAGACGGAAGGATTCGCCCTCGTCAAAAGAGCGTCACCCTCGCGAGCACGTCTTCAATGGTAGCTTCGAAAGCGCCCAGGTCCACGGTGGGGTGATGGTGGTAAAGCCGATCAGGCGCCAGCGGTCGCTCAGGTCGAAGGGCACAGCTTCGATCATGTCACCATCGCCGTCCAGGTCGAAGGGTCGGCAGGCAGAACTGAATTATCGCCACGGTCGATGACAGGATTGGGATGGCTGTAGGTGGTGTGCAGTCGCAGATCGTCGTCGAGGGTGCCGGGCATATCATCCAGCCCGTCCGACATCGATGAACTGCGGATCGGCAGCGATCACATCCGTGCAGGCTGCCCCGGCAGGACAGCCGCCCTGGATGTCGCTGTTGTTGATGGTCACACCAGCAGGACTGCCAATCTGCCCGGGCGTGTTGCCCCACAGGATGCTGTTCTCCAGCAACGGGCTGCCCGAATCGTTATAGATGCCGCCCCCAAGTCCGGCAGCATTGCGGCTGAAGGTGGTATTGACCAGCTGCGGGCTGCCAGAAGCATTGTACAGCCCCCCTCCATTGGAGCTGGCGGTATTTCCGCTGAAGGCAATATTGAACAGCGTTGGATTACCGCTGGCGTTATACAGCGCTCCGCCATTTTCAGCGCGGTTGCCGATAAAGGTCAGGTTGAGCAGGGTCGGGCTGCCATCGTTGTACAAGCCGCCGCCCATACCATCGGCACCCTGCCCGTTGGCATTTCCTGCGGTAATGATAAAGCCTTCCAGAACTGCAGTCTCGGTCACGCCGCTGCTGGCGACGACATGGTAAGCGTTATCCGCCAGATTGTTCAGCGTGCCGATGTCGCCGCTCAGGATGGTGGTGTGCGCCTGGCGGTCGCGCTCGTAGAGCCATTTCTCGGTTCCAGCGAAGCCGCCGTGGATTGCCACACCAGCAGTTAATTCAAAGGAGAGCGTGCGGGTGATGGAATTGGTCGGATTGTAGATGCCCTCGGCAACCCAGACCTGGTCGCCGGAGATGGCTTCCCCCAGGGCGTCCTGCAGGTCGGTGTAGGCGTTCACCCAGGACGAGCCGTCATTCGTACCGCGAGCGTCCCGGTCAACGAAGATCACGCCTTCCATGTGAGTCTGGACGGAGGCGGTGTTGTTGTCCAGGTTCGGGTCGGGCGAGCTGCTGGAGATCGAGGCGGTATTCAGGAAGCGCTCTGCCTGGGCGACCGCCGTGATGGTGATCACTCCGCCCTCCCCCGGTGCAAGGTCTGCCACCTGCCAGACGTACCCGGGAACCTGCCCGCTATCGGTGATGACCGCGCCGCTGCTGGTGAACCCCGGATCGGATAAACCTGCCGGCAGGATATCGGTGATGGTTACATCGAACGCTGGTCCATTCGTGCTGTAGTGAAGCGTAAAGGTGATTGGCGTGCCGGGCACGGTTGGCTCGGCTGGCGCCATGGTCTTGGAAATCTGCAGGTCGGCAGCCAGGCGGGTGCTGCGAACGTCAGCTTCGTTGGACTGCGCCTGCAGGCGCCGCCAGGGACCGTGGATGTAGAAGGGGTTGTCGTACAGGGCGCGCGCCCGCCAGCGGTAGAGCGTTCCCTCGTCCAACCCGTCCACAATCACACGCAGCACGACGCCTGATTCCTCAACAACCTCCAACCAGGTGGGGCTGATGGTTTCCAGACAGGCAGCGTGCCCAAAAGGCACACCGGAGGGGCAAGCCTGCACCTGCAGGCGGGCATCGCCGCGCCCCAGGGGATGGACTGCCTGCAGCGAGACCTGGAAGCCGTCCGGGGTGTAGGACGGACCCCAGGGCTGCACCGGCTCGCCGCTGACATCGCCACGCTGCTGGGCTGCCAGCGCCGGGCGACCAACCCCCCGATTGCCAAGGAAGAGATAGGCTTTGCCCTGGCGGCTCAGGTTCGGATAGAAAGCTGTCCCAATGATCACATCGGAAAACCCATCCCCATTGACATCTCCTGCCGTAGCGACCGCTAATCCGAAGTAATCATTTTCATTCTCCCCTATGAGCATCGAACTCACGCTCACATCCACTCCGCTGGCAGAACCTTCATAGATCATTACCTGCCCGGTGCCGGTATAATAACCGGCTGCGCTCACCTGAATGTCTGCAAAACCGTCGCCATTCACATCGCCAGCGGTGCTAACAAACTCTCCAAGTCCATTGTACTGGTCACCGCCGTTGATAGTTGAATAAGGAACATCCAGCCCATGAAGTGAGCCGTGATAGATATAGATCTTACCCCGTGAATTATCATAGCCAAGCGCCCCAACCAGGAGGTCTGCATAACCATCGGAATTGATATCTCCTGCCGAAGCGACTGATGAACCGAAGGAATTGCCAGGTGCTTCTCCCCATGCAGTCCAATCCGGGTAATGGCTAAGACCTGCTGCTGAGCCATGATAGATATTCACACGTCCAGCATCATCTCCAAGAGAACCAATGACCACGTCAGAAAAGCTGTCACCGTTCACATCGCCTGCAGATGCCAACTTCATACCGAAATAGTCGTTGCTGCCCTCTCCAACCGCAGTCCAATCCGGCTCGCTGCTTAACCCTAATGCTGAGCCGTAAAAGAGGTAGACTTTGCCGTGCCTCGCCCCTCCCGGGTATCCTTCTGCCCCCACCACGACATCGGCATAGCCATCACCATTCACATCCCCTGCGGATGCCACTGCATAGCCAAAACGATCTCCACTACCTTCACCCCCATATACCCAATCCGGATCTGGTGAAGACTGCCCAGGCTCAGGCTGCTTCAAACCCAGCGCTGATCCATAGTAGATGTATGCTTTCCCCGTGCCGTTACCGTAATCATCATTATCAGGCGCACCGACGATCACATCTGCATACCCATCTCCATTGACATCCCCGGCAGATGCGACTGAATTTCCAAAATGATCGTATAAATTCTCCCCTTCGGCTGTCCAATCCGGCACTTCGCTCAGATTAGTTATGGAGCCATAGTAAACATAAGCCTTGCCAGTGCCGGTGTGCCAAACGGATGCGCCTACAATCACATCGGAATAGCCGTCACCATTCACATCGCCTGCAGAAGCGACAGACGAGCCAAAGTAATCCTCGGCTGTGCCTGTATCTTCCCAGGCTGGAGTGGTTACCACCCCGGCTGCAGCGCCGTGATAGAGATAGACCCGTCCGGCATTGATCCTGCCCGGTTCGTCGTGCCCCCAGGCGCCAACCAGCACATCGGAATAGCCATCGCCGTTGACATCCCCGGCTGTGCTGACTGCCGAAGCAAAATGGTCAGCGCCGCGGATGCCTTCTGCCGTCCAGGCGAGCTCCGCATACGGGTAGCTGCCCGAGCCATAATAGGCATACAGCCTGCCAGTGCTGGTGGCGAAACCGGAGGCTCCCACCAGGAAGTCGGCACGACCATCGCCGTTCAGGTCACCGGCGGTGCTGACGGCGTAGCCAAAGTAATCGGAAGGATTTTCACCAGACAGCGCAGTGTAGTCTTCACTGTCCAAACCAGATATTCCCCCGCGATAGAGATACACCAGGCCTATATTACCGTTGGCGCCCCAGGCGCCGACCAGCAGATCGGCATAGCCATCACCATCCACATCCCCAGCAGCGCACACCGACCAGCCGAAGTAGACCCCCGGGCTGACTGCATCAACAATCCAGTTAGCGGCTACTTCCCAGCCCGAGCGTGGAACCGTGATAGACATACACTTTGCCAGAGTCGCCTCCCCAGCGCCAGGCGCCGACCACCACGTCTGCATAGCCATCGCCGTTCACATCCCCCGCAGTACCGGCGGCATGCCCAAAGCGTTCTCCGGCAGACTGACCTGCTGCCGTCCAATCCGAGGCGCCACTCAGACCATCCTCTGAGCCATGGTATAGATAAACCTTGCCGTAGCCAGTGCCCTGCGGATAGCCCTCCGCCCCCAGGAGCACATCGTCGAAGTCGTCACCGTCCACATCCCCTGCAGTTCCAATTGCTGAGCCCAGCTCGTCGCCAGGATTCTCGCCCACGGCGGTCCAATCGGGGGATGTCACCCAACCCGGTAGCCGAACCGTGGTACAGGTAGGCTTTGCCGCGCGAAGTGGAGTAGCCGCGCGCGCCGACAAGGATATCATCGAAACCATCGCCGTTCACGTCTCCGGCTGTGCTCACAGACCAGCCCAGGCGGCTGCCTGGCGATTCTCCCAGCGCAGACCAGTACGGGATCGGGCTCAAGCCTGCCCCCGTACCGGGGAACAGGTAAGCTGCACCGGCGTCACTCATGCCGTCCACATCGTAGCCCCAGGCGCCGACCAGCACATCCGAGTAGCCATCGGAGTTGACGTCCCCGGCTGTAGCCACGGAGAAGCCAAAGCGATCGTCGGCGTTCGCCCCAGGAGCGGACCAGTCGAAGGCCGGGGTCAGGCCGAGGGCCGAGCCGTGGTAGACGTAGGCCTTGCCGCGGTAGCTGTTGTAGCACCAGGCGCCGACCAGCACGTCGGCGAAGCCGTCGCCGTTCACGTCCCCCGCCGACGCCACGGAGTAGCCAAAATAGTCACCGGAATTCTCACCCACCGCGCTCCAGGTCGGGCTGAGGCCCAGGCCAGCCGGCGAGCCGTGGTAGACGTAGGCCTTGCCGCGGTCGCTGTTGTAGCAATAGGCGCCGACCAGCACGTCGGCGAAGCCATCCCCGTTCACGTCCCCCGCCGACGCCACGGAGTAGCCAAAATAGTCATCAGACATTCTCACCCACCGCGCTCCAGGTCGGGCTGAGGCCCAGGCCAGCCGGCGAGCCGTGGTAGACGTAGGCCTTACCGCGGTAGCTGTTGTAACTATAGGCGCCGACCAGCACGTCGGCGAAGCCGTCGCCGTTCACGTCCCCCGCCGACGCCACGGAGTAGCCAAAAAGGTCACCGGAATTCTCACCCACCGCGCTCCAGGCCGGGCTGAGGCCCAGGCCAGCCGGCGAGCCGTGGTAGACGTAGGCCTTGCCGCGGCTGCTGTTGTAACCCGAGGCGCCGACCAGCACGTCGGCGAAGCCGTCGCCGTTCACGTCCCCCGCCGACGCCACGGAGATGCCAAAATAGTCATCGCCATTCTCACCCACCGCGCTCCAGGCCGGGCTGAGGCCCAGGCCAGCCGGCGAGCCGTGGTAGACGTAGGCCTTGCCGCGGCCGCTGTTGTAGACCAAGGCGCCGACCAGCACGTCGGCGAAGCCATCGCCGTTCACGTCCCCCGCCGACGCCACGGAGTAGCCAAAATAGTCCCCGCCATTCTCACCCACCGCGCTCCAGGCCGGGCTGAGGCCCAGGCCAGCCGGCGAGCCGTGGTAGACGTAGGCCTTGCCGCGGCCGCTGTTGTAACCCGCGGCGCCGACCAGCACGTCGGCGAAGCCATCCCCGTTCACGTCCCCCGCCGGCGCCACGGAGTTGCCAAAATAGTCACCGGAATTCTCACCCACCGCGCTCCAGGCCGGGCTGAGGCCCAGGCCAGCCGGCGAGCCGTGGTAGACGTAGGCCTTACCACGGCCAGCTGTTGTAGCCACCAGGCGCCGACCAGCACGTCGGCGAAGCCGTCCCCGTTCACGTCCCCCGCCGACGCCACGGAGTAGCCAAAGCGGTCATTAGAATTCTCACCCACTGCGCTCCAGTCAGGGGACACAATCAGAGGGTCGACCGTGAGCGGGTAGTCAGCAGCGGAGGCGTCAACGTACAGCTCTAACAGGCAGCTCTTCGAGGCGGCAGTGCCCTCACAGCCGGAAAGCGCCAGGCGAGAAGGCAGCTCCCGCCCGGCAGCGTCGTATGCGCGCAAGCCGCCGTAGCGCAGCAGGATGACATTGGAATCCGGCGAGGTGAAATCGATTACCCCGCTGTCTTCGACCAAAATAGGTTCGAGATCGGTCATGAGGGCAAGCTGCAAGACCAGCCAGCTTTCACCCCCTGCCGAGGCAGGCGGGGCATCGATGGTGAAGCCCTGCTCCAGGCCGCGCTCGTCGTTGAGGTACCATTCACTCAGCCCGGGGCGCAGGTATTCCAGCAAGTTCGCCTGGACGTTGGTGCCGAGAGCCTCCACAACCGGTTGGACGGCGCCCTGGTAGCCGAAGCCAGACAGGTGCATGTCCCATGTCCATGCAACCCCTGCCTCGCCATCCTGTGAAACGGGCGCCAGATGCAGACCTGCGGTGCTGAAGTCGAGCGCCAACCCGTTGTCCGGGTTGTAAGCGCGGTAAACGTCTGCCGCCTCTTCGTCAGGGATCAGGCTGTATTGGTCCAGGCGGATCTGCTCCTGGACCAGGGTCCACCAGTCCTCGCTTGCGCCAGGTACGCTGGCGATCTCCTGCGCAGAGGGCTTGTCCCGAATTGCGTCTCTCCCAGGCGGAGGTGGCTCATCCAGCGCAAGGGCTGGCGGCGCCGCTTGGGCGGGTGGAACCGTATCCATAGTTTGGGCTCGCGATCCCCCCCCCTCGTAAGCAACGACATTGCTCGACGCGCCCAGGCTGGGCTGCAGGATCAGGGCTAAGACCACCAGGAGGTACAAACTCTTCTTCATATCAGCACTCCCTATCGGGCTCAACTGCCGCTTCATCTTTTTGGGTACTCATATTCCGCCATACTCAGGCGAACATCCCAAGTCCGGACGGGAAAACACCCCCCAGGCGCACCTGGGGGATGGCAGCGATGCAAAGCAAGCTATTCAATTAAATCAACCGGGAATTTTAGCGATCTCTCTCCAAATCAGGAAACTTGCCGCCCCAATTCGAAAGGCATGCAGGCAGTATTTACGCCTGGGCCTGGAAACCGGTCCGCCCCCGTCCCCGCCTCGAGAATGCTAGAGAGACGAACCGTGTGTGTGCTATATTGATTATTGCAGAAAATATAAGTTTGTCAAGTATTAATGGACAGATTCACCCCATTGTGTAATATATCGATCTCTCCCCCTCTCTCGCGTTGAAACCAGCATAGCAGATCGGAAATTGTGGCGTGCTCATCCCCACTTTTGAGGGTGATTTGATCCGTCCTCATAACCAGGAATGGGGGGGATGACACCCCTTCATAGAACGATCAGCCGAGGTGCCAATGATGGGCATGGAGCGCTCACGCCCACCGCCCCTGGCGTCATTCCTTCTCTTCCATCTCTTTCAGCACTTCCAGGTCCTGGCTCAGGCTGCGGCTGCGCATGACCAGGCTGAGGAGATACACCAGCATGGAGCCGAAGATGACAACATACCCGGCGATCATGTAACCGGTCGTCTCGGCAGGGGCATCTTGAAGAAGTTGCAGTAGAGTCATTTTTATCCTCCCTCGCTCAGGCGCTCAACTTGAGCTTGAGCTGTTCCACTTTTTCAGACAGGCGTCCCAGGCGCACCCGGTGCCAGAGCAGATCAATAAATATAATGGAAAATGTCAGCAGGCTGAAAAGAAAGGTTTGCAGCATGAGCGGGGTCATATCGAAGGCGCCCTCCGCTCCCGGCTGGTTGGTGCCGATCACCACCGGGTGGATGGTGCGGAACAGGCGGGCAGAAAAGAAAGTCAGCGGCACACTGAGGAAACCCACAATGGCATATACGGCGCCAAAACGAGCCCGGCGGTCGGGGTCTTCGATGCCAGCCCGCAGCATCAGGTAAGCGGCATAGATCAACAACATGATGGTGGCTGTGGTCAGGCGCGGGTCCCATGTCCACCAGGTGTTCCAGATCGGGCGCGCCCAGATGGCGCCAGTGACGATGTTGATCACAGCAAACACCATGCCGATCTCCACCGCCGAAAGACCGACGATATCCCAGCGGCGCTGCCCGCTGCGCAGGTAAACGATGCCCGCTCCCGCCGCCACCAGGAAGCTCAACATGCCCACCCAGCCCGCAGCCACGTGGAAGTAGAATACGCGCTGCACCTGTCCCATCACCCGCTCCAAGGGAGCATAAAAGAACACCATTCCCGTAGCAGCGATGAGCAGCAGGATGCTGGTCACATCAAGGATTTTTAGTAAGGTTGGCTTGCTGTCCATAGTTTCCTCCTCAATTCGAAAGTAGAGAATTGAGAATCGAGATTAGTCATACATTTACATGGAATAATTCCAGTCAAAACCAGATTACGACTCTCGAATCTCCATTCGCGAATCCCGCTTTTCTCCTCACCCCTCACTCTTCAACCACATAGTCAAACACCATAAACGCCACTGCGATAAAGACAACATCGTAAACAATGAGCAAATTTATCCAGGGCAGGATCTCGTCCATGGGGATGGCCTGCAAGAATCCCCCGCTGGCTTTGACCGCTGCGATAACCACCGGTATCGCCACCGGGAAGAGCAGGATGGGCAGCAGCACGTCGCGCGTGCGCGTTTGCACCGCCATGCTTGCGAGCAGTGTGCCGACTGCCACATAGCCGATCGATCCTAACAGGATCACCAGCAGCAGTCCCGGATGGAACAGGTTGAGATTATACAGCAGGCTGTAGACCGGCAGCACGATGATCTCGACCACGAGCATGAAGAACAGGTTGCCCAGCGCTTTGCCGAAGTAGATGGCGCTGCGGTCTACCGGAGCTAATAACAGGCCGTCCAGGCAACCGCGGTCTTTCTCGATTGCCATGGAGCGGGTCAGCCCCAGCGTCCCGGCAAAAGTGAATGTCACCCATAGCACGCCAGAGGTGATGGTGGAACGCTCGCGCACGTTCAGCTCCAGGGCGAAGTTGAAGATAATAATGACCAGCAAGGCAAAGACCAGCATGGCAGACAGCAGCTCTCGGCTGCGCAGCTCGGCTGCCAGGTCTTTCCACACCACCGCCCATAGGGCGCGCAGGTAGCCAAGCAGAGCTGAGTCCCGCTTCGACCCGGAGGCGTCTGTCTTAGAAGTGCGGTGTGCGATGTGCGAGGAATTATCCATCACGTAAATAGATTTCTTTTCGGTATACGCTTCACGAAATACGCACTGGAGAATATATATCCATTAATTCCGTACTGCATCTTTATAGAACTCCAGCAGGCGGTTCGGCTCAATCTCGCCCCTGCTCACGGAGGCCACAATCACGCCGCGTGAGAGCACATCGAAGCGAGAGGCCAGATCGCCTGTGCGCGCCAGGTCGTGGGAGGTCATCACCACCGTACGCCCGCGCGCCGCAACCTCGCGCAGCACGCCGTCCAGCATGACGCTGGCGTCCTGATCTAAACCAGTATGCGGCTCGTCGAATAGCATCACGTCGGGATCGTGCAGCACGGCCCGGCCAATTGCCAGGCGTTGCTGCATGCCGCGGGAGAAAGTCCGCACCAGGTCCCGGCGGCGGGCAGACAGCCCCACCAGCTCGAGCACCTCAGCCACACGCTGATTCAACTCCGCCAGGCCATACATACGGGCATAGAAGCGCAAATTCTCTTCAGCAGTCAGGTCGCCATACAGCAGCGGCAGGTGCGACACCACTCCCAGGCGCCGTCTCACGCTGGACGCCTGCCCAGGCAGGCGGTACCCCGCAATGCGCACATCACCCAGGCTGGGACGGGAGAGCGATGCTAGGATGCGTAAAAAGGTTGTCTTGCCAGCACCATTCGGCCCTAGTACAGCAACAAACTCTCCCTGCTCAACGGAAAAATCCACGCCGCGTAAGACGGTCTTCAATCCAAAGCGCTTGGTGAGCTTGCGGACTTCGATCATAAGAGCAGGGTATCGTAAGGGTTGAGATGTGAGGAGCACATAGCTCCTAGCCTTGCATAGTATCTTTCAAACGAGATTTCAGCTCGTCACGGCGGGTATGGTAAGCCTCATCAGGAAGCTCTCCAGCCTGGTACAGATCATCCAATGCGATGATG
Organism: uncultured Chloroflexia bacterium; assembly: GCA_963714425.1. Classification (GTDB taxonomy): domain Bacteria; phylum Chloroflexota; class Anaerolineae; order Anaerolineales; family UBA4823; genus DATCYX01. The sequence continues at coordinate 638,810 of CAVQOI010000004.1, forward strand.
GCATCCATCAGGCTCTCCGGGGTTTCCCTACCCGCAGGGGGTATTTCATCGATCTCCTCGTCGCTTTGTACGCCAGCTTTACGAGTGCGGTTGAACAACCAGATGCCGGAGGCAAGCAGCGCCATCCCAAAAACGCCCAATCCTACCAGAAGGCTGGTATTCGATCCAGTCGCCAGGGTGGGCGTGCCGCTGGACGGGCGTCCAGTCAGCGTGAGGCTTAGCGTGTCACCTGCCGTCAATCCGCCCCCATTATAGCTGTGATACGGGCTTCCCTGGACATCCAGGGTTCCGCCATCTTGCAGCCCATCGCTCTTGATCTTGATCTCCCCCTCCGGCACCAGGATTACCACAGCGTCGACAGGCAGGTTGAGCAGTCGACTCAGCTCCAGCTTGCGGTCGTAGGGCAGCTGGTAGGCAAAGAGCACCTCGTACGCTCCAGAGCCTGGGCGGACGGCGATTGTATCGCCAAAACCGCCAGCCGTCTGGACATAGCGCCCACCCAAAGCGCCATCCTGAAATTCGAGCCCGGTGGCACCCTCCGGCAAAGTGAACTGCACTGTTGGCTCTCCGGGTTCTGCTGCTACGAGCGTCGTGTCGCTATTATTGGAAATAATATAAAGCTCAATGATGCGCACAGTGCTGGCATCGATAAATTCAAAAAACAAGTGTAGCCGGTCCGCACTTAGAACCGAGGCATCATCGGTCGTCTCGTACACCGAGATTGGCAGGTCGATTGCCGTCATACCCTCCTCTACCCTGCCGATATCCGAACCGTAAGATGCGCGCTGGTAACTGACAGTCGCCATAAATACACGCCCGGGCATCATCTCCACATCCGGGAAGAGGAACGTGCCATCCGATTGGGTGGTGACGGTTTGAGTCATCACCTGTTGCATGTCATCAAAGGCATGCAGGGTGATCTCCAGGCCCGCCGGCAGCTCAGTTCCCGAAGCGCTAGTCACAGAGCCAGTGATATCTCCACTGCTGGCATTCGCCGCAGCCAACGGGGTGGCGATAGGGCTGGCAGAATCGGTTGTTGACACTTCGGTTGTCTCGGGTGCAGCCTCGGTCGACGTAGTATCCGATGAAGCAATGGCTTCGCTGGACACCGGGAAAGTCAGAGAGCGCAGATAGGCTGAGACCGCCCAAAGTTCATCCTCAGATAGCTGCTCGCTGAAAGCAGGCATATTTGGAGAGATGCCTGCGCTGGTCGCCATGAGGAGATCTGCGGCAGATAATTGCACCATGCTGGATTGGTCGCTGAAATCTGGCAAAGGTGTCGCCAGGCTGGCAGCCTCCGGGCCATCGCCTTGCCCAGAATCTCCATGGCAGCGTGCGCAATTCTCCTGGTACAGCGCTTCACCCTGCGTCACGACCGATGTTGGCGTAGTGAGGGAGAACGAATACGCCACCACATCCCAGCGCTGGCGGTCGCTGAGACTGCCAAAGGGGGGCATGAAGCGCTCCAGATTACCCTGTGTCACCTGGGTATACCAATCCGCCGGCGAGGATTGGCGCGCCAGCGCCAGCGATCCAATGGGAGCTACAGGATTGGGGAGCTGGGCTGCCTGCGGGCCGTCCCCCAGACCACCCTCTCCATGGCAGGGGGCGCACTTCTCGCGATAGATCGCTTGTCCTGCCTCTGGGTTGGGCATCACCAACGGGTATAAATCACCGCTTACTGCAGCGGGTTGGGGCATCGCCGGGGGGCGCTGTTCGGAGCCAGGTGGAGGGGTGATGTCTTCAGCCAGGGAGAAAGAACAGCCCGAGATCGCTAAAACAAGCAAGCCAGCAAGAACGATATAAACCAGGGTGAGTGGGCCTTTTTCTGAAAAGATTCGCATATCAATAATTACATTCCGAGATTCTGAATATAGATTTGGCTTTTACCGAAGATAGGAGCATCAAAAGCGTCACATCTTCGAGAGCTCATGCCGCAAGTGTCACGCCACACTTGGGGCAGAAACGATCAGATTGCTGTACAGGCCTGCCGCACTGCGGGCAGAAGCCGGCAGATTTCTCGTTGCGCTCGCGCCGCCGGCTGGCGATTATCGCCTCCAAATTGTCATCTGGAGCATGGCGAATGGGGCGATTGGAATTGCCGTTATTAGCCGACTGCATTCGGGCAGCATCAGCACGGCGCATGGCAATTGCCTCTTCCAATTGCATTTCTGCAGCATCGCCAGGCGTGCGCGCCTCAATACTATCCAATTGCTTCAACACATTTGCTCCGCGCATGAGGAGAGTTTCGCGTTGCATAGGATAATCCCCTTCAGGGATTTTCCCGAGTGTGAAGTCGAAATCCAGCTCTTGCAGCGCGTTGAGAATACGGTCACGCTCTGCCAGAAGGCCTGAATATTCATGCTCCTCTTGGCTTACCGCAATGGTTTTGCGATCCAGCAGCGGGCGACCTATAAACAGCCCCACCATGAGCAACAAAGCGAGAATTAGGAAAATTGAGCCTAGGTCCATAGATACGAGGGTAAAGAATGGAGATTAGAGAGAAGTGATTGCGAAAACATGCGTTTGCTCCAATTAACAGGAATCGTCACTCAGAATTCCAATAATGGGTCAATGGCAGCTTTGATCTGCGCCAATGAGGTGAAAGGACCAATCTGCACAAACTGCAGAATGCCTTGTTGATCCAGGATATACGTTTCGGGACGCCTTGGATGCGGAATTTCTGGGAGATACGAGTGCGCAGGTCAGGACCGTTCGGATAGGTAATGTCGAACTTCTCGAGGTAAGCCCGTGCTTCGGGTTCGGTATCGACGTAATCAATGCCCAGGAAGATTACTTTTCCACTTGGCTCGTACTCACGCCAGGCGAACTCCAAATCTGCAGCTTCCTGCTCGCAGGGCTTGCACCAGGATGCCCAGAAATTCAATACGACTACCTTCCCTTGCATCTCGCCCAGGTCGAATTGCTCTCCATCAAATGTTGTCAGCGTGACGCCCGTGACACGTTCGCCGATGGTCACCGGTCCTTTCTGGGTGCGCTGTAAGCCCAGCGCAAGGATACCCAGCAATGCCAGTAATCCGACCCACACAAGTATACGCCCCCATTGGGGGCGCCCAGACTCTTGCTCTGTCTCAATCTCGGTTGGTTTGATAGCATCCATACTTATTTACCAGAAGGTTCAACAATTACTTGCCACAATAGAGTTTCATCTCTTGCGCAACTCGTCTTCAAGACGGAGAACATACTCATCCTGAGATGTACTGGACGGTTCCGTAGACGACTGAGGGAGAGGCTGGTGCCATGCGCGCAGTGCGCGAAAAAGGATATAGATCCCTGCAGCAATTGCCAGCGGCGGAACCAGGTAGATCAGCCAATTGAGGCCACGTGCGGGCGGCGTCGCCAGCACGCGGTCGCCGTACTGGTCGACAAAATACTGCTTGATCTGCGCCTCAGTCCATCCCAGGCTGAGCTTTTCCCGGATGAGCTCTCTCCACTGCGTACAGGCTTGCGTACCGCACACATCCAGAGGGATATTCTCGCACACCGGGCAATATAACCCTTTAGCGATCGCGTTCACCTGGTCGTCGCTGGGTGCGCCCGGCGAGGTATCCTGCGCCAAGGCGGGGGTAGCCAGGAGAATAAGTACGAGTAGGGCAAGCACTTGGATGAGCTTCTTCATTGATTAACTCTCTATGCTCAGGCTTTCGCGGATGCGTACCCACTTCGCCGGACACGCACAACTTCCACTTCTGGGTCTCGATCAGGCCAGGCAGCTATCAGCGTCCCAAGGATGAATACCAGCCCGCCCAGCCATAGCCAGTTGATCAGCGGGTTGTGGTACACCTTGAAAGTTGCTGCAGATGTGGAGACGGGCTGCCAGTCCACTAGAAGCACATAGAAATCGTCTTCCCAGGTACTGCGCACTCCGGGGATCGTCATAGGCTGCTGCGATTCATAATAATAATCCCGGCGGGGATGCAGCTCGCCGACGAACTTATTATCTCGATATACACTGACCACAGCACGGGCGACATTTCGCCCATCAGGGGTATCGAACACCGAGAGCGAATCGTACTTCATGACATACCTGCCCATGCTAATTTGGTCGCCCTGCCCGATTGTTCCTTGCGTCTCGCTCTGGTAGATCTCGATGCCAATAATGCCAATTGCCATCAACACCACCCCCAGATGGATGACATAGCCACCGTAGCGGCGCCGGTTGCGACCTGCCAGGCGCCATAACGCCAGCGGCATGCTCTCTCCCGACTTGCGATGGCGCGCCAGACTACCCCGCCAGAACTCGTACAAGGTCACCGAAGCTACAAACGTTGCCAGCCAGAAACCCAACAGGGCTGCGGGATGGCGTACACCACCAGCAAAGAGTGCTACCAGGATTACTACGGAGAACAATCCTGGTTTCCAGATCGCCCGCCCGAGGGTTTTGGCTGTAGAATGCCGCCAGGCAGCCAGAGGGGCGATGCCCATCAGCAAGAGCAGTCCGGCGAAGAGCGGTCCGGTAGCGCGCTCGTAAAAAGGCGGTCCTACAGTCACTTTTTGCCCGGTGAACAGCTCTGAGATGAGTGGGAACATCACGCCCCAGAAGCACACCACCAGGATGCCAAGGAATAGCAAATTGTTCAGCAAAAAGAGCGCTTCGCGTGAGAGCAGCGATGTCATGGTTGTATCGGATTTGAGCTCGTTCCAGCGATTGAGCAGCAGCGACACAGCCGTGATAAAAGTCAGACCGATGAAGCCAAAGAAGAGCGGGCCAATCGCGCTTTGGGCAAAGGCATGTACCGAAGAGAGCACGCCCGAGCGGGTCAGGAACGTGCCGAAGATTACCAGGGCATACGTCAGGATGATCAGCACCATATTCCAGTGCTTGAGCAAGCCGCGCTTCTCCTGGATCATCACCGAGTGCAAGAATGCCGTGCCGGTGAGCCAGGGCATAAACGCGGCGATCTCCACCGGGTCCCAACCCCAGTATCCGCCCCAGCCGAGGACATCGTACGCCCAGCGGCCTCCCAGGAGTAAGCCAAGGGAGAGAAATAGCCAGGCTACCAGAGTCCAGCGGCGTGTGATGCGGATCCAGCGGTCATCGGTGCGTCCGGTGACCAGGGCAGCGATGGCAAAGGCGAACGGGATCACGAATGAAACGAAACCCAGGTAGAGCATGGGCGGGTGAATGATCATGCCCGGGTGTCGCAGCAGAGGGTTCAGTCCGCGCCCATCAGGGACGCTCAGCAGCTCCGCCCCGGCAGGCGGGAACATAGACTTGACCGGCTGGCCTAATGGGACACTCCACAGCCGGGCGAACGGGTTCTCAAAGAACAGGATCATAACCAGGAAGAAGGCTAGAGTGACCAATGAAACTACGATCACCCACGGCAGGAATTCGCGGTCCCGGTCCCATTTGCGTAATGTCACCGCGGAAGCGAAGGCTGCCATCAACCATGTCCAGAAAACCAGTGAACCAGCCTGCCCTCCCCACAGTGCGGTTACACGCAGGTAGAACGGCATGCTGTTGCTGGTCACCTCAGATACATACTCCACCTCGTAACTACCACTCACCAGCAGGTAGATAATGCTCAGAGCAGCGATAGTAAGCAAGGGCCAGGTGAGCAGCATGGCGTTGCGAGCGCTGTCTACCCAGGCGGACAGGTTCTTGCGCACACCGTAAATCGCGGCGGCGATGCCATACACAGAAACCAATAAAGCGATCAGTAACGCGCCGTATCCCAAATTAGCGATCATAATACCGACTCCAATAGTGAAGATACGAGTATGGAGATTTTAGAGTAGTCACTCGTTGAGTGCCTAGTATCTGAACGACTAACCTTCAGACTGTTCAGGTACTGCTTCTTCATACTTTGTGGGGCACTTGAGCAGTAGCTCCTCGGCGTAGAACCTGCCATCCTCGCCCATATGTCCAGTCATGATTGCTTGGGCTTCATTGCGCAGCAGGTCTGGCTTCACCCCGGTGTAAACCACATCCAAGCGCGGCCTGCTCGTATCCATTACTGCGGCATGCAGCACTTCCGCCAGCCCACCCTGAGATTCGATATCCTTGTTATCGCCGGGCACATGAGCGACCGTGAAGGTTAGCGTCAAGCTTTCGGGATCATACCGGATACTGTCCCCGATTACTGCGCCTGAAATACGCAGCTCCCGGTTGGCGACGCTTTCGCCTTTCTGGTGCAGCTCTTCCACAGTTAGAAAATACTGAGCGCTGGCTTGCGTGGAAGAGATAATCAAATAAACGATGGCGGCTAAGATCAACAGCCCGCCAAGGATAAATTTGGCGCGGCTACCCGAACCTGCCTCCGATGTCGTCGTTACACTATGTCCCATAAAATCACCTCAATAAGCCGAGTAGATGGCAATGCAAAGCGCCGCCTTAGCGGCGGTAATCAGTCTATCGTACATTGTTGCACATTTAGATTAAGAGTGGCTGAGATAACACACAATAAAGGATTAGAGCCTTATTGAACATCAATGAGCCCGGTACGGATCGCAAATTTCACCAGCTCAGTGCTAGAGTGCAAGTCTAGTTTGTTCATAATTCGCTCGCGGTGACGTGCGACAGTCTTGTGGCTGATGCCTAATTGCTCACCGATCCGCGGGTTGGTCAGCCCTTCAGCGATTAACTCCAATACCTGTAATTCCCGCTCGCTCAATACCTCCAACCCCTTTCCAGAATTTCGATCATCGAATGCTTGGTGAATTGGGGATGCCTGAGTCAGCAAACGGCGGTAATCCTCCAAGAGCCAGCGCGCCAGTGCGGGCTGAAGATACACATGGCCACTTGCCACTGCGCGGATCGCGCTCACCAGCTCTTCAGCGGCTGCTTGCTTGGTGATATAGCCCGAAGCACCTGCCGCCAGCATCTCAAAAAGGTATTGCTTGTCCTCATGAACTGTGAGCGCAAGGACATGACATCCCGGCAGCTTCTCTTTCAATCTGCGGGTTGCTACCAGCCCGTCCACGCCAGGCATGGTGATATCCATGATCACCACATCTGGACGAGTTGAAAGTGCGATAGGTGTTGCTTCCTCGCCACTGCTCGCCTCTGCAATCACTTGCAGACCAGGCTGTGTCTCTAGATAAGTCTTTAAGCCCGTACGTACAATGTCGTGGTCATCAACCAGCATGATCTTCACTATATTCATAAACACCCTCTTTTTGTTCTGGTTGTTCTAATTCGATTAATGGCACTATCACTTGAACACGCGTGCCACGCCCTGGGGCAGAATCAAGCTCCAAACTGCCCCCTACTGATTCGGCCCGCTCGCGCATTCCCACCAGCCCCCAGCCATGTGGTGGGCGCTGGGTCTCCGCTGGATTGAACCCTACGCCCTGATCCTCGATCACCATATTTACCGATGCGGGGCTGAGGTGGATGATCACACTGGCTTCCCCGGAGCCGGCGTGGCGGGCGACATTCGTCAAGGCTTCTTGGGCAATACGGAAAAGCACCGTCTCGATCAGCGGGTTCATGCGACGGCGCTCGCCCTCGACGGTTACTTGGACTTCGAGGCCCATTTCGCTGGCTTCATCCGCCAGGAAGATCAAGGCTGCTACCAATCCGAGGTCATCCAGCTGGGCAGGTCGCAAATCGCGCACCATACGGTAGATTCCATGGGACATCTGCTGGCTCAGGGTATGCAAGCGCTTCAAGATCGTTTTTGCTTTGTGTTGCTTGCTCAGCGTATTTTCCAAAGTTGCCAGGTCCAGCCGCAGTGCGGTCAAAAACTGTGAGGTCTCATCGTGCAGCTCGCGGGCAATACGCGCACGTTCGTCCTCCTGGGCGATGACCGTATGCTGCAGTAGCTCGCGACGCAAAGCCTCACGCTCAACCAGTTCATGTTGCACCTGCTCGAGCGCCTGCAATCGTGCCTCCTGTGCCTCAAGCAGCTGCTGTCGGCGCTCACCCTCAACCAACTGAATTGCACGGATCAGGCCGACAGTGATCAATCCTGCCATCACCGCGCGCACCGCCTGGATCGGGAACCCCGCCCACGCCAGGAAGATAGCGGAGTTCAGGTAGGTTGCTGGGAAGATATCTGTAGGAGCGACCAGGATCTGTGACAGACCATACACGCCAAAACCAGCGCCTGCCAGACGCAGGCTCCACGCCAGAAGCTGGCGCTTTTCCACTGCCATCTGCAATTGCTGCGCCTGGCGGAAGAGCGCCAGCGAAGCCATCCACGCCCCGGGCACAGCCAGAGTGTAGCGCGCCAGTGCATCAGCGTGCTCGTACCAGTGCGCCGCGTGTGCAGGATGAAAGATGGAAGTCCCCAGCTCGAGCAAGGCATACAACACCAGCAAACCCAGCACGGCGGCACTATTCGACGGTGACCGACTACTTCCTTCTGGGCGGAGTACATTCAACCCGTAATAAGCAAGCGCGGCGAATGAGACCACAAGCATTCCCAAGCGAAGCAAGTATGCGTATGTCGGATCGACAATGCCGAACCACTGTCGCACCATCAAGCCTACCTCCAACCACTCGTGCGACCCATGCACAAACCCGAAGAAGGCCAGAGGACCTAATACATGCGCCCCTCCTAGCATAGGGGCGCGACGCAACTCCAGCAAGATCGCCAGCCCCATGCTGAAAAATGCCAGCCCGTAGATGAAATACACGACGACGAAGACGAAGTTCATAGGTGGATTTGCCAGATTACGGTCCTAACTTAAGTAAACTTTCTGACTCTACACGACCTATCAAGAATAACCGTCCAAATCTGAGAAAAATTTCACTAGCGTCTCATAGAGAATTAAGGTAAAATACTTGGTGTATATAACCCAATCGACCATCACTATGTCGGTTAGATAACCCAATGTTAGTTTCATTATATAACTAGATTGTGCATTTTTCAACAATGAACAAGCATCAAATATTCGCCACATGGAAACAAGAGGAAATTGCGTCATGAATTTGCGCCGGCTGATCATCCTGGGTGTATTCGTGTTAGCTGCAGTTCTCCTCATCGCCTGCACTGGTCCACAAGGCGTCGAGGGTCCTCTCGGCCCTCCGGGGCCTCCAGGACCAGAAGGTCCACAAGGACCCGCGGGTGGGGATGGCCCAGCCGGTCAGCCTGGAGCGGTTGCCGAAGCTGCGGCAGAATACGTGGGTGCAACCACCTGTGCCGGCTGCCACCAGGAGTTGTATGACGTCTTCATCCAATCCGGGCATGCATGGAAACTCAACCCGGTTGTGGATGGGCAGCCTCCCGATTACCCCTTTACAGAGATCACCCAGCTCCCCGAGGGTTATACCTGGGAAGATGTCAGCTACGTGATTGGCGGATATCACTGGAAAGCTCGCTTCATCGACCAGAACGGGTACATCATCACCGATAGCCCCGGCGCAGTGATCAGCGATACAACCTATCTCAACCAGTGGAATTTCGCCAATCAGGTTATAGGGAAAGATGCCGGTTGGGTGACATATAACTCTGGCAAGGTAGAGCTCAAGTACACCTGCGGCGGGTGCCATACCACTGGCTACAGCCCTGGCGGAAACCAGGATGGGAAACCCGGCTTGGTGGGTACCTGGGCAGAGCCAGGCATCAAGTGCGAAGCATGCCATGGTCCTGGCAGCCTGCACGCATCCAACCCGCGCGGCTATGCCATGCAGATCGATCGCGATGCCGAATTATGCGGCGAATGCCACATCCGCAACGCCATCGAAACAGTGGATGCCAAGGGCGGGTTCATCGAGCACCACGAACAGTACGAAGAGCTCTTCCAGAGCAAGCACATAACACTGGATTGCGTCATTTGTCATGATCCGCACACGCTGGTGGTTCAAGCCCGCCAGGCTGGCGAGCAAGCCACCCGTACGCAATGCGAGAACTGCCACTTTAAGCAAGCCAAGTACCAGAACAACCCCATGCATGTTGCTGGAAAGATTGCTTGCATCGAATGTCACATGCCCCGCATTGTGAAATCCGCCTGGGGCGACGCTGAAAAGTTCACCGGTGACATCCGCACCCACATGATGGCCATCGATGCCACTCAGATCGGCCAATTCAGCGAGGATGGCACCACCGCCCTCTCGCAGATCGGCCTGGACTATGCCTGCCGGCACTGCCACGTCCAGGGTGTGGGCTTCCCTAAAACCGACGAGGAGCTGCTAACTTCCGCTGCGGGTTATCACAATCCGCCAGAAACGCCTTAACATCCCCTACTACCCATCCCTTTGTAGTGCGGTCAGGATGGGTGCTTTGTTGGCTGGATAGTCGGTCACAACCGCCATCCTGCCAGCTTGTAAATAGACGGTGGCATGAAATCTATCATTATATGGTTGAAACGGTTCTTCTTCCCTCCTGCCGGTGCCTCGCGCTGGCTGCGAGTGCTACCTTACGCTGTGTTAGGCGCGCTCACCTTAATGCTCTTAACCGGCGCCGCCTACGCCTGGGACTACACCAATTCGCCTCAGTTCTGCGGCGAAGCCTGCCATACCATGCCGCCCGAGTACACAGCTTACCTGACCTCGCCTCACGCTCGCATCGACTGCGTGGATTGCCACATTGGTAAAGGATTCATTGCCACACGCATCACCCGCAAAGCCGGAGATGCCAAGCACATCATCTCTCTGGCATTTAAAGATTACGAGTTCCCCATCCGGGCTGACGATTTGCGACCTGCGCGCGAAACCTGCGAGCTGTGCCACTCCCCAGAGAAATTTTCTGATGATAGCTTGCGCGAGATCAAGCGCTTTGAGGAGAACCCTGAGAATACCCCGAAGAGCATTTACCTGGTTTTGAAAACCGGGGGCGGCTCCAAACGCGAAGGACTCGGGCGAGGTATCCACTGGCATATTGAAAACCAGGTCTTTTTCCTGTCAAGCGATCCAGAGGAACAGGAAATTCCATATGTGCGCGTGGTGGAAGACGATGGCAGCATCAGCGAATATATGGACATAGATTCTGAGATCGATCCGGCTACCATCGACCCCGCTGAGCTGCAGGAAATGGACTGCATCACCTGCCATAACCGTATCACCCACATGGTTTATCCGCCTCGGGATACCGTCGACCAATTAATGGCGCGCGGCCTGATCTCTCCGGATATTCCCGAAATCCGCCGCCAGGCAGTAGAGCTTTATGGGTCAGTCTACAGTACCACCCAAGCTGGAATTGATCGCATCGGCAGCCTGGTGAGCTTCTACGAAACTTATTACCCGGAATATTATTCGCAGAACAGTGAAAAAATCGAGATGGCCATTGCGGCCTTGCAGGATGCCTATAGCGGCAGCGTTTACCCCGAACAGAAATCGGACTGGTCCAGCCACCCCAGCAATATCGGACACCAGGATACACCAGGATGTTTTCGCTGCCATGACGGCGAGCATCTGAGTGCAGATGGTGAAGCCATCCGCCTGGAATGCAATCTGTGCCACTCGATCCCGGTAGTGAGCGGACCGAACGAGTTCGTTGCGGAGATCGAGATCAGCCGAGGCTCTGAGCCGCAGTCGCACCTGAATTCCAATTGGATCTGCCTGCACCACGAAGTGCTCGATTCCTCATGCGCCAACTGCCATACTACTGAGAACCCGGGGGGGACCGATAACACCTCATTCTGCTCGAACAGCGCCTGCCACGGAAGTGTATGGGAGTTGGCTGGCTTCGACGCCCCCCGGCTGCGCGAGATCATCCTGTCGCAGCTCCCACCCACGCCCACGCCGGCGCCCCTTCCCGAGCAGGGTGCGCTCACATTTACAGAAACCATTGGACCTTTGTTCGCCGCACGCTGTGGCGACTGCCATATCCTGACCAGCATCCAGGGTCTCAATCTGGGCACATATCAGGCAACGTTGGAGGGTGGAAACAGCGGAGTATCAATCTTGCCAGGCGACCCGCAAGGTAGTCTGCTCGTTCAGACGCAATCTAGAGAGCAGCCACACTTCGGCCAATTAAGCACAGAGGAGTTGGATCTCGTCATCCAGTGGATTGAAGCAGGGGCACCGGAGAACTAGCTCAATCAGGAGTCTTATGGGAGAAGAGGAGCAAATCACGCGGAAGAATTTTTTGAGCCTGGCGATCGGGGGGATCGGGGCACTGATCAGCGCCGCTATGGGAATCCCTGCGATCGCTTATATCATTGGCCCGGTTTTTAACCGATCATCCACCCAAGAGTGGATCCGGCTCGGCCAAACCTCAAAGATTGAGCTCCGAGTTCCGACTTTGTTCAAATTCACCTTGCAGCGCAAGACAGGCTGGATCGTGAATGAGGAAGAAGTGTCCGTTTACGCACTGACCGACAATGGTCGTGATTTTATCGCCATGACCAATATTTGTCCGCACCTCGGATGTCGTGTACGCTGGATCACCGATCAGGATCAGTTCTTTTGCCCTTGTCACAATGGCGTATTTGATAAAGAAGGCAAGGTGGTTTCCGGACCCCCTCCCAGACCTTTGGATCGCTTTGAAGTCAAAGTCGAAGACGATCAGTTATTTATTTTAGGAGGTTGAATTGGCTGCACGATTTGGGAACTGGCTTGATGAGCGGCTCGCCTGGCGTCAGGTTTGGGCAGTTATCTTTCTTCGAAAGATCCCCAAAGTCAACTGGCTCTATACCCTGGGCAGCGCTACCCTGTTCCTCGCAGTCAACCAGATATTCACCGGTATTTTGCTGACGATTTATTACGTCCCTACCCCGGATCACGCTTACGATAGCGTTCAATACATCACCACCCAGATTCCAGCTGGATGGTTGATTCGGGGCCTTCATCATTGGGGCGCAAGCGCGATGGTCGTTGTTGTTGGTTTGCACATGGTACGCGTAATCTTTCATGGAGCCTATAAGTATCCTCGAGAAATCACCTGGCTCACTGGCGTGCTCCTTTTGCTCGTGACAGTCGGCTTTGGTTTTACCGGATACCTGCTACCCTGGGATCAGAAAGCCTATTGGGCTACCATCGTTGGGACACAAATTGCCAGCGTTGCTCCGATTATCGGTGAGTGGATCTTGCTCATCATGCGGGGCGGAGAGGAGCTCTCCGCTGTCACGCTGGCGCGCTTTTACGGGGTCCACATTTGGGTGCTGCCAACTGCGCTTTTGCTGCTGATATTGATCCATTTATATCTGGTTATCCGCATTGGTATAAGCTCCGTGCCTCATAAAGAGGACTAATTAGTGGAAGATAAAGAGAAGCAGGAGTATTTGGAACGGTACCAAAAGGCAAAGGAAAAAGGCATCCCCTTTTTCCCAGATGCCGTATTTAAAGACACCGTTGTGGTGCTCGTGATCTTTATTTTCCTCGTTGCTCTCTCCTATTTCCTTGGGGCGCCCTTAGAAGCTCGTGCAAACCCCGCTGATACCTCCTACACGCCACGACCGGAGTGGTACTTCCTGTTCCTGTTTCAGCTCTTGAAGTATTTCCCCGGCAGTTTAGAGGTGTTTGGCGTTATCGTCCTCCCCACGCTGGCGATCTTGTTACTGTTCGCTCTTCCATTTATCGATCGCTCCCAAAAGCGGCATTTTAGCAGCAGACCGGTGGTCATGGGTATTACTGCTTTAATGATTCTCGGGGGCACCGTACTGACGGTTCAGGCCTACCTCGAGACGCCCCCACCGGCAGATGAAACCACTGGCGACCAGACGGCTGCCCTTTACGCTAAAAATTGTGCCGGCTGCCATGGTTCATCGATACAAATTCAGCCTGGAACGAACTTACACGCAGTGATCGCACAAGGCAAGCATGAGGGCATGCCAGCCTGGAGCGCTGACCTCACTTCGGATCAAATTGACGCGCTAGCCGGCTTCATCCTCTCCCCAGGAGGCAGCAAGTTATTTACCGACAATTGCGGTGCATGCCACCAGGCCCCCGAATTGGTCGCCGGAGACCCTCTCGAATTGAAGAAAGCCATCGAAGAAGGCAAATCCTATCCCGCGCATGCAAATATTGAGGCTCCTCAATGGGACAAGGTGCTCAACCCGGAGGAGCGAACCAACTTGCTCAATTTCTTGGTTGCACCCGACGGGCAGCGGCTGTTCACCACAAATTGCTCCCCTTGCCATGGGCGATCCGTGGCGATATCCGGGGATGAGGCCGAGCTGCGCACTTTGATCAGCCAGGGAGGGCTTCACCTGGAAATGCCACCCTGGCGGGAGAGATTAAGTGATACGGAATTGGAGAGCCTGGCGAACTACGTCGTCAAGCCAGCGTCTACACCACAAGGGGATCAGCTCTTTCAAGATTATTGCTCCAGCTGCCACGGCGAACTAATTCCTGCCGTTGATACTGTCGATCATGCGCGGCAGATCATCGCCAGCGGCGGCGCTCACGAAACGATGCCTGTATGGGGCACTATCTTGACATCCGAACAATTGGATGCTCTGGTAAATTACACGTTAACCACAGCACAAGGGACATCTTTGGAAGTAGGGCAGGATCTATTCTCGCAAAACTGCGCTGCCTGCCACGGCGACTTTGGAGAGGGCGGCATCAACCCGGCGCGGGCAAACGATATCATCGCCCCCATCAGCACCAGCGAATTCTTAAATACTCGCGACGACTTCACCTTACGAGCGATCATTGCACAGGGCCAACCTAATTTTGGCATGTCGCCCTTTGGGAGCAGCTATGGGGGACCCCTGGAAGATGACGAAATTGACGCCATCGTGGCGTTTATGCGCGCGTGGGAGGCGAATCCGCCGGTAGAGCTACCTCCAGAGGTGATTCCTGCTGAGGCATCCTTGAACCCAGCAGAGGTCTATAAAAACCTGTGCGCCCAGTGCCATGGCCCTGACGGCGAAGGAGGGGTTGGCCCGGCTCTCGCCGATCCTCAATTCCAATCGGCAAACTCCGACGAGGAGATTTACGATACGATCAACAAAGGGCACAAGGCGACTGCGATGATCGGCTGGGGTGAGATTCTCTCCGCCAAGCAGATCGAGGGGCTGGTAGAGTTCATCCGCCAATTGAAACCAATCGGGTCAATTCCCGGCCCCACCTCAACAGCAGCTTCCCAAAGATTAACTTTTGGGTCCGCTATCCTGCCGATTTTTGACGCCAAGTGTAAGATTTGCCATGGCGCCCTGGGAGGCTGGGATGGAAGCACGTACCAATCTGTGATGACGAGCGGCGATAATGCGCCAACGGTACTCCCCGGTGATGTTGACAACAGCCTGTTAGCCCAAAAGCTATTGGGTACGCAGACACAAGGGACAATCATGCCCCCCAGTGGAGCGCTGCCAGATGATGAAATCCAGATTATTTTGGATTGGATTGCAGCCGGTGCGCCAGAAAAATGAGCTCTATGAAATGCCAATTGTTCACAATTGCTAGTATTCAGGAACCTGGGGGTGCAGATCCTGTTTGCCGCATTGTGAGTTGATAAATTGGGACAAAACCATCGTATTAGTGCTTAGGAGATTAGAAAGGAGGTAACACAGACAGATACCTACACATGAATTTTGAAGGAAAACCTTTTGAGAGGAGATTGTATATGAAACATAGACACATCATCATCGGGCTTGGATTGCTTCTCCTGATGCTGGCACTGGCAGCCTGTGCGCAGGCACCTGCACCAGCCGAAGCGACTCCTTGCCCCACGGCCCCACCATGTCCTGACTGCCCTGCACCACCAGAGGCCGCGCCTTGCCCGGAACAAGTTGTTAAAGACGTTCCGTTCGAAGCAGCCTGGGTAGGCTCACCGCACAACGACGCTGAGGCAGAGGCCTTCGTCCACTGGAATGAGGACGATCCGGCTGAAGTCCCAACCGCTTGCGCAAAGTGCCACAGCACTCCCGGCTACCAGGACTTCCTGGGCGCAGATGGCTCCGCGGCTGGCACCGTGGACGCTGCTGCACCCATTGGTACCACCATCCAGTGCGTGGCTTGCCACAACTCTGTAACTGCTACCCTATCCAGCGTGACTTTCCCGTCTGGCGTGGAAGTGACAGGGTTGGGCGCTGAAGCGCGCTGTATGCTGTGCCACCAAGGGCGGGCTTCCAAGGTTTCGGTTGATACAGCCTTGGAGGAAGCCGGACTGACAGAGGACCTGGATACAGTGAACGCCGAACTGGGCTTCATTAACATCCACTACTATGCGGCTGGCGCCACCCTGTACGGCGGCGTGACCATGGGCGGATACCAGTACGACGGCAAGATGTACGACGCCAAATTCCGCCACGTGGAAGGCTATGACACCTGCGTTGGCTGCCATAACCCGCATACCACCGAGCTCAAGATCGAGCAGTGCGCCGAGTGCCATGAAGGCGTCACCGCCAAAGAGGATCTGAAAGCGGTGCGTATGAACGGCTCGCTGGCCGATTACGATGGCGATGGCGATACAAGTGAAGGCGTGGCCGAGGAGTTAGACGGGCTGCGAGCGATGCTGCTGACTGCAATGCAGGCGTATGCCAGCGAAGTAGCGAGCGCCCCCATCGGTTATGACTCCGTCGCCTATCCCTACTTCTTCAATGACACCAACAGCGACGGCGAGATCGGTGAGGACGAGGCTGTCTTCCCTAACGCCTACGCATCCTGGACCGGTCGCCTGCTCAAAGCTGGCTACAACTACCAGACATCGCTGAAAGATCCCGGTGCGTACGCGCACGGCGGCAAGTACATCATCGAGCTGCTGTACGACTCGATCGAGGACCTGAACACCGTCCTGGGCACGCCTGTGGACCTGTCCACAGCGCACCGTGAGGACCCCGGGCACTTTGCCGGCGACACGGAGGCCTTCCGCCACTGGGATGCTGATGGCGAGGTGCCAGGTCGTTGCGCCAGATGCCATTCAGCTGGCGGTCTGCCGCAATTCATCAAAGAAGGGGCTAACATCTCCAACGAGATCAGTAACGGCTTCATGTGCACCACCTGCCACAACGCGGCGGAGTGGCCTGCCCTGTATGCCGTGGAAGAAGTCACCTTCCCCAGCGGCGCAAGCCTGACCTTCGGCGAAGGCAAGCAGTCCAACATGTGCCTGCTGTGCCACCAGGGCCGCTCCTCGACGTCCGCTGTTAATCGGGCACTGGGCGACAAGCCAGCCGATACCGTGGACGACACCATCGGCTTCTCCAACATCCACTACTTCGCCGCGGGTGCAACCGTCTTCGGCAACGATGCTCAAGGCGCCTACCAGTTCACAGGCAAAGAGTATGTTGGACCGCACGGACACGTTGCACAAGCTGGCTTTGAGTGCAAGTCCTGCCATGACGTCCACGGCCTGGAAGTCAAAGTGGAATCTTGCGCTGGCTGCCATGGCGGCGCCTCAGACCCAGCCGACCCGGATACCTACCGGATCGCGGCAACAGACTGGGACGGCGATGGCGACACCACCGAGGGCGTGCGTGGCGAGATCGAACCTTTCGCCGAGCGCCTGTACGCTGGAATCCTGGCTTATGCCAAGGCTCAGGGAACGCCGATCGTCTACAGCTCTCCCGACCACCCATACTGGTTTGTGGATGCGGATGAGGACGGCGAGCGGGACGTGAATGCCGAAGGCGCGGCAGTAGGTTACAACGCCTTCACGCCGAACCTGCTGAGAGCTGCGTTCAACTACCAGTACTTCCAGAAGGACCCGGGCAACTTCGCCCACAACGCTCCTTATATGCTGCAGATCCTGTACGACAGCATCCAAGCCGTTGGCGGAGATGTCTCTGGTCTGACCAGACCGTAGGCGGTCGTTAAACCCATCTCCCCTCACCCCCCTTCCCCCAGATCGGGGGAGGGGATCTAGAAGCAATAACAAAGGTGCTCCGGTGGCTACGCCACCGGAACACCTTGTTTTGTCTCTTCTCTCAATCGTAAGGAAGGTGAGGTCAATCCTTATTCGCCCCTAAGTTTTGTTCCGCAAGCCCGGCAGAAGCGATCGCCGGAAGAGGCGCGCTTACCACAATTGTGGCAGTATATGTGCCCCTGCGGGTCCTCGGTCTCGATGAGCTCCGCCTTGCGCCGCTTGCGCCTGGGTTTGACTTCCAGATTCTGTCTACCCGAGAAATAGTACCAGGCGCCACCCCCAAAAATCAACAAAACTCCCAGCCCGCCCAATACCCAGGGCAGCGCCGCCATGACAATATCCTGACCCGGTGTGATGCTGGCAACCGGAGCGCTGGGCTGCACCTGCAGGTTGGCGGCGCTCAACTCGTCATCGGCTTTGTTGTAGCTGACCGACAGGCTGAAAGTCTGCCCTTGTTGCAATGAGCCGAGATCTTTTTTGTAATACACCAGCCCATCGTTGCGCGCTACCCCGGCACCAGCAGCCGGCGAGATGAGCATTTCGCTGGCACCCAAGGGCTGCTGAACGTCAACCAGCAAGGAATCAACGGCATAATCGCCAGGCCAGCGGTATTCGTACTGCCGCGCAGCACCTTGTTTTTCCAGCTCCGAATCGTAATACTCCAACTGTACTTCCGGGGCGGTGGCGGTTATATTGATCACCCCCCATTCACCGCTCACCTGCCGCTCGTACGGAATTGTGAATAGCCCCGATTCTCCACCAGTCGTCATCTGGCGCACAGCCACCGCCGAGGGCTCTCCCGCAGAAGCCGGGATGCGGAGGCTGAGATCGACCGGCAAGGAGATCGTAGGGTGCAGCGCAATATGGTAGATCACTAACACTGTAGGACGGTCATATTCCGGCCACAGAGATACGTCCAGTTTGCTAAACCGCACCTCAGTCTGCGCTCGAGCGGGATACAAATGAACACTTGCAATCGCGGCAATAACGCTCAGCAGGCACATCAAATATTTGATTCGCATGGTTTCCCTTGTATCATCTGTACAATTCACATCATCCGGTTTTTTGGATCGGGAATTGTTTCCGAGCACGAATCTTACCATGCATACGGATATCTAAACAGGCGATACTCTCCCGATCGCTTCACGCACCTTGCGTGCCAGCTCGCCGAAGGCAGGCGTGTAGATCACGCTCTCATCCCTTGGTCGTGGTAAATCCACGTTCAGATCCAGGCACAGTTTCCCTGGGCGGGGGGTAAGCACAAGCACGCGGTCTGCAAGCAGCAGCGCCTCGGGAATCGAGTGGGTCACCATCACCACAGTCTTGCGCTTCACCTGCCAGATGCGCAGGAGCTCGGCGCCCATCCGCTCGCGTGTCAGCGCGTCCAGGCTACCGAAGGGCTCATCCATCAGCAGAACGTCTGGGTCGTGCACAAGGGCGCGGGCGATAGCCACCCTCTGCGCCATGCCTCCCGATAGGTCGCGTGGCAGGCTGGCTTCGAAGCCCTGCAAACCCACCAGCGCTACCAGCTCGCCCGCTCGCTCCAGCGCAGATTCTTTTGGCATCCCCTGCAGCTCCAGGGGCAGGGTGATATTCTCCAGCACGCTACGCCAGGGCATGAGGTTGGCGCGTTGGAAGACGAAACCCACCCCGCGCCTTGGCCCATCCCACGGCGTTCCGTTAAAGCTTACATGCCCGTGGGTAGGCGCAAGCAGACCTGCTAGCACGCGCAGCAGCGTGGTTTTTCCGCTGCCCGAAGGACCCAGCACGCATAGGAACTCTTGCGGATAAACCGAGAAGGAGACTTCCTCCAGCGCCCGCAGCCCGCCGTTACCATTCTCGAATATGGCGCTGAGGCCTTCTACCACCAGGATAGGCACCATCAAGCTATTGCTCATGGGCCATCTCCTTTTTGACCCCCCACCCTTGCCCTCCCCCCTTTCAGGGGGGAGGGGTTTTTTTTGGATGTTGTGGGCGGGCTTCGCCGCCCACAACATCCAAAATCTTTTCCCCCCGCCCCTGGGGGCGGGGGCCAAGGGGGTGGGGGCAAATAAACTCTACGGAGTAATAAACTCATTGGTAAATGCCTTATTCAGGTCCAGGGGCTCGGACACCAGCCCCATCTCCAGGAGCACGCGCTGCATGTTCTCCCACGCTGCCGGATCAGATTGCCCGGGCGGGTCAGCCTGGTATAGGGCTACTGAGGTCGTCAGGATCTCCTTTTGGATGCCTTCATCCGCCAGTGCTAACCCCTCGACGTAATCCAGGCTGATGCGGTAAGCCTCATCTGGATTGGCGATTGTATCCGCCACTCCCCGCAGCGTAGCTTGCACCATTTGTCTCACCAGCTCCGGGTTGTTCTGCAGTGTGCTCTCGTTGGTGATCAGCCCGTTTGAAGCCAGATGCACATAGTCCGCCACGCGAATGACGTCCACCTCGTAACCTTGGGCGCGCAATTGGATGGGCTCATTGGCTGCATAGCCTACAATTGCCTGCTCCTGGTCGGCTGCCAGGGCTTCCACCTGGTTGAAGCCGATGGAGTCCAGGGTGACGCCGGTTTCGGGCACGCCCGCCGCGCTGAGCAAAGCACGCAGCCCGATATAATTCGCCCCGAACAGACCCGGAAGCCCCACCTTCTTGCCAACCAGGTCGCCCGGCTGGCGTATGCCCTGGCTGGCCTTTGAGACCACCGCCACGGGATAATCCCGGTACCAGGCCATCACATATACCACCGGCAGGCCTTGGGAGCGCGCCAGCAAGACCTGCTCACCAGAAACGATAGCGAACTGGATCTCATTCGCCCCCACCAGAGCCAGGCCATCCGTCTCGAAGCTGTAATCCAGATCCACTTGGATGCCTGCCTCCTGATAATACCCCTTGTGAATGGCGACATACAGCGGGGCGAACTGGATGTTGGGGATATAGCCGACGGGCAGGCGCACTTTTGCCAGGGGCGCCGAGGTCGGAGTTTCCTCAGGCGCTTGCGGGGCAGCATCAGGCAGGCCAGCACAGCCAACTAAGGCCAGCACAATCAGAGAAAATGCGATGAAGATTGTTTTGCCAGGCATTTAATTTTGCTCCTCTATTCCGAGCGCTGCTGCCAGGAGAGCAGCCGCCCTTCGATTAGTACAACTGCGCCATAGAGTCCCAGCGCAAGTGCCACCAGCGTGAACACTGCTACAAACACCAGGGCGGTATCATACTGGCCGCGACCCACGTTGACCAGGAACCCCAGCCCGCGGTCTGCCCCGACAAACTCGCCCACCACCGCGCCGATGACCGAGAGTGTGGCGCCAATGCGCAGCCCACCCAGGAAGACTGGCAGCGCTGACGGGACTTCGAGATAGGTCACCGTCTGCACGCGGCTGGCTTGCAGTGAGCGCATCAGGTCCACCAGCTCCTCCGGCACGGAGCGCAGCCCCACCACGGTGTTGACCAGCACCGGGAAGAAGACAATCAGGGCGCAGATGAGCACCTTAGAGAACAGTCCCGGCCCGTACCAGATGATCAGGAGCGGGGCGATGGCTACCACCGGCACGGATTGGCTGGCGACGATGTAGGGCGCCAGCAGGCGCTCGAGGGTGGGCGATTTCGCCAGCAGGTAGCCCAGTACGGTCGCCGCACTCACACCTAATGCCAGCCCCGCCAGCACTTCGCCCAGGGTCACCAGCGTGTTGCGCACAAGGCTCCCGTCCTGGATGGCCTGCCAAAAGCGCATCCATACCAGACCTGGTGCGGGCACGATGAAAGCCGGCTGCCCCGACAGGCGCACGTACCCCTCCCAGAGAAGGAGCCCCAGCGCAAGAGAAGCAGGGATCAGGAAGACCTGCACCCGGCGCAGGTTATGCAAAGGCAGCTGTCTTGTTCTTACCAAGTTATTTTTCATGAGAATTCTTCAAATCTCATCTGTTTAACCACGGATATACACAGATTCAAACAAATCGCTCCTCATAAACATGCCCGTGTTCATCTGCCGCGAAGCAGGTGTTCATCATGCCTGCCGCAGGCATGACTGTGGGTTTTAACCAAAATTCCCGAAGCTAAACTACACTTCGGGGCGTGCACGCAGGCAATCCTCGCCACCAAAAAACCCGAAAACCACCTGGTTCTCGGGGCATACGGCGTGGAACAGACCTGATACAGGTCTGATGCTGGCTTCACGGTTGAATCGCAACCGTGAATGCCATACCTTCTCTCATCCGGACTGTACCGTCGGCTCCGGAGTCTCACCGGATCATGCGCCATGAGGCGCTCGCGGGCTTTACCGCCGGTCGGGAGTTGCGTACAACGTGTGTTCAGGTTGTAGGCGCACCCTGCCCCGAAGGTTATTCAGTTGTCGGTCGTGCGCTCGTGCAGCAGCTTGACGCTGCTACGCTAACGATCTCTCAGTAGTTGCACTGCTGAGGCTTGTTAAATATATCACAAAACGCACGGCAGTGTAATACAAGACCCATTATAACGCTGCCGCTGGTGTTTTTCAATAGCTTAGCCACCCCGGGGCTGACAAGCACCTGGGAGATATCTAATCTATCCAACCTGTTCTTTGGAGGGAATCGCCGGAACCAACATTGGGGTGCGCCTGGCGTACTCTTCGTAAGCCGCGCCGTACTCCTTCACCAGCTTGCGCTCCTCCACCAGCGCCCCCAGGACCAGGTAGCCGGTCAGCCCCAGGTAGAAGGCAAGGATGTTCAGCGTCATCACGGGTGTCAGCCAGATCAGCACCAGCCCGGCGGTATACAACGGGTGTCGCACGTAGTGGTACAGGCCGCGCACCACCAGCTTCGAGGGTCCTTTCTTGGGTGGGTCGAGGAACTGCTGCAGCCCCAGGAACGACCACACCCCCGTCTGCCAGATGCCCACCGCCAGCGCCAACCCCGCCAGCGCCTGGATGCCGATAGTGACGATAGTGAACGGGAAGGGGATGCTGTACAGCATCACGTCGGGCATGAAAGCCAGCATGCCCAGAACCGGCAGCAGGCTGATCACCGCGAAGCCGTTGTAGAACAGCCGGTACCAGCTATCTGCTCCGGCGCCGAACAGCCGCCGGGCACCCTCCTTAGCCCACAGCGATGCCAGGATGGAGTGGACCACGCTGTAAATGGCCGTGCCTATTAAGATGTAAAGAAATGATCTCATACCGCAATCCCTCAAGTCGAAACTATTTACTCCATGCAATTATTTGTAGTGAAAAAACCGCCTCCAGTCAAGGGATAAATCGTTAAGAATCAACCGATATCAACCTACAAAACGGAAAGGCGCGCCCGTGCTGCACAGGCATGCAAGCAGCATACAGAGGATGTTTAATAGAGTGATCTCGGCTCTGGCCAGAGCTTTGCCGCCAGCCCGCCCAGCATCCATACCAGGTGCATAAACAAGTGGTGATGGCTCATTCGATACGCGATCGCGGCTGCCCCCCATCGCACCATCAAATAGCGCCCCACGACTGAGCTTCTCAATCGATTGCGGTAGTCATCGAAAGAGAAATCACCCGTAGCGAAAGCCTGGCGAAGGCTGTGCGCTGCCACCTGCCCGTAGCCCAATGCGGGGGCGATACCCTCACCGAACAATGGGTCGGCGCCAGCTGCGTCCCCCACTAAAAGCAGCCGTGGGAAGGCAAAGCGCTGACCTGGGACTGAACCAGTGGATAGGGTGGCCTTCGATCTCTGTACTGCCAGCCTTGGGTTGGCGGCTTTCCAGATACCCCCCCAGCAGCCCCGGCAGGTCGGCACGTGGGCGCCGGAGAGCCACACGGGCATCGTAGATGCCCCGGTTGTAGTTGGGCTCCCCTCGCACCCAGGAGGGGAAGTCCCAGCAGTATCCTTGCAGCCCAGCATCAACCGGCGTGAAATCAAATTCGGCGTAATGCTCGCTGAATAACGGGGAAGAGTGGTCCGCAGGCAAGATGGTCTCCAGCAAGCGTGCCACCTGCAGGAGGGGTATTTCTTTCTCCGCAATCTGCTGGCGCCTGCTCTGGCGGTTCAGCCTCTGCCGCACCACCCCCTTGGATCCGTCCGCAGCCACCAGCGCCTGGACGCGGTATTCCGCCTTGCCTGTCGTCACACTCACCCCGTGCTCGTCCACCTGGAAATCTGTTACCTCTTCATTTTCGCAGATCACCGCACCGCGCAGGCGCGCCTGCTCTGCCAGGTAGGCGTCCAGCTCCTGGCGGTGGAATACGACGAACTGCGGCTGACCAGAGCACGTGGACGGTCGCCCGGTACTTCAGTCGCACATCATCGACCAGCGCGTGCGGGATGGGCAGCGGAAAGGGGAACCCCAGGATCGTTCAGGATATCCAGTCCAAGGCGGGTTACACCACCGCCGCACAGCTTGGGGCGCGGGTGGGCGGCTTTCTCGAGCAGCAGCATGCGCCCTGCCCAGGCGGGATCCGCCTGGAGCAAATGCAGGGCGGTCGAGAGGCCCGCCGGCCCGGCGCCTATGATCAATAAGTCTACCTGTTGCATACGTTGTGCGCATTATACCTGTGAAACTCACACTTTTATCCTTTGTTGTGTTTCATGCTCATCATGCCCCCACCCCCGTCCCCTCCTCCGCTTCTGGGGGAGGGGAGAATATGGCGAATTTGGTGATCTACAGGCGCTACGCGCCTGTAGATCACCAAATTCGCTATGAACCGGGCAAAAAGACGATCGCTTAGCTGTGGCGCTACCGGAGTGGGGGGTGACACAGCGAAAGATGTAATCCTATATTCAGGAGTTTCGTCTCTATCCTTGAGGGCTTCCTTTAAATACAATGGTACTAAGGACAGCTGTCATACAGCCTTATTAGATTTGTGCCTGCTGTCTGTTCTGTAGGATCAAAGGGAAATCATGACGGAGCAAACGTCAACTGAAGTGGAAACCGATAAAACAACATCCCAGCCACCCAGATCACGGCGTGGACCGCGCGGGCAGGTGATCATTTTCGGCAGGTGGTGCAAGGGCTGTGGCCTTTGCGTGGAATTCTGCCCCACCGGTGTGCTCGAGCTGGATGCAGACTCCCATCCGGTGGTTGCCTTCGCGGAAAAATGCACTGCCTGCCATTGGTGCGATACGCACTGCCCCGACCTGGCAATCGTCGTCCAGCGCCTGGACCAGGATGAGCACTAAGATGACGATTAAATTCATCCAGGGCAACGAAGCCGTAGGCTGGGGTGCGCTGGCAGCCGGCTGCCTCTTCTATGCCGGTTACCCCATCACCCCCTCAACTGAGATCGCCGAGATGCTCTCGCGCGAGCTGCCCAAGGTGGGCGGCAAGTTCATTCAAATGGAAGATGAGATCGCCAGCCTGGCAGCTTGCATCGGCGCCTCGGCAGGCGGGATGAAAGCAATGACTGCCACCTCAGGCCCAGGATTTTCGTTGATGCAAGAACATATCGGCTACGCAGCCATGACCGAAATCCCTGTCGTGATTGTGGACGTCCAGCGGCTGGGTCCCAGCACAGGCCAGCCCACCAGCGCCTCTCAGGGAGATGTGATGCAGGCGCGCTGGGGCAGTCACGGGGATTACCCCATCATCGCCCTCAGTCCCACCTCCGTCCGGCAAGCCTTTGACCTGACCGTGACAGCCTTCAACTTCTCAGAACGCTACCGTACGCCGGTGATCCTGCTTATGGACGAGGTCATCGGGCACATGCGCGAGAAAGTGATCCTGCCCGATTTCAGCGAGGTGATGCGCGTCGATCGTATGGGCACCGAGGTGCCACCGGAATGGTACAAGCCATATGGCGACCCGGTGGGCGACGTGCCGCCCATGGCGATGTTCGGCTCGGGATACCGCTATCACATGACTGGCTTATTTCACGATACACAGGGATACCCTACTCAACTTCTGGAAGAGATCGATCCCTGGATTAAGCGCGTGCACCGCAAGATCAACCAGAATGTGCCGGATATCGTCATGAGCGATGAAGATGGACTGCAGGGTGCCAATACGGTTGTGGTAGCGTATGGCGCAACAGCGCGCAGCGCCCGCCATGCCGTAAAGCTTGCCCGCCAGCGTCGTCACAAGGTCGGCTTGCTCACGCTGTTGACCATCTGGCCTTTCGCTGAAGACCTGATCACCGGGTTGGGCCGATCTGTGCGGCGAATCATCGTCCCCGAGATGAACCTGGGGCAGCTTGCTCTGGAGGTTGAGCGCATTGCCGGGCGCAATAAAGTCCTGCGGGTCAACCGCGCAAACGGGGAGATGGTCACCCCTCAGATGATCCTGGAAGCGATCGAGGCTCATTAGCATGACCAAAGAAGAACATAGCGCATATACATACCTGCGACACACCAAGAAATTCCCCAATGTGTGGTGCAGTGGCTGCGGGATCGGCATCGTGATGGGCGCCCTGATCCGCGCGATAGATCGCATGGCACTCGAGAAAGATTCGGTAGCTCTGGTCTCTGGTATCGGCTGCACCGGCAGGTTGCCCGTTTATCTTGATTTCAACACACTGCACACAACGCATGGGAGGGCGCTGGCGTTTGCCACCGGATTGAAGCTCGCCCAGCCGCGTTTGAAAGTAATCACGGTAATGGGAGATGGGGATGCCCTGGCTATCGGCGGCAACCATTTCATCCATTCGGCGCGGCGCAACATCGACCTGACCGCCATTGTGGTCAACAACTCGATCTATGGCATGACCGGCGGGCAAACCAGCCCCACCACCCCCATTGACAGCCGCGCCTCCACCGCCCCGTATGGGAACATTGAGCAGCCATTACCGGTTTGCGAGCTGGCGATTGCCGCAGGCGCATCTTACGTGGCGCGCAGCACGGTTTATCACGCCGTAGAGCTGGATAAGTTCATCGAGGCTGCCATCCAGAAGAACGGTTTCAGTCTGGTGGAGGTTGCCAGCTACTGCCACACAACATTTGGTCGCATCAACCGCCTGGGAACCGCCATTGATATGATGCGATCGATCAAAGAGAACTCCATCAGTCTGGCTGCTGCGGGCAAGCTATCCCCGGAAGATCGTGCTACCAGGATTGTGCGCGGTGTGCTGTGCGATATCGATAAGCCCGAGTACATCACCATGTACGAGCAGGTCATCCAACGTGCTCAGGAGGAAGCCGCCATAATACCCTCTCAGGAGGCCAATCTTGGTGCCTAAATCAAACCGCAAAGAAATCCGCCTGGCAGGTGAGGGTGGGCAGGGCATGATCCTGGCAGGGATTATCCTGGCGGAGGCCGCGGCAATCTTCGATGATAAATACGCCGTGCAAACACAATCCTACGGGCCGGAAGCGCGGGGCGGGGCGAGCAAGGCGGAAGTAATCATTGACACCGAGGAGATCGATTACCCCGAGGCGATCAGCGCCGATGTGCTGGTAGCCCTCAGCCAGGAAGCCTGCGATAAATACGCAGCCAATTTGAAGAAAGATGGCCTGTTGATCGTGGATGCGGATAAAGTGGGCCGCGTGCCGTTCTCCAGCGCGGTCAAAGTGCCCATCCTGCACATGGCTGTTGAGACCACCGGCAAAGCCATCACTGCTAATGTGGTCGCTTTGGGATTGCTGGTTGGGCTGACCGGAGTTGTCTCCCGAGAAGCGCTCCAGAAAGCTGTGGTGGCACGCGCCCCCAAAGGAACGGAAGAAATTAATCTGCTTGGGTTGGAAGTGGGGTATAAGGCGGCTGAAGAGTTGTCTCGCAAGAATTGATCATCCCCTTCGTCCGGTTAAAGAATAGAATGTTTCCGGCGGCAGTGCTGCTGGAAACATTCTTTTGTTAGCGCCCCCGGCGCGACTCGAACACGCGACCCCTTGCTCCGCAAGCAAGTGCTCTAATCCACTGAGCTACGAGGGCTATTGGAAAACCAGTTACCTTGCGCGGGTGATTTTAATTCATTATCGGGAGGCGGTCAAGTGCTCGCGCTACACCTTCAGGTGAATGCGCTGAAACAGCCACACTCCAAAAGCGTAGTATAGCCCGGTGAGCACAGCCAGCGCGCCCACCTCAAAGTAAACCTGCTCCAGCCCGGCTCCCAGTGTGAAAATCTTGTTGAGCGCCGCCACCGCATGGGTGGGCGGTAAGAGATCAAACAAGCCAATGACGCGCCCGCCGATTGTGAAGAGGTCCACCCTCCCCACCGGGAACATGACTCCTGTAAAGAACATGCAAAACGCCAGGGGGAAATTGGCGATCAGGAAGGCCTGCGTCACCGTGCGTGAGAAGGCCGCCACGATCAAGCCCATGCCGACCATCGAGAGGCTGGTCAAGGCGCCGACAAGCAATGCCAGCCACAGAGGACCCTGGCTGCGAAATCCCACCGCCATGGCTACGGCAAAGGTCAGCATCACCGAAACTACCCCGGTCAGGCACAGCCCAAGGCTGGCGCCGCCCAGGTACTCGAAAGCCGTCACCCGTGTGATTTGCAGGCGGCGCAGCGTGCCGCTCTCCACCTCGCGGGCGATCATCATGGCAGCCTGGAAGACAAGCATGATGACGGCAAACACCAGCAGCCCCGGTACGTAGATTTCAAACTCGCTGCGCGCTGCGGAAGCGCCCAAAGGGACCTCAACCACTTGAACGGGCTGGGGCAGGCCCGTCATATCACGCACGTACTGCTCCAGGGCCGCGTTCGCCATGACGCCCGCCACGGCATAATACGGGTTGGTCAGATCGCCGATGAAAGTCACCTGGGCCGGTGCAACCCGTTCCCCTGCTTGCGTCGCTAGCAGGCTGTGGGAGAAGTTTTCCGGGATGATCAGCAGCACCTGGATGTCGCGGTCACGCAGTTGCTCCTCCGCCTGCGAGCGCTCTGCCGCCTCGCTCACCTGGATCAGCGGGTCGCCGTTGGCGTAGGTGATCTGCTGCATGGCTGCCAGCACTCCTTCGCCTGCGGAGAACAGGGCTCCGTCAGCCATTTGTATAGGGATGTCCTGGTTCAGCACAGCAACTTTATACGAAGTGGAACCGTTTGGGAAGAAAAGCTGGTACACCAGCACCATGAGCGGGGCAAATGAAAGCGACAAGCTCAGAACCAGCAGATCACGGCTTTGCTCGCGCAAGTTCTTTCGGAAGACGCTGAAAAACCTCATTCGCGCAGCCTCCGTCCGGTGAGCTGGATGAACACATCTTCAAGTGAGTTAGGGCGCAGGCTGACCTCGCCCGCCCGGTAGCCAGCTGCTTCGATACAATCCAAGATCAGCGCCAGCTGACCCACCGCCTTCATCAATCGCAAGCTCAGGGTTCGGGAGGTAGGATCCAAGCTCAACTCATCCACCACGCTTGCCAATCCACTTTGAAGCTGCTCCAGGTTCCCGCGAGTATCTAACAGAGCCACCTCGACCACGTCCCCAACCCCAATTCGCTGTTTGAGCTTTTCTGGCGTATCCACCACCAGCAGCACACCGTGATCGATGATCGCCACCCTATCCGCCAGGCGCTCAGCCTCGTCCATATTATGTGTGGTCAAAATGACAGTCTTGTGCCGTGCCAGAGACTGGATGTATTCGCGCACACGCACCCGGCTTTGCGGATCGAGGCCGGCTTCAGGCTCGTCCAGCACCACGACTTCCGGATCGTGAACCAGCGCAAGAGCCAGGTTCAGCCTGCGCCTCATCCCACCAGAGAGAAAGCGCGCCTGTTGGCGGCTCTTTTCTGCCAACCCTAGCTCCTCGAGCAGGCGCTCGCCACTGCGGCGGGCTTCCGGGGGGCGCATCGCATACATCTCCCCCGTAAACTGTAGCTGCTCCAGGCAGGTTAGTCGCTCCCATACCGTCACTTCCTGTGGGCAAACGCCCACTTTCGCCCTAGTAGCCACACCCGCCAATTCGATGGGTTCCCCGTGCAGCCATACCCGCCCCTCGTCGGGTTTGAGCAGCCCGCACATCATGTTGATCGATGTGGTCTTCCCGGCGCCGTTAGGTCCCAGGAAGCCGAACACCTCGCCCGCGTACACCTCCAGGCTGAGGTGATCCACAGCTGTCAAGGAGCCGAAGCGCCTGGTCAAATTTTCCGTTCTAAGGACAACCTCCCCCATCAGCTCCCTCCCTTCATTTTGTTACGAGCAGCCAGGTCAAACGCCTCATCACCTGACAGAAGCCCCTCGAGAGGTTTGGAATCAAGCCTCATTACGCGGCTGTTGGCAAAGTACGCAAAATCAAAGGCAGTCGGGTCTCCGGCGTGCTTCCCAGGGATGGGCATCAGCCGGGCAGTGAGTGGCTTGTCCAGGCGGCATGCAAGGGCGGCTACGTCCAACAACACTGCCTCAAGCTCCCGGCTGGTCACATCTCCCGCCAGGGGGACAGTATCCAATCCGGCTCCGCACACGGATGAGTAGAGCAAGAGGTCGCGCACTGTCAGGCTGTCTTCTGCGGCGTGTTGTGCCAGGATGGCATCTTCCATAACAGGCAGGAACAACCCGCAGAACCCGGTGCGGTGGAATTGGGCGTGGTCCATGGCATCCGCCAGGAATGCCGCAGCTGCCACCGATCCATGGAGACCCACCGCCTCCACACCCAGCCGCTCAAAAGCTGCCCCCAACGAGCGCCCCTCATCGGGGAAAGGCGCCAGTGAGAAATCAATTCCCCCAAAGCGCACTCCATGGAGGCGAGCCAGCGCTTCGGCCTGGCTAGAAAGTTCCCTGGCGTGACTTTCAATGCTGTATATTAAATTCCGGCGAGCTTCTGCCAGGCTGCCCGCAGCCTGGACTGCATCTACCGCCAGCCCGGCAGCCTCGGTTGCCACAGCAAAAGCGATATCCCCACCACTATGATAAGCTGCTGGGAAGAAGGGGCCGCCGGGAGGCACATTTGCCAGTGCGGCGAAGCGCAGGTTGGCAAATCCGTCGGGAGAGATGGTGGATGCGCGGTGAATGACGTCAGCACATGCGCGGATGGCTGGCAGGGAAATTCTCCCCGCCACATCGGTCAGCATGGCACACAGAAAAACATTCTGCGTAGCAGCTAAGACTTCCGGGATGACCGGGTAACTATCCGGGATCTCCACCAGCGCCGGGCCGAGCGAGACGTAATCGAAGCCCAGGGTCGCCGCCCGCGCTTCCAGGGCTTGAGCCAAAGCCAGCACCTGGTGCGGATCAAGCGGTGAAACCAGCTGGGGGAATGGAACGCTCGCAAGGCGCACGGTCTGCACCGCATATCCGGCAGATTCGAAAGCCGGTCGTGCCGCAGCAATGAACCTGCCGGCATGCCCCACTCTGGTCTCATCGACTGGCCATCCTGGGTTAAGGAAACAGGTGATTGATCGGATATTCATGCTGATATTATAAGGTTAGGTTCTTGATGCACTGGACGTCTCGCGCTGCCTCCTGACTTCGAAGAGCAGCACGGCGGTGGCTGCCGCGGCATTCAACGATTCCACATTGCCAGCCATAGGGATGTGCAGGCGCTGATCCGCGATTTGGAGCGCTGCCTGTCCAGAGCCAGCGGCCTCGCCGCCTACAACCAGGGCGAGTGGTGGGCGCAAATCGCAGCGTGAATAAACCTCCCCATCCCCGGCGTCCGCTAAAAGGACGCGCAGCCCGAGGCGCTTCACGAATACGGAAATCTGCTCCCATTCCCAAATCTCCAGGGGCAGGCGGAAATGCCCCCCCATGGCAGCCCGCACCACTTTGGGGGCATACACATCCACCCCACCAGGAGGTACCAGCGCCGCATCCACACCAACAGCTGCCGCTGTGCGCAGCATGCTGCCCAGGTTACCCGGATCGCGAATGCCGTCGGCGATCAAGATCAGACTTGGATCCCCCGGTATGGGCAGCGAGCGTGTCTCTAAAGCTACTAACACTCCTTGAGGAGACTGTGTGTCGCTGGCGTGGCGCATGACCTGGTCGCTGACTTCCTCGATCAGCGCCCCCTGTGTGTTCATGCTGTCCACAACCGCCTGGGCGCGCTGGGGTAAATCAGCTGTGTGCAGCACCAGGCGCACCACCCAGCCAGCTGCCAGGGCTTCTTCCGCCAGTCGCACACCTTCAATGATGAAGACCCCCTCCTGCCTGCGGATGGAAGCATCCCCTTGTAAGGAGCGCACCCACTTGATTTTGGAGTTCTGGTTTGAAGTGATCATTGCTCTGGGCTCATAAGATATTTTACCGTGATTAGCGGTCTGCTCGTCAGCCCAATCTTGTTTCTCAAGAGCATCTCGCAACCAGGTTGGGATCGTGCTGTAATTCAGGGCTATGGTAGAATTTGATCCAACATCTCCAATTTTTCAACTATCCGCACATATCAATCACAAAGGAGGGAGGCATGACATTGGATCCGGGGTATTGGCTTCAGACCGTGCAAGATATTCTTACCACAATCCTCGCCTGGCTGCCCAGCCTGGCAGGTGCGCTGCTGCTTCTCTTACTCGGTTGGGTCGTGGCGCGCATTGTGCAGTTTGTCATCGGCGGCTTGTTGAGACGCGTGCACCTAGACCGCCTGTCCGAGCGAGCCGGCATCGCCAAGATTCTCTCGGATGCTGGGCTTGATCCCTCGGCAGTGAACCTGTTCGCCAGACTGGTGTACTGGCTGGTGCTGCTGGTCTTCGTGCTAGCTGCAGCAGAGAGCCTGGGTCTGGCTGGGGTGGTCACGACTCTCGACGGTTTTGTCAGCTACCTGCCGAGCGTGCTCGCCGGAGCGCTTATCTTGCTCCTCGGGAGCGTGATCGCGCGTGTGGTTGGCGATGCGGTCAGCGCCCTGGCTGTTCAAGCCGGGGTTGCCGGCGGTCAGGCACTTGGGCAAGTTGTGCGTTACGTGCTGCTGGTTTTTGCCATCATCCTGGCATTAGAGCAATTGGGCATCCAGACCAGCCTGCTGGTGATCTCCGCCACCACGCTTATCACCGCCACTGCCCTCGCTCTCGCACTGGCATTTGGTTTAGGGAGCCGCGATCTGGCGCGTAACATCATGGCTGGCTTCCACGCCAAAGACGAGTTTTCTCCCGGTCAGAGCCTGACTGTTGGCGGCATCAACGGTGTGCTGGTGAATATCGGTGCGGTTAAGTCGCAGATCCAGACTGCAGTTGGCCTGGTTTCCCTGCCAAATTCGATGCTCACAGAGCAGGAAGTTACCGTTCACTCCAAACCAGAAGCGACGATGGAGGGCGACCACCAGTCGGGCGAGGCTGAGGCGGATGAGCTCTGATCATATTGTCGTCGCTGATTACATCGCCGGCGTTCTTTCTTCCGATGAGCACCAACGGGCAAATACTCACCTAGAGTCTTGCTCTCAGTGCCTGGCTGCAGTCAACGCTGCCCAGGCAGTCCAAAACCAGGAACGATCCCGGCAGCTCTCCACCCTGTTTTTGCGCTTCACATCGAACCTCATCCAGGGTGGCGCAACGATGCTGTCGCCCGCCTTGCGCAATCTTCAAGACGAGCCCACTACGGACACCGCTCAGCCAATATCCCCTGCTATCATCATCGAGCCCTTGCGTGTGCTTACGCCAAGGGTGAAGCGCGGCGCAAGCGCCGCATTCCGCTTCCTGGGTCGCTTTGGCATCGTGCTTCTCCTGACCATCGCCGTGCTCCTCGTGCCCACGCCGGCTGGGCTAAGCCCGGAGGGACACCGCGCCATGGCAGTTTTCGTCTTCACCGGCAGCATCTTGGCGCTTGAGCCAGTGTCTCTGCCGATTGCAGCTTTGATGGTTCCGCTCGCCCAGGTTGCCCTGGGGGTCGCCAACACACCCCAGGCATTCGAGACCTTCTCCAGGCCGGTGGTTTTTCTCATTCTCGCCAGCTTATTCCTGGCAGAGGCGCTGCGCAAACACGGCCTGACCCGTCGCTTGGCGCTGAGCGCCATCGTCGCATCGGGAGGTGGCATCCCTGGTTTGGTGCTGGGAATGATGCTCATCGCCGCGTTATTTTCAATGTGGGTCGAAAACACCGCCACTGCTGCAGTGTTGATCCCGGTTGCGCTGACCATCTCCAGGTACGTGGACAACCCCAAGCATGCACGCCAGGTGTTAGTACTTCTGGTGCTCGGAATTGCCTATTCAGCCAGCCTGGGAGGGATGGTGACGATCATGGGCTCCGCTTCAAATGCCGTGGCTGCTGGATTCCTTGCCCAGGTGCGCCCATGGTCCTTTATAGATTGGATGAAATATGGCTTACCGGCATTCCTGATCATCTTCCCGCTCACCTGGTGGGTACTGATGCGCCTGGTTTCAACATCTGCGAAAAGGTTGGATTTAGAGCCTGTCCGCCAAAAAGTAAACAAGCTGGGCTCAATGAGCTTCGTTGAGCGGGAGATCCTGGTTACTCTCGCCTTCGGAGTTGTTCTGTGGGTCGGGGGATCATTCATCGAGCCACTCCTGGGCTTACCTGAAACGCTGCTCTCATCCGCCATGGTGGCGGTGATCATTGTGGCTTACCTGGCGATCCGAAATATCATCAACTGGGAGGATGTCAAAGGGGTGAGCTGGGGAATCTTCTTAATTATCGGGGCTGGACTATCCCTGGGCGAGACCTTGAGCCGCACAGGAGCCACCGACTGGTTTGCCGGTCTGATCGTGCCAATGATCAAAGGCCCGCCACTTTTGGTCACCATGTTATTGCTAATATATATATCCGCCTTGCTGACCAACGTGATGAATAACACCACCATCGCGGCGGTATTCATTCCCATCCTAATCAGCATCGCCCAATCCGACCCATCCTTCAATGCCGTCCAACTGGTGCTGCCGGTTACGCTTGCCACCACCTTCGGATACTCGCTGCCCTCCGCTTCAGGGAGGATGTCCTTAATTGCTGCCAGCGGCATTGTCGATCGAGGGGAAATGTTGCGCTATGGGCTAGTGCTGACCATCATCAGCTCGGCGGTGCTGGCAGTCTTCTTTTATGTATTGGCTGTTTTAAATTGGATTTGATACAAATTATGAGAGGCAAAAGGCTATGAGAGTGCTCGTGGTTGGAGCCGGGCGTACAGGTGCGAACGTGATCCGGCAGCTGCAGAAAAATCCAAGCGTCGAGATTATCGTCGTCGATCCACGCCCAGACGCTTATGCTGTGCGGCATGGAGTTATCCCCGCCGTCGATATCCTGGAAGCCTTCACACCCCTCACGCTTGATTACGTTTTAAATCAGGCTAAAGCGGAATTAGTATTGCTTGCGACTACTTCTGAGGACCTGGGGCTGGGTAATGCGCCCGGCATCGACGTGCTGGCAGATGCATTGCGCGAAGAGCTGTCCGCCAATTCAGAGATCCCCGTCATTACGGTTGCACGTTCAGGACGGTAATGCCGCGATAAAGGCGTGAAGCGTGTCCTCATCGAATAACGTCAGGCGTATGAGGTTCAAGCCAGAGGATTCCTGCTCTCTGAAGTAAGCCAGAATGCTGCTTAAGATTACACCTGCAGCACGCTCTTTGGGAAAACCAAAGATGCCGGTAGAGATCGCTGGAAATGCAATCGATGCTAACCCGAGCCTATCGGCTACACGCAATGATCCAGCCACCGCCTGCGCCAGCTTATCGTCTTCGTCCCCCTCCCCCCATACCGGCCCCACGGCATGAATTACATAGCGGCAAGGAAGTTGTCCGGCGCGGGTGAACGCCGGCTCTGCGTGGCTCACTGCTCCGTGCTGGCGCACCCAGGCATCGCTCTCCGCCTGGATCTGCGCCCCACCGCGGCGGGAGATTGCACCTGCCACCCCGCCTCCATGCTGTAGCATGCGGTTGGCAGCGTTGACAATGGCGTCCACCCTCTCCTGGGTAAGGTCACCCACCACGATCTGAAGAACCCGCTCACCCGACAGATCAATTTCCTTCATGCGATTATTCATGCTCACTCACAAACCAAGTATATCCTGATCCTTTCTTGTAAAAATCCCTTGACGGCTTCAAACGTTTGTTCTAAAATGCATCAACCCAACGGTAAGGATAAGGTCAATTATATGCACATCACCAAAGCACAGGCGCGCCGCTTCTTGCTTGCCCACCAGAGCTTACAACCGCAGAAAGTACAAAAAGGCAAAGCTGGCATATTGAATTTTATCCGCCATGTCGGCTGCATTCAGTACGACCCCTTGGATGTGGTCGGTCAGAACGCCGAGCTGGTGCTGCAAGCCAGGGTGCCCGAATTCAAGCGCGCCATACTGAGAGACCTCCTTTACAAGGACCGCAAGCTGCTGGATGGGATGGATAAAGTTATGTCAATTTATCCCACAGAGGACTGGCCCTACTTCCACCGCTTCAGGGAAGCTGTCCGAAATAGCACAGGGGTGAGTGCCAAAGCCGTCCGGTCTGTGCTGCCGCTGGTCCGTGCCGAGATTGAAGAGCGCGGACCGCTGTCATCACATGAGCTTGACATGAAGCAAATCGTAGATTGGGATTGGTCGCAGTCCAGGCTCTCCCGCGCTGCCTTGGAGAGCATGTACTTTTGGGGAGAGCTTGTCGTGCACCACAAAGTGCATACCCGCAAATTCTACGACTTCGCACATCGCTGCCTTCCCCAAGAACTGCTTCAGGCACGTGACCCCAACCCAACCGCAGAAGACTATCAGGATTGGCATGTGCACCGGCGAATAGGGAGCGTCGGCCTTCTGTGGGGCAGGTCGGGTGAAGCCTGGTTTGGGATGATGGACGTGCAGAGCAAACAGCGGAAGATGGCTATTGAACGGCTGCTCAGCCGGGAGATGCTCCTCCCGGTGCAGGTTGATGGGCTAGGGGAGCCGCTTTATCTTCGTTCCATGGATGTTCCCAATTTCAAGAAATCTATGGAGGATCAAACGACACCTAAGCGCGCCATCGTAATGGCGCCATTAGACAATATGCTCTGGGACCGCCGTCTCCTCAAAGAATTGTTCGATTTCGAGTACCGATGGGAGGTGTATGTACCCGCGAAAAAGCGCCAATATGGCTATTACGTGCTTCCCGTCCTATACGGTGATCAATTCATCGCTCGCTTCGAGCCGGGTAGAGACAAGCAGCGAGGGGTCTTTTTGATCAAGAACTGGTGGTGGGAGCCTGGCGCAACCGTCGATGAGCCGTTAAAAATCGCCCTGCGAGAATGCTTCCACCAATTCATCAACTACCTGGAAATGGATCGCCTTGTGCTGGCTCCCTATGCCCGGGATCAAGCTGACCTGGCGTGGCTGGCTGTCCCATAACCCATTCATGATTACTGCTATAATCTCGCCTTGACGGAGGCACTCATGCCCGAGCTGGCGAAAAAATTAGGCATTCAAACCCACATGAACATCTATCTGGAGGGAGCACCCTCCGAAGTCGAGTGCGCTCTGCGCAATGCGGTTCCTGATGCTGTGTTCACCACATCCATGGAAAATCCCCCTTATCACGTTATCCTCTTCTGGCCAACCCAACTGGAAGGGCTTGAATATCGCTTTGCCGACTTACAGAGACGTATCCACCCAGAAGGCGCCATCTGGGCGGTGATGCCGAAGAAGAAATTCGCCCAGGGGCGCGGCGTGGATTTCTCCTGGGAGCAGATGCAAGCTGCAGGGCTTGTTACAGACCTGGTGGATAACAAGGTGGCGTCCATTTCCGGGCAAGATTATGGCACGCGTTTCGTCATCCGCAAGGAGCGACGTAAATCACTATGATCAAGGGACTGCTCTTTGATTTTGATGGGTTGATCCTGGATACCGAATGGTCGATCTTCGAGTCCTGGCAGGAGCTGTACCAGGACTGCGGTGCGCGCCTGGAAGTCGCAGATTGGGTGGATGTGGTTGGTACTCTCGACGACGAGAAAGACTATTTCGACCAAATCGAAGCCCAAACCGGAGAGAAACGCGATTGGTCTGATCTGGGCATAAAGCGGCGCCAGCGCGAACAAAATCTGATCGATGAACAACCCATCCTGCCTGGTGTGATCGCCTATCTTCAAGATGCCCGTCAACTAGGACTCAAGCTTGGCATTGCCTCAAGCTCACACTCGGAT
Organism: uncultured Chloroflexia bacterium; assembly: GCA_963714425.1. Taxonomy (GTDB): domain Bacteria; phylum Chloroflexota; class Anaerolineae; order Anaerolineales; family UBA4823; genus DATCYX01. Next base: position 676,300 of record CAVQOI010000004.1, read on the forward strand.
TGGGTAAACGGGCATCTCACCCATCGCGGGCTGATCGATTACTTTGATGTGATCCATACCCGCGAAAAGGTTACCCGGTATAAGCCTGATCCAGAACCATACCTCAAATTGCTGGTGGAGCTCGGGTTGGCTGCCAATCAGGCGATCGTCCTGGAAGATTCTCCTCCTGGAATAACTTCCGCCAAGCGTGCAGGATTGTTCTGTGTGGCTGTCCCCAACCGCCTGACACAAATTCTAGCGCTTGAACACGCTGACTTGAGGCTGGATTCACTTGACCAGATGTCTCTGAACGAATTACTCCGGTATGTAAATGGCTTAGGTGGATTGGAATAATGTTTTTGGGTCCCTTAGTGACATATTCTTGGGAAGTCTCACATGAGCAAGATATGTTTCTCCAGGAGTGACTGGGCAAGCTGCGCTGCGCACTCGACAGGGCGTCAAGCCAGTGTGGGTTACTATTGGGCATCGATTTAGCCTTGAGAGCGCGGTCGAATTGGTCTTGGGTTGCTGCGCCAAATACAGACTTCCAGAGCCGCTACGCCAGGCACACAGGCTGGCATCTCATACGCAAGGAGATTATTTATGATCCGCTCGATACGCATCGCTAAAGACGGAGTAGTCGATGAAGGCCTGCCCGTCAGTGAATTTTCCATTGCTCTCCGAGATCCCAACAAGATGCTTTGGGTGGATTTTGAAGCGACACTTCCCGAGAGTGACGAGCCTATCTTGCGCGAGGTTTTCGGCTTCCACCCCCTGGCAGTTGACGATGCCCTGCAAGAATTGCATGTCCCCAAAATCGACGATTGGGGCGAGTATTTGTACATCGTGCTGCATGCGGTAACATTCACCCAAACTGACGGCGGGCAGGTGGACACCTTAGAGCTGGACGTATTCCTGGGTCGGAACTTCATGGTCACCCATCACGACCAGAACATCTCCGCAATCGAGAGGGTCTGGACTGCGTGCCAGCGCGACGAGCGATTGTGGAAGAACGGTGTAGACCATATCCTCTACCGCCTGACTGATGAGATTGTCGCCAGCTACATGCCCGTGGTTGAAGCCATTGACGATGCTGTCGATTTGGCTGAAGACCAGGTTTTTGATCGGCCCACCCCAGACGTGCTAGAGAGAATTTTCACCTTGAAGCGCGCTGTGCTGCACTTGCGCCGGATTATCGGCCCTCAGCGCGAGGTTCTCAACCGCCTGGCTCGCGATGATTACAACGTGATCGACAAGCGTGCGCGCATCTACTTCCGTGATGTCTACGATCACCTGGTGCGCTTGCATGACATCACCGAGAGTATCCGCGACCTGGTGAGCGGCACGCTGGATACCTACCTTTCGGTAATCAACAACCGCATGAACGACATCATGAAGACGCTTACCATCATCACTACCCTGTTCATGCCCATCTCTTTCGTCACTGGATTCTTCGGGATGAATTTTTTTCAGCCTGTCGCCAATATTCTGGCGCCCTGGTCAGACGTGTCCGCCTTCGCCATAACACTTGGCATATTTCTGCTTATCCCTCTCGCCATGTTTTTCTGGATCCGCAGGCGCGGGTGGATGTAAGCATTGCGGCAGGACCAGCAGTAATCGCACAAGGAGAAATTGAGCATGACTTCAAAACTCAGCGCCAGCGCCCAGAGAGTTCAAGATGCTCTGGAAGCCCTCGGCTTCAGTCTGCAGGTGGTGGAGCTGCCTGATTCAACGCGCACTGCTGTGGAAGCCGCCCAGGCTGTAGGCTGCCAGGTGGGGCAGATCGTAAAATCCCTGGTTTTCAAAGCCAAGCGCAGCGAAAAGCCCGTGCTGGTCATCGCCAGTGGGGCGAACCGCGTCGATGAGCAGATTATCGAGAGTTCCATCGGCGAGCCGTTGGGTAAGGCCGATGCCGACTTCGTTCGGCAGCGTACCGGGTTCGTGATCGGAGGCGTGCCGCCTTTGGGCCACGTTGCGCCCATTCAGACCTTTATCGATCGAGACCTGCTGCAATACGATGAAGTCTGGGCGGCAGCAGGCACGCCGCATGCCGTCTTTCTCTTAAACCCGTCAGACCTTGAACGCATGACCGGGGGTAAGGTGATGCACCTGGCGGCCACCTGACCTAAGAGATCAACACCTTTATTACATTTCAACGCTTGAACGCCCTTCGATTTGTAGTATAATTCTGATAATTATTATCTATATTGATAACCTTATGGCGATCGATCGTTTTGGGCGTAACATCCACTACCTGCGCATCAGCCTGACCGACCACTGCAACCTGCGCTGTGTGTACTGTATGCCGGAGGACATGACCTTCCGGCCCAACGCAGAGCTCATGCAGGATGACGAGCTCCTCTTGCTGGTACGCCTTTTTGCCTCTCTGGGATTCGACAAGATCCGGCTGACGGGCGGTGAGCCCACCGTGCGCCTGCACATTACCGAGCTGGTGCGCGGAATTGCTCACACACCCGGTGTCCGCTTTTTGTCGATGACCACCAATGGTGTCCTGCTCTCGCGCCTGGCAAAACCCATGGCAGACGCCGGATTGCAGCGCGTCAACATCAGCCTGGATACCCTCGATCCGGAGAAATTCCAGCGGGTTACCCGCTGGGGGAAGCTGGACGACGTGTGGCTCGGCATCCTGGCTGCCGAGCAGGCTGGATTGACCCCGGTCAAGCTCAACGCAGTGGTGGTGCGCGGCTACAACGAGCCCGATGTGGTCGATCTGGCCCGTCTGACCCTTGAGCGCCCATGGCAGGTGCGTTTTATCGAGATGATGCCTTTCGCTGGGGCGACGGAGCTGCAGACCACACAAGTGGTCACTGCTGCCGAGATACAAGGGCGCATCGAGGCTGAGCTTGGTACCATGCTGGTCGCCAATGGCGGCGAGCTGGACGGCGAGGCGCGTCTCTTCCAGCTGCCCGGCGCCCAGGGTGAGGTCGGCTTCATCTCGTCAGTGAGCGTGCCATTCTGTGCCGCCTGCACCCGCGCCCGCCTGACCGCCGACGGGCGCCTGCGCCTGTGCCTGCTGCGCGAAGGCGAGGTCGACTTGCTCACCCCATTGCGCCAAGGGGCCAATCTAGATGACCTGCGCCAGATCATCCTTGACGGTGTCTGGGATAAACCCTGGGGGCATGGGCTGGCTGAAGGAATTATCCCTCTAAACCGAGTGATGAGCGAAATCGGGGGCTAGACACCCGCCCGCTGGCTGTTGATGGCGGACAATCCCGGCATCGCGCCTTTCCTCCAATCTATCTATCTTCCAACCTATGGTATCCTCCCACATCTGGAGGACTATTTGCTCGATTCTAAAACGATCCGCGCCATCCTCTTTGACCTGGATGGCACCTTACGCCTCAGCCGCCCGCACTATACCGAGACCTTTACCAGCATCGCCACCCGGCTGGGTCTGATAGTGACCGCCGAGGACCGCCATCGCAGCGGGCGCTGGCTCCACTATTACTGGGCCAAGTCGGATGAGCTTGTGACGGACCGCATCCAGTATGCAGATGACCCGGAAGCCTTCTGGACCAACCATGTCCGCTGGGTGCTCATCGCGCTAGGATGCACCCCACAGACAGCAGCTAGCCTGGCTCCGCAAGCCTACCAGCTCATGAACAACGAGTTTAAACCCCAGGACTGGGTGCCTTCGGATATCCCACCTGCGCTGCAAGCCTTGAAAGATGGCGGATACCGGCTCGCCGTGCTCTCAAATCGCTCGAAATCCTACCAGGAGCAGCTCGAAACCCTCGGGCTGGCATCCTATTTTGAGTTCGCCCACTACGCCGGTGAGATCGATGCCTGGAAGCCGGACCCCGAGGTATTCCACCGCGCTCTGGAACAAATTGGCAGCCGCCCTGACGAAACCTTGTATGTCGGTGACAACTACTTTGCGGATGTGGTCGGTGCCCGCTTGGCAGGTCTCATCCCGGTGCTGGTCGACCCGGAAGGGCTCTTCCCCGAAGCTGACTGTGTGGTTATCCGTTTTATTAGCGAATTGCCGGATATGTTAAAAGGTTAAGCTCAAAGGACACAAGGTTACTAAAGTTTGTTATTCTCTCTGTGTCCTTTACGTTGACTAGAGTCCTACACTGAATAGTCGCCACAATCCAATCGATAGCATCGCCCCTACTATCGAGCTGAGAAAATTCACCCAATCGTTGTCCATCCAGCGCCAACCACGCAGGAATTCAGTCTGCCTGCCACAGCTGTGAACAGGCGAACGCTCGGTCTCCTTTCCACATTGCGGGCAATAATAAATGGCCTGCACGCTGGCACCCAGGACCGAATCGAATGTCGCTCCTGCCAGTCCAGCCACAATCACTACCCCCCACAGTAAAGTCTGGTGGGAATTTGCCTCCCCTACCCAACCTGCCAGTCCCCCAATTAACCCTGCCCCGCCCAGAGCGGCAAGGTATCCTAACCATGTCACCCCGCCTGAGGCGCCCTGTTCAACAGGTCTTCCATTTGTGATGAGACGCGGCGGCGTGCGGCTGAACACCCCCAACTCCGTTGCCCATGTATCCGCGTTCACAGTAGCAATCGCCCCAGCGTAAGCCACCCAGGGCCAGATCTCCCCAGGAAACCGCGTGGATACGAGGGCAAGGATTGCTCCGAGGCCGCCATTGGCAAGCACCTGAGCCCAATCGCGCCGTGAACCTTTGGCGAATTTTTCCGCCAGCCCTGCTTTGCGCCGGGCGAACGCCCGCGACCATGCGCTCGAGGAGAGAAAAAATGTCAGCAACAAGAGTGCCCATTCCGGCCCACCTAATCCGAATGTCAGACCGCCTGTGAGGGCCGCCGCCCAAACTCCACTGCGCGCCAGTACTCCAACTCGCCATGCCAGCAAGCTCACCAGTGCTCCGAGAGCCAGTCCTATCAGCAACGGGATGGCGGATTCAGACATGCGGGGAGAAATCTGTGGATAAGTCGTGGAAAACTGTGGATAAATCCATTAAAGGTGGGGATAAATTAGGATTATTGCAAATGCAACCAGGAATAAAACCGGGATGAGTACACCGCTGCCCCACATCAGGTAAGCCAGCAATATGTACGGAGCGGGCGGGCTGGTCGTCTCGGTGGGTGCGATCTGGTGCAAGACTCCACGCCGGAAAAAGAACAGGCCTAAGAAGAAATCCAACAGAAAGAAGAAGCCACTCAACACCGGTAATAGGAGCAGCTGGACCCCAGGAACGGGCTCTCCGCCGCGCTGGAAACCTATGATGATCTCTGCTTTGCCCGGTGCAACCAGAAAAACCCATATTAAAAGGATCAGATTGAGCGCTAAACCAAGCAGCAAAATGGTGCGCGCAGCAGGTGTACGCCACATGCGTGCCAGCACGACAGTAGGATACTGCGATCGAGCTGGCATCGGGGCGAGTGAGCCCATCTCGATCAGGCGCTGGTAAGTGGCGAGAAAGGCTGCCGGGGCCTCTGGCGAGATTGCAAACACGCCTTGTTGCGAGGCAACCTGCCCATGGCTGGCAACCTGCCCATTGCTGGCAACCTGCCCATGGCTGGCAACCTGCCCATGGCAGGCTATCAACACCAGGTTGCGGGCGTCAGCTGCCAGGAATTCAATTTTAGAGCCGCTGGGTGAGTGGCGGACGCCAAGTACCGCACCTGGCAGGCGCAACCAGGGTAAGAGTAACGGAGTGTTCAAGTCTGTGGCTGGACGGATCCAGGCAATCGCATCAATGGGGATATCTTCCGATCGCAGCCCCCAGCGCAAGGTGATCCCTTCTCGCATCACACTGTAATAGGCGCCGCGCAATGCCAGGAACCGGTAAGCCAGCCAGGGGACGATCAATATTGCAACCAGGGCAGGCACCAGGAATAGCAAGAAGGTCACATTCGTCTGCGCCAGACTTGCCTGCCACAGCCCCCATCCTACCACCCCTGACAGGATGGCAATCGCCCCCAGGTGAAAGATTACACCTTGCCGCTGGCTGGGCCGGAAAATTTGAATGGCTTCGGGATTATCCACCCAACCCCCAGATCAGCTACCTACCAAAGGTAGGCTACCTACCTCAGGTAGGCTGCCAGCTTCCATGTCTGATGCCTGAAAGAGCTCCTCCGCCAGCTTGTTCAAATCCTTGGCTCCCTTTGGTTCGACATGGTTGGCACGCCAGTATACATCCAGCAACTCCAGCGGTGTCATGCTTCCTACCGCATGCCCTTCCGGAAGACGTATGCGCGTTTCCATCTGCGGGTGCTTGATCAGTTGGTACTCGAAAGCTACAGCAGCATGCTCGTGTAGAGCAGAGTCGTCGATAAGGCTCTCCCACTCGCGCGGGTATTCCAGCACCAGGCGCACAATCGCGCCCTCGAGCTGTTCAGGTGGCGGCAAAGCATCGCGCAGCTGCTGGGCGATACCTTCCTGAGATTTCAATAACAGGTTGCGTTGCACAAATGGGCGGATGCCGGTCAGCTGACGCCACTCTACCTGGGTTTCACCGCGCTGGACGCGGGCGACAACAAAATACTTTTCATCCGCTCGCTCGCCAAAATCCACCCGCTCAATCGATCCGGGGTAGACCACCGGTGGGTGGGCGCCTTCGTTCAAATTTTGGGGTTTGTGGATATGCCCCAGAGCGACGTAATCCAGGCGCGGGTCCCGTACCAGCGAGCCTGGTAGAACCAGGTCACCGCCCAACATCACCATGCGCTCCCCGCCATAGGTCGCTCCCTGCACAGAGGCGTGGGCGGTGAGAACCACTGGCAAAGCCGGATCGACAGCATCGAGCCACTCCTGGATAATTTCTGTCAGGCGCTCTTCAATGTGCTCGTATACCTTCCCGGGCTCGGAGGTGCTCAGGTTGAGAGAGGCCAGGATGCCCGATCGTGACACCCACGGCAGCGCCAAAACCTGCAAGGGCAGCCCCCACAGATCGTCGGGGGTCAGCAAAACAGGCTTATCCAGCACACGCACCCGCGGCACATCCAGCGTGTCGAAACTCTCCAGGGCGTGGGCGCGCCCTAGGGCTGGAGCCAGGTCGTGGTTGCCGACCAACAACAGGGTAGGGATCTTAGCGCGCGAGAGGCGCATGATCCGCCGCCCCCATTCGCGTTGGAAAGTTGGCGCAGGACTGCGATCTTTGTAGGCGTCTCCTGCAAAGATCACCAGGTCGACCTTCTCCTGGACGGCAGTGTCCACGATGGTGTCCAAAGACTTTAGGAAGTCCATCACGCGCATGGGCAGCCCTGACTGGGCATCGTGGCGGCCGTAGTTGGCCATATCGATATGGGCGTCGGCAAAGTGAAGTAATGTGATCATGGCGCCGCTCCCAAACGGTTGAGCTGTTCCCAGCCTGGGTTAAAATTCGGATTCAAACCCACCGACTGTCGCAAATCGTCGATAGCACCCTGCAAGTCTCCCTGGGCTTCACGCGCCAGGGCGCGCCAGTATAAGCTCTCCTCCAGCACCGGCTCGCTGATGGTATCGTTCAAAGTGGTATTTGCCAGGTTGATGACATCCTGGTAGCGACCGGTGTAAAAATATGCCCGGTACGGCCAGGTCTGGTACCACATCATGCGGTAAGGGCGCATGACCTCGTCACCCAGGTCGGGATACAAATTCGAGAAGGCGTAATCGAAAGCATAAGTGGCATCGCCGTATTCCAGTAAGTTGACATGGCTGGTGCCCACATTGAACCAGGCGAAGAACTGGTCGATTCCAGTGAGCGTTTTTACCTCCTCCTGGGCGACCTCCAGGGCATGGCGCGCCGCCCAATCCGGGTCGGCGTAGCTCCCCAGCAAGGTGTAGACCTCATCCGCCCGCTCTTGAGGGAAGACAACCAGGAAGATGTAGTTAAACGAGCGCCAGCCCTCAATAAACTCGTCGTAGCCAAACTCGTGGTTCTCGCCGTCCTTCACATAGGTATCCTGCACGATCAGGATGCGCCGGGCATCATCGTACCCGGTGACGAACTGGTAGTGTCCCAGCCAGCCCAGCTTGCCGGTGTAATCGTATTCGTAATAGCCCTTCTCCGCCACTACCGGGAAACCGCCCGCCACCATACGCTTGAGCAGCTCGATATCCCCGCCGTGACGCACCAGAGCATCCAGCCCGGAAGATTGTGCAACGGCAAAATCCTGCATTTCGTAGGGCATGATGTTCTTGTCGCGATCATCGGGCTTGATCGCCTTGCCGACCACATCGCGGTCCCCCTCCCAACCCCAATAGGTCATCGCCATGGACAGGTTGGCGGGACCACAATAATTCCAGCGCCCGTGCTGGTCCTCGTATTTCACTCCTTCAAGCTGCACTTGCTCGGGCAACGGTGTGGGTGTGATGGTGGGCGTGGGGGAGGGCAAGGGTGTCACAGTAGGTCCCTGCGGCGTCTGCGTGGGGGATTTGGTGGCAGTCGGGCTGGCAGTGTATACAGCAGGAGGCGCCTGCGGCACAAACACCGCCTCGTCGGGCGGGTTGAGGGCATACTTAACCCGTGTTCGCAGCTCATCAATGCGCCATGCCAACCGGCTATGAATGGGAGGCAACTGGTAAGCGAAAGCCATGACCAATAAGAAAGCCGGGATGGCGATCGCCCATCTTTTGAAACGTGTACTCATCATCGCACCAACTTGTCAGGGCTGCCCAACGCCCAGGCGCTGCAACGCCTGGCGAGGTAGCTCGTAGTTCGCGTTTAATTCCGCCGCGCGAGTGTAATTCTGGATGGCTTTATCCAAGTCGCCGGTGGCCTCGCGTGCCAGTCCCATCCAGTAAAGGGTCTCTTCCAGGTCCGCCTTGCCGAGCCACGCCAGGGTGGCATTGCCCAGATCGAGGACATCTTGATAGCGCCCGGTGTAGAAATAGGCGGCATAGGGTCCCACTTGATACCACAGCATGCGATGCAGTCGCTGCTTGTCCGCCAGGCTGGCGTTCAGGGTAAAAGCCTGGTCGTAAGCGTCTGCCGCTTCGGGGTATTCGCCCAGGGCAACCAGGCTGCTGCCCAAATTAAACCAGGCGAAGTAGCGGTCGCGTCCTTGCAATGCAGCGACCTCCTGGCGAGCGCGCTCGGCGGCTTGCTGGTAGTTGTAAGTCGGGGCAGCGTGCGGACCCAGGATCGATAGCACTTCGGACTCGCGCTCCGGCGGGTAGATAACAATATATACGTAATTGAAGTTCCGCCACCAGGGGAGCAATTCGTCATAAGCGATTTGCGCATCCGCCTGGATGAGCAAATCTTGTGCAGTTAACCGGCTTCGGGCATCATTGTAACCGTTGACAACCATGAAATGCCCCATCCACCAATCGTCGGTGGGATGGTGACCCTTCTCGATGACCACCGGGAAGCCAGCCGCCACGAAGCGCCGCAGCACGTCCAGGTTGCCGCCCACCCGGCTGAGCGCTTTGAGCTCCGTTTGCGTCTCGACAAAGCGCACCATTTCCTCGGGCATGATGTTCTTATCGTCCACGTCCAGGTTAGGGCGCAGGTAGCGGCGGGTAACTTTCTGGTCGCCCTCCCATCCCCAAAAAGAAAGCGCCATCGATAAATTCGCTGGGCCGCAGTTGTTGAAGGTCTGGTGCTCGTAGCGGATGCCCTCCAGCAACCTGCTCTCCGGGATGGGTGTGGGCGTGAGGGTCGGAGTTGGTGACAATGGCGTGGCTGTTGCTATCACCTGTGCGGCTTGTCCACCGGGCGTGGCAGTATATATTGCCGGGGTTGGCAGGGGGAATTCACGGGTGAGGGTAGGTGGCAGCAGCGCATTCAGGGTCGCTTCAACCATAGCGTCGAGCTGCGCCTCCTGTTCCTGGGGCACGAAGACCACCTGCTCGTCGGACGCCATAGTCCGGCGCAGGTCTGCGATCCAGCTCTCCACGCGCCAGTTCAGCCGGCTGTACACAGGTGGGAGAAAATACGCCCCCACGCACAGCAGGCAGCTAAATGGCAGCGCCAGCAGCGCCCAGAACCTTGCTCGCCGGTTCATGGAGGCGATTATAGCATGGTGGGGAAGAAGTGAGATTCGAGAGTAGAGATTAGAGAACAGTGAGGGGGAATGATGAGAATCGAGATTCGAGAATAGAGATTTGAGATTCGTGTGGGTGAGAAGTGGGGGTGACAAACGGCACTTGAAACGGGTGGGAATTTTTGCTATCATCAATCTGCGACCAATATCCGTGTAGCAAGAGAGAAGAGCGAAACCGAGTTAAGTCTAGTGATGGAATATATGTTGGGTTTCACTTTTCCTACTAAACCGCATTGCGGCTTGGAGACGGAGCTCAACCCATCCTCTTCTGCGTTGCCTCTCGGCAAGCTTGCGCTGGTGGAAGACTTCGGGGGTTTTTGGCGCAACGGAACCATTCGCCGTATTCGTCAGCGTCGTGCCATTGGCATTGATAACTCACCGCACTCTTTAGCAACTCGCGATACAATGGAACCGGATCATCCAATCCCACACCAGTCTCCCGGGGAGGCCATCATGACAGACGCTCAGCATTCTATCCATCACACCCTCGATGCGGACGACAAAATAACGCGCGTTATGGCGTATACCCAAAATGGCCTGGTTTGGGGGGAGGTTGTCACCAAAAGGGCAATCCGCGTGAGCATTTGGCTGCGCACGCAGATGGCTCCCCAATATGTATCCCTACATGCTGCCCAAACAATTGTGATGCAAGGTGGTACAAGCAGCCAGCCACAACGCTTTCGGCGGATCCACCTGCCGACCTCCCAAATCAACGCCTTCCACATCACACCACCCGATCACGACCCCGTGGATTATGACGTGCAAGAGCTCAACCGCAAGATGGCGCCGGTAACAGCGATGTTCGGCTCTTTCCGTTTTGATGGTCTCTTCCGAATGTCAACTCAGACAGATCTAGAAAGCTTCTTGGATGTGAGCAAAGAGCCTTTTGTGACCATGTATGAGGTTCAGATCAGCCAACCAGCTCAAGCCGCCAAAGGTGTCCTGCGCGTACATATGGCTTTATTGCGCCGGGATCAGGTGCTCTTTGCAGTTCGCGAATAGCGGCGGGCAAGTTTATTCTTAACCGCAAAGTACGCAATACGCTCTAGGCTCTACCTTCCCTTCACCTCACCAACTCGGGTATGAAAACATTGTGGGCATCCTCGCAGGTGTAGATGCGCACGTCATCGATGAACCAGCCGTAATCGTAATATAAGCTGTCCGTACCGATGCGGAAGCGGATGCGCAGGTTCTGCCCCGCCAGCGTGCTCAGGTCAAGCTTGCTGGAGATGTATCCCCGGCTGTCGGCGCTGAAGGCTGGGATGGCGCCCAGGGGATTGCCCGCCTCCAGAGTGCCGTTGTAGCCATTGTGGGTAAACAGCGCCCCGGCGTTCGACCACGAGCTTCCGCTGTTGGTGCTATATTCGACGATGCCGCCATCATACCTGTATGTGCCAGATGGAGTGCTGGATTCAAAGCCGAAGGAATGCTGGAAGTGCATCCAGGCATTCGCCGGCAGCGGAATATTGTGGTTTAACGCCAGGAAAGTGTTGGAGGTGCCTCCAACAGGTGACCCCTGGTTGAAGCCCCAGATATTGCCCACGCCGCTGGTTGCGTAGGGCACATCGAAACTGGGGAAAGTCGAGGTGGTCTGAGGCACGAACCAGTAAAGCGACCCCTGGTTGCTGCCCGCCGTCCAGTTGCCGCTTCCAGACTCAATGTCGTCGAAAAAGACGTTGACAGGCAACTGGCCAGCAGCGCAAACCGGCGCCTGCGTTGCAGGGCACGCCGGCGATTGGTTCATCTCGACCCCATCCAGGGCATCCTTGACTTCCTGGCACTCGGCAGAACTGTAGCCCAAATACCCGCAAGCCTGCAGCAGCGCGTTGTAGAGGTCCGGGTAATCAGCCGCTGAGGTTAGCAGGTGGGTCTGCACTTCGTAATACAGGTCGGCGACCTTGGCGTACCCCAGCCCGGTGACGGTATGCCCGTTGAAGCTGCCGCCATCCGTCATCAGGTAAACCGCTTTGTTGTTCACGCCGCTGTTGTAATGCACGCCCCCGTTGTCTCCTGAGCCGCTGTACAGTTCGGACTGGTTGCAGAAGTAGTTGGCGCTGGTCATGCGGTCCGGGTCGCCGTACATCGGAGGGTTTTGCATGTTGCGAATGGCGCCCAGTCCGGTGATATCTTCCCCAACTGCCCAGCGCAGGTCACCACCATCGTTTTCCGTCGCCCGGTACAGATCAACGAACTCTCCCCACACATCCGAAAGCGACTCGTTGATGGCGCCGGATTGGTAGAAATAGAACAGGTTGGACTCATGCTCGGTCACGCCGTGGGTCAGCTCATGCGCCACCACGTCGTCGGCCAGCGGGAAGCCATAGCCATCCCCGTAAACCATCTGGGCGCCGTTCCAAAAAGCGTTTCCATAACCCGAATCATAATGGACGCTCGAGATCAGTGACATGCCGGCATTGTTGATGCTATCCCGCCCGTGCTCTGCCAGGAAGAAATCGTAGGTGTCGCCCAGCATACTCGTGGGCAGCCTCCTCGTGGGTATCGCCGCCGCTGCAGCTCGGGTTGGACTCGTTGCAGACGAGCGTGCCGGGCAAGAACGTATTGTTGTTGGCATCGTAGGTCAGGCGGTTGCGGGCTGTGTCCACCTGGTTAAAATGCAGCACAATAGCGCCCATGTGGGCATCCACCAGCACCAGCTCGCGGATTGGGCCCAGTTCGACCGGTGTCACATCCATGCGCCACACCAGGCTGTCAAGTCGCGGGCCAGGCGCCCCTAGCAAGAGGGGGTTATAGATCCACAATTCGGGCAAGCTGGCAGCCAGACCTGCCACGTCTAACCCATAATCCTTGGCGACCTTGCTCAAGGCAATCTCACGGGCGGCATCGGCGCTGATAAAGGGTGTAGGGGCAACAGCCAGGTCAGGGAGGAGTTCACCACTCACCGAGAGCACATCGTTGCGCGCGTCAAGACCCACGATTAGCTCGCCTCCCATCACAGGGATTCCCTGGTACATCTGCTGGAAGCGCACAAAGGCACGCCGCATGCTTTCCGGTGGATTGCTCTCCAGGGAACTGGCTTTCTTCACTTCTAACTCGTCAGACTGGCTCCTCAAGCCAAACAGCTCGCCGTAGGATTCCAGGAAGAGGCGCGCCGCCGCCTCAGGGGGGACTTCCGGAGCGAATGCCCGCACCTGGGGGATGGCAGCGCCCGAGCGCGTGCTCAGAAAGCGCACCTTGCCCGTCTCGGCATGGTAGGCTACCTTCCAGTCGGGATCGAGACTCCCAGGGACGCCAGGCGGCTCCGCTGTAGGCGTTTGTGTCTCAAGCTGCCTCGCCTGACCGGTAGCGGCGAACAGGGCCAGTGCAAGCGTGAGGACGATGATCAATGATAGGGTTTTGCTGTGATTGGGCATGGCAATGACACCTTTCCGAGAAGTTAGGGAGTGGGTTCCACATCAATCTTGACATGGAAGAGAGGTTTCTGCAAGGATTTCTTGCAGAACTGTGATGACGGGAGCATGTTTGTCCCTTGTTCGTTCCTGCCCTCCTGGTTCAGGAGTTTCAGCTATGAGGCATTATCGCCTTGATAATACTCCCACAGTTCTGAATCGCGATCTAAAGAGCAGTACAGGCAGATATACAGGCTCCACTGGTCTTTGGTAGCCTGCACCCACTCGCCACAGATGCCGCACAGGTATTCCCCCAAACGAAACTCTTGCACAGGGAAATCGATCCCCTCTCGCAGGCGGGAAACAATCTTTCTTTGCTGCTCGTCATCCAGAGAGGGGCCAGCAGGCTGCGGGTCGTAAACATCCAGCTCTACCGTGCCGGTAGATAGCTGCATAGCGAAAGGGCGCGCCCCTTCCGAGGTAACGATACTGCCAACGACGAGCTCGACAGTTTCGTGGTTCATGTCACCGGCAATTTTTCAAGGGGGTATGCCTCATAGATTCGCCCATCAACGATCACGCGCATGCGCTCCATCGCCCTGTGGATCTCACTGAACGTGGTGTAGATGGGGGCAATGCCCAGGCGGATGTTATCCGGAGTGCGGAAATCGGGGATCACTCGCGGTGCTGGCGGCGGCGACTCGATCAACGCCCGGACAATGCGATAGCCCTCTGGGTGGCGCAATGAGACATGTGAGCCACGCAGCTCCGCATGGCGTGGTGAACCCAGGCTGAACCCCAGAGGCAGCAGCCATTGTTCCGCTAGATAGATCAGGTACTCAGTTTGCTGCACGCTCTTGAGCCGCAGTCTTGAGATGCCTGCCTGCTCAATCAGATCCAGCGCAGGGTCCAGAGCCAGCATAGAGATCACCGGCAGGGTGCCAACCCGGAAGCGCGAGATATCGTCTGCGGGTGTAAATTGCAGATCGAAATCGAACGGCGCCTCTGCGGCAAACCAGCCCCACATGGGCGAGAGCAGGCTCTGTTGGAGGTCCCTTCGCACATACAGGAAGGCAGGAGCACCTGGTCCGCCGTTGAGATACTTGTACGTGCACCCCACTGCCAGATCAGCGTTCGAGGCGTTGAGATCTACCGGCACCGCACCCACCGAGTGGCTCAAGTCCCACAGGACGAGTGCCCCTGCCTCGTGGGCAAGGTGAGTGACCCGTTGCATATCGTAGAGGAAGGCGCTCTTGAAAGCAACGTGTGACAGGCTGACCAAGGCGGCGTCCTCGTCGAGCAGGCAAGCAAGATCATCCTCGGCAACGGTCACGCCATCGGATGAGGGCGCCAGTCGCAGGTGATAACCTCCGCCGAGCAGGTCGATGATGCCTTGAAAAACATACAGGTCGGAAGGGAAGTTGAACACATCGCTGATGATGGCGCTGCGCTCCGGTCGTGCTCGCAGAGCGGCTACAGCCAGCTTGAACAGATTGATGGAGGTGGCGTCCGTCACAATGACTTCGTCCGGTTGCGCCCCAATAATGGCCGCGATGCGCCCCCCGAGCTCGGAGGGTGTGTCGATCCAGCCATCGTTCCAGGCGCGGATCAGCCGCTCGCCCCACTGCCGTTCGACGACGTCTTGCAATGCGCCTATCGTGCGTCGCGGCAGGCGCCCCAGCGAATTGCCATCCAAATAGATTAGGTCAGGATCCGTTATCACGAATTCGTCCCGAAAGGCAGCCAGTTCGTCGCGTGCATCCAAATTTTGGGCAAAACTGTACTCTGTAGAATCAAACTGCATAACAGCTCCTAGTGGATGGCGAGCGCTTAATAACAGCCATTCGTGTAATCGTGCTATTCCCCCCACTCTTTGGGATCGTACCTCCGCAGGCGCTTAACCGAGCCGCGGCGTTTTTTCTGATCCACCCGGGCTGCGCGGGCAGTCGTGCTGGGGCGGGTCTTCTTGCGCACTTTGGGTTTTTCCAACGCTTTTTGTATCAGGGAGGAGAGCCGCTGGATGGCATCCAGCCGGTTGGCTTCCTGCGAGCGGTAGCGGCGAGCGTCGATCACAAGCACGCCTTCCCCCGTCATGCGCTTCCCAGCTACCTTGATCAAGCGCTCTTTGACTTCTTGAGGGAGCGCGGGTGAATTGCGTACGTCAAAGAATAATTGAACGGCGCTGGAGACTTTGTTTACGTTCTGCCCACCCGGCCCAGAAGCGCGGGTGAACTCGAAGCGCAGCTCGTAGTCTTCCAGGCTAAGCGTGGGAGTTATCTCAATCATTGAATAGTCGTTTCTGCTCACCCATCCCCCCTTTGTCCCCCCTTCCCTTGGAGGGAAGGGGGGAAAGAAACCGAAAATTGAGCGTACGCAGGGGAACTACCCCCTGCGTACGCTCAATTTTCGGATCAACCTCCCTCTAAGATTTGGGGGAGGAGGGGTGAGTGTGAGTCGAACAATTTACAGCATCCACCTGCCAGCCAGGAAGCCGATCAAGGTCACAGAAGTAGCCAGGGCGGTGCCCCATATCAGGTCAATAATTGTGATGGCTATTGGCCAATCCTTCACCGTCGCCAGGTTAGTCAGGTCGTACGTGGCGTAGGTGAGCAGCCCAAACAGCGCACCCAGCACCAGCGCTCTTCCCAGCGAGCCTGCCTGCAAGCCTGGGACGATCGCAAAGACCAGCAGTCCAAAAACGAAAAGCAAATAGAACACAATCGCCGCCGTCCAATTTGGAGAGGGGCTGAGCAAGTATCCAAGATACTTGCGGTACAAACCGCGAGCCACCACTCCCAGCCAAATCAGATCGATAATCAGAAATGCTGCCAGGCTGGAAAAATACAGCTTAATGTAAAAGAGCGTATCCATGAGATTCCTTTCTATTGCACATAAATTCAAAGATTATTGTGACCAGCTGGTTGGGTTTCGTACCCAGCGATGTTGGCGCAGATCATCCAGCAGCGCCTCCGGCAGTGGACCAGCGTCGCTGCAAGCCAGGTTGCTCTCCACGTGGCGCAGCTTGCGCATGCCAGGGATTGTGGTGCTGACATCTGGGTTTGCCAGAATGAAGCGCAAAGCCATCTCAGGCAGGGTCATCCCCTCAGGGATGAGTGGTTTAAGCCGCTCGGCCCGATCCACACTGGCTTTTAGGTTCTCGTGGACGAAGTAGGATTTGCGCCAGTCACCGTCCGGCCACGTAGTCTCCATGGTAAGTGTCCCGGTCAGGGTACCTTCGTCGAAGGGTACGCGGGCGATAATCGCCACATCCATCTTGCGACAGGCAGGGAAGAGCTCATCTTCGGGGTTCTGGTCGAAGATGTTGTAGATTACCTGGACGGTATCCACCAGCCCGCTCTCGACGGTCTTGACACCATTCCAGGGCTCCCAGCGATTCAGGCTGATGCCCACCGCTGCGATCAATCCCTGGCGGCGCAGGGAGTCTAATTGCTTCGCCCAACGTGCGTCCTCCAGCCAGCCATCTTCCCAGGTGTGGAATTGGATGAGGTCAAGCTGCTCCAGACCCATGTTCTCCAGGCTACGGTGCACATACTCCTCGATATACTCAGGGGGGTAGCAATCATCCAAGGTGAACTCTCTCCGTCCTGGCCACTTCCGGTTTTTGGGTGGGATTTTAGTGGCAGTGTAAAGCCGTGTGCCCGGGTTTTGGCGAACGAGCTGCCCCAACAGGCGTTCGCTGTGGCCGTCGCCGTATGCCCAGGCGGTATCGAAGAAGTTGCACCCCAGATCCACCGAACGCTGAAGAGAGGCCAGCAATTCGGCATCGTCCGAGCCGCTCCATCCCGCCATCCCCCACATCCCATAGCCAACCTCAGATACCTGCCAGTTGGTTCTTCCAAATAGACGATATTTCATTGCTTTCCCTTAACTTTCTCGTGCTGCGAAAACATAGCGCGCTGAAGCATAACCCAGAGTCACAGGACTGGAACCGATCTCCAGGGTAATGGTCTGGTTGAAATCCAGGACATCGGTCACAAGTGCCTGGGTACCTGGCATGACACCCCTGGCCTCCAGGAATGCCAGCAGAGGTGGGTTCTCCTCAGCCAGCTCGTGGATGCGCTGGATCACCACACGCTCACCTTGCGCGATCTGTGTGAGCGGCACCCAATCTGCCACAGCGCTCTCGAAGCCGGGTAAGGGGTTCCCGTGCGGGCAAGTTTGAGGATGGTTGAGCTCTGCCAATAATGCCGATTCTGCCTCGGCGGAGATGGCGTGCTCCAGGTTGTGGGCTTCAGCGTGTAATTTTGACCAGGGTAGCATTTTCGCCATCATCCACTCAGTGAGCATATGCCTGCGCATGACAGTTCTTGCCGATTGCCAGCCAGCCTGGGTCAGATGGGTGCCGTTGTCATCCATAGTGAGTAGACCATCTCGAGCCATACGTTTGAGTGTATTTGTAACCGTTGGCGGCGTGACCCCGATCAGCTCCGCCAGGCGAGCGCCTACTACCGGCTCGCCATCGCGTTCTAATACATAGATCAGGGAAAGATAATCTTCGATGGTTGGACTCAATTTATCTGGTTCTATTTGTCCAGCAGAATCTGTGACATTTATCATTTCAACCCCTAACAATTTTGTATATAATAATATACAATGTTAGCATATACTAAGCATGACTTGTCGCACGGGATAATAACTATTATATCAAGACTTTGTCGGAGGCGCCTGTGCTCATTGAAACGGTAGAATGTGAGCTGGCTAAGATGCATGCCGGCGAACATGCAACAGTAATATCCTTCCAGGGTGGTCATGTGCTGGTCAGCCGCCTGACATCGCTGGGCTTCACTCCCGGTGTCGAAATTATCATGATGCAAAATTATGGGCACGGCCCATTGATCGTCTCCGTGCGCGGAGCACGTGTCGCATTGGGCCGCGGCGAGGCGCAAAAGATCATCGTGGGGAGGCAAGCGGCGTGAATCTGTCGTACTCCTCGCACCCTGTGGAGACGCACTCCAGCACGACGCGGGTGGGAACGCCGCTTATAGCCCTGGCTGGACAACCCAACATGGGGAAATCGACTGTGTTCAACCTGCTGACTGGATTAAACCAGCACGTGGGAAACTGGCCTGGTAAAACTGTGGAACGTCGCCAGGGCAGTTTTGTATTTGAAGGTAGAGCGTTCAACCTGGTAGACTTGCCGGGAACCTACAGCCTGACAGCCAACTCCCCCGAGGAGATCATCACGCGTGAATTTATCTTGCGCGAGCAGCCCGATGTGGTTGTGGCCGTGGTCAGCGCTGCCACCCTGGAACGTAGCTTGTACCTGGTGGCAGAGCTCGTGGCTTTGTCCACTCCGCTGGTTGTGGCTCTGAACATGATGGATGTGGCGGAGCAAGAGGGCATGCGGGTAGAAGCGCCGGTGCTGGAGGCTGCCTTGGGTGTTCCTGTTATCCCCATGACAGCCACGCGTGCCAGCGGAGTGCGAGAATTACTACACATTACCCAGGAAGTCCTCGAAGGTAAATACCCGGCTTCTGCGCGCCTGCCAGAAATCCGCCTCGATCACAAAGCCGCTCTGGACGAGATTCTAGGGCTGATCGCAGGCTACGTCCCCACTCCCTACCCCGAGGGGTGGGTGGCGATGAAGCTGCTGGAAGGGGATACCGAAATCACTCGCATGCTCGCCGAACTGGTCCCCACCGATACCTGGGAGAGCATCCACCACGTCTTGCGCCAACACGATGATGCCTTGCTGGCAGTCGCTTCCGGGCGTTACGAATGGGTCGAGCGCATGGTGCGAGCAGCGGTCACCCATCCCCGGCTTGGGCAGATCAGCCTCACCGGACGGCTGGACAGGTGGATGGCACATCCCTTCTGGGGCCTGGTCATCCTGGCTGGCATCCTCGGTATTGTGTTCTGGGTTACCTTTACACTCGGGTCACCTCTCCAGCAGTGGCTGGACGCCAACGTGGTGGGCGGTCTTGCGGGTCTTGCCAGCCAGGCTCTGGTAGGAGCTCCCTTCTGGCTGCATGGGTTAATTGTGAATGGGATTATCGGGGGAGCCGGTTCTGTGATCACCTTCTTGCCGATCCTGGCGATCTTCTTCGCGGCGTTTGGTTTGTTAGAAGATATCGGGTACATGGCAAGAGCAGCCTTTGTCATGGATAACCTGATGCACATGATGGGCTTACACGGCAGGTCGTTCCTTCCGCTTTTCTTGGGCTTTGGCTGTAATGTGCCTGCCATCATGGGAACGCGCGTCATCGATGCCTGGCCGGCGCGCCTGCTAACCATTCTGATCGCGCCGCTGGTTCCATGCACGGCGCGTATGGCGGTGGTAACATTCCTGGCTCCGGCATTCTTCGGTGAGCGGGCGCTTCTGGTATCCTGGGGATTGGTGCTGCTCTCGCTGCTCGTGCTCATCCTCACTGGAGCTGTGCTTAACCGCACGATCTTCAAAGGTCAGCGCTCGGCCTTTATTATGGAGATGCCCCTGTTCCACGTGCCCAACTGGCGTACGATTGTCTTGCTGGTCTGGCAGCGATCGCTCTCGTTCGTGAAGAAAGCGGGCACGATCATCCTGGGCGTATCCGTGGTTATCTGGGCGCTCTCCGTGCTGCCTGGCGGGGAGCTGAACAGCAGCTTTTTGGCGCAGATCGGGCGCTTATTTGAGCCCGTCGGGCGTTTGATGGGGCTGGACTGGCGGCTGGCTGTGGCTTTGATCGCTTCCTTCCCGGCAAAAGAGAACGCCATCGCCACTCTGGGAGTGCTGTTCGGCAACAGCGCCGAGGGTGGGTTGGCATCTGCGCTCACGGCTACCTATTCGCTACCTACAGCGTTGGCTTTCCTGGTAGTTACCATGCTGTTTATCCCTTGCATGGCAACTGTCGCAGTCATCCGTCAGGAGACCGCCTCCTGGCGCTGGACATTAGTCAATATAGCACTACTGCTGATCATCTCCTTCGCAGCAGGTAGCGGCGTTTATCACCTGGCATTATGGTCGGGATTGTGAGCATGCTGGAGCGCATACTTCAGGAAGTAGATTGCGGGGGCACGATCGATGCATCGGCGCTGGCTGCTCGTCTGCATACGTCAGCCCCAATGGTTGAAGCCATGCTGGATCATCTGGTGCGTAGCGGATATCTGAAGGAGTATATCGATTGCGGTGATGGCTGCAGTGGGTGCAGCCTGCAAGCCGCGTGCGATCCCGGGCAAGGGCGCACAGCGTTACGCTTATGGCGCAGTATCCCTCAAAAATCCGAGCAGCACCCCAATCAGAGCTGAGCTCCCACGGGAGTGCTGCTTCGTACAATTAGCCACTGTTTGATACTAGAAGCTAAACTGTCTAAGCTATCCTTCACTTGAGGCTCGCCATCCCGACGAGGAAGGAATAGATACCTTATCCCAAAGTCACGTCAATCTAAAGATTTATCTAGCGGATCGAGGCGATAAAAGTATCGACCTCCGATTGATCCCACCCTTCCAACGATGATGTGATCAAAAGCATCGCTGGTCCACCCTTCCCCTCGAACACCACAGATGCCTGGCGATAACTCTGGTTTTCCGAATTTGAACCTTCGCTGATGGTCATCAGCGCCTGTTGACCGCGAATACTGACCTGCTCCACCTGGACCACACTCATCTCAGCATCTGACCAGCTGAATTGCTGGTTTTCTAAAGCCTGTTTCATTTGACGTTCCATCTCTTCTGGGTCCAGGTTTAAGGAGGCTGGGAACTGCATCAGCATGATATGGTCCTGTGTAGCCCCTCCTGAGTACCCAACAATGGTGATCCCTAAGAGCTGCATGCTGTATTCAGGCTGGTAGCCTGGAGGGAGCGTAAAATCGACGATGGTGATCGCGCTGGCGTTCACCTCCAGGGGGTCTGAGGAAGCGCCCTGGTCTACCATTTGAGCAACCTGTCGCGTGGCCCAACCTCCGAATAAAAAGAAAGCTCCCACAGCGCACAGGCAAACCACAACAAGGCCTGCCACAATCCCAAGGATGATTTTTGTAGTACGGCTCATAAGTCTCCTCCTTTTTCTTGTGTGTGTAACCTCATAGAACCATAACATCAGGAACGATCTGATTACATTATAACGAAACTGGAGCAGCACGCCCAGCGTGACTGGCTCTACTGATTTTTCTTAGGCGTGCACTACTCAGGAGCAATCCATCACCGGAGGGTACCTGCCTACTGCCCGGATGGATTGGGTCTGCAGCGCTGCTCATCGGATCAACCTGATAAAGCTTCCCGACAACGGGTTAACTTTAGAGTCGCTTTTTGCAAGCTTGATCGTCCCTATTGCAAGAGCCAGTAATTGTACATCCGACTTATTCAAGCCTGTAGATCTATATTGCCTGGACAGATAAAAAAGTGTTGATATCGGGGCGAAAATGGGTTAAAGTATTCAATATCTTCACTGAGGTTAACGGAGGCAAATGGCAGGATGAAAGCCGTGCGATTGGTCGAACCCGGTCAGCCACTCGAATTGCAACAGGTACCAGTCCCCACAATTGGGGATAGGGATGTGCTTGTTTCTGTGAGGGCAGCTGGTGTCTGCCATTCAGACGCGCATTACCGAGCAGGGCGATCACGCGTGCATCCCCTTCCCTTAACCCTTGGACACGAGACCGCTGGGGTGATTGAGGCAGTCGGCTCAGATGTAGAACATCTCACTCTTGGAGATCGTGTCTGCGTACACTACATGGCGACCTGTGGCTTATGCGAGTATTGCCAGAGGGGCAACGAACAATTTTGCAGATCCGGCAAAATGATTGGCAAATACCGGGATGGCGGCTACGCGGATTATCTCCTCGTCCCAGCGCGGAGCGCGTTCATCTTGCCGACTGATATTCCTTTCGAGCATGCTGCCATCATGATGTGCTCCTCAGCAACCTCACTACACGCCCTGCATAAAGCCCGTCTAAAACCCGGAGAGAGCGTGGCAGTCTTTGGGATGGGTGGTTTGGGGGCATCTGCCGTACAACTGGCACGTGCCTACGGGGCATGCCAAGTGATCGCTGTTGATATAAATAGCAATAAGCTTGATCTGGCACGCCGGTTTGGTGCAATACCGGTAAATGCCACCTCAAGTGACCCTGTACAGGAAATTCGCCGGCTGACGGATGGAAGAGGTGTGGACGTTGCCCTCGAGTTAATCGGCTTACCGCGCACCATGGAGCAAGCTTTCAAATCGTTAGCAATCTTGGGGCGGGTTGCCATTGCTGGAATTAGCGAGGAACCTTTCGAGATCGCCTCCTATCAGGATTTGCTCAACCGGGAAGCCGAGATCATCGGTGTTTCCGACCACCTGGCTCAGGAGATCCCTGAGCTGATCGGGTTGTACCGCTCGGGCGCCCTGGACTTCTCCGAAGTGGTCACTCGCAATATCCCTCTGGAGGCAGGTGCGATCAACCAAGCTCTGGATGGTCTGGAGTCGTTTGGAGAAGACGTGCGTGTCATTATTACCCCGTGATCGCTGGAACTGATGAAGTATCTAGTCGTTGTGAGCCTGTTATTCTTCACCACTGCTTGTAACATCACTGGCGCTGGCAGGGAGATCAATCTTCCCTCTATCTCACCTCCATCGCCCAAGCTAAGTACAGCCTCGCCAGAGCCTCCCCACAAGACTCCCACCCTCCGCGAGCAGATTACTACCAGTCCAATTCCAACCCGTGAAAAAACACCTTCCACTCCCACTCGCATACCGACCCCTTATATTGTCGAAGTGATTGATTGGGAGCTCGTGGAAGCACACTCAACCACACTTTGCCCCGACTGCGGCGTTTCGCTGACAAGCATCCAGGTGCCGCGCAAGATGGGAATTGCCGTCGTGCGCGCATACATCCTGGGCGGAGAGGGCTCCGCCGCGCGGCTGGTGACGAACCTGTTATACCCCTCTCCCATCGAACTCGAGTGCAAAGGCGGTCAGGAGACCTATTGCGGGATGATCTTCGGGCAAGTTGACACCAGCCCGCTGACCGTATCAGCCGAGTATCTCATGGGAGACCAGCATGAATTGGTATTCCTGGTTACTTTCCAAGAATGGGCCGAAAGATAACCTTAATTTCTGCCCTTGAGTTATGATTGATAGAATAACCACAACCCTTCTTGGGTAGAACTGTCTGGTGTTAAAGGATTGGAGGTATCCAGATGAAATATACTCTTCGGTTCCCCACCATCCTACCTGCGCTCGTGCTTTTGATCGTCACGTCCAGCTGCCTGTGGTTTTCAGGCCAAACGCCTGCAACCGAGACGCCAGCCCTGGAAGACATCCTGACCCAAATCCCTGCAGATACTGCTGCACCAGCAGTTCCTACCTCAGAGGAAGCCGGAGAGCCTCCGGCACAACAACCAGCAGAGACACCACAAAACCTATCCCCATCCGAGCCTCAAGCAGCGGATGAAGTCCCATGCGATAAAAAGGTCTGCTTCTATAGCGGACATTTCCTGCTATCCCCACCTATCGGTTCAGAGTACCGCGACACCATCGACACTTCATCTCGCTATGGCACATTACGGAAGCGAATCCGCAATTCTTACTATGGCGCCCATTTCCTCAACTCCGCTGGCACACCGGTTCTGGCCGCAGCGGATGGTGTGGTCGTTGTTGCTGGTGACGATAGCCTGAAAAATTACGGCGCACGGGTGAGTAGCTATGGCAACCTGGTCATCCTGGAGCACAGCCTGCCGGGAGTTACCGAGCCAGTTTACACCCTGTATGCCCATCTCTCCAAGGTCGCTGTTGATGTCGATGATAACGTGGAAAGAGGCGAGCAGATCGGGGAGGTAGGTATGAGCGGTTCAGTCGTAGGAAGCACCCTGGCATTCGAGGTGCGATATGGGAAGAACGCCTACCTGGCAGCGCGCAACCCGGAGCTCTGGTTGCAGCCCCAGAAGGATGGCACAGGCGATCCAACCGGCGCGCTGGCGGGCCGAGTGATAGACAAACAGGGCAATTTCGTGCAAATTTCCCACATCCGCCTCGAGAATTTACGCGCTGCTGGGGGGAGTGAGCTCAAGCCCATCTTCCTGAGGACGTATCTAGACCGGGAGCAGCGCGGAGCACAACCCTGGCTGGAGAGCTTCGCAACTGGCGGCTTGCCTGAAGGGACGTACGTGATCACTTTCTGGTACCAATCAAATCGCTACCAACGCCAGGTTGAAGTGCAGCCAGGGATGCTGACGCTGGTGACATTTGATGTAAAGTAGGCCCAAACCCAAAAAGGTAAACCATCCATGCGGTGATGTGAATCCGCAGCAGCATGCGACCCACCCCCACCATGGTGGTCGACAGGATTACCAGCCTTGTTTTCATGGGAATATCAAGTAATCCATGGAAACCCTGCTCACGTCTAACGAACAAAAAACGTTCTTGTTACTGATCGTCGGGGTTGTGATCGCCTATCTGCTAGGGTCAATCCCGATTGCCTGGCTGTTGACAAAATGGGTCACAGGGCAAGACCTGAGGCGGCTGGGGAGTGGAAATGTTGGGGTGATGAACACGGCGTTAAGTGCATCACGCTGGGCGGGGGTGGTCGCATTCGTATGCGAAGCCGCCAAAGGCTTCCTGGCTGTGACCATCCCCCGCTCTCTGCACCAAGGAGAGATCATCGTCAGTCTGATTGTGATCGCAGTCGTGGTGGGAACACGCTGGCCTATCTGGCTCGGATTTAAGGGGGGCGCGGCAATACAGCCGGCATGTCCGCCCTGCTACTGATTTCCTGGCAGACCCTCGCTATTTCCGCGGCAGTATGGACGCTGGCTCGGCTTTTGCTACACAATTCGTTCATGGCAACCCGCATCACACTTGTGACGCTCCCTATTGTGACTGCAGGTGTCACGAGATCGTGGTGGTATACGCCGTTAAGCCTGGCACTCGGACTAATTTACCTGGGAGCGCAGCAGCCCAAGAGCGACGATCACCAATTGATTAAAGAGCGCTGGCCCAGTTTCTGGGCATTTCTTACCAGTCCACGACGAAAGAGGAAATAAGGATACCCTGTCATCTCGTCGGCCTGCAAATAGCAGCTCATCCCTGACGTTTTCAAGCGCAATTTTTGGCAACGGCTGGTAACCGAATGATTTGACGATATAATTGCCTGCGCGTTTCTCTCAGGATACTGCCATCAATGATGCAACCACACAGCACTCCCAAGAAGGGGACTCCGACCGTCATAATTTTCCTGTGCATCACCGCACTTCTAATGATGTCAGCGGGTCAGGTTTTGGGGTTATCCGGGAGTGCGCTGCCTGCCAGTGCGCAAAGCAACCAGCCAACTCCCGTCGCCCCAGTTGATCTTATCTCACCAATCTTCTTCCCACTCATCAACCAATCGAATTTTCCAGCGGAGATCGATCTCAACTCAGTATGGGTGGGCAACGCAGCCGGCAGCAAGACTGCCTTCCTACCGGGTGATCCCATCCATTATGTTGCCAGCGGCACGAATTACAGCACGTATGCGGGAATTATCCGGCTGACGTGGACACTGACCAGTGCCTGCGATACGACGGTCATCTATAGCCAGAATCTAACCATCCAGCCAGGCGCATGGCAAGAAACGTTTATCTCGAGCGTCCCTACCTGCCTGGGCATTAGCATTGTCACCGCCGACATTACTGGCGGAACCCCTCAATCGCGGTCCACCCTCTTTGTCGCCTTTCCTCCCAGCGCCGTGGTGCTGGATAACCGGCAGGCATTCGACCGCTGTGTGCTGCCGACGGTGGGACAGATGCAAACCTGGTGGAACAGTAGCCCATACGATGTGTTCAACATATACCTGGGTGGCGGAGCGTTCGCTTGCCCGACTAATCCTCTCGATGCCTACTGGCTGGACGCCGTCTATCGTCAGGGGTGGCGCTTCATCCTGACCTGGGTAGGACCTCAGGCACCTTGCACGAGCTATCATCTTCGCATGAGCTCCAACAGCACGATTGCTTTCCAGCAAGGAAGGGATGAGGCGGGCCAGGCTGCAGCTGCAGCGGACCGCCTGGGTATTTTGGCAGGAAAAATCATCTATTACGATGTTGAATCCTATAGCGGTGCTACGACAGAATGCCGGAACGCTGTGGACGCGTTCATGCGCGGTTGGACGCAGAGACTGCACGAGCTGGGCGCGAAGGCTGGCGGCTACGGCTCACCCCTTAACTCGTATCTCGCCGATTGGGCAAATAATAACCCGCCGCCTGATGATGTATGGATCGCCCACTGGTACACCCCGTATTATTATGACCCTAACGCCACGGTTTGGACACAATACTTGAGTAATTCTCTCTGGTCTAACCACCAGCGTCTCCGGCAATATGCTGGAGGCCATAACGAAACCTGGGGGGGCGTGTCGCTCGTCATTGACAGCAGCGTGCTGGATGGGGAGATCACCGCCCTGCTTGCTGCGCAGCCAGCTGCAGACGTGACACTTGCCAGTGGGATTGAAATCGCCTCGCCACCTCAAATTCATGCAATGGACCTGGTTAGGGGAGACTCCGGTTGGGTATTGAAAGGCAACCGCTTGTTATGGAGCGATGACGGCGGGCAAACCTGGGTGGATATCACCCCTCAGGGAGACGCCTTGGCAGACATCCTTTCGGTTGCGTTCCTGGACACCCATCAAGGCTGGATCGTCCGACGGACGCTCGACCCAGACGCCTCAAACGAATTGCAAATCTTGCTGACTCAAGACGGTGGCACAACCTGGCAAGTGCTCACCTCATTTGCTGGCGCCGGTGCGCACGACCCAAGCGTGGCATCGGTCACCCTGGATATTGTGGACGCGAATACAGCCTGGCTGGCGGTCAAGTTGCAGAGCGGCAGCAGCTTCAGCCTGGGAAACCTGTACTTCACCCAGGACGCTGGACACACCTGGCAAGCCCGCACACTCCCCATCGGCGAGCCAGTGAAATTTCTGGATGCTAATCAGGGCTGGGTTGTTGGAGGTCCATCAGGGGAGCAGATATTCACTACCCGCGATGGTGGCCTGACCTGGCAAGAAGTCTCCCTTCCAGTCAGCAAGAATGATGCAACCAGCCGGGCAGTTGTGGGCTTGCCGCAATTTTCGAGCTCGCAAGTTGGCTATCTCCCCGTCACACGGATAGGGGAATCCCAATCCGAGTTCATTCTATACGAAACCGGCAATGGGGGCGAGAGCTGGCGAGAGACAACCCGCCTTTTTCTCAACTCGCAGGAGCAGGCTGGGAGTCCGTTAGCATTCAGCCTGGAACCGGGCGGGCGCTGGTGGGCTGGCACACCAGCGACAGGCAGCCTGTACACTGCAGCGAATTCTACTCAAATCACCTCCACCCTCACAGCTTCGGGATTGCCTCAAGGGATGATCGGACTAGACTTCAATGCCAAGGCATCCGGGTGGGCACTCGTACAAGAGGGGCTTTGCCAGGGGAATAAACTACGAGATGGGGAATTGCCAGGACAAAGAATGGAACCCTTCGTTTGTGCGTTACACACACGCTTGCTGGCAACCTCGGATGGAGGTCGCAGTTGGAATGAGATTTCTCCACATCTCCCCTAGAATTAACTTGGACCGCGCCCCCATCGCCTGCAGAGTGTTATAGATTGTAATGGTAGTCATCACTGGAGTCTCTGGGTTGGTGGGAGGCAACCTGGCGCGGGCTTTGCTGGCTCGCGGACGGCAAGTGCGTGGCTTGGTCCACCACGATCGAAGAGCCATCGCGGGGTTAGACATGGAGATCGTCCAGGGTGATGTGCGCCAGCAAGACTCTTTGTATCGTCTCTTTGAAGGAGCAGAAGTTGTCTACCATTTAGCAGCCAACATCTCCCTGGAGATGGATAGTTGGGCTGCGGTAGAGGCGGTGAATGTCTTAGGGACTCGCAATATCGTCAATGCCTGTTTGGAGGCGGGTGTGCGGCGATTGGTGCACTTCAGCTCAATCCATGCCTTCGAGCAGGATCCTTTAAACAGGCCTTTGGACGAGAGCCGAACCCAGGTAGCCTCGCTTGATAATCCTCCCTATGATCGCTCAAAAGCTCTCGGCGAGATGGAGGTACACAAAGGGATCGCTAGTGGATTGTCTGCAGTCATCCTCAACCCAACCGCCATTGTCGGACCTTACGACTACTATCCTTCTTATTTTGGTCAGGCGATTATCTCATTGGCTAAAGGGCATATCCCGGCACTGGTAAAGG
This sequence comes from uncultured Chloroflexia bacterium, assembly GCA_963714425.1. GTDB lineage: Bacteria > Chloroflexota > Anaerolineae > Anaerolineales > UBA4823 > DATCYX01. The sequence continues at coordinate 704,722 of CAVQOI010000004.1, forward strand.
GGGGCTTCGATTGGGTGGATGTACGCGATGTCGTTCAGGCTGCCATGCTTGCAGAAGAGCTGGCGCCAACTGGCACGAGCTACCTGCTCTCGGGACACTGGCATTCGGTTCACCAGGTGGCTGACTGGGTAGCAGAGTTCGCTGGAAAACGCAGTCCTCGCCTGACAGTACCCCTAAACCTGGCTTACATGGCATCTCCGCTGATGAGCCTAGTGGCTCGTTTCCGTGGAAACAAACCCATGTACACGCGAGTAACGCTGAGCGCATTGCACAGCAACCGGCAAATCAGCCATGCAAAAGCCACCCAGGACCTCAATTTCAATCCGCGTCCCTTCCGGGAAACCTTGATAGATACTTTGGAGTGGTTCGCTGAGAACGGCTATCTGGGAAGCGCCTTCAGCCAGAGTAGGGGGCGATGAGCGAAGCTGAGTTCTTCAATGCATTGCTACTGCTGTCCTTTCCACTGGCTGGGGTGACCTTTGTGGCCTTATTCTTCATCAGCGCTCCCTACGGGCGACACGTCCGTCACGGTTGGGGTCCGACCCTACCAAACCAGTTGGGATGGATGGCCATGGAACTGCCCGCCGCTCTGCTCTTTGCATGGTTTTTCATCATTGGTAGATCGCAGTGGACATTGACGCATTTCGTTTTTCTAGGAATGTGGGAAGCGCACTACCTGTACAGGGCATTTATCTACCCGTTCAAGCTCGCAGATCGTGGCAAGAAAATGCCCTTACTCATCATCTTGATGGCGATTGCATTCAACTGTGGGAATGCGTACCTGAATAGCCGGTACCTGTTTAAATTTTCTGGTGACTATACTTCAGTCTGGCTGATTGACCCCCGCTTTGTGATTGGCTTTACACTATTCTTTACTGGCTACCTCATCAACCACAAGGCTGATAGAACCTTGCGCAGATTGAGGCTTCCCGGCGAGAGGGAGTATAAGATCCCATATACAGGGCTTTTCAATTGGGTTTCGTGTCCAAATTACCTGGGGGAAATCATCGAATGGTCGGGTTGGGCAATTGCCACCTGGTCGCTTCCTGGACTTTCTTTTGCCGTTTGGACGATTGCCAACCTTGCGCCCCGCGCATGGGCTCACCATGCCTGGTACCGGGAAAAATTCCCGGAGTACCCACAAAGGCGTAAGGCACTCATCCCAGGGGTGTGGTGACAAAACAAAATCTACTCTCCCGCGACCCCCCATAACTGAACTGCGCCCGATTGGGAGTAGATGGTGAGGATGCGCCCATCCGGTGAAAAGGCAAGACCGCTCGGGTCATTGGCTGGCAGGTAGACCAGCTCCTTCCATGCCTGTGTTTCCCATAAGGTCACGTGCTCGCTCGTACTCGCCGCCAGAATTTGACCATCTGGCGAGAAAGCTGGGAAGGTAAACCAAAAGCTGTTGGCGTCTTTCGCCAGGGTTTTTATCCATTTGAAGGTAGCCGCATTGAAGATATTCAGCTCTCCCTGCTTATCGCCAGACCCGGTGTCCAGCAAAGCAGCAATAAACCGGCCATCTGGGGAGTACGAATACCCGAGCCAATCGTACAAGGTGCGATCAAGCCGTCCGCTTTCTACCGACCAGAAAGAAAACAGGTCTTGAAATACGTGGTACATTTTCGCGGAAACCTGCTGACCATCAGGCGAGAAGGAAACCCCGTAGATATCACTCGGTGCATTGAAGGTATGGAGCATCTCACCGCTGGTCAGATCGGATAAGATAAGGGTAACATCCTGCTCCTGCTCGCGCTGGGTGAGCGCTACCACACGCCAGTCGGGCGAGATCGCCCCCAGAACTCCACTGAAACGCTGCAATTCGCGGCCGGTATTGGCATCCCAGAAGATCAGGCTGTCGTCGCGGACTTCCCAACCCTGAGCGCTGGAGGCCAGTCTGGCGCCATCGGGAGAGAAGACCAGGTAAGAAATAATACGCGGGTTGTTGTGCCCGCTCAGGATAAGCAGCTCTTGCCCACTAGTGAGATCCCAGATCTTTACCTGGTTGGTGGAAAAAAAGCCAGCGGATACACGGCGGCTGTCGGGCGAGTATGTCACGATGCTGGCGCCCTTTCCTGGAAGAGTTGCCACCTGGCTTAGATTTTGGGCATTCTGCGGATTGATAGCGATAAGACTCGCCGGAAGAAATGGGGCGGGGGTGTGCGTGGGAGGCAATCGCAAGGTCGGGGAGGGTAGCGGCGTTTCCGTGGAGGATGGAAGGGGGGTTTGGGTAGGAGAGGCAGAAACTGGGATGGCGGATGGAACGGGGGTTGAGGTAGTGCTTTGCTCGCCGGTCTGCGTGGGGACAGTTCTCGTTGTGACATTGCAGGCCAAACCAGGCACAACCGCAGAGATGAAAAAGAATGTAAATAGGATTCGGAAATTTCTCATACGATGGACAAAATCGGGCGCCAACCCTCAGCCGTCATTGGTGCGCTTCCGCCGTGGAGACCAGGGGTATGCTTTCGTTACCTGCCAGCTACACGAGAATACACATCAGCTTAGAACGAGGAGGTATTTGTGTGTTGATAGCTGCAAATGTGCATGGCAGCATTCATCAAGATCCTACCTGTAAAAACATTTCCTAACCCAGATACATGTAGTATAAGTAGAAAAAGCGAAAAAGCAAGTGGTTTTTTAGGTCACGTCCCGATTGAAACAGATACACAAACTTCACCAAAAGGAAAGCTTGTTCGTTTTGCGTGGGACTCACCAACCGAAAATTCTCAAATAACCGATTAATGAAATTGAAAGTTCTATCGGTATGGAGCATTATTAGGCTAAAATATCTTCACAAAACCTGCTCATCGCGGGGATATGCGTTGGAATCTCAATCTGGGGAGGAAACCATATGTTTTCATGGAAGAAAATCAACTCGATCGTGTGCATAGTCCTGGCTGTTGGCCTGCTTGTGGGAGGGTGCAGTATCCTGTCTGGCGCCGAAACCCCTACTTCGACGCCACTCGATCTCCCCCAGGAAGTACCCGCGACCCAGCCGGTGGAGGAGGCGACCGATACACCCGAACCCGTGCAGGAAACCGAATCCCCTGTGGCGGCTTATCCAGTCGTTGACACTGGCCAGGCATATTGTTACAACGATACAGTCAGCATCCTTTGCCCAGAGCCAGGCAACCCATTCTTCGGGCAGGATGCGCAATATGCTGGCACCCAGCCCAGTTATGCGGACAACGGCGACGGCACGATCACAGATTTGAACACCAACTTGGTGTGGGCTCAGGATCCCGGCTCGAAGCTGACCTACGACCAGGCTGTTGCCGGCGCTGCGAACTTTAATCTTGCTGGTCACAACGACTGGCGGGTGCCGACGATCAAAGAGCTGTATTCCTTGATCCTCTTCTCGGGGTATGACCCCAGTGGTTGCGAATCCGAAGCTGATTGCCCGGACCTGGTCCCGTACATTAATACCGATTTCTTCACCTTCCATTATGGGAGTACTTCAAATGGTGAGCGCTTGATTGATGCGCAGTTCATCTCCAACACGCCATACTCCGGCAAGGGAATGGACGGAGGCCTGGTTTTCGGGGTTAATTTTGCGGATGGCCGCATCAAAGGCTACCCAAGTGCACAAGACCAACTTTATTTTGTTCTGTATGTCCGTGGCGAGATAGGCTACGGGACCAACCAGTTTTTGGATAATGGCGACGGCACCATCAGCGATCAAGCCAGCGGTTTGAGCTGGATGCAGACCGACAGCCAGCAGGCATATGCATGGGGAGACGCCCTGGCATATTGCGAGAACCTGGAGTGGGCAGGCTACGATGATTGGCGCCTGCCAAATGCAAAAGAGCTCCACAGCATTGTTGATTACGCCCGCGCCCCTGATGTTTCCAACACTGCGGCGACGAATTCCATCTTCCAAAGCACCCCCATCACGAACGAAGCAGGCCAACCTGACTACGGGAATTACTGGACCAGCACCACACACCTCAATCGCATGATCGCGGGCGCTGAGGCGGTTTACATTGCCTTTGGGAGAGCATTGGGCTTTACCAGCCAGGGCTGGGTGGATATCCACGGGGCAGGTGCCCAGCGCAGCGATCCCAAAGCGAGCGACCCAGCCAGCTTCCCGGAGGGGCGTGGCCCGCAGGGAGACGCCGTGCGGGTGCTCAATTATGCGCGTTGTGTGCGCGGCGGTGCCAGTGGACAGGTCCTCACTGGCGGCGAGGTGGATCCTAACGCGGCCACGATCACTGATGCGTCCCTTTTGGCTGTACCAACCGTTCAGATAACTCCAGGAGCGTTGGCTACCCAACCGCCAGAGGAAGCCCTCAAAGCGTGTCAAGGGAAAAAAGCCAACACGGAATGCGAGTATGAATGGATCTTTGGCAAGCAGAAAGGCGTTTGCAACGATATCTTCGGCCAGTTGGTGTGCATGCCAGGTGTGGTGATCCCGACACTGCCTCCTTTACCATAGCGCAATCGACCAATCCATGGTGATTGACAAGAACGCACAACCAACCTAAACTTACCCCATGCTTGCACGCGTGTTTTCCTGCGCCGTGATCGGTTTGGAGGGGGTCATCGTCGAAGTCGAGGCGGATACCGGGCAAGGCCTGCCGGGAATGACCATCGTGGGATTGCCAGACGCTGCCGTACAGGAGAGCCGCGAGCGCGTGCAGGCGGCGGTGCGCAACGCCGGGATTGAGTACCCGCGCAAACGCATCATCGTCAACCTCGCCCCGGCCTCCGTTCGCAAAGAAGGTCCGTCATACGACCTGCCCATCGCACTGGGTGTGCTCATCATGAGCGGGCGCATCCCCCAGGAGGCTGTCGAAGGCACCCTGGTGATTGGCGAGCTCTCGCTGGATGGCAGTGTGCGCCACGCCCGCGGTGTGCTGCCCATGGCAGCTGTCGCCCGGCAAGAAGGCTTTCATCGCATCTTTGTCCCCGAAGTGGATGCCCCGGAAGCCGCCCTCATCCCTGACCTGGAAGTCATCCCGGTCCCCTCCCTGGCAGCCCTCACCCTGCACCTGACTGGCAAAGCCAAGTTACAGACGCAGCCCACCATTACCCCAGACGACCTGCCTCTGCCACCGCATACCGACTTTCGCGAGGTCAAAGGACAGGAGCACGTCAAGCGCGCTCTGGAGGTTGCCGCAGCTGGGTCGCATAACGTACTGATGGTTGGACCTCCAGGGTCAGGCAAAACGCTGCTGGCGCGTGCCATGCCGGGCATCCTGCCGCGCATGACCATCGAAGAAGCTCTGGATGTGACCCGCATCTACTCTGTTGCAGACCTGCTGCCCTCAGATGTGCCCCTGGTGCGCAACCGCCCGTTCCGGGCTCCGCACCACACCATCTCCCACGCCGGTCTTGTGGGTGGCGGCAACTGGCCACACCCGGGAGAGATCTCCCTGGCGCACCGTGGGGTGTTATTTCTGGACGAGCTGCCTGAGTTCGGCCCGCGCGTCTTAGAAGTCATGCGCCAGCCCATCGAAGACAAAATCGTCACCATCAGCCGGGCGCAAGGCTCGCTGACTTTCCCTGCGAATTTCCAGCTCATATCCGCCATGAACCCCTGCCCATGCGGATACTACGGCGACCCGGTGAAACCCTGCACTTGCGCTTCAGGCATGGTAACCAAATACCAAAAGCGCATCTCCGGCCCGCTGCTCGACCGCATCGATATCCACATCGAGGTGCCGCGCGTCGAGTATGACAAGCTCAGCGACCAGCGCCTGGGGGAATCGTCCGAGACGATCCAGGGACGGGTCGAAGCAGCGCGGGAAATCCAGCGCAAGCGTTTCCCGAGCAGTGCAGCCCGTGCGCAGCTATTAACGCAACCTTCAACCTGTAATTCGGATATGACCCCTGCCCAGATACGCCTGCATTGCCAGCTGGATGACGCCTGCCGCTCCCTGATGAAGACTGCCATGCAGCAATTGCAGCTCACTGCCCGAGCATACCACCGCATCCTCAAGCTGGCGCGCACCATCGCGGATCTGGCGGGAAGTGAGCAAATTAACCCCGCCCACCTGGCAGAGGCGCTGCAGTACAGGCCGAGACTATTTGGCGGATGATCTTCATCTGAATGAGAATTTCGAATACTCCGCGCATCTATTGGATCTTCCTTGCTGCACTCTTCCTGCGGGTGGGGTGGGGTATCGTCACACCAGCACTACCCGAGTCGGACTTCGCCTGGTATGACCAGGTCGCCCGCAATTTGGCATCAGGCCTGGGGTACAGCGATTCGATGGGTGTGCCCACAGCGTATCGTCCGCCAGCATACCCAATCTTTCTGGCAGGCATTTACCGCATCAGCGCTGGCTCACTCCTGGCAGCCCGACTGGCGAATGCCCTGCTGGGCGCGCTGGCGGTTCTGCTGACCTATCACCTATGCCTTCAAATATTTTCAAAACGGACAGCTGTCTGGGCAGCAGCACTGCATGCTTTCACGCCAAGCCTGATCTTATTCAGCGGGTTGCTCGCTTCAGAAAACGTGGCGATCCCCCTGCTCCTGGCAAGCCTGATCTTCGCCTTGCGCGGGTTGGAGCGCAACCACGCCGGGTGGCTGGTTGCCAGCGGAGTGCTCATCGGCTGGACTTCTCTGGCACGAAGCATATTTGTTCTTCTGCCCGTCACCTGGCTGATCTGGGCTTTCATTCAAAAGATCGCCCCCCGTCGAATTGCTGCGGCTACGCTCTGGCTGGCGGTTGGGATGGTGGCAGCATTGCTTCCCTGGACGGCTCGTAATTTCGTGGTATTTGGTCGCTTCATACCCCTTTCGAGTAATAGTGGAGGCATGCTGCTTTACAACTTCAATCCCGCTTTTCAAGGACGAGGCCTGCTCGGAAGCCAGATCCCTGGGTTGGCAGAGCTCCACGCCCAGGGATTGGATGAATCTGAATTGGATGTTGCCAGCCGTTCGCTAGCCTTTGAGTTCATCCGCGAGAATCCACTACGTGTCCTTCAGATGGCGCCGCTTAAGCTATTTTATCTCTACCGGGATGACGTATCCGGCGTATCCTGGGCTGACAGAAATCCCCAACAACCCCTTCCGGCGATTGTCCGCATGGGATTGAAGCTTGTCGCTCAAGCATATTATATGGCGCTCATGCTTCTCGCCCTGATAGCCTTGTTTTCCTTTCGCAAGCTGCCTAGGGACGGTCGCTGGATCTACGTATTGCTACCCATTCTATATCAAACCTTCTTTCACACCCTGTTTTTCGGCGACGACCGCTACCACCTGCCCATCCTGCCACTCCTGGCAATCTTCGCAGGCTTCCAGGCTACCGATTATTGGGATCAATTCACGAGGCGCAGGTATCCCGATGGCTAGATGGCTGCCCATCTCCTGAGCGAGGCAATTTCACTCGCAATCGTAGGCTCATAATGAAATTGAGATCCGCTTATCCAACTCAAGGATCATTTCATTGATCCTGAACTCCAGCAGGTCTTATAGGCGATGCCTCTCCAAACTTGGTGGACGATCAGGATAATAGGCGATTGGCTTGCCCATCCTCAGGCAAATTCATTACTCCAAGGAGCATCCCCCGCCAGTACAGCAGGTCGATGGTTCGGACAATCAGGAAGTACGTGGCATCGTTCATGAATCCATCATTACATAATTCTTTTACGGGAAAGGCTCTCCTTATGTTTTTCCCCACCCGGTCTGAGTTGATATCAACTTGCAAAAAACTGGGCTCCAGGGGAGTGACCTGCGCAGGATGAGGATGTCTTGAAAAATTGGCTTGACGAATGGATGGCCAATCGATCGAACAATAGAGTTCGGCGACAGTACAATTTTTTTCTGCGAATTGCTCTTATTTGGTAAAATTTATAGAGCGTTCCAATAACTTGCAACAGCTATTACGTGGGCAATTGCCAGAACCATGCAGGCTAATCCCATATACCATTGTGCTTGAGTAACAGATGGGACAAGATTATGAAATTTGTTAATTGGCTCTTTGGAGAATTTAAGTCACAAAAAAGTAGGTGGTTGATCATTGGTGTACTGGTTATTGGAGCTATCTTGCGGCTATACGTATCTTGGCAACCCATAGAGCTTCTCGTTGAAAAGAATCTGCCCGATGATGCCTATTATTACTTTGTCCTCGCCCGTAATACCATCCAGCTGAACCGCGTGAGCATGGATGGGATCAATGTGACAAATGGATTTCATCCCTTGTGGTGGATTGTTTTACTACCAATATTTGGGGGCTCATCCGCAGGTAGTAACCTACCGATTAGTATTGCATTAACTTTAGCGAGTTTGTTGGACCTCGTCTCCATCTGGATCATCGCGCAGCTAGCAGTCTCGCTTACACATCGATGGTATCTGGGCATCATGGCAGCATGGTTGTATGCAACGAACCCTTTTGTCATTCTGCAAATCACAAACGGTCTTGAAACTGCAATAGGCATACTTGCGCTCTTAATTTTTTTACTTCTTATGAATAAATGGCTAGCCGACGCTGCCAATAATAAACTGGCAATCCTGGTTGGTGTCTCAGGTGGGATGATGTTTTTAGCCCGCAGCGATAGCATATTTCTGCTTGGATTTGCCTTGTTGGCGGCAATGTGGTTTAGGCAGAATTGCGCGGGCTTTTTTGGAGCAGTCCTAGCGGGGGCAACGGCATTTTTGACTGCACTTCCATGGTTGATCTGGAGCCGACTCGTTGTTGGGAGTTGGTTACAAGAAAGTGGTATCGCCGTCCCTTATGCTATCCGAACAAGAGTAGCACTGGAACAGGGACCAGGCATACTCGTTATCCTTAAGGAGTCTCTCCTGCAACTGGTTTCTTGGCCAATTTTCATACGTGGGGACTTCAGTGGTCTTCCGTTCTTTGTTGGATATGGGCTGTGGGCTCTTGCAGTTGTAGGGCTAATAATTCGTTGGCGAAGGTCTGGGAATAGGCTTGAAATTGCCAGATTACTTCCGCTCATCGGGAGCGGATTGGCCCTGGTAGTTGCACATGCAGGATTTCGTTGGTATCCTCGTCCGTGGTACTTTGTCCCATCTTCCATTGCATTTGCATTAGCCTTTGTATTAGCCGCTAAGCGTTTCCTAAGCACGCCGAGAAGGATATACTTGGCAACTTTAGCATTTACTGTCTATTTTGTTATCTCAGGCTATGTGTTTTGGCAGATTGGATACTATCCCTGGCAAAGGGAGATGCTCGCAGCCAATAATTGGCTGGCTGATAATATCCCCCCACATTCAAATGTTGCGAGTTTCAATTCGGGGATTTTCACCTATTACAATGACTTCCGGGTAACCAATTTGGATGGCGTGGTAAACCATCAAGCTTACCAAGCAGTTCGGGACAGGCAAATCCTTGAATACTTACGTCGAAGTGATGTGGATTACCTGATTGACACTGATTGGGCGATCTGGGAAGAATACGCACAATTCATGGGGAATGCATCATCCATCTCATTAGAGGAAATTGGTATTTTAAGTGAAAAGATGAGTGAAACGCTGGGTTATCTGAGAATCTATCAGGTGATACGGTAAGCTTGGATCACTGCCTCAGGTTACACAATCATGCCATCAACAATAGGTAATCGCTGTACCCGCCCGTATAAGCTTTCAAATCCCTGTCTTCGATTGCCAGGATGCGCTGGACTGTCCGGTCGAGAAAGTAGCGATCGTGGGAGATAACCAGCACAGTGCCAACGAATTCCTCAAGCGCCTGTTCCAAGACTGCCGCAGAGGCAATGTCCAGGTTATTTGTCGGCTCATCCAGCAACAGAAAATTCGCGCCCGAGAGCACCAAGAGCGCCAGCTGCAACCGGCTGCGCTCTCCGCCGGATAAATCGCCAATTCTGTGGGAAACCTGGGAATAAGTAAACAAATAGCGCAGTAAGAAAGCTGTGGCGCTCGATTCGCTCATTTGGCTTGCATTCCGCACGGCGTCCAACAAAGTCTGGCTGTAATCCAGGTTTTCGTGTTCCTGCGCATAATGACCGACTTCCACGCTGGGACCAATGACGATCTCGCCTTGAGAGATCGGCTCCTGCCCGAGAAGCATGCGCACCAACACCGATTTTCCAGAACCGTTGGGACCAATCAACCCCACCCGCTCCCCATGCCAGATGGTCTCGTTTAGGCTCTCATAGATCAAGCTCTCCCCAAAGGATTTGCTCACATTGCAAAGCTCCAGTACTTTGTTCGAGCCACGCCACCCATTTAGCTGCAGCTGCATACGCCGTCGGATTCAATACGGGCTTCTCGACCTTTTCCATCTTATCCAGGCGCTTCTGCATGGTTTTGGCACGGGCGGCAAACTTTTCGTTGTCATAGACTTTTCCCCAAATTGCATAGCGTTTGATTGCAGTTTCAAGGTGTTCGATCTGGTGCTTTTGAGCGCGAAATAATTGCTCTCGGCGCTCTTGGCGCAACTCCTTTTCGATCTCGTAGGATGAGTAATCACCTTCAAAGAGCGTTAATTGCCCGCTCTCAAGGTCGGCGATGTGCGTGACAACGGCATCCAGCAGGTAGCGATCGTGCGAGATGAGAACTACCGTCTCTTCATAATCGCGGATCAGGCGCTCAAGGTAGGCTTTGCCAGGCAAATCCAGGTGATTGTCGGGCTCGTCTAGCAACAGGACATCAGGTTTCAACAGCAAGAGGCGCGCCAATCCTATAAGTTTCTTTTGACCGCCGCTGAGAAGGGAAAGCGGTTTTTTTAGGTCGGCCTCGGGCAGGCCTAGGCCTAGCAACAGCTGATGCACGCGCTGTGCGTAGCTGTCACCACCCAGAACTTGGTATTCCTCCAACAGGACTTGCTGATGATCAAGCGCTCGTTGTAGTCTCTTCTCGTTCCCGTAGACAGACGGATCGCCTAAGGCGTCCTCAATTCGCTTGAGTTCCTCCTGGAGTTCCAATATCCGAGGATTCCCCCACAATGCGGATTCCAGCGCAGTCTGATGGAGATCAAGGTCTGGCTGCTGCTGAAGGCAGGCCGTGCGGATACCTCGCGCCGAGCTGATCACCCCACCCAACTCGGGAGTATATTCTCCTATTATCAGCTTAAACAATGAAGATTTTCCTACGCCATTTGGGCCGATCAAACCGATCTTCTGCCCGCGCTGAATCTCCCAATTTACGTTTTCAAAGATACGTTTAGCACCCAGGATCAAGGTGATATTCGATAGCTGGATCTGGATCATCGTGCTCCCTGATTACATCAAATGCGCCGCAGGGGATGCCTGCGGCGCAAGATAACGAACAACCGATTAACTTCCTACATACAGGCGCGTTTCGAGGATAACCCCTGGGGGATAAAACCACGCACACCGATGAAACGTGGAGATGTTCCTGTATCGAAGGTGTAGATCATGGGAAAAATTTTACCATGAATAGGATGATCGTGAATTTTTTTATCTTTCATGGGAGTGACCCTACCCTTCATCCACTTGGGTCAACCACTGCCCATTATTACACCTTTTGAGTGGGGTTTCTCAAAATCGATCTACTTTATTGCTTGGTCGTGTAGGGAAGAAAAATTCGCCTCGGGAAAATTATTAAATAACTTATGCTATCGCTTGAGCGGTTGACGATATCTCCATACGGAACGGTAGTCCCGCTATAATCGCGTCCTTCATCACACAGATTGGTCAGATAGACGTTTGCAGTAGCTTTCAGTCGATCCAGGACATCCTTGTCCGGATGTCCATAAGAGTTGCTGCTAGTAGATTGGTGTCCAGCTGCCCACACTCGCATGGCTTAATTCTGGAGATGGGTCCTGTGAGCTGGAGGAATTCTCCACATTGTAGGGGGAAATGACAGTCCCGAGACCCAGGAATACCATAGAAAATAAATGGCGCAATCGCGTTCCCAAGCGCGAGATTCGAACTTGCTTCATATCCCCTCCCCAAGTTTGTAACTTATTGCAGATGCTCAATGCCCTCATGACTGCTTATACGGGAGTATAAAACCCGTGCAAGTCAAATCGAGCACCGGCATGAGTCCATGCGCTAAGAAGATCGAGATTGCACATCCCGGGTTAGGGTATTATGATAAAGGAGAGTGAAACACACCAGTTATAATAATGTCCCCAGAACCCGCTTGATCACATTCCATCACAGTGCACTTGGGTTCCATGGTACCTATTCGCCAATAGAAGGAGGAAATGATGCAATATGATATGGTATTCGAAGGCGGCGGCGCCAAAGGCATGGTCTTCGTCGGCGCGCTGGAAGTGTTTGCATCTGCCGGGCATACCCACGGCAGGTTGCTCGGTACCTCAGCAGGTGCAATCACCGCCGCGCTCCTTGCAGCGGGTTATCGCCCGCAGGAAATGCTCGAGAGCCTTTCAGAAAAGATCGAAGGTCGCTCAGTATTTTCGGATTTCATGGCGGTGCCTTCGGCTCTGGACAAAGCAACTATCCATAGCAGCGCGACGCGCGAACTACTGCGAAACATCGACCTGCCTTTTATTCCCGAGCGATTTGAAGAAAAACTGGACGACCAGCTCGTCGAATGGCTGGCAGCACAGCCGAGCCTACGATCGGTTTTTTCCTTTATAGAACGCGGCGGATGGTATTCGGCGGATAATTTTGTCACCTGGCTCCAGCAGCGACTGGACACTGGCATCCATGATGCGAAACCCCGCCAATTTAGCAAGATGACCCTCTCTCAATTCAATACAGCATCACACACAGACCTTACATTGGTGGCCTCAGATACCACGGACGGGGCTATGCTTGTTCTCAACCACCGCACGGCGCCTGATCTCCCCCTGGTATGGGCTGTGCGTATGTCTATGAGCGTGCCACTCCTATGGCAGGAGGTTGTTTGGCAAGGCGATTGGGGTCTGTATCGCGGACGCCCATTGGCTGGTCATGCAATTGTGGATGGCGGGTTGCTCTCTAATTTTCCCATCGAACTCTTCGTCTCCCGCGCTGCACCCGTTATGAACGTCATGGGATCTGACGCCAGCCAGAATGTGCTGGGGATGTTGATTGACGAATTGCTGGATGTCCCGGGAACAGAAACCGCCAAACCAACCCAGGCGAAGATCAGCCTGAGCGATCTGCGCACAGTCCAGCGCATATCAAACCTGGTCAACACCACGCTGAGCGCGCGCGACAAAAATGTCATCGATGCATTTGAAAAATTAGTCGTGCGCTTGCCTGCCAAGGGCTTCGGGACAACGGAATTCGATATGACCGACGAGCGGCGCGAGCTGTTGGTAAACGCCGGTCGGACAGCAATGCAAACTCACTTTGAGCAAGCCATTCCAGAGGAGTTCGAGCTCAACTTTGGGGTGGGGGCAAGCGAAGGTGATATTCAGGCGCAGGAGATGGCAGATAAGACTGCACTAAAGATGTTGAAGTAACCTGCTGTCAGCTACCAGCTCGCTGCTGATATGTTCGTGGTAACCAGGCGTTCCATCCAGAATGAGGGCAATCGCATCGATGAGCATTGGATTAGGCTTGCAGTCCGGTAATGATAATTTGATACAATATCGATGATCATTATCGATATTAAGAAATGAGACTAAGCAATGACAGGCATATCACGCAAAATCAAACAGATTATCGATCCACAATTCGTGATGGAAGGCGCAGGCGTTAAGTTACGCCGTTCGTTCGGACCAAACCGCACCAACTACTATGACCCCTTCTTACTCTTTGACCACTTTGCTTTCAACGACCCGGTTGAAGGGCCCATCCTTGGTTTCCCGACACATCCCCACCGTGGTATTGAGACGGTTACGTACATGCTGGAAGGCAATGTGCGCCACCGTGACAGCCTGGGCAATATGGGGATCATTGGTCCAGGAGATGTGCAGTGGATGACCAGTGGGCGTGGCATCCTTCACGAGGAAATGCCAAAACGTGGACCTGAAGGCGTGATCTACGGCTTCCAGTTGTGGGTCAATTTGCCCGCGGCAGAAAAAATGAGCCAGCCACGCTACCAGGAAGTAAACGCAGTCAGCATCCCTGCGCTCGAGAGCAATGGCGTAATAGTTCGCGTAGTGGCAGGAGAATATCAAGGCACGCCAGGGCCCGTAACCGAGATCGCCGCAAAGCCTCTTTACATGGATGTAACCCTGGAGCCCGAGACAAATTTCCAATTATCCGTACCAGAAGGGCATACTACAATCGCCTATATATTCGAAGGCGAAGGGCTGTTCGGTGCCAGCACTGATGATCCTGGAGAATTTATCCAGTCAGTGCGCATGGCTGTCTTCGAGAAAGGCGAGCTTATCGATGTTCGGACCGGGGCAGGCTCTCCGGTGCGCTTCATGCTCATGGCGGGCGCGCCGTTCAAAGAGCCAATCGTCCCTTATGGGCCGTTCGTGATGAACACTGAGGAGGAGATCCGGCAGGCGCTGCAAGACCTGCGAAATGGCACCTTCGTACAGAATTAGTGCAGGGCGCAAACCCTTATTGGAAGGCTGGCTTACCTCGCGAGCACGGGCAAATAATAATTGACATATATTTGCTCATTCGATAATTTGTAGAGCAATATCCGTTTTCTTGTCGATTTATTGGCCCAGGTATCGTAGGCTTCTGTAAAGATCTGGTTGTAACCCAGGGTAAGGTCACAGGAATAAAAATTCAAAGCGTATGGTGCAGTGAAATCATCACCAATATCGAGATAAAATCCAGGATTTGCAGGAACCCAACGATAGAAGCGCACTCGTTGAACTTGAATATTGTCGGTCGCGTCCGCTTGTAGACGAACGAGCTGGCACTTGACATCATAGGATTGTTCATCAGTTACCGGTAAGATCCATGAGATCGTTGGCAGGGTTAAGTCCACCACGGTCGTAGAGGTTTCAGACTGATTATTGGTATCATCCGGGTCAAAGGTATTGCTCTCGACGTTGGCTTCATTGGTGATAATTCCCGCCGTTGATAGGCTTATCTGGGACCTAATAATGACCTGACGCGTATTCCCTGAAGGCATCGTACCCAAATCACAAGAGACCGGACCTGCCTCATCGTCACATCCAACTGATGAGCCCGTACTGATAAAAGTCAGGCCTGCCGGTAGGGTATCCGTCAAGATCACTCCGAATGCAGTCACCGGACCACTGTTCGTTATCACCAGCGTATAAGTGATCAAACCACCAGAAACTGCAGGCGAAGGCTCAGCCATCATCCAGAGTCGCAGATTAGCACTCAAAATAACGATATTGAGGTCGCTATCCGTCACCAACCCGCCTTCAGGCGTCACCGCCTCCACCAGGTTGGTGTACACACCCCCAGCCGTCCCAGCTGGCACCGTGTAGCTGGCGGTGATCACCCCGCTCTCCCCCACTCCCAGCGCTCCCACATCACAGGTGTAGTCCTGCGGGTCGCTGAGCGTGTCGCAGCTCCCCAGGCTGCTCTCCACCAAACCGCGGGTAAAGCCCACCGGCCAGGTATCCGTCACCACCACGCCGCTCGCCAGCGATGGACCTGCATTGGTCACCGTTATCACATACCCATAGGTCACCCCATCCCCAGCCGTCACCTGGCTCACCCCATCGTCTTTGACGATGGACAAACCAGCTGTGGTCACCACCGTGGTGTCATCGCTATCCGTCACCAACCCGCCTTCAGGCGTCACCGCCTCCACCAGGTTGGTGTACACACCCCCAGCCGTCTCAGCTGGCACCGTGTAGCTGGCGGTGATCACCCCGCTCTCCCCCACTCCCAGCGCTCCCACATCACAGGTGTAGTCCTGCGGGTCGCTGAGCGTGTCGCAGCTCCCCAGGCTGCTCTCCACCAAACCGCGGGTAAAGCCCACCGGCCAGGTATCCGTCACCACCACGCCGCTCGCCAGCGATGGACCTGCATTGGTCACCGTTATCACATACCCATAGGTCACCCCATCCCCAGCCGTCACCTGGCTCACCCCATCGTCTTTGAGGATGGACAAACCAGCTGTGGTCACCACCGTGGTGTCATCGCTATCCGTCACCAACCCGCCTTCAGGCGTCACCGCCTCCACCAGGTTGGTGTACACACCCCCAGCCGTCTCAGCTGGCACCGTGTAGCTGGCGGTGATCACCCCGCTCTCCCCCACTCCCAGCGCTCCCACATCACAGGTGTAGTCCTGCGGGTCGCTGAGCGTGTCGCAGCTCCCCAGGCTGCTCTCCACCAAACCGCGGGTAAAGCCCACCGGCCAGGTATCCGTCACCACCACGCCGCTCGCCAGCGATGGACCTGCATTGGTCACCGTTATCACATACCCATAGGTCACCCCATCCCCAGCCGTCACCTGGCTCACCCCATCGTCTTTGACGATGGACAAACCAGCTGTGGTCACCACCGTGGTGTCATCGCTATCCGTCACCAACCCGCCTTCAGGCGTCACCGCCTCCACCAGGTTGGTGTACACACCCCCAGCCGTCTCAGCTGGCACCGTGTAGCTGGCGGTGATCACCCCGCTCTCCCCCACTCCCAGCGCTCCCACATCACAGGTGAAGTCCTGCGGGTCGCTGAGCGTGTCGCAGCTCCCCAGGCTGCTCTCCACCAAACCGCGGGTAAAGCCCACCGGCCAGGTATCCGTCACCACCACGCCGCTCGCCAGCGATGGACCTGCATTGGTCACCGTTATCACATACCCATAGGTCACCCCATCCCCAGCCGTCACCTGGCTCACCCCATCGTCTTTGACGATGGACAAACCAGCTGTGGTCACCACCGTGGTGTCATCGCTATCCGTCACCAACCCGCCTTCAGGCGTCACCGCCTCCACCAGGTTGGTGTACACACCCCCAGCCGTCCCAGCTGGCACCGTGTAGCTGGCGGTGATCACCCCGCTCTCCCCCACTCCCAGCGCTCCCACATCACAGGTGTAGTCCTGCGGGTCGCTGAGCGTGTCGCAGCTCCCCAGGCTGCTCTCCACCAAACCGCGGGTAAAGCCCACCGGCCAGGTATCCGTCACCACCACGCCGCTCGCCAGCGATGGACCTGCATTGGTCACCGTTATCACATACCCATAGGTCACCCCATCCCCAGCTGTCACCTGGCTCACCCCATCGTCTTTGACGATGGACAAACCAGCTGTGGTCACCACCGTGGTGTCATCGCTATCCGTCACCAACCCGCCTTCAGGCGTCACCGCCTCCACCAGGTTGGTGTACACACCCCCAGCCGTCCCAGCTGGCACCGTGTAGCTGGCGGTGATCACCCCGCTCTGACCCGCATCAAGGGCGCCGACTGAACAGGTGTAGTCCTGCGGGTCGCTGAGCGTGTCGCAGCTCCCCAGGCTGCTCTCCACCAAACCGCGGGTAAAGCCCACCGGCCAGGTATCCGTCACCACCACGCCGCTCGCCAGCGATGGACCTGCATTGGTCACCGTTATCACATACCCATAGGTCACCCCATCCCCAGCCGTCACCTGGCTCACCCCATCGTCTTTGACGATGGACAAACCAGCTGTGGTCACCACCGTGGTGTCATCGCTATCCGTCACCAACCCGCCTTCAGGCGTCACCGCCTCCACCAGGTTGGTGTACACACCCCCAGCCGTCCCAGCTGGCACCGTGTAGCTGGCGGTGATCACCCCGCTCTCCCCCACTCCCAGCGCTCCCACATCACAGGTGTAGTCCTGCGGGTCGCTGAGCGTGTCGCAGCTCCCCAGGCTGCTCTCCACCAAACCGCGGGTAAAGCCCACCGGCCAGGTATCCGTCACCACCACGCCGCTCGCCAGCGATGGACCTGCATTGGTCACCGTTATCACATACCCATAGGTCACCCCATCCCCAGCCGTCACCTGGCTCACCCCATCGTCTTTGACTACCAGCAGGTCTGCAGAGGTTATTACATTTGTAGTTTCTTCAACACTATTGTCAAGAGGATCAAGATCCGGCTCTTGGGCAAACGCGCTGGCACGGTTCACGATGCTCCCTATGATAGATGGATCTACCTGAACTGTAATCGTGACCGAGGCTGTGCTTCCAAGATCTATATCACCCAGAGTACAGGTTACATTGTGTGGCCCTATATCGTAAGCACATGTATTTGTTGCTGCTATGTAATCGACATCAGTTGGCAGCGTGTCTGTCAGAAGGACACTACTGGCTAACAATGAGCCGTTATTCGTGATTGTGAGGGTATATGTCAGCACATTCCCGGCAATCACGGGATTTGGAGAAGATGTTTTTACTAATTGAAGATTAACATCATCATTTGGCGCACTCACTGCAACACTCAGTGCAGGAAACAACCAGAGCGCTACAGCAGCTCCGAAAAAAACCACACAGATGCGAAATGCCTTCTTCATGAATTGTTCTCCGTATCTGCCCTCTATTTCTCGTTTAGCGAGAAACGCACAGATCACAGCACGTAGCAATAACCATTACAAGGAATAAGATTGTATCCAGCCCTACGGTGGAGGCTCTGTCGGTGGCGGCTCGCGTGTTGGAGGGGGAGGCTCCGTCGGCGGAGGTTCCCGTGTGGGGGGCGGTTGCGTTGGGTTTGGATTTTGGTCTTGCCCTGGCTTCGGGGTTTTCGTAGGGGTGGGTAGGCTGAATACACGTCTAGTTGCCGTCAATGTGGGAGTGACTGTCGAGGTATCCTGAGGTGTTGACATAACCACATTGGTTAGGAGAAGCATAGACGGCGTAATGGATAAGGCTGGCACTGGAATCCTGGATGTCAATCCTGTATATGCTGAGGGGTCATCTGCGCACTGGCCCGGTCCAACTATGCCCCTGTTAAATTCTTCCAAGCTCATTACCAG
The DNA here is from genome assembly GCA_963714425.1 of uncultured Chloroflexia bacterium. GTDB lineage: Bacteria > Chloroflexota > Anaerolineae > Anaerolineales > UBA4823 > DATCYX01. The sequence goes on from CAVQOI010000004.1 coordinate 723,377, forward strand.
TTGCATTGCTTGCTGTGCCTCTGATTCCAAGAGCATTGCGCCAGGAGGATGCAAAGACAACCACTCGCTTGTTTCGCTCATGATGCCCTCAATTCTTGAGGGGTCGGCGCCATACACAAGATTATTGTACGTGGCAACAAATTCTACTAACAAAAGGATTGAAGCATCGACAGTGGAGGTTTGGATAACCGTGACAACTTCATCTTTCCCAGTAGAAAAATCGCCCAAAATAAATTGACCCGGCCATTTATCAAGTTGGTACACCCAATAGATTGCTGTCCGGGTGCAATTTGGATCGATTGTTGCAGTGGCTGTGATTAAGCCATTTTGAGCAGTTGCAACTGCGAGTGATTGTGTAAAAGTCAAAGCAGGTGTGTTTGTGTTCAATATTGGAATTGCCACATCAATTGGCGGATCCCAAACAACCCCCCCATAATAAATAACAGGAAGTAAAATGGCGAAAAGGATAGCAGCTACTATGACTGCCCCAATCACCAGCAAAACCAGCCATCGAGAATTTGTGGTTTCCACGCCCAACCCTATCCTTCGCCGATGAGTTCAGGACAATTGAAGAACTCTTATCCATTCCATAATAGCTAAGGATAAACCCTACGTCAAGACCATAATCGATGAATGGGATTTTTAGAATGACCTGGCTGGTGCTCAAAAATGCGATAGAATGATTATATCCGACAAACTAACTCTAATTTAGGAGAGGGGTCTGATGGAAAATCTTAAATCGCTAATCGAACAGCTCCGGGCTTCGGGTTTCAATCCGAAGGTCAACCTGACCCTGTCACAGGATGAACTTGATATTGAAGCGCTCAAGAAGCTTCACGCGCAATTATTGGCGGCAGGAATCCCTCCCGAGATCCATATCAATCTCAGTGTGAGCAGCAGGGTAAGCACACAGCCCGATGCAGGCCAGGACTCAACTGTTGAAAAAAGTACTGCCGTTGTGGTCAGCGATGATAAGCTGAATTGCTTCATCTTTAAGAAGCGTGATGGTGCCGGGAAACCTATCTTCGCTATCCGTGAACCACGCATCCAGCTCTTCCGTGGAGACCGATTTTTCGTCTCTGCTGATCGCCGGGAAAGCGACAAAGATCCAGGGGATGGGACAATATTCGGAACGGGCAATATCCGCATGTACTACATCGTTGATTGTCCTTCCAAACCTGAGGCTGTCGGTATGTATGTAAAACAATCGGAGGTGATGCTTGCCTGACAAACTGGACGATAACTTGCAAGTAGCCACCCTTGGCGGTGGTTGTTTTTGGTGCCTGGAAGCAGTCTACGACCAGCTTCAAGGAGTGATTGATGTCCTCTCTGGGTATGCAGGAGGTGATGTGCCTAACCCCACCTACCAGCAGGTGTGCTCCGAGCGCACCGGTCACGCTGAGGTGGTCAGAGTGACCTTCGACACTGACCAGATCAGCTACCGCGAGATCCTGGAAGTGTTTTTCAGCATCCACGATCCCACAACGCTAAATCGGCAAGGCGCCGATATAGGATCACAGTACCGCTCAGTGATCTTCTATCACGACGAATCCCAAAAAGCCACGGCCGATGCCCTGATCGATGAGCTCAGCAAAGATGCGGTTTGGAAAGATCCGATCGTCACACAGCTGGTACCCACAAGCGAGTTTTACACTGCCGAAGACTACCATCAGGAGTATTTCGCCCGCAATCCCTGGCAGGGCTACTGCCAGGTGGTCATCGCCCCCAAGCTGGCAAAGTTCCGCAAGCATTACGCCGAACGATTGAAAGCCTGAATATTTTTCAGCGGTTTCAGGTACCCAGACAATCTCTTCGCCATATCAGGCTTCGATCGTATGGCGCATGGGGAGTGTCACCCCAATTGCCAGCACAAAAGACAGTAAGTACAGCGCGCCATAAGGGATCATAAATCCCACCTCACGGTAGATTTTAATCCCTATCGTTCGTAAGTGATGGGCTGTGCCAGCTTCACTTTTATAAAAGCCCAGGGAGCGCCAAATAATGCCCAGAAGGCAACAGCCGCGTAACGAATGTAACGCAAGATGTAACCAGGAATGGTTTCGTCAGCTGCAAACAGGCTGAAGAGTATATCCAGGCCAAGATAGATTGCCAGTACACCCGCGATTCCCAAAAGATATCGGCCCGCCTGCAGGAGCGCAGGCCCTTTGACCTGGAAGCGCGCATGCTCCCACATCAAGGTGAAACCGGCGATGGCGCCAAACGATGCTCCCCCAAGGGTGAAAAAATGCGTTAGCGACCGTGCGTTGGTGGCATAACTCGCCCACTCTGGGGGGTCCGGATAGGGTGCAACAACAAGGCGAATTAGCATACCCAGGAGGATGATCAAAAGCGAGAGTGCGAACCCCAGGACGATGTGCTTGTTCGTGTGTTGTTTTCTTAACCAATCCACTGCCCCAGGCTCGAAGCGAGAATAAAGATAAACAGCAAGAATTCCAAGCAGCCACCCACCTAACACATCATGGGGGAAGTGCACACCCAAATACAGGCGCGAAAGCCCAATCAAGAAGATCAGAGCGATGGATAGCACCCATAGCGAATTTCTGCGCAGGGTCGTTGCCAGGAATCCCCAAACAGCCAGCGAATTACTGGCGTGGGTAGAGGGGATTCCGTAGGAAGATTCTGCCGACAACGCTCGCACATCGCCCACCCAGTAGGGTCTGGGTTGGTGAAAGAGCAATTTTCCCGCGCTTCCCAGGATATCCGTACCTACCAGTACCAGGAGCAAGCGGAAGCCCAGCTGGCTGTCAACAATCCAGTAAATGAATGGAATCACGAGGAGATAAAATTCAATTGTCCCCAAGAAGGACAGAAATTTCATTATACTATCTAGCATTGGGCTTAACGTCTGTATTGCCTGGACAAGCTGGATGCCAATATCAAAAAGTGGGTTCATGCATGCCTCCTAGAAATCAGATTTGCCGTGGTCGACCTACTCTCTTGAATTGATGACCCAACCTGTAGTAATATCTCTTCGTTATCCGTACTCACTCAATATACCCAGGAGGAAAAATGAAACTCAGTGCTCGTAATACGCTGAAAGGAAAAGTTAAGAAAGTTGTCCGTGGAGCGGTGAATTCGGAGGTGACTATCGAGTTGAAAGGTGGCGAGCAGATCACATCCATTATAACCAACAGCTCGGTTGATAGGTTAAACCTGCAAGAGGGTGGTGAGGCGTATGCAGTGATCAAAGCTTCGAGCGTAATGATCGCTGTCGACTGAATGCTTCCAGAACTTGTGATTGAAGAAAATCGGGCAGGCAGTGTGCCTGCCCTTTTTCATTGAGTCTTTGGTGGAAATCCCAGATCCGCTACCATCGCCAGCAGCAGCCACAGGCTCAAGCGTAGCGGCATCACCCCGCCAAGCGTGTGGCGCACCACACCGCGCACCTCCGCCAGGTAACCCACGGTAAGCATAACCATCCCTCCCAAAACGAGCCAGGCAGCTAGACACGCCCAGGTTATGGCCTGAGGAGTGCGCAGGTGCAGAGCCAGGGCAAATAATAGGATCACTAGAAACACATCTGCCAGGATCGTCCCGCTCCAGGTAGGGTGCAGGAAGTGACCCAGCGGCGCCAGCCACTCCGGGCGCTGCATATAGGCCTTCAAGCGGGGATGCACATCCTCTACAGTACGCTCCCGGTAATAAGGCTGCAGGTTTTCATTAAATACATACTCCAGGTCGTTGTACACCATTAGAAATGCCCAGCGCGGGTTGGCCAATAAGAATAGGTAATAGGTGCTAAGACCATCCTGACGCGCCCATTCCATAAATTTATCCTGCTCGAAAATACCACTGCGATCGGATTGACCGCGGATCGCCAGGATCTCTGTCGTCGCCGGCATGCCCCGGACCTCAAAGAAGGCCACACGGGCAGGGTAGCGGAAAACGTAGGCGGTCATGTTGTTAAGCAAAGGCAGCAGCCAGCGCTGGCTGATACGAAAGGTCACTTGGTGGAAGACAAGCAAGCCAAACAACAACGCCACAAGCACAGCCAGCGGACCGGCTGACGGCAGCTTCCGTCGAAAGGCGACCAATAAAAACACAGAAAGGAAAAAAAGGCTGACGAGCAATATATAAGCATTGCTGTCTCGCGTAAAAACCCAGATCGCCATCACAACAGTGAACACGCCCATCAAGGCTCGCGTGATCCAGGTCCTCCCTTCGCCCTCCTTAGCCAAGTGAAAAGCCAGCTCGATCCCCACTGCAGTCATTCCGGCGTACAGGGAAAACGAGAGCAATTCGGCGACCAGCAATTGATCCCAATCAGCGAGCTGCGGGCTGAATGCGAAGAAGAATATCAGGAGCGCAGCTCCCGCTCTTACCCATAGTGGTCTCAGGTGCCAGAAAGTTACCAGCGCCAGGCACCCCCAGCACAGGATAGACATGAGAGTCTGCAGTACCACAATGGGGATGAACTCGCGCTGGTAACTTAAACTTACTGGGTCACTGCGAGCTGGATCTGCAACGAGATAATCACTGTATCCGCTGGGAGGTTGGAAGATCTTATACAACAGTGGGAGTGTCGCCGCCCGTTGGCTAGTAAAGAAACGACTGGTGGGGAAGGTGACCTTCGCCGCTTCGAGATAACTGGCAGTATCCTGGGTGCCGGTTGAGAAGGTCAGTTTATCGTACGCGCCCAGGCGGATGAAGACGGCCGCCGAAAAAAGGAGCAAAAACACCACCCACGGGTATCTATTCATTATGAGTCAACCCCTATTCCCACCGCTGAGAGCATTCTATCTCAGGAATGGTAGGTGGGCAACGAGCAATTCTGACATAGATTTATCAATTATAGCTGACAGATTCACCAATTGAATGTATAATCAGTGGTATAAGAAGTGTATACCACTATACCGATCTAAAACCAATGATTGCTCCACCGCTTGCATATTCTATCCCGCTTTATATTCAAATTGCTGAACAGGTCATCAGCCGTATTGAATCAGGCGACCTGCTCCCTGGCGACCGGCTGCCTCCCGAGCGCGAGCTGAGCGAGGAGCTGGGGATAAACCGCATGACCTTGCGCCGCGCGCTGAGCGTGCTGGAAGCGCAGGGGTTGGTAGTGCGCAAACATGGTGTCGGCACCTTCGTTGCCGAGCCCAAGATTGACCGGCGCATGGACACGGTCTTCCGATTTGCCACTGGCATGCAGAGCCGGGGTTTCACCCCAGGGACGAAGCTTATCTCGTTAGATCATGTCTCCCTGGATACCGCTCTGGCGCGCCAGCTTCGACTGCCGATCTCCGCTCCGGCTTTCCATATCCGCCGCCTGCGGACAATCAACCAGGAGCCTGTTCTGCTGGAGAGCTATACCATACCTGCTCTACGCTTTCCCAGCCTTGATGCGTACGATCTGGAGAGGCGTTCGATTTACGAGGTGATGGAGAGCGAATATGGGATAGCCATCACCCATGCACGGCAGAGCTTTGAGCCAGTCGTCGCCACTGCATTCGAGGCTGATTTGCTCAGCGTGCGCTTGGGCGCTCCGCTTATGCTGGAGAAGCGCATCTCATTCGATGGCGAGGATTCCCCGGTGGAGTTCGGCAAAGATCGCTACCGCGGTGACCGATTCCGCTTCGAAACCGAAGCGACGCCAATGGATTTCATCAAAAGAAGTTCGATATTCTAAGGAGACCCCCCAATGCTTCATTCGTTTGCTACGCTACTTTCACAAGAACAGGTCGAGCGGGTCCATGACGCCTCGTTGGATATCCTAGAGCGGGTGGGCATGCTGGTGCGCAATGACCGAGCTCGAGAAATCTTTGCCGCGCACGGGGCACAGGTGGACGAGCAAACGCATATTGTTCGCGTCCCTCGCGCGGTCGTTGAGCGTTACCGTATGCTCTTCCCGCCCAAATTCACCTTCGCTGCCCGCGATCCCCTCAATGACCGCACCGTCCCAGACGACAGTCCCCTGATTCTGACGGGTAGCTCGGCGCCCAACATTATCGACCCGGTGACGGGTTATGAGCGCCGCGCCAGCTCCGACGATCTGGCGCGAATAGCTCACCTGGTCAATGAGCTGCCCGGTTATGACGTCTTCTCCATCTCCACCCTGGCGGACGACGCCCCAAAAGACCAGTTCAGCCTATCTCGCTATTATCCATCCATCAAGAACACAGTCAAACCCGTGCGCGCCAATACGCCTCCATCCGAGGTCGAGATGGTGCTCGAGCTGGCTTATCTTGTGGCGGGGGGCGAAGGCGCATTCCGCGAGCGCCCTTTCATCACCCATCACTACTGCCCGGTGGTCTCGCCGCTGACCATGGATTTTGACTCCACCCAGCTACTCATAATCTTCAGCGAGTTAGACCTCCCCAGCTATTTCTCCATCGTGCCCAATGCCGGTCTGACCTCTCCACTGACCATGCTGTCTACCCTGGCGCAGTGCAACGCCGAGTTTCTGGCTGCGGGCGTGCTCACCGAAATGATCCAGCCGGGTAAAGCGGTCCTGTACAGCACACTGCCCACTGTGGCGGACATGCGCAGCGGCGCATACTCTCCAGGAGCAGTTGAGACAGGCATCTTGCACATGGGCTGCGCCCAGATGGCACGCTTCTACAATATCCCATCGGGTGGTTACATCGGCTTATCCAACTCCAAGATCAACGACGCTCAATCCGGCTACGAGACCGGCATGTCGGTAACAGCCGGTTATCTGGGCGGCGTGGACGTCTTTAATATGGCAGGGCTTTTGGACGCCTTGATGGCATTCGATTTCGCCAAAGCGTACATTGACAACGAAATTGCCCTGATGCTGAAGCAAATCCGCCGTGGCTTCGAGTTCAGCGAGGAGAACTTCGCCCTGGACCAGATCGCCGAGATTGGCCCGGGCGGCATGTTCGCTGGCACGGAACACACCCTGGAGCGCATGCGCTCAACCATGTTGCTGGCAGATGTTGCCGACCGCGACCCGCGCGCCCAATGGAAGGAGCGCGGCGGACTCGACTCCCAAGCAAGGGCTCTGCAGGGCGTAAAGGCTATTCTGACGCGTGAAAACCCGGCAGTTTTTTCACCAGAGATGGATGCCAATATCCGAAAGGCATTTCCCGGGATCGTGGCTGGTGACTCGTTCCCCCCAGAAGGCTGGAAGCGCGTGGTCGCCGCAGAAGAGGACGATGGAGAGGGTGGAACGCGCCGCCGTCGCCGCCTGCACCGCACTCTGACAACCTAAATGATTCATCGAATGGTATTAGAAATACGAAGGAATGGCGCGGTCATTACGAGGCGGGTCCCAGCCCGACGAAGCAATCTAGCGACACCTGGGGAGGGGACTGCTTCGGTCGCTCGAAGGGCTCACACGCAATGACCTCGAGGAAGATAATCGTCCTAGAAACATTCGTATGGCTACAAAGATACTTTGATATTGATGACAATCCATTAATTTCACGAATTTCGCCTAATATTAGTATTTTGTTCTCATCACCTAGACATCCATCATGACAGATACCAGCCACGAAACATCGGAGCATTGCCGAATTGCCTTGATGCCCTCCGGGCGCAAAGGCAGTGTGCCACGCGGCGCCAACCTGCTGAGAGCTGCTCAAGAGTTGGGCGTGGAGCTTGAGTCAATCTGCGGCGGGCGGCAGACCTGCGGAAAATGCCAGGTGATCGTCGAAGAGGGGAGTTTTCCCAAGCATGGTATCACCTCCAAAGCGGATAACCTCTCCGCACCCGTCGCCGACGAGCAAGAGTATCTCCGCAATGGGCGCAGGCTGGCTTGCGCTGCGGAGGTATTGGGAGATGTGCTCATCACCGTCCCCGAGGAGAGCCAGGCGCGCAAACAGGTAATTGCCAAAGCCGCATCAGCGCGAGCAATAGAAATCGATCCAGCGGTGCGGCAGATATACGTCGAGCTACAGCCGCCTGATATGAATGATCCGCGTGGGGATTGGGAACGGCTACAAGATGCACTGGCTGAGCAGTGGCAGCTGCAAAATCTTAGGCTCGATATCACTGTCTTGCCATATCTTCAGGGTGTTCTGAGGGAGGGCAACTTTGCCGTAACCCTCGTTCTCTGGCAGGATCAGGAGGTGCTACGAGTCCAGCCCGGGTATAAAGAAGGCATCTACGGGCTGGCAGTGGATATCGGCTCGACGACAGTGGTGGCGCATCTGTGTGACCTTCGCACCGGGGAGGTGCTTGCAACCGAAGCTGCGATGAACCCACAGGTGCGCTATGGTGAAGACCTCATGAGCCGTGTGAGCTACGCCAACACCGAGCCCCAGGGTATGGCGCGCATGCACCGCGCGATCATCCGCACACTCAACGAGTTGGCTGAGAAAGCCACCGAAGCCGCCGGATTATCCAGCGAGGATATCCTGGATGCCGTCGTGGTGGGTAACCCGGTGATGCACCATATCTTCTTGGGCGTCCCCCACCGCGAGCTGGGGTTTGCACCTTTTACACCAGCGGTCAGCGCTTCAATCGATCTCAAGGCAAGAGATCTAGGGTTGAATTTCCACCCGGCGGCGCGGCTGCATACCCTGCCCTTGATAGCCGGTCATGTTGGGGCGGACAACGTTGCCGTACAATTATCAGAAGCCCCCGACCAGCAGGATGACATAACCTTGATCGTAGACGTGGGGACAAATGCCGAGATCGTGCTGGGCAACCGCAAGCGCCTGCTGGCAGCCTCCAGCCCCACTGGACCGGCTTTTGAAGGCGCCCAGATCACTCACGGGCAGCGAGCTGCACCAGGCGCCATCGAGCGCGTGCGCATCGATCCGCAGACCCTGGAGCCGCGTTATAAGGTCATCGGCTATGATGATTGGATCCTCCCGGGTGCATCGGTGCCTCATCCTGCCAAGGCTACAGGTATTTGCGGCAGTGGCATTATTGAGGTGGTGGCTGAGATGTTCCTGGCTGGGATCATCCATGCCGATGGTCTGTTCGACGCCACTGCACCCGAGCGCACCCATCGGGTTCGCTACAACGGCCGCACGGGAGAGTACATCCTGGTGGATGAAAGCCTGACAGCCACCGGTGCCCCCATCGTTGTCACACAGAACGATATCCGCGCCATCCAGCTCGCTAAGGCGGCGCTTTACGCGGGGACCAAGCTGCTGATGAACCATTGGGGCTCAACGCATGTCGAGCGGGTCACGTTAGCTGGGGCGTTCGGCAGCTTCATCAGCCCGTACCATGCCATGGTGCTGGGTTTGATCCCGGATTGCAACCTGGACAAAGTGGTGGCTGTTGGCAACGCTGCCGGCGATGGAGCACGTTTTGCCCTGCTCAACCGCAGCCTGCGTGAGAGAGCCTCCTATCTGGCAAGCTGGGTGGAACATATATCCACGGCCATGGAGTCTTCCTTCCAGAACGAGTTTGTCGCTGCGCTCGGATTGCCGCACTCGCGCGATCCCTATCCAAGCCTTGGGGCTTCTCTGCCTCACTTGCCTTCAAAGAATGAAGTGCCTGCGAGGCGCAGCCAATTCCGCCAGCGAGCGGAAACCAGTTCTTCAGAAAAATCGGGATCTGAGGAGTGAGGCGGAAATGACCCGTGCACGGGCGCAGCGCCCCATCAGGATACCCGACCAAACCGAGTATAATACCCAAATTCTTCGAGGAGCATTTATCTATGAGCGATGAGATCGACATCACAAAATTGGAAACCGCCGAGATCCTGGAGCTGATCCAGGACGACTTATACGACGGTCTGGCAACCGAAGTTGTTGCCAGTGTCAACGAGTTGCTCGGGCGGGGTCTAACCCCTTACGAGGTCCTCACCAAAGGCTTGGTGGCAGGTATGGACGTGGTAGGTGTGGACTTCAGGGATGGGATCTTGTTCGTCCCCGAAGTACTCATGGCTGCCAAGGCCATGAAATCTGGCATGGAGATCCTTCGCCCGTTACTGGCAGAGACCGGCGCCCCGCAGGTGGGTACCATGGTCATCGGCACTGTTAAGGGTGACATTCATGATATCGGCAAGAACCTGGTAGCGATGATGATGGAAGGCGCCGGTTTTACAGTGATCAACCTGGGCATCAACGTAGACGCCGAGAAGTTTATCAATGCGATCCACGAGCACAAACCGGACATCCTGGGTATGAGCGCTCTCCTGACCACCACAATGCCTTATATGGGCGTTGTTATCGAAACCCTCAAAGAGCAAAGTCTGCGCAACCAACTCGTCGTTCTGGTGGGGGGCGCCCCGCTCAATGATGCGTTTGCAGAAGAGATCGGCGCAGATGCCTACTGCCGCGACGCGGCCATCGCTGTAGAGACTGCTAAGAAGCTGCTGGCGATCAAGCGCGGCGAGCCCATTGGGTAAATTATTGACCCAGTTGAACACAGATGGACATCGATGTGATCTGTACTTGTAAACAGGGTCTTTTTATCTGTGTTCATACGTGTGTATCGGTGGTACTAGCAAAACCAAGAAAGGCAGGAAACCCATGACCACGATCCATTCTCTACTCCAGAAATCGCCTTACATTCTGGCGGATGGGGCTATGGGCACCATGCTTTTCGCCTCAGGGCTGGGGCACGGCGGCGCTCCAGAGCTTTGGAATGTAGACCAACCGGAAAGGGTGGAGGCAGTACACCGCGCGTACCTTGAAGCGGGCTCACGAGTTTTACTCACCAATACTTTCGGCGGTACATCTCACAGGCTGGCGCTTCACAAACTGCAGGATCGCGTAGGCGAGTTCAACCGGGCTGCCGTACACATCCTGCGCAAGGTGGTCGATGCGAGCGGCACAGAAGCCATCGTAGCAGGCGACATTGGCCCTTCGGGTGGCGTGCTTTTGCCCTATGGCACGATGACATTCGAAGACGCCGTGAAAGGCTTCACTGAACAAGCTGCCGCGTTGGTCGAGGGGGGTGTCGACCTAATCTGGATCGAGACCATATCAGACCTTGAAGAGATGCGCGCTGCAGTGGAAGGTGTACGCAGTGTCTCCGCCGAGATTCCCCTGGTCACCTGCATGACCTTTGACACCCACGGGCATACCATGATGGGTGTGAAGCCCGAGCAGGCTGCAGCCAAGCTGGCAGCCTTCGGGGCGACCGCTTTCGGTGGCAACTGCGGCAATGGCGTGGAGGAGATCGTTACGGTGGTTGAGAAGATGAAAGCTGTCGCAAAGGATGCCATCCTGGTCGCAAAAGCCAACGCCGGTATCCCCAAGTTGGTGGGCGGTGTACCCGTTTACCAGGCGACTCCGGAGGATATGGGTGAGTATGCTGTGAATGCTTATAGCGCCGGGGCGCGCATCATCGGCGCATGCTGTGGCAGCACGCCGGCGCACATCCAGGCGATCGCTATGGCGCTGGCCTCGGAGGTAGCTTCCGCGTGAAAACAGCTCTGATCGCCTGCGGCGCACTGGCGCGCGAGGTGCTGGCATTGAAAGTGAAACATAGCTGGCAGGTGGACGTGCTGGGTGTGCCCTCCTTGCTACATAATACGCCCGAGCGCATTCCAACCGCGGTACGAAATCGCATTCGCCAGGCGCGCAGAGATTACGAACGCCTAATTGTGGTCTATGGAGATTGCGGCACCGGCGGTATCCTCGACCGTATGTTGAAGGACGAGGGTGTGGAGAGGGTAGCTGGTCCCCACTGCTACGAGATGTACGCCGACGGCACTTTTGAAGCATTAATGGCTGAAGCACCGGGCACCTTTTTCTTGACCGATTACCTTGTGCAGTCCTTCGACCATCTCGTATTGGAGGGGCTGGGGATTGATAAGCGCCCGCAGTTACGCGACGAGTATTTCCGCAACTACACCCGTGTGGTCTATTTGACGCAGCGACACGAGCCAGCTCTGGAGAGCCGGGCGCAGTGGGCGGCGGACAGCCTGGGTCTGCCCTTGGAGGTGCGCCACACCGGTTACGGCAAGCTAGAAACCCGCCTGAAGGAATTAATTGAGGTATGAGCTTCACCTACCAGATCGTCTACTGGCGGGATATCCCCGCCCAACTACGCCTGCGCTCCGGTAAGGAGCGATACTCTCAACCGCTAGCGCAGCGCTTCCAGGAGGCCATCGATATGGCAGCCATGCGCGCAGACACCACCACCACGGACGATTACCTGGAGGAATGGCGCACAGGTGAGGCGCAAGTCGGGGAAGGCGATCCCGAACAGATGGCTATCACCTTGGCGGCAGAGCTCGAAGCGGCTTACCCGCAGGAGCGGTTAACGAGGCTGGTCGCTAAGAAGGGGTTCGAGAAAGAATAAAGCTATCCTCAGTCAGAATGAAACAACTTCACCACGGAGACGCTGAGTTTATAGTTAACATCTCTGCGTTCTCGGCGTCTCGGCGGTGAAAATAGCTAGAGAGCAATTACACATGTTTCGGTTTCTGCAGGATTTGCCCCATCTTCTAGAGATCATATACCGGGCTACCTACCGCAGCCTGTTCCCATTGCGCGGCTGGCTGAAGCCGGGGAGCTGGGCTGAGAAGGCATTCGTACAGTTGGAGCGCCTGAGCAAAGGGCCATTGTTCGACTGCCGCATGTGCGGGCAATGCATCCTGCACTCGACGGGCATGACCTGCCCGATGACCTGCCCCAAAAACCTGCGCAATGGGCCGTGTGGGGGGGTGCGCCTGGATGGAAATTGCGAGATACTACCGGAGATGCCCTGCGTGTGGGTGCTGGCATGGGAACGCTCCAAGGTCATGCCGGAGCATGGCAGCGACATCCTGCATATCCAGGCACCGGTCAACTATAGCTTGAAAGATACATCCGCATGGATCAACGACTTTCACCAGCAGCACAAGATGGCGCCAACGGGCTGGAACGATTGAGAACCGGCTCGCGACTGGAGCGCGTACTGCGCTCGGGCCGCTTCGCCGTCACCGCTGAGCTCAACCCGCCAGACAGCGCCGACCCCCAATCGGTATACGAGCGCGCCCTGGTGCTGGCGGAGGTGTGCGACGCCATCAACGCCACGGACGCCTCCGGTGCGAATGTGCACATGTCCAGTGTGGGCGTGTGCGCCTTACTGACCCGCGCTGGCTACGAACCGGTGATGCAAGTCTCCTGCCGGGATAGGAACCGCATATCGATCCAGGGCGACCTGCTGGGAGCGGCAGCGATGGGCGTGCGCAATGTGCTGTGTCTGACCGGCGATGGTGTGCAAGCTGGCGATCAGCCGGAGGCCAAGCCAGTCTTCGATCTGGATTCGATCAGCCTGCTGCGCACGGCGCGCATGCTGCGCGACCAGGGCCGCTTCTTGAGCGGGCGGGAGCTGGATGTGCCGCCGAAATTCTTCCTGGGAGCTGCCAGCAACCCGTTCATCCCGCCCTATGATTTCCGCCCCCTGCGCATGGGCAAGAAGATCGCTGCCGGGGCTGAGTTCTTCCAGACCCAGTACTGCTTCGATTTCGGGCGCCTGTGCCAGTTTATGAACACCGTGCGCGATCTGGGCATTCATGAGCGAGCTTACATTCTGGTGGGCGTGGGCCCGCTTCGCTCTGCGAAGTCCGCAGAATGGACGCGCACGCATGTGCCTGGGGTGGTAATCCCCGACGAGACCATTGCGCGATTACAAGGCGCAGCTCCAGGAAAACAGCGCGAAGAAGGAAAGCGCATATGTATTGAGATGATCCAGCAGGTGCGCGAGGTCAAGGGCGTGAGCGGCGTGCACGTCATGGCTTACCGCCAGGAAGAGCTGGTTGCGGAGATCATCGAAGAAGCCGGGCTGCTGCCGCGCCGCTGGCGTGACGAGCTCGGACAGATTAATCCTTGTGAAGAGGTCCCTTCATAACTTATGGAAACCATATTAACATCCCCTACGAAAGAAATCAGGATCGGACCCGAACACCCCTTTGTGATCATCGGCGAGCGCATCAACCCCACCGGGCGCAAATTTCTGGCAGCAGAGATGGCTGTATGGAACTTCGAGCGGGTGATCTCCGACGCACTCGCCCAGGTAGAAGCCGGGGCGCACATGCTGGACGTGAACGCGGGCATCCCGATGGCGGACGAGCCCGCCATCCTGGCGGAGGCGGTGCGCCTGGTGCAGAGCGTTGTGGACGTGCCGCTGAGCATCGATTCGTCGATTGTCAAGGCATTGGAAGCCGGGTTGGGAGCTTACCAGGGCAAGCCGCTGGTCAACTCGGTGACCGGCGAGGAGGATCGCCTGGAGAGCGTGCTGCCGCTGGTGAAGAAGTACGGGGCGGCGGTGATCGGCATCACCAACGACGAGACGGGCATCTCCGAAGACCCTGATGCACGCTTCGCAATCGCCAGGAAGATCGTGGAGCGGGCTGAGGATCACGGAATCCCGCGCACCGATGTGCTGATCGATCCGCTGGCGATGCCGGTGGGAGCCGTGCGCTACGCCGGTAGGACGCTGTTCGCCATCGTGCGGCGCGTGCGGGAAGAGCTGGGAGTGAATACCGTGTGCGGGGCTTCCAATATCTCCTTCGGCCTGCCGGGGCGGAGCAGCCTGAACGCTGCTTTTCTTTCCATGGCAATTGCAGCAGGTATGACCTGCGCAATCACCAATCCGCTTGAGGAGACGCTGCGTAAAACCATCCTGGCGGCGGATGTGATGATGGGCAACGACGAGAATTGCGCTACGTGGTTGAACGCCA